>CAJJBP010000027.1 GCA_905182425.1 uncultured Planktomarina sp. | reverse complement strand
GTCTTCAATAGTGCAAGCCTGTCCGTCGTGGCGGTCAAAGTACAAGTCCAGTGCCATTTTGTAGGCATCATCTCCTACGAGAGTTTTCATCATTCGGATCAGCTCAGCGCCTTTTTCATAGACTGTGGCCGTATAAAAATTATTGATTTCGACGAAGCTTTCGGGTCGGACAGGGTGGGAGAGTGGGCCGTTGTCTTCCCTAAACTGGCGCCCACGGAGTGCTTCTACATCTGCGATCCTGCATATATCGGCGCCGCGTATGTCGGCGCTGAATTGCTGGTCTCGGAAAACGGTTAGGCCCTCTTTGAGGCTAAGCTGGAACCAGTCTCTGCAGGTGATGCGGTTTCCGGTCCAGTTATGGAAATATTCATGGGCAATTATTGCTTCAATGCGTTCGAAATTCGCATCGACAGATGTCTCTGGACTGGCGAGTACAGCTGAGGAGTTGAAAATATTGAGACCTTTGTTTTCCATAGCCCCCATATTGAAGTCATCGACAGCCACGATATTGAATACGCTAAGGTCATACTCACGACCATAGACTTCCTCATCCCATGTCATACTGGTTTTAAGGGATTGCATTGCGAAGCCACATTTAGTGCGGTCCCCATCCCGCACGTAGATATTGAGATCGACAGGTTTGCCAGATGCTGTTTTAAATTTGTCAGAGAAAACTTCGAATTCTCCGCTGACCAATGCGAATAGATAGGCAGGCTTTGGCCACGGATCTCGCCAACGTGTAACGATCCCCTGTTGCCCTAAAGGTTCTCCATTGGATAGAGCGTGTGTAAGATCAGTCTCAATCGCCACATCGAAGGTTGCCATGACATCTGGTCTGTCCGGATAAAATGTTATGCGGCGAAAGCCCTCGGCTTCGCATTGCGTACAAAATATGCCATTGGACATATAAAGTCCTGATAATGCACTGTTTGAGCTCGGATTAATTTCAACTTCCGCTTGCCATGTAAACGCGTCGGATGGAACGTCACAAGTCAACCCTTGGGGTGTCACCTCAGGTGTGACAGCTACGCCATTAATCATGGCAGAAATTAAAGTCAGCTCTTCACCATGCAGAAAGAATTCTGTCGCCAGGCTTTCTGGGTTTCTCTGAAATTTAATGGTTGAGCGGACACGTGTGGCTGTTGGGTGTAACACGAACTCCAATGATACATGATTAACTAAAAACGCAGGAGGTTGGTAGCGCGAGAGGTAAATAGTCTGATCGTCTTGCGATGTCATGAGAAAGCTCCAAGTAAAATTTTCCTGTTCGTACTCCTCTAAGCGCTGAGTTGAAATGATTAGGAACGATTTAATTTCAGTTTTTGTATTTTGTGAAACTTTGTTTTTAAATTGGTATTTAACAATTACCAATTCGACTTGCCTGTTAAGTGTGTGGAAGTTACTTAAAGATCTCGCAGGGGTTGTTGTTAAACGCTCTCAAATCTTACGGAGTTTCTTAAAATGTCCCAACGAACCGCAGTTGCCGGCCTTTCTGTTGCCAATGAATTGTTTGAATTTATCGAAAATAAAGCTCTAACTGGACTGGACGTAAGACCTGATCAATTTTGGGGGGGGTTGGCAGAGCTTGCACATGACTTGGGCCCGAAAAATAGATCACTTGTTGCAAAACGCACATCAATACAGGCCAAAATCGACGGCTGGCACATAGAGCGACGTGGCCAAGATCATGACGCTGTGGCTTATAAAGCATTTCTCAAAGAAATTGGTTATCTTGTTCCTGATCCTGAGGATTTTGAGATTACCACTGAAAACGTAGACCCTGAAATTGCATCTATTCCAGGGCCACAATTGGTCGTCCCGATTATGAATGCACGGTACGCATTGAATGCGGCAAACGCTCGTTGGGGTAGCCTTTATGACGCCCTCTATGGAACTGATGTGATGGGAGATCTTCCCGCTGACATCGCTTACGATGCAGCACGCGGGGCACGGGTTATTACTTGGGCTAAATCTTATTTGGATAAAGTGGTCCCTTTGGCGCAGGGCTCGCATGCGGATGTGACCGGGTATTCTATCGTTGAAAATGCTTTAGTTCCTGCTTTGGCGGATGTGGAGCAATACGTCGGTATGAATGTGTCTTCTGGTGGCGCATTGTCTGAGGTTGTCTTGCAAAAAAATGGCCTGCATATTGCTATTCAAATTGATGTATCTGGCAATATTGGTGCGGGCGATAAGGCCGATATGGACGATATTTTTTTGGAAAGTGCAGTTTCTGCGATCATGGACTGTGAAGACAGTGTTGCAGCCGTTGATGCGCCAGACAAAGTCCTTGCTTACACAAATTGGCTGGGCCTAATGCGAGGGGATCTGCGTGAGAGCGTTCAAAAGGGCGGAAAAGTTTTTGAACGTGTTTTGAACGCTGATAAGACCTGCTTTAAAGCTGAAAAACAAGTTAGCCTTAAGGGCCGCGCTTTGATGCTTGTACGAAACGTGGGGCATTTGATGACCAATCCTGCTGTTACTGACCGTGATGGTCATGAGATTGGCGAAGGTCTACTAGATGCACTTTGTACCACCATGATTGCAATGCATGATTTAAACCGCGACGGCGGCAACTCACTTCATGGCTCAGTATATGTTGTAAAACCCAAAATGCATGGCCCAGTTGAAGTCGCCTTTGCTGATGAGATTTTCTCCTCGGTTGAGCGAATTTTGGGATTGCCACAAAATACTGTGAAACTTGGCATCATGGACGAAGAACGCCGCACGAGTGTAAATCTCAAAGCCTGCATACACGCGGCCAAAGCAGCGTGTTGCGTTTATCAACACTGGATTTTTGGACCGTACGGGTGACGAAATCCATACCTCTATGGAAGCTGGCCCTATGATCCCGAAGGGTCAAATGAAGATGACACCTTGGATTAACTCTTATGAGGATCGCAACGTTGACATCGGCCTTGCCTGTGGCCTGCAAGGAAAAGCGCAGATAGGTAAAGGTATGTGGGCAATGCCTGATTTGATGGGCGATATGCTCGCCCAAAAAATTGGGCACCCAAAATCTGGTGCAACATGCGCTTGGGTTCCCAGCCCAACAGCGGCGACCTTGCATGCCACGCACTATCACGAGGTTGATGTAATGTCGGTTCAAGATGGGCTCCGTGCCAAAGGTGCAAGGGGCAGCTTAAATGACTTGCTCACATTGCCGCTTGCACAGGGAACTAATTGGGCGCCAGACGAATTGGTGCAAGAGTTAGAAAATAATGCTCAGGGTATTCTTGGGTATGTCGTCCGCTGGGTCGATCAAGGCGTTGGCTGTTCTAAAGTTCCAGACATTCATAATGTTGGTTTGATGGAAGACCGCGCGACGTGTCGGATTTCATCACAAGCTTTGGCTAACTGGTTGCATCACGGCGTGGTTGATCCCCAAAGGGTTATGGCTGCAATGAAGAAAATGGCTGCTGTGGTTGATGGACAAAACGCGGGTGATTCTGAATATATCGCGATGGCGCCAAATTTTGATGGCCTTGCCTTTAAAGCTGCTTGTGATTTGGTTTTTGAGGGCCGTTTACAACCATCTGGCTATACTGAGCCCGTCTTGCATGGTCGTCGCCTTCAGTTGAAATCGTTGCAGAGTTAACGCATTCTTAAAATTATAATCTGAAAAACTACGAAATTATTTTATAATATAAGGAGAGTATTGATGGCTGAAATTTCTTTACGCAAAGCAAAAACTATTATCTGAGGCTCGTTGAGAAGAGGTGCGGAGCTCGAGTTGAAGCCGCTGTCTGTTGTTGTTCTGGATGCAGGTGGCCATGTGATTTCATTTGAACGTCAAGATGGTGCTGCACCGGGGCGTTTCGCAATTGCAAATGGCAAAGCTTACGGCAGTATAATGCTGGGGATGGCTGGGACTGCACAAATGGCTCGTGCTGAACAGCAGGCCTACTTCATGGAAGCTATAAATGGCGTTTTTGGAGGTAAGGTTGTCCCAGTGCCAGGGGGCGTTCTTGTTAGGGATAAAAAAGGCCAAGTCATTGGAGCGGTAGGTGTCACGGGTGACAGTTCTGACCACTATTCAATTGTAGCTCTTGCAGGTATTGAATTAGCGGGTCTTACTGGGGAAGGTTGATTGAATTTTCCGATACGAAACAAAACAAGTCCTTCTGCGATTTGATGTCGAGTTTTTTTTGTTTTGAGGCTTAAAAAAACTGGTGAACTCATACTGGCGCGGTTTATACTTTTTATGAAATTATAGACTGAAAGAGGCAATATGCCCCGTCCCGTTATTGGCATCATAGGCAATCATCACCTTATTAACGACGAATATCTTGTACACGCTGCTGGCGATATGACTGCTGTTGCCGTCCGCGAGGTATGTAATGCTTTGCCTTTGGTTGTGCCTCCAAACAAAGATCTTGCGCCGATTGATGATTTAATGGAAGTCTGTGATGGTTTCATTTTTACAGGTGGCCGACCTAATATTCATCCCAAAGAGTATGGCGAAACTCTTTCGGATGCACACGGCGATATGGACGAATTACGAGACGCTTTAGCGCTTCCTTTACTTCGTGCTTTGATCACACGTGGACAGCCATACCTTGCGATTTGTCGAGGCTTCCAAGAGATGAATGTTGCGATGGGAGGGTGTCTGCACCCGGAAATACGAGACCTACCCGGCCGAGATAATCACCGCATGCCCCCAGATGGAACAATTGCTGAAAAATTTGCGCTACGTCATGATGTGAAACTCACTCCAGGCGGTATTTTTTCCCGGATCTTTGGATCTGATGTAGTGCGTACAAACACATTGCACGGGCAGGGGATACGCGAGCCTGGTTCTCAAATTGTTATTGATGGCCGAGCAGCTGATGGAACACCAGAGGCGATTTATGTACGTGATGCGAAGGGCTTTGGTCTCGGCGTTCAATGGCATCCTGAATACTGCGCCAGCACGGACCCTGTTTCTCGTCCTCTATTTGATGCGTTTGGAGAAGCTGTTCGAACATGGCATGCAGCAAAACCATTAGAGCATATTTATAATTGACCACCTGAGATTTCTAGGGCTTGTCCATCAAAACTTCCTGATCCCGAGCTACACATCCATAATGCGGCCGACGCTACCTCTTGCGAAGTTATTAAACGACCATGTGGATTTAGGTTTACCATCATTGCTCGGGCTTCATCATGCGTGACTTGCGCTCTTTCTGAAATACTAGCTGTATTTTTTGCTATGATGTCCGTGTCCACATAACCAGGGCAAATCGCGTTGAAGGTAACCGGGAATTTGGCGTGATCTGCAGACAGCGACCTGATCATACCAATCACACCATGTTTTGATGCACTATAGGCATGAGCACCCTTGAGGCCGCGAACACCTGCAATGGAAGAAATAGCAATAATGCGTCCCCACTCTTTCATTTGCATGTGGCGTAGAGATTCCCTTATCGTCAAATATGCGCCATCAAGGTTGATTGCCATAATTTTACGCCAAAATTCAAAGTTAGAATTTCGTATGTTTTGACCCTCAGCAATCCCGGCGTTTGCAACGCAAATATCGATACCCCCAAATTGGTCGGCAATATGTTGCATTCCTTTTACAACTGACACTTCATCGGCCACGTCCATTTTAACACATATTCCTCCAAAAGACTTACATGCTTCATTCAGCACTTCTTCTCGTCTTCCGGTGATAGCAACACGGCAGCCTTGCATGGCTAAAACTTTTGCAATTGCTAAGCCAATTCCTGTTCCGCCGCCTGTTACGACTGCTTTTTTCCCCGTGAGTATCACTTTTTTTTCCTAATATGTAATATCGACAAATCATACTCATTTTTTTGTTAATTAGGCCAGCCTAGATTGGTTGCGCAATATTGTTGCGGAGGTTAGGTCTGGTTACGTAATAGAATTCCCAAGGGTGAGAAGCTGCGTTATGAAAGGACTAGAATTTTGAAAATAGGTACACTCAAAGAAATTTTTGAGGGTGAACAGCGTGTTGCCCTGACACCCGAAAGTGCTGCACAGCTTCAAAAGCTGGGCCATACATGTTTTATTGAAAAGAACGGAGGTCTCTCCGCTGGGTTTTCCAACGCAGACTATAAAGCAGTTGGTGTGGCTATCATATCCACTGCGGCAGCACTGACGAAAGAATGTGATGTCATCACGAAAGTACGCCCTCCAACTATGGCGGAAATTAAGAGGCTTGATTCTTCGAAAACTCTTATTTCATTCTTTAACCCAGGCTCGAACATAGCTTTGATGGAGATGGCCCAAACGAAAGAGGCCAGTTTAATCGCAATGGATATGGTCCCGCGGATAAGTAGAGCTCAAAAAATGGATGCTCTGTCATCCATGGCCAATATTGCAGGCTATCGGGCGGTGATCGAAGCTGGTAATCACTTTGGTCGGTTTTTCACGGGGCAAGTCACAGCAGCGGGAAAAGTTCCTCCCGCTAAGGTACTCGTAGTAGGTGCTGGTGTTGCTGGACTTGCAGCGATTGGAACTTCGTCATCTTTGGGTGCAATTACCTATGCTTTTGACGTGCGTCCGGAGGTGGCGGAACAGGTCGAATCCATGGGGGCTGAATTTGTCTTTCTTGATTTTGACGAAGACCAAGCAGATGGCGCTACGACAGGGGGCTATGCGCCTGTGTCGTCGCCTGAATTTGCAGCTGCTCAGTTAGCTAAATTTCGTGAAATCGCTCCGGATATAGATATCGTTATTACAACCGCTTTGATCCCGAACCGTGAAGCGCCAGAGTTATGGACCCCTGATATGGTTGCCAGCATGAAACCTGGCTCTGTAATCATTGATTTAGCCGCGGAAAAGGGTGGTAACTGTAAGCTAACCAAAATGGATGAACGAATTGTGACTGCAAATGGTGTAATTATCATTGGGTACACTGACTTTCCTAGCCGAATGGCGGCGCAAGCTAGTACCTTATATGCAAACAACATTCGTCATATGGTGGCAGATCTCACCCCAGAGAAAGACGGAGCCATCGTTCATGATATGGAAGATGATGTTATCCGTGGGGCCACGATTACGCATAAGGGGCAGATAACATTCCCTCCCCCACCACCGAAGGTCCAAGCGATAGCAGCAAAGCCTCAACAGGCTGCAGTTGTTAAATCCACTGAAGAATTAAAGGCGGAAGAAGAAGCGTCATTCCGAAAAGCGACAAGGCAACAATATAGCCTGCTGGCTGTGGGTGGCGCATTAATTTTATTATTGGGGGCTTATGCGCCAGCAAGTTTTATGCAGCATTTCATTGTCTTTGCCTTGGCTTGTTTCATTGGGTTTCAAGTCATTTGGGGGGTGGCACATGCGTTGCATACACCTTTGATGGCCGTAACCAACGCGATCTCCGGAATAGTGGTTGTGGGTGCTTTGCTCCAGATTGGATCTGGGAGTTTTATTGTTTGGTTTTTAGCAGGAATTTCGGTGCTTATTGCTACAATCAACATCGTTGGTGGGTTTATGGTCACACGCCGTATGCTAGCCATGTTCCAGAAATCTTAAGGCGGGGATCAGATCATGCTTTCTAATGGTATTACATCTGCTGCTTATATCGCGGCTGCAGTTTTGTTCATTTTGTCTTTGGGCGGTCTTTCCAATCAGGAAAGTGCTAAAAGGGCCGTCTGGTATGGGATCGTAGGTATGGCTTTGGCTATGTTTGCAACGGTTTTTGGACCTGGCGTCGGTAATTATATCATTATTGTAATTACGATCACGATTGGCGCTGTCTTAGGGCTGATTGTCGCTAAACGAGTCGAAATGACAGAAATGCCCCAATTAGTTGCAGCTTTGCACAGCTTTGTCGGGTTAGCTGCTGTTTTCATAGGTCTTAACGCTGAATTCGAGCTAGAAAAAGTAAGCCGATTGCTAGCGTCAAATGCCGACCTGAACGAGTTAACAGGCTTTGCTAAGAAATTAGCATCAAAAAACGCTGTTGAGATCACTATTTTGAAGATTGAGGTCTTTTTAGGTATTTTCATTGGTGCCGTTACATTCACTGGTTCTATTGTGGCCTTTGGTAAATTGGCAGGACGTTTGAGTGGTACGCCTTTCAAATTACCGGGGGGGCATGTGTTGAATGCTTTGGCTTTGATTGCCGCCATTGGTCTTGGTGTCCTGTACACTGGTGGGGCGGGTGTTTGGACTATGGTCGCCGTCATGATCATCGCAGGCTTTATTGGTTGGCATTTGATCATGGGAATTGGAGGAGCTGATATGCCAGTCGTTGTTTCTATGCTCAATTCATATTCTGGTTGGGCGGCGGCTGCGATTGGGTTTACTTTGGGCAATGATCTTCTAATTGTTGTAGGTGCACTAGTCGGCTCGTCTGGCGCAATCCTAAGCTATATCATGTGCAAGGCTATGAATAGAAACTTTGTGTCTGTTATTTTGGGCGGCTTTGGAGGCACAAAAGGTCCGCAGATGGAAGTCGAAGGCGAGCAAATAGCTATCGAAGCTGATGGAGTTGCTAGTGCGTTAAATGAAGCTGATAGTATCGTTATTATTCCTGGTTACGGTATGGCAGTTGCGCAGGCTCAACAGTCGGTTTCTGAGTTGGTTAGAAAACTGCGAGCTAAAGGCAAACAAGTACGTTTTGCAATCCATCCGGTTGCTGGCAGACTGCCTGGACATATGAACGTCCTTTTGGCTGAAGCCCGAGTGCCATATGATATTGTTATGGAAATGGATGAAATAAACGATGATTTTCCTAAAACTGACGTAGCTATCGTTATTGGCTCAAATGATATTGTTAATCCCGCGGCGCAAGATGATCCAAATAGTCCCATTGCTGGGATGCCGGTTTTGGAGTGTTGGAAGGCAAAACAAGTATTCGTCTCGAAACGCGGGCAGGGCACTGGTTATTCTGGTATCGAAAATCCATTATTCTTTAAGGAGAATACAAGGATGTTTTATGGTGATGCAAAAGAATCTTTGGACCGGCTTTTGCCAATGATTGATTAACGATGAGGAAACTGTGTTGTGTTTAGGTTGGTTATAGTGAGTTTTTTTAAACCAGCCCCAACTAAACGTAATGTGCTCAAAAATCTGATAGTTTAGGGGTTATATATGCCAAACGGAATAGACCACGCTTTGAGAAGAGACGCGATTGACGAACTCCATGCACGGCCTTTTCCGGTCGTTACAGCACCTGCACGGGCCGCATTTTTTGCTTTTACACCCCCGGAAGGCCCTCAATCACGTGATGCTGCGGCTGAATGGGCACATTTACTAAAATTATTAGACTATTTTGGATTAGCGCATCCGACCCCTGGTGCATCACATTTTTCAGAAAAAAGTGGTGGAGTTTGGTTAAGCTGGGAAAGTCATAGCGAATTCACGACCTATACCGCTATCCTTGATGATCTAGGAAAATCTCCGTTTGATGGGTCCGAGTTTGAAGTGTTTCCGACTGATTGGATGAGCAAAATTCCAGGCGTAAAGCTGTCCTCTTGCGCGATCCGCATCGAAGAATGTACTGACACTAAAGCTATTCAACTTTCTTTAAAGTCATGGTTTGAGCCTGAAAGCCTTTCCGTAAGTCGTGTATTAGACGACGCCGCAGTGATTGCTGGAGATTACCGTACTGATGCTTCTGGGAACCTGAGGTTTGCCTTATTTGCCGATCCTAGCACTGGTCCACGCCGTATTGGCCGCATTATCCAGAGGCTCAATGAAATTGAAATATACAAAAGTATGTCGATGCTGGGACTGTTTGAGGCTAGAAAATTATCAAAAGACCTTTCACGTGTGGACTCCCAATTAGCTGATTTAGTTGCCGACTTGAGAAAAGAGGATGTTTCAGCAGAAAAAAACCTGCATGACCTTTTAGGTATTTCGGCGAATTTAGAGGGACTCTCTGCACGAGTTAACTATCGATTTTCCGCAAGCAAAGCCTACGCTGCTATCGTAAATCAGCGCATTGAAGTTTTACGTGAGCGGCAATTCGAAGGTTTGCAATCGTTTCGCGAATTCATGATGAGGCGTTTTGATCCCTCCATGCGCACCGTGCAGGCAATGGATGGTCGGTTGCAGGATTTGATTGCGCGAGCTATCCGAACTGGAAATCTTCTTCGCACTCGCGTCGATGTTGAACGGCAAAGCGAAAGCCAAGAACTTTTGGAAAGCATGAATAAACGAGCTGATTTACAATTGAAATTGCAAAAAACGGTTGAAGGCCTCTCCGTTGTCGCAATCAGTTATTATGCAACTGCGTTGATGGTTTATGTCTTTCTTCCAGTAGCTGATATTTTCAATATTCCCAAAAGTATTGTTGCTGCTTCTATTGTACCGTTTGTTATTTTTGGTGTCGTTTTTGCCCTACGTCGCATTCGTCGACGTTTGCCAAGTTGATCTGAAAACGTCTTGACGCATTGAAGGTAACAGGAGTTAATGCTGAGCATGATAGAACTACTTTCTCCACGCCAATTGTTAAACCGATTAGTTTCATTTCCCACCGTAAGCTCTGATAGTAATTTAGACCTTATTTATTTTGTCCGAGACTATTTATCATCGCATGGTATCGACAGTGTGATAATTCCTAATGAGGAGGGAACCAAAGCCGGATTGGTAGCTCAAGTTGGGCCCGACGTGGCGGGTGGTGCCGCTATGTCCGGTCATTCGGATGTTGTACCTGTTGAGGGCCAAGATTGGTCTACCAATCCTTGGGCAGTGGTTGAGAAAGATAATCGTCTTTATGGCCGCGGTACATGCGATATGAAAGGTTTTGTAGCACTCGCAATTGCGGCACTTGTTAAGGGCAAGTCTCTTGACCTAAAGCGGCCATTACAGTTTGCTCTTTCGCGCGATGAAGAAGTCGGCTTATTGGGAGCGCCTGATGTTGCCAACTGCCTTTTGGATAATTTTGCAAAGGTCGATGCCGTTATTGTTGGGGAACCAACTGAGATGCAAGTGGTGACGGGCCATAAGAGCTGTGATGACCTACAGTTTCACGTGCGTGGCTATGAGGTACATTCGTCGCGTCTGCACGAGGGTGTATCAGCGGTTATGTGCGCTTCACGGTTTGTAGAATGGGTGAGACTTCAGAATATAGAGAGCCAAGCTAAGAATCCCTCAGATATTGCGGCTTTGTATGACCCCCCTTTCACAACATTACACGTCGGGCAAATTAATGGTGGAACAGCTAATAATATTACTGCGAAAGACTGTTATTTCTCGATTGACTTGCGTTGTGTTGGGGATGAAAATCCAGAGGACTGGTATGCTAAAATCAGAGTAGAATTGGCAATTATCGAAGCTGAAATGCAAGCGGTTCATCCGGATAGTTTTTTTCATATCAATATTATGCCTGGACCCGCAGTTGTTCCAGAAGTGGAAGGCCTAGCCGAAGCTTTGGCGCGTAGATTGACTGGTGATAATGGGAGCCACACTGTGGCTTACGGCACGGATGGGGGACATTTTCAAAATAGAGGTTTCTCAGTTGTGATTTGTGGCCCGGGCAATATTGCGCAAGCGCATCAGCCGGATGAGTTCATTGAATTGTCTGAGTTTACGGCTGGTGAGAAAATGCTCGATCGTTTGATTGAAAGCCTGCAGGCGGATTAACCGCCTGTGTGGCTCATATGGCGGGTCATTTTGCCACCTTCGTTACCGCGTGAGTAGTCAAAATCATGACCTCTAGGTTTAGAGCTAATTGCTCCTCTGATTGCATTCTCTAGTATCTTGTTGCCTTCTGATGAACGGAGCGGACCACGTAAATCAGCACTGCCCTCCTGTCCCAAACAAGTAAAGATTTCACCAGTACACGTCACCCGTACTCGGTTGCAGCTTTCACAGAAATTGTGAGTTAGTGGGGTTATTAGGCCAACCCTCTGACCCGTTTCTTCCAGTTTAATATAACGCGCAGGACCTCCGGTGCGATCTGGCAAATTTGTTAAAGTGTAACGGCTCGCCAATTGGGTTTGCAAATCACTCAAAGCCCAATATTGGCCGACACGGTCTTCTTGCCCTAGATCGCCCATCGGCATTACTTCGATAAATGTCAAATCCATATTCCGCCTGGCACAGAATTCTGCGAGATCAAAAAGCTCATTCTCGTTGAAATCTTTAAGTGCAACAGTATTCAGCTTAACTTTCAGGCCCACTGCTAGTGCAGCATCAATACCGCGTAAGACATTTTCAAGTTTTCCCCACCGTGTAATTTTGGCAAACTTTTCCTCATTTAGAGTATCAATAGAAATATTTATACGTCTTACGCCAGCTCTAAAAAGATCTTCAGCAAATCTGTGCAACTGGCTGCCATTTGTTGTCAGCGTTAATTCCTTGAGGGCACCGCTATCGAGATGTCGTTTCATACCCTGAAAGAAAGACATTATATCTCGTCTTACCAGAGGCTCACCGCCTGTTACCCGCAATTTTTGGACACCTAAATCAATGAAGCTCGAACAAAGACGGTCCAATTCCTCGAGGGTCAGTAGATCGCGCTTTGGTAAAAACGTCATATTCTCAGACATGCAGTAAACACAGCGAAAGTCGCACCGATCTGTGACAGAGATACGCAAGTAGGTGATTGCGCGGGCGAACGGATCAATCAAGGGATTTCTCATGCCCAAGAGGTAGCGATCAGTATCGAGGACCACAAGACAAATTTTGTTTTGCGCCAGTTTGGATTTTCAAGAAGTGGGAACGTGTGAACGTTAGTGCAAAATCCCTCCATGAGGTGCTGCTGTAAAAAATGATTTGATACTCAGGGCCTACTCAGCAAGAATAAATGCAATATAATGGAGAACTTTAATGAGGCAAACTCAATGAGTGCAGGCGGCCGGCGAGTTTTTACAACTATACCATGGCAAGGGTTTCCGTCAGGTGTCTCACTTGATGTCCCAGAATATTTTAATATCGCTCAGGCCTGTCTTATTTCGCATGCCGAGGAAGTCCCGAACGCAATCGCCATTATGGACCACGGAGTGACTCCACGTATTTGGACCTATGAAGAGATGTCGCAATCAGCATTGAAATTAGCAAATGTTTGGCGCCAGGCTGGAGTACAGAAAGGTGACCGAGTTGCTATTTTACTACCGCAATGTGCAGAGACTATGATCGCTCACTTTGCAGCCCATTTGATTGGTGCGATCTCTTTACCCTTGTTTGTACTATTTGGCACAGCCGCGTTGAAATTTCGCTTATCTGATAGTGGTGCCAAAGTGCTGGTGACCGATAAAATGCAATTTGCAAAAATCCATCAGATACACCCTGACTTACCTAATCTTAAATATGTTTATTTAAGAGACGGAACTGAACATGGCAGTCTGGATCTTTGGTCTTCTTTAAATCGGGCATCACCTCTGGAAAAATTTGAACCAACGCTGTCAGACGATCCAGCTATGATGATTTATACTTCAGGCACAACTGGTGATCCCAAAGGAGTGCTCCACGCACACCGCTTTTTATTGGGTCACCTTCCATGCATTGAAGTGTCATTCAAGGATTTTCCAAACGCCCAAGATGTGGGTTGGACGCCAGCTGACTGGGCTTGGATTGGCGGTTTGATGGATATGGTAATCCCCTGTTTTTACTATCGAGTTCCGTTGATTGCCAAAAGGTTTGAGCGTTTCACAGCTCAGGCAGCATTTAATTTGATCCGCGACGCTGATGTAACACGTGCGTTTTTGCCGCCAACTGCCTTAAAGATGATGCGCAAAGGTGAGGTCCCCGATGGGGTAAAGCTGGTTAGTATATCGTCTGGAGGCGAGCCTTTGTCGGATGACCTGATAGTTTGGGCCAAGTCGACCTTAGGTGCTGAGGTCAACGAGCTTTATGGCCAGACAGAATGCAATTTAAGTGTTGGATCAGCCAGATCTTTAAATGTGGTGCAGCCAGGCTGGATCGGTAAGGCCTTTCCTGGTTTTGATGTTCAGATCATGACAGAGGGTGGGGAGGTGTGTGATGATAATGCAGTGGGCGAAATCTGCGTTCATAAGAATACACCAAGCATGTTCCTGCGGTATTGGAACCAGCCTAAAAAAACAGCAGAACGTTTTTTGGGTGATTATTTGAAGACTGGAGATCTTGGGCGTAAAGATGCTGCAGGTTTTGTGCAATTTATAGCACGCGATGATGATGTCATAACGTCAAGCGGTTACCGCATTGGCCCTACTGAAATTGAAGCTTCATTATCCGCAGATCCAAAGGTTGTTCTTGCGGCTGCAGTAGCTGTACCTGATGCTACGCGAGGCCATGTGATAGGCGCCTACGTGACGGTATCAGGACCTGTGGCCCATGACTTTGAGGCCAAGCTTATTGAACGCATTTCAAACGATATTTCCCCGCATATGAAGCCAAGATGGGTGAGGATAATACAAGACATGCCGATGACGACCACCGGAAAAATTAGGCGTATAGAACTCAGGGAAATGGCCGCCCAAGGGCCTGCGCTAAAACAAACAGTCGAATAGCTGAGGCCAAACCAACGTCAGTGCCTCTTGCATGGTCGATTTCTACCGCAAGTGCATTTATTGCTTGGCCGCGTTCACGTGCTATGTGTAGGAATTCACGCCAAAACTCATTTTCGAGTGATACACTTGTTCTGTGTCCGTCCAGAGTGAGGGACCGCTTTTGGGGCCTCTGCATCAGCGTGTATGCTTGTGGTTGTTGAGGTGTTTTTGTAGCGTTTCATTCGTTTTAGCATCGATTTTTTTTTCAAACTTAGTACGACCGAATTTTACAGAATTCGAGCCCGCTAAAACGGATCTCTCAACCTGGGATTTAGATTTACGAAATTGGTTTAGGTTGACCGGCTTGCTCATTTTGGTCCGATCATTAATTCGGGTCGGACCACACGATCAAAAGTTGCCTCATCCACAAACCCAAGTGCAATGGCCTCTTGTTTGAGTGTAGTACCATTTCTATGAGCTTTCTTTGCAACCTTTGTTGCATTGTCATAGCCGATTTCAGGTGCAAGTGCTGTAACTAGCATTAGACTTTCTCTCATAAGTTTTTCAATCCGATCATTGTCGGCCTGAATACCAACAATACAATTGTCCGTGAAGGCTTGGGCAGCGTCACCTAGCAGCTGCATGGATTGCAACACATTATAGGCCATCATTGGTTTATAGACATTTAATTCGAAGTGGCCTTGCGAGCCCGCAAAACCAACTGCTGCGTCATTTCCCATAACATGTGCACAAACCTGCGTAAGAGCTTCACATTGTGTTGGGTTCACTTTGCCTGGCATAATGGAGCTTCCAGGCTCATTTTCAGGCAACATTAACTCGCCCAATCCACAACGTGGGCCAGAGCCTAAAAGGCGAATATCGTTGGCTATTTTGAACAAGCTTACTGCAACAGTTTTCAATGTGCCTGACATTTCAACCATCGCGTCATGTGCGGCCAGAGCTTCAAATTTGTTAGGGGCAGTGATAAAGGGCAGATTAGTGATCTGTGCCATGTTTTGAGCAACCATCTCCCCCCAACCTGCGGGAGTATTTAGCCCGGTGCCAACAGCTGTTCCCCCTTGTGCTAATTCATAAATTCGCGGTAACGCGCCCTCTAGGCGTACAATACCCATCGCAACTTGATGGCTATAGCCTGAGAATTCTTGTGCGAGGGTAATTGGGGTTGCATCCATAGTGTGAGTCCGCCCAATTTTAATAATACCATTGAACTCAGAAACTTTGTCTTCGAGGGCTGCGTGTAGCGAACGCAAGCCCGGTATAGTGATATCCCTTGCTGTCATTGCAGTCGCAATATGCATAGCTGTTGGGAACGTATCGTTTGAGGATTGGCCCATATTGCAATGATCGTTTGGGTGCACTGGGTCTTTTGACCCCATTGTGCCACCGAGCATTTCGATCGCTCGATTGGCAATAACTTCATTGGCATTCATGTTTGACTGTGTGCCGGAACCTGTTTGCCAAACAACCAGTGGAAAATGTTCGTCAAGCTTGCCTATTGCTACTTCATTGGCAGCGTCTTGTATAACCTGACCGATACGACCTGGTAGCTTACCCAGGCTGACGTTAGCTTTAGCGCAGGCTTGTTTAATAATGCCGAGCGCGCGCACGATCGCAGCTGGTTGTTTTTCCCAACCAATTGGAAAATTTATCAAGGACCTCTGTGTTTGCGCCCCCCAGTATTTATTTTTCGGAACTTCTAAGGGGCCAAAGCTGTCGGTTTCTGTACGTGTTTCAGTCATAGGAAAAGCCTCTTCTTATTTTCAAAACAGTTTACCGCCGCAATCGAAAGGGTGCAATGAGAAGAGTTTAGGTTTAAGATTTTCGGAAACTATCGAGGCTTACAACTTCAGCGGCTGGCTTCAGAGTGTCTTCTGTGGTTGCGTCCTCATGCATTGGAGCTTCGACGATTGGAAGAGTGTCGACCACGGCGTCTGTTACAATCTCTTTCTCATGAACCCCAAAGCTCAAACCAAATTCCACGGACGGATCTACAAAGCTAGTTAGAGCCAAATAGGGAATATAAAGTGGCTCAGGCTGGTCTCCAAAGTTTAATGTGATCGAGAAGCCTTCGTCTGTGACTTCGAGGTTGTCAAACCAATGTTGGATTACAACAGTCATCTCATCTGGATATCGGTCTGACAGCCAATCGGCAACGTCTACATTTGGGTGATTTGTATCAAAGGTAATGAAAAAATGATGGTCGCCCGGCAGCTCACCAGTTTTTGCTAAATCTTGAAGAACACGCTGGATTAATCCACGCATGGCGTCATGCATCAAGTTCCCATAATCAATTGTATTTTCCATAGTTCACACCTTTAAAATTTATAAACACCTTAAGTCATTTTGGGGAAAACAAAAGAGCACCAGTGCAGATAGATAATAGAATATTGACGCTATTTGGGACGAATTTAAGGGTTAGGGTCTGTAAATTGAATTTTTAGGCGCGGATCTATTGTAGATTTGTATTGAGTTGTTTTCAATGTAATCGGAACCAATCGCAAACTGGTGGGATCTAATTTAGATTTGCGAAACACTGAGACAGACTTTTAAGAAAGCATTTGAAATGACATTACTTTTAGGCATTGATACGGGTGGAACCTACACGGATGCAGTCCTAATCAAAGATGAAGCACATGTTGTAGCCAGCGCTAAATCTCTGACAACACGTGAGGATCTGGCTATCGGCATTGAGATTGTGGTGCTTGATGTTTTAAAGCAAGTTAGTGTCGCTCCAAGTGATGTGTCACTCGCGTCTCTCTCTACAACTCTGGCAACAAATGCCTTGGTTGAAGGGCAGGGTGGACGTACGGGTTTAGTCTATATTGGATTTGATCCCCTTGATCTTGAGGCTCATGGATTGAAGGATGCATTAAAGGGTGATCCGGTACTGGCACTTGCGGGGGGCCATGACCATTCCGGTATGGAGGCGGTTAGCTTAAATGAAGGCGCGCTGCGCGACTGGCTTGCACAGGACCAAGCTGTTTCTGCCTTCGCGGTGGCTGCGCAGTTTGCAACGCGCAATCCTTCGCATGAACAACGCGTGACGCAGATAATTCAAGAGGTTACTGGGCAACCAGTAAGTGCTTCGCATCATTTATCTTCGAAGCTTAATGGTCCTAAACGGGCTCTTACAGCTTTGTTAAACGCAAGGCTTATTGGTCTTACGCACAAACTTATTGGGCGCGCTGAAGGCATATTGCTTGAGATTGGCATTAACGCACCGTTGATGGTCGTTCGAGGGGATGGAGCTTTGATCTCAGCCGCAATGGCCAAAGAGCGGCCAATTGAAACCATTCTTAGTGGACCTGCTGCCAGTATCGTTGGCGCGCGCTGGTTGACCGGGCTTGATCATGCGTTGGTATCTGACATCGGTGGGACAACAACAGACATCGCTTTGTTACGCGATGGTCGTCCAAAGATTGATACGGCTGGGGCGCAGGTTGGACCTTATCGTACCATGGTGGAAGCCGTAGCCATGCGTACGTCTGGTTTGGGAGGTGACAGTGAAGTACATTTTGTTTCAGAGGGCTTATCTGGTGGGGTCACGTTGGGACCTAAAAGGGTATTACCTTTATCATTGATGGCCCATGAAGCGCCGGACGTGGTATTACCTGCGCTGGCTAAACAAATGCGTGCGTCCATGTTGGGTGAATTTGACGGCATGTTTGTGCGGGCTTTGGGCGGTGTTGATTCAGGAGGCCTAAATGACCGTGATATTGATGTTCTTGGCCGCATAGGGCATCGAACTCAGTCGCTGGAAGAAGTTTTAAAAACAAGGATGGAGGCGCTGAGCTTACGGCGTTTGGTTGAACGAGGCCTTGTGCAAGTTGGTGGGCTCACACCCTCTGATGCAAGTCACGCGCTGGGCGGGTTAGATCTGTGGAACCATGAAGCTGCAATCATGGGATTGAAACTGTTTGGTAGGCGTAGGACCGGATCAGGCGATCAATTAGCAGTTGACCCCTTAGCCATGGCCAAAATAATTGTCGATAGACTGACCTACCAAACGGGCCAAGCGCTCTTGTCAACAGCTTTTGCAGAGGAAGAAGCTGCGTATAATGGAGTTCCAACTGAATTAGCACAAAATGAGCTGCTGCTCCGTGGTCTGGCACGAGCATCTGGCTTAGTTAAGCTAGAAGCTGGATTGAATGTGGATGTTATCGGCCTTGGAGCATCTGCAAGCACGTATTACCCCGCTGTCGGAAAGGCGCTTCATTGCAACGTTATTCTTCCCGAACACGCGGGAGTTGCAAATGCGATTGGTGCGGTTGTTGGCAGAATTACGATGCGGAGGACTGGGACTGTAACATCCCCATCAGAAGGCGTTTTTAGAGTTCATTTTACGCAAGGTCCTAAAGACTTTCTTGCTGAAGATGATGCCCTAAAGGCATTGGAAAATTATTTGATTCTGCAGGCTGAGACTGATGCGAGAGACAGTGGGAGCGGGGATATCCAAACTCGGACTGAGTATGATATTAGACGAGCTTGGGCGGAGTCATCTGACGTGTTTATTGAAGCTACCGTATCAGTAGAGAGTTCGGGCCGCCCTAGAGTTTCGGATTGAATAAGGCATATTAACCTACTGTTTTTAAGCTTTAAAAGGAAAAATTTTTATGGCACTTAATTTGAGATTTTTGACTGTCAAATCAATTCCAGTCTTATTTTGGAGTGCGCCGAAAGCTTTAACCTTTAGGCCGCCGCTAAAGTCTTTCTTTTTTTTAATTGTGGGATTAATAATCTTTGGCCTTGGAGAAGCTTTGCTAATTGCCGCCGGATATGGCGTTAGCCCCTGGACCGTGTTTGCACAGGGACTTACGACTGTAACTGGGTGGAGTATTGGCTTCGCAACCTTTGTTATAAGTATAGCAGTGCTTCTATTTTGGGTTCCTTTAAGGCAAACACCAGGAATCGGGACGATTTCTAATGCGATTGTGATCGCTTTAGTTTTAGAATTTATACTGCCATATATACCGCGGTTTGAGCATGATGCGCTTCAGATTGGCCTAGCCGTTCTGGGAGTTGTCGTAACGGGGTTTGGTGGCGCAATATATCTCATAGCTAATCTTGGTCCTGGGCCTCGTGATGGTTTAATGACAGGACTTCAACGCCTTACTAACTTGCCGATAGCCAGTGTCCGGGCTGGACTTGAGATAACTGTTGTTTTCTCCGGTTGGCTATTGGGTGGTACCGTTGGACTAGGTACAGTGTTGTTCGCACTTGGAATTGGGCCTTCAGTGTCAGCGGGTCTTTTTATGCTTAACCAATTTTTTAAAAACCAAGATGGTTGACTTATTTTTTATGCGTTAGACATTATTATATTAAATGCCTTACATAGGGATACTTTTCGGTTAAGTAATTAAAGCGCAGGTTTCTGTTGCCAGGTACCTGCAAACCCCGCCTGCCGCTGCTAAGCAACAGGACTTAAGTTTTCAATGTCTCGAACTGCTTACGCAGCCAAAGCCATTGGAGCTTTGTTGTCATTTGCAACTAGCTTTTATGAACCGATAACGGTGGTATCTCACCGAGCCAAAGCTAACCTCTTTAGACGTCCGTCGATCCTATTTCAGCCCCATCTGTCCTCAAATGAAGGAGTTGTGGTGGAGCTGCCGGGTACCGCCCCCGGGTCCGATCCGTTTATTACAAGCGCGTTTATGACCATAGTCCCAAAGGACGACTTAGATGTAGTCCGCTTTATCTCGAATTGAAAGGGGTGGGGACTATTTGATAGGTGGGGATTTTATATTTGATTTCAGATGGCCTGATTACGAAAATTTAAACCAACCGTCGTCTTTTCTTTCAATAGTAGCCTTTAGAGTTTAAGTCTAAGTGACAGTAGAATTACTTTTAAGGAGAAAAGCATGTTTAACGCCCTCGTTGTCGAAAAAACTGAGGATGGAACGCATGCGGAGGTGCGCTCAGTTTCTTATGATGACCTTCCGGCAGGGGACGTAACAGTTTCGGTTGATTATTCTACAGTAAATTACAAAGACGGTCTTTGCATCGGGCCAGGTGGTGGTTTGGTGCGTACTTATCCGCATGTCCCAGGAATTGATTTTTCTGGCACAGTAGAGGCTTCGGACGATCCTCGCTATGACGTGGGGGATCCAGTTATTCTTACCGGCTGGCGTGTCGGTGAGGCGCGATGGGGCGGATACGCCCAAAAAGCTCGGGTGAAAGCGGATTATTTGGTGCCCTTACCTAACGGTTTGACCACTCGTCAAGCAATGGCTGTTGGAACGGCTGGTTTCACATCTATGCTGGCGATCATGGCTTTAGAAGATCATGGGCTAAAGCCTGGCCAAGGCCCTGTTTTGGTTACAGGAGCTGCTGGGGGGGTAGGCTCTGTGGCCACTGCTATTTTGGCTAACTTAGGTTATGAAGTCGCTGCAGTTACTGGGCGCCCAGAGACTAGCGATTATCTGAAGGAGCTTGGGGCTGAGATGATTGTGGACCGCAGTGAACTGAACGAAACAACTAAACGGCCTCTCGAGGCGGAAGCTTGGTCTGGATGCGTTGACGCAGTCGGTGGAGCTATGCTCGCACGTGTTTTAGGGCAAATTAAATATGGTGGATCAGTTGCCGCTGTTGGCTTGGCTGGTGGTTCTTCGTTGCCGACAACTGTGATCCCATTTTTGCTCCGCGGCGTAAATTTATTGGGTATCGACAGTGTGATGCAACCATATGAAAATCGTAAGCGAGCGTGGGATCGAATTGCAACTGATCTGCCTCTGGCAAAACTGGAAGGAATGGTTTCATCCGCAACTCTATCAGACTTACCTGCTTTAGGTCGCGATATCATAAAGGGTAAAGTTAAAGGTCGGGTTATTGTTAATGTTAATGCTTAGTTTTTTGGGGTTGATTCAAAAACTATTTGCCCCTTACTAGCTTCACGTTCGCTCAGAAGGAAATACAAAATGCCTCTCGATATTGATTTTATTCGTAGTCAATTCCCAGCTTTTGATGTTGCGGCTTTGCAAGGGCAATCATTTTTTGAAAATGCTGGTGGATCTTATACCTGTGCACAGGTTCAGAATCGTCTGTCGCGATTTTATAAAGAGCGTAAAGTTCAACCTTATGCACCTTATGAGGCATCGCGGTTGGGTGGGGCTGAAATGGATGAGGCACAAATACGTTTGGCAACAATGCTGGGTGTCGATGCTGATGAATTGAGTTTTGGTCCTTCCACATCGCAAAATACATATGTTTTATCGCAAGCCGTTTCTCAATGGCTTGAGCCTGGGCAATCTATAGTTGTTACTAATCAAGATCATGAAGCAAACTCAGGCTCATGGCGCCGTTTGGCCGATAGAGGTATCAAAATTAAAGAATGGCAAATCGACCCAGAAACAGGTCTTTTGGACCCAAGTGACCTTGCCAATTTACTAGATGATGGTGTTCGGATGGTGTGTTTTCCACATTGTTCAAATGTTGTAGGGGCGATTAATGATGTCGCTAAAATAACAACCATGATCCGTAACGCTGGCGCCTATAGTTGCGTCGATGGCGTGAGCTACGCCCCGCATGGTTTTCCAAATGTAGATGAGCTCGGCGCTGATATCTATCTTTTTTCTGCGTATAAAACTTACGGACCGCATCAAGGTCTGATGGTCATTCGTAGAGAACTAGGAATGAGCTTGCCCAACCAAGGTCATTATTTTAATGCAGGCACTTTGCATAAAAGGTTTACGCCCGCAGGTCCAGATCATGCACAGGTTGCGGCTTGCGCTGGCATGGCTGATTACGTCGACGCGGTCTATGCGCATCATTACAAGCCAAAGGCTTCGCCAGCGGTCCGTGCTAGTCATGTTCATGACTTATTTAGGGATCACGAAAAACTCCTTGCACAACCCATTCTTGATTATCTGTCTGCAAAAAACTCGGTGCAATTGGTTGGGCCAGCATCAGCTGAAAGTCGTGCGCCTACGATAGCGTTAAAATTACAGATATCTGGTGAAGAGGCAGCTAAAAAGCTAGTTCCTTTCGGCGTCATGGCCGGGGGAGGAGATTTTTACGCAGTGCGTCCTCTCGCAGCAATGGGGATTTCTCCTGAACATGGAGTTCTACGATTGTCATTTGTTCACTACACTGCACAGGAAGATATTGATCGGTTGTTAAACGGGCTAGATCACGTCTTATAGTAAAAGTAATAGGGAAGTGTGATGCACCCGACGATTGTATGGTTTCGGCGTGACTTACGCCTTCAAGACAATGCCGCATTAACAGCTGCTGTAGCAGAAGGCGGCCCTATCATTCCTGTTTTTATTTACGATGATCTCGTTGAGACGTTAGGTGCGGCACCAAAATGGCGTTTGGGCGAGGGGTTGTCAGTATTGCAGAAGTCTCTTGAAAAAATGGGTAACTGTTTAATTTTTAGGCGTGGTTCCGCAGCGAAAGTTCTTGACGTTTTGGTCACTGAGACCGGAGCCGCTTCGGTTTTTTGGCAAAGAGCTTATGATCCCGACAGTCAGGCCCGGGATATTGCGGTAAAAAGAAATTTGAGTGAAAAGGGAGTTAACGTACAAAGCTTTAAAGGGCATCTCTTGTTTGAACCTTGGACTGTACAAACGAAAGTAGGTGGTTTCTACAAAGTGTATACGCCTATGTGGAATTCTGTCCGAGATCGTGATGTTCCGCTGCCCTTGCCGACGCCTTCCCGTATTCCTGCACCAAGCTTTTATCCGAACTCAGATTGCCTCGCTGATTGGAATCTTGGAATAGGTATGCGGCGTGGCGCGAAGATTGTTTCTCAATATGCTCGGGTTGGTTCACACATTGCCCAAAAGCGGCTTGAAGAATTTACTCAAGTCGCCTTGGCTCATTACAAAGAAAATCGAGATATACCTGGGGAAGATGGAACGTCTAAACTAGCCGAGAATCTTGCTCTAGGTGAGATAACAGTAGCGCAATGTTGGCACGCTGGCTGGTCGGCGCTACGCCAAGGCAATCCGGGCGCAGAGATTTTTCTTAAAGAGTTAGTTTGGCGTGAATTTGCTTATCATCTGGTCCATCATACGCCTGAAATATTGACGCAAAACTGGAAATCTGCGTGGGATAACTTTCCTTGGAGCGAAGACCGTGCATCTGAGGCATTTATCGCTTGGAAAACGGGTAAAACTGGAATCGAATTCGTTGATGCTTCAATGCGAGAGCTTTATGTTACAGGCACAATGCACAATCGGGGTCGCATGATTGTTGCATCTTATTTAACAAAGCATCTCATGACGCATTGGCGACTTGGACAGGAATGGTTTTCGGAGTGTTTGATCGATTGGGATCCCGCCAGCAATGCCATGGGCTGGCAATGGGCTGCGGGTAGTGGACCAGATGCTGCGCCTTATTTCAGGGTTTTTAATCCGGAAAGCCAAATTGATAAATTTGATCGAGATCAAAGGTACAGATCAGCTTGGATTGCGGAGGGACAGGCGGCGCCTCCAGAGACCGCGAAGCAGTATTTCCAAGCAATTCCGAAATCATGGAATATTAATGCTAATGCCTATCCAAAGCCAATAGTGTCGGCAAAAGAAGGCCGTGAAATTGCACTTCATACTTATAAAAATAGAGGATTTTAAGAATGACAGGCTTGCTCTTTGTGAGTGCTTTGGTAATTTAATCAAAAGAATGGGAATGGAGGAATAGTATTAATGATCGTTACCACCCTTGAGGGGCAGAAAAACTTACCACGCTACTTTTCACAAGTATTTACTATCGCAAAAAGAGGTGAAAATGGTCGGATCGATTTTATACTCAATGATGGCCGTATATTTCGTGCTGAGGGCCCCAATGAGGGGCCTACATGTGAGGTTCAAGTGCACGATCATGGGGTTTTTGCCCGGTTACTCAGGGAAGGCCAATTAGGGTTCTGTGACGCCTATCTCGAAGGGCAGTGGAGTTCTCCAGACCTTCAAGCGTTTATGGATTATTTTCATGCTGATAACGATGTAGTTTTTGAAAGTTTTCCAGGCCAAAAGCTAATACAACTATATGAGCGGTTCCGTTTTTTCTTGCAAAGAAATTCTAAAGATCAAGCCCGTAAAAACATTAGCTACCATTACGACCTTGGCAACGATTTTTATGGTTTATGGCTCGATGAATCAATGACATATTCATCTGCAATCTTTGAGACAGGCAAAGAAAGCTTGAAACAAGCACAGGCCAAAAAATACGCCAGCATGATAGATCAAATGGGTGTGAAAGCTGGCGAACATGTATTGGAAATTGGCTGCGGCTGGGGTGGCTTTGCAGAATATGCTGCCAAAGAGCGTGGGTTAAAAGTGACCTGTCTGACTATCAGTGAAGAACAATTTAAGTATGCTCACGAACGTATTGACAAAGCTGGGTTGCAGGACATGGTGAAATTTAAGCTGCAGGATTACCGCGATGAAACTGGTGTCTATGACGGAATTGCAAGTATTGAAATGTTTGAGGCTGTAGGTGAGCAATATTGGCCAGAATATTTTTCAACAGTAAGAGACCGATTAAAGCCAGGGGCTCAAGCTACACTACAAATAATTACTGTTCAAAATAAGAATTTCGAGACTTATCGAAAGAGTGTTGATTTTATTCAGAAATATATCTTCCCTGGTGGAATGTTGCCATCGCTAAATGTATTGGGTGAACAAGTTTCCAAAGCTGGGTTGAAAGTTGAAAAAACAATCGCCTTTGGGGAAAGTTATAGTCAGACATTGCGTCAGTGGCATGATGTGTTTAACCGCAAGTGGGACAAAGTTGTTACTATGGGCTTTGACGAAAGGTTCAGACGGATGTGGAATTTTTATCTGACCTCGTGTGCTGCTACCTTTAATTATGGAAATTGTGACGTAATTCAAATTACAATATCCAAACCAAACTGAGATAGTAATGACGAATGTGTTCCTTTTTGGGACTTTGTGCTGGCCGGATTTGCTGGATAGCGTTGCAGGACTAACCTGTCCCAAACCTACCCATGCGGTCCTCAAAGAATATTCCGTAAAGTGGGCAAAGGGGCAAGCATTTCCTGCAATCCATAAATCGCCCGGTGTTATTGCGTCAGGTCTTTTGTTGCAGGGCTGCGATGACACTGTTTTAGCTCGAATGGATCACTACGAAAGTGGTTTTGGATATAAATTGGACCCAGTTATCGTGGATACTGCATTAGGTTCTATATCAGCGATGGTTTATTTGCCACCTGATTGGGTGGAGCAGGGAGAAAATTGGGTGTTGTCCGATTGGGTTTCGCTACATGGACTTTTGGCCCTTGAGGCGTCTCACGAAGTTATGTCATCTGTGGGAACTGTCTCACCTGCAGAAATGGCACAACGATACCCGCTTATCCTTCAGCGAGCGGATGCTCGCATCAATGCAAACAAAAAGTCCTCACCTGCCTCAAGTTCAGGTCTTATGCGGACAGATGTTCAGGTGCACGAACATCGACACCCATACGTAAATTTCTTCTCCGTACAAGAAATTGATATTACTGTTCCGAGGTTTGACGAAAAGCCAAGTAAGCCGGTAACTCGTGCAGGTTTCACTGGAATGGATGCGGCAATAGTAATTCCATATGATCCCATAAAAGATCTTTTGCTATTGGTGGAACAATTTCGCGTTGGGCCTTTCTTGCGAGGAGATATGCACCCGTGGATGATGGAGCCTATTGCTGGTCGTGTCGATGTGGGTGAAATACCAGAGCAAACTGCTAAGCGCGAGGCTTTTGAAGAAGCAGGACTACATCTCTCAGAGGTTTTGAAAGTTCACAGTGGGTATGCCTCGCCCGGGTGCACAACAGAGATGTTTCATATCTTTGTTGGTATTGCTGAATTAAACCTAAATTCGGGAATTCTTGCCGGACTGAACAGTGAGGCCGAAGATATTAAGGGGCATGTAATGACATTCGATGCTTTTTATGATGCACTAGAAAATGGAAGATTTCCTGTATCGCCCTTGGCTGTTGCAGGCTATTGGTTGGCTTTGAATCGACAGGAATTGCGCAAAAATTTTTGAGATTTTGGTCGCTGCGGCACAGGCTACGGCATAGATAGTTACAAAGTAAAGGTTATGAATTGACACGTTTTTACTCGGATTTGGCTGCAGCTGTTGGAAATACTCCTCTGATTAGACTGAACGCAGTAAGCGATGCAACTGGTTGTGAGATTTTGGGTAAAGCAGAGTTTATGAACCCCGGACAATCTGTGAAAGACCGCGCTGCACTGTTTATAATCCGAGCAGCAATGGCGTCTGGTGAGTTAAAGCCTGGTGGAACAATCGTTGAGGGAACTGCTGGCAACACAGGAATTGGTTTGGCGCTCGTAGGTGCTTCTTTGGGCTTTAGAACGGTCATAGTGATCCCCGAAACTCAAAGCCAAGAGAAAAAAGATATGTTGCTTTTAGCTGGCGCTCAGCTGGTAGAGGTACCAGCAGTGCCTTATCGAAATCCAAATAATTTTGTACATTATTCAAGCCGCTTGGCTAATAAATTGGCTAAATCGGAACCAAATGGCGCTATTTGGGCTAATCAATTCGATAATGTTGCTAATAGGCAGGCTCATATAGACACGACTGCTCCTGAGATTTGGGCGCAAACTGTTGGCAAGGTGAATGGGTTTATTTGTGCCGCTGGATCTGGTGGTACAATAGCTGGTGTTGGAATGGCTTTGCAGCCAAAAGGTGTGAAAGTTGGTCTTGCAGATCCAGATGGTGCGTCGCTTCACAGTTTTTACACCACGGGAAAGTTAGCGTCAGATGGCGGATCAATCACCGAAGGTATTGGACAAGGTAGGATTACTAAGAACTTAGAGGGTTTCAAGCCTGATATGAGCTATAATATACCGGACACTGAAGCATTGCCGTATGTTTTTGATTTGCTGCGTAATGAAGGGCTTGTTTTAGGGGGATCTTCAGGCATTAATATTGCTGGAGCTGTGCGCATGGCTCACGAGATGGGACCGGGAAACACCATAGTGACGATCCTTTGTGATTATGGCACTCGTTATCAATCAAAACTCTTTAACCCTAATTTTCTAAGGTCAAAAAATATTGATGTGCCGGAATGGATGGAGGCCAAACGTGATATTGAAACAGTCTTTGAAGCTATTTAACTTTTCTTTTGTTGCATTTCTATTGCTATGGGGCACCGTTTCTGTGGCACAGTCATCGCTATCGGAAACAGAGCCTGATTATAAGGTTTGGGAAGCGATTGCAGCAAAGGTCGAGGCTACATTGTCATCGAGAACAGCCTCTGAAGTTTATTTAAATTTACAGCGCGAAAAGCTTTCTCAGAGATTAATCCAGTTTAAGGCTGCTCAGGCTTTAAACTCTGTACGTTTAACTAACACACGTGCTCAATTGAGAGCCCTTGGGGCCATTCCTGCGGATGGTGAAATTGAGGCGCCTGCGATTTCTGTCCGCCGTTCTGATCTGCAATCTCAGATAAATGAGCTAAGCGTCCCGGGCATTCGAGCCACAGAGGCGTTTGCGCGTGCTACAGTTATTTTGAGAGAAATTGACAACCTGATAAGTAACCAAAAGGCTGAAAAACTTCTACGTCTTGGACCTACGCCGGCAGACGTGAGGCTGTGGTCTTCAGCCATTACAGAAATTTCAAAACGCTTTAACGAAGTTGCTCAGGGGATTTCAAAAGCTTGGAATACACCGGCATTACGTACCAAACTGCGTGATAATGCACCCTTGATTATTTTGTTGATAGGAACTGCCGCACTTCTTTTCAGCCAAGGTCCCCGCTGGATCAGCCGCCTTTATAAAAATCTTAAAGGGCACCAAGACGTGTCTTCTCATGGGTTAGCTTCGTATATTCGGTCTCTTGGTGATGTGGGAGTGGCTTATTTAGGGTTTTATTTAATTTCAATTGCTTTGTTGCAGACGCGGTTGGTTGATATGCAATTAGAAAATCTGCTTGGAAATTTTTTATTGATTGCCTTGCCGTTTTTTACAGCCAGATGGTTGGCTTTTGGGTTGTTCCCAAAAAATGGTGAAGCTGAAACACCGCTTGGTGTTCCTGTGCCATTACGCCAACAAGCACGCCTACTGACCTTTTTTATGGGCTTAGTCATCTCGATCCACTTTGTAATGGTAGAATTACAGGGTTGGTCCACATTCTCGGAACATACTTTTGCGGTACAGACTTTTGTTTTAGTTACGGCTGCGGCTGTAAGTGGGTTTCGATTGGGACAACTCGTACTGATTGGGACTGCATCTATAGAACCAAACTTCAATACTGGCACACGCCATAGGCTTGTGGCGCGTTCAGTTCAAGGCCTACAGATCATATGTGGGGTATCGGTCTTGCTGGCTTTGGTCGGGTATTCATCCGCGGCAAGCACATTGTTATTCTCCGCGTTGCTTTCGGTGGGGTTGATTGCGGGATTAAACTTAACGTTTGAAGCAGTTAGGGACTTTTCTGCTTTGCTGTCTAGTGATAGCGCATCTGGCCATGACGGTCTTTTTGCAGTGGCAGTAAATGCTGGGCTGATCCTATTATCTTTGCCAATTTTTGCTCTTTTGTGGGGTGCGAGCGTCTCTGATCTTTCGGACATTTGGCTCCAATTCCAATCAGGAATCAAACTTGGTGATGTGCAAATTTCCCCTCAAGATTTTCTGACTTTGATATTTGTTTTCATTGTTGGGTATTTTGCTACACGTCTTATCCAACGAACATTAAAAAATAAAATACTTCCGAAAACAAAAGTGGACTCCGGCGGTCAAAATGCAATTGTTGCTGGTTTTGGTTATGTTGGTATTTTTGCTGCTGCCCTTGTTGCAATTACTTCAGCGGGTCTTGATCTATCGTCTCTGGCCATTGTTGCTGGTGCTTTGTCGGTTGGAATTGGTTTTGGTCTTCAAAATATAGTTTCTAACTTTGTTTCAGGTATAATCTTATTGATTGAACGGCCTATTAGCGTCGGTGATTGGATCCAGGTTGGTGGCAACATGGGAATTGTAAACAAGATTTCTGTGCGCTCAACGCGCATTGAAACCTTTGATCGTACTGAGGTTATTGTACCCAACGCAGATTTGGTTTCGGGAACTGTTACCAACTTCACTCGTGGTAATTCAGTAGGGCGTATTATACTTTCTATTGGCGTAGCTTATGGAAACGACACGCGGAAAATTGAGGCGTTACTAAAGCCACTGGCGGCAGCGCATCCGCTGGTTTTGTCAGATCCGCCTCCATCAGTTATTTTTAAGGGATTTGGTGCGGACTCCCTTGATTTTGAAATTCGAGTATTATTAGCTGATATTAATAACGGCTTAAGCGTCAAATCTGAACTTAATCATCAAATATATGAAGAATTAAATAAACACGGTATCGAAATCCCATTTAGTCAGCGCGATATTTGGATCCGAAACCCTGAAGTTTTCAATTCTAAAGCAAAAGGGTGAGCCTTTATTAGGTAGGGTTTTTATTGTTGATTAGAGGATGTATCTACGTTGTCCAGCTTGTAATAGTTCTATTTGTTTATTGTGCTTGAGGTCTATGGCATTTAGATAAATTGCTGCGTCCCAATTATTTGAGCTAGAAAGGCTCTTGAAACATCACCGTCGCTGGCCTAAACCGCCGCTACGGACAGGTGGCCGAGTGGTCGAAGGCGCACGCCTGGAAAGTGTGTAGGCGGGAGACCGTCTCCAGGGTTCGAATCCCTGTCTGTCCGCCACATATACCAATTAAGTAGCTGATTTTATTTATATTAATAATAAAACTAAATCCCTACCCACAACGCTACCCACAACGAAACATCAGATCAAAACAGAGTTAATCAGGGGTTACTGTACCCAATCGTTACGGTTCAGCTGAAATCGGCGCCAGTGGGCCCCCCAATCATAGGGCCCCGCGTCTCGGACCACGGGCCTTTAGTATTAGCCTTGTAAATTCATTCGGGGGTAGTTTTGTTTGGGCAGCCACTAACTGAGGAAGCAGACATTGCCCTCGGCCAAGCACCAACGGCTGGTGCGGACTTTGCTGCCGTCCAGATTGGTGGAATGAATGTCCAGTCTGTTTCAATCGGCTGCTCGGCAAGACGCCTCCCGCTGTGGAGAAGGCCATAGCTGAGAGAGAAGTTAATGGGATATAATTAGAGAAGCAGCGCCTACAACAAATCAAAAGAGACAAGCAGTCAGATACCCAAGCATTTTTTGGGACTATGGCCCCCAGGGGGGGGCATAGTCAGTCAGTGTTTAAGATACTCTGCCCATTTCGCTACTATAAAACCAGCCCTGAAGTCACTCCTCTCGGCCACTCTTGTCCGCTAAAGGCGCAATATGGGCTGGGTGCGGGGTTGGGTTGAGCGTGTGGGGCTGCAGGAACGCCACCTCTATTCACGCACCAATTCAAGATAAACGTGCCGCTGCTCTCGCGAGTGGCGTCAATTATTGAGCGCATAGATTTAGGCTGTGCCAGCAATCTGATGCGTGTTCTCATTAGTTTGACCGCTCCATAAGTAGCGGTTCACACATGGCAGCTTCGATGTAATGGCGGGTTTGATTAGTGCTAAATTTCACTAGATCA
>CAJJBP010000026.1 GCA_905182425.1 uncultured Planktomarina sp. | reverse complement strand
ATTCTGTCGCCTCTGGGACCCGGCTCCATACGTTACCTGTACTCGGATTTACGCTATCAAATACGCCACCGTCTGATGCGTCCACCCAGTCGCCGTTAATTAGCATTTGATAGTTTTTGATATCAGCCATTTCTGAACCCTTCATTACTTGATTCCTATTCAAAGCTGCTTTCACAATCACCGTTCGGGAAAAAGCGACATATATTGGCGAAAAATCTGAAACTGACTAGTTGCAGTCAGGGCACGGTACGCACAAGGGGATCTAAAAATGGTTCAAAAAAAACAAATTATCGGCGGTCCACTTGAAATTGACGGTCAAGTTTTGTCACTCTCGCGTGCTATTCGTGCAGGGGATTTTGTATTTTTGACTGGACAAATTCCGATGCGTGATGGGTTGCCAATGATAGACGGTACCATTCAGCAACAAACACGGGCCATTCTTGATGATATAACTTTGACACTGGCTCAAGCAGACTGCACGCGCGATGATGTGGTAAAAGCCATGGTCTGGCTGCGTAAGCGCTCTGATTTTAAGGGCTTCAATGAAATTTATGGCGAATACTTTCCAATCGAGCCTCCAACACGGTCAGCTGTTGTAAGTGAGTTATTGGTCGACGTCCGTGTCGAAGTGGAAATGATGGCTTATCGCCCGCTGGGCGATGGCTCATAATGACCATTGCACCAGATGGCACACGGTATGAGCTTACTGGACCTAAATCGGCGCCAGTAGTAATACTAATTCACGGTCTGGGATTAAATAAAGATTGCTGGCAATGGTTGACCCCAGACCTTGTGAATTCTTATCGTATTTTGAGCTATGATTTATATGGGCATGGTGGATCTGTAGATCCAACTAAACAGCCCAGTCTTTCACTATTTTCTAAACAATTAAGTAGCCTACTTGACCATTGCGATATTTCACAAGGGGTAATAGTGGGCTTCTCACTGGGAGGCATGATTGCCCGTCGTTTTGCTCAGGATGCTCCTAAAAGGTCATTGGCAATGATCATTTTGCATTCGCCCCATACACGGAGTGAAGCTGCGCAAGCGTCCATTCTTGCACGTGTGGATCAAGCCCGCATTATGGGACCACAGTCAACGGTTGAAGCCGCCCTTGAACGTTGGTTCACAAGCGGTTTCATGGAAGCTAACCCCAACCTAATGGATAAAGTGCGACAATGGGTAATCGCAAACTCAAGAGAAGTGTATCACACTATCTATAGTGTTCTAGCGACTGGTATTGATGAAATTGTAAAGCCCAACCCAGCTCTAACTCTTCCTTCGTTGGTTTTAACGGGCGAGGAGGATTTTGGTAATGGCCCGGAAATGGCTGATGCTATTGCCGTTGACATAGAGGGAGCCAAAGTATTAGTTTTTCCTGGTCTCCGACACATGGCACTGGTTGAAGCGCCAACAGTTGTGAATAAACCGATATTAGAATTTCTTGATGGCTTAGATCTCTTAGACTGAATAAATAAATTGTGGGTGGATTTTAGTTTTTTTATCAAAGTAAAATGCTGATTGAGACCTCTTTCGCAATTTCATTAGCTAAGTGTTACATCAAGTTCGAAGTTGGAGTAGGTAATTCATAGTAACGTAAAATAATTCCATAAGATTCAATCGGAGAAAAACCATGCTTGCTGAATTACGGAAAGTTGTAACTTTTGATGAGATTATTCATACCGAAGGAGGGCGTGTATCAGATCCTGAACTTCGTATGATTGGTGTCGCTGCTGTTGTAAAAAACCCTTGGTTTGGGCGTGGATTTGTTGAAGATTTGTCACCTGAAATAAAACGTATTGCACCATATTTAGGTGAATTAATAACCGATAAGCTAATTTCTTTAGTAGGCTCAGGTGATTCCATAGAAGCCTATGGGAAAGCCTGCATAGCTGGTACTAGTTGTGAACTAGAACACGCCTCTGCCCTTATTCACACGTTACAATTTGGTAATTTCTATCGTGAGGCTGTTGGAGCAAAGAGCTACCTAGGCTTTACAAATACAAGGGGCCCAGCAAACACCCAAATTCAAATACCACTAATGGATAAACATGACACTGGACGGCGTTCACACTATCTTACAGTTCAATTTTCAATCTATGACGCGCCCGCTGTTGACGAGTTGGTTGTAGCATTAGGCGCCGCAACTCGTGGTCGGCCACATCACCGGATTGGGGACAGGTACTCTGATCTAGCTGCCATAGGGCGTGACGTACAAAACCCAGCAGGTGTAGAGGACTAGCACAGACGTCACTACTGGAGACCAAGGCCTATTTATAGCCAGCCTAATTACAAAACATTCTTTATTTTTCATTTTTTAAAGAAAGGCTCTGGTATTTTTTACCATCGTGCTTTGGCCCACTGGATCGCAAGTACTGTTAAAAAAATAAGAACACGCATTACAATGTGCACACAGCCAAACTTTATGCACTCAATAACCGATATCATTAGCCAAGATCAGCGGGAGGAAGCAAAATTTAAATACTTAAAGCTTGCTAAAGGCTTTTTGCTTTTCTAATGAGCTCTGCCTTATCAGCTTTTCCACTGGTATTGACGCCTCTTCCAATGAGGGCTTCTCGCAACTCAAGTTCTGAAAGTGCTTCAATTGAAGCATCGGTCATATTGAGAAAATTCAATTTATTTTTAATTGGAGCATTGGTCGCACCAAAGATCTCGACGGTTTTAAAGCCAAAATCTACCGCATATTTCTTCATAAAGTGAGTTAAGAATGTGTTGATGCTAATACGGACACGAGGATCTGCTCGAATTTCTTTTTCAGATTCGTCGAGTGCTTGAACCATGAGTTTCGCCCACCGCTCTGCCCCTCGAGCATTCATAACTTCAAGAGCGTTATGCTGGTGATGAAAGTTTAGCCTAAACTCCGCACCATGGTATTTGAGCCCACCACCCATCACATCAAGCCACATCGAGGATTGGGTTCTAACATGGTGCGAGATGTCACCAATCCGTTCAAAGGAGGCCTTAAACCAAATTTCATCTTGGTAAACCAAATGATAGAACTTATGAACTATCCTCACTATTCGCTCAGGCCCTAATACAGAAAATAGCTGCCAAAATTGAATAGGTTTAGATTGGTTTTTTGAGGCAAAAAGGGTGACAATCTCACTCATTCTGTGTGCATTTACTGGAAGAATTTTTTCTTCTATTGCAGTTGAGATGTATCTAAGCTGTATTTTCTCAGTCATATATCCATAAGCTGGTTCATGTGTTGATTTTGAAATTTTGCTCATTACTCGGTCTTTTATAATTTTTTTCAGGTCTAAGTTAACACTCTAGATTCAGCAATGATTAAGAGGCAAATTAAAATTTGAATATAGGCCGCTTCAAACAATTATTGACGCCCGTATATTCTTACATTTGTAAAACCACCATGGATCTTAATAATTCATCTTATTTGCGTTTAGTGTATGTTGGATTGGCTAAGTTGTTGACATGAAAGTGACACACAGATGGATCATATGAAATTCACACAGATGAAAGACGGCGACCAGGCAGATTATGCGTTATGGATAGATTTAAGCATCGATACACAGAAGGCACAGCCGATCGCTTATTAGCAGCAATGGTGGGCCTAGATAAAAGTTTATCTGGCTATCAGGTCACGCGACTGGGCCATTCCGTGCAATCGCTACGAGGGCATGGCTTGATGGCGATGATGAAGACTGGATCTTTGGCGCTCTTTCACATGATATCGGTGATATATTTGCCTCTCATAATTATGATAAATATGCGGCAGCCATACTGAAGCCGTTTGTTCGTGAGCAGGTAACTTGGTGCGTTCAAACCCATGCTGTTTTCAAATATATATACTTTGGAAAACACGTTGGAGCTAACCCAAACAAAAGAGATGCATATGAAGGTAATCCTCAACTTGATGACTGTGTTGAATTTTGCGAGTGCTGGGATCAAACTAGTTCGACCTAAATTTCCCAAATAAAACTCTAGATTTTTTGCCGAAATTGTAAGAAAAGTATTTGCGCGTGATGCTTATCAATCGTCTGTCATTCGGCCAGGGCATCGAATGCCTTTGACAAGCTCTAGGAGTGCGACAGCCTGGGCAGAATAATCCTTAAGAAAACAGTAGATCTGAGCTTTTCACAGTGGAGTCTTCCTGCTGATCAGGTTCCTTCACGGCCACGTGGTTGCTTTATCGCAAGTTATTATCAAGCAAATGCGAAAATTGAATATACTTTTGCAAATGTTGAATTGGAATAGGCAAAAAGGCCACTTACCAAGTCTCTGCAAACGGTCGGATATCAAGTTCAAAGGTCCAACCATCTCGGCTTTGATGGTGCAGGTCCCAATAAGCCTTCGCAATGCTGTCTGGGTTCATCAAAGTGTCGAGCGGCAGGTCGTCGGGCTCAATCCCAGCTTGCCGTTGGCGCTCGCGCACAAATTCAGTGTCAACGCCTGCATCAATAACCAGATGTGCGACATGGATATTTTGTGGCCCCAATTCACGGGCCATTGACTGTGCCAACCCCCGCAGCGCGAACTTACCAGATGCAAAGGCAGCGTAACCTGAACTGCCACGAACTGAGGCTGTTGCGCCGGTAAAAAAGATTGAACCTTTCTGCCGCGCAACCATATGTTTTGCCGCTTCGCGTCCGTTTAGAAAAGCGGCGTAGGCACACATCTCCCAAACCTTGCGAAATACCCGCTCAGTCGTCTCTAAGATCGGGAACCGGACATTGCCACCAACATTAAATATACAAATTTCCACCGGACCGATTTCGGCTTCGACCTTAGAAAACATTTTTATTGTAGTCTCTTTGCGACGAGCGTCCCACGTGAAACCTTGCGCAGACCCTCCTTCAGCTTTGATTTCAGATATTAAAGGTGCGAGTTTCTCGCCCTGACGGCGCCCCATAACGACATGGTAACCACCGCCGGCAAAACGTTTGGCGATAGCAGCACCTATATAATCTCCGGCTCCAATGATCAGGCAGATGGGTTTTATGCTCATGCTGAACTCCTATACTGCCTCTGCCGCCACAAAGGCTGGTCGGGCTTCTAGCCGGTCTGCGTAGCCTGAAAGGGTAGGGAACACGTTAAAATCAACCTTAAGACGCCGAGCCATAATGACTGCATGCCCTGTGATAGTATCGGCAACGGTAAAATCGTTTGCCAGAAACGCGCGTCCATCCATATGAGACTCCAGCGCGTTCAATGTGCGGCCCATCAGTTTGAGTGCACGCATTGCCAGTTCCGGGTTGCGGCGTTCTGGCGGCAGCAAAACCGTTTCAACCACGTAATTCCCCATGGGCCCCATGATCATGCCCTCCGCATAATGCAGCCATTGTAGGTATTGCGCGAAATTTTCAGCCTCTGTCCCAGGAATTAGAGCTGGAGCATATTTTGCGCCCAGATATTGTGCAATTGCCGTGCTTTCGGTGAGAGTGACATCCCCATCGATCAGCGTTGGCACCCGACCATTTGGGTTGACTGAGGTGTATTCCGGGCCACGCATCTCTTTTTGTCCAAGGGTAAACTTTTCTAATTCGTAGCTTAGGCCAATCTCTTCTAAAAGCCAGACGGTGCGGACAGCGCGGGATTGGGGGGCATAGTAAACTTTAATGGCAGAGACCTCTTCTGGCTTGTTCAATATAAAACCCTAACCTACTTGCTTAGTTCTGGTCTGCTCAAAGTGCGCCAGACCCTGGGGTTTACTGCGGTGGGCTGCAGAATTATGGAACCAAGACTGTAGTACCTAATTGAAAGCAAAGCTTATCAAGATTTCTGTTACAGTAAACCACGATCATCAAGCTTAAGCCACACAAGTAGCCCCCATTACTCGGCCACCCTGGGCTGATAAAGGCGCGTGGAGTGTTGTGCTTATTTTGCTCAATTGGGAGGTATGCCTTCGTATTTGTAATTGAGAGTTGAAATATCACCATGCCAAACATAGGCTGACAAAAATGGTTCCTCCACGGTTTTGTTGGCGTGTGGCATCATGGAAGGGTGATAAGAGCGTTCGCCTGTATCAAGGGCTCTATAAAGCGAATGTCCACGCTTCCAATAGGCAGAGCCTGCGATCATAACAAAGACCTCTTCCGCGGGATGGGTTCGAATGCCATATTCAAAATTTGGTAACATCCCATAAAGTCCTAATCGAACAGAGTTTGACTTTATCAAACCATCCGGACCAAGAAGCTCAACATGCACTTTTGGCAGGCTGTGGGCCACGTAAAGTGGATTGTGTGAGGTTTGTGGAGGTAACCATGGCAATGGTGTTTGAACAATTACCTCGCAAACAGAATGCGCTTTGGTTTCGCCCATTATAATTTTAAATGGGTGTACCAACTCTGTAGGTTCAAAGGAGATTTCTGTGCTGAAATCTGCAAAAAGAAGTGCATCCTTAGCATGCTTCTCTATCGCTTCAGGCCCGTCAAATAAATCTGCCAGTGCAGTGAATAGATCTCTTAAACTCATATACTAGCCTTATGGTCAGTGTGCATGGTTATTAGAATACTTTCAATTCTCTTAGGTCAATTAGACAATTAGACGATTTTAAGACACGCAGTTAGAGCACCTTTTTATACCCGCCAATTTTGCTGCGATAATATATAAAAGAGTTCAAAATCCTTAGCTTTGAAAACCTTCTAGAAATTACTAGGCAATTTGCAGGTTTACCCAACTTCCATTTACCCCTGCTGGCCACTTTGGCTCGCTTTGTACCCAACAAAGGTGGTCCGGGAGTATTACATAAACATGGCGCGCATTGTGTGATCTAAGATTTAAGAGGCTTCGTATAAAATCCAAAGGGTGCCAATGGAGTTGAAAAAGTGGTCAACAAAAAAAAATTAAAATTATTGGTAGCTAGTACGTTTTTTGCAGTTTCGACGTGGGGAGGCGCAATGGCCGAAAACCTTATTAAAACTGGTCAGTGGTCTTACTTTGCAGACACTGTGATGGGTGGTGTTTCTGAAGGAAGTGCTAAATTTGTAAATAATGGATCAGAAGAAGCCATCAGGCTAACAGGTCAGGTGTCTACAGCTAATAATGGAGGTTTCATACAAGTTAGGTCATCAATCCCGTTGGAGCTTGCAAAAGGAAAGGCAGGTATAAAGTTAAAAGTCAAAGGTAATGGCGAACGGTATTATCTACATATTAGAAATTCAAGTACTAGCTTACCATGGCACTATTACCATCAAGGCTTTGATACCTCTGCCAATTGGCAAGAGATCAAACTGCCATTTGAATCCTTTATGAAATCTTCGTCATTTATGAGGACTTTGATAAAACAAAGTACAATTAAGAGCATAGGTATCGTTGCATATGGTAAAAATTACACAGCTGATATTTCAATCATAAATTTAGAATTTTACTAAACCCCAATCTACCCGTCTCCACGTCTCTGGCTTAGTAAATGTTCAAGAGGGGGGGGTGAGTTTCCTTAGGGTGTAGCTGATCTAGTATTACTCTCAGTATTCGACAGCGACTGAAACTAGACGCTGGAACTTAAATACAGCAGCATTGTTGTATCTAATCTGTAGGCTTAGGGTGCATTTTAGGAATTGAAGGATTTTTAGTGGCCCCCAAAGATAAAATGGATACGCTGGGTTGTTCGTTATTAGTGGCTGTCTCGTTACTTTTAGGACTAAACCAAGTTTTGGTTAAAATAGTGTCGGAGGGAATGCACCCTGCGTTGCAAGCTGGTTTGCGTTCAGGTTTTGCAATCTTTCCTGTTTTTGTTTTGGCGCTATTTTTAAAAAGAAAATTATCAATCACTGATGGTAGCCTGCCTTGGGGGATTATTGCTGGGGTGTTATTTGCGATTGAGTTTCTACTCCTGTTTTTCGCGCTGGATTATTCGAGCGTTGCTCGGGTTTCAGTCCTTTTCTACACGATGCCAGTTTGGATGACGATTGCAGCACATTTCTTAATTCCAACTGAAAAGATTACAATGTTGCGTGCTGGTGGTTTGGTAGTTGCAACGGCTGGAGTGGCGATAGCAATGTTGGGGCGAAATGAGGGGGAGAACGCGCTAATTGGTGATATTTTTTGCATTGCAGCTGCGATGATTTGGGCTGCGATTGGTTTAGTCGCACGCTTAACACCAATGAACCGATCCGCACCCGAGATGCAGTTGCTTTATCAACTGGTTGTTTCAGCTTTTGTCCTTCTACCCGTTTCATATCTGATAGGAGACCAAATCAGAGAATTACGTCCTGAACACTGGGGAATTTTGGCTTTTCAATCTATCGTCGTAGTCGGATTTGGTATTTTAACTTGGTTTTGGATTCTTTCGAAATACCCAGCAAGCGATATGGCAAGTTTCGGCTTTCTTGCCCCTGTTTTTGGCGTAATTTTAGGGTGGTTAATACTTGACGAGGAGGTATCATCCTGGATCGTTGCTGCATTATTTATGGTTAGTATCGGAATAGTACTAATTAACCGGAAGCCTAAAGCAAAATGACAGACGAATGAACTACATCAACCAACCAAAAAAGGTTGCTCGCATTTATCTGGGATGTCGATCTGCTGGCGATTAATCTTTTAGGTAGCTTTGGGTCCGCCTAAGTCTCAAAAGACGCTAGGTGCAGGGTGGTTTGGGCTCTGCCAAAATAAAGGGGCGCTGGCTTTAACTTGACTCAGAAACTCCAAACACAGTCTATTCAACTTTAACAAAAGCTTTCACGCTTTTTGGTTGGAGATAAATGTCACATAATATTAGAGCAATCTTGGTTTGCCTGCTGGCATACGTTTGTTTTGATTTGATGAGTGTTCATGTACGTATACTTTCGGTGCGCTACTCCTCTCAAGAACTGTCAGTCTATCGGAACGTTTTAGGTATCTTACCGTCCATCTTATTGCTGGCTTACACACGTGAATTAAGTTTCAGTATAAGTGATTATAAAATCAAAAAGTGGAAACTAGCATTTGGTCGTGGACTGTTCGTTGCAGCTGCTCAGCTATTATTTTTTACAGCATTAGCAAATTTAGAATTAGCGACGGCTTCAGCACTCGCTCAGACAAATGCTATTTTTATAGTCATGATTGCAACTTTTTTTTATGGAGAGAGGGCTGGATTGTGGCGCTGGGGAGCCGTTATTGTTGGTTTTATGGGCGTAATATTAATTGTACGCCCTGGCTCAGAAGTTTTTACATGGACTTCAGTATTCCCCATTGGTGCCGCTTTTTGTTACGCAGCATCAGTGGTGACTTTACGGAGTTTTGATAAGTCTACGTCAAATGCAATTCTGTATTTATACTCGGCCTTTTCTGCGGCAATAGGAGCAATTATTTTTGCTGCTATAACGACTGAATTGACCCCGATACAATCTTATATGGACGCTATTTTAATTCTCAGTATGTCAATTTGTGGCGGTTTTGGTGTTGTATTTTTAATGTATGCTTTTCGACACGCGCCAGCATCAGTTTTAGCTCCATTTGGTTACTTTGGTTTAATTACTTCTTTTGCATTTGGTTGGTTTTTATTTGGAGAACTTCCAATTGATACCTTATTTCCAGGAATTATTTTCATCATAGTATCGGGTTTTACAATTCTTTGGCGAGAGCATACGGCAAAATTATAATTGGTTATGAAACTAGATAAATTCAACTGACATGAGCAAGCTAACTTCGGTATAGCGAGAATAAATCTGCCCTATTCATCTATTAATTCCAAGCTGAACCGTGCTGCGATCCCTGTGTTGTCAATTATTGCGGACATAGATTCAGGCTATGCCAGCAATACTATGGATGTTCTCGTTAGTCTTACGGCAACCACTAGACTAAGCAAAATCTGACAATTATAACCTCTAAATAAATGTTTGGTCCGAATGGATAAGTTAAATGAATAAGGCAACTTCTGCACTTAAGACTGAAATTATAGAAAACTTTGGTACGCCCTGTTCGGTGATAGATCTTGACGTGGTCGAACGCAACATAATGCGTGCTCAAACACTGTGCGAAAAGGCTGGAGTAACAAACCGTCCACATATCAAAACTCATAAATCGTCAATACTAGCAAAAAAGCAGATTGCGGCTGGCGCGAAGGGAATAACTTGCCAAAAGCTTGGTGAGGCTGAGGTAATGGTGGATGCTGGTATTAATGATATTATTATTGCAACCAATTTACTTGGGGCTGCGAGATCTGGTCGGCTGGCATCTTTACAGCAGCGTGTGGCCCTTAAGGTCTGCAGCGACAACCTAGTTTCGCTGGCAGCTTATTCAGATGCTGCACGACAAGCTGGACGTGTACTGGATGTCATGATCGAATGTGACACAGGACAAAAACGTGCAGGTGTTGAAACTCCTGGGGAAGCGCTTGCACTGGCACAGGTTATCCGTGATGACTCGATGCTCAACTTTGTGGGGCTATTGTTTTATCCATCACTTGATAGCTGGCCGCAGACGCAAGTTTTTTTAGATGAGATGACAATTGGTCTAGCGGCCTTAGGGCTCAAACAAGGGATCGTTTCTACGGGTGGAACTCCTAATTTTTCTAATATTGGAAAACTGCTGGGAGCCACGGAACATCGTGCAGGCACATGTATTTTCAATGATCGTATGATGATTCAAGCTGGATTTGCGACTCTGGCAGATTGTGCGTTCAGTGTGTATTCCAGTGTCGTGAGCCGTGGTGGGCCAGAACGAGGTATTTTGGATGCAGGCTCGAAAACATTGACCTCTGATACAGGAAACCTGCAGGGTTTTGGATTGATCCTTGAACATCCAGCCGCGCGCATTCATAAATTTGCGGAAGAGCATGGATTTCTTGATCTTTCTAAATCGAAAAACAAACCGGTAGTTGGTGATATTGTGCGAGTGGTCCCAAACCATGTGTGCGTTGCTGTTAATATGGTGAACCAGCTGGTAGCTGTTCGCGGGGATCAGATCCGTGAAGTGATCCCCGTTGAGGCACGTGGGATGCTAGTCTAAGAATATCTTTATTGGCGCATTTCTGCTTGGCCATGTTTGTGGATAATTAAAGGAGGGTCTCATGGATACCTATACCAAAACGATGGTCACAATAATTACAGTATGTGTTGTGATAGTAACTTTGTTTATTGTTGGGTCTCTGATTATGCATGATCACGATCGAGATGAAAGTTACGAAGAAGAATACCACGAAAAGTTAGATCATATTTTGGATCGTATCGATGAGCTGGGAGAGGATCTTAATAGTCAATCTTAAGTACTGTTACTTCAGATTTTCGCGATCAGAATCACACCTAAAAAAATTTAAAGACAAAATATTAATACTTCTAATCATTGGGTTCAAAAATTAAAACGGCTAGCCTATACCAATTACTTGAAGCTAAAAAATAGTTCTAGGTCGGCGGGCCAACTTTGATAGTTTGCTTTAATTATTATCCATTTGCATTGAGCTATTCTCAAAACGGTTCGATAAGATCTGCAGATAAAGCATAAGAAATATCAGCAAGCTGTGTTGACATTGACGAGACGCCAAACATGCCGATCACATTAACGGCCTCAAAAAGACCGGAGCTCTGGTAGGGTTTTTCTGTAGTGACAAATACAAGTTGATTAGCTGGCGGCGGTGGAACGTGCACGCAGGCACCGACAAACGGCACAAGGATAAATGCAGTGACGCCCGTTCCGGAATAATCAATAGGAACTATGAACCCTGGCAAGCGTACAATCTGGCCATTCCAGTCTGTACGAACACCACTAGATATGGGCTGTTGACTAGTTAGTGGTGCTTGGTCGTGATCGATTAGACCTTGCAGCATTGGGGGGATAACGGATTGGCCTTCCGGAACGAGATCTTTCCAGTCTATATCAATGTAATCTTCGGCCCATACCAAATGAGGTATTGTTCCAAAGAGACCTAAACTTGCCAATAAATTCCGCCTATTAATTCCTATTCTCACCAAACATAAACCTCAATTTTATCGGCGGTAAGAACATAGCCTGTCTCCCCCAATTCGGTTGTTTGAATCCCATGCCGCATGTTACCCGTTACCCAAACAGCTTCCCAGAGGTCGTCACTTGACCAAGGTACCAGAGTGGAAACAAAGATAAGTTGGTTTGGTGGTGGTGGGGGGGTATGAATGCAAGCCCCGACATATGGTACTAGTACAAATTTGGTTACGCCAGCTGTCGATAAATCAATAGGAATTATGAAGCCAGGTATTTTGATGTAAGCGTCATTGAGCGCTGGATTTAGTTTTGTCGCGTTTGCATCGTAAATAGGTCTCCAATAATCGTTGAGCTCATCCATCTCTCCCTCACCGATAATTTCTGAGTAAGGCACTCCCTGTGGGATTAAATCATCCCACATTATTTCTGTGGCCTTACTACCCGACGCTGATTGCGGCAGCATAGCACTTGCCAGTGCTGTAGTAATCAAATGGCGTCGTCGTATTTTCTGCATTTTGGTTATTTTCTCAAATTCTGGCTATCATGCCATCTGCAAGTGACATGCGATAAGCGCGAATCGCGGGGAATATGCTCACGAGTGCACCTGTTATTACAATACTTAATAACAGCTTAACCTCACGGATGGTTGGGGGTTCGATGGGAAGCCAAAGGCCAAATGAACGGTCAATAAGCGGTTGACCAGCGAATAGGCCTAAATACAAAAGAACCATACCAAGGCATGCACCAATACCTGCCATCAAAATAGCTTCAAGCAAAAGAAGTGTCACGATTGTACGAGGGCGTGCACCCATAGCTCTAAAAATTGCCATTTCCCTGCGGCGTTCGCTCAAACTAGATAAAATTGTTGCCACCATTCCAATAAAAGCTGTAACGACAACCATTATAGATACACCAATTAGGGATTTTTCAGCAATACCAACAATTTGCCATAATTCTTGCAAAGCGACACCAGGTAAAATTGCGATCAACGGTTCTTCTGGATATTCATTTATTGACCGTTGCAAGGCAAAGACTTTCAGACGACTTTTGGTACCTAAAAGGGCTGCAGTGATTGCTTTTGGCTTTAGCTCCATTTGACGCAAGGAGTCTGCGGGTGTAACCTGGCCTGGTATCTGGGCTCCGCTTTGCCAATCCACATGGATGGCCTCTATCGCTTCAAGACTAACAACTACCGTACGATCCACCGGTGTTCCAGTTTTCATTAAAATGCCTGACACAGAAAACGGTTGGTCTTGGTGCTCCATGAAGGAAGCTATCCCGTGTGCTACTACAATCGGATCTCCAATCTCATAACCAAGAGTTGCTGCGACATCTGCACCAATGACTGTATCAAACAGATCGTCTAACAACTCGCCATCTTGTATTACGAGTGATTGGCCTGACCTATATTTGTATCGATCAAAAAAATTAGGAGTAGTTCCCATGACGCGGAACTGTCGATGGCTGTCGCCAAGTGAAATTGGTACTATCCAATCCACGTCCTTGTGTGCCGCAATATTTTGATAGCTTTCCCACGTCAAATTGTTGGTCGCGTTCCCTATTCTAAATATAGAATACAAGAGTAATTGTACTGATCCCGACCGTGCACCAACAATCAAATCAGTCCCAGAAATTGTGTTGGCAAAGCTCGCTTTAGCCCCAGTGCGTACTTTTTCAACGCCAAGAAAGAGTGCGACTGAAACGGCAATCGCTAGGATTGTCATTCCAACCGTAAGTGCTCGGGCCGTTAATGAGCCCATTGCCAGGCGTAAAATCACGGCATTCCTCGCTCGGTTTGAATAATCTCTGACATGTGGATCACTCGGTCAAATTGGTTCGATAAGCGAGCATCATGGCTGACCATCAACAAAGTTGATCCATTTGCCCGTGCCTGCGAAAATAATAAAGATAGAAATACTGTTTGCGTGGCTGCATCTAGTGAGGAGGTGGGTTCATCTGCAATAATAAGCGGTGGTGCCCCAATTAATGCTCGCGCTGCAGCTACCCGTTGCTGCTGGCCGACACTCAAAGTTCCAGCGCGGGCCATTATCAAATCATCAGACAAACCTAGCTCATCGCAAAGTCTCTCTGCCTCGAGGTGTAAATTGGTCACTCGTTTGCGGCGTTTGGGTGCAAAATTTAAAGGTAATAAAATATTGTCTTTTACGCTGGCGAACGGCAACAGATTAAACTGTTGAAAAATTAATCCAATTTGTTCGGCTCGGAAGCTATCCCGCTTTCCCGCAGAAAGTTTGCTGATGTCTGCCCCAGCGACAAAAATATGTCCTGAATCTGCACTGACGGTCCCACAAATTAGGGATAATAACGTTGATTTCCCAGACCCACTTTCGCCGAGAAGCAAAACAGTTTCAGACCGTCTCAATGTCAATTTAGGTACATGCAGCGTAAACGATGCTCGACCAGGCCATCTGTAATAGACTTTTTCGAGATGTATGATTGAAGGTTCTGCAGCTCCCAACTTAGAATATTTCCCCTAAATCAAGTGTTGGTGCGTCACGTTTAACTTCAAACGAAGCAGATCCACTGTCCGATATAATCTGCACTTCAACCTTCAAGGCATTTATGAAAACGCTAAAATAATCAAACGCAATTTCGGTCACGGCGGAAGGATCGGTGCAAGTTAGCAAATATTCACCATGAAACTCTGTATGGCCTTCCTTATTTGAATTGTCTTCGTCATTTTTGTCTTGACCATGGTCCTCAGTATGTTGATCCTCGTGATCCTCGTGATCCTCGTGATCCTCGTGATCCTCGTGATCCTCGTGATCCTCGTGATCCTCGTGATCCTCGTGATCCTCGTGATCCTCGTGATCCTCGCCGCCGTTATTTTGGTTTTCGCCGCTTTCCAGAGCGGCGCGAGCGCTCAAGATATCACACCCGGCCGCATTGGGTATAACAAAGAGTTCCAGCGGTCGTGCTAACATTTTCAATGCGAAATCAATCGAAGCAAGATCTTCTGAACTTTCCGCTTTGTATTCAAAGCCAACGATGTCCGCACCCGGTGCATGCAATTGCATAGCTATTTTTTGATCTTCAAATGCGATATTCAAATGCCCGATGCCGTGTTCATGTGCATCAAGCTGTCGGGCCTCTTCCCCGATAACAGCTGTGGCGACGATTGCGTTTACTACGATAATTGGAAAAATATTCATTAAAATTCCTTATAATAATATACTATGCTGAACAGTTGTCGCATTGACCGTTAACTTACATGATATGGCGGTTAGCTTTGAATGCTGATTGAGAGGAAATGATGGAAAGGTTTTGCAGCAAGGAAGTACCGTCATATTCCTCTACTGTTCCGCAATCCTCACAGATGGCTAACACTGGAACAGCCGCTTCATGGGTACATCGACAGGGGACAAATGCTTTTAAAGATTCAAGCTTATGTGCCAGGCCTTGATCTGTTAATGCTGCTAGGGCGCGATATATCGTTGGAGTCGCCAAATCAGGTTTATAAAGTTTCATTTGATCAAGGATATCGTATGCAGTCATCGATTTATTTTGTTTATTCAAAACACTCAAAATGTCAGGCTGTCGCACGATGGCTTGTTTCCGCATGGACTTTTTCCCAGCTATTTAAAAAAAAGTTATTTTATTAAGTAACAATTTGCAAACTCTTCGTTGGAATTAATTAATATATTTAATATCATTAATACATACCAAGTCCTGTGTTAGTTCTTGGAAGGCCATCTGTGCTGCTGTTTCCGATTAAGTGAAGGGAAGGGCTGAAACTTCACCTAACCTTACAATCCCCTCTTGTGAGTGAACGGTGACGGTTTGGCCTGGATCCCAAAAACCTCTATTCACCATCGATTGACCAATATTTATTTTTAAACGAGGTGACCATATGGCTGAGGTAATTGAACCTATCTGCTTTTTTTCTACCATTACTGGCCATGGCTTCGAGCAGGTTGGGCATGGGCCGCCATCAAAGGCCACGCCACGTATTTTGCGTGATACACCATTTAAAGCGATTTTTTGTAAAGCTTCCCGACCGACGTAATCAAGCGAGTTATCGATAGTGCAGTATTTACCATGACCTATCTCAAAGGGATTATTTTCACGTGTAAACTCATTCCCATAAGAGAGAAGGCCTCCCTCAATTCGTTCAATTAGATTTGGACAGCCCGGCCTGATGTTAAAAGCCTGGCCAGCCTCCCAGATACTGTCCCAAAGAGCTGGGCCTAAGTGGCCACCCTGCAGATATATTTCAAAGCCACCTTGCCGAGAATAGCCTGACCGCGCTATTAATTGGCGAGTACCTTTGAAATCAATCCAATTATACTTAAAAAATCCAATATTCCGTATGTCATTGCTGCCAAAAACTGAGAAGCTAGCAAATCCTCGGCTTTTGGCCCCTGAATGGCGAGAGTATTAACGTCTGGCTCCGTGATCTTAACATCCATGCCTCGCCCAAGTGCCAAACCCATCGCGTACAAAAGTAAATCGCTGTCAGCAATGGAAAGCCAGAACGGTCTTCAGCCAGTTTTAACATAACTGGATCGTTTATCATCCCGCCTTGTGCATCGATGATCGGAATGTAAAAACAATCCCCTAATTTAGCTTTAGAGATGTTGCGAGGCGTCATCCACTGAACAAGTGCAGCTGCATCAGGGCCTGTAATTTGGACTTGGCGCTGAACTGACACATCCCAAATCTGCACATGCTCCCGTAGGTGCCAGTAGTCTTCCTCAACCGTCGGGCCGAACGCCTTGGGAAGCAGCATGTGGTTCACAACAGAAAAGCCACGGACGCCTGCATTCTTCCACCCGGTCGGTGTAGGGCGTACGGCGAATGCGGCGTGACATGTTCAGGCCGTCCATTATGCTGAAGCTCCACATTGAATATGAATTCGGGACTAGAATATGACGGGCATGTGGTACGTGAACCGCTTGGGTCCGACATCTGCAAAGCGCAGTGCAATTTGAGTGACAGTAGCGGGCATTTCTCTGGGTGGCCCAGTAGGGCCCCGTGTACATCGAACAGCAGTTCATAGATAGTGGCCTGAGTGTCAATACTTAGAGGCTTCACTGATCTGCTTGCGACAATCGGCCGCCCATCATCCATGTAGTGTTCTAAAACTTACTTTCCCTGTTTTGAGATTGGTCAGTGTTACGGGGATACCGCCCGCATGTGTGCCGTCACTACCGTTCAGTGTATGTGAAGAAAGTGTTGCCATTATTCAATCGAAGCCTTGTCTCGTTTGTCCGATGTTGCCGCGACGATAGGACTGATCACGCCCCGGCATTTCACGTTGACTATTGCGACCATCCCGCTGGCCATCGCGCGTTGTAAGGCTGGGGCCAGTTGATCCCGGGTTTCGACGAGCTCGCCGTATCCGCCCATGCCCTCACACATCGTATGAAAGGGGATATCGCGGAAATCGGTGGCGAAGTGTTTGCCATTAGCAAACAGGCGTTCCTGTTGTTGGCTAATGCAGTCAAGCCCACCGTTGTTATCGATTACGATGGTGATGGGAAGATTATCCTGGAAAGCAGACTCGATTGATAGGCCACCTGAAAGAAAAGCGCCATCCCCTGAGATTAACCACGACATTGCGGTCCGGATGCAAGGATTTGGCTGAAACGCCAAACGAAACGCCAACGCCCAGCAAGGAGTAATTGCCAGGGTGCATGATCCCCCCCAATTTCTGGCCACGTGCTCCAGCCATGTTTACTGCAATCTCTGACCAGAAATGGGTGTTTCCACCATCAAAAATTAGCCAATCATCGTCGCCCATCTGTTCTTGCACATCCAGCGACAGTTGGAGTGGGTGCATCTTGCCTGGCTTTAAAGACTCGGCTTCCATGTGCGCGTACCATTCATCGACCCAAGCGGCCCGACGATCTTTTTGCAAATCGAACCAAGCAGGCCATGTTTTGCCTAGCTTGCTGAGTGCCTCAAGAAAGGCACCTGGATCAGATAGCAAGACCTCATCGGCGGCTTGATTGTATTCAAGTTCCTCATGGCTCCCATTGATGCAGATTAGCGTTTGCTCGTTAGTAAAGAATGGGGGGTTGCCAAAGTTCATTTGGTTGTCCAGACGTCCGCCGATCATTAATATCAGATCTGCCTCGTGAATCGCGGATTTAGACGGGTGGTATTGATGGAAATCGGCTAAACCCATATATGCCTCGCATTCCTCACCAAGTAACTTGGAATGGTAAGGGACATTAAAAATTGGCAGACGCAATGTCTTGCCAACCTTTTCAAGCTTGTCTTCTGACTTTGACCACCAGACACCGTGCCCACCAATAATTACGGGGCGCTCGGCACAACTCAGTTTTTCCAGAACCAAAGACAAGGACGCAGGATCAGGCCACGCTCGCGCAACTGGGCGATCCATACGGTTAAATGGACGCTCGCTGAGCCCCGCGTCTGGGGCAAACGATGAGAACATAATGTCTACCGGTAGCGAGATATGAACGGGCCCAGGGTATCCGGTAGTAGCTGCAACCCATGCACGGTTTACAAACTCACTGATCCGCTCCCCATCTGTGATCTGTACGGAATATTTGACCAAGGGAGCAGCGATTGCGACGTCATCAATCTCCTTGAAACCACCAGCACCTTGCCTCTTAAGTGTTGATGAACCAGTTACGAAAATGACTGGGCTGCGTTCGCCCCCTGCTTCCAACATAGCTGGTACTGCGTTGGCGAAGCCTTCTGGCCCAACCAGGCAGACAGTGGGTGAACGGGTAATTCGGGCATGACCATCCGCCAAGTGCCCAGCGATCTGTTCATGCGGGGTATTGATGACAGGCATTTGGCACTCCATAAAACCTTCAAGAGCCGGATTGCAGAAGCCACCAGCCAGGGTAAAAACATGCTCAACACCTTTTTCTTTAAGAGCGCGAGCTAATAGGGCGCCACCTCTGATCATCTTAGTATCTGTCATCTGATCTTTCTCACTTAAGGTTTTTTCTGGCTAGCCGTAAAACTGTCTTTGTTCTTGTTTCCAGATTTACTTTTGTGCTCATTGTCATCAAAAATAGCATCCGCGCCAAGCTGGCTTATCGACGAGACACCCAATTGAGCCATTACGGCAGTTATATCTGTTTCAAAACATTTTAGAAGAGCATGCAGTCCGTCTGCCCCATCTGCGCCGAGGGCAAAAAGGGCAGGACGCCCAAGCATTACAAAATTAGCTCCAAGCGCTAAGGCTTTTATCACATCTTCACCGTTCCGAATGCCACTATCGAACAATAATGGAAAATCTGGGCCAACAGCATCGCGGATCAAAGGTAAAAGCCGGATTGCGGGTGGCACACTGTCTAGTTGACGGGCTCCATGGTTCGACACATAGATAGCATCAGCCCCCAAGCTCTGAACTCGGTGGGCATCTTCCGCTGATGTTAAACCTTTGATAACCAGATTGCCCTGCCATTTATCCCGTAAGACCTCCATAAATGACCAATCAGCACCAGACCGGCTTGCATCACGATCGAAGGTGTTGTTGCCTTTGCTGTCTGTAAAGTTCATTGGTCGAGGCGCCCCGGCTAAGAGTGTCCCCAGAGACCACCGTGGGTGAGTTGCTAAGTCCCAAAACACTTTTGGTGTTATTGAAAAAGGGACTTTGAAACCATTGCGAAGATCTCGCACCCTGCGTGAAACTTGCGGTACGTCTACCGTTAAAATCAGGGTATCAAATCCGGCAACCCGGGCACGTTCAACCATCGCTAAAGATGCCTCGGCTGAGGCGCCAAAATAGAGTTGAAACCATGCTTGTGAGCCTGCAGCACGCGCCATCTCCTCAATAGAAGTGGATGCAGCAGAGGATAAACACACAGGAAAATTCATTGCCTTAGCCGCATGTGCCAATATTGTGTCCGCCTTGGGATGAACCAAATTGCACATGCCCATTGGAGCAATTCCAAAAGGCAACTTGTAGGATTTTCCCATGAGTTCAGTCTTTAGCGAATATTGTGCTACATCGGTCATTACACGAGGCTGCAACATGATATTGTCGAATTGAGATACATTTCGTTTTGTACCAACTTCCCGTCCCGTGGCTCCATCGACAAAATCGAAGATCAGTTTAGGTAAACGTCGTCTAGCGATAAGCCGCGCGTCTTCTGTGGAATAAACTCTGCTTGCTCTGTGGGTCATGACTAAATATAATCTTACTGGTAGCTTTGAAATTTAGTATACAGATTATTACCAAGCTAACTAATCGAAAATGATGTCTGACTCATGCGTCAGACCTATATTATGTTCTTGAGCTAAAATGCCTTTTTTGGTCAGGTAAAATATATCAAAAGTAGTTTCGAAAAATTCCATTGATCTGTTGATTGTTGACACAATCAGGATCTAATCAAGTAACTGTTTTGCTCAAACTCCTTACTTTACTTACCCGCTTTTCCAACTGATCCGCAAATAGATCGACAAAATGTAATGCCTCTCGCGACAATGCTTCGCGACCAGAAGCAACCACTGCAATGTAGTAGGTCAGGTTTTGTTTGATTGGTCGAAACACAACGCCCCCCATGAGGACGGATTGTTCTGCAGAAAACGGGTCAGAAATAGCTAAAACAGATGCTTCTCGTACTAAGGCACCTGCTAAAGGCATATTTGCAACTGATAAACGTGAGCGAGCGCGCAACTTGTTTGACAAGGCTGGGTCGATCGACATCATCGAATCTGGATAGTTCGCTCCAAAGGTTACAAAAGTCTCAGATTCAGCAACTTCTTCCAGATCTACAAGGCCATGCTCTTGTGCCATCGGATGACCTTCGGGCATCAGGCACACATACGGCGCAGTGGTTTCGTATAAGGTTTCGACACCAGTGTGATCTGGCTCTCGCCCGACAATCCCCAAATCAATTTGGCGCATCTGTACGGCATCTAGAATGGCGGGGGTGTTTCTCGTTTGAACAACAAACTGGGTTTCAGGGCTATTTTGATAGAGCTGATTGATAGCCTTTGGCAGTTCGATAGTGGCGATGGATTGGATTGTCCCAATCGAGATTGTACTGCCTGATGAATTGCGAATGGACTTTGCCAAATCCTGCAATCTATCGATTCCGACGAACATGCCTTCAACGCCTTCGTAGAAATGCCGCCCCTCTACAGTCGGGGTCAAACCCCTCCCAACCCGCACAAAAAGTGGAAACCCTGCAGAATGTTGAAGATCTGCAATCAACCTGCTGACGCTGGGCTGCGAGATATGCAACATTTTGGCCGCTTCAGTAATGGAACCGCAGCGGATGGTTGCTCTGAATGCTTCTAGCTGACGTAAATTCATACTAAACTATTATACAATTTTTCATGCAATAGCTCTAAACAATACTTTTATACTATGTATACCTCTAAATTCCCTTGGCAGGTAATCAACCTAAGAGTTAGTTATTATTAAATAAATTTTTAAACGTTACGTTAGGTTTAACTTAAAAAAGAGAAAATATAAAAATTTACAGGGGACTCTCACGCGGGTTTGTGTATGATTACGGGTACACCATGTGTTGATGCATGATCCTATTACCAAGCCAAGCTTTATTCTGAATAAATGCTTAAAGGCTCAAGTGTTTTCATTAGTCGAATGAGAACCAGTAAAACTGAATATAAATGGACCAAAGAGTCCGCAAGGGAGTGAAAATGTCAGAAAAGTTTTTAAAACAACAGCAAGAAAAATTAACAAACGGCTCAATAGGCCGCCGTCAATTCGTGATGTCGGCAGTTGCCATGGGCATGACTGTACCTTTTGCTTTGAGTCTGGCCGAACAAGTAGAGGCAGCTACTCCAAGTCGTGGTGGCTTATTTAGAATGGGGCTTGGACATGGAGCAACTACAGACACTCTAGACTCAGCCACGTCTGAAAATCATTACACTCTTGTAAATGGTTATACATTTAGCAACCATCTGACTGAGGTTGACAATGATGGGCAACTAATAGGTGAGCTTGCAGAGACGTATGAGTCGTCTGATGCTCAGAAGTGGGTGTTCAACCTCAGACAGGGCGTTGAATTCCACAACGGTAAAACCATGACATCTGAAGATGTTATAGCGTCGTTCAACCATCACATGGGCGAAGACTCTACTTCTGCCGCTAAAGGGCTGTTAACCGCAGTGAAATCAATAACAGCTGATGGCAAAAATCGAGTGATTTTTGATTTGGAAGCTCCAAATGCTGACTTCCCATTCATAGTTAGTGATTACCATATTTCTATACGTCCTGCAGGCGATATGACGTCAGGTATAGGAACTGGTGGTTACGTTATGCAATCTTTTGAACCAGGTGTGAAATCTGTACTAACGCGTAATCCAAATTATTGGAAAGAAGGTCGTGCGCACTTTGACCAGGTTGAGTTATTGTCAATTGTCGACCCCACAGCGCGTCAAACAGCTCTCATGAATGGTGACATCGACTCCATGGATAGGGTTGATTTAAAAACGATAAATTTATTTAAACGAACCCAAATGTTAATATCCTGGAGACCACAGGTACAGCGCACTATACTTTTCCAATGCGTCTGAACGTTGATCCATTTGGCGATTATGATCTCAGAATGGCCCTGAAGCACTCAATTAGACGCCAAGAACTTGTCGATAAGATTTTGCTTGGTTATGGTGCAGTCGGTAATGATCACCCAATCTCCACAGCAAACCGTTATCACAACTCTGATTTACCTCAGCGAGAGTTTGACGCTGATAAGGCAGCCTTCCATTACAAGAAATCAGGTCATTCTGGAAAAATTCAATTGTCAGCTGCTGATGCTGCGTTCGCAGGCGCCGTGGATGCTGCACAATTGATCGCAAACTCTGCGTCTAAGCAGGGAATAGAGATTCGAAGTAGTGCGTGAGCCTAATGATGGCTACTGGTCAAATGTTTGGAACAACGACGCTAAAGGTTGGTGTGCATGCTATTGGGGTGGTCGTCCAACTGAAGATTGGATGTTCTCTGCAGCTTATACAAATGACACAGAATGGAACGATACCAATTGGAAAGGGACCGATGGTTCCAAGCGGTTCAACATGTTGGTCAAAGAGGCGCGTGCTGAGCTTAACGATGCAAAACGTAGAGAAATCTATTATGAGTGTCAGAGCCTTGTTAGCAACGATGGAGGTTCAATAGTTCCACTGTTCAACAGCTACGTGGGTGCTAACAGTAAAGCAATCGCGCACGATGAGCAGGTAGCAGCCAACTGGGATACAGACGGCGCAAAATGCGTTGAGCGTTGGTGGTTTGCTTAATTTAATGTTTAAAATGCTTAGGCTGGAGTTTCTGGCCTAAGCAACTAATTCTAAGGCAATAAAATCTTACATCCCGTATTTAAAACAGTATTTGGGCGTCTTGCTATGGGCGCGGCTACTCTGTTTGTTGTGTCTATTATTATCTTTTCAGCAATGGAACTACTACCAGGTGATTTTGGGGAGACTATTTTAGGACAGGCCGCAACAGAAGAAACCGTTGCTGCTTTCAGACGTGAACTTGGATTGGACCAGCCGGCAGTCGTAAGGTACGGCCAATGGGTTGTCGCGGTCCTACAGGGAGATCTTGGAACATCCTTTTCAGGCCGAAATGCTTCTGGAACTGACCGATCACGGGAAGTGGTCGATTTAGTTATTCCTCGTTTACGGAATACGTTATTCTTGGCGTCGATGGCAGCTTTGGTTGCAGTCCCATTGTCCCTGTTTTTGGGAATTTCAACAGCACTATATAGAAACTCGTTTTATGATCGCTCGGTAAACACAGCGACGTTAACTACTATTTCTTTCCCAGAGTTTTTTGTTGCTTATATTCTGATTCTTTTTCTTTCTTCATTAAATTCAGTTTTTCCGTCTCTTGCGAATGTCGACGCCAATACACATTTTGGCGAAAGAATTTATCGAGCTGCTCTACCCGCTTTAACCCTGACTTTGGTCATCGTGGCGCACATGATGCGGATGACGCGTGCAGCTATAATTAACTTGTTGGCCTCGCCCTACATTCAAATGGCGCGTTTGTCTGGTGCTTCGCCAACTGAAGTTATCTTGAAACACGCTTTGCCCAATGCTTGGGCTCCAATTGCGACTGTTATTGCGTTTAACTTAGCTTATTTAGTGGTGGGGGTCGTAGTCGTTGAGGTTGTTTTTGTCTATCCAGGCATTGGCCAATTGATGGTAGATGCAGTTGCGAGCAGAGATATACCGGTGGTTCAAGGCTGTGCTCTGATTTTTGCAATTACATACATACTTTTAAACTTAACTGCCGATATTATTGGTATTGTCACTAATCCACGATTGCTGCACCCAAAATGAAAAAGACCCCAACACTTATTCAGCTCTGGCGAAGTCGCTGCAGTAAATGAACGTCGTCTTTTGGGCACGTATTGTAATGGACTTACGTAAGGCTCCGCTCACTGCACGCTTTGGTATGATGAATAATTCTATGTTATGCATAGTCGCAATTTTTGCGCCTGTTCTGGCTCCCTATGGAGAGGCAGAAGTGTTTCCAGAACCATATGCGCCCTGGAGTTCAGATTATATTTTTGGCACTGATCAAATTGGTCGAGATATTTTTTCGCGAATGATTTATGGTGCGCGAAACACAGTTGGCATTGCGGTGGCAACTACTTGTTTAGCATTTTTAATTGGGGGCATCCTTGGCCTTGCTGCGGCCATTAATCGAGGTTGGCTAGATCAACTTTCTAAGTCGCTCTGTCGATGTGTTGATGGCGATTCCCTAGTTTAATTTTTGCCTTAGGTCTTTTGTCTATTTTTGGTTCGACAGTTACCAATCTTATCATAATTATTGCGGTATTGGACTAGTACACGCGTATTTCGATTACTCGGGCTGTGGCACTGAACGTAGTGGTTATGGATTACGTTGAAGCGGCGCGACTGCGCGGCGAGGGACTGGGCTGGATAATGCGGCGTGAAATTTTGCCCAATATTATGCCTCCGCTAATTGCTGAATTTGGTCTTGCGGTTTTGTTTTGTATTTTTAACTATTGCCGCTCTGTCGTTCCTTGGAGTTGGAATTCAACCCCCAACGGCTGATTGGGGTTCAATGGTGCGTGATAACGCGTCGCTTATAATGTTTGCACAATATGATTTAAAGGCTGGTTTGACCCCGTTGTTGCCGGCCGCGGCTATTGCTGTGCTAACCGTGGCAATAAATTTTGTTGTGGACTGGTTTCTACACAAAACTAGTGGTCTGAATGATGAACAATAAAACTAAAAGAGGTGATGTTTTGTTGTCAATCAAGGGTCTAAAGATCCAAGGATTTTCTGATGAAAAATGGCACGATATTATCAATGGTATTGATTTAACGCTGCATGCTGGTGAGGTGCTAGGCCTGATCGGAGAATCTGGTGCTGGCAAGTCGACGCTTGGTCTTGCTGCAATGGGTTATACCCAGCCTGGATGCCGCATCACCGAGGGCGAAATCATCTTTGATGGCGTGGATCTGGCAAAATTGTCAGATAGTGAAAAGCGCAAATTCTGGGGCAATCGGATGACGTATGTTGCCCAATCTGCGGCGGCTTCCTTTAATCCTGCGCGTCGGTTGATTGTCCAGACTACAGCTTCAACAATACGGGCCGGCATCAAAAGTCGTCAAGACGCTTATGATGATGCAAAGCAGCTGTATGACGTTTTAAATTTACCAGACCCTGACAATATTGGTGACCGTTATCCTCATCAGGTTTCAGGCGGACAGTTGCAACGGGTGATGACAGCTATGGCAATGTCGCCTCGCCCAGATCTATTGGTATTTGATGAGCCTACCACAGCACTTGATGTAACTACGCAGGTTGAGGTTTTGGCCTCGATGAGATCGATAGTGCAAGAGTTTAATACAGCGGCAATCTATATCACACATGATCTGGCAGTGGTGGCTCAGATGGCTGACGTTATAAAAGTACTTCGTTATGGAAGTGAAGTGGAAGAAGCTCCAACACGTGAAATGCTGATTGCACCCAAACAGGAATATACCAAGTCCCTTTGGTCCGTACGGGCGCTTGAGAAGCCACAGCAAGAAGCACAGGCCTCAGTTCTGTCGCTAAAAGGCATTGATGCTAGTTACGGATCAGCAAAAGTATTAAATAACGTTAACATTGAAATCCCCAAAGGTTCGACTGTTGCAATTGTGGGAGAGTCCGGGTCAGGAAAGTCGACTGCAGCGCGCGTTATCACGGGGCTTTTGCCCCAAAAGTCTGGCATAGTACGGTTTGATGGAGAGGATCTACCTCCGGAGCTTGCCCGTCGTAGCAAGGAGCAAAAACGCCGAATCCAGATGATTTATCAAATGGCAGATACCGCAATGAATCCGCGTCAAACTGTGCGCGAAATAATAGGGCGCCCTCTTGATTTTTATCTTGGAATACGAGGCGCCGCACAGACTAGGCGAGTAACAGATCTTCTAGAGATGATCGAGTTAGATGCAAGCTTTATGGAGCGATTACCTGCAGAACTATCTGGTGGGCAAAAGCAACGAATTTGCATAGCACGCGCATTGGCAGCGGAGCCCGACTTCATAATTTGTGATGAGGTGACTTCGGCGTTGGATCAGATTGTTCAAGAGGGAATTCTCAAGCTTCTAATGCGGTTGCAAGAGGAATTAGGTCTAACCTACATGTTCATCACGCATGACATCTCAACAGTCAATGCTATTGCCGATCAGGTGGTAGTAATGAACCAAGGGGAGGTCGTGGAGCAGGGCCTGAAAACTGACGTTTTCCAACCGCCTCACCCTGATTATACAGCCTTGCTACTATCATCAGTTCCAGAAATGGATCCCGACTGGTTGACAAATTTGATTGGTAAAAGGGCTGATGCGGGCCACTAAATTTTGTTTATTAGAGCATTCATTACTACATTTTAGCACTAAGGCCCTGTTGAGTGGTGGTCGTATTAATTATTTTAAAACTGCTTCCTTATAAAATTTCTTTTCAATTAGTTTTGGCTTACCTCGGTTTCCTAATTAGTAACTGATATTTAAAGTATTTGAAATTTTTATAATATATCTCATAACTTAGAAGACTTTATCTGAAATCCCTTGGGATACAGTCCTCTAAGTCTTTCTGATAAATTAATACCTCGTCTTCATAGGCCTCGAGGCGAGCTGTGAGGTAAAAATTTTTGGCATCAGCGGTCATAGTTGTATAGGTTTCTGTGCGCACTGACCACGCATCGCGGCTGTTCTCAGTTGTCCAATGGGTTTTAGCGCTGGCGCAAAGTGGATCTTCGGGATGTATTGTCCACCATTCGCGTGCCACCGAACCGCTGACAAGGCCGTGATCGCAATCCCGCGCGCTCCCAAAATCATCGATAATCTCAATAGTAACTTCACCAGTTGTTTGGTCACTGATCTGTTTTCTACTGTTTTGGGCTGAACGAATTGTTTCAATTTCCCAGGGCGCGTCAGACTCTGGATCTAAAAAATACCTCTCATCTTTTGACCCGCTTGGGCGCAGGGGAATATCTAATTGACCCCCGGTAATATTGATCACTGCCGCCTCTGGCATTGGCCATAAGAGTGGCCAGTAATTTGAAGAAATTGCAATCCGAAGGTGATGCCCCTTGGGTACTCGGTATGCGATTTGATCAAGTGTAATTGTTATGTTTATTAGTTCGTCTTTTATTAATGGGTCGGCTGTTGAGTGGCCGTTTCGATGGGCGAGATTTAAAACGCCATAGGTAATCCGTGTTGATGCGCCGTCTGGATGAACATGATTAAGGCGAATAGCCAGCTGAGCTGCTGGCCGGTCGGCACTAAGGCTTAATTTCAGTGTTGGTGCACCAACTATATCAGTATCCTGTTGCAAGGCTGTGGATGTGAAACAGGCTGAGAGTGCATCGTCGATACGCTGATCGCCGGGCATTTCGGGTCCTAACCAGATTGCACAATATTCTCCCGCTGATAGGCCGCAAATTTGTGGCGATATGATGCTGCGTTGAATTTGTTCACTTTCCATGCCCAGTTTATCGTCACGCTGAAGATGCCATATTTGGTTTTTTAATCCCTCTGGCCAATTATTTTCGACAATCCAATGCCCCTTTCGTTCATCATACCATGTTTTGGGTCGAACGCCGTGCATTAGATAGGCTGTATAATCCGGATCATTTTTTATGCCACAATCGATATCTTTAAGCCAATGATCCCACCATCTTAGTGCTTCTTGCAAAAAACCTATCCGGGGTTCAGGGACAGCAAAATGTGGGTATTTATGAACCCACGGCCCAACAATACCCTTGACTGGTGCAGTAAGATTCCGCACCAGATGTGAGACAGTATTTTTATATGCATCACCCCAACCCCCAATTGCTAACGTCGCTGCGGTTATGGACTCATAATTCTCACAAACTGAACCGTGCTGCCAATAGGCATCTCTGTTTTGATGTCTTAGCCACACACTGGGTAAAAACTGCTGTGCTGTAAGCCGGTCGATCCAAATTTGGCGCCATTTTTCTCCAACTATAGCGGGATCAGGCGAGCGTGAGGAATAGGCCCACATTGTGGCACCCCAGCCGAGGTTTTCGTTCAGTAAACACCCACCTTTGTAATGGATATCGTCGGCGAAGCGGTCTACCGTGGAGCAGAGGGTGATTATCGCTTTCAGTGGGCTTGGCTGCAGAGCTGCAACTTGCAAGGCATTAAAACCTCCCCAGCTTATACCCATCATTCCGACAGCTCCATTGCACCAGGGCTGGGCACTTAGCCAGTGAATTGTTGAGACTGCATCATCCAGCTCTTGTTGGCTATACTCATCCTCCATTAAACCATCACTGTCACCGTTCCCACGCATGTCTACCCTAACGCAGACGTATCCTCGCTTTGAAAAATATGGATGAGTTAGGCTGTCGCGGGCTGTTGTTCCATCACGCTTACGATACGGCAGGAACTCTAAAATTGCGGGCACTGGGGTTTCAATACTGTCTTGAGGCATCCAGACACGTGCTGATAGGCGACAGCCATCAGGCATCATAATAGCCATATCGGGAATCTCTGTAATAACTTTCAAATTAGACATCATTAATATCCGATGTTCGGGGCTATGACTTTCTGTTAGTGTCGCGATCGGTGAATATAATTGTCAAGCAAAGTATTTTCTTAATGCCGCTCCATTTGGTGCGGCATTTCTTATAAATCTACTTTTTAGCCTTTTATAATCAAAACTGCCTTTCCAATTGTTTTTATGGCCCTGATTACGATCAATGTCGCCTTTGGCTCTAATAAATCTCGATCGAGAATTTAGATTAGTGCGTATGGATCGTTACTAAGGTGAGAGTAAATTAACCCAGCCCGGTCATTCTACTTAACAAGTCAGAGCACCGCTTTACCTTGTAGCGTTTTATTAATCGCGCTCTCACGTCATCAATAGTTCGGGGAGACAAATTTAATTCTTGTGCGATTTGTTTGCTGCTCATTTCCTGGCTCATTAAGCCCAGAACTTGTCGCTCTCTCTTACTTAAGTTGATCGACTGAGCATTATTAGAAATCTGAGCATAACTCAATATAATCCGGTCTAACGGGTTATTTTGGGTTAACGAATGGGCGCGAAAACGACACCAAACACTGTGGCCATTTTGATGACGCAAAAGCCGCTCGTCACTATATTCTCCCTTAGTTTTAAGAGTATTTATGCCGACGTCTCGGATTCTCTCAAACTCTTCGTTTGATCCATAAAACATCCGAAAAGATTGTCCTTGAATATCTCTTTGACGGTATCCTAACATTGTAGAAAACTTTAAATTACAGCACTTTATTATTCGGTTTTCTGCCATGACCAATCCTATTGGAGCGTTGTCAAAAGCTATTTTTGTATAATTAACCATATGAAAACCATACCGTGTTATTACGGTATTGCCACCGTATTTATTTTTTTCAATACTCAATAGATGGAGTCTCTACAACAACATACCAAGCTTGATCCACTTTTAAGCGAAATTGCTACTCGACGCGATGATTTGATTTTGCTGACACAAAATCTAATTCGTATTCCTACTTTGAATCCTCCAGGTGAAAACTACAGAGATATTTGTGAGTTCCTAAACAAGAGGCTCACAAAGCACGGGTTCAACACTGAAATGGTTAGAGCTTATGACACGCCGGGAGACAGCGACAAATATCCACGCTGGAATTTAGTTGCACGCCGCGAAGGTACAGGCTCTGGCGAGTGTGTTCATTTTAACAGTCACATCGATGTAGTGGAGGTCGGAAGTGGTTGGACACAGGATCCATTCGGCGGAGCACTTGTTGATGGTAAGATTTATGGAAGAGGCGCCTGTGACATGAAGGGCGGTTTAGCCGCTTCGATTATTGCTGTTGAGTCTTTCATTCATACGAACCCCGACTTTCAAGGGGCGATCGAGATATCTGCGACAGGCGACGAAGAATCTGGAGGCTATGGTGGCGTGGCATATCTTGCAGAAAAAGGCTTTTTTGACCCTAAAAGGGTGCAGCATGTTATTATTCCAGAACCTTTGAACAAGGACCGTGTTTGTTTAGGTCACCGAGGCGGGTGGTGGGCTGAAATTGAAACCTTTGGTGAGATTGCTCATGGCTCGATGCCATTTCTTGGAGATTGTGCTGTTAGGCACATGGGTGCGGTAATTGATAAATTTGAGACGCAACTTTATCCTGCTATGGCGGCCAGACGGACTGATATGCCAGTGGTACCTGATGGAGCGCGATCTTCGACTATGAATATAAATTCAATTCATGGAGGCCAAGCAGAACAGGCTGATGACTTTACAGGGCTTCCGGCGCATTGTGTTCCTGACAGTTGCCGCATCGTAATTGACAGGCGGTTTTTAGTTGAAGAAACTCTAGATGATGTGCGGGATGAAGTTGAAAGTCTTTTGAATGAACTGAAAGTTGAGAGGCCTAACTTTGAATATGACATGCGTGAAATAAATAGTGTCCTTCCCTCAATGACTGACCGCGAAGCACCTATCGCGGCCAGTGTGGCGAAGCAGATTGAAATTGTAATGGGAAAGCCTGCAGAGTTTGTGGCGTCTCCTGGGACATATGATCAAAAGCATATTGATAGAATTGGAACACTGAAAAACTGTGTTGCTTATGGGCCTGGTATACTTGAGCTAGCGCATAAGCCTGATGAGTACGTGGGTGTGGAAGACATGATGGACAGTGTGCAAGTTATGGCTCGCTGTCTTGCAGATATTCTGCTGGAGAAATAATTACTAAATGGGAGAAAACTAATGCATAAATTATTGTTATCGGTCACCGTAAGTACTTTTGCGCTAATAGCTGGTGGTACCTCGGCACAAACAGATATAACCGTTGCGATTCAGTTGGAGCCACCAAACCTTGATCCAACTGGTGGTGCCGCTCAAGCGATTGACAGCGTTTTATATTCAAACGTTTTCGAAGGTCTTACCCGCTTCGACGGCGATGGTGCCGTTGTGCCGGGTCTTGCCAAAGACTGGGACATTTCTGGTGATGGGACGGTCTATACCTTTAATTTAAATAGCGGAGTGACGTTTCATGACGGAACCTCTATGGATGCTGAGGATGTAAAATTCAGCCTAGACCGTGCGCGTTCTGAAGATAGTACTAACGCTCAAAAAGGTCTTTTTGCTGGTATTACTGATGTCACAGTCATCGATCCCATGATTATAAAAGTCACACTTGATCAACCAAACGGAAGCTTTTTGTTTAATATGGCTTGGGGAGACGCTGTTATTGTCGCGGCTGAAAGTATCGAAAACATTGCGTCAAATCCAATTGGAACTGGGGCCTTTGAATTTAGTGATTGGGTTCAGGGTGATCGGTTAGAGCTTGTGCGTAATGATGATTATTGGGGAACACCCGCAGTGTTGGAAACTGCGACCTTCCGATTTATTTCAGATCCAACAGCTGCTTTTGCTGCGGTTATGGCGGAAGATGTAGATGTTTTTGTTGGCTTTCCGGCCCCAGAAAATTTACCTCAATTTGAGGCTGATTCACGATTTCAAGTGCTTGTTGGCAACACAGAAGGCGAAACTATTTTGTCGACTAACAATAAAATGCCACCATTTGACAACCTTTTGGTACGCAAAGCTGTTGCCCATGCAATCGACCGACAGGCTATTATCGATGGTGCGATGTTTGGGTATGGCACGCCGATTGGAACGCACTTTGCGCCACACAACCCAGATTATGTAGATTTGCTTGCAAATTCACCATACGATCCAGTGAAAGCAAAAGCTTTCTTGGCAGAAGCTGGCTTTCCTGATGGGTTTACCACAACGCTAAAGTTACCGCCTCCGTCATATGCGCGCCGCGGTGGAGAAATAATTGCAAGCCAATTACGGCAAATTGGTATTAATGCGGAAATAAGTAATCTGGAATGGTCTCAGTGGCTAGACGAAGTCTTTAAGGCTAAAGATTTTGGCCTATCCATTGTGAGTCACACTGAGCCCATGGATATTGGTATTTATGCGAACCCAGAATATTACTTTCAGTACGACAATGCCGATTTCCAAGCACTGATGGTTGAGCTCAACGCGACTGCTGATCCAGCTGGGCGAACAGCATTGTTGGCTAAAGCGCAAAAAATAATATCAGAAGATTACGTAAATGGTTATTTATTTGAACTTGCCGTGGCAACTGTTGCTAAAGCTGGAGTTCGCGGCCTTTGGGTTAACCAGCCGACCGCTGCAGTTGACCTGACTGTCGTCAGCTGGGCCGATTAAAAATGCTAGCCTCGGCGGCCTGTAGGCCGCCGAGGCTAATTATACCGATTAAGAATATAGCAGAAGATTAATTTTGATTTAGAAAACTAGAACATTCATAAAACTTTATGATATTTAACCCAAAACATAATCATATGATCGTCGTAAAGGACTGGACTATTTTTTTACTATCCAGGAAATAGTAGAATATTCTCTTGAGTTGAAATATGTTTTTCGCATTTAAGTATAAGAATTTATGGAGATATCTGAGGTGATCCGTTACACTTTTGCTCGTTTGACCTCATTGATCATCAGTCTCATTGTAGCGTCTTTAGTTATCTTTTCGGTCATCGAAGTAATTCCGGGCGACCCCGCTTCTTTTATGTTAGGCATAAACGCCCGTGAAGATACTTTGGCTGCTTTACGCAGCGAAATGGGCCTCGATCAACCACTGGCACTTAGATATTTTGACTGGGTGATTGGAATGTTGCAAGGAGATTTTGGGAACTCATGGACTTACAAAACCCCTGTGTCTGAGCTTATAGCTGATCGTATTTGGGTTTCCCTTCCACTAGCTATTTACGCATTAATTCTTTCTACATTAATAGCATTCCCGGCAGGTATTCTAGCCGCCAGCCGTCGGGGAGGTGTGAGTGATGTTACAATAATGGGGGCAACACAGATGGGCGTTGCTATTCCTAATTTTTGGTTTGCTATGATAATGGTGTTGATCTTTGCTATAAATCTAAGATGGTTTTCAGCTGGAGGATTTCCAGGATGGAGTGACCCTATACAAGGTTTAAAATCTCTTACCCTTCCAGCTATTTCATTAGCACTGCCTCAGGCCGCGATTTTGGCGCGCATAATGCGGTCATCTTTGCTCGATATGCTATCAGAAGACTTTATCCGCACAGCTCGTGCCAAAGGACTGACGCGCCGCCAAGCGCTTTGGCGTCACGCCGTTCGCAATGCTTTGATCCCGGTTATAACGATCATTGGGTTACAGTTTTCATTTCTGCTCGCAGGTGGCATTATAATCGAACAAATTTTCTTTTTACCTGGATTGGGCAGGCTAATTTTTCAAGCGATCTCTGCGCGTGATCTAATCGTCGTGGAAAGTGTGGTGATGTTGCTGGTGTTCACGGTGATCATAGTTAATTTTGCGGTAGATATCACTTATGCTATTGTTGATCCAAGATTGCGTAGAAAATCATGAGCCGTGGATTGATCATAGGTGCGTTTCTTACGTTGATTTTTGCACTTTTAGCCTGTGTTTCTTTGCTGTGGATCCCGTATGATATCGAAACATTCCAAATTCCAAATAAGCTGAAAACGCCTAACTGGGATAATTGGCTGGGTACCGACCACTTTGGCCGTGATATTTTATCTATGGTCATGATGGGCGCGCGGACATCAATTGCTGTGGCGTTACTAGCTGTGGGTATAGGTATGGTGATTGGTGTGCCTCTGGGATTGTTTTCTGCGGCAAGGCGAGGTTCTTTTCTTGACGAGTTTATTATGCGGGGAAACGATCTTATATTTGCGTTTCCTTCATTGGTAATTGCGATCTTGATAACCGCAGTTTTTGGGCCGTCTGCGGTGAATGCTATCGTTGCGATTGGCATATTCAACATTCCAGTTTTTGCACGCCTTACGCGCGCTGCGGCCTTACCTCTTTGGGAGCGTGATTTCGTGTTATCTGCGCGCGTATGTGGAAAATCAGAGACGCGTATTTCAGTAGAACACATTTTTCCAAACATAATGAATTTGATGATTGTTCAAGGGACTATCCAATTTAGCCTTGGGATATTAGCTGAGGCTTCGCTGTCGTATATTGGTTTGGGCGCCCAACCTCCAACTGCAAGCTGGGGCCGTATGCTTGCTGACGCGCAAACATTAGTAAGCATTGCGCCACACGTGGCGCTAGTCCCTGGGTTTGCTATTTTGCTGATGGTGCTTGGATTAAATTTGATGGGGGATGGTCTTCGTGATCTTTTTGACCCTCGAATTAAGAATGACCGAACATGAACCTTCTGAGCATTGAGCATCTCTCGCTTTCAATTGGTGACACAAAAATTCTTCACGATGTTTCCATTGAAATGCGTCCTGGTGAAATTATGGCGATCACTGGTGAGAGCGGATCAGGGAAGTCTATGACCGCTTTGGCCGTATTGGGGCTTTTGCCGCGTGGGTCGGTGACTGATGGTCATATTTTTTTAGAGCATACTAATATTTTAGGCACGTCAGAGAGTGACCTTTGCAGCATGCGTGGGCGTTTGATGGGAATGGTTTTTCAAGAGCCTATGACTGCGTTAAACCCGGTTCAGACTATTGGTGATCAGGTTGCAGAAACAATCACCATTCATAAAAAATCTTCGAAGCATAATGCCAATATACAGGCAAAAGCTATGTTGCGCCGTGTCGGTCTAAACGTTGATCCATCTCGTTATCCGCATGAGTTGTCTGGTGGTCAGAGACAACGAGTTGTAATCGCTATGGCGATTGCATTGCGACCAAAGCTATTGATCGCAGATGAACCAACAACTGCGCTAGATGTGACCACGCAAGCAACCATTCTTGAGCTTTTAAAAGATTTAGTGATTGAATTTGATATGGGGCTCTTGATTATTACACATGATTTGGCCGTTGTCGCCGAAATAGCTGATAAGATTGTGGTAATGCAGAGTGGGCATATCGTTGAGGCGGCAGCAACTTATGATCTTCTACATAATATGCGCCACCCGTACACAAAATCTTTATTTAATGCTTCGAAACATCAGGTTATCTTGCCAGAGTACATACCATCGCCACCTCTTTTGTCTGTTGAATCTGTGACACGCAAATATAATTTACCGAGGGTTAAAGTCTTTGGATTACGCTCAACTTTTCAGGCTTTGAATGGAGTTAGTTTCACTATATCTCATGGAGAACGGGTTGGATTGGTAGGTGAAAGTGGTTGTGGAAAATCAACTTTGACCCGCGCTATATTGGGTCTTGAAGAAGTTCAGGGCGGCCAGATACTGCTTGATGGGCAGCCGGTCTTCACAAAAAAATCTGTTAATTTGCCAGTTCGCCGTAAGATGCAGGTGGTGTTTCAAGACCCCTA
>CAJJBP010000025.1 GCA_905182425.1 uncultured Planktomarina sp. | reverse complement strand
AAAGTGCTTTGATGCAGTACTCTATTTGGATCACTTAAAGTTTAAAGTGGTCATAACTTGAGTTCAGACTAAGTCCCATTTGATAAAGAAAATGGTGTTTCAAAATGCTGAGACCACGGAGAGAAGTTTGGTGGATCAATCCCCTGTCTGCCTAAAGCTTTTACGTAGGATTCCTTGTAGGCAGTTTATTATGGTATTGAGTTTAATTTGGTCATTAACTCATAGCGACTTCTGGACCACTAGCCATTGAAACAACCTTGGAATCAAACTTAACTGCTGCATCAAATCGTACACTCTGTGCTTCTTCCATTGCTTTATCATTAGGCGGGGCTACAAATTAGCCCTGCCCGCTTCGAGCAGTTTTGCCTGACAGTGCCGCTTCGACTAGAACCCCGCGGCCAAACCGTCCTTGCGTGGGTCAGAACCTGAGGCATAAGCCCCATCAGCCAATCGGCAAATCAGTTGCGCTCCGCCGAAGCCAAAGGCGTTGTCGGGAGCTTCAAGCTCGATTAAGTGACCTATCTGTGCCAAATACTCCAAGGTCGCTGCGGGCATCACATCTTCACACGCGAGCTTCAATCCCTCAACAAATCGCCAACGCGGAGCATCGACCGCCATCTGCGGATCTTGGCCCCAAACTTGGGTCCGTAATACCATTTGTACATGACCTTGCGCCTGCATTGGCCCTCCCATAACACCAAAGCTCATCAATGGGCCATCAGGTCCCATCAAAAATCCTGGAATGATAGTGTGAAACGGACGTTTATTCGGCCCCACTATATTTGGGCTAGCGGGATCAAGCGAAAATCCAGCACCACGGTTTTGCATTGCGATGCCTGTGCCAGGAATAGCAACGCCGGATCCAAAGCCTGCATAGTTTGATTGAATGAAGGACACCATCATACCGGATGCATCAGCAGCTGTTAAATAAACTGTACCACCGTTGATAGGCGCACCCACATTAAAATCCTGCGCACAAATCTCGTCGATCAGCGCAGCGCGACTGGCCAAATAGGTTTCATCTAGCAATACTTCAGATGTGACACCCGTCATATATTTATCATCTGCGACGTAAGTTTCGGCGTCGACGAGGGCCAGCTTCATCGCTTCTACTTGGAGATGGATTGCCAGTGGATCATCACTATCAAGATCGCGAATGCGGGTATGTGAAAGAATACCCAACGCCATCAAAGCGGCGATGCCTTGGCCATTTGGTGGGATTTCATGCAATTCCAGATCGTCAAATTTCTTTGAGAGAGTGCCACACCAATCGACCTTATGTGCAGCCATGTCTTCCCTACTAAGCACCGCACCGTGTTCCAACGCAAAGTCGCAAATTGCATCAGCCAACGCACCTTTGTAGAACGCCTCACCGTTGGTCCGTGCGATCAATTGAAATGTCTTTGCCAGTGGCTTATTTATAAACCGTTCGCCAGCTTTGGGTGCTTTCCCGTTTGGTAAGAACGTTTCAGTAAATCCAGGGTGATGAACAAGATCCTCTGCAGCGCGACGCCATAACTCTGCAATAACTGGCGTGACGATAAATCCGTCACTAGCGTAACCGATTGCCGGCTCAAACAAATCAGCAAACGGTAGCTTGCCAAACCGTTCAGACAAAGCGACCCATGCGGATACGGCACCTGGGACCGTTACACTTTCCCAACCGCGATAGGGCATTTCATCATACCCGGCAAAACGTTCCGGGTTCCAGCCTGCAGGAGAACGCCCGGAGGCATTTAGACCATGTAATTTCTGACCATCCCACAGAATAGCAAAAGCATCTGCCCCTACGCCGTTACCTGTTGGCTCAACGAGCGTCAGAGTGATCGCAGTTGCAATCGCAGCATCCACCGCATTACCACCTCTGGCAAGCATCAAAAGCCCCGCTTGCGCCGCCAAAGGGTGCGATGTTGTGACAACATTTTCAGCCAAAACTGCGGAACGACGCGAGGGGTAAGGATGATTAGCACAGAGTTTCATTGTTGGGCCTTCTTTTGTGTTTAGCTCAAAGTAAGCAGGAGAATGCAGGTCGTTACGGGCCATAGAATAGGTTCTTCATAGTCATCATACGCACAGCTTTGCCAATATGAAAACAATGCGCCCTTGACCTAAACACACAGGCAAAATGTTGAACATGACAACAAACATTGTCGATTTTGCGCATCATATATCAATTATTACCAGGGCTTGCCAAAATACCCTCAATCAGGATTTGAACCCGCAGTGCCTCATCGATAGTTGCCAGACGGTTGGGTTGACCAGCCATCAAAAGCGTCAGATCATCTAATTGTGCCTTTAGGCCAATTGCACGCGTGTCTTCGGGGCTGCTATCCGCAGGTACAAATGGCCCACCTGATGAAACCGTATCGATGACAAATTCAGAAATCCGACGGCTTATTTTGGACCCTTTTATTGTTACCTCTTGTCGCTCGGGTTGCGCACCCCCAACGCTGCCCATAATCGTAACTGGTAAACCCACTTCATTCACTAAACGCGCCGCAACCTGGGTTTCACATAGATTACCTTCAGCGGGATAGTCCGTAAATGCCCAGACCAACTTCAGCGGCCCCAAAATGCGTTCGCTCAAGAATATAAAATGCGAGATTACCTCACGTGTCATCCCCCCCTCATCAGAAAAACGCAGCCAGTTCGCTGCCTGTTGCCATCGGCGCGGCCACTGCGAATAGGTCACGATGATGTCAACACCTATAAGGTCGCCCAATTCACCGCCTTTAACTGCCAAAGAAACATCGGTTAATGCATGCCCTGTAGCCTGAGTGAAGTTTACCGCCGTCGGAACCCCCGCGGCAGTGAGCCTCTTTACCAATTCACGGCTTTCACTTACATTAATACCCAATGGTTTTTCTAAAAACACGGCTTGCCCTTGCTCCGCAGCAGCCAATGCATATGCCTTACGGGAAACTGGAGGACACGCAAGATACACCACATCAGCGTTACGCATTGCATCCTCTGGGCTTGAAGCAGTCACAGAATTAGGAACCAATTTCTGTGCGGCTTGACATGCAGAAATATCAGGATCCCAAATAGTATCCACTACAAATTCAGGATGCAGCGTCATATGCTCAAGCATACGCTGACCCATAATGCCCAAGCAAATAATTGCTGTTTTAAAAGCATTTGCATATGGAAATCAACAAGGTAAGCAACTGTTAAAAAATTTTTGTTCTTTGTAAAGATAGCCGTGGGTGTTCAAGGGCACCTTTGTACGTGCTACGTGGCTCTTGGCTCTCGGTCCACGAGCCCACATAAGAGCGTCCAGTAACCCATGGCCAGATTTTAAAGTAGTAAAATGGAGAGTGATTTGTCATTAAGCGGGGTTACAAAGTCGCCATGCCCGCTTCAAGCAAGTTTAATCTGTCAGACCATCATAAGTAGCTCCGCTTTCCACTGGCGGCGCTGTACAAAACAGCTAAGTTGAACGCATGTCTAAGAAAACCCTGAACAAGGCCAATCTTGCCCATCTTGGCACTGATCGCCTGGCCGATCTTTTAATTGAGGTCAGCCAAGGCAGCGCAGATATCAAACGCCGTTTGCGTCTCGAACTGAGCCATAATCTGGGTGCAACAGAACTTGCCCATGAAGTCCGCAAACGGCTTGCCTCCCTGCGCAAATCTAAGAGCTTCGTAAGCTGGCGTAAACGCAAAGCGCTGGTAAAAGACCTCGACACGCAGGTAGTTATGATCGTCGAGAAAATTGCACCGGACGATCCAATAACAGCGTTTGATCTTCTGTGGCAATTTATCGAACTCGCACCATCACTTTATGAACGCGCAGATGACCGACGCGGCGATATTTGTGAGGCCTTCCGGTCTGCAATCCTGCATTTTGCGGATATTGCACCGTGCACAGATATTGATGCTAAAACACTTGCCGATCGTGTTTGGAGGACAGTTTCTGACAATAGATATGGCGAATGGGATGGGATCATTAGTATTTTGGCACCTACGCTTGGCGGGGCGGGCTTGTCATATCTAAAGGCGCATGTTGAGCACTTTGCTGACACACCACTTTCTGAACCAGAAGTTGAACATGAGGCCATTCTCTTCTTGCGAGAATTACGGGGCGAGGCAAATCACAGCGCGGACCGAAAGCAGCGCTTTATTCAACAATACCTGCAAGAAATTGCAACGGCGAGTGGGGATACCGATGCCTATATCGCGCAGTATTCGTCAGAAGATCTACGCAACAAGGTCGTTGCTGCCGAAGTTGCTTTACTCTTGCTTAAAGATAGCAAAGCCACGGATGCTCTGATGCTTTTAAGTAATGTTGCAGATAATGGGGGCAGCTATGGTCAAGAACAATGGGATGATGCTTATATCGCGACCTTGGGGGTACTTGGTCGCCATAATGGCGCACAAGCACATCGTTGGCTTTGTTTTGAAAATAGACTGAGCGTAGATCACTTGCGCGCTTTTCTGAAAGGACTTCCCGATTTTGAGGATGTTGAAGCTGAAGATCGCGCCCGCGCTTATGCACTAACCTATCCTGATGTTCTGCGATCTCTGCATTTCTGTTTAAAATGGTCTGACTTAGCGTTGGCTGCCCAATTGGTAAAGGCACGCGCAGATGAACTGGACGGTGACCAATACGAGTTGCTTACGCCGGCAGCTTATGCCCTTAGAGAACAACATCCACTCGCAGCAACATTGCTTTGGCGAGCAATGATCGACTTCGTCCTTATTGAGGGTCTGGCCTCGCGATACGGGCATGCAGCGTGTCACCTAAATGACTGTACTGCGGTTGCACCCGAGGTCGATACATTCGATGCGTTTTCAAGTCATGACCAGTTCGTTGATGAACTGAGAGTTCGACACAAGCATAAATCATCATTTTGGGCAAAGTTTGATGCTTAATGAGGAGTAATTTGGGTGCAGTCAACTTTATAAGAGCACGCATCAGATTGCAGCCACGGCGCACATCTATGCACGCAATAATTGACGCTAGTCGGCAAGATCAGTGGCAGGATTTAGGTTGAAATTTGTGCGTGAAAAGCGGTAACTTGCACAACAGGAGCTATAAATACAAGAACACCCGTGTCCGAGGCACGGGGCCGTGATCCGGGGTCCTGGGTCCGATATCAAAACATCAGCGATGATCAACTTGCACCAAGGGCTATAGAGGCGGAACTTATTTTAAGATTACTAATTAGTGATTTCTTCGTGATCGCCATTGCAAGGCCAAGTCGGAAAGCTACCTAAGTGATGCAGCATAAGAAGTGCTGTTTAATTATGGAGTTTTCTAATGTTTCGTAGAATTTTTTTAGCGACCGCTGTAGCATCATCATTTGCTTTCAGTGCTTTAGCTGACGGGCATAGCAAAGATATCGTTGATACCGCCGTTGATGCAGGCAGCTTCACAACCCTGGCCGCTGCGCTGGAAGCGGCAGGTTTGATTGATGCATTGAAAGGGGACGGACCGTTTACCGTATTCGCCCCAACCGATGACGCTTTCGCTGCTTTGCCCGCAGGCACGGTTGAGATGTTATTGATGCCCGAAAATAAAGACAAGCTGGTTGATATTCTGACCTACCACGTTTTGGCTGGGCAAGTCATGGCTGCCGATATTGCCGGTAAAGTCACCACAGTTGAGATGCTGAATGGCAGCAAAGCCACAGGTTGACGCGGAAAATGGCGTGAAAATCAATGAGGCGAATGTTGTGACGGCCGATGTCATTGCCTCAAACGGTGTGATCCATGTGATCGATGCTGTGATTATACCTGCAAACTAATCAATCGTTCAGGCGGCCTGCAAAGGTCGCCTGACATTTTTACTTTTGTAATTCGAATAAAACGCCCGCGAGCTTCAGATCAAAAAGCGTGGCAACGCTGTACTTCTTGAGCTAGTCTGATGCTGTCAAACTAATGAGAACACGCATCAGATTGCTAGCACAGCCTAAATCTATGCTCTCAATAATTGACGCCAGTCGGCAAGATCAGTGGCAGGATTTAGGTTGAAATTTGTGCGTGAAAAGCGGTAACTTGCACAACAGGAGCTATAAATACAAGAACATGCATCACGATAATCCCGTGTAAATTTGAAAGCTTGCAAGATCAGCGTGCCGCGATAGGCCCAATTTTGACAGTGGACTGGGGCGGCGCGCGCCGTGGCGATTTGACTGCAACACGGCAAGGAGCCACACCACCCTTGGACCATTGGCCCCAATCAATATTCACTTCTTAAAATCGTCCATTCTGTAAAGCCAAATTATGGTCGTAAGTGCTTTTAGGCGCGAATTAAACGGCGCCTAACAAGTTTTCATTTTCTGTTGCTGCAAAAGTGTTTGCAGCCTCTGCTGCATCCAATTCAGCAGAAACTCTAGCCTGAATACCCTCTACAAAATTATCACGGCTGAAACCAATATCGTTCAGCTGGCTATTTGTGAGGTATTCCATTGTTTGTCTGCAAGCAGACGCCTGTCTTCCTATAACCATTGCCCGAAATAGTTGTTTAAGCATTTTAACCTCCTTGCATTCTACAAATAAGACCTATCAAACCTCACAGCTGGATTCATCATACAATGCAGACTTGCCGCCATGCGCCTTGCGCATAGCAGTGCTAATCATGGCATCAAACTCAACAAAAAAAAGGCGGTACCAAAAAGGCACCGCCAGTTTATGCCTTGATTTCGGGAGGAAATTTTAGCTGAAATATCCATAGAGCAAACCACTCCAGTGGAACAATGGACAAGATTGCATTCCCGCCATGTTTCAGGTGCATGCCTCTGCGCTTATTTTTTGTGCGGAGGAGGAGCTATTTGTCTATTAATGCGTCTAAAACACGGCGATGCGCAAGCATGTGTGGCTTGGGCCTCGGACCGCAACCCGAGCAATACCCTTCAACGCTAATTGAGCCCAGGCAAAACTATCGTCAGGACTAGGGTGCATGCTCTATTGTCCGTGGCCCGCGTTGCTTGGTTCCCGGTCCACGGGCCTGGGCAAGATGGTTTAGCAACCCCGGGCTAGGTTTCATTTAGTGAGATTGGGAGTGCTCTGTCATTAGACTAGGCTACAAAGTCATCCTACTCGCATTAGTTAGTTTTATATAACAAAGCCCAGCCGGCCTTATCTTTCTGAATGCACCAGCTTAGTCGCTTGGCTCTCTGCGCTAAACCAGCTAGATGTTTGTAATCGCATGGAAGGGCAAACCATGACCCCACTAATTATCACTTCTATGGCTGACATGCACAAGCTCACTGCCGATACGATAATCGACGTCCGCGCACCTGCCGAGTATGCGGAGGATCATCTGCCAGGTGCGATCAACCTGCCAGTTCTCAGCGATGCTGAGCGGGCTAAGGTGGGCACTATCTATAAGCAAGCCAGTCCGTTCGCCGCCCGAAAAATTGGTGGGGCATTGGTAGCACATAATACTGCCGCCCACCTCCGAGGCGCTCTTGCTGAGAAAGACGGCGCATGGCAGCCATTGATCTATTGTTGGCGTGGCGGGCAACGCTCCAGTGCATTTGCTACCATCCTCGATCAAGTTGGCTGGCGTGTAAAACTTCTCCAGGGAGGCTACCAAAGCTACCGTCGTGAGATTGTTCGAACGTTATACAAAACGCCACTGCCGCACCGCTTGATGCTCATTAGTGGCAGCACTGGAACGGCCAAGACCGCTCTGTTGCATCAACTTGTTGCAAAGGGCGCACAAGTACTTGATATTGAGGAAATTGCTGCGCACCGCGGATCACTATTTGGTGGAATAGGCACAGCACAACCTTCACAAAAAATGTTTGAAACCAGTATCGCCAGCAGGCTAGCTGCACTTGACCCTAACAAAATCACCTTTGTTGAGGCAGAGAGCAGCAAGGTAGGTGATAGGTTGATACCACCGTCACTCTGGGCCTTAATGGCCAATGCATCTCGCATCCAAATTACCGCAGCATTAGAAGCACGCAGTAGTTTCCTTTGCCGAGCCTATTCGGACCTTACCCAGGACAAACCGGCACTTAATGACCTTCTGAGCAAGCTGCGGCCATATCATTCAGGCGAACGGATCGATCAGTGGCATGCACAGGCACAAATAAACGATTGGCAATCATTGGCAGCAGGGCTCATCAAAGATCACTATGATCCACGCTATGCCAAGTCGGCTGAAGTTAGGAACAAACCAGTTTTCAGTGTCAATTTACTTGATCTTGACGACAATACGCTTGCACTAACTGCAGACAAATTACATGCGCAATTTAGCTAAGGTACACGCGGCCAGTCCCTTTGCTCAATCGGCCAATGATGTGCCCTGTACAACCACGTGCACCTAGTGCTTTAATAACAGCAGCTCTTTGTCTTTCTGGAACTGAAGCCAACAATCCGCCAGCCGTCTGCGGGTCAAAAAGCAATGCATCGTACAGCCCATCAACCGGCGTATCCGCGCAATTTTCTGGCATCAACGTCGATGATAAACCCGCATCCGACAATGCCCGCGCACCAGAATAGGTTGGGATAGCGTCCTGAAACAGGTTAGCATCCAATCCTGACGCCTGGCATATAGCATGGACATGCCCAGCTAATCCAAATCCTGTTATATCCGTCATAGCGTGCGCAACTGTAGACAATACCGCCGCCTCGCGGTCCTGTGGCTGCCCCATAATGGTAAGCATTGCAGCAACATTGCGCCCACCAGCCTGTCCCAGCATATCAGCCGCCAGAATAACGCCCGATCCAATGGGCCGGGTCAATATCAGCGCGTCACCATGCTTTGCACCCGCAATGGTCAATGGCATTGAATTTTTTGTCCCTGTCACAGTGAAGCCAATTGTAAGCTCTGCACCCATCGTCGTATGACCGCCCACAAGCTGAGCACCTGCCGCGCCCAGTACCTCAGTTGCCACCTGAGTAATTTCTAGCAACGTTCTTCTCTGCAGGTCAGCAGACATTTGCGGCAGAACAATTGACGCCAAGCCGACGTGTGGCTGCGCACCCATGGCCCACACATCACCCAAAGCATGCACAGCTGCAATCCGCGTCATTAGCCCTGGATCAGCAATGAAGCCACGCAGATGGTCAGTACTAATGACCTGAAAATCGCCATTAGGCTGGCACAGCACTGCCGCATCATCCCCCACACCTGTCACAACATCATCACTAGGTTGCGCAATAGTCTTTAATGCTGCCGATAGAACGCCACGCCCAACCTTAGCACCACATCCACCGCATAAGGGTTTAGTGGCCAGTATTTCTGCAACTCCAGTCGCCAGCTTACCTGTCTCAATCGGGAGCACCATCTTTGGTAGATCAATCAAACGATTGATGAATGCCTTATCAATCCGATCCTTCCAGCGCCAGATGCTTGCTCCCCCCATGGTAAATCCAAATTTCTCAGCGACCGCAGATTGCCCACCCAAAGATATTAGCTTGAGATAATTCTTTTGTGGCCGCCATGTCTTGCGCCGCCCCCCACTCAGCGCCATACGAATGTTGTGATGCAATACTGGTGCAGCCCTTACAGCAAACACGCCGGCCTTAGGTAACAACCCAGCCGCCATCGAAGCACAATCGCCAACTGCAAATAACGCCTCATCTCCGAGCACACCTAGATCAGCACCAATTTCAATAAACCCATTTCGCTGAGGCAAGTTCGTCTGAGAAATCCACTTATGTGCCGATCCACCTGCCGCACTAACACAAAACACTGCAGCAACAGGTTGCTGACCATCTAGCAGCACCTGATCTGCAGTAATTTCAACAGTTTTAGCGCCAGTTTTGACCACGACACCCAAATCACTCAGGGCCTTCAATATCCGTCGTCTTGCCCTGTCACCTACAACAGAAATTTTTGGCCCAGACTCAATAACCGTTACCCGTGGGGACACTCCTGCAGACTGCAATGCAAATGCCATGGCCATCGCTAATTCACATCCTGCAACGCCACCACCAATCACAGCAACATCAGCAGCAGCCTGCCCCTGTAATACCTGCTCCAGAAAACTGCTCCACCGCTTAGCATACAAATCCAGGGGCTTGGCACCAATACCATATTTTGCAAACCCTGGAAGATCCAACTTTGCCGTGATGCCCACATCGATAGACGCCAAATCATAGGCCACCGGGCCACGTGTTTCCAACATCACTTCACGCAGGGCTTGGTCAATATGGACCGCCTTATCAAATATCAGCCGCGCACCCGCATGGCGGCATAACCGCACTAGATCAATTTCCAATTCATTACGTCGATAATGCCCCGCCACATACCCTGGAAGCATGCCAGTGTATGGTGCCGTTGGGCCCGGATTAATCAGCGTAAGTCTGGCGCCAGGCAGCGGATCCATCCCCCAAGCCTTCAGCACCAAAGCATGGGCATGTCCACCGCCAATCAAAACTAAATCACGTGTATAGGGCGCTATAGTCAGCACAGTTTATCTCTCTTTTGCTCATAAGCCCCGTCGGGCATTTAAACTTTCATTGCGTGGACTACCACAACAGCGGCCACCTAAAGTGCCCTAGACTATTTTGGCTTCCTGCAAAATCTTCTTAGTGGTCTTTTGATGGGTACTGTCAAGTGTGGACAGCTCCATTTTTATAAGGGTTAATTTGAGTAAATTTGATAGTTGCAGGTTGCGGTAATGTATCGGACCTTTTTAAGTAGTGCGTGTGATTGCGGTGTGCTGTCAAACAATTGAGAACACGTATCGGATTGCTTGCACAGCGTAAATCTATGCGATCAATAATGGACGCCACTCAGCAAGAGCAGCGGCACGGTTTGGCTTGAAAATAATGCGTGAATCGAGATGGCGGCGCATATCGGCAACCCCACGCTCAACAAAACCCCTACACCCAGCCCCTGTTGCGCATTTGGCGGACCAGATTGGTCAAAAGACGATGATGGACTGGGTTTCAGTACGTCAACTTACACACGCCTTTCGCCCAACTTTGTTGCAGCTACAGATCGTTAAAGTTTAAAATTCAGTATTTCTAAAATTTGTGGAACGGCCTTTTTCATAGCAAAAAAGCCCTTGGTTGCGTGAGGCCAAGCCACTGCATCAAAGTCGCGTCGCACCAATAAGACGCGAATACCGGCTGCAGTTAGATCAGACCGCGCGTTTTTGAGGGCCGTTGCGACCGGCCCCACGGGCGCATAGCCTGTGACAACTGTTTTTATCTGATGACGCGCGCAGGCTCGGATGATGTCATCTGACCAAGACCCGTGGCTGATTATGGGGTGATCACCACAGGCATTGTACATCGCAGTTGCTGCAAAGTGTTGCGCGATCTCTCCGAGAGGGTTCGGTGACCTGCCTTCAGTCGCAAGCGCACCGATGGTTGCAATGGGAGGATGCGATAGCACGTCTGCGACCTGCATATCGTCTTCTGTCACCAAAAGTAGAAAGTCCGATTGAATGTCTTTCGCTTGCGTTGCGTCTGGTATAGGCCATCGCAAATGGTCAACTGGATCAATTTTAGGATCCACTTTTGTTGCCAGTTGATGCACCGGACAAAATTTCCGATTTGTAAACTTTGAGATATTCGCAGCACCAGCAATATAGGGCCTCCCTTTTGTTTGGATACCAGCGACCCAGCGCCACGCCAATGTGTTAGACGCCGGATCGCCATCCATAAGGTGACGCAAGAAAAAGTCTGCGCCAAGTTCCCATGGCAACCGCAACGTGAAAATCCAGATAGACGCAAACCACATGCGCGCGTGGTTATGGAGATAACCAGTGCGCACCAGTTCATCAGCCCATACGTCAAAGCAATCAATGCCGGTCTGTCCTGCCATCGCTTGCGCATAATTAGCTGCCAAACGACGATCTTTACTTACACTTTTGATCTGCCTGCGCAGACCAACTTGATAGTCAGGCCAGACGCCCGGATGCTGTTCCAGCCACCCTTTGAAGTACGTCCGCCAAAAAATTTCATGCACGAACCGTTCGGCTGCTTGAAAAGTATGGATCCCCAAAATGGCGTCCAAAACTTCCGCTTCCGTGATTAAACGATGCCTAATCCATGGTGACAGCGCCGATACATTCGTCCGTTGCTCAGCACTAAGATCATAGTTGCGGCAACGATCGTAAAGTTCGCCGGCACGGCCTGCAAAGGTGGCCAGCCGCGCCAGACCTGCCGCACGGGTGGGCGTAAAGTCTGGTCTTTCAGAGCGTTTAGCAAGGTCAGCGATAAGGTCTTTTGTTTTCATAACTTAGGATCTGCCTTTTGAGCGCGATATACGTGGCACCGCATAGGGGACGTCACGCTGATATTGTTTAAACCTTACCCCATAGCGTTTTGCAAAACGGCGTTCTTTTAAGCGCGGTGCAAAGAGACAATAAGCCGTCAACGTCAGTGCAAGACACAACTGGTCAGGTGTCCAGATGGGAACCGTCCAAGTTGTAAGCGCAAAAGCTACATAGATCGGCTGACGGATGATACTGAACAAACCCTGCGTTGGCATATCCGGAAATACAGGTTTAATATTTTGGGCAAGGGACAACCAGCCCAAAGCGCCCGACTGCACTTCGGCACCAGCATCGTAGCTAGCCCAAATCAACAACAACCAAGAAAGTACATATAAGCAGCAAACAACAACAAAAATGAAGCCTTCAGCCTGCCACCAAATGATGCCGCTTGGAGTCCACAGCGTAAACAGCATAAACAGTTGAGCGGACGCAATGATCGCATAGGTCGTTGTGGCAAGGGTCGGTGCGAACGCAGTCGGGGCCAATTTTGCCAATATGCGACCGCCCCGCTGAGATAATAGCAGCGAATGCGTCAGAGGAAACTGTAAAATAAGGCTAGCGTTCGCGAGGATTGACCAAGGTGTCGGAATGCGGCCAAAGCTCTCTGACATACCAAAGAACATCGCGGCGATCATCGTCAATACCGCAGCTGTAAATATCACATGACACACAACGCCATAAAGCAAGGCGATCGATATGCGAAACGACCCAGTGGGCGCACGGAAAATACCAAACGCAAGCGAGAAAAGTCGCATCAAAGGGCGGGAGTCAAAAAGTCTCATGTTTTACGAGATAGCAGCAAATAATCCAGCGTCGAGGTCTACCCCCTGCGACAATCAAGCATTTACCAAGTATTTCTGCGCACTACCTCTCGGAATAACTATAAGGTTTATTATGACAGACGTTGAACCGCGAACCGCTGACCTCGTTTCACTCTACAGTGCAATGACAAAAGAGACGATGCCGCAGCTTGCATGCACAACGCACAAAAACTGGCCCGTGCACAACGATCATTGCTTTCAACGCATAGTATTGGACACGGTGTGTGAAGGGGTCTGGTACGATCATCTGCAACGCCCCGCTTATAAACACCTGAGCCGCGAACAGGCCTTGCAAGCAGTGGATCTGTGCAATGATATAATCGCAGGAAAGGCTGATCTAGTCGCTTTGAACACACAGTCATTGATATGGCGCGGCAAGCTGCCCCCTAACCAAACAAGTGGATAACATAACATGCCCATATGTTCTTGATCCTCATTGAGCTTATTGCTTTGCTGTAGAAAAAGTGAGGCTCAATTATGGCTAAACATCCTGGTAATTGCCTTTATAGTAATGTGCGCTTTGAACTGAGTGCGGACCCTTAAATAGCTTATGGCTGTCACTGTCGTTTTCGTCAGAAATCTACCGGGACTGCATTTAGGTCAGGTATGAGGTGTAAAAAAGAAACTGTTACACTTAACGGTGCGGAACTAAAAACTTACGTTTACACCAGCCCAGAACACGGAAGGTCAATAAATGTAAACTTTTGCCCGATCTGTGCGGCGACTGTCACAGCTACGGTTGATCGTTTCCCTGAGATCCAAGTTATGATGCTTGGTTTGCAACGCCGCAGGCCAACGTGATGGAGGCACTGTCAAGAATCGGGAATCCGAGGTCGCTTTCTAATTGTGCCGCAATGTCAGCGCCAGCCATATTTGTACACATAATAACGATTGCATCAGGCTTGGATGTTGCAACTTCTTGAACCATTTGTGCGATCACATTCGACTTTATCGCTGCAAAATCATTGCTGAGCGTACCGCCATCATTTCGTGACGCTACCACGTCAAAGCCCATGTCAGTGTAATTCCTATTGATCTGGGCCGCCACGTCATTGGTGTAGGGTGTCACCAGTCCCAGCCGCCTTACGTCGAGATTGGCCAAGCGATTGTTTATGTCCAGAACGCAGGTGGTCGTTGGCATCCCCGTTTCTTGCTCCATACGCGCCACAAAGGCCTCGTCATGTGCGACCCCTAACCAACTGGCGGATGTTCCTCCCCATGTGATACAGTCTACATTAGCATCGCACAGCAGTTTCGCCGCAGTTACCTGCGCATCCAGTTCAAACTGAGATCGAGAAGCGGCGTCAAGCTTGATATCCAAAACACCCAGTCGCGCAACGTGGATAGTCAGGCTAGGGGTCTGCGTCTGTAGGCGTGCAGCCAGCGGCTCTAGCACAACATTTGATGATGGAATTAACAGGCCAAGGCGCATCAGACAATCGACGTCCGTGCTGAAATGCCCCCATCAACCGTGAAAACTGTGCCGGTGGTATAGCCCGCACGATAAGACGCCAAAAACGCCACGAGGTCGGAAATCTCATGGCAATGCGCTGGACGACCCAGTGGATACCCGTTGGCCAGCTCCATATAGCGTTCAGGATCGCCCAAGTCCTTTTCGGCCCACTTGCGTAGCATATTGTAAATGCGGGTTGTGTTGACTGGGCCGGGGTTGATTCCCACAACCCGCATATTATCATCCAAAGCATAACCACCCAGCGCACGGGTGAAGCCCATCAGACTAACGTTGCCCATAGCCCCTGCGATGTAGTTACGATCCAGCACCTCGCCTCCATTGCCGATGATATTGATAATGACGCCACCGCCTGCATCTTTCATTTTGGTGTAGAACAGGCGGGACAAATTGATGTAGCCGAACACTTTGAGATCAAATCCCTTGCGCCATTCGGCTTCGTTCACGTCCCATAGATCACCGCTGGGGATGGCACCTGCATTGTTGACCAGAATATCGACGCTGTTGATCGCTTGGGCCAAGGTTTCGGGTGCTCGATCAGCCGTCAAGTCCTGCTGGTGCAGTGTGACTGAGACATCCGATAAATCTGCGATCCGCGCCTTAAGCGCCTGCAGCTTATCAGTACTTCGGGCAGTCAGGTGGAGATGCACACCTTCGCCCGCCAGTGTTTCCGCAATATGTTCCCCGATACCCATGGAAGCGCCGGTGATCAGCGCGGTTTTGCCGCTCAGTTTGAGATCCATCAGGCCACTCTTTCCATTGTCAGCACAATCCGGCCTTCCACGCGGCCCTGGTTGAGGTCATTCAACGCTGCGTCAATCTCGTCAAAGGGGCGCCTGTTGATCACACCTTTTATACGCCCACCTACGGCCATGGCCAAAAGTTCTGCCATTTCTTGCCGGTTCGACGCCGAGCTACCTCGCACCGTCAATCCCCGCTCAACCACTTGGTAGGTGTAAAATGCCATTTCGCCAGCAGGCACGCCAGTCAACACTATGGTAGCACGTGGGTTGCAGGCATCCAACATCATTGGCCAAGTAGCTGTCACAGGCGCAAAGTTTACGCACCCATGTGCGCCTCCAAGAGCCTTGATCGCTGCGCCCGCGTTTTTGTCGGCGTTGACACATTCATCTGCGCCAAGCTCTTTGGCTGTCGCAAGTTTGTCATCCGCGATGTCAACAGCGATCACGCGCATTCCTGATAATTTGGCAATCTGGACGCAGTATTGTCCTAGGCCGCCCATCCCAAAGATTGCAATCGTATCACCAGTTTGCACGCCCGTCCTCTTCAACGAGGCATAGGCCGCAGCGCCTGCACACATCAGCGGGGCAGCCTCGACCGGATCAATCCCTTTTGGGATTTTAGTGGTCCACTGGTCGCGCAGTGCTACGTATTCGGCAAAACAACCGGGGATCGAATAGCCCGTAGCGGTAAATTCAGGGCAATAGTTTTCCCCGCCTGTCAGGCAATCGCGACAATGACCGCAAGCCCCGTGCACATAGCCGATCCCAACACGGTCTCCGACCTTCAGGCGTGTCGCATTGGGCCCAATGGCGACCACTCTACCAATCCCCTCGTGGCCCATAATCAACGGCAGGCTTGGTGGCGCATGCTCGCCTTTCCAGATTTGAACATCAGTAAAGCATAGACCATTGGCCTCTACCTTAACCAGAACCTCGTCGTTTGCGATCGCGGGCACGGGCACTTCTGTGAGCTCTAACGGTGCGTTGAGCTTGGTCAAAAGGGCTGCTTTCATCATTTCGGGCATCGGTAGCTCCATGGTGTTTTGGTATACCAAACCCCCTAATTTAATCAGTAGTCAAGCCAGATCTGCTACGATCTAACTAAAATTCTCTTAAATTCTATCTTTTGATTGGCAAATAGTCGTGCTTTAGTGATACCGGCATACCAAGCTTGGAGTTCAGCAATGTCAGATCTTATCGACGCCTTCACAACCACAGGCACCAACAAGGGGCTGTATTATGGTGGAGCGTTCAGGGCTGCTAAAACTGACGCAGTCGTCCATGTCACGAACCCGGCTACAGCAACCGTCTTTACCACCGTGCCCGACGGAACATTTGCAGATGTGGATGCGGCCGTTGCAGCTGCACGATCAGCCTTTGGGGATTGGTCCGCCCTTGACCCCATTGATCGTGCGCGCCATCTGCGTCGCTTTGCGGATGTAATCCGAGAAAACATACCCAAACTGGCGGTTTTGGAAACCATCGTCACAGGACGCGCATTAAAAGAAATGAAGGCCCAAATGGGTCGCATCCCTGAATGGATCGAATATTTCGCAGGCATCGCTATGGGGCTTGAGGGCGAAAGCAACGTCATCAAAGGTAACTATGTCACTATGACCCACTATACGCCGCTTGGACCAGTGGCGCTGCTGACACCATGGAACCATCCAATTTTGATTTTGGTGAAAAAGATGGGGGCGGCCTTGGCGGCTGGGAACACTTGCGTGGTAAAACCGTCCGAGCTTGCCCCTGTCTCACCGCTGGTGCTGGCTGCATTAGCGACAGAGGCGGGTCTACCGGACGGCGTGGTCAATGTGGTGACCGGCGGGCCGCAAACTGGCGCCGCGCTGTGTGCACATCCTGACATTCACTACATTGATCTGACAGGTGGTACGGGCACAGGGCGCAAGGTTGCCGCCCTCGCAGGCGAACGTCTGGTGCGCACCACGATGGAACTTGGGGGCAAGACACCCGTTATTGTCTGTCAGGACGCTAACTTGGACGGAGCGATTGCAGGAAGCTTGTTTTCGGCTTTCGTGGCATCAGGTCAGACCTGTGTGTCCGGAGCACGATTTGTGGTCCATAGCGATATTTATGATCAGTTTATCACTGGAATGGCGGCCCGCGCTGACGCGATCACACTTGGCGATCCAATGGACGACAGCACCCAGATGGGGCCCGTGATTTCCCAAACCAGCAAAGATAAGTGCCTGCGTATGATAGCGCAGGCCAAAATGGACGGCGCGGTGCAGGTGGCCGGTGCTCAAGCCTCTGATTTGCCTGCCCCCTTTGACGCAGGATATTTCGTGCGCCCCACTATATTGAAAGACGTGCGCCCCGATCACGAACTCTTCCTAGAAGAGGTGTTCGGCCCAGTAATCTCTATCACACCTTACGACGATGAAGCTGAGGCACTTGTATTGGCCAATACCGGCACCTTTGGTCTGGGCTGTTCGATCTGGTCGCGTGACATTTCCCGGGCGCACCGACTGTCATTGGGCATTCGTGGTGGCGTAGTCTGGCTTAATGACCATCACCGCAACGATCCACGCTCTGTGTGGGGGGGGGTGCGCGACAGTGGGTTTGGCAAGGAAAATGGTTGGGACGCACTAAAGGCTTATATGACCAAAAAATCAGTCATTGTTCGGACAGCCGCGGGCCACGACGATTGGTTTTCTGGCTCCAACCGCTATGGGTGATGCCGCTGCATGCACTGCGGCGTCGCGTAAGGCCGATGTGATTACAAGCGCTCTTGAACGACAGATCATTGAAGGCCAACGTGCGCCAGGCACACGTCTGGACGAACGCGGCTTGGCAGAAGAGTTTGGTGTGTCCCGCACGCCGATCCGCGAAGCCATTCGCCAATTGGCCAGTATGGGCCTGATCAAAGATCTGGGTCGTCGCGGAATTATCGTACCAAAACCCACCGCTGCAGCGCTTCTGGATGCGTTTTTGGTCGTGGCAGAGCTTGAAGGTATTGCCGCACGCCTAGCCGCACAGCGCGTAGCACCCGATGAGCTGGCATTGCTACGTGATGCCAACGACGCCTGTGCTGACGCAAAAACAGTCGAGGACTTTAACGCGGCGAATATGGCGCTGCATACTGGCATCATCGCCGGGTCGCATAATAGGTTATTAAAAGATCAACTGCGCTCTGCACGCCCCATGACCTTTCCCTACCGACACCATTTAACAACAGCGCCAGGGTATATGGCGCGCTCCGTGATCGAACATGCTACCATCATAGAGGCGATTACAAACGGAGACGGGCAGACCGCACAAATGGCGATGACCGGACATGTGAACTTGCAGGGCGAAGAGATCATAAACTTCCTGAGAACCTTCGATTGACGACAACGAACGGCTAATATTCATCCGCACTTTGATCATTAGATGCCTTCTTCTCTTCTGAAAACATCCGTAAATGACTTTAAAGGGTGCTTTCAGACTAATTCAAACCAGTATCAGCCAAGGCAGTGGCGCTGTCCCTTAATAACGCGCAGAGATCATGCCACTCGGCGACAGCAGGAGCTCGGTTCAGCTTGAAATTGGTACACTTGTACAGCGATGTAAATCCAACAAAACTCCACCCCAATGAAACTAAGCCCCCAACACTAAAGCCCCAGTGTCAGAGGCGCAGAGCCCGTGATCCGAGGTCCCGCGCACCAGGTCTGACTGGATTGAGGCAAGTAACCCCTGCCGTTGGGCCTTGGTCCACAGATTTGCATACAACATTTCTGCGACAAAGCTGATTTAAGCTCAAAGCACAACGTTCTTGGACAGCACAGCAAGTGTTGCCAGTCAATTCCTCAGAGCGCGAAGACCATAGCCTCGGCCCGTGGGTCTAGGCAAGGTGGTCCGGGAACCCCGGACTAGTTTTAAAGTAACAAAAAGGGGAGTGTTTTGTCATTCGACAAGGTCACAAAGTAGCGCTACCCACTTCAAGAAAATTTAATCTTACAGTGCCATTTTAAACTATCAGCGCATATGGAACAGTGTTTCCAGCGGCGTGACGATCGGTTCGTTGTTGTCATGCGTCAGCATGATGTTGGCCATATAGGCCCACCATTTGTGCATCAGATCTGTCTGTGACAACACATCAAGACCATGATCTTTGCGCCTCCACATAGTGGCGAATAAGATGTTGGTATCGGGATCGAGATGGATCGAATAATCACTGACACCAGCCTCAGAGAGGGCCTGCAAAAGTTTTGGCCAAATCTCATCGTGGCGTTGCTTGTATTCGTCCCTCTGGCCAGGGTTGATTTGCATCTTGAAAGCAAACTTTTCCATTACCGTTCCATTCTAGCTCGCAGGCGACCCGCGAGGATCGGTAAGGCAATGACCGCGATCAGAAGCGTGCCAATGACGATGGACATAACAATGCCGGGCACATTCAACAGGCCAAGCCCAAACGTTACAAGGCCCATAATCAGGGCCGCCAAAACGACACCGATAATACTGCCAGCACCGCCAAGAATGCTCACACCACCAAGCACGACCATCGTGATGACTTCAAGTTCCCAGCCTGTTGCTATTGAAGGACGGGTCGAGCCAAGGCGAGAAGTCAACAAGACGGCGGCAAGGCCTGACATCACACCCGTGAGGCAGAACAGGAGGAATTTGATCCGGCGTACCCTGACACCAGAGAATTCTGCAGTAACTGGATTGTTGCCAATAACGAATATCTGACGGCCAAAGCTGGTACGGTGCAGCACGAAATAAAAGATGACAGCCATGATCAGAAACAGGACGACTTCGAATGAGACAACCCACCAAACATAGCCCTGGCCGAAGTAGGCAAAACTCGAAGGATATCCTTTGAAAGCCTGATCGCCGAGGACAATGAAGGAAAGGCCCCGAAAAAAGCTCATCGTGCCGATTGTGACAACGATGGAAGGCAGGCGCAGGCCGGACACCAGCGCGCCGTTAAAGGCGCCGCAAAGTAAACCGGTGGTAATGCCAATGACAACAAGGCCAAAGGTGCCAACTCCAAATTGCAGTGCAAAACCCATCATAGTTGAGCAAAACGCTATGATCGCAGCAACCGAAAGGTCAATTTCACCAGAGATGATTACTAGAGCCATGGCCAAGGCAATTAGGGCCTTTTCGGTGAAGTTAAAAGTCGCATCCGATATGGACCATGGGTTCAGGAAATACGGTGTAGCCAAAGAGTTTGCAACGAAGATTGCAGTGGCGACCAATAACAGCAGAGACTGCCATGAGAAGATAGCCGATCGAAGCGGGTTGTCGAGACGGTCGGGGATGCGGCGGATCTGAGTATCGCTCATTCGCCTACTCTCGCCGACTTAAGGATAATACGACCTTTTTGGCGGCTGGTGCGCGAGTTAAAAATCACGGCCAGAATGATCGCCGCACCGGATATGGCCATTTGCCAGAACGGTGAAATGTTTATGACTGGAAGGGCACTGTTGATCACGCCGAGGAACAAAGCGCCCAGCAGGGCGCTGCCGACGGTGCCGATTCCGCCGGCGATAGAAACGCCGCCGATGACACAGGCTGCAATAATCGAGAGTTCGTAACCTTTGGCAACTTCGACCGAACCGATTACGTAGCGCGAAACCCAGAGGTAACCACACAAACCGGACACGGTTCCCGCAATTGTGAACGCGATGAACTTGGTTTTGCCTACGTTAATGCCCGCGTAGACGGAAGCCGTGGGGTTCACTCCAATCGCGTATAGCGCCCTGCCGATGGTAGTGCGTGTCAACATAATGAAAAAAACTACTACGATCAAGACTGCGAACCATGACAGCAACGGTATCCCGAGTATCGGCAGGCGAGTGCCCGCAATAAAGGCTGGACTAAGCTGGTCCGCGTTGACCCATTGGCCACCCGCAATAAGAAAAATTGTACCTCGGTATATGGTAAGTGTACCCAATGTGACAACAATCGATGGGATGTTGAGTTTCCAAACCAGCAGGCCGTTGACGGCGCCGAGGATTGCGCCGCTAATCGCTGCGATAGCTAGTAAGATCGGTACGGGAATTCCAGGGTATGCAGCATTCAGAAGCGCTACAATCATCCCGGATAAGGCAAGGGTGGCGGCCATTGATAGATCGATAGAGCGGGTCAGAATAACCACCATCTGGCCTAAAGCTAAAATCACCAGGATCGAAGTGTTGTTGAATATATCGAGCAAATTGGAACTTGCGCCAAAGCCGGGCGCACGCAACGTCACACCCCAAATCAACACTGCAAGCGCAAGAGCCAACCAAAATTCGCGGTTTTTCATTAGTTTGCTCATGCGGCGGCTCCGAAAATTCCGGCGGCAGTCATCACCAGTTGTTCGGCCGTGAGCGTGCCATCATTGGCTTTTATGTCGACAATCAACCCTTCACGCATCACCACAACACGGTCGCTCATTCCCAGCACCTCCGGGATTTCAGACGAAACCATGATGACGCTTAGCCCCTGCGCAACGAGATCGCCCATAAAAGCATGCACAGCCGCTTTGCTGCCGATGTCGATACCTTTGGTCGGTTCATCAAGGATGATCACACGCGGCTGCGTGGCAAGCCATTTGGCAACAACAACCTTTTGCTGATTGCCCCCGGACAGGGTGCCTGTTGCTTGCGACAACGAGGAGGCGCGCAAATCAAGGCGCTCCGTAAATTCGCGTGCCAGCGCAAATTCTTCAGCCAGTTGTAAGACGCCGTTGTGCGAAGTTTTGTGCAGAGAAGGTAGGCCGATGTTTTGGTAAATCGGCAGGTCAGCAACGATACCCTGCTTACCGCGCTCTTCGGGTACGTAGACGATCCCGGCTTTGATGGCGTCGGCAGGAGAGCGAAATTGGCATTGTTTTCCATCAAGGGTCACACTCCCGATGCTCGCGCGCGTGATCCCAAACAAAGCCTGCATGATTTCGCTGCGCCCAGCACCAACAAGACCATAAAATCCAAGAATTTCACCCTGATTTAAGTCGAACGAGATGTCATCAAATTCTGTTGGATGAGAAAGGTTGGCAACTTGCAGGATCGGCGCGCCTATTTTGATATTGTTTTTCGGGAAAATCTGATCGACTGAACGGCCAACCATCATTTGCACGATCTTTTTTTGGTCGGTATCTTTGATAAGACCTTTGCCGACCATTTCGCCGTCACGAAATACCGTATAGCGGTCAGCTATTCGGTAAATTTCATCAAATTTGTGCGAAATGAAAAGGATCGCTTTACCCTCTGATTTGAGATGTTCGATCAAGGTGAATAGGTCCTCGATCTCTTTATGAGACAGGGCGGCGGTAGGTTCGTCCATAATGACGATATGAGAATCAATCGACATAGCGCGCGCTACAGCGACGAGGTGTTTTTTGGCGATACCAAGTTCTTTGAGTTGGGTATCTTCACTAATGTGCGCCGCACCCATCTCGTCAAGAACCTTACGCGCTTTGCTGCGTAGTTTTCGCCAGTCGATTAGGCCGAATGACGTGCGCGGTGTATGGCCAAGGTAAATATTTTCGGCGACAGACAATTCATCGAACAAAACCGTTTCCTGATGGATTGCAGCTATTCCTAGCTCAAACGCTCGGTACGGAGTTTGCATGCTAACCGGGTTGCCGTCGATGCGGATCTCTCCTGACTCTGGCTGATATATACCAGTAAGTGATTTCACGAGAGTGGATTTCCCAGCACCGTTTTCACCAATTAGCGCAGTGACTTCTCCTGCATAAAGCTCAAGACCGACTTCGTTAAGAGCCTTCACGCCAGGGAAGGATTTGGAAATACCAGTGAGGGTGAGTTTGGGCCATGGCATGCGCTAAGTCTTTGCTGTGTATGGTGGCGAGTGAATATCCGATTAAGGTAACAGAGTTTCATCTAGAAAAGAATGTTCCCGTGGCGGGCGCTGTGCGTCGCCACGGGATTAGAAGGCCTCAGTAGATTTTTGAGAACTCTTCGATGTTGGAGGCGTCGAACGTAAATGGTGCAGCCATTGCAGCGGATGTAGCATCATCCAGTGTGATTTCGCCGACGTGACCGATAGAGATGGTCGACCCTGGTTCTGCAGTTGCGGTGCCAGTGGCCAAAGCGTTGGCAATATAAACGGCCGAGTATCCTAGATCGATTGGATTCCAAAGGGCGACCGCTTGCGATGCTCCGCTGTCAATGAACTGTTTAAACTCGGATGGCAGTGCCAGACCCGTAACGTTGATCTTACCGATCAATCCCATGTCGGTCACAACTTGCGCTGCAGCCACAACACCAACAGTCGTAGGTGCTATAATTGCCTTGAGGTCCGGGTAACTTGCAATCAGGCCTTTGGCCTCGTCTGTGCTTTTAACCGAATCGTCATCCCCGTAAACGGTTGCGACCAGTTCGATATTCGGGAACATCGTAGGTAGCGCTTCTTTACCAGCATCGATCCAAGAGTTTTGGTTTGCAGCCGTTGAAGAAGCCGACAAAATTGCCACTTGGCCGCCATCTGGCAAATAGTCAGCTGCCAGCTTGAAAATGGTTTCGCCGATTAGCGCTGTGTCAGAAGGGTTCAGGTGCATCTGACGACCTTCCGCGGCTACGCCAGAATCCCACGAGATAACGGCGATACCACGATCCATGGCTTTCTTCAGCGCAGGAACCAGAGCGTCTGGATCGTTGGCAGAAATAGCAATGGCATCTACTTGTTGAGCGATTAATGCATTGATGATTTCGATCTGCCCTTCAGCGGTTGCGGATGTTGGGCCGGTATAGATGATTTCGATACCCCCAAGTTCGGCAGCAGCCTGTTCGGCGCCCTTTGCAGCGGCGTCAAAGAAACCGTTGCCAAGCGATTTGACCACCAGCGCGATTCGTGTGTCCGCGGCACTTACCGGAACAGCCATCAGCGCAATGGCGGATACCATCGCGGCGGATGTGAGTGTCTTTAAGGATCTTCATTTATTTTCTCCCATAACCAGTTTTTATTGTTTTTAATTTCAAAAGAGTTTCACCAACTTGTCATCATGTCAATCATTTTCAGTCATGGGCCGATTGGAATATCAATATATGACTGTTCTTGATTGAATATGATTGACAATCCATTTTCTTCAATGTCAATTTGTAAACAGAAAAACCGGAGCACCTTATGACTGAACGATCGAATTCATCCCGTCTGACCAATTTGTGGGATGTTGCCAAAGCGGCTAACATGTCGGAAGAGGAACGGCTGGTTTACCGGTCGAATCTTCTAGGCTCGGACATGCGTGTAACCAACTTTGGTGGCGGCAACACTTCCTCAAAGATCCTTCAAAGCGACCCGTTGAACGGTGATGAGGTTGAAGTTCTGTGGGTCAAAGGATCTGGCGGTGACGTTGGAACAATCAAGCTCGACGGTTTTTCTACACTTTATATGGAAAAACTACAGGCGTTAAAGGGGATCTATGGCGGGTTAGAATTTGAAGACGAAATGGTCGGTTACTTACCACATTGTACCTTCAATCTGAACCCTCGCGCAGCGTCAATAGATACGCCTTTACATGCTTATGTGCCACGTAAATTCGTCGACCACATGCACCCAGATGCGATTATTGCGATCGCGGCTTCAAGCGATAGTAAGACCCTTACGCAAGAAATTTTTGGCGATGATATTGGCTGGTTGCCATGGAAACGGCCAGGGTTCGAACTGGGGCTTTGGCTGGAAACGTATTGCCACGAAAATCCCGATGCCAAGGGCCTAATTCTGGAAAGCCACGGCTTGTTCACTTGGGGAGACACCCCTGAGGAATGCTATACTACGACAATTGATACTATTAACACCGCGATTGAGTGGCTTGAGGGAAAGTCGTCGACTTCAACCGCATTTGGCGGGCCGGTTGTCGAAGCGCTAGACGAAGATCGGCGGCGTGAAATTGCAACGGCATTAATGTCAAATATTCGTGGAATGATTTCCTGCGACACCCACAAGGTCGGGCATTTTGACGATAGCGAAGCAGTGTTGCAGTTTGTTTGCTCAAAGGATTTAGGGCCACTTGCCGCCTTAGGCACAAGTTGTCCTGATCACTTTCTACGCACCAAAATCCGCCCGTTGATCGTAAACTTTGATCCAACTAAAAGTGATGTGGCAGCCGTTGTTGGCGGGTTGGCGGACAGTGTTGAGCAATATCGCAAAGGATATGCGGCCTATTATGAGGCCTGCAAGCATGATGACAGCCCGGCAATTCGCGATCCTAATGCAGTGATCTATTTGATCCCAGGCGTGGGGATGATCTCTTTTGCGAACAACAAGTCAACGGCGCGGGTATCAGCAGAGTTTTATGTCAATGCAATCAATGTGATGCGCGGCGCGTCTGCTGTGTCAACCTACCAGGGTCTGCCGCAGCAGGAAGCGTTTGATATAGAATACTGGCTGCTGGAAGAAGCTAAATTGCAGCGGATGCCAAAGGCTAAGTCGCTGGCTGGTCAAGTGGCCTTTGTGACTGGCGCTGCCGGTGGCATTGGGCGGGCAACGGCGGCAAGACTACTGGGCGAAGGCGCTTGTGTAATGCTGGCGGATATTGACGATGCAGCGTTGGCCAAGGCGCAAGAGGAACTTGCAGGCGCATTTGGAAGCGACGTTGTTCGCTCGTTGAAAATGGACGTGACTGATGAGGCTCAGGTGCTGGCTGGGCTGGATCGGGTAACATTAGAATTTGGCGGACTAGATATTTTAATATCAAATGCGGGCATGGCGTCGTCTGCCCCTGTCGAGAAAACCTCGCTGGAAATGTGGAACCGAAACATGGACGTTCTTTCGACCGGGTATTTTCTGGTGTCGCGCGAAGCTTTCAAAGTTTTCCGCACCCAAGGCATTGGTGGTAGTATTGTATTTGTCGCCTCCAAGAACGGACTGGCCGCATCACCGAATGCCACCGCTTATTGCACGGCAAAAGCGTCCGAAATTCATCTGGCTCGTTGCCTGGCTCTAGAAGGTGCCGGTGCGCAAATCCGCGTTAATGTGGTTAATCCGGACGCCGTCTTGCGTGGTTCAAAAATTTGGACTGGCGAGTGGAAGGAACAGCGTGCAGCAGCCTATGATTTGTCGACCGATGATCTGGAAGCACACTATCGAGACCGTTCAATGTTGAAGCGTTCGGTTTTTCCTGAAGATATTGCCGAGGCGATCTATTTTTTGGCCTCGGACAGCTCAGCAAAATCTACTGGAAATATCATCAATGTTGATGCAGGTAACGCACAGAGCTTCACACGCTAAATGCGGGAGACGTATTAATGACTGAAAAAATTATCGAAACCAGTACAGTCGCGGCAGGTAATGATGCGCGGATAAAAGCGGTGCGCGAAGACTATCAGGCCCTTGGCGCACGACTGGCGCGTAGAGGCGTCGATATTGATGGAATAAAGGTCAAAGTTGGCGTTTATGGCGTTGCAATACCATCCTGGGGCGTTGGTACCGGCGGGACACGATTTGCGCGTTTTCCCGGCGCGGGTGAGCCCCGGCATATCTTCGATAAGATGGAAGATTGCGCTGTTATTCAACAACTTACTAATGCGACACCCAAGGTTTCCCTGCATATCCCGTGGGATCGAGTAGATGATGCAAACGAGTTAAAAGAGCGCGGAGATTCGTTGGGGCTTGGCTTTGATGCGATCAACTCGAACACCTTTCAGGATCAGGCAGGACAGGCAAAATCGTACAAGTTTGGCTCGCTCAGTCATTCGGATGCGGCGACGCGACAGCAGGCGGTGGATCACAACATCGAATGCATCGAGTTTGGTCTGAAGATGGGATCAAACGCGCTGACAGTCTGGGTTGGCGACGGTTCAAACTTTCCAGGTCAGGTAAATTTCGCAACGCAATTCGAGCGTTACTTAGAGGCTATGAAAAAGGTTTATGCCGCCCTACCCGCCGACTGGCGGCTGTTTACAGAGCACAAGATCTATGAGCCAGCGTTCTATTCAACCGTGGTGCAAGACTGGGGTACGAATTACATGATAGCCAAAGAACTGGGCGATAAGGCGTATTGTTTGGTCGATCTTGGGCATCATGCGCCGACGATAAATATCGAGATGATCGTGTCACGCTTGATCCAGTTCGGCAAACTTGGTGGGTTTCATTTCAACGACAGCAAATATGGCGACGATGATCTGGATACGGCTTCCATCGATCCGTACCGCCTGTTTTTGGTTTTCAACGAATTGGCGGACGCGGAAATGCGTCAAGCCGAGGGTTTCAATCCAGCGCATATGCTCGACCAGTCGCATAACGTCTCCGATCCGATAGAAAGCCTGATGCAAAGCGCGATGGAAGTACAGCGCGCTTATGCCCAAGCACTGATTGTGGATCGCGCAGCTTTAGGCGAATATCAAGAAAGCAACGACGCGCTGATGGCAAGTAATACGTTGAAAGCGGCGTTTACCACCGATGTAGAACCTATTCTTGCGATGGCGCGGTTGGAAAATGGCGCGGCGATTGATCCGATTTCAGCCTATCGCGCGGCAGGATATCGTGCGAAAGTTTCCAAAATTAGACCTGCTATTTCAGCAGGAGCAAGCGGAATCGTTTAGGGAAAGATCATGCACGAAAGCGAACGGCATCTGCTTATCCTGAGTGTCTTGCAAGAAAAACCGATGGCGACGGTACGCGAACTTGTGGATCTTACCCATTCCTCCGAAGCAACGATACGCCGCGATATTTTGGCTCTGGATCGTCAAAAAAAGCTACGGCGTTTGCGCGGCGGTGTCGAAACCATTAATCCGCGCCCAATAGCTGGGCTGGCGGGACGGCCATTTGCATTCAACAAGAGCGTAAACGTCAACAAAAAGCGCGCTATTGCAAAAGCAGCAGTCGATATGTGCCAAGATGGTGAGGCGGTCATCATCAACGGCGGCACTACGACGTTCCAGATGGTGCATTATTTGACCACCCGACATCTGCGGGTTTTAACGAATTCTTTTCCAATCGCAGAACATCTACTGAACCAAAGCCAGAACACTGTTGTCGTACCTGGCGGCACAATTTACCGAGAACAGAATATCATCCTCAGCTCTTTTGAAAACGATGGGTCACGGCATTTTTACGCAAACAAAATATTCATGGGCGCACAAGGTGTAGGGCAGATGGGGATAATGGAAGCCGACAGTTTAGTGGTGCAGGCCGAGGAAAAGCTAATGGGTCAGGCAGACGAACTGGTCCTACTGGTGGACAGCGGCAAGTTCGAAAAGCGCTCTAGTCTGGTGCTTTGTCCACTGGAACGTGCGTCAACAATTATTACCGATGACGAAATAAGTGATAAGGCGCGCCACATGGTCGAGGATCTTGGGATTCACTTGATAACAGTCGGGGTTCCTGCGGATGAAAGCAGCTCTGCAGTGCATACATTTAATGACTGAGCAGTTTCATATTGCTGTTTTTGATGCTGGAAAAACCAGTTGTAAACTGGTCTTGCTGAATGGTGGGAACTACGCTGAAATCGAAGTGTTACGACAAGAATTTTTGGTGCTGCAAGGTCCGCCCTACCCACATTTGGACATCGATGCGATGTGGTCGTTCCTGTGCGATAGTCTTGCGATATTTGAAACCAAATACGGCATCGATGCATTGGCCATCACCACGCACGCTTGCACTGCGGGACTAGTTGATGCTGACGAGCTGGTGTTACCTATCCTCGATTACGAATACGAAATTCCTCCTGAATTAGCCACCGAATATGACGATTTGCGACCTGCATTTGAGAAAACCTTCTCGCCGCGCATGCCGGGGGGGCTGAACCTTGGAGCGCAACTGCATTTTCTGCGCGCTACGTTTCCAAAGGAATATGCGAGTGCGGCCCTTTATTTAACATTTCCCCAATACTGGAGCTGGCGTTTGACTGGCGTCGCAAGGTCAGAGCGGACCTTTTTGGGCGCGCATTCGGATTTTTGGTTGCCTAAACAAGGCACATATTCGCCACTTGTGGGCGTGGAGTTTCCAGAGAAGCTTTTTGCGCCAATGTCTTTGGCCGGCGATACTGCGCCGGCGAACGAGATCGCCGCTAAAGCCACCGGCCTAAAACCGGGCACGCCCGTGACAAGCGGCATCCACGATTCCAATGCATCACTTCTGCCATGGCTGGACACCGGTGAGGCGATGTCTGTGGTGTCTTCGGGAACATGGGCGATTGTGATGTCAGTTGGCGGGACTTTGGACCGTTTGGATCCCGCACGCGACATGCTGGCCAATGTTGATGCCCACGGCCGAGCTGTTCCTACCGCAAGATTCATGGGCGGGCGGGAATACCAGATGTTAACCGGGGGCGTCATCGAAGAAATCAGTATCTCCGATATCAAGGCAGTGATTGCCAATGACACGTGTCCCCTTCCGGGCCGCATTTCAGGCGTAGGGCCATTTCCGCTGGGTCCTGGCGGTTGGACCGGCTCCTCGCCTCAGACCGATCAGGCAAAAATCGCAGGCGCGACGCTCTATCTGGCTATGATGAGTGACACCTGCCTGTCGCTTGTCGGAACCGGAGATCGCGTGGTGATCGAAGGACCATTTGCAAAAAATACGACCTATGCCCAATTACTGACGACGCTAATAGAATGTCCGGTTCATTTATCCACAGACATAACCGGCACCGCGACCGGGGCTGCGATGCTGTTGGGATACGCCCCGCCCCGGGTACTAGGACCTCCGCTGAAACCTATGGAAATTGAAGGATTGTCGGCGTTCCGCGATAGATGGCGGAAGTTGAGCGCTGCCGGAAGTACGCTAGGAAAATAGCTTTTTACTGAAAAAACGCTGATTCTGTCATTTTCCGAGGTGTTACTGTTTGCTAGACCATCGTTACTGTCCATTTTTGACCCACAAATACTGAGCCAGTAAAGGCACCAGGTTCATGGCGCAGGGCCCACGATCCGGAGTCCTCGGTCCATGGCCCTGGGCCTTGGTCAGTTTGGATTGGGCCAAGTAACCCCTTAAACAAAATGAACGCAGTCTGTTTTTCTCACATTTGCCGAAATTAATTACCACGCTAGCTCAGCAATGAATGTTCAGTTAGATAGAAGGCTCCTTAAAACATGAAATATTCAGGATTATTATGATTGCGAATTGATTGTTCCCGAAGCGTTGAAAGGCGCGCGAGTTTTGGACTTAGGTTACGGCGCGCGACGCAATCTTTACTCCCTGTCACAGATGGTGGACCTAGCATGAAATGGCTAAGTCCCATCCTGCTTGTCTCCGCAACTTTTGCATCAGCAAATCATGAGCTAGACAATCGCAACTTAGTTTCTGGCCAAACTCTCTACACAAACAACTGTGCATCCTGCCATGGAGCGAAACTAGAAGGTCAACCAAACTGGCGGTCGTCCAATACAGATGGTGTACTGCCAGCTCCGCCACATGATGCCACAGGACATACTTGGCATCACGATAATGGACTGTTGTTTGAATACACAAAGCTGGGTGGGAAAGGGGCATTGGCGGCAAGGGGCATTGCCAATTTCAATAGTGGGATGCCTGCTTTCGATGGTGTCATCTCAGATGAAGATATCTGGGATATTCTCGCTTTCATCCGATCAACATGGCCCAAACGTCAACAACAATTTCAGAAAAGCGTTAACCCACCGCACTGATGCTGTGGAAGTCAGACAAAACCTATTGGTGCAGTCGCCAAAAGAGTTGATCAGAGCCTTAAATACGAGCAATATGAGAGCAAGAAGGTTCTATTTGCGGAATGTCAGCTATGGCTCTGCCGCCTGAGATGGGTAGCTTTGCCCAAGATTTTATTGGAGTAAAGCGTAATGGTTTCACTGTCTCAATCGACCAAGATACCATGAAAAGGCTGTCTCTCTGTTTCCTTTTATTTTTGCCAACAGTCCTAACAGCGCAAGTTTTTGATAACGTCTCAGAGATAGCCACCCCTGTTGGCATAAACGCTATGGAGCCTGCATTATTCGGGATTGCAGATGGCAGTATCATTATGTCATGGACCGAACCTGATGGAACGGGTTTTGCAGTCAAGACGGCAACTCTTCAAGGCGGAAACTGGTCAAGGCCGGTTACCATAACCACATCAAACAGTTTGTTCGTAAATTGGGCCGACTTTCCAACTGTTGCAGCTTTCAATGACGGGACAGTTGCGGTCAGTTGGTTGCAAGAAAATACAAATATTCCTTATGCTTATGACATTAATATTGCTTTATCTTCTGATGCAGGCCAAACTTGGGGTTCCCCAATTGTACCACATGATGATCAGTCAACGCGACAGCACGGGTTTTTAACGCTGTTGCCCACGGAACGGGATGAAATGATTGCTGTCTGGCTGGATGCGCGAGAATATAACAGCCAAAGCCCTGGGGATAGTTTTGGTAACGCTGTACAATTACGCAGCACGACGATTGGCAAAGACGGGACCCTTGGTAAAGACATACCGCTTGACTTGCGTGCCTGTTCTTGTTGTCAGACTAGCGCCGCCATTACGGAGGATGGAACTGTCCTAATAGCCTACCGTGATCGTACGGCCGATGAAATTCGCGATATTTCAATTGTTCGACGCCACAATGGGATTTGGTCTGGTCCTGTAAATGTCCATGCAGACGGTTGGGAAATTTCCGGATGTCCTGTAAATGGCCCAGCAATTGATGCGCAAGCAACTGATGCTGTCGTAGCTTGGTTCACAGGTGCTGACAACATCGCCACGATCAAAGTTGCATTTTCAGAAGATTCCGGGGTCACGTTTGGACCCGCGTTTCAAGTGGATAGCGGCAAAAGTGTCGGCCGTGTAGGCACGTTGATGCTAGCAACGGGTGAGGCGCTAATTTCTTGGGTGGAATGGACCAGTGACGGTGAGGTGCTCATGTTGTGCCGTGCCACAAAGAACGATGGATGTGTAGCTCGGCAAACCATCACTGAGCACGCGGCGTCTGGCTCCTTCAATTTTCCAAAATTGGCGCGCAGCGGTGACACAATTTATTTAGCATGGACCCAACCGATCGATTCTGAAGCTGGTTTTAGTACCATTCGTATGGTTGTGTTGGACCTGTCAGACTAACGAGAACCGCCATCAAAATATATTTGATATCGCTTTATCTCGCCACTGTATTTACATTTTTGTTCTTCTTGGATTCCTGCGTAGGGATCAAATGGAGGAAATACATCAATGACCATAATCTAATCTTCCGAAGAAATAATGAGCAGGAATTTGCCATTTACTGCGGGAGGGGTTTTAAAAGATCCTACAAGTTTGGGAGCAGTACAACGTGTGTCATCGCTACTAATGCGCTTTTTGTAGGTATTATTTATCCTGTTTGTTAAATGTTTTGTCCCGTAGCCTTGATCGGAAATAAAAAAGACCACGATACTACCCAAGAATACTGTTGAAATCTGGTCGCGTCGGGGTGCCGAATGTGGGCTCTGGGGAATTAGATGGTTAGTCGTGCAGTCTTAAACCGATATTCCGGCTTCAGCATAATGTTGGAACACTTCTGCTGTACCATCAGCGCTGATTATATACACATCGTAGGCTTCACGCTCATCTTCAGGTCCCATCCCAGGCGAGCCGTAAGGCATTGCTGGTACGGCTAGTCCTAAAGCATCAGGGCGGTCTGCCATGAGGCGTTTTATTTCGCTGGCTGGAACGTGTCCTTCGATGAAGTACCCATCAATTTTAGCGGTATGACAGGACATCATATAGTTGGGGACGCCACTCTCGATCTTAAATTCAGTTAAAAGGCTACCAGAGCGATCTTCTGAAGTAACATTGAAGCCTTTGTCTATCAAAATTTTGATCCACGCAGTGCAGCAACCACACTGTGGGTTTTTAATTACGTGAATATCAGGGAAAGTGCCGCCCGCTAGGGCAGCCAACGGAGCAGCAACTATTGAATTTGATGCAAATATTAACAATTGCCGTCGGCTAAACGATTCTTTGCTTCTCACCATTGACCCTTTCGTAATGCCTTATGAGGTACTTAGTTAGTACAGTTTGCAAACACATCCATAGCAGTTCTTAAGCCGATGCAAATTAAATTATGTCACTGAGATCATGTCAAAAATATTAAAAACTATTTGTGTCTATATATTTTTTATTCAGTCAAAATTGGTGGTTAGCAATACGAGCCAGGTTTTTAACCTTATCAACAGAGCATCTGATTTTTTGTATGCATAAAATAGCAGGTATGACCGGGGTTTGCTGAGGCTATTTAAATCATTTTTATGGTTGCGATAAAAAAGAATTTTTTGACTGGACGCCGGAATTCAAGAAAAACTCAATACTAGACTCCATATCCAATTACTGTAGGCATCTAGAAATTTTGTTTTACAGCAACTATGCATCCACTCAACTCAAGAGATTGTAATTGGAAAAAAAAGAAAAAATTGATCTTTTTGGAGCAGTAGCTTTGATTAGTCTCTCTGCTCTGCTGGGCTTAAATCACGTTGTTATAAAGGTTGTAAACACTGGGCTTAACCCAGTTTTTTTTGCAGGGTTGAGATCCTTGCTGGCATTTTTTTTCCTCATCATTTACTTTAAACTAACCAATAAGAAGCTAGAGTTCTCAAAAGATACAATGGGTATATCCATTCTTGCTGGAATTGTTTTTGCCTTAGAATTTCTGTTATTATTTCTTGCCCTTGATTTCACAAGCGTAGCCCGCAATTCAATACTATATTATTCAATGCCTATTTGGGTCACGGTCTTTGGCCACTTTTTTCTACCGAACGAGAGGCTGAACTTTTTCAAATCTGTTGGTCTAATTTCCGCTTTTGCAGGTGTGTCACTTGCAATTTCAAATAATGATGAGACATTTTCCATTCACAACTGGCAATTAATTGGAGATTTTCTTGCCATAATGGCAGCAATTTTGTGGGCGACGATTATCTATCTTGTAAAGGGAACACGTTTCAAAGAAGTCCCACCAGAAATGCAGCTTGTTTGGATGGTGATGGTATCTGCTCCAATCTTGCTAGTAGCCTCTTTGTTTTTCGGTGATTTAGTTCGAGATTTTCAAATAATTCACCTATGGGGCTTATTGTTTCAGAGCATAGTTGTTGTGGCAGGTGGGTTTCTATTTTGGCTATGGCTAGCGTCAATTTATCCAGCCTCTGGTGTGGCTAGTTTTTCTTTCTTAAGTCCTATTTTTACCATATTTTTTGGTTGGTTACTTCTTAACGAGATAGTTAATTTTACGTTTATTATAGCGGCAATCTTAGTAATATTTGGTTTAGTCTGTATCAATACAAAAATTCAAATTAAGCGTTAAGTAATTCAAGGAAGACACCGCATGCCCCCAAATGAATTTTGACAGTTCATATTAAAGAATAGACGTGCGTTTAAGGAAACGATAACGGCGCTTTATGAGCAACAACAATTCTTACGCACCCTCCACTGATCAACGTTCTTGCTGGTGTGTTCCTGATGCTGGGGTTCTGCATTACAGCACCCTTGCTGGATGTAGCGGCCAAGTTGGCTTCTGGCACTATAGCCGTGGGGCAGATCACCGCTGCACGATTTATTGTGCAATGCGTACTTATGGCGCCGGTTGTTTGGCTCATGGGGTTACCTTTCAAAGTGGCACGCAAACAATGGTTGGCAATGTTGTTGCGCGCGACCTTTTTATTAACATCAACATTTTGCTTCATTGCGGCCATCCGCGTCATGCCATTGGCCGATGCGTTGGCAATCGTATTTGTTGCACCCTTCATCGTGCTACTGGTGGGGAAATTTTACCTGAAAGAGGAAGTTGGCCCTCGTCGCGTGGGAGCCGCAGCAGTGGGATTTATAGGCGTTTTGTTGGTAATCCAACCCAGCTTTTCAGCCTTCGGTGCTGTAGCTTTTTTTCCAGTAGCTACAGCCGTTGGGTTTGCCTGCTATATAATGGTCACGCGTAGTTTATCCCGCCAAATGCATCCCATAACTTTACAGTTTCATACTGGCACGTTTGCAAGTTTACTGTGTCTACCGATGCTTGCTTTTGGCCAAGGCGCAGGTTTTGAATTTCTTGAATTAGTCTGGCCAAACGGAATTAATTGGCTTTGGCTGCTAGGGGTGGGTTTTTTTGCTACGTTAAGCCATATGATGATGACTTATGCGCTATCTTTGGCGCCCTCGTCCACGCTTGCTCCACTACAGTACTTGGAGTTACCTGTGGCAACACTACTGGGCTACCTAGTGTTCAATGATTTTCCCAACTCAATCAGCCTTGCGGGCATAGCTATAATAATTGGTTCAGGTTTGTATATGATCCACCGGGAACGCGTTAACGCTCTACAACTGGTCACTAAGCGCGCTGCACCACATATCTGAGGGTATGTGCATCATTACTTAGGGTCCTAAGGATAACTGCCAAATTAAACATACCAACAGCGATGCCCAGGTGGGCGGCACCCAAGTCCGCTATGAGGTCTGGCGGTATTGTAGTGATGTGGCAACCATTCGATTAGGATTTGTGCTTCTCTTAGAGTGGAGAACACTTCACTGTTCAAATGGTTCGCAAAAATACCTGTCCGCAAAATGTGAAAACACTTAAGGCTTTATGGCGAACAGATTCTTGGATGGGTTATCACCGTTCGACAGGGCGGTGCCTCGAGTAGCATGGGGCAGGCTCCAAACATGAGTTGAACATCAACAATAAAAACTGGGGGTTGCAATAAATTCCACGTCATCATCCAGTGGGAAAATTGGCCTATTACATATTGTGTGACCTAGGCTTCTTAGATTTGCAGAAGTAGCGCCTGGAACGTCTATGTTAAAATTCCTCGCTACCCAGGCATCATACATGTGGTGCTCCGTATGCGGCGACTTGACTATGATTAAATCAAATTCTTTGGGATTAAGACCATTTGAATAATATATAGCCCTGTCAAACAGGTTTACACTATTTGAAATCACAACCAGAGTGATGTTTTCAAATTCCAAAACAGCAGTTGGGCCTGCATTGAGTGCGCTTTTCATCGTTTCTAACCGAGCAGTACCATCAGAAAGAAGCCGTACTCTGGCTTTAACCTGCAATGGAACAAAACGATCCAGATCGATACCGCCTCCTAAACGTAAACCAACTTCAGCTCCAACTCCGGCAGCATGACTTGCTGCCGCAGCCACAGGATCGACAATTTGCGCAAGCACACGCCTGGAGTAATTTTTTTCAATGAGCTTGTGAAGAATTATATTTGAATCGCCTGATGCCCCAGAAGAAGTCGCATCAGCCGCATCGGTAAATACGACTGGAGCATCTATCAGGTCTGCTTCTTTAATAGCTGTCTCAAGATTGATGAGTTTACTTTGCATACGATGCCTGAGCGCCCAGAAGTCCTGAGCCAGTTGCAAAACAATTCTGGTCACAGCCTCTTTTTTGCCGTCTGTTAAAACCAAAACCTGCGAGCACAATTCGGGTACGTCTGTAAAAGGGTTTCCAATCATGATCCCCGCTGCAAGAACAATTCCCTCTTGCTCGAGTTGCTGGCATTGGCAGATAAGATCGCCGTAGCAGCCTGTTTCTGTAATCAACTCATCCCCGCGAACCAACGCCGGAATGGCGCATCGTGTAATCACCGGTATTACCTCTTTGGCAACAATCCGCAAAAGGAGTTTGGCAGCCCGCATGCCTGTGTCGGCAAAGTCGATGTGTGGGTAGGTATGGTAGATCGTCAAGCCATCAACTTGTCTGATCATTAGGTCTGTGAGAATTCCATGTAAATCCAGAGAGATGACAATTGGGATATGCTGCCCAGCCAGCCGTCGAATCTCTTCAAGCAGAAAACCTTCTGGATCTAGTTCACCGTCGGCGCCCATAGCGCCGTGAAGAGAAACATAGATTCCATCAACACCCGCCAAATTTGACTTCACAGATTCAAGTATTTCAGCCGATAGTTTTTTCCACCCTTTCGCAGAAAGGGACCCGGCGCTCCCGGCGGTTGCAGTTATTGCAGGCACAACATTAATTTCTGCTTCGGCATCAAATACAGTCAGCGCTCCACCGATGGCAGTATTCAGTCCCCTGTGGCCAAATACTTCCTCACCTTTCAATATTTGAAAGTTCTTCATACTCTGATGGTAGTGGATTGAATGTAGCGATCTCCTGAAGACACTCAACGATAAGAAATCTAGCCATTTTAGTCTCTCCTTAATAGTTCTCAACCCACGATGCTTTGGCGTGTTTTAATCGAGCCCCGATGCATTTAACTTTGGCGTGGTTGGTTGAAAGAATTAGCCTATGTTGTTGCACCAGAAATACAGTGTATGTAAATTGACGGA
>CAJJBP010000024.1 GCA_905182425.1 uncultured Planktomarina sp. | reverse complement strand
ATTGATATTTTAACCTGCCAACACTTTTCCATTTTGTCAAAGAGATGTTTTCAAAATTGGGGTTCTTTGATTTTATAAGGGTTAAAACAGCTTTACTGCTTCGTTTTAAAGTCGGCAGAATAACCGAAAAGCACAGACACGGATACCTTTGAAAAGATGCCCGCGACTTATAACCTCTAAAAACTTGATCAGCCAATTGCGGCCGCCTTCACGTCATCATCAATAAAAGGAAGGTATTTGGCAAAGTTATCAGAGAACATCTTAACAAGCTTTTTGGCCTGCATATCGTATGCGTCCGCATCGGCCCAGGTTTCACGTGGATCCAAAAGTGTGCTGTCAACGCCGTCCACCGCAAGAGGCACGTCAAATTTGAAGTTAGGGTCCGCTCTAAACTCTACGTTCATGAGGCTGCCATCCAGCACCGCCGTCAACAGCGCCCTCGTTTCTCTGATAGGCATACGCGATCCAGTTCCATAGCCTCCGCCAGTCCAGCCGGTATTTAACAACCAACAATTTGACCCATGATTAGCTATTTTGGTCTGCAACAACTTGCCATAAACTTCCGGACGCATCGGAATAAACGGTGCTCCAAAACAGGTTGAGAATGTCGGTTCAGGTTCCGTCACGCCACGCTCTGTTCCTGCGGCTTTTGATGTAAAGCCTGACAAAAAGTGATAGATAGCTTGCGCGGATGACAGATATGAAATTGGTGGAAGCACACCAAACGCATCACAGGTAAGCATAATGATATTTTTTGGCGATCCACCAAGACCTGTATCGCTAGCATTAGAAATATAGTGCATTGGATAGGAACAGCGCATATTCGGCGTCAAGGACGCATCTTTAAAATCAAGTTCTTTGGTTCCTTCATCGTAGACCATATTTTCAATAATAGTGGCAAATTTTTGAGTGGTTGCATAGATCTCAGGTTCTGTTTCTGGGGTCAAATCAATGGTTTTAGCGTAACAACCACCTTCAAAATTGAAAGTTCCGTTATCTGACCATCCATGTTCATCATCACCTATCAATATACGGCTTGGATCCGTGGACAGAGTTGTTTTTCCCGTGCCTGAGAGACCAAAAAATAACGCCGTCTGATCAGGGTCGCCAATCGCATGGTTTGCCGAACAATGCATCGGCATAATACCTTTTTGTGGCAGCAAATAATTCAACAATGTGAAAACAGACTTCTTGTTTTCACCTGCGAACTCGGTCCCACCAATCAAAATTATATGCTTTTCAAAATTTAATGCAATGATGGTATCCGTGCGGCAGCCATGACGTTTGGGATCTGCTTTGAAGCTGGGGCAATTGACGATTGTCCATTCCGGTAAAAACGTATCTAGTTCCACTAGTGCTGGCCTGCGCAGTAAATGCCGAATGAATAGGCTATGCCATGCCAGTTCGGTAACCACACGTACGTCAAGACGATGGGCGGCATCAGCTCCAGCATAGAGATCCTGAACATAATACGTGCCACCAGCCATATGCGCCAATATATCCGAATACAATATATCAAAATTTTCTGGGTCCATCGGTGGGTTGTTTTCCCACCATATTTTATCCTGAACTTCTCGGGTGCGTACGACGAATTTATCTTTTGGGCTGCGTCCAGTGAATTTTCCAGTGGAGACAAGTAACGTTCCGCCTTGTCCCAAGTGGCCTTCACCAGTATTCAATGCGACCTCCATCAAAGAAGGCTCTAATAGATTGTAATGGACTGTGCCAACCCCAGTAATTCCCTGATGCTCGAGCTTCATGCTCTGGTTTACCCGTCCAAGTTTCATCCCAAATCTCCTAAATGGCTAGACCGCCCCAAATATAGTGGGGTTTTAACACCATCAATCTAGTAAGCGAAAGATGCCGTGCCGTGAGTTAGCGCAAACAAAGTGATGTTAACGCAAACAGCAGAAAGAAAGGGGTGCTGTCACCCATATTATTGTATGAAAACGCTTATAATATCTGAATTTTACCTACGCAGCCGACAAGCTGCGCCTGGCAAATATTACTTTGGTTATTGATTCGTTAAAAATTTGACATCCGCCTTGTAACTTTTCTGCATCAAATCTTTCTAAAATCTCGATATTGTAAATTGCTCCGCCTAAAGTTAATCACTTGCTAAGCAGGTGCCAAAAACATCAAAATCTCTAAATTTTCAACGTGAGTTGGGCATGGTTCTCCTCAGAAACTACCTGTATGCGGCTTCATATTTCATTTATTTTTGGCTTGCATTCAGTCTACTTCTAGTTTCATTGATTATTTCTTTGTATGTAAAATTAAAGCTATCATTATGAAAAATATAAGTAATCAGTATAGTTGAACGGATATTTAGCAATTTAGTTGCAGCCAAGTTATACAATTCAAAAATTAGAGATCAGGCTTAGTAAGAGACATTATGAAGCACGCGGTGGGTTAAAAATGGAAAACGTTTCATTATGGATTTTAGCCACATGTGCCGCAGTATTCGTGGGCATCGGGAAAGGAGGTTTGCCGGTCATGGCTACCTTAGCAGTCCCAAGTTTATCACTGATAATGTCGCCAATAACAGCAGCCGGACTATTGCTTCCAGTATATATTGTCTCTGACGTGTTTGCCTTATCAGCATATAGACGCGATTATAACAAACAGGTACTTAAAATAGCTATCATAGGAATGACTATTGGCGTTACAATAGGTGGCTTGACAGCCCATCTGGTGATTGAATGGGTTGTTACAGCCATGATAGGGTTAATGGGCGCATCTTTCGCGCTTAGCCAAGTTTTTAAAAAGAAGTCAAAATCAAAAAAACCAAAAAAAATAAACGCTAAAATAGGATATTTCTGGTGTAGTCTGGCAGGCTTTACAAGTTTTATAAGCCATATCGGCGGACCCCCATGGCAAATTTTCACGTTACCCCTTGGTTTGCAAAAGTCGGTCTTTGTCGGCACCTCAGTCATTGCTTTCAGTTATTGCAATATGATCAAGTTAGTGCCGTATTTATGGTTAGGGCAAATAAGTTTTGAAGGCCTCCAAATCTCAATTTACATGATGGTGCCAGCCTCAATAGCAGTTTTTGCAGGGGTACGATTGGTTAAGTTGGTTCCGGAGTTAGTATTTTTCAAAATCATCGTATGGGCCTTGTTGGGTATTTCGTTCAAACTTATTTGGGACGGGGTCCGGGTGCCTTTAGGATTGTAAGTTATGCAAGAGTACGGTCGATAAAACTTTCAAATACCAAAGCGGCAAAACTATTTCTTGATAATAAAATTCCAATTATCTTTTAGAGCCGCCCATAAACTGGCCGGCTCTTAAGATTTTAATGGCGGGTTGGTTCATGGCGATTGCAGTATTTCAGCGCCAATTGCCTGGAGTTTTTTTAGTGCGTTGAAAATAGATAGTAGGCATTTATTGTCACTATATATAGTTTCTTTGGTGCCATGGCAGTCCTGCAAATATTCACACTTTTGTTTTTTGATCTTCGTATTTTGCTTTTCCTTTTTGTTCAGGGTCCAAACTATCAAAGACTTACTTGATAGAGAAATTTCAACAAGAATATTGTTAATTCTTTTTCTATGGTTAGTAGCGACAGTACCTTTAGCAAATATTCTCAATAATTGGTGGCATCCATTAGCATGGAGGCTGTCCACAAGGTACGTTGGTCTTAAATGTAATGTCCTCAGTCGCTCAGTTTGAAAGAGAAATGATGCTTGAGCGTCAACGGGAAGGTATTGCCAAGGCAAAGGCAGAAGGGAAATACAAAGGTAGAAAGCCAACTGCCCGTGCCAAGACTGACATGGTTAAGCTTGCTTTGGCTCAAGGAGTAAGCAAGGCTCAAATATGTCGGGGTTTAGATATTAGTAAGACTAGTTTGTACCGCATCATTGGTGAATTGAAGGATTAGCCTATTTGTATCTCAATTAGATCTAGCTAAGCTCAAGATGATACTAAATGTCAGGAATACTAAATATGAAGCACATTGCCATACTTTTAGCGTTCCTAATGACGCTTTCTACTCAGCTTTCTGCTGAAGATGAAAACGGTCTACAACCAAAAAGGGTTTCAATACCCAAACAAGAACTCATAGACCTTTGCCTAAAACACCTTCCAAAGAACATCGTTTTAGTTGAGGGAAGTTATTTAGTTCGGATTGACGGGACTGATAAGTTCCTAAGATATACAGATTCTGGCAGTTGCTATTTGAAGCAGTACAAATGAAACCCACCGCCCTACTTCTAGCGTTCCTGATGACGCTATCTGCCCAAGCCAACGCTGAAGACGTCAGCTTATAAATGAGAAAACTAATTTTCTTTTTCCACCTGATTTTTTTATTTCCTAATATTGTATCTGGTAAAATGGTAGAAATTTACTCTCTGGATCAGATGGATGATCAAAGAGGTTTTTGTATAGACATACGAGGTCACAAATCTAAAGCAAAAGTTAATTCAGGACTTCAGGCCCATACTTGTTACTCTTACCAAGGAAGCATTGCCGTTGATCAGGGTTTTGACTCTCTTAAGTTGGATGAAGACAAATTTCATTTACCCGCCTTTAATGTTTGTATGGAAGCAGCTTCAAATACCGCTTCCTCATCTTTGCGATTAAACAAATGCCAAGATGAGGAGCTTCAGAAATTTGAATGGGATAGCAACGGTAGAATTTATCTGATCAGCAATATCAAATTATGCCTTACTGTTGCACAAGGAAAATCTAGGGAAGGTGGAGGTGGATCACCAGTACATCTTATGAGAAATCTCTCACTAGAACCTTGCGGTGATACCCTACATACATTTCAAATGTGGGGTGCAAGAAGTGTGGGTATTAGAGAGGCAGACGAATGAATATCTTAAAATGGGATAGCGAAATAGCTGAACGAATACGCCTAAGATTGGGCTGGAGCCATTATGCAATGTATTGGGTTTCATTTATTAAGGGCATTGCTCTGACTTGTTTGGTTCTTTGGCTGATGTGCTGAATGAAAGAAACACCGCAATGACCAGCCTAAGCTCAATCCCAGATCATCAACTCAGTATTACCTGTGGCCTCTGTAAGCATCACTCAATGCTTGAGGTAGCGAACCTTATTGCTGTGGTTGGTGAAGACGCAACTGCTCATGATGTACGTCAGAGGTACAGCTGCCCTAAGTGTAAAGCCAAAGGCAATAACACGTATCAGATCATTTACAGAGGTAACTCAGATATTGCTTTGGATGGTGCCGCGGTTAAGCATGAATAAGACGTCTTGCTATCATTGAGGGGTGATTAGCAGAATGAGCCAGCCCAGCTAAAACGTAGATTAAGTAGTTTTGTTCTAGCTGGACTAATGTTTTTATTTAACCGCCCATTGGCTGCATGGTGTACGCCGCGTATTCAACACCATTGTCTTTATCCCACTGCAACTGATCTTCATTCATCATAAGACCACCCAGTGCTTCAAAATCGATAATATTAGCCATGAATATAATACCGTTCTCGCTTTCTTTGGGCACGGTCCAGCCTTTATGTGCATCGCTAGCCGAAGCCATATTCGCTTCTAGCTTAGCAATCATATTATCCCAAGAGCACGTAAAAGTCGCTCGCATACAAACATTCATATTCTTTTCCAGGTTTCTGTTACAAACATGCTTGTGGCGTATTCAATGCAGATTAAAAGCAAGATCCTAATTTTGTGTGGCTAGGGTATTACTACTTACGCTAGGCTATGTATTCACGGCGACATTACAGATGGTCTTTTTAACCCACATCAAAACCCTGATCCGTTGAAGACCCCATGTATATATATCTTACGTACCCCCTATGGCCCCTGCTACCCCCCACAGGAGTGGTTAGATAAAACCTCTCTCAAACACCCTTCTACAGCCACAGAGAAACTCACAGAGTCCAGTTAACATCAGTTTACTAAAATCCAATAACCAAACACTAACGCATACCCAGTGACTCCCTCAGAGGCTTGGGTAGGGTCACGTAAATACCAACACATTAGTCCGACATTGGACCTATCATCAGGCACACTGCCTTGTCGTACAGTGACCCCACCAAGCTGTGGTGCGACACAGGTGACAAAGACTGTGACTTGTAATCAGTGACGTAGTTTGTAACCTATTGTTATTGTTTACGAGGGAATTCGGATGGTGCAGGGTTAAGGAACACAACTCCCGCTACCCGCTCCAACTTAATCTCATTCGATGACTTAAGTATTTTTAAACAATGGACGATAGAGTTTTGATTGCTCGCGTCTAGTTCACCATCTGACCCTCCGATTTAATGTTTCGTTGTTTTGCTCCGAGTAGCTCTTGTTTGAACAGAATGAGCTTGGTAGGCACTTTCGAATAAAAGGAATTTTCATGTCAGAGACACCCAACTCAGCTGCGGACATTAAAGAAGATCGGGCATCCTCGAAACAAGTAGGTATTTTGAGAGCGTTGGTCCCGTATTTTGCGCCTTATAAGCTACTTGTTTTTATTGCGCTGAGCGCGCTGACCCTTACAGCAGGTGTTTCATTGGTTTTACCGCTTGCAGCACGGCGTGTAGTTGATGGGTTTTCGGTAGGTGACGCAGAACTTTTGAACACGTATTTCGTGGGTGCGATTTTTGTGGCAGGCGTCTTCGCTCTTGGTACTGGGTTGCGATACTATGTGGTGACCCGCCTTGGGGAGCGTGTGGTTGCAGACATTCGCAAGGCGGTTTTTGACAGAATGATAGGCATGTCGCCTGCTTATTTTGAAAAACTGATGACGGGTGAAGTCCTTAGCCGAATTACAACCGATACGACACTAATTCTATCTGTTGTTGGCTCATCTGCCAGTTGGCTACTGCGTAATATGCTCATGATGTCAGGTGGGCTTATAATGATGCTTTGGACATCCCCAAAGCTTACAGGTTTAGTGCTTCTTATTGTACCATTTATTCTGGGTCCAATTTTAGCCCTTGGTCGCAAACTGCGTAGCTTGTCGCGAGAAAACCAGGATTGGATTGCCGCGTCGTCTGGAAAAGCTTCCGAATCCTTACTATCTGTGCAGACCGTCCAAGCATTCACGCACGAGGCACGCAGTGCGGCTGAGTTTTCGGATGTCACTGAAAAGGCTTTTGATAGTGCAAAAGCCAGAATAGTGGTGCGTGCAATGATTACGATGATCATCATTTTTGTCGCGTTTAGTGGAGTAATGGGCGTACTTTGGGTTGGTGCAAGCGACGTGCGCAGCGGTTCTATGACTGTTGGACAGTTGGTCCAATTCGTTATTTATGCGACGATTGTTGCTAGTTCCACTGCGGCTCTATCAGAACTTTGGTCAGAATTACAACGAGCGGCTGGTGCAACTGAGCGTTTGGTTGAACTTCTTAATGCGCAAGACAGTTTAGCAGATCCGATTGCACCAATTACTCCAATAGCTGGTGCAATTGTATTCGATAAGGTTCAATTTACCTTTCCAAATCGCCCCAATGTGCTTGCGTTAGATGATGTGAGTTTTGCAATACAACCTGGAGAGATCGTCGCGTTGGTAGGCCCATCTGGAGCAGGAAAGTCAACGATCATCCAGATGATCCAGCGCTTTTATGATCCCCAAAAAGGAGAAATCACATTTGGGGGTAATACTTTGCCGGAAATGGAACGTTCAGCTTTTCGGCAATTCATGGCTTTGGTGCCCCAGGATCCAGTTATATTTGCCACGTCAGCTTATGATAATATTTTGTTTGGTAGGCCGGGTGCAGAACATGATGAGGTCATCGCAGCTGCCAAATCTGCAGCAGCACATAGTTTTATAAGTGCCCTGCCTGAGGGGTATGACAGCTACGTTGGTGAACGAGGTGTTATGCTATCGGGTGGCCAAAAGCAGCGGATCGCCATTGCGCGCGCAATATTGCGAGATGCACCAGTGCTTTTGTTAGATGAAGCAACCTCTGCCTTGGATGCAGAAAGTGAAGCAGCAGTTCAGTTAGCCCTTGATGAGCTGTCAAAGACCCGCACAACTTTGGTTGTGGCTCACCGGTTAGCAACTGTGAAAAAAGCAGACCGGATCTTGGTTATGGATAATGGTTGCATAGTAGCACCAGGGCACACACTCAGAATTGGTGGCACAAGAAGGGCTATATGCTCGATTGGCACGGCTTCAATTCACTGAAACTAAAATGAATGAGCGCGATACAGTTTAAAGCTGCACCATAAGCCTTGCGAAATTTTAAAAAACTGCCCATTCTTGCAGAAATCATCTCGTTAAATGGTAGATGTTAATTGCTGGGAGAGAGACATGAGCTTTGCAACAAAAGCGGATCGTGATGCGGTCGAAAATGAGATGCCATGGGCCGAACGAGATGTTTCGACCACAATGTATGAATTCATGGAGTCGGTTGCTCAACGACATGGATCGCGTCCTGGCGTCAGCTTCCAATTAACCTCTGGCCCGAAAGACAAAGCTGAGACTTTGACCTGGCAAGAGTTCCGAGACAAATCCGTTCAAGCTGCAAACCTATTTCGGCGCCTTGGTATTGGTGAGACGGACGTAGTTGCCTATTTGCTGCCAATTTGCAACGAAGCGGCAATTACTCTTGTTGGAGGGTCTATTGCCGGCATTGCAAATCCTATTAATCCATTACTTGAGCCAGACCAAATTGCCGCGATATTGCGTGAGACTGGAGCCAAGGTTCTTGTCACCTTGCGTGGGTTCCCAAAAACTGATTTGGCACAGCTAGCTGCAGACGCTGTTGCGAAGGCGCCTAATGTTGAAGCGGTTTTGGAAGTTGATTTGAACCGTTACCTTTCACCTCCGAAGTCTTGGATTGTACCGCTGATCCGTCCCAAAGTTAATGTTGGGCATTCTGCTCAGGTGTCTAATTTCAATGAAGAATTAGATAAACAAAACCGAGGCTTAGATTTTCCTGATGCGACAGCTGATCGGATTGCTGCATATTTTCATACGGGTGGTACGACTGGCATGCCCAAAGTGGCACAACATAAGTACTCAGGCATTGTGTATAATGGTTGGTTGGGGGATCGGATGCTATTTAAGCCCACCGATACCATCATATGCCCACTTCCATTGTTTCATGTTTTCGCTTGCCATGTAATTTTAATGGCCATGATTAGCTCTGGCGCGCATGTAGTGTTCCCAACACCGCAAGGTTATCGGGGAGAGGGTGTTTTTGACAACTTTTGGAAGTTGATTGAGCGCTGGAATGTGACCTTCATGATTACCGTGCCAACAGCGATCTCAGCTTTGATGCAACGTCCTGTCGATGCGGATGTATCTTCATTGCAGACGGCATTTTCTGGATCTTCTCCTCTACCAGTCGAGTTATTTAAGCGGTTTGAAAAAGCGACAGGTGTTGAAATCGTCGAGGGTTATGGTTTGACAGAAGCCACATGTCTTGTCTCTTGCAACCCAGATCAAGGCCTAAAGAAAGTGGGCTCGGTTGGTCTTCCTTTGCCGCATACCAACGTCAAAATTCTTTTAGACACACCAGGCGGACCGCAGGAATGTGAAACTAACAAGATTGGTGAGATCTGTGTAGAAAATCCAGGGGTTTTTGCTGGAAACACCTACACCGAGACTGCAAAGAATAAAGATTTATACCACTTTGATACCTACCTTCGCACTGGCGATTTAGGCCGTATGGATGAAGACGGTTACCTTTGGATCACGGGTCGAGAAAAAGATTTGATCATTCGTGGTGGCCATAACATCGACCCTGCTGAGATTGAGGAAGCACTTGCCGGACACGAAGCTGTTGGCTTTGTTGGGGCGATTGGTCAGCCCGATGAGCATGCAGGTGAAATTCCTTGTGCCTATGTGGAATTGGTTGAGGGGGCGAGTGTAACACCAGAAGAGTTGATTGCCTTTGCAAACTCGCGTGTGAGCGAACGTGGGGCGCAACCAAAATATGTAGAGATTTTGCCTGAACTGCCAAAAACGGCGGTTGGAAAAGTCTTCAAACCTGCGTTGCGTAAATCTGCGATTTCGCGCATTTATAATGCGGCTCTGGAAGGCGCTGGTGTGGATGCAAAAGTTGAAGCAGTTATCGAAGACAAACAACGCGGATTAGTTGCGCAAGTTTCTGGCAGTGCGGACGACAAGGCGATCACTAAAGTTTTGGGTGGCTTCACACGTCCGTGGGATCGCCTGTCTTAGTATCTTTAGATATTCCCAAGTTTTAAGTGGGTGCCTTTTTGCACCCACTTTGAGTTTTTGAAATATTACACCAATCAGTAGTTTCAGGCTTCAGTAAGCTTTTTAATTCCATTTGACCTCAGCTTCATATGGCTTGTGAGGCTCGACACAAGTATTCCAGCGCTCTACAGTACCGATAACTTCGATTTGGAGGAAATGATGGAAGCTTCATTTTCACGACGTAAACTTGTAACGCCTGTTGAATTGAAAGAGCTAAATGCGCGCTCTGATATTAGGGGTTCTTTACAAATGGCCACCCATGTTGGTGCTATAATCTGTGCGGGTTCCCTACACAGCCTAGCGATGGGAACGAGTTTGGTATGGGTCACCGGGTTTGTATTGGGTGTCTTGCTTAATTTTCTCTATGCCGCACAACATGAGTTGAGCCATGCAACCGTTTTTGCTACCCGCAAGGTAAATGAATTCTTTGGTCGTCTGATTGGTTTTGTGATGATCTTTCCACGTGACTACGATCAGGTGATGCATTTTGCGCACCATACCTATACCCAAAACTGGGAAAAGGATGGAGAATTAGTCCGAGAGCCTTACACTTTGAGCACATACTTAATTTGGATGTCTGGCATTAGCTATTGGCGCAATCGGATCGTCGGTGTAATTCGCCGGGCTAGCGGGACTATTGTAGAGCCCTACATCCGTGTCGAAGAAGAAGCGAAAGTCATAAAAGAAAGCCGTGTGCATTTAGCACTATATGTCGCGATAGTAATTCTATCGGTGGTGCTGCAAAGCTGGGTAGCAATCACCTTTTGGGTTCTGCCGATGATATTAACCAAGCCCATTCACCAACTACAAAATACAATCGAACATCTCGGCCTCAGCCATGAAGATGATATCTTAGAAAATACGCGCTCTACTCGTACGAATGTGCTGATCCGTTGGTTGTGCTGGCAAATGCCGTATCATACTGCTCACCATGTTTTCCCATCTGTTCCATTTTGGAAATTGCATCAATTGAACTCTAAAATTGAAGAGCAAGCGGGATCAGTTCACCGAATGGGTTGGTTTGAGTTTCAAATTGAGGTAATTAAACGGTTGGCGCAAAAAGACGAAAGCCAATGGCCGCTAAATGAAGTTTGGGTCGTTCCAACTGCGGGTGGGCGGATACGCGTTCCTGCTGAATAGATTGGCTGTAGAATTTCCTAAAGGCTGCTTTGAATTTGATAAGTGCATACATAAGCCAGATCCATCGCCCTCATACGCGTCAGTAGCTTCAAGAAATGGATAGCTCTCAAGTTTTAGCAATTGATAAGGATAGGCTAAAAAGTGAGATTAATTATTAGGACTAAACTCACAACTACGTAATTTCTTCATGACGGCTTGTGCTTTGGCAGTGTGTCATAGGTTGGTTTGTGATTTAGCAGTGTAAAAAGTTTGTATCAAATTTTGGACTAAGTGTTTCTAAAATTTAGCGTTGCCTATGGGAAGCTTAAACTTTTAATGATTGGGTGAATATTCAGGAGAGTATTATGCAACAGCGCCTCAAGACATACACAAGCCTGTGGGCCATGCAGCCCCATGATCAAACAGGTATAAAGTTGCCCTACGATCAAGTTTGCGAAATGGTTGCGAACGCTGGCTATAATGGAATGGCTATTGATCTGGGTGCTGGGGATGTAGCTCAGGCCCATGAGGTACGTCCACATATGGATCGCCATGGGCTTACACCCTTGATAGTAGCTTTCCCAAAGACCGTTGAGAGCCTGCGGGAGACACTGATTATGGCTAAGGACTTTGGAAGTCCGTTTGTTGATGTAATCGGTCAGGTGATGCCACTGTCGTTAGATGGAATGATCCCGATTATTCGCCAATGGATGGATATGGCAGACGAAATTGGCGTACCAATCCAATTTGAAAGTCATCGCAATTGCATCACTAATGATCTTTATTCGACCCTGTGCCTTTTGGATGCGATCCCTGAAATGAGGATGTGTGCTGACCTTAGCCACTACGTAGTTGACCGCGAATTTTGGCATCCAATGTCCGAACGTGACATGGGACTGATTAGCCGGATTTTGCAGCGCTCAGACAGTTTTCAAGGTAGGGTTGCAAGCCGCCAACAAATACAACTGCAGCTAGATTTTCCTCAGCATCAAAAATGGATAGACCTCTTTAAAGTCTGGTGGCGAGAAGGGTTTGAAGATTGGCGAAAGCGTAGCAATGGCGATTGTATTTTCCTGTGTGAGCTAGGTCCGCCTGAATACGCCATGACTGGCCCTGATGGCCGAGAAATGTCTAATCGTTGGGAAGAGGCCTTGCAAATTCGGCGATGGGTGCAAGATATCTGGGATGACCTTGGCGGTGATACCTAAGTAAACTTGATGTCTAAAAGACGGCTCAGATCTTGTTTGCCAGCACTGTAATGTAGATTATTTCTGAGCTTCAAAAATAAAGCCTAAAAAGTTCAGTAAAATTTGTGCCGCTAAAATTTGAGTACTCTCTGATGGGTCATAGGCTGGCGCAACTTCAACGAGATCAATTCCAGCGATATGCCCCTGTTTCGCCAATCCTTGTAGGATCTCCAAAATGTCATAATATAAAAAACCACCGTGACTTGGCGTGCCCGTACCAGGTGCGATTGAAGGGCAGAAGGCGTCGATGTCGATGGTGACATAGTAGCGCGCATCTTTTGGTATGCGTGCTAAAACAGCCTCGACCCCTAGCTTTTTTACCTGTCGCACTGAAAGGATATCGGATCCCCGGGCTCGGGCATCCTCATAGCCCTCCTTGGCAGTAGAACTGACATTGCGAATGCCCAGCTGTGTCATGCCTGTGACCCATGGCTTTTCGATTGCCCGTCGCATTGGGTTTCCGTGACCATTCGTTACGCCGTGGCGCTCATCTACAAAATCTAAGTGTGCATCAATCTGGATAATATGGATTGGATCTTGATCAGAAAATGCATTGATGCATGGAATGTTGATAGAATGATCTCCACCAATAACTACAGGCAACGCTCCTGCAGCCAATATTTTACGCACGCCTAATTCAATATTGGAATGGCTTTCTGTAGTTTTCGTGTGAATGATGTCTGCGTCGCCAATATCAACGATGCGAACGTCGCTGGCGAGATAGGTTGTGTCATCCTCGTGGTCGTAAGCTCCTGCATGGCCAAATGAAAATAGAGTTGACGCCTCACGCACGGAACGTGGCCCAAACCGAGCACCAGCGCGCCATTGCGTACCAAAATCAAAAGGAGCGCCCATCACTGCAACATCGGCGTCGATAGCATCCCAATCTTCAACATATGGACGCTTCCCAAAGGTAGCTATGCCAACAAAAGGCAGATTTAGACGACCAGCTGCATATCCATGTTCTGACATAAGTAATTTCCTGATTCACAATTCTACGCCAGTGTTCCAGTATAGTGTAGGAAATGTCGATGATTTTATGATTTGTTTTAGGATTGGGTGACCCTCAATAATTTGTTGAAAGCGACCGTGATAGGCATAGGTGTGGGTAGTAATAGGCGGGCTGCATACCAATTTCTTGTGGATCCAAAAACTTTGTATAAATTCTTTGTTTTTACTCTTGCGGTTTTTTAGGGGACAGACTAGCTAGGTTGAACTTGGCGCGGGATGGAGCAGCCCGGTAGCTCGTCAGGCTCATAACCTGAAGGTCGTAGGTTCAAATCCTACTCCCGCAACCAAAGTAAATGACGCTAACTCAATAGGTTAGCGTTTTTTGCGTTTTAGGCCCTAGCTTTACTATAATATAATTGCCGCGTTCATTGCCGCTTTTTAACATTCCGTGACTTCTTTCGAATCTCTGATCGAGGGAAACGCCAACGATAAAGCTTAATCTGCTGTGAATACTCCCGCACCAATCGTAGCGAGAGCCTGTTCTCCGTTGATGCTACATTTCGGCCCAAAAGCCCGATGATCATTGATCGGGCATAAGCCCCACAGGCTCTCAGCTGGTGTTCAATCCGCGCTTTAGTGCTGCTGGATCCGTACGCTTGACTGTTTTCCGAGCTACGCATTCCTGTGAGGTGTCGGCCATTTTGTTTCGGGGGTTACTGAGCCCAATCCAAACAGATGAAACGCGCCAGGCTCACCCCAGGCCCCCAATCATAGGGCCCCGCGTCTCGGACCACGGCCCTTTAGTATTAGCCTTGTAAATTCATTCGGGGGTAATTTTGTTTGGTAACTGCATCTCTATTCACGCCTCTTCAACGGCTTTCATAAATTGGATAGAAGTGAACCGGCATCAAGCTACGTGCCGGTTCGCAGGAAGTTTCAGTTTTGATGGTGCGCAATAAGCACTCGATTAGGCGTCGCTACCGCCCAAAACTGTGTCAAGTTGTAGATCCTTTAAAATCGCATCCTGTATCGGTTGGGTTTTGTGATTAATCTCACTCACACCCCAAGTCATGCCCACAACGCTCCGGGTTGGACGCTGTCCTGCAGGCATGTCTGCAAGTGAACAATACAAATCGACTACAAGCTGTGGATCTGGGCTTTCAGGTCCATTTAGCATCTCAGCAAAACCGGAGAGCATTGCATCGGGTACGTTGGCCAATTCACCATATTCGGCAATGATCTTTTTGCGTGCCGCCGGTCGTCCGATATTGATCAGATTGGTGCCAAATGGCCCAGGTTCTACAAGCGTGATGTCCACACCGAAGCCGGAAACCTCATACCGCAGCGCTTGCATATAGGCCTCAAGGGCGTGTTTCGTGGCGGCATAAGTACCAAAGAACGGCCCTGTCATGCGGCCCACACTTGAACTGCAGTTGATTATTAACCCAGAACCTGCTGCGCGCATTCCAGGCAGTACGGCTTGTGTGGCACGGATTGCACCAAAATAGTTGGTTTCCATCAGGTCGCGTGATTGCTGCAAGCTAAAGGCCTCGGTCAAGCCGATATCCATAATGCCAGCATTGTTTATTAGGATGTCGACAGGGTCCGCCGCTATGATATCAGCGAAGCCGCTTGTGACGGCATCGTCGCTGTTCATATCCATATCGATAATTGAGATGTTGGTTGAATGGGCTTCAAGGGCTGCCTTTTGGGTTGCGTTACGTCCGTTGACATCACGCATGGTACCCCAAACGCGGTAACCGCGATCCGCAAAATCTCGCACGGCACCCTCACCAAATCCGCTACTTGTCCCTGTAATAACAACTGTTTTAGTTGGTTCTGACATAGTCGATTCTCTTTCTTGATTTATTTGTTACAGGGTGGTATTAAATTAATAAATCGAAAAAGCAATATAAAAATACTGACTGGTATAAAAATGACAACAACTGAGCATAAATCCCTGCGCGGTAGACCTAAAACCATACGCGCTGAAAAGGTACTTGAGGTTGCCATAGAAGCCTATTGGCAGAACGACCTAGCTGATGTTTCGGTCAATTCGATTTGTCGGGCAGCACAAGCCTCAAAACCCTCGGTGTATCGCGAATTTGGCAATGAAGATGGTCTCACCCGTGCTGCTCTCGAAAGTTATGCTGAGCAACTATTGTCAGATGTGTCCAAGATTTTGCAGTCAGGGCAGGGCATGAATGAAACGCTAGATGCCCTCATTGATTTTATCATTACAGATGCGCGTTTAGAAATAGGATGCCTTTTCCATAAGATGCGCGCCGGCAAGAACAGGCTTGGACCAAAAACTCGCGAGTTGGTGGAAGAGTTGAATCGCGCTGCTCAAGGTGGGTATCAGAGATTCTTTCAAGATCGGCGCAGCACTGGCGACTGGTATGGCACCGTTTCGACTGATGTGGCAGCGAAATATCTAGGCGAACAGATAGCCCTTGCCTTAGCGCAACGCGCCTCTGGAGAAAATGCTACTACCATTCGAGAGATTTTGAGCTTGGCCCTTTCAGTGTTTCGGTGACAATGAGGTCGTCAATACCCTTGCAGCCTGTGCGGTGGATTGAACGTTCCTAGTAGGAGGGGCCGTCACGAAAGGGTCTATTGAAACGGTGTTGTCAGACAAACTTGACGGTTTCGCGGTCGATCCCTATTTTTGGTAAATGACAACATGTTCTCCCTTCAAATACTTCAAGACTTCACCTGAAATCATCCGATTGGCAGTTATGTATTACATACGTCAGGCTTTGTCAGAGTAAACTTGCTTGAAGCGGGCAGGGGTAATTTGTAACCATGCCGAATGACAAAACACTCCCCATTATGCTACATGAAACCTGGCCCGGGGATATCCTGAACCATCTTGCCTATGTGCCCGTGGACCGGGAACCAAGGGCCAGTGCACTATCGGACAATAGAGCACGCACCTTCGTCGAGGCCTACAGTCAGTTATGCATGAGCCCCAATCGGTGTTGGATGAGTTTTGCCCGGTCCGCGGTCCGTGGACCAAGCCACGCATGCCTAGCAAAGCCATCCAATATGGGGTATAATAAAACCCCATAAACCGATGATAGTTGAGCACAATGAAAGCTAATCCCAAACCATGGCTTTACGGCCCAAACTGGCAAGGTCAGAGGTGCGAGGCCCGGACCCGTCGCGGGACCTTGTGCCAGCGTCCCGCTAGACTCCCTGTGGGCCGCTGTAAGCTCCATGGAGGGGCTTCCACCGGTCCAAGGACCAAGGACGGCCTTGCGCGACTCACAGAGGCTAGAACCAAGCACGGCGCTTCACCAAAGAGAAGCGCGCAGAAGCGAGGCGCTTTGCTGAGCAGGGGCGGCAGATGCGCGGCGAACTGAAGGAGCTGGAGGCTTGGTTCGTGGACCACGGTCATCTGGACAAGAACTGGCGCAAAGATTGGGAAGCTATAGCCTAGGTTCATGGTTCACGGACCGGGGGTTACTGCGGCACAACACAAGGATTGTGGTCAATCAATCAGAAGCAGTACTCCCTTATTTTAGGCCCGTGGTCCTTGGACCAAGGACCTATAATTGTTGGACCGCAAGATTTCATTAGGGGTATTTTCATTTGGGTTTTTGCCTTTGTGTAAAACGGCAGTGCGGCCATCACGCCGCTCAACCCAGTACCCTTCACATCGCTGGTCAATCTTCTTTAGCACCCTGGATCGCTGATCGGGGCTCTCGATCCCCGCGCAGTCCCACACCATGGCTGTTAACGTGACTTCGGGTTTCGGGGTTCGGATATTCCCATAAACGCCCGTGGCGACCAAAATCAGCCTGATGTTGGATCGGGTATAGTTCTGATTGATCCAACCAAATTTAATGGCCCTTTTAGGAACAGCTGCATCCCGTTTTGCTCGCTGAGCGGCTCTCATACGGCTCATATTACTACCCCATATTTATATTAAAGGAGAATAATAAGGATATAGATACGGTGCCGCGGAACGCGCGTAGGTGTCCCGCGGAAACCGCGTTGGTCTATCCTTGTAGTTTTATCCATGAGACCCATGATTTGGTCCCACATTTGTTGGCCATGTTCGTCCATGTAGCGATCTGGATGGCGGACAATATCCGCATCAACCCTGCAAACTTTTCCCTCGCCCAAGACAGCCTCACTGGCTTCCGACATACATTCTTTCAGTCTTACGACCTCTGAATCTATTTGATCACTGGGCGCCTCAATCAGAAGAGCGTCGTGTATCGGAGCGCAGAGTTTGATACCGCGTTCTACCGCAAGAATAGAAGCAACACGCATCATCTCAGCGCCATGCGCCTGCATTGGCCAGTTCAAGAACGTATTTGCCTTTACATCACCAGCGGTCACTTGGATGGGCCAACCGAAGCAAGTTTCCAATTTGAGGCCGAGCAATCCACGATCTTTGTTG
>CAJJBP010000023.1 GCA_905182425.1 uncultured Planktomarina sp. | reverse complement strand
TTTACGGCTTATGTGATAGCGCAGTGAGAGCGCATGAATATGTTGGAAAGTCTCAAGACCAACCTTACGAAGCGCGCGCTGACCAACTTTTGCAAAGACCACATCACGTATCTGTTGAAACCCGCTCTCCAAAATCCGCGATATCCCATAGGCCAAAGTCAGTCCAACCGCCCCCAGCATGAAGCTTTGGCTCAGCCAATTTTGATTTCCTGCTAATGAGTCTACCGCACTACCCAAAATCATAGGCGTAGCAACCGCAACCAGCTTGGCTAAAACCAAGCTAGATAAAGCTATTATCACTCTCCATTTAAGACCAGGTTGACCTTTTGGCCACAAATATGGGGCAACGCGCGCAACAACGCGGATTTCTACCCTGCGGCCATCTGCTTCTTTTATAGTACCAAGACTTTTCATGTTCATAGACAACAGATAGGGCTGAAAGTTAAAAATGTAAGCCCAATCAATCTGGCAGTTCAAAAACTTGACCTGGGTAAATAAGATCAGGGTCTCGGATACGCTCTTTATTTGCCTCAAACACTTTGAAGTATTCGATGCCTTTTCCATAACGCTCTTTAGCAATTGCCCAAAGAGTTGATCCAGGCTGAACCGTTTGAACGCGGAACCTCACTGCTGGGCTGCCAAAGTCCGCCGCACCACCAATCGGGTTATCACCACCCGTAGCTTTAATCCCACTAACTTGTACATCATTAAAGGCGCCAAAAGGGTTTGAGAGTTCATTCACTTGACCTTGAACATCAATAGGGGAGCCATCAAAAACTACAGACTGCGTCTCGACAACAATGCGGCCTGAGTTCAATATTTCAGCAATATCAGCCGGATCCTCGCGCTTGAAAGGAGACTCAGCACGAGATGTCACTTCGCCAGATTCATTCAATTCGTCCACGCGCAAAGTGTAAATACCTACATCAATGTCGACCAAATCAGCTGACCAATGCCCACTAGGCTTAATCCTAGAAGTTGTAATTGCTTGATTGTCTAAATATACCCGCACGAAACCAGTACCGACTGCCCGGCCACCGACCCGCACGCTACCATCCAAATTATATGAAATCGTATCCAAAACAACAGCTAGAATTGGGCCTTGTTCACCAGCAGAGGCGATTACACGTACGCCCTGCTTATCCGCCAAAATAATGGCTGGTGACTGCACCTCAGCGGAAATTGTGGGCACAATTTTCGTATTAGTTTTTTCAACTGAATCTACCTTATTGGGAAAAGTTGCTTCAGAGCTCTTAACACTTGCATTTTCAGGATCCTCAATTGGTTCTTCTACAGCCAAGACGGGTGTGCGTGGCTTTAAAAAGATAACGGCATCTGACATAACTCTCCCATCAATATCGGCTGGATATAGCTCCAGTCGCAATTCTTGAGAGCTAGCCGACGGTGGCAATTCTACAAATATGACAAATTCACCATTCCCGTCTAAGTCCGCACGCGACTCTGGCAGAGATAACCCATCCAAATTTAGAAGCACATACCCCTCGCCATTAGCTTTTCCCGAAATTACCGAGAAGCCGTTTACTTCAATACGCACAATGTCGAACGTAGGTGCTAAAAGACCAGTGGTTTGGGCAATTATGGGGGCATCTTCCGTTTCAACAGCGCTCTGGTTTACAACAACACCTTGATCAATATCTGAAGAGTTGACGCTAGAAGCGCTTGCCCCTTTCGCAGTTGATGTAACACTATCAATATTATTTAATGCTGAAACACTGCCATCTTGAGCTTCAGTTTTCGCCACTGTAGCCTCTAAAATCTCATCACTTTTATTACTTTCGTCTTCTTCAGCGACATCTCGAACTATATCAGAAGGCTCGGCGCGTTTAGCCATTGATGTGTCACTATTAATGACTTTTAGTGGACCAGAACCGCCATCTACGACTTCAGCTTTCTCCAGGGTAATTTCTGAAACCTCATCCGTTTTGTTATTTTCGTCGCTGCTAGCTGCATCATCAGCCATGGTGCCAATGGAGGTATTTGATTTTTTTCCTTGCTCATCAGCAAAATCCAGATCCGCCCCTACGACTTCGACGACGGTGACTGGTTCAGTTTGTAATGCAGCGCGTATATTTGGGTAGAACCACCAAATAAGACCGATACCAATTAATACAGCCCAGATCGCAGAATAAACTCTTTCTTGGCGCACATTGATTTTCTTTTCTGAGTTATCAGATTCAGGCATTGGTTTGTATTCCCCCACATTTTACAGCATGCTATCAGTCAAATGACACCTGTCCAGCATGAACTGAGAGATTTACCTTATGAATAAATCAATTTGCGTATTTTGCGGGGCTCGTAGTGGAAATAATACTTCTTTTATCACCGCTGCAGTCGAAATGGGACATGTGATTGCAAAAAATAAATGGCGTTTAGTCTATGGGGCAGGCGACGTCGGCCTTATGGGCGCCGTTGCATCCAGCACTCAGGAGAAAGGGGGCACTACATTTGGAGTTATCCCCGAGCACCTATTACAACGCGAAGTCGGAAAACGTGATTTGGATCAATTCATAATTACAGATAATATGCACAGCCGAAAAAAGATTATGTTCACAAATAGTGATGCTGTTGTTCTCTTGCCCGGAGGCGTAGGCTCACTTGAAGAGTTTTTTGAGGTACTGACATGGGCGCAACTAGAGATACACCATAGGCCAATAATTGTGGCAAATATAAGGGGATATTGGCAACCAATGCTCGACATGATCGATCACATGATTACGTTAGATTTCGTAAACCCAAGCCTACTAAACTTAATTCAAGTCGTCGACACGGTAGCAGATGCAGAACGCGTTTTGCGCTCTTGCCTGAAAACTGCAACAGAATAAAACGCTAAAGCCATCCAGATAAGGGCAATCGTGATAACATGCCATCCTGTCAACATCTCGTTCAACAAGACTACCGCACAGAAAAACTGTAGGATTGGGTTTAGATATTGTACCAGCCCGACCGTTGCCATCCGCACGGTTTGGGTTGCATATGTCATTAAAATTAGTGGTCCAGCCGTTATTACACCAGAGAACATTAGTAATAGTAAGGTTGGGAGATTGGGAATATTCCCCTCCCAGCACAAATACCCAATTGCCATAGGTAAAAGTAGGACAACCTCCAAAGTAACTGAAACGATCGAATCCACCTTAATAATTCGTTTTAACAGACCGTAGATTCCAAATGTTATGGAGATGATTATTGCAAGCCAGGGTGGTGTTCCCAGTCCAAACGTCAAAGTTAATACCGCAACAACTGCTAGTCCAACAGAAATCCATTGCAATATGGATAACGTTTCGCGGAAAACCACTAGGCCGAGAAGAACCATAACAAGTGGAAAAATATAATAGCCAAGTGACGATTCAGTGACCCGGCCAGCGCCCACCGAAAAAATGAACACATACCAATTAATACCAATCATGACCCCGGCTACAAAAATTAAACCCAAAGTTTTAGGTAATCTTAAGACGCGTATCGTTTCCTCCTGTCGACCAGTCATTAAAACAACAATCGTGAAGGTGACAACCGACCAAAGGGTTCTATGAGACAAAACCTCTTCCGGCCCTAAGTGCGATAAAAACGAGTAATAAAGTGGTGCAAATCCCCAAATAAGGCAGGCCACCAGCATGCATATTGCACCTTTTTGTGAAGCTGTCATGTAGTTCCTACTATAAAATTAGGGAACAAAAATAAAATTTAAATCATTCAAAATCGTCACTTACAATACCAAGGCTCTGGGTACGGAAAAGTCTCAGATGGAAATTGATAAGACCCACCAAAAAATCTTCAGTGGGCCTATTTTTAGAGTTATTTTATACGGATAAAACCTTACATCCGACTAGCAACATTTTCCCAGTTCACCAAATTATCAAGAAAATTTGACAAATAACCTGGACGCTTATTGCGGAAATCAATATAGTAAGAATGCTCCCAAACATCGCATCCAAGCAAAGCTGTCTGACCAAAGCACAAAGGATTTACACCGTTTTCAGTTTTTGTAACGGCAAGTGAGCCGTCGGCATTGCGTACAAGCCAGCACCAGCCTGACCCAAATTGGCCAGCACCCGCGGCAGAGAAAGCTGTTTTAAAGTTAGCAAAAGATCCAAAGCTTTCAGTTAATGCCGCTTCAAGCTCACCCGGAAGCTTGCTTTGGCCAGGACTCATCATTTCCCAAAATTGGTTGTGGTTCCAAAGTTGACTTAAATTGTTAAAAATACCATTTTGAGCAATTGAAGACGTATCATAGGTTCCAATAATTATCTGTTCTAAAGATTTATCTTCCCACTCGGTTCCAGCAATAGCGGCGTTTCCATTAGTTACGTAAGCATTGTGGTGTAGGTCATGGTGAAATTCCAGGGTTTCAGCTGACATGCCTTGAGAGGCTAACGCATCGTGTGCGTAAGGAAGGTCGGGAAGTGAGAAAGCCATAAGAGCAATCCTTTCATCGTTGATTATTGGATATATTCCCCCACCTATACGCGGGATCTTAACTGAACAAAATGGCCATTACACAATTTAGGTCAATTTTTTTTGAGACTGACAGCTATTGAAAGACCTCTGAACCAGGTTGCGATGCGTTCTTGTAAAAGTCCAAAAACGTAGTCTTGGACGGACCTAAAACACATCAGTTCTACTGTATCGTTTGAAGTCATAAAGGCCGCCCCAGCAACTTGTGCAAACCGTGTTCTAACAAGGCTCCCAACTGCGAAACCTGAATGACTGGTATCGAATGGTACTAGCTTTGCCAAAACTTCCCGGATGTTTTTGCCACTTAACCGGAACATCGCCCTAGCGTCGGACATATCTTCCAACAATATGTGCTGACCTACCAAAGCTTTATTGAGATTCTCAATCGTTTGAACACATTCATCAGAGTCTACAATGATCAAAAGCTCATCCGGCGACATCCATCCCAAGGATTTAGCTCCATTTGACGTATGCATACCATGTTTTGGAAAATCCAAACCAGTGGCTTTCTTAATACCAGACTTAATTTTGGTTGCAGACAAATTTGCTCGCAGCGTTAACATGCTCAATCCACGCAATTGGTGCAGACCAACATATCCCTCTGGCTGACTATCAGACATTTTGTTTCTCCCCTTCTACATCATAGAAAACTACATGCACAATCTTAGCGTTAACTGGAGACGCACCTATTTTTGTGAAAGAAATAACTTCCCCCATACGGTCTGGCCCGTTTTGCACCAACCCCATAGCAATTCCCCGACCTAATGTCGGAGAGTGATAAGTCGAAGTTACGCGTCCTTGAGTATTGGTCTGGCCATTGGCATTTTTGCCCTCTGCTATCGCATAAGCACCATCTTCCAGAACTGAACCATCAAGTGTCTCAAGGCCAACCAACTGCCAACGGTCCGGATTATCCATGAACGATCGCTTTTGAGCCCGCTTACCCAAGAAATCATCTTTTTTTCTCTGAAACTGCCCATGAAAGGCCCAAATCCTGCGGTATAACCGTACCATCAGTCTCATCGCCAATCATAATAAAGCCTTTTTCGGCACGCAAAATGTGAAGACATTCAGTGCCGTATGGATTAATTCCAAATTCAGCTCCAGCCTCAACCACCATTTTCCAGAAATCCAAACCTCGATTAGCTGGAATTGCAATCTCATAAGACAATTCGCCAGAGAATGAGATCCGGTAAGCTCGACAGCTGAAGCCGCCTATTTCACCATCTGCCCACGCCATAAATGGAAGTGTTTTAGTCGACAAATCCATGCCACCTAATTTTTCTAAAACCTTGCGTGCGTTCGGACCGACAACAGCGACTTGAGCCAGCTGTTCGGTAACATTAACCACCCAAACTTTCCAATCCCACCATTCGGTTTGAAGCCATTCTTCCATGTGGGTGTGGATACGGTCAGCACCGCCTGATGTTGTGTGGCACAGCCAAGTTTGTTCATCAACCCGCGCCACTACGCCATCATCAGTCAAAAAGCCATTTTCCGAACACATCAAGCCATAACGGCAGCGCCCTGGCTTCAAGTTGGACATCATGTTTGTATACATCATGTCCAGAAATTTTCCAGCGTCTGGACCTTTTACAATAATCTTACCAAGGGTAGATGCATCCAAAATTCCCAGGTTTTCCCGAGTATTGATTACCTCACGGTGCACAGCCTGATCTACTGTTTCACTATTTTGAATATATGCATAAGGGCGTCTCCAACCACCTACAGGCTCCCAATCAGCGCCATGTGCATCATGCCAATTATGCATCGGTGTTTTTCGTACCGGCTGGAATAGTTCACCACGTGCTTCGCCAGCCAAAGATGCCATTGAAATTGGGGTATAAGGTGGCCGAAAAGTTGTCGTCCCAATACTTGGTATATCAGAATTAAGAGCTTCAGAAAGAGTTGCTAACCCGTTTATATTAGAAAGTTTTCCCTGATCTGTCGCCATGCCCAGGGTGGTGTAGCGCTTTGCATGCTCCACGCTCTCAAAACCCTCTTGCGCTGCCAATTGAACATCACTGACTTTTACATCATTTTGGAAATCTAACCAAGCCTTCGATCGCAGCTTATAGCTGGCCCCGTGCGGCATAAGCCAAACAGGTTCCATTGCCGCCTCCTTCGCATCCTGTGCATCAGGCAGCTTAGTATCCTTGGCCTTTTTACCACCAACCAATTCGGCTGCGGTGAGACCAGCTTGTCCAGCATCCTGTATGACCTCCGCACTGCGCAAATGACCACTTGCAATACCAGCAACAATCACAAAACCTTCTCCGTTTGAACCAATAGGCGGCTTATTGACATCTGGTCGAAACATAGCTTTCGCATCATCCCAAAATAGTTTGCCACCACAATGTGACCAAAGATGTACAACTGGCGACCAACCACCGGACATCGCAACAACATCGCAGGGGATCTCCTCAATTTCAGAGCCTTCGCCCACTTGAGCGCAGAGGCTTACCGCCGTTACACGTTTACCGCCTTTAACTTTAGCAATCCCCCGCCCCGTTTCGACTCGAATACCAGCTGCAATAGCTTGCGCCATCAATTCACCACCACCTTCGGCCCGCGCATCAATGATCGCAGGTACATCCAGCCCCGCGGACTTCAGAAACAAAGCTGTGCGATATGCATCATCATTATTGGTTACAACAACAGTACGGTCACCCGCAGACACACCATAATTAACCAAATAATCACGCACAGCACTCGCGAGCATAACGCCTGGAATATCATTTCTTGCGAACGATAATGGTCGTTCAATCGCTCCAGTTGCAGTCACGATTTGCTTGCACCGCACTCGCCACAGACGGTGACGTGGACGCTGATCTCTGGGTGTGTGATCCGCAACACGCTCGTACGCCAACGCATAACCATGGTCGTAGATTCCTGAGCCTTGTGTGCGATTTCTTACAACGACATTAGTCATTGATGAGAGTTTAGCGATGGTTGATTTGATCCACTCATCTGCAGGTGCACCGTCAATAATTACACCGTCCACAGGCGCACGGCCGCCCCAATGTGCAGTTTGCTCAACCAACATAACACGCACACCGGCTGCAGCGGCTGACTCAGCCGCTTGCAAACCTGCGATACCACCACCGACAACTAACACCTCACAATGGTGATAGTAATGCTCATATTTATCCGCATCCCGGGCTTTAGGTGCTTTACCTAGGCCCGCTGATTTACGGATAATTGGCTCATAAATGTGTTTCCAGAAAGAACGTGGGTGGATAAACATTTTATAGTAAAAACCCGTAGGAAGAAATCTGGCCAATTTAGAATTGACCGCACCGATATCAAACTCAAGGCTTGGAAAATGGTTTTGAGATGTGGCTAATAGGCCTTCAAAGGTTTCTGTTGTTGTTGCTCGAGCGTTAGGCTCAAAATGTCCCTCAGAGCCCAAATTCATCAAAGCATTTGGCTCCTCTGCACCTGACGCTACAACGCCACGGGGCCGATGGTATTTAAAAGATCTACCCATAAGCATCTGGTCATTGGCGAGTAGAGAAGCCGCTAACGTATCGCCGTGGTAACCCTGCATTTTTTGGCCGTTAAAAGAAAAACTTAAGGGTCTCATTCGATCAATAAGACGACCTTGGTTTGCTAAACGTACACTCATTTCTCGGCTCCGATAACGCGACTAGATATATGGCCCAAAGAAAAAACTATTTGCAGATATTGAAATGTCATGAGAAATTTCTCCAAGACCAACCAGGACGTTTTGTAGTAATAACGTCTTTTATCACCTTTGGAGGCTCAAGAGTTTGAGCCTTATAAGTCCCAAAGACCTCAAGAGTGGCGGTGCAGCGGGCGGCATGAAACCACTTTCCACAACCAAAAGCGCATCTCCAACGTTCAAAATGCAAACCTTTTGGATTTGTTCGCTCAAAGAGGTAGCCCTCAAAATCTTCATCAGATGATCCAGGTCCAAAACGCTTCAGATGTGCTTCACCACCTGCAGACAGTTCGGTTTCATCTTTATCAAGTCCGCAGTACGGGCAATTTAAGACTAGCATTTTTGAAATCCCATTAAGGCCCAATAAAACGTAATGTAGTCATTATCACTTATAGTGTTGAAAAGGCTGAACATCAGTGTGCAACCCCCGCTGCTACGCTTTCGTCAATGAAGCGACCGACACGGAAACGATCAAGACCAAACCCCGCTGTCAGCGGGCTTTCGCCATTTGCCATTAATTCAGCAAATCCCCAACCTGATCCGGGAATTGCTTTAAAGCCACCCGTCCCCCAACCACAGTTGATGAAAGTATTTCCAAGTGGCGTTTTACTTAAAATTGGCGAACGGTCACCTGTAACGTCCACAATGCCACCCCAGTGGCGTAGCATTTTGAGACGTGAGACCATAGGAAATGTTTCAATTAAAGCACGAACAGTTTCTTCAAGGTGATGGAACGATCCACGTTGAGTATACGCGTTGTACCCATCTGTCCCTCCTCCTATAACCATTTCGCCCTTGTCAGATTGGCTCATATATCCGTGAACTGTATTGGCCATCACGACCACATCCATGCAAGGCTTGATAGGTTCACTCACTAACGCCTGCAAAGGCACCGATTCTAACGGAAGTTTAAACCCAGCCATTTCGGCCACAACTGATGCATGCCCCGCAACAACCATGCCCAGTTTTTTGCAGGCGATATTTCCTCGGGTGGTATCGACGCCAACAACATTTCCATTTTTTTGTCTAATCCCCATCACCTCAGTTTGCTGCAATATATCCATACCCATATCAGAGCATGCGCGAGCGTAGCCCCAAGCAACGGCATCATGCCGAGCCGAGCCACCGCGTGGCTGCCAAAGGGCACCAAGAACAGGGTAGCGAGGACCATCAATATTCATAATTGGGCAGAGCTCTTTGACCCTAGAAGGGCCAATGAACTCCGTCGAGACGCCCTGCAGCGAATTCGCGTGCGCGGTTCGTTGATATCCGCGGATTTCATGCTGAGTTTGCGCCAACATCATAACGCCACGAGGACTGAACATTACATTATAGTTTAAATCTTGGCTGAGGTTCTCATACAACGAACGAGATTTTTCATAAAGGGCCGCAGATGCATCTTGTAGATAATTTGATCTAATAATCGTTGTATTACGCCCAGTATTACCACCACCAAGCCAACCTTTTTCTATCACGGCAAGATTGGTAATTCCAAAGTTTTTTCCCAAATAATAGGCAGTCGCAAGCCCATGTCCGCCTGCTCCTATAATTATAACATCATAGGATGTTTTTGGCTCTGGATTAGACCATGCGCGGCCCCAACCGCTATGCTGACGCATTGCTTCTCGGGCGACTGCAAATACTGAATAACGTTTCATCTCAGAATCTCTCCATAGCGCTTGAGCCTGTTATCTATGATCCCACGTAAAGTTAAGCTCTATGAGCGTCTTAAGTTGAAATTATTGCGACATCCTTTTTTTCGAGGTAGAGCATTTCTTCAGAGACTCAACCGATGCCTTCTGTTGGCCACATCATAGGAAACCGCGGTGTTAATTACAGCAACTATATTTGTGCTCATCCTCGGACTTGCAGCATTACTCATCCGACGCATGTTACAGTCGCGACAGAATTTTCAGATGGATCCATTAGATGTATATGGCGAGCAGCTCAAAAGTTTGGAGCACGACCGGTTAAAGGGAGCAGTGAGCGAGGCGGAATACCATGATATGCGCGCAGAGGTAGGCCGGCGTATGATATCTGTCGAGAAGACCAATAAAAATGTAAAAAGATTTACGATACTCAACAGAAAAATGGTCTTTGATAGCATATTTACTTTTAGCAGCATTGATTGGTGGTGCCTCATATTTAAAAATTGGCCAGCCCAACTTTCCTGATGTGCCAATTTCATTTCGTTATGATCAAGCCGAAACGAAGCGCACGGAGCTTTTATCCCAGGCAGAGGCAGAGGCAGAGGCAACTCTCGATGTACTTACCAAGGACCCAGAAAACCTTCCACTGCTATACGATTTGCGCGCAGCCGTAGAATCTAATCCAAATGATATCAAGGGATTAGAATTTCTTGTAAACTGGGAAGCTCACTTTGGCTTTTTCAAAAATGCTTATAAATCCAAAGCTAAAGTTTTGGACATAAAAGGTGAAGAGGCTGGATCAGTTGATTGGTACGAGTTCGCTGAGTTATTGGTTTTAGCAGCAGATAATTATATCTCAATTGAAGCTGAGATTGCACTTCGCAAAGCATTGGATCTGGACCCAAATAATCCACAAGCCCGCTTTTATATCGGGCTACAACATCAACAGCTGGGGAGACCAGATATAACCTTTAATATGTGGCGCCAACTTTTGGAAGAAGGTCCTGAAAGTGCGTCGTATATCTCGCTCATTAGAGCAGTAATATTGGATTTAGCATTTATTTCAGGGGTAAATTATACGCCCCCTGCAGCAAAAGGGCCAACCTATGAAGACTACAAAAGTCTGTCTGAACTGAGTGCAGAGGACCAGAAAATAATGATCAATGAAATGGTCTCAGGCCTGGCAGAAAAATTAGCATCGCAAGGGGGGCCAGCCACCGACTGGGCGAAGCTTATTATCGCCTATTCCGTTCAAGGACAGCCTGAGACCTCGCGCAAAATTTGGAATGAAGCCAAAGCACTTTTCTCAAATAGTATTGAAGATCTAAATAAATTAAACAAAGCGGCCAAAGACGCCGGTATTACACCATGATAACAGATGATATTGAACTATTAACTAATGCTGCGTTAAAAAACTGTTCTTGGATGGGTCTTGATTTAGGAACTAAAACCATAGGAGTTTCTGTGTCAGATCGCCTTCTAAGCTCAGCTACACCGTTATTAACGGTAAAACGTAAAAAATTTACACAAGACGCCAAAGAACTTTTGGACATTATAGTAGATCGTGAAATTGGAGCTGTGGTTTTGGGCTTGCCACGCAACATGGATGGCTCTGAAGGACCTAGGTGCCAATCGACAAGGTCCTTCGCACGTAATCTTTCCACTTTAACTAACATTCCTATCGGGTTTTGGGATGAAAGACTATCAACCGTGGCGGCAGAAAGAGTACTCTTAGAGGCGGATACATCTCGCAAACGTCGCGCCGAGGTTATCGATCATGTTGCAGCAGGTTATATCTTGCAGGGGGCTCTTGATCGCGCTTGCAATATTCGGATGCAAAAATGAATGATATCGATGGCGTGTGGAAACGTAAGGAAATAGACAGCCCGTGCATAAAACTGTGTTCCATACATCCTGCTGAACGTATTTGTGTCGGATGTTTTCGTTCTATCGATGAAATTGGTATTTGGTCGCAACTAAGTACGGACGCACGCCAAAAGATCATGCAGGAATTGCCAAGCCGGGCGCCTCGACTGCAAAAACGCCGTGGCGGCAGAAATAAGCGCTTAGCATAAATTAATAATTCAACTTTCGACAAAAACCTAACTTAAAAATATCAGGCAATCAGTAGCCATTTAACCAATCCCCCAAATCGCCGGCCCGCCCTTCCGGCCTAAAATAAGCAATCATGCGGCCGCAGTCTGGGGCCTTAGCCTTTTTGTTCCATGGTGAAATACCGTGTAGAGCTAATCGATGTATTACATAGCTTTCACCTGATTGTGCGTAAATCGCCACACGACGACATTTTTCAAAACACCGTTTACGAGCCTTATGATATGCTTCGGTTACATCAATTTTTAACCAATCAGACATAGGCTTATCCTTGAAAGCACATCTGAATGCTTCCCTTATGATATGATGGCTACCCTCCCAAATCACCATTGGACTCGCATCTGACGAAGCCTCAACCAGTGGGATTCCGAGTACATATTGATGGGGCTCTTGCACAAACCGCCTTCGATCTGGACCTATTGGAAGAATCCCATCCACATGTGCTCCATCCCGAGCAGATCGGTACCTATGGGCCGCTTCGCTCTCTGAACCGTCAAAAATAGGATAACCTGGATATATGATCGATAATTGGCCATGATCCAAAGCAAGCGGTCCGTGCAGGTCAGTCAGAAACTGAACCACTGTCCCTTCAAGTCTGGGGCCACCATTGAAACGCCCATCTTTATCATTTTTCAAAATATTAACACCGGCGAACCAAGTATTGCCGTGTCGCAGCCACTCTCTTTTTTGTTTCGGATCAAACGATATTTCTTCTGCAATTGGTTGGACATATTTTTGCCATCGCAACATTGATTTTTCTGCTTTGAACTTCACCCAACCCCTATTTTTAAAATCTGTCAGCCCCATAATGCAGTCCTAACCATATTGGTCGCAACGATGAGTAGGAAAACCCCAAAAAGCCTTTTTAGAGGACGGGCGTCCATACGGTGCGCTACGTTGGCCCCCAACGGCGCAAACATGAAAGTCATCGGAATAATTAGTAAAAATGCCGGGATATTTATAGCTCCTAATGTCCAAGGCAAAATTGGAGCTTCAACTTTCACAAATGCCCATAAAAAAGCCGAAGGTACAGCTATTGCGAGACCAAATCCAGCAGCCGTTGCAACAGCCCGGTGAATATCCACGCGATAAATAGACATAAATGGGACCCCCAGTGACCCCCCCCCGATACCTAACAATACAGATAATCCACCCAATGCTGACCCCAAAATCCAGCGTAGTCGGCCTATTGGTAATTTTTCAGCCAATGCCCACGAATGGTTTCCAAACGTCAAATAAAGTCCAATACATCCGCCAAGAATACCGAAAATTAACTGTAGGACTAAAGATTCTAAGTTCGCGGCTAAGGCGACACCTACAATAGCTCCTAAACCAATTGCTGGCGCCCAACCCCTTAAAATATCCCAATCTACCGCACCTTTTTTATTATGACTTTGAGTGGATCTGATTGAAGTCACAACGATCGTTGCAAGCGAAGTTCCAAGGCAAACCTGCATGAGTTGAGGCCCATCAAATCCAAGATACTTAAATGCGTAGAAAAAAGAAGGAACCAAAACGATTCCTCCCCCAACACCGAGCAACCCTGCCAAAAAGCCAGCGAAAGCACCTATAACCATCAAACTAATGAAGACTGGTAACAGTACATACAATTCCATTATTTCACCTCAAATTCAGGTCGTTTATCCGATATTTTGCTTAACTCTTTGAGTAAGGTCTGATAATCTGAAGCAGTGGCAGATTTTTGTGCGCCAAGCGCAGACAAACCTCGACGCCAAAACCTCGCCCCGGGCTTTCCTGAAAATAGTCCAAACATGTGCCGTGTCACTTGATGTAGCCGTCCACCACTTTGTAGATGGCGCTCAATATAAGAAATCATTTGTTCGGCAATAACGTCCGCGTCAGGTCCGCTTTTAGATCCATAAATCAATGCATCAGCTCGCGACAAAATTTCAAAAGGTGTTTGATAGGCTGCGCGGCCAATCATGACCCCGTCCATCCCCAGATCGAGAGCGTCACGCGCAGATTCTATGTCGATGACCCCACCATTAAGACTAATATGTAGGTCTGGGAACTCATGCTTTATTTGATACACCAAGGAATAGTCCAAAGGCGGTATATTACGGTTTTCCTTTGGGCTAAGGCCATTTAGCCATGCTTTACGAGCATGAATGATTACTCGATTGATCCCACTGGATTGGACCATTTCAATAAATTTTGGTAAAATATCCCTCGGCTCCTGATCATCAACTCCGATGCGGCATTTAACTGTAACTTCCACGTCACTTGCCGCCTGCATTTCTTGCAAACAAGAAAAGACCAGGTCTGGCTGCGTCATTAATATAGCGCCGAAGGAACCCGACTGCACCCGATCAGACGGGCACCCTAAGTTCAGATTAATTTCTCGATAACCATATGAAGCTCCTAATGCTGTAGCTTTGGCGAGCTCCGCAGGGTCAGACCCCCCAAGCTGCAATGCCAAAGGTTGCTCTTCTGCATTAAAGTCAAGCAATCTGACGGCTCCGCCTAGAACTAATGCGGGGGCGGTCACCATTTCTGTATAGAGAAGTGTCTCTTGAGACATGAGCCGGTGAAAGTGGCGACAATGTCTGTCAGTCCATGCCATCATTGGTGCTACGCTTAAACGCGCGCTTTCATGCAATTTAGTTTTGACAATCATTTTCACAGCCACAGTCCAAGCAGGTTAATTCATTTTTAGTATCATATGTAGTATCTAATTCTGAGAGCTATTAGCACTACAAAGAAAAAATTAAACGTAATTAGCCTCAGTAATAGTTTTAATATTTTTTAAAAAATTTAAACAAAATCCCTACAATCACTTTTTAGGATAGTTTATTTTAATTGTCAGCCTTATTGCCTGCCATCCCACCCTACCCGCGCATCAAAATTCCTAAGTCGGCCACATTCGTTCCAGTCGAGTTAGTCATCAAAAGTGCATTGGCAGCTAAAAGAGCATGATAAGAGTCATTATTTTTCAGCAACTTTTCGGGATCAATTCCTTTTTGGATCATAGTCCTAAAAGTGGTATCACAAACCACTCCGCCAGCAGCATCAGTAGGACCATCTCGCCCATCGGTTCCAGCTTGTAAATACAACCACGGCGCAGTCCATTTTTCTTGGTGCGCCAATAAAGCCACTCTAAGGGCTAATTCCTGATTACGGCCACCTAACCCAGAGCCTTTGAGTTTTACTGTGGTTTCACCCCCAAAAAGATGCACTCCACGACCAACTTTTGAAACCCTTTCTGCAGCATACGCGACATCACCTATTAGTGGCGCACTATGGACTTGGGCGTCGGGCAAAAACTGAGCCATTGCGTTTAAACTTATCTTATTTGACCCAATTAAAATGTTTTTTGACGTCAGCAATTCCAGAATTGGTCTGGGTTTAGCCAAGCTAATACGAATAGAATTTGGGGTTTGGTGCCAAACATTCAATTTTTTTAACGCATCTATAGCTTCATTTGAAGTGCCTATAGGTCCAACTGTTAGTCCGCTTGCAACCGCCCGAAGATCGTCACCGATTACGTCCGAAATTATTAATGAAGTAACACTACTTGGGACAGCAAATTCCAAGAGGCGGCCACCTTTCAAACGGGAAACTTGTTGCCGAATAAGATTAATAGTTTTTATATCAGCACCACTTGCTATCAACAAAGAGTTTAGGTGTATTTTTTCAGCCAGAGAAACGCCATTTATCGGCGCCGGCAAAAGGGCTGACCCACCCCCAGAAATAAGACATAATACTGGACGACCACCACGCCCCGCACGTTCAAGCGCCTTAATAACGGCACAGCTGGCGGTTAACCCATTAAGATCAGGAATCGGATGAGCTGCTACGAAAACTTCAGCGAATTCTAATTCTTTTGCATTTTCAGGATTTGTTACGACGATTGCTTCGGGCACCTTGCCCAGAACATCGATTGCAGCCCCAATCATTTTAACACCCGCTTTTCCAACTGAAATTACTGTCGGCGGCCTTTCAAAGCTGGGTATTGCGTTTTGGACAGCGGCAACAGGGTCGGCCGCAACAACTCCTGCCATAAAAGCTCTATAGGCTTTATCAAAGAATGGATGTCTCATGATTTTCTATTTAGAATTTTGACAAAAGGGGCAAGTAGATAGTCATCTTAAGTTCAAAACCAACTCAGGATAATTTGTTAGTTTTTGCAATTATTCTTTAAATTTTTATTTTATGAAAATAGTTTTTAAATTTATTTATAAAAATTAAACTGCACTTTATTATGAGACGTTGTATGAATCGAGTGAGATAAAAATCCACACAGTTTACGTTAAAATCAAATAAAAAACTTGAAGTTAGGAACACTGATGAGCATTTTCGATGAAGACCTTTTCCTTAAAGGGTTAGAGCAAAGGAAGGCGACACTTGGAGCGAAGTATGTCACCAATAATTTGACTACAGCTGATGAGTTCACGCGTCCCTTTCAGGAAGCTATGACCGCGTGGTGTTGGGGTTTCGGGTGGGGCGATGAAGTCATAGACGCCAAAACCCGATCAATGATGAACCTATCAATGATCGGAGCGTTAGGAAAAATGCATGAATGGGAGCTTCACTGTAAAGGAGCAATAAATAACGGTGTTTCCGTTGAGGAAATCCGCGCAGTTATTCACGTAATCGCCATTTATTGTGGCGTTCCTCAATCTTTAGAGTGCTTTCGTGCCGCTCGAAAGGTACTCACTGAAGCTGGCTTGTTAAAATAAAAAATTGGATTTCCGCCACGGAAGGGTTGCAAAATACTCTGGAAAACAGTGTGTGGAACACGATCAAGTAAAAAGAGGTTGTAATGATCCCTATCAAATATCCCCATCTTTTCCAGCCTCTAGACTTAGGGTTCACCCAATTAAAAAATCGAATTGTTATGGGCTCAATGCATTTAGGGCTTGAAGAAGCAAAAAATGGATTTGAGCGTATGGCCTCTTTTTATGCGGAACGAGCTGCTGGGGGTGTAGCTTTAATTGTTACCGGTGGCATCGGACCGAACTCGGAGGGCGGCGTGGGCCAAGGTGCCGCTGTAATGACAACACCCGAGGAAGCCGAACGTCATCAGATAGTGACTAATGCAGTCCATGAAGCGGGTGGCAAAATCGCAATGCAGATTTTACACACCGGTCGTTACGCTTACAATCCAGAGGCAGTAGCACCGTCAGCAATTCAGGCACCAATCAATTTTGTAAAACCAAAAGCGCTAGACGACGCGGGCATCACAAAACAAATTAAAGACTTTGTAAGGGCAGCGGAGCTGGCGCAGTCTGCCGGGTATGATGGCGTCGAAATTATGGGTTCCGAAGGCTATCTTCTTAATCAATTTATTGCTCTACGAACCAATCACCGCGATGATGCTTGGGGCGGTTCCTACAAAAATCGTATAAGGTTAGCTGTTGAAATAGTACGCCAAGTCCGTAAAGCAGTCGGAAAAAACTTCATTATTATCTATCGTTTGTCGATGATAGATTTGGTTGAGGGTGGTTCAAGCATTGATGAAGTAATAGCCTTGGGTCATGAAATTTCTAAGGCCGGTGCTACAATTTTTAATACTGGTATAGGTTGGCACGAAGCACGCATACCAACCATTGCTACATCTGTACCTAGAGCTGCATTTACCTGGGTGACTGCGCGAGTGCGCGCTGAAATGACGATACCCGTTATTACGTCTAATCGCATCAATACTCCTCAAATTGCCGAAGATGTGATAGCAAGGGGCGACGCAGACATGATCTCGATGGCAAGACCATTTTTGGCTGACGCAAACTTTGTAGCCAAAGCCAAAGCTGGGAAAGATCAAGAGATAAATACCTGTATTGGATGTAACCAGGCATGTCTGGACGCAATCTTTAATGGTCAAATCACTTCGTGTTTGGTTAATCCCTTTGCCTGCAATGAAACTGAAATGAAACTGACACAGGCTACTGAAATCAAAAATATTGCTGTGGTAGGAGCCGGCCCCGCAGGGCTCGCAGCGGCAACAACTGCGGCACGCAGGGGACACAAAGTTACACTTTTTGATCGTTCGGGACAAATTGGTGGGCAATTCAATATTGCAAAAAAAATACCTGGGAAAGAAGAGTTTTACGAAACAATTCGGTATTATAAGTATGAGATTGAAAACAGTGGCGTTCAGCTAAAGCTCGGCCAAACCGTAGAAGCGAAAGACTTGTTGGGATTTGATGAAATTATTCTTGCAACGGGCGTAACCCCTCGTGCTCCTGAGATCCCTGGACACGACCACCCCAAGGTACTGAGTTATTTAGATGTTATAAATGGTACAGAAGTAGGTAAGTCAGTAGCGGTGATTGGGGCAGGCGGAATCGGCTTTGATGTAAGTGAGTTTTTAATTCACTCCGGTCCTTCAGCGAGCCAAGACATTCCAACTTTCATGCGTGAATGGGGCATTGATATGTCACTCGAAGCCCGTGGTGGCGTTGAAGGTATGGTGCCTGAATTCTCAAAACCAGCTCGTGAGATTTTCTTACTGCAACGAAAAGCGAAAAAAGTCGGTGCGGGATTGGGTAAAACTACAGGTTGGATTCATCGAACAAATCTAACCAAACGCGGTGTTAAAATGATGGCTGGTGTCAGTTATAACAAAATTGATGATATAGGACTGCACATTACCGTGGGTGGAGAAAGCAAAACCTTAGTCGTTGATAACATCATCATTTGCGCGGGCCAGGAGCCAGAGCGCAGGTTAGCAAATGAATTGCCGAATGCACATCTGATCGGTGGCGCCGATATTGCTGCAGAGCTTGATGCGCGTCGAGCTATAGATCAGGGAACCCGGCTAGCACTTGAAATCTAAGCTTTATGGGCCGCTCTTATGCTGTCGATAGTCTGACTAGGTGTAATTGCTCCAGGGGCCACGTTTAGATCCAACACAGCCCCTGTTAGGCTCGACAAAGCACGCTCAAAGGCTGGCTCAAAATCTGCAGTCGTTTCGACCCGCTCAGAATGAAAGCCATAAGCTTTTGCAAGGGTAACGAAGTCAGGATTAACAATATCAGTTCCACTTACCCGCTTTGGGTAATGTCGCTCCTGATGCATTCTAATTGTACCGTAGGTTCCATTATTTACGATCAAAACAATTGGTCTTGCATCGGCCTGCAATGCACTGCCTAGCTCCTGACAATTCATTTGAAAATCGCCATCACCAGCGAAACAAACCACTGTGCGGTTTGGGAACTCGATTTTCGCAGCTATCGCAGCTGGCAATCCATACCCCATGGCTCCAGACTGCGGAGCAAGTAATCTTTGATCTTCTGAAAACTGAAAGAATTTATTTGGCCAAATTGCAAAGTTACCTGCACCATTTGTCACAATTCCATCATCAGGTAGTTTTTTTTGCACAGACTTTGTTACCAGGCCCATATCGACCGGGCTGGCTTGTAAACAGGCAACCTGTGCCGCAAGAAATCCAGCCCTGCCCGCACCAGCCCAGTTCAAATCAAATTCTAAATTACTCTCCGATAGGGTTTCACTAAGGTTAGAAAAAAGCGGTTCCGGCGAAGTAATTAACGTTAAGTCCGGAGAAACATATTTATGAAATTCATTTCCAGAATTATGTGTATGTACAATCCATTGATTTTCTCGTTCAGAATTAAATAAGGTGAAAGCATCGGTCGTCATCTCACCAAACCGTACACTGACTGCCAATACAAAATCTGCATCGGTAAGTATCGACTTTGTGTTAGCGTGCATACCAACGCCGGCTTCACCAATAAACAATGGGTCGGTATTGTCGAAAAGGTCATGATAGCGAAAAGCGCAAACCACCGGTATGGAAAATTTGTGTGAAAATTTCTTCAAGCTTAAGCGATCTTCAGTGTTCCATCCCCCACCACCAGCCAAGATTACGGGACGTTTACTCTTACTAATTCTGTTTACAATCGCCCTGACACCATTCAGATCAGGACCCGCTCTGGGGGCGTCGATAATACTTAGCGGGATAAACGAATTGGTCGATTGAGTAAGCACGTCTTCTGGTAGAGCAATAACAACTGGTCCTGGACGGCCCGAAATTGCAATAGACCAAGCTCTTCGGATAATTTCAGGCGTACGTGATACATCTGTAATCTCCGTAGCATACTTAGCAATTTGACCAAAAACTTGCCGGTAATCGAGCTCCTGAAAAGCTTCACGACCTTGATGTTCCAGCCCAACCTGTCCAACAAAGAGGATCAACGGCGTAGAAGATTGCATAGCGGTATGAATTCCTATGCTTGCATTTGTTGCACCAGGCCCGCGGGTTACAAAACAAAGTCCAACTTCACCAGTCAATTTAGCCCAAGCCTCGGCCATAAAGGCCGCGCCTCCTTCATTGCGACATCCTGTGAAGCTAAAATCCGGTTCATCACAAAACGCATCCAAAACCGCAAGGAAACTTTCTCCTGGAACGCCAAAACCTTGCCGTGCACCCAATGCTGTAAGAGTTTTCACCACGGCTTGGCCGCCAGTCATCAACGACATTGAGGTCCTCACTTATTCGATGTTTTCCTTTAGTATTACGCAGAATAATCTAAGCGTTCCAGCCTTTTGCTCATTTCACCGTTAAAAAAATAAATTTTATTATTTAGTACTTTAGATACCGTTTTGGCGGTCTAAAAGTAACGGTAGTATAGAAAACGTAGTTTTTATTTTAAAATTACTTTAGTTTCTCTTGCTCTTAGGCAGAAATAAGTCAGGTTAATCTTTAGGCTTGGAGGCATAATGGAAGCAGATTTCGTAATCATAGGATCAGGATCCGCTGGTTCCGCAATGGCTGCGCGATTATCAGAGGATGGCAAATATTCAGTTTTGGTCCTGGAATATGGTGGCACAGATGCCGGCCCCTTTATACAAATGCCTGGAGCCTTATCATTCCCAATGAATATGAGACGTTATGATTGGGGATATAAATCCGAACCTGAACCGCACCTCGACGGACGCGAATTGGCCTGCCCGAGGGGTAAAGTCATTGGAGGTTCGTCCTCGATAAACGGCATGGTTTACGTTCGTGGGCACGCAGGTGATTATGATAACTGGGCTGAAAACGGCGCAGAAGGTTGGTCCTATTCAGACGTGTTACCTTATTTTCTGCGAATGGAAAACTGGCATGAAAGTGGACAGGGCGGAGATGGACATTGGCGCGGTACGGACGGCCCATTACACATAACCAGAGGAAAACGTGACATTCCACTGCATCAGGCCTTTGTTGAAGCTGGACAGCAGGCTGGGTTTGAAGTCACTAAAGATTACAATGGAGAACAGCAGGAAGGCTTCTCACCAATGGAACAAACCGTCTATAAGGGCCAAAGATGGTCGGCGGCAAATGCCTATCTTAAACCTGCTCTTAAGCGACCAAACCTTGACCTGCACAAATGCATGGCGCGACGTATTGTAATAGAAGACGGCGAAGCCGTCGGTGTAGAAGTACAAAGCGGAAAAAAAATTTATATAGTGCATGCCCTCAAGGAAGTGATTGTTGCAGCCTCTGCAATCAACTCTCCGAAATTATTGATGCTGTCTGGAATCGGTCCGGCACAACATTTGAAAGAGATGGGTATTCCTGTGGTCGCAGACCGACCAGGGGTTGGGCAAAACCTACAAGATCACCTCGAGCTTTATATACAACAAGCCTGCACATTACCAATCACTTTGTTCAAATACTGGAACCCCATCGGAAAGCTAGGAGTTGGGATACAGTGGTTGTTTAATAAAACTGGGCCAGGATCATCAAATGCGTTCGAGTCTTGTGCATTCCTGCGTTCAAAGCCTGGGATTAAATACCCAGACATCCAATACCACTTTCTCCCCATTGCTGTGCGGTATGATGGGCAAGCCGCCGCTGATGGACATGGCTTTCAAGCTCATGTCGGGCCAATGCGTTCGCCTTCACGCGGATCTGTGACGTTGCGCTCTTCCGATCCAGATGATGATCCAAAAATATTGTTCAATTATATGTCTGACCCTCAGGATTGGACCGATTTCAGGCATTGTATCCGGCTCACACGGGATATATTTGGCCAAGATGCATTTGGGCCCTATCGCGGAAAGGAAATACAACCTGGGTCAGAGGTGCAAACCGACACTGAGCTAAATGCGTTTATTTTAAAACATGTTGAAAGTGCTTATCACCCTTGTGGAACCTGTAAAATTGGTCACAGGGACAACCCAATGGCCGTGGTCGATCCAGAATGTCGGGTGATTGGCGTGGATGCATTGCGGGTTGTCGACAGCTCCATCTTCCCGCGCATTCCGAATGGAAACTTGAATGGCCCTTCTATAATGGTCGGTGAGAAAGGGGCTGATATGATCCTCGGACGCGCGCCCCTTCCCAAGGACAACAGGGAACCATGGATCAACCCACGTTGGAAAACCTCTGATCGGTAATAAAATGCTCTAAGATAATAATTACATTGGTATTTTAATAACTTTCCAGAAAATGTCTGAAATACTTATAATCAATAATACCTAAGATCTATCGGAAAATCCTGCAATTGAAAGTGTTTGAAAATGGCCCGCCGAGGACGCAAGTCAAATAACCTTAGTTTTGAACAAAAGCCAAGCGTGGTCGCCACTGGGCATAGCTATCACCCCTTAAACGATGCCCAGACACAACTGATTGCAAAATCAGCGATCCAAATTATGTGTGAAATTGGTTTCTCAGAGTACTCGGTGGCGACTGCACAAGTTTTGGTTGATGCTGGGTGCTTCCACCAAGGTCAACGGATACATTTTACCGAGAGGCTCATAAAGCACTCGCTTAGCCAAATCAGAAATAGTATCACACTTTGTGGTAGACGTGCGCAACATGATATGAAAGTTGGCGGCCTATCAGCCTATGTAGGAACAGGCGGGGCTGCACCCAACATATTCGATAATGAAAGTAACTCATACCGGCCTTCAACACTATCAGACTTGTTTGATTCTGCCAGATTATGTGAACAACTAGATAATATTCAATTCTTCTCTCGCTCGCTTGTAGCCCGCGATATGCCGACCCCTCGGGATCTGGATATCAACACTTTATTTGCATGTCTTTTGGGCACAGAAAAACACATTATGACAAGCGTCTCCGACGCGAAGCATATCCCAGATATTGCCGAGATCTGCTACGCAGTTGCCGGATCTGAAGCTAAATTCCGCGCGCGCCCCTTTGTGTCACTCAATATAAACCATATAGTGCCACCCCTGCGCTTTCACACTGAGAGTTTCGAAGTCATGCAGTCAGCAATTGCACATGGGTTTCCCGTGCATGCAAATGTGTTTGGCCAACTTGGTGCCTCCAGCCCAGTTACGACTGCAGGATCAGTTGCCCAGACATTGGCAGAGGCACTTGCCGGCGTTGTGTTCGCCTATTGTGTGGATCCAAATGTACAAGTGATTGCTGGTCCCCGACCAATGATCACAGATTTAAGAACGGGTGGTTTTTCAGGTGGCTCTGGAGAGCAATCTCTTGCGACGGCAATGTGTTCCCAAGTAATGCGTCACTGGAATTTACCCTGCTCCGCAATCGCAGGGGCCACTGATAGTAAGTCCACCGACGCCCAATCAGGATTTGAAAAAGCGATGACAGTAACCACAGCCATCCAATCCGGGTCTAATTTGGTCACGCAGGCCGCTGGAACACAGGCTGGCCTGATGGGGGCTTCACTGCAGGCCTATATCATTGATAACGATATGCTAGGTGCAATTCTACGGGCAAATGTGCTCCCAGAAGTCACCACCGAGACCCTTGCGATCAGATCAATAATCGAGGTGGTGAACGGTGATGGCCATTTCTTAGGTCAAGCAGAGACCTACCAAAGAATGAAATCAGATTTTTTATACCCTGAGATAAGTGATAGACGCACAATAGATGAATGGGCAACATCTGAAAAAATTAGTCTCGAAGATCAAGCTTCAGCAATAGTGGTAAGGTTGCTAGCTAAACCACCTACGCCGAGCATAGATGCTGAGATTTTGCGTAATTTAATTGCGAGGTTTGATCTGGCATTTGAACCGTTGAGCCTTACCCCGTTAAAAGCACGGGCTTTGTAGATATCTATGACGTTTTGAACGTTAGTAATTGGCACATCTATGCTGTCAAATTATTGTAGCAAGCGTTGCTGCCCGCAGTTCATCTTCACTGACATTTTCAGCGGTTTGAACAATCGTTAATCCACCCTCAACAACATCAAGAACTCCAAGGTTGGTAATTATACGATCCACGACTCCTGCGCCTGTTAGTGGTAAGGTACATGCAGACAAAACTTTGCTTTCCCCTTTTTTGTTGGTGTGATCCATAACCACAACCACACGTCCAACACCGGCCACCAAATCCATGGCACCCCCCATCCCCTTGACTAGTTTACCCGGAATCATCCAGTTCGCAAGGTCACCGTTTTCAGCCACTTCCATGGCTCCCAAAATAGCCATCGCTATTTTCCCACCCCGAATCATACCGAACGAAGTTGCACTGTCAAAATAGGCAGTTTGGGGTAACTCTGTGATGGTTTGTTTACCTGCATTGATTAAATCTGGATCTACTTCGTCATCTGTTGGGAACGGGCCCATTCCCAGCATTCCGTTTTCAGATTGTAGCGTCACTTCTACACCCTCCGGGATATAGTTAGACACCAAAGTTGGGATGCCAATACCAAGATTGACATATGTTCCATCTTCTAACTCTAAAGCCGCCCGCGCGGCCATTTGGTTGCGATCCCAACCTTTTGCTCCAACCATTAGGATTCCCTCACTGTGCGTTGTTCAATGCGTTTTTCATGTGTGCCTTGGATTAACCGATGAACATAAATTCCCGGCAAGTGAATAAGATCAGGATCAAGGCTGCCTGTTGGGACGATTTCCTCAACCTCAGCCACACAAACCTTACCACACATAGCAGCTGGTGGATTGAAGTTACGAGCCGTCTTGCGAAAAACTAGGTTACCAGTTTCGTCAGCCTTCCAAGCCTTCACAATTGACAAATCTGCAAACAAGCCCGTCTCAAGAATAAAGGTTTCTCCATTGAAATCTTTGTGCTCTTTACCCTCTGCGATCATAGTGCCCACACCAGTTTTAGTGTAAAATCCTGGGATGCCACAGCCTGCCGCCCGCATACGTTCAGCCAGAGTTCCTTGTGGATTAAATTCAAGTTCAAGCTCACCGGAAAGATACTGGCGCATAAACTCTGCATTCTCTCCAACATAAGACGAAATCATTTTCTTAACCTGTTTGGTTTGAAGCAAAATACCGATGCCAAAATCGTCAATACCAGCATTATTAGATGCAAACGTAAGGTTTTGTGTACCCGCGTCTCGAATGGCACTCAGCAAGTTTTCAGGTAGTCCACAGAGGCCAAAGCCGCCAGCAGCTATAAACATTCCATCAAACAACAAGCCCCCTAAGGCCTCATTAGCTGATCCATAAATCTTTTTCATGAGCGCAAATTCCTTCTAAATCTTACCTATTCAGAAAACATTGTTGCGGCGGAGGGTCAAGCACGTTCAATCCATTTCAAAACCATACCAAAAATTTAAACTTAAAGAATTTGGAGGCATCAAACATGCGCAAATGAGCCCCGTATGGACTGTCACTTTTTAATAGAATGGTAAATCAACCAACTGAGCGTTTACCTTGCGTTGATTAGACCGCGCCAAAACTACAGTATCTCCAATGTTGCATTTTTTTGAAATCAAAGCATAACCTATATTTTTTTGCATCCGAGGGGACCAAATGCAATTGGTCATATCACCAACTTTTTGACCGCCTACTGTAATATCTTCCCAGTGGAAGGATAGTGGATCAGAACTGTCACCATCCAGAACAAGCCCAAGCTGATGGCGTTTTGGCCCCTCGGCATGAATGCGACGGAGCGCTTCAATGCCTACAACATCATCCGGAAGATTCAAATCCACATATTTCCCAAGACGGACCTCGTATGGATTGGTAGTATCATCAGTGTCGGACCCGCAACTGACAAGGCCACTTTCGGTACGTTCAGGTGAAGTGGGACCACCGTTCCCGATATTATAAAGTAGACCCGCTTGCTTTACTATATTCCAAAGCTCAGTACCCCGGCTTCCATCACGCAGGTAAATTTCAAAACCACCTTGTTTAGACCAACCCGAACGTTGCACTGCAAGTGGAATTCCATTCAGTTCTGTCTCTTTGAACCAGAAATACTTTAAATCCCGCACCCAGTCACCGAAAATTGAAGCAACAACAGTTTCCGCCATTGGCCCCTGCACTGCCAGAGGCGATACATCCGGTTCACTAATTTTGACATCTAGACGGCGTTCAGCCGCGATCGCTCGTGCCCAAAACCAGATATCGCTATCAGCAATTGAAAACCAATAAAGATCTTCATGCAATTTCAATAATATCGGATCATTGATCAATATACCGTCATGATTACACATTGGAACATATTTGCCTTGTCCAACCTTACATTTGGAAAGATCTCTGGGACTCAATATTTGTGCGAGTTTTGCAGCATCGGGGCCCTCAAGCTGAACTTGACGTTCCACCCCAACGTCCCACATGACGACCCCATTCATAAGGTCACTATACTCCTTCTCTTTATCACCAAAACTAGCAGGTAATATCATACGGTTATAAATGGAGGCACTAGTACAACCCTCAGCCATTGCAGAATGGAAGAAAGGTGATGGACGTAGGCGCGCAGTTGGGAAAACTTGAAACATTTAGGTTATCCTTGGTATGTTCGACGCAGCCCTTAAGACACGGAATCGTAGTCGGGCAATCGTTTCCACGACACACAGAGTCGAAAAGCGACGTCGGCGAAAAAGCTAATCAATAACCTTACGTCACCAATGGATCTGGACTTTCGGAAGACTTTAGGCATTCCATAATTCTGGCTACAATATTTAACAACTTGAAACATTTGCTTGTGGCCGAACATTTTAAATCGTACCCAGCACGCCTTGTTCCACCTTCAAACATGTCTGCTTGCTTGAAAATGATTGCCGATGGCATCGGAGGTGCAGTTTACCCAAATTAATAGCAAACAAATAACTATCAGATGGAACGGCTATCGAATTAGATTATGGATGGGCGCCATATGGCATGGAGTTTTACGGCCTTAACCACGCCCAACCCACCACGGCGCACCTCGCAGAAACGGCCGCGCTGAATATCTACCCAATTCTCAAAAACTCATTATAAATAAAATTTATTGATTAGATATTCTCAAATAATTTTACTTGATACAGAGATGTTTTCTACAGTAACTCCAACCAGGAGAATTCAATGCAACATAAATCTGTCCGTTTGGGCGTTGATATTGGCGGCACTTTTACAGACGTTGTTTTAGAGTGCGGAACTGCACAGTACTCGACAAAGGTGCTCACCACATACACAGCTCCCGAAAATGCAATAATTTCTGGGATGCAACAAGTTTGCAGCCTGTCTGGCATCGATCCAAAGGAAATTTCTCAAATTATACATGGGACGACTTTGGCTACGAATGCATTGATTGAACGCAGTGGTGCTAAAACGGCTCTGATTACGACCAATGGGTTTCGCGACGTGATCGAGATGCGAACCGAAAGTCGGTTCGAACAATATGACCTAAATCTTAAGCTGCCAGATCCTCTTTTACCACGCAACTTTCGCTATACAGTCGTAGAACGAATGCAAGCTGATGGCAAAGTACTTATACCGTTGCAGCGCGCTGATATTGAGGCATTGGCAGATAAAATTATCGCAGCTGGATTTGAGAGTATCGCAGTGGGGCTGCTACACTCTTATACAAACGACAGTCACGAACGTCTGATTGCTAAAGTTTTAGATGAAAAAATGCCAAACGTCATGGTCTCGCTCTCATCACAAGTAAGCCCTCAAATGCGTGAGTATGAGCGATTCAACACAACCATCGCGAATGCCTATATCAAACCTTTGATGAAGTCGTATCTTATACGCCTTCAAGCCTGCCTGGCGGATGAGGGTGCAAATTGCCCTATTTTTTTAATGCACTCAGGTGGCGGTATAATTAGCCTAGCAAATGCCGCTGAATTTCCAGTTCGCTTGGTCGAGTCAGGTCCAGCGGGTGGCGCTGTCTTTGCTGCAGATATTGCTGCGCGGCATGGATTAGACAAAGTGCTTTCTTTCGATATGGGTGGCACTACTGCTAAAATTTGTCTCATAAAGAACCAAACTCCAAAGACGGCTCGTGTCTTTGAAGTTGCAAGAACTTACCGCTTTAAAAAGGGATCGGGAATGCCAATTTCGATCCCAGTAATTGATATGGTTGAAATTGGGGCCGGTGGAGGTTCGCTAGCCCATGTTGATAGCATGCATCAAATACGTGTTGGACCTGAAAGCGCAGGCTCTGAACCCGGTCCTGCATGTTATAGCCGTGGGGGTGCGCGCCCTGCAGTGACTGATGCTGATTTGGTCCTCGGAAAACTTGACCCTACAAATTTTGCAGGAGGCACCATACCGCTCGACGCAGCTGCGAGTACCATCGCTTTGCAAACGCACTTAGGGGATGTCCTTAAAATGGATGCACAAACTGCGGCCTTTGGCTTAACTGAAGTGGTCGACGAGAATATGGCAAACGCCGCGAGAGTTCATTCCGTTGAGAATGGCGAAGACCTTAGCGAATACACTATGATTGCTTTTGGGGGTGCGGCCCCACTTCATGCCGGACGCCTCTGCGAAAAGCTTGGAATTGCTCGGGCTTTGGTCCCTGCTGGCGCAGGTGTTGGTTCTGCAATTGGTTTTTTACGCGCCCCATTCAGCTTTGAAGCAAATCGCAGTCAATTCATGCGTTTGTCTGATTTTCATGGTGTTACAATTAAGAACCTATTGGAAGGCTTGCGTGCAGAAGCAACAACCTTCGTGCGCAGCTGTGACGCAGAATCTGAAATCGAATCCGAATATAAAGTATATATGCGATATTCAGGTCAAGGCTGGGAAATACCAATAACCCTAACACCTGCGCAGGCTGCCAACCCGGTTGTTGAAAATTTTTTAACCCTATTTGAAACCAATTATACTGCCCTATTTGGACGCGTTGTTAAGGGTATGGATGTTGAGATGACAGTTTGGTCTGTTAATGTGACAACACCAAAAACATCTGTTGCTCGTTTGAAAGACGTGGCAACAACAGCTCCAATTACAGAACATAATACCCGTATATTGTTTGATCCTGCCTTGGGACGAACCACGCAAGCCGCGGAAGTCTTGCGCGCGCAGATGCACCCAGGAAACAGAATTTCAGGTCCTGCAGTCATCACAGAAGATGAAACGACCATTATTGTACCCGCATCACGTATGGCAAGCATACTGATCGATGGCTGTATCGATTTAGCTGTAAAGGGAGAAATCTCATGAGACAGTCCTCTTCAGGGTTTAGCTCCTCAAACGTGAAGTTCCAAGTCATGTGGAACCGACTGATCTCAGTTGTTGAAGAACAAGCGCAAGCTTTAGTCCGTACAGCCTTCTCAACGTCAGTGCGCGAAGCGGGTGATTTATCAGCAGGCACATACGATCAACACGGTAACATGTTAGCCCAAGCAGTCACTGGCACTCCAGGACATGTAAATGCTATGGCCGACGCAGTTGCACATTTCATACGTCGAATTGGCCCTGAAAACTTTGCTGAGGGCGATATCTATATCACAAATGATCCGTGGGAAGGCACCGGACATCTACACGACATTACTATTGTCACACCAAGCTACCACAAAGGAAGCTTTGTAGGTTTCTTCGCTTGTACGGCGCACATCGTAGATATCGGTGGTCGTGGCTTTGGAGCGGACGCAAACAGCATTTATGAAGAAGGGCTCTATATCCCAATCATGAAATTTGCAGATCGTGGAGTTGTCAATAAAACATTGGTGAATATCATTCGCGGTAACGTGCGTGAGCCTGATCAACTGGTTGGCGACATACACGCTTTAGCAACCTGCAATGAAATAGGCCATCGCCGCTTGGTTGAAATGATGATTGAATTTAAGCTTAATGACTTGAGTGGGATAGCAGATTATATTCTCTCAAATTCGCGGCGCGCCACACTTGAGCGTATTAACGCCCTCACCCCAGGCCAAGCCTTCGGTGAAATGCGTAGCGACGGCTATTCACACCCTGTTGATCTTAAAGTCTGCCTCAGCATAGAGAAAGACCGTATACTTTGTGATTTTGAGGGTACCTCAGAATTAGATAAAAAGGGTATTAATTGCCCCTTAGTCTATACAAAAGCCTACGCATGTTATGCTTTAAAATGTGCAGTCGCCCCAGAAATTCCAAACAACGCAGCAAGCCTTGCACCATTTCAAGTGATAGCTCCTGAAAATTCAATTGTGAATGCTTTGCATCCAGCCCCCGTGGCTCTGCGACATGTCATCGGGCATATGGTCCCAGACGCTGTCTACTCCGCACTCGATCAGCTATTGCCCAATATGGTGCCCGCTGAGGGCGCTGGCTGTTTGTGCAACTTCCAAGTTTCACTGCGCCCACGCACAGATGCCCCTGCTGCATCGAGTACCCGTCGTGCCGAGGTCCTGACTTTTAATTCAGGCGGATCGGGTGCCCGGCCAACACTCGATGGCATGAATGCAACTGCCTTTCCGAGCGGTGTTATGACGATGCCGGTTGAAGCCACAGAGCAAGTTGGGCCAGTCATAATTTGGCGTAAAGAACTGCGTCCTGACAGTGGTGGTTCTGGAAAATACCGAGGGGGTCTGGGTCAGTATATGGAAGTAGGCGCACAAGAAGGGCATGAATTTGATATACAGGCGATGTTTGACCGGGTTAACTATCCTGCAAATGGCCGCCAAGGCGGTGACATGGGAGCGGCCACGACCATTGCGCTTGATGACGGGACCCCAATGAAAGGCAAAGGCAAACAGTTTGTACCGCATGGACGTAAAGTGATGATGGCCTTCCCAGGCGGGGCGGGGTACGGCCCAGTTGGAGCACGACAAACAGAAGAGATCATTCGAGACCTTGCACATGGATATATTTCAGAGGAGGCTGCGCGTGAAGTATATGGTTTAAAAGCTAAAACCATTGCAGAAGTCCTACTACGTGCAAAAAATGGAGAACGATTTTAGAATGGTTTGGGCCCAAAATACACCAAATTCAACTCAATATGATGTAGTTATTATTGGTGGGGCAATGTACGGAAGCTCCGTCGCTTGGTGGCTCTCTCGCAACCTAGATTTTGCAGGTTCCATCTTGGTAGTTGAACGCAATATGGGATTTGAATTTGCCTCAACCAGCCATACAAACTCGTGTATCCGTCAACAGTTCTCAAATCCAACAAACATTCAAATAAGTCAGTTTGGAGCCGAGTTTATTAATAACTTCCCAAGTTTCTTTGACAATGACCCACGGGTACCAAATGTTTTTTTACAGTCATTCGGCTACTTGTATTTGGCAAATAATGCAGAATTTGCGGCAACACTCAAAGAGTGCCAAGAAATTCAGACCAAACTGGGCGCGGGCACACGACATATGAATGCGACTGAGATTAAAGTAGAATACCCCTTTTATATGGTCGACGATATTGTTGCGGGTAATCATAACTTGATAAACGAAGGCTATTTTGATGGGGGAACCATTTTTGAATGGTGGAAACGCTCAGCCCGCGAAAAAGGCGCCGAGTATGTTGAAAACGAAGCGATTGCGATTGGCGTTACAGATAAGCACGTCACAGATGTGACCCTTAAGTCTGGTGAAAAAATTAGATGTGGGACTTTGGTGAACTGCTCAGGCCCGCGCGCTGTTAAGACGGCCCAGATGGCTGGTCTAAAGTTACCTGTTGAGCCGCGCAAGCGTTATACATTCATCTTTGACGCTGAAACACCGCTTGATCGCGACTTACCCCTTACGATTGACCCATCAGGCATTCATATGCGCAGTGAAGGCAAATACTATCTAGCCGGTTGCCCTCCAGATGAGGACCCAGCCGTGGACTACGACGATTTCAATCAGGATCATTCCATTTGGCAGGAAAAAGTATGGCCTATCGTCGCGAACCGGGTGCCTCAATTCGAAGCCATCAAACTAGTTAATAGCTGGGCGGGCCATTACGCGTTCAATACCTTTGACCAAAATGCGATCATTGGGCCCCACCATGAGGTCAAAAACTTTGTCTTCGTAAACGGTTTCTCTGGTCATGGCCTTCAGCAATCAATGGCTATGGGCCGTGGTGTCTCTGAAATCATAACTTATGGGCAATATCGCTCAATCGATCTTACTCCCTTCGCATACCAGCGTATCGCTGAAGGAAAACCATTTGTGGAAAAGGCAATAATCTGATGAAAAAAATGGTATTAACTGGAGCAGCTGGCCGTTTGGGCTCTTACCTGCGTGAGCCTTTGACAAACATGTGTGATGAGTTGGTCTCAACAGATTGGGTGGAGGATATTGGTAATCTCTACGATGGCGAGACTTACATAAAGGCCGATCTTGGCTTGCTCGAAGAGATGGAAACGGTGTTAGACGGCGCGGATATGGTAATCCATTTTGGCGCTATCGGCGACGAAGCTGCCTGGGATGCAATTTTACATTCAAACATCGTTGGCGCCTACAATGTGTGGGAAGCCGCCGCGCGCAAAGGTGTGCGACGCGTGGTTTACGCAAGTTCTATACATGCTGTGGGAATGCATCCTAAAACTATGCGAATTGATACTGAAGTGGCACATCGTCCGGATACTTATTATGGTCTGGCAAAGTGCTTTGCTGAAGACTTGGGGAGCTTGTACTGGGACAAGAAAGGCATTGAAAGTGTACACATGCGCATCCTATCCGCCGCGCAAGTCAACAATACGCGCGCACTTGGCTCATGGCTTTCTTATGATGATATGATTCATATGGTCCAACAAGCAGTAAACACGCCTATTACTGGCTTCTCAATTATTTACGGCGTCTCAAATAATGACCGATGCCCCGTAGATAACCACAAAGCCAGTTTTCTAGGATACCGTCCTAAAGATAATGCTGAACAATTTGCAGAAGAGGTTTTGGCAAACTCTGAACCAGCGGATACAACAGACCTTGGTCAAATGTGCCATGGTGGACCTTTTGCCACTGTAGAAATAGGGTTTTCCGGCATAGCATGCATGAATATCGTTCAAGATAAAAAAGAGTCATAAATTACACCTGGCGCTACCTCGGGCGCCAAGCACCTCTATCAATTCCTTTTTGGAGACTAAATATGTCAGCTCTATTCACACCTCTGAAAATTAAGGACGTGACACTTAAAAACCGGGTCGGGATGGCACCAATGTGCCAATATTCAGCCATTGATGGGGTCATGAATGATTGGCACCGCACTCATCTTGGTGCACGTGCAATTGGTGGTGCTGCATTGATTATATGTGAGGCAACAGCTGTTACCGCTGACGGTCGGATTAGCCCTAGATGCACAGGGCTTTGGAATGACAGGCAGATGGAAGCTGTAGCACCAATAAATGCTTTCGTTGAAAGCATGGGAGCAGTTCCCGGGATCCAAATTGGACATGCCGGACGCAAAGGTAGCGCGCATGTCCCCTGGAATGGCGGTGCACATATTGCCAGCGATGAAAAAGATGGCTGGGAAACGTATGGTCCCACGGATCAAGCCTTTGATCCGGATGGCACGCGTCTTTGGAAGACACCCAACGCAATGAGCGTGGGCGACATTCATGCAATGACCGCTAATTTCGTTGCAAGTGCCAAACGCGCTTTAGAAGCTGGTTATAAAATGCTCGAGCTGCACGCAGCCCACGGCTACCTTCAGCACTCTTTTTTGACCCCTTTGGTCAATACACGTGATGACACATATGGCGGTGATCTACGCAGCCGGGCGCGCTTTTTGCTAGAAACAGCTGAGGCTGTGCGGGCAGTTTGGCCTGAAAACCTCCCACTAGCCACTCGCTTGTCTGTGCATGACTGGATAGAAGGTGGTCATGGAATCGAAGAGAACATACAGATCGCTAAATGGCTAAAGCAAGCAGGCGTTGATGTAATCGATTGCTCTGGCGGTGGAGCAACACCTGCGGCCCGTGCCAGCATCGGAGAGCGAACTTCAGATCAGGTTGGCCTCGCTGGCAAACTGCGAGCGGCCACTGGGCTCAAAACGATGGCAGTCGGGTACATCACTGATCCCAAGCAAGCTAATACTTTAATTGAAAATGGCACATGTGATGTGACTTTACTTGGACGGCAGATGCTTCGTGACCCCTTCTGGGCAGTACATGCAGCGCAAGCTTTGGGCATTGATCCAAAACCCCATATGCCTGTCCAAAATCATGTGGTTAGTAGTTGAAATGAAAATTAACCAGAGCAAAATTATACTTAGGTTTTTTCCAGTAGCCTGTGGTGACTTCACTGATACACGTTGGTCTTCAATAAATAAGGTCCTGACCTAAAATACATGCAGGAAACCTTTGCGTGACGAAAGTCAAAAGTTTTCGGTATTACTATTCTTGTTGCACCCGCTATAGCAACGCTGAAACAAGCACTAGAAGTTTCCCTAACAGCCAAACCAGACATATAAGTTTTCATATTACCTTTGATCAAAAATCCATCCCGCCTAACATTAATTTAATACCTTAAAACACTATTACAAAACAATTATCTTCCATGATTTCCAACGTACTGATTTAGCTTAGCAGGCAAAAACCCCTCCAAATTGGTTGGTGCATAAATCTCTATGTGTAGCGGATGGCAGGAGGCCACATCGCTTGAATGTTCATTTCCACAGTCTCCTCCAGGACATGCTGAAAGGCCCAATGTAATATCTACCTGCGCCTCTAGCTCTATAAAATCGCCAGGCCTAACGGGGCTCGCCTTCATAAAATACTGATGTGTGTCATGAGTAAAACCAGTCAACATGAACACATTCATCACATCATGCACATGCATTTCTGCATCCGCTAACGAAAAACCAAAATGGTCTGCCATAGCCCGGGTTAAATTGGAGTGGCAACAATGATGGTAGTTTTCTCCATTCAATAACCGCCCAGTATAAGGATCACAACGAGTGCCAATGACATCATGCACCGAACCACCGTCCGCATCATATCCGTACCAGTCAAGCGTATCGCAAGTGATCGTCGCCATAGGACGCATGTATGGCAAATTTGACCAAAGACTGTCGCCTGTACTAACATGTGTGCCATGCAACGCCCGCGTTTTTCCACTGTAGAAACACTCCTGGATATTATGAGTGTTCCAAATATTAAGATCACCAACCTGTGGTCCGTCAACTGATAAAATACGCGCGAAGTGACCTGCCGGAACATCAATGCAACCGGCCTCTCGTGGTGGGACTTTCAGGGTTGCAATATTCACAGCACCTTCACGGCGAATTAGCGCCCCAACCAAATCGGCCTGAGGAAGCGCGTCGACCGGATAACAAACCAGAACTCCAGTGGTGCGCATTGCATCAGCTTCTTTTGGGGCTGTATGCTTCGGGTGAATCAATTTCATTGGAACATTCCTCTATATCAGTTCAAGACAGTACCGCTAGACTATGGGCTGTCAATTCAATGCGATCACTAGCCACTTCTGAACTTGATATCTCAAGGTTTTTGGGCTTTCCTAATTGTATGGAAATTTTAAATAACCCACACCGATACATCGGCCTGGACTGCGCTATTCTGCGCGATATTCCAGCTCCTTCCGACAATACAGAGCAAGTTCAAGCTTTGCTCGCTCGGTGCCCGAGTGCAGCTGTGACACCGTTGGTGAACGCAACTGCCATGGCATCTGAACAAAGCATTGGGCGTGTCAGTATCAAAGATGAGCGCAGCCGCATGGGGTTGGGCAGCTTCAAAGCTTTGGGTGCAGCCTATGTCATTGCCCACAGCGCTATGATTGAAGGCGAAAGCCAAACTGGGAAAACCTATGTCACAGCTAGTGCGGGCAATCACGGAATGAGTGTCGCCGCCGGTGCAAAGGCATTTGGTGCAAATTCTGTCGTTTACATTGCCGAAACTGTGCCCGAAGCTTTTGCAACACGCCTTAAAGCGGAAGGTGCGCAAGTCATCAGGGCCGGTCAAATATACGAAGAAAGTATGGCAGCGGCAAAGCAGGCAGCAGAAGACAACGGATGGTCCCTACTTTCTGATAGTTCTTGGCCGGGGTATTTTAAACCAAGCTACCGCTTGATGGAAGGCTACACCGCTTTGATGGATGAGGCGAACACACAAATGCAGGCGCCGACCCATATCTTCTTACAAGCCGGCGTTGGTGGCTTGGCAGGTGCAGTGGCGGCTATGACGCGCAAGCTTTGGGGGCAAGAGGTTTGTATAATCATAGTTGAACCGTCTCATGCCGCGGCATTGCATGGATGCATCAAGGCTGGTGAATTTGTGACAGCAGAAGGCCCAGATAGCTGTATGGGACGTTTGGACTGTAAAGAAGCCTCGCTGATTGCGCTAAAAGGGTTGGCACGCGATGCTGATTTTTTCACACTTATCAGCGAACAGGAGGGCGTCGACGCCGCAGAATACGCAACGCTGCATAATATGCAAAGCACCCCGTCCGGAACTGGTGGGTTGGCGGGCCTTTTGGCCTGTAGTGCGCATCGTGATACGCTGGGCTTGGATACAGCATCACATGTGATGCTGATTATGTCTGAAGGTCCAGAGTGATGAAACAAGGGTTTGAAACATCTGAGTTCCAAGCACGGGTTAAACGCGCTCAAAGTCAAATGAGCCAACACGGCTTAGATGCAATTTTGCTAACAACCGAACCTGATGTGCGATATTTTACTGGGTATTTAACTAGGTTTTGGGAAAGCCCATGCCGTCCTTGGTTTTTAGTTATTCCTGTTTCCAGAGGTCCTATCGCTGTAATTCCGTCAATTGGCGCAGTATTAATGGCACGCAGTTGGATCACAGATATACGTACATGGCGTGCGCCAGACCTAACGGATGACGGCGTCAGCTTGCTTGCAGATACTTTGCGCAGCCTTGGACCTCATATTGGGACTCCAAGCGGCATTCAATCGCACCTACGAATGCCTTTGACTGATTTTGAACGATTGAACGCCTCCTTACAGAACCCCATTGGCTCAGATGAAGGTATCTTGCAAAATCTTCGCCTTGTGAAATCAGAAGCTGAAATCGATAAAATCCGAAATGCCTGCAGAATCGCAGGGCGGGCTTTTGACCGGGTACCTGAAATTGCCGAAGCAGGTGTGCCTTTAGAACGGGTTTACCGCGATTTCCAACGGCTTTGCCTCGATGAAGGAGCAGATTGGGTACCTTATCTTGCTGGTGCAGCGGCGCCCGGTGGATATGGCGACGTTATTTCCCCCGCAGATGATCGCCCACTTTCGAATGGAGACGTGTTAATGTTGGATACCGGTCTCGTATCAGATGGTTATTTTTGCGATTATGATCGAAATTTTGCGGTTGGTTCTGTACCAGCCAAAGTTGATGACGCTCATGCAAAAATGATTGAAGCAACCTATGCCGCCTTTGAAATATCCCGTCCCGGTACCACGGCAGCCGATCTTTTTTATGCTATGGATAGAATTGTATCAAATGGTTCGATCGGTTCGGATGCAGGTAGATACGGACATGGATTAGGCATGAATTTAACTGAATGGCCCAGCCTAATTCCCACTGACAATACAGTCTTAGTACCCGGAATGGTTATCACATTAGAACCGGGCATCGAAATCAGCCCCGGTGTCGCCTTAGTTGCAGAAGAAAATATAGTCATTCGCGACGATGGGGCCGAGTGGCTCAGTACCCCAGCGAACCCAAAAATGCCAAGGCTAAAAGGATGACTGTATTTTCTTATGATCTGGTAAAAGTTGAGCCAACTAGAATTGCAGTGATAGTCTTGCAATCAGATGAAACAATCGAACGAGACATGATCGCGCTTCGTGGTGAGGCAGATCTGTTTTTCACACGTGTTCCAAGCGGTCAGAGTGTGACTGCAGAAACCTTACAATCAATGGCAGATCATATCACAGTATCCGCCAGCTTGCTTCCCGAAACATTAGACTTCAACGCCGTGGGCTATGGTTGCACGTCAGGCACAGCACAAATTGGAATTGGTGAAATTCGGCGGCTAGTCAAAGCAGGAGTCAAGTCTAATGAAGTAAGTGAGCCAGTGTCTGCACTAATAGCAGCTTGCAAACACCTCAAAATAAAAAGACTCGCATTTCTATCACCTTATATAGAAAGCGTGAGTGCTAATTTGCGAAATGTTTTAGCAGATAATGGTGTGCAAAGCCCTACATTTGGAACTTTTGCAGAGGCAGTAGAAGCAAAAGTTGTGCGCATATCAGGACAATCTGTTATCGAGGCTGCACAAAAACTTTGTAAGTTAGGCGAGGTAGATGGGATTTTTCTGAGTTGTACCAATCTGCGCACCTTGGATTTGATTGAGCCTTTGGAGGCCAGTACAGATCTGCCAGTTATATCGAGCAACTTAGCTTTAGCATGGCACTTAGGGCGGCTGACAGGCAAAGCAGACGCCATGCAAGGCCCCGGGCGCCTATTTGCCGCCTAAGATTAAACATTAGGTTTCGCTGGCCAATAAAACTGCATTGCCGCCTGCAGCAGTTGTATCAATGCAAACAGACTGCTCACGCATAATCCACATTTCAAAGCTTTCGTGCATCAACAGAGGAACGATCGGACCCTTAAGTTCACTCAATACAGTGCGTAGAGCGATGCCATGCGAGCCGGCATAGACGACTGCTTCCAAGCCTTCTATATCCCTCAGAAGGGACCAATTCAAAGTGGCTGCAATCGCATTGCAACCAAGATTTCTAGCACGATCAGCAATCTCATCCGCTCCTGCGCCCATGCATAAAATCCGACCTTTCGGTGAGACGCTGTAACGATTGGACTCGCCCGTTGGGCCCGGAAGATCTATTGAACTATTAGCAAATGACGCAACACCCTTTCCAAACAACGTCTCTACTTCAGAGATACTCATCTCCACTGGTAGATCGCCATCAGATTTCAATAAAATTTGAGATGCAAAACGGGGCACATATCTAGGACCACCGGCTTTTGGTCCCGTCCCGCTCAATCCATGGCCTCCAAATGGCTGCGAACCAACCACAGCACCAATTTGATTGCGATTTATATAAATGTTTCCAACGTTGACTTGGCTTACAATTTTTTGCACACGCGCATCAATTCTACTGTGAAAACCGAATGTTAATCCGTAGCCAGTCGCATTCACGTCCTTAATTATAGAATCGAGTTCTCTGGCCTCAAACGTCGCCAAATGCAGCACAGGGCCAAAGATTTCTTCACCAAGATCAGCAACGCCTCCAACCCCCAATACAGTCGGGGCAACATATGTTCCATTCTTAGGGGCCGAAGTTTGAAACAACACACGACCCCGCGCAATATGTGCCAGAATTTTCTCTTGGGCAACCTGGTCTATAACCGGCCCTACGTCACAATCAGCACGGGAAGGATCACCCACAATCAATTCTTTCATCGCTCCATAAAGCATCTTGGTAAAGCTCGGAGCTATGTCAGCCTGCACATACAATACCCTCAGAGCTGAACAACGCTGTCCCGCTGATTGAAAAGCGCTGGCCAAAACATCACGAACAGCTTGCTCTGGCAAAGCAGTGCTGTCCACAATCATTACATTTAGACCGCCTGTTTCAGCTATAAATGGAACATGTGCAGGCAATGCACGCGCCATAGTTTTATTAATGGCCTGCGCTGTGACCATTGATCCTGTGAAACACACCCCAGTTACCTTGCTATGACTGCACAGTGTGGGCCCAATTTCTGCACCAAACCCCGCAACAAGCTGCAAGCTGGGTTTAGGTACTCCTGCTTGATGCATCAATTTTGCCGCAAAGTGAGCGATCATACTGGTACTCTCGGCAGGCTTTGCCAAAACACCGTTACCCGCAGCGAGAGCCGCTGCGATTTGCCCACTAAAGATTGCTAGTGGAAAATTCCAAGGACTGATACACGTGATTAAACCGTTCGCTGACGCATCATATATTTTGGCTTGCTCGGCATAATATCTGAAAAAATCAACTGCTTCTCGTACCTCCCCAATGCAATCAATCAATGTTTTTCCCGCCTCATGAGTTAGCAAAGCAAACAACTCATCTGCATTTTGTTCGTAAAGGTCCGCAACATTCTGCAGAACGCCTGCACGGACCTGTGGGGTGTCGCTCCATGGTTGAGCGCCCTCAATCATACTTTTGGCTTGCTGCGGGGATATAAAACGTACCTGACCAATGTTCTGCCCATTTGATGGGCTTACGATAGATTGAAGCGAACCCTGTGTCCCAAAATCCCAATCCCGTGTTACGGTCCGTCCCGCCTGCAGGCTTTCCAAAATAAGGGGATCAGCCAGATCAAACCCCAAAGAATTTTTTCGTTCAGGGGCAAAAAGAGCCTCCGGCGGTGCCACTTTCGGACCTGCACTACCCAGCTTTTCAAAAGGATCAGCAGCAACGATATCAGGAGGAACATCCGCGTCAAAAATCTGATTAACAAAGGACGAGTTCGCACCATTCTCCAATAGGCGACGCACCAGATAAGCCAAGAGATCTTGGTGATGACCGACCGGCGCATAAATTCGGCACTTTGTCTCATATAATTTAACAACTTGATCGTGCAATGCCTCGCCCATCCCATGCAGGCGTTGAAATTCAAAATCTTCATTGTCATACATTTCAGCCAGATTCAAAACAGCTGCAATTGTGTGGGCGTTATGTGTTGCAAATTGTGGGTAGATCCTATCCTGCATTTGAAGCAACTTCGTAGCACAGCAGATATAACTGATATCAGTATGATGTTTAGTGCCATACACTGGGAAGCCTGGAAGGCTTTCTACCTGAGCCAGTTTGATTTCACTGTCCCAATATGCGCCTTTCACCAGACGCACCATGATACGTCGATTGAACTTACGCGCCAGCTCATAAAGCCATTCAATTACAAAAGATGCACGTTTACCATATGCCTGAACGACCACACCAAAACCATCCCAGCCAACCAATTCAGGCTCGGAGAGCAATGCCTCAATTACATCAAGAGACAGATCAAGGCGCGCAGCTTCTTCTGCGTCAATATTAAGTCCGATACCCGCAGATTTAGCAAAAAGCGCCAGAGCGCGCGCACGCGGAACCAAATCTTGAATGACCTGATCGCGGTGTAACAAATCATAGCGTGGATGGAGCGCAGATAATTTTATAGAAATACCTGGATTTTTACGGATATCTTTAGATGTTGCTGCCTTGGCTATCTCTGTAATAGCATCAGCATATGAGATATAATACGCCTTAGCATCCGCATCCGTCATCGCCGCTTCACCCAGCATATCATAGCTATAAGTATAAGATTTTAATTCATATTTTTTGGCACGCAGAATTGCTTTTTGAATGGTTTGACCCAACACGAATTGGTCTCCCATCTCACGCATGATGCGTACAACGGCCCTACGGATAACCGGCTCACCCAAGCGTTTGATCACGCCACGCAAAACACCCGCAACACCCAAAGAAGGCGCATCCAATACATGTCCGGTCAAAAACAGGGCCCAAGTAGAAGCATTTACGAGACTTGAGTGGCTTTCGCCCAAATGTTTTCCCCACTCAGACGGCGCAATCTTATCTTCAATCAATGTATCCATGGTTGCAGCATCTGGGACGCGCAAGAGAGCTTCGGCGAGGCACATTAACGCCACGCCCTCTTCAGACGACAAACCATATTCACTCAGGAATAGCTCCATCATCGACGGTGCATCTTCTGCTCTAAGCTTTTCAACCATTAGACTTGCTTGCGATGCGATCTCGACCCGCACCGGTGCATCGGGGATCAAATCTGTCATAAGTGACAATGCAACCTCATCCGGAAGGTAACACGCCAGTCGCATATTCTTTCTTAAATCGTGCATTATTTCGCTCTTTTCGCGCGTTCAACCATCCCAAAAAGGTCACGCGGATCATCAGGATCGGCGAGCAGATCGAGGTTTATATAATGACCACCATTTTTTAGTTGCTGGTGGACATACCGGAGGGCTGAAAAATCTTCAGTTGCAAAGCCTACACTGTCAAAAAGTGTGATCTGACGTTCTGATGTTCGCCCTTCGGCTTGACCATTAATCACTTGCCAAAGTTCGGTTATTGGATGATCTTCGTCCAATACTTGAATTTCGCCTTCAACACGCGTTTGGGGGGGGTATTCAACGAAAATATTAGCGCGCAGCAAAATATCTCGATGCAATTCTGTCTTGCCAGGGCAGTCTCCACCAATAGCATTAATATGCACCCCAGAACCCACCATGTTATCACTAAGAACAGTCGCGTTTTGCTTGTCCGCGGTACAAGTTGTGATTATGTCAACGCCCGTCACGGCCTCTTCCGCACTTCTACAAATAATCACATTGAGACCCGATGACTTCAGATTTCGTGATGCCTTTGTGGTCGCCCGTGGATCAATATCATACAGACGTACTGTTTCAACTCCAACGACTTTTTGAAATGCCAAAGCTTGAAATTCACATTGTGCACCATTACCTATCATACCCATAGTTTTAGCACCTTTTGGCGCCAAGTATTTAGCCGCAAGCGCGCTTGTCGCGGCCGTCCGAAGAGCTGTCAGTATCGTCATTTCAGAAAACAAAACGGGATAGCCATTTAAAACTTTGGCTAACACCCCAAAAGGCAGTAACAGTTTGAAATCCGCGCGCCATATTGGCTGGGTGACCATTTACATATTTGAAACCGTAGTATTCTCCATCAGAGGTAGGCATTAATTCAATGACCCCTTCTTCAGAATGTGCGGCTACCCGTGGGGTTTTATCAAAATCTGGCCAGCGTTTAAAATCTGCCTCAATATACTCACAAATCTCCAATATCATCTGAGCAGCGCCAATAGAATTGACCAGCCGCATCATATTGTCGACAGAAACAAATGGAACCATCGCCAGCGGTGATGCAGAAAATGTGTTCATATCAAAAACCCCTGGTACGTCGATCGAGTACTTTGCGGCCAAGCAAAGAGGCAGTGAGATCACAAATCAAAGTCGCTGTTTTTCCTCGAATATCCAAGAATGGATTGAGTTCAGTCAGATCAAGGGAGGAAGCTAACCCACTGTCATGCACCATCTCCATGATCAAATGCGCCTCACGGAATGTCGCACCCCCTGGTACAGTCGTTCCGACCGCCGGTGCTATCTCTGGATCGAGGAAATCAACATCAAAACTAACGTGCAGAAAACCATTCGCAGCCTTGACCCGGTCCAGAAAATCAGAGACCGGCTTTACAACGCCGCATTCGTCAATCTGCCGCATGTCATAAACCTCCATCCCCAACTCTGAGATAAACTGGTGCTCGGGCTCGTCAACTGAACGAAGCCCTATCATGCAAATATTTGCAGGATCTAATGGGGACGGTACCGGCGGGAAAATGCCTTCAAAACTTGGCATACCCAAAGCGTAGGCCATGGGCGTACCGTGCAAATGGCCACTTGTCGTGCTAGTCAATGTATTAATATCAGGATGTGCATCTAGCCAAAGCACAAATTGTGGACGCCCTTTGGCCTGTGCGGCCTGTGCCATGCCCGTCAAGGTTCCCGCAGCCATTGAGTGGTCACCGCCAATAAAAATTGGAAAGGTCTCGGTCATAGCCAATGCAGACGCTTGGGCCTGAATATCACGCGTCCAGGCAACAATTTCAGAAAGTTTTTTCAAATGTGAGGGGCCAGTAACGTCCGGGATATCACAAGGAAAGCTCATATTTCCTAGATCTACGAATCCGAAACCTTGAGAGATGATAACATCGCCTAAACCGGCCGTTCGGAATGCATCTGGTCCCATCAGGCAGCCTCCCCGTCCGGTTCCCGCCTGAAGTGGTAATCCTAAAATTGTACAATGAGTGTGCATCAAGACCTCAAAACCGAAATTTTCATAACGATGCCAGCTAAAGCCTTGCACAAAGAGTCTAAAACTTGTTCAAATCTTATATATTTTGATCAAAATGAGTAGGTAAAAAAACAAAATGTCTAAAATTGACGAAATTGATCGTAAAATCTTGACCCGATTAAAAATAGATGGACGAAGTTCCGTCACTACTTTGGCTGGTGTTCTGGGACTTGCGAGGGGCACCGTACAAAGTCACCTGACCCGCCTTATCGACAGTAGAACCATTAAGCGGTTCACAATAGAGCTAAACGAAGTTGACGCCGACGAGATGGTTCGAGCCGTGATGATGATAGAAGTCCGAGGTAATACGGCAAATTCCGTTCAAAAAGCCTTACAAAGGATGCCTGAAGTGACTTCACTGCACCGCACATGTGGAGTTTGGGACCTGGTTATAGAGCTAGAAACCACAAGCCTTTACACCTTTGACGGTGTTCTGGCACGGATTCGCGAGCTGCCCGGTGTTTCAAATTCAGAGACCTGCCCTCTTTTGCGGCGTATAGGTTAGGCCGGGCTAACGCCACGCAGGCGCTCAGACCGGCGACGCAGAAGCTCAACTGTGGTAAGAAGCAAGACAGAAATAATCACCAAAATAGTAGCAACCGCCAAAATTGTTGGCGAAATCTGTTCACGGATGCCACTAAACATTTGTCTAGGGATAGTCCGTTGGCGTACATCGGCCAATTGTAACACCGCCACCACTTCGTCAAAGCTAGTGATGAACGCAAACAATGCACCAGAAATAACACCCGGCAAAATCAATGGCATCTGTACCTTAAAAAAGGTCCGGATAGGACCCGCTCCCATGCTAGCACTGGCCCGTGTTAAAGACTGATCGAAACCCGACAGCGTTGCCGTCACTGTAATGATCACAAATGGGGTACCAAGTGCAGCATGCGCAAGAATGATCCCCATGTAGGTTTTGGCTAGTCCAACGCTTGAGAAGAAAAAGAACAAGCCTGAGGCGGTGATAACCAAAGGAACAATCATCGGTGAAATCAACAAAGCCATGATTGGGCGACGGAACGGCATATCACTTGAAGCTAAACCGATAGCGGCCAAAGTTCCCAAGGCTGTTGAGATTATTGTTGCCCAGAAGCCGATAAAAAACGAATTGCGTATAGATCTAATCCACTGTGCATTGCTCCACATATCAGACCACCAGCCGATAACCGCAGTTGGATCCACCATACCATTTTGCAAGATATCCATGTACCAACGCAACGAATAGGCCAGTGGATCAAAGCTCAACATACCCGGAGTGAAGCTAAAGTAAGGTTCTTGGTTGAAGCTTAATGGGATTAACACAAATATAGGCATGATCAGGAAGACAAAAATAAAACCACAGATCACTCTAAAGCAATAGAACCAGAGAACTTGTCGCGCCGTCGCGTAAGGGGGCAGGTTCAAACGATATCGGCCAGAATTTAACCAACAGGTCATACGACCCGCAATATAGCCAATAATGGCCAAAAGAACGCCATACGCAAAGGTCACCAAGAAGTTAGCCACTATGAAATACACTACAAGTCCAAGGCCACCCGCAATTACAGCTCGGTCGCCTAAGCGGGTAATTGCGAAGGAAAATATTGCAAATAGCACCGCACTCACTGCCAGGTATGGTAACATTAACCCCGTGTCACCCTGTGCCGTCATAAGTCCAATAATACCACCAAAACCTGCCAAAATACCAACTGTGAAACCGATGTGCGGTTGCGGAGGGATGTATCTATAATCGCCAGCCATCGTTCTTAACCCAACTTCATATTATCGATGCCCACAATCCGGTCGTACAGCCAGAAAAGGAACAAAACGAACACCAGCATTATAAGGCCCATCGCTGCAGCGAGGTTCCAATTCAACGACTTCCGCATATGAAAATCTATAATGTTTGATATCATTTGGCCATCTTGCCCACCAACCAAGGCCGGTGTGATGTAATAACCAAGTGCCAAGATGAAACATAGCAATGCGCCCGCCCCAATGCCCGGCACCGATTGTGGGAAATAAACTCTCCAAAATGAAGTCCAATCCGTCGCACCCATAGATTTTGCCGCCCGTACGTAGGTCGGCGATATGGTTTTCATAACTGAGAACAGCGGCAAAATCATGAACGGAAGCAAGATGTGCGTCATGGCAATTAACGTACCAGTCTTGTTGTAGATCAAACTAAATCTATCATCCTCAGTTGCCAGACCAAATACTACAAAGAGATCATTCATCACTCCCTGCGCCTGCAGCATAGCAATCCACGCAGTAGTGCGCACAAGAAGTGAAGTCCAAAAGGGCAAGAGAACAAGAATCAAAAGCAAGTTTGACGTCCGCATAGGCAAAGACGCCATCAAGTATGCAATCGGGTATCCTAATATCAGGCAAAACACCGTCACCAAGAACGAAATCTCCATAGTGCGCCAGAACAGCTTGACGTGTATCCGTCGCTCTTCACTTTGCTGCACAATAGATCCATCAGCTAACATCTTGCGATCCAGTGCCGCAGCGACATAGGCAGGCGTGAACACGCGACTGGCCGTCTTCATTGCTTGCCATGTTTCCAAATCCGCCCAGTCTTTATCTTTTTCTATCAGTGCCGCCATGAACGGCGATTCAAATTTTGCCGCACTTCGTGCAGTTTTCGTGAATAGACTGCGCGTACCACTGAGTTCACGGTTGACACGTGTTGCTACTTTGCCAATTGTTTTTTCTTTTTTTGACACGACCAAGTCTAGAACTAACGCGTCAGCCATGGCCTCAGTTGGTTGTGACGTTCCGTCCCAATCAGCCATCGCTTCGGTAGTCATAGGCATTAGGGTCGCGAAGCGCGCATCATAAACTGAGCGCCCTAAAAAATCTAAGATTGGGTAAACAAATACCACAATGATAAACGCCAAAAGCGGCAAGGCGAGGCCAAAAGCCCGCGCACGACTTCGAAATAGGGACTGCGCCAATTTCCGCTTTAGAGGTGTACCATCCACCGCAAGAAGCGGCCCGGTTGCATCCGTCATAGTGCTAATATCCTAAGGAATAGTGCAATGAGGCCCACCTTGGAGGGCCCCATTAAGGTTAAATTTTAGTTGATCAACCAAGCGTTGAAACGCTCGTTAAGCTCATCTGCATTATCTGCCCAAAACTCAAAGTCGTTCGGGATCGCAGTTGCCAAGTTTGCCTCAGCGGTTGGCATTTGAGGACCCATGTCCAGGTCAGCATTGCTATGATAAGTTGTCACAAAAGGAGCTGATGATTTACGGGCTGGACCGTAAGCGATGTAGGATGCTTGTGCGGCCAACTGTTCTGTTTCAGTTGAGAACTTCAAGAATTCCATCGCTAGGTCGGCATTTGGTGCGCCTTTAATGATCGCCCACATGTCAACGTCAAGAACTTGTGCGTCCCAAACGATTTCAAAGGATTTACCCTCACCTGCAACTGCATTGAAAATACGCCCGTTATAGGCTGTCGTCATAGCAACTTCGCCATCTGCCAACAATTGTGGTGGCTGCGCGCCGGCTTCCCACCAGACAACGATGTCTTTGATGGTATCGAGTTTTGCAAATGCGCGATCAACGCCTTCGTCTGTTGCCAAAACGTCATAGATGTCTGCAGAGGCAACACCGTCAGCAGCCAAAGCCATTTCCAGGTTTGCTTTTGGAGACTTGCGAAGGCCCCGCTTGCCAGGGAAAGCGGCGGGGTTGAAGAAGTCGGCGATTGAGGCTGGACCGTTTGGTGTTACGGACGAGTCATATGCAAAGATTGTGGACCATACGATATTGGCCACAGCACAATCTGTGAACGAACCTGGAATAAAGTCGTCAACAGCAGAAGAGCCATCAGCGCCATTTGGCAATGATGTTGGGTCAATTTCCATAAACAGACCCTCGTCACAGCCGCGAACCGCATCTGATTTTTCGACATCAATGATATCCCAAGTTACGTTGCCAGCTTCCACTTGCGCTTTGACCTCAGCGATACCGCCTGAATAGTCTTCAGACACAACTTTGTTGCCAGTCGCTGCAGTCCAAGGTTTATGGTAGGCTTCAATTTGCGACACTGTATAAGCTCCGCCCCAAGAAACGGCAGTGATACTGCCGGTATGGCTGCCAGCGAAAGCGCCAGATGCGCCCATGACCAAAGCAGTGCTGGCCAAAAGTAGAGTTGTCTTTTTCATGTTTAGGTTCTCCCAGTTAAACATTAGTCGTTAACCCGATCTCTGTCGGGGGTCGTTGTCCGCGTTATGTGCTTTTAAGCATCCAAAGCGCGGCAATCCTCTGGCATCCAACCAATCTCAATTTCAGTTCCAGGTTGGAGGCGTATTTGATCAGGTGCATTTCGCGTTTTGATTATAAACTCATCATTGCCGGCAACACGAAGACGTGTGCGGAAAATATCACCCATGTAAATAAACTCAAGTACTTCGGCTTTTAGGGTGTGAACCCCTTTTTTTAATCTGTCTTTATTATACTCAACACGCTCCGGTCTGATTGAGACGCGGGTACGCTCACCCGGCTTAGTCACATTGATCGGTTTACAATTGATCAAATCGCCGCTGTCCAGCTGGACCAGCGCCACACCATTTTTAATTTCTTTGACCATGCCTTCCAACGTGTTGTTCTCGCCGATAAACTGCGCAACAAAGCTATTATCTGGGCTTTCATAAAGTGTATCTGGGGCTGCAATCTGTTGGATAACACCATCGTTAAACACAGCAACACGGTCTGACATCGTCAGAGCTTCGGTTTGGTCATGTGTTACATAGACCACAGTGATCCCAAGCTTATGAGCCAGATCGGTGATCTCAAATTGCATCTTCTCCCGCAGCTGTTTGTCGAGAGCGCCCAAAGGTTCATCCATCAACACCAGCTCGGGCTCAAAAACCAAAGCCCGTGCCAAAGCGATCCGCTGTTGCTGACCACCAGAAAGCTGCGAGGGTCGGCGAGAAAGAAAATCTCCCATCTCAACCATATCCAAGGCCCGCTTAACTTTGGCTTCACGGTCTATTTTATTGAACTTTCGTACTTCCAAAGGGAAAGACAGATTTTCGCCCACCGTCATGTGCGGGAAAAGCGCATAATTCTGGAACACCATACCAATTCCACGTTTATGAGGTGGGATATTGTTGATGGGCTTCCCGTCGAGCAAAATTTCACCATGGGTTGCTGTCTCAAATCCAGCAAGCATCATAAGGCAAGTGGTTTTGCCTGAACCTGAGGGGCCTAACATTGTTAAAAATTCACCGCGCGCAACTGAAAGGTTCAAATCTTTAACAACCAACACTTCACCATCGTAGCTTTTTTGCACACGTTGAAACTCAACAAATGCTTTCGCTTGTGCCTCAGCCAAACTGTAATCCTTGTTTTTAGTCGCGATTAATTCACGCTTCTATGTCGTCCCATTAACTCGAAAGCGGGCCTTTGGCGCAACAGCAAATTTAAAATTCAATTGAATATACTAAAAAAACAACACTTAGGCGCGATAATCACTACATTTGGTGCCTACTCATGAACTTATTCAACTTTCTTTTGCAAAAGTTTTGAAATATGTTTGGATAAAGACGGGAATAGAGAGTTTTGAACTCTCATTACAAGAATCATATGCCGTCAAGTACACTTCACAATTGAACCAAATTTTACTGCAAAATGTTTATTAACTACGATTTTGAGCCCGTATAAATTGCATTCAAGAGCTTAAAAGCGCAAAGTAGATCTATTGCGACCAGCCTATTTCTCAAAAAAGTTGCAAGATAAACTCGTACTTTTTTTGAGTGCGTCTAAAGTTGGCTTCAATAACAATCTGCTGGTACACCAGTGCGAAAGAAACCGACCTTCTGGCTGAAATATGTAGTTAGTAGATCAATGATCATGTCAGAAACGGCCAAAAGATAAAAATATAACAGCGCCTGCCCCCACTTTTTATCTAAAAATTAGAGTGCGTCCATTACCTCGTCACTAGCCTCAAAATTGGCAGTGACCCGTTGAATATCATCGTCATCCTCCAAAGTATCAATAAGCTTCATCAACTTTTCCATACCTTCGAGATCAAGTTCTGTCGTTGTTTGTGGCTTCCATATCAATTTTGTACTCTCCGCTTCTCCGAGCTCCGCTTCCAAAGCAGTCGATACGTCATTCAATTCTGTATCTGCGCAGAAAATAGCATGGCCATGCTCCTCTGTTTCAACATCTTCAGCACCCGCCTCAAGCGCGGCTATCATTACGGTATCCTCGTCACCCACTGCGGCCGAGTACAAAATTTGTCCCTTACGATCAAACATGAAGGAGACAGACCCAGTTTCACCAAGGTTTCCGCCACATTTGGTAAAAGTACTGCGAACAACCGAAGCCGTGCGATTACGATTATCTGTCATTGCTTCAACAATTACAGCAACGCCACCTGGACCATAACCTTCGTAACGAATTTCATCATATGATTCCGCATCTCCTCCTTGGGATTTTTTAATAGCACGATCAATCACATCTTTTGGAACGGACAAAGACTTTGCCTCTTTTACCGCCAAACGGAGCCTTGGGTTTTTATCAGGGTCCGGATCGCCCATTTTAGCAGCAACAGTAATTTCTTTGGCCAGTTTTGAAAATAACTTAGAGCGCGCCGCATCTTGACGTCCTTTGCGGTGCTGAATATTCGCCCATTTTGAATGGCCAGCCATGAATGCCCCCTGATCTTAACATTTTAAAATGTTTTAAGCAGAGGAAGCGCGTAATTCAACCCATGTTCCCACTCAAAAGGCGATTCACCATTGTTTCCGCCCGTATACTATTTATCTCTAAGTCGCTCTATGAGACATTACCGGTAAGCCCATTTTTTGGAGTAAGACCATGACCTTAGATCAAAGTATGCTATTTACATTATTCGGATTAGTTTTTGCTATGCTGATTTGGGGCAAGCTTCGCTACGATCTTGTGGCTTTTGCCGCTCTCATGATTGCAGTATTGTTTGGCCTTGTTCCGACCAAAGCCGCTTTCTCAGGCTTTGGTCACCCAGCCACTCTGGTTGTGGCATTGGTCCTTATTGTCTCTGCAGGTTTGGTGAAATCAGGTGCAGTTTTCTTAATAACACGTACATTGGTTGATACCTCACGCAAGCTTCCTCAGCATATTGCTTTGATGGGCGTAATTGGCGGCGTGTTGTCGGCTTTTATGAATAATGTAGCCGCGCTTGCGCTTTTGATGCCGGTTGATATTCAAACAGCCCGTAAGGCAAAAAGAGCCGTTGGCCTTTCATTAATGCCTTTGTCCTTTGCCACCATTTTGGGTGGAATGGCTACTTTGATAGGGACCCCTCCAAACATCATCATTGCAGCCATTAGAGAAGAATCCCTTGGTGCGCCTTTTAAGATGTTTGATTTTGCGCCTGTCGGCGGGATCACAGCGCTTGTTGGCCTATTGTTTGTGTCGTTTATTGGATGGCGGTTGATCCCACAACGCGAAGATGAGGCTAAAGCTACAAGTTTCGATGACATTAGTGAGTTTATTGCTGAATTGACCATACCAGAAACCTCAAAGCACATTGGGGAACGCCTTCATAGCCTTTATGAAATTGCAGAAAAAAATGATGTCGCAATATTGGGCCTAATCCGTAGTGGTAAAAAATCTTATGGGACAGCAAAAAACATAGCTTTGGAAGCCGGTGACGCCCTAGTTTTAAAGGCGGTGCCTGAAGCCTTGGATGAATTTCGTACAGCAGTACAATTGGATTTCTCCGACAGCAAACGCGAAGAGATCTTGCGTACAGACAGTGATGGTTTAACCATGGTTGAGTGTGTGGTCACGGAAGGCTCCCGCGTTAACGGACGTACAACCCAATCAGTTGGGCTAGCTTGGCGACAGCGCACTGTTGTTATGGGGCTATCACGAGAGGGTCGCAGCGTAACAAAGCAATTGCGAAAAACAATACTGCGGCCAGGTGACATTTTATTGCTCCTCACACCGGAAGACATCTCTGATGATGTTGTGAGCTGGCTAGGCTGCCTTCCCCTAGCAGATCGCGGACTTCAGGTCACAGCAGATAGCAAAGTTTGGATGGCGATTGGCCTTTTTACAAGTGCAGTTATTGCCGCAAGCTTTGGCCTAATTTATCTGCCAATCGCTTTAGGCTTGGTCGTTATTGCTTACACGCTCGGGGGAATTATTTCGCTCCACCAACTCTACAGCCACATCGAATGGCCCATAGTCGTTCTCTTGGGTTCAATGATCCCGTTGGGCGCAGCTTTACAAAGTAGTGGCGGCACAGAACTTATTGCAGCGGCTTTAATTGACCTCACGCAGGGCATGGCACCTTGGATTATCTTAACAGTGCTGATGATTGTGACAATGACCCTGTCTGACGTGCTTAATAACACCGCAACGACAATTGTAGCGGCCCCAATTGGCATTCAAATGGCACAAACCCTTGAGGTGAACCCAGATCCTTTCTTGATGGCCGTTGCAATTTCAGCATCTGCCGCCTTTTTAACACCGATTGGCCATAAAAATAATACACTTATTTTGGGACCTGGAGGCTATTCTTTTGGGGATTACTGGCGCCTTGGGCTACCGCTCGAAATTCTTGTTGTCACAGTTTCGATTCCCTTAATTTTAATCTTTTGGCCACTATAATATTTATTCCAGATAAAGGTTCCAAAAATAAGGAGTATATTATGAGGCGATTAGAGCATCGATTAGCTACAAAAATAAAGCCTGCAAAATGTCAATTAGGTGTATGTCCCACACCATTGTTATCATTAAATTGCGGACTTACCAAATACATTCCAATAAACATGATCCCTAAAGCCAGCCAAACTGGGCCAGTATAACGCTCTCCTAAAATTAACATTGCCCAACCTAATCCAGTGGCTGTTACTAAATAACTCACTTGAACCGAAAAAACGGGGCCATAATTTCGCACAATCATCACATAAAGCGTATAAACAAATGAGTGGATGAAAGCAGAGCCGATCAAAGCCCAATCCTCCGCGTGCCAGGAATGCAGTGGATTGATCCATTGGCCAGTTGCGACAGACAAGGGGCCCATTATCAAAGCGCCAACAATGGATGAGCCCAGCAACAATTGAACAGGCCCAACGCCTCCAGTCCCAAATCGCGCAACAAAATTTCCTTCGAAAGCATACATCAAACTGGCTAGAATACCTAAAGGGATGAAAGCAAGCATTGCTGGGTCTGGTAAGGCTGTAGGCACACCTACAATTAACAACACGGCAGCGAGACCCAAAGAAAGCCCAGCTAGCCGCTTAATATTAAACTCATCTAAGCCCAAAGCGAGAGCAATGGGAAAGGCCATCATCGGGATCAAAGACAAAAGCAACGACATTATGCCCGAAGGCAACATAGTGTAGGCATGATAAGACGAGGCGTTCGGAATAAGTGTACCGATCATCGCAAACAAAAAATAAAACAAGATAACGCGGGGGTTCAAAGGTAAAGGTCTTCGGCGTAGGTAATTTACCGTTCCAAGAATAATTACTCCAATTACCATTTGCCAAAAAATTATCCCAAAGGGTTGATAGCCAGTACTCACGGCTATCTTGGTCAAAGGTTGTGTTAGCCCCCAGCTCGTACCAATAAATAGCAACCACGCAAAAGGGATCAAACGAGTCATTAATCCTATGGTGCCAAACTTGGACTTTGGCTCAGACGGCCACCGTGGCGGATCATCTCAATTGATTTAGTTTTTCCTGTTGAGTCATCCGTCTCAACCAACAGCCCACAGAGCGTTGCTGCCCCTAAGGCTGGTTCAAACCTTGCTTTTGGCATGCCAGTAATGAACCTACGTAAAGGTTCAGCTTTTTGCATCCCAATTATAGAATTATAGTCACCACACATGCCTGCGTCACTTTGAAACCCGGTTCCTCGCTCCAAAATCTGCGCGTCGGCGGTAGGCACATGGGTATGACTTCCAACAACCATACTTGCCTTACCATCACAAAAATGTCCCATCGCCATTTTTTCCGAGGTCGCTTCACAATGCATATCCACAACAATTGCAGCTGCCTGTCCCCCCAAAGGATGGCGACTTAGGATTGCATCAACAGCCGAGAACGGATCATCAAACGGTCGCTTCATGAAAACCTGACCCAAAACCTGCATCACTAGAACTTTACGTCCTCGAGTTGCTGTTAACAGCGCAGCCCCACGGCCAGGTGCAGATTTAGAGAAATTCAATGGTCGTAGTATACGAGGTTCAGTTTCTATAAATTGCAACATATCTTTCTGATCAAACGCGTGATCACCCAGCGTTATGCAATCCGCTCCCGCCGCAAGAAGACCTTGCGCGTGTTTACCAGATAAGCCCATACCACTTGTGGCATTCTCTCCGTTAACTACGACAAAGTCCGCATTCAATCGCGTCCGGAGGCTTGGCAGCTCGTCTGTAATTCCCTGCCGCCCAGAGCGGCCCATTACATCACCAAGGTAAAGAATTTTCATATTACGCCCTTAAATCTCAATTAGCATTATGGCAAGATAAGGCTGAGATCTGCAGCCAAAGCAGTCATTTTTTATATTATATTCAGCGTTATCTTGGACCGTATTCTCAATCTAAAAGATGGCGGATTTGAAATTGTGCCCAGCACCCAATTTAGTTTTTCATAGTAATAACCTCATCCTCAGTGACAATCATATCTAAAGGTTGATCAGTTGTTTCCAGTGGCAAATTTCTTGCCATCTGCGCATTGAACGCAAAACCAATTGCAAGAATAGGTCCATGCGCACGCAGTTCTTCTAGTGTTCGATCGTAAAATCCTCCCCCATAACCAAGACGGCCACCCTCAGGGTCCCATGCTACTAGAGGCACAATCAAAATTTCGGGTATCATCCAGTCGATTTGGGCAGGTATTTTTGCCTTAAACGCACCCACCATTAATTCAGTGTTAGGCGCCCATTGTGCAAATTTTAACGGCGTTGCGGGTGCCTCAATCACCGGAACGCCAACCATCCCATGCACAGATGCCTCAGCCATTGAAGCGAGCGGATTAATTTCAGTGTTGATAGGCATAAATCCTGCGAGTGGAACCCCGCGGTATCCTGCAAGAACCTCAGACAAAACACTACTGACTGCTCCATTTTGAGCCTCAAACGCTTTTTTACGCCGCACAAAAGCTGCCATGCGTGCCTCCATTTTGAGAGTGTCCAAATTCATAGAAACATCCCAGCAGCAAGACCCACGAAGGTAAAAAATCCAATAATATCGGTAGGGTTAAGAGGATCTAACAATTCATGAAGTCGGAAAAAATCTCTTTGGTCAACGCCCATACCGACATCAGATACCCTCTGATTATCTAATACATCATTCAGTTTCAGTTTATTATCTGTGAGAATTGACATACCTGCCTTTACGAAGTTGCTGAGCCTATGACAAGGTGAAGCTCGGCACATGTGCATTTGGGAGAATATCCATTGAATCAAAAATTACTGTTGGGCCAAACCTTGTGGTTTGACGGCGACCCATTTGAACAAGAGTGGGAAAATGTTTCACATCATCAAACTGATGGCGCAATCGTTATCCAGGACGGTCATATCATTGGGCGTGGTTCACGCAGCGCCCTACTTGAAGCATATCCGCGCGCGGATATTACTGATTATGGAAATGATTTAATTTTACCTGGCTTTGTTGACGCTCACGTGCACTACCCACAAACCGCTATTATCGCAAGCTGGGGTAAACGGCTAATAGATTGGCTCAACAGCTACACATTTCCAGAAGAGATGCGCCTGTCAGATCCAAGCTATGCTGCAGATATTGCAGTGAGTTATTTGGATATAGCTTTGGCGCATGGCACAACAACAATGGCAAGTTACTGCACCTCTTCGCCAACTTCAGTGACTGCATATTTCGAGGCTGCGGCCAATCGCGGAATGCGGGTAATAGGTGGTAAAACCTGCATGGACCGCAATGCCCCAGACGGTTTGGTGGATACCGCCCAACGCGCTTACGATGAAAGCAAGGCACTTGCTGACGCCTGGCACGGCAACGGTCGCGCGATCTATGCAATCACGCCTAGATTTTCACCCACCTCAACACCTGAACAATTGCAGGCTCTTGGAGCGCTTTGGGCCGAACGACCCACATGCCTTATGCAAACGCATCTATCCGAGCAACGCGAAGAGGTTGCTTGGGTAAAAAATCTTTTCCCAGATGCACGCGATTATCTTGACACATACGAGAAGTACGGCCTGCTCGGCAAACGCGGCGTATATGGGCATTCCATACATCTTGAACCACGTGAAGCGGCCAGATTGGCCGAGGTTGGCGCCTCTGTGGTGCACTGCCCTACGTCAAATACGTTCATTGGTTCTGGCCTGTTCGACCTCATGGGCCTGGCGAAAGCCAAAGTTAGCATAGGGCTAGCGACGGATATTGGTGGGGGATCCAATTTCTCAATGCTGCGCACAATGGCAGCAGCCTATGAGGTAGCACAATTGCGAGGGGCCGTACTACATCCCGCTCAGCTCATGTGGCTGGCCAGCGAGGGATCAGCGCAAGCATTGCATCTTCAAGGTATTATTGGACACCTTGGCATAGGCGCTGAAGCTGATCTCTGCATCCTAGATTTAAGCTCAACTTCTGGAATCGCTCAGCGTGTTAACAATGCAGAAGACTTTTGGGAAAACCTCTTTCCAACCATCATGATGGGCGACGATAGGGCAGTACGCGACGTCTGGATCGCAGGCGATCTTGTCGGATAAGTTTATGCACGGCTCCGAAGAGCCATACTTTGCTTGTTTTGCTGGGCTGCCAATGCCCGTTGGTCAACAGTCGTAATCTGCCCAGCAGCCACAATATGTTTCCCATTAACGAAAACATCGCGGGCCAAACTTGGGCCAGCAAGCAAGATCGCAGCTGGATCCCAATTTCCTGCAGCATTAACGTCATTCATGTCCCAGATTGCTAAATCTGCACATTGGCCAACGCTCAAAGATCCACAGTCGGAGCGCCCCAAAACCTGAGCACCTCCCAGGGTGGCAATCTCTAAAGCTTCATGCGCAGACATAGCCCCGGCCCCTAAGGCAACGCGCTGAAGTAACATAGTTTGACGCGCCTCAGCCATTAAATTTCCGTTATCGTTCGAGGCTGATCCATCTACTCCCAATCCAACTGGAACCCGAGCATCGCGCATTGCGCGTATCGGGGCAATTCCTGACGCTAAGCGACAATTGGAACACGGGCAATGGGCCACACCTGTTTTAGTACGAGCAAAAAGCTCTATTTCTTGCGCATCAAGCTTAACACAATGCGCATGCCAAACGTCAGGACCAACCCACCCAAGATCTTCTACATATTGTCCAGGACGTACTCCAAATTTATCAATACTGTAGGCAACATCTTCCTCATTTTCAGCTAAATGGGTATGCATCATCACACCTTTGTCCCGTGCCAATATGGCGGTATCTCGCATCAGCTCACGACTGACGGAGAAGGGTGAACACGGCGCGACCCCAACTCGCACCATGGATCCGTGACTTGGATCGTGAAAGGCATCGATGACCCGGATCATATCCTCTAATATTTCTGGCTCATTTTCAACTAAGTGGTCGGGGGGTAGGCCACCATCACTTTCTCCAATACTCATTGCACCACGTGTCGGCTGAAATCGCATTCCGATTTCGTTTGCAGCCTCAATCGTATCTTCTAGGCGCGCTCCGTTCGGATAAATGTAAAGGTGGTCCGAGGTTGTCGTGCAACCTGACAACAGCAACTCTGCCATTCCAACTTGTGCTGACGTAAAAAAATCATCAGGACGCATAGCGGACCAAATCGGATAAAGAGTTTTCAGCCAGCCAAACAGGGTCTGGTCCTGAGCATCAGGGACGGCGCGCGTCATTGTTTGATAAAGGTGATGGTGTGTATTGATTAAACCAGGTGTAACCAAACAGCCGTCCGCATTTACAACTCGGCACCCTGCGGATGAAAGCCCAGAACCAACCGCTGCTATTAATCCACCTCGGATTAAGACGTCACAGTTAGACAGTGCCCTGCGTCTTGCGTCCATTACAAGTACAAGGCGGGCATTTTGAATTAGCGTATCAGTCATGACCGTAGTGTTTTAATATTTTAAGTGCCGCTGCATGAACCTGTGCATTTGCAGCACAAAGGCAGGAACCCCCGTTCATCGGATTGTCACCAGCCCAATCAGTAGCTATTCCACCTGCGGCCCTAACCAAGGCAATTGGGGCCTGAATATCATAGGGTTTAAGGCCGGCCTCAATAACTAGGTCAATTTGGCCAGCCGCAAGTAACGCATAGGCATAACAATCCATTCCATAACGTACTAACTTACAGGCATCAGCTACCGCACGAAATGCCTCTGCTTCTTTTGCAGAGCCTACTTCAGGGAAGGTTGTAAAAATTATGGCGTCGCTCAGATCTGAGGTGGCGCGTGTCCGCAAACTGACGCGAACCCCTTTGCGTTCCATGAAGGCATGCCCTAAACCACCAACGTATCGTTCGCCGATATAAGGTTGGTCAATGATACCTAAAACTGGTGAAACTCCGTCATTAAGGGCTATTAACGTACCCCAAGTCGGCGTGCCGCTCATATAACCTCGCGTCCCATCAATTGGATCAAGCACCCACGATAAGCCCGAGATTCCTTGTTTGTCTTGCTCCTCCTCACCAACAACAGCATCATTCGGACAAAATTTATTCAAAACTGAGCGCATAGCATACTCAGCGGCCCGATCTGCTTGAGTTACAGGGTCGTATCCAGCTTGAAGCTTATTTTTGGCTAAAAGTTGGGGGGCTCTAAACCATTTTAAAGTTTCAACAGCTGCTGCATCAGCAACCCGAAAAGCAGTGGACAAAATCACGTCTGCATCAAGATAATTTTGGGTCATGGATTGCGCTTCCTAATGTCACCCCCATTTATGGTCAGCAGTCCATCGCGGTCAAGCAAGCGATTGAGGACTGGAACTTTGAGCCTAAGCTGACTAGCGTATTAAAAAGTCATCCAAGCTGCAGAAAGGTCAAACAGATGCGCGCACTTCAAGTAGAAAATCACGCAAGTCCACCAGTGTTTGTTGAAGTCCCTCACCCAAAAATTTGTCCAACCGAAATTTTAATTAGTGTCACGGCTTGTAGCCTCAATTTCGCAGATTTATTAATGATCAACGGCACATATCAAGAAACTCCAAACCTACCATTCACTCTGGGTATGGAAATTGCTGGAACTGTGGTGGCTTTGGGAGAGACTGTAAAAGGTTTTAAAATTGGAGACCGTGTAGCTGCTTTTGCTGGATCGGGCGGTTTAGCGGAATACGCAGCGGCAGATGAATCTCGATGTCTTAAAATTGCTGACGCATTAAGCTTTGAGCAAGCCGCTTGCAGCTTGATCGCTTACGGAACATCACATCTGGCATTAACACACCGAGCGAACTTGAAGCCCGACGATACACTTTTGGTTCTAGGCGCCTCAGGCGGCGTTGGGTTAACTGCTGTGGAGATTGGCAAGGCTTTAGGGGCACAGGTCGTCGCCGTTGCGCGCGGAAGAGACAAGCTTGATGTGTGTCGGACACGTGGAGCCGATATATTGATTGATAGCAGCGCTGAAGATATCCACGCAATTGTTAAAGGCATAGGTGGTGTTGACGTTGTCTATGATCCAATTGGTGGCAAAAATTTTGTGACGGCCATGCGGTGTTGCCGGCCGGAGGCGCGGTATTTAGTGATCGGGTTTGCCAGCGGTGAAGTTCCTCAAATAAAGGCAAACCACTTATTAGTAAAAAATGTTGACGTAAAAGGATTTTACTGGGGAGGCTATCTCAACTTTGCGCCACATCTGGTAACAGAAAGTTTATCACAGATTTTCAAATTTATCGAACAAGGTACTTTAAGCCCTCATATTAGCAAGAAATTTGCGTTTTCAGATGCAATAAATGCGCTCGCGTATTTGAAAGAACGCAAGTCTACAGGAAAGATTGTTATAGAAGGCTTCAAAGGGGATCTTTAAGATTACGCTAAAATTGCAACATGCGGTATCATAAATTTAACACTTTTTCATTAAATTTGACCAATGAAGCATTTAATTCGCTTGAAATCAGCGAAAGATGTACCAATATTGGACACAGCAGAAAAAATTCGTTCGATCTTAAAAAACTTGGAGACCAAAATGGCCGACTATAATACAATAACCGCCGATTCAGGTAGCCGCACCGCGGCAATACATGCCGGGTTGCGGGCGCACATGAACAAAGTATACGGTACTATGTCCATAGGCATGCTGATCACAGCTTTGGCAGCATGGGCCATTGCAGGTCTTGCTACAACTACTGATCAAAGCCAAGTGGTTGCTCAATTGCCAAACGGAAAAATGCTCACCAACTTTGGGTATCTGATCTATGGAACTGGCCTAAAATATGTAATCATGTTTGCCCCGTTGGCAGTTTTGTTTCTTGGGATGGGTGCTGTTATGCGGCGCGCATCTGCTGCGGGTGCTCAACTGTTCTTTTTCATCTTTGCAACTCTAATCGGCCTCTCCCTTAGCTCAATTTTCATCCGCTACACCGGGTATTCAATCACACAAACTTTCCTAGTGACGTCAATTGCTTTTGCCGGTCTGTCCTTGTTCGGCTACGTTACTAAACGTGACATGTCAGGCATGCGTAGCTTCCTCGTAATGGGGGTTATTGGCCTTGTCGTGGCTATGGTTGTTAATATTTTCCTCCAGTCTCCTGCCCTGATGTTCGCAATTTCAGGTATTGGTGTTCTGGTTTTTGCGGCATTGACGGCCTATGACACTCAAACAATTAAGAACCAATACTTAGCACATGCCCATCATGGTGACCAAGAGTGGTTAGCCAAATCAGCCATTTTCGGCGCGTTAAACCTTTACCTAGATTTCCTGAATATGTTCTCTTTCTTGCTAATGTTCATGGGTAGCAGCGAGTAACGCACTTTAGGCTAATCTCTAACTAAAAAACTCCCCAGCCAAAAAAGGCTGGGGAGTTTTTTTATGAAAAATCTAATCTTTTTCAGAGTCCAACTATATTGATATTCAGAAGTTTATGGTTTTATTTGCGATTACGGATGAGATAATAATACCCACCCAGTGCCAAACTTAGCACTTCAGCCAACAGATATGTAAAATTAAAAAAGGCCGCGCATCATGCACGGCCCTCAAAAAAAATCAAAACAGCTGTATGCTTATTTGATTTTGCCTTCTTTATATTCAACGTGCTGACGAACAACCGGATCATATTTACGAACAACCATTTTCTCAGTCATTGTCCGCGCATTTTTTTTAGCCACATAGAAGTGGCCAGTTCCCGCACTGGAATTCAGGCGTATCTTAATTGTGGTTGGCTTCGCCATGGTAAATCTCCTACGGACGCAGCCGGATGGCCGCATTAGTTCTTAAGCTCGGCTTTTAACCCTGTGGGCCGCACTGTCAACCGATTCACTGCCTGTAAGCCAATAAAGTTAGAAACGCGTGGGAGGCCTATAAGCCGGATTTTGTCCAAGACAGCACAGTTACCTGTACGCCCTTGTGCAATCATTCATCTCGCGAGCCTGTTACCAGACCCATCTAGCTGCCAACCCGAACCTGCTGAACTGAAACGGTCCATGTGCGGTTCCTATTTGGCATTGCTCCCGGTGGGGCTTGCCGTGCCACGATTGTTGCCAACCGCGCGGTGAGCTTTACCCCACCGTTTCACCATTACCTTGCATGCAAGGCTGTCTTTTCTCTGTGGCGCTTTCCCTAGGGTTTCCCCCGCCGGGCGTTACCCGGCACCGTTGTTTCAAGGAGTCCGGACTTTCCTCGAAGGTTTCCCCTCGCGATTGCCCAGCCACCCACGCAATGAAGCTACTAGGCGGCTCTTGGTGTTCGGTCAAGTCTCCTGAGATCCAAAATAGGTTTGCACTAAATCTGACATGATCTGAGTATCATCCTCATTAAGTGGCCCAAAGGCCTCAGGGCGGAACCTAGAACGAAAGGCTTCAAGTACTGCATATTGCCGATCCGCATCATCTGGATTTGGCAAAAAATATCCAAACTGTTGCGCAGCTTCAAAAAACGGTAACTTAATATTATGTTGTTCACCACGAAACACAGCCAAACCACTGGAGGTTAAAATACGCCAATCAAAAAAACGACCCGGGTCTTGTTTGCGCCCAGGAGCCATATCTGAATGGCCAATCACATTTTTAGCGGGAATATCCCAACGCTTCATTATATCAGCCAAAAGCGCTTTTAGTGCATGCATTTGGCCTTCTTCAAAGCATTGTGTTCCATCATTGCAAAGTTCTATTCCAATTGAAGCCGAATTAACGTCATCAATTGACAGCCATTTGCCGACACCCGCATGCCAGGCACGATAAGCCTCTCCCACCAATTGCGTTATATCACCAAATTTATCGATAATATAATGAACCGAAACTTGATGGGCAGGGTCACACAGCCGCGCAATAGCGGCCTTAGGGCAATCCATTGCTGTATAGTGTATAACAATAAGATTGGGCCGGTCACAGCCGATGCGATGTCCAAAATTGGGCGATGGATGCCTGGAAATTACTGGCGGCGTCAGTTTTGCACCACGGCTCGGAAGGAGCGAGGATCCCAATCACAGGCAAATCCGTCTCCATCTGGATCAATGCCAAGACGGTCGCGAACAGGCCCACCACCAGCTAAAAACGCCTGCTGAGCCATTTCGGAGGTAGAGAATTTTTGGCAGTTCTTGCGGTAGCGGTTTTCTGTACTCAACACAAACCGGCGGTAAAGCTGAACGCCAACTGGATTATCGGTCTGAATTGCATAGTCAACGACGTTTGGCGTAGTCCCTTCACGAGTTGGCAGATCTTTTACCTCGACAACAATATATTTCTCACGATTTGCAGCAATCCGCGCAGCATCACTTTCAATGCTCTGTTCACTTGCAACAGCATCAAAATCTTGTTCGTTAGATAAGCTTATATCTTTTTTTATTGGGGAAACTGTAACTGGCACTGCCCCATCGATAGCGGAATCCGGCAATTCAGTCAAAACAACACCTGAAGGCCCAGAAAAGCCCAGATCAATACTGGACCCTGCTTGCCCAATCTGAAGATTTGACAGACGACCACCCGTATTACTTAGTATTTCGTTCGAAGAAAAAGGCTGACAAGCCGTTAAACCAAACAAAAATGTTAATTTCACGAAATATCTCATACTCTTTCCCGCTTTTTTAAAATCAGTTTAGCGGAGCAACCCACCCCACACCAGAATAACTTCACTTAGCAACACAGAATAAAGTACATAAGGCTTTATTTAGCTTAGGAGTACACCCTTTTATATCCACCACTGCGCAGGCTTTGTATTGAAACCCAATGCCTCCTCCAAAGCGTAAGCCGTATTTAGAAGTTCACCTTCCTCCCAGGGTCGACCTATAAGCTGCAAACCGAGTGGCAAGCCTTTGCTATCAAGTCCCGCAGGAACCGATATAGCTGGCAACCCTGCAAGGTTAACAGTCACTGTGAATACGTCAAACAGGTACATTTTTACAGGATCAGCATTAGCCATTTCTCCCAAACCAAAGGCCGCCGACGGCGTTGCTGGAGTTAAAATTGCGTCAATCCCAGATATAAATGCATCATCAAAGTCTTTCTTGATTAATGCACGTACACGGCGCGCACGATTATAATATGCATCATAAAAACCTGCTGAGAGAACATATGTTCCGATCATGACACGGCGTTGAACTTCAGAGCCAAAGCCCTCAGCTCGTGTTTTTTCATACATTTCAGTAATACCATCGCCTGCTTCGAGCTGCGCGCGATGGCCAAACCTAACACCGTCATAACGCGCCAAGTTGGATGAAGCTTCAGCTGGCGCAATTACGTAATATGCCGGCAATGCGTATTTGGTGTGAGGAAGGCTAATATCCCTAACTTTAGCGCCTGCATCCTGCAGCATTTCCGTTCCTTGCGCCCAAAGCGCCTCTAACTCAGCTGGCATATTTTCTACTCGGTACTCTTTAGGAATACCAATTATTTTGCCCCGGATATCGCCACTCAACGCAGCTTCAAAGTCTGGCACAGGTATGTTTGCGGAGGTACTGTCTTTAGCATCAAATCCACACATAGCTTCGAGCATAATTGCCGCATCTCTAACATTTTTGGTAATTGGACCCGCTTGGTCAAGAGAAGACGCAAACGCCACAATGCCCCAACGTGAGCAACGGCCATAAGTAGGCTTGATTCCAGTGGTTCCCGTAAACGCAGCTGGTTGGCGAATAGAGCCGCCAGTATCCGTGCCTGTGGCGGCAAGGCACGTCTCGGCTGCTACTGCAGCCGCCGATCCACCTGAAGAACCACCGGGGGTCAAATCACGATCATCAATCTTCCATGGATTCACAGCATTACCATAGATGGAAGTTTCATTAGATGAACCCATTGCGAACTCGTCCATATTTAACTTACCAACCATTACGGCGCCAGCATCAAACAACTTCTGCGAAACAGTTGATTCATATTGAGGTTTAAAACCCGTCAAGATCGCACTTGCAGCCTGAGTTGCAACACCCTTAGTACAAAACAAGTCCTTCATTCCAATTGGAAGACCACACATTGCAGGCGCATCACCTGCCTTGATGCGCAAGTCTGCAGCCATTGCCTGAGCGCGAGCAATAGCTGATGTGTCATGTACAAAAACATTTAAAGGTTTTGAAGCGGCTACCGCAGCGAGAGATGCTTCGGTCAGCTCAACAGATGTTGTTTCGCCTAAACGCAACGCATCACGCGCACCAGCAAGTGTAAGATTCATCAGATCAGACATTATTCGACCACCATAGGAACAGCAAAAAAACCTTCACGCGCATCAGGCGCGTTGGCTAGCACAGCTTCTTGCTGATGGCCGTCGTTAATTACGTCATCACGACGAAATAAGCGTTGCGGCGTAACAGATGTCATTGGCTCAACACCTTCAACATCCACCTCATTCAGTTGCTCTATGAAGCCAAGAATATTGGTGAATTCTTCTGCCAATGCGGGTAAATCCGCTTCATCCACCCTTATGCGAGCCAATTTAGCAACTCGGGCGGCGGTCTTGGTGTCGATCGACATCGGTGGTCCCTCACTTTTGCAAGTTGTTCTGAAGTTTACTAACTTGGCTTTTGCAAGTTGCCAAGAGCCACAAAGCACAGCTTACCGGTTCAACCGCTTCTTACTAAAAAAAACTTTTAACATTTCAACACAATCTTCCTCACAAATTCCACTTATGACCTCAGGAACATGATGGGCCTGAGGATGCGAAAAGACGCGAGCTCCATGGGCTGTACCGCCGGATTTAGGATCACTTGCTCCATAAATAACTCGAGCGAGACGCGCATGCACCAAAGCGCCTGCGCACATGGCACAAGGCTCAAGAGTGACATAAAGACTGCACCCCTCCAACCGTTCTTGACCCAAAGCCAGTGCAGCTTGGCGGATAGCTAGGATTTCTGCATGCGCTGTTGGATCATGGTCTCGACGTGTACGATTACCTGCAACGGCCAAAACCTCACCGTCCGCAGACACTATTACAGCACCCACTGGCACTTCATCTGCCCCTGCAGCTAGACGTGCTTGATCCAACGCTAAATTCATTTGACTGCTAAAACGCATCTATCCCCGCTTGGCATTACATTGAACTCAGTCTAAGCCCTGAGAATGGCAGATGAAACATCAAAGGGCGACCGTATCGCAAAAGTTTTAGCACGCGCGGGCATTGCGAGTAGACGTGACTCAGAAAAGTTGATTACAGCCGGCCGTGTGAAAGTGAATGGACAAAAAATATTAAGCCCCGCGCTGAACGTGCACCCATACGATAAAATCGAGTTTGATGATAATCTCATTGAGGCGGCTGAAGAAGCGCGTCTTTGGCTTTATAATAAGCCTGCTGGACTGGTGACCTCCGCACGCGATGAGAAGGGCCGCGAAACAGTTTTTGATAATCTACCTGATCATCTACCCCGGGTCATGTCAGTTGGTCGCTTAGATTTAAACTCAGAAGGTCTGCTTTTGCTGACAAACGACGGTGCTTTAAAGCGGACAATGGAATTGCCCAGTACAGGTTGGACCCGACGCTACCGTGTGCGTATTAAAGGCTATCCGCGCGAGGGTGCTTTTGAACCACTCACTAGAGGCATAACCGTCGACGGTGAACGTTTTCAGCCCATGACAATTCAACTTGACCGTCAAACAGGCGCAAATTTCTGGCTTACAATCGGCCTAACTGAAGGTAAGAACCGCGAAGTTCGACGCGCAATAGAATATTTAGGCTTTACTGTGAACCGCTTAATACGGATTTCATATGGTCCTTTCCAGCTTCGAGAACTGAAATACGGAGAGGTGGAGGAGGTAAAGCGTCGTATTCTGGCCGATCAGATGGGTTGGAAAACAGAACCAAAAGTCATGCCCAAAGCTCCCAAAGCTTCTATTCGTAAAACGAGGGTTAAACCGAAAACACGCAGTTAAAATTTTAATACACAGCTTTAATTTGAACCTAAGCAATGAGGCATGCAACCGGTTTGCTTGTAATTAAAAATTTGAAGTTTGAGAAATGAGCGTCAACTAATGCGCATTTTTAAAATTATTTATAACTTGAAAGTTGGTTCACTATATTTTTTTGAATGATTTGATGCGTTCAAATCTTTTAAGCCTATGTGCGCTAAATGAACCCATAGAAGATAACAAAACTATACTAATAATCATTGCTAAAGGCGTTCCATCAAAAAACTGACCGGCTACGGCCGCAATAACTGCAGACCCTAATGTGGCGAGCGCGCTAATCACACTCGCACCGGTGCCTGCAATATGCCCAAGTGGTTCCATTGCCAGAGCAGTAAGGTTACCAATTGTCATCCCCGCCTGAAAAAATAAACTGAAAATCCAAAAAACGAAAATGCCAAAACCCAGTTCTCCAGAAATAATACCTGCATCAAGCAGTATCAGCATTAGAACGCTGAAAACTACCTGGACCAACAAAGCTCCACTAATCAAGCGTCGCATACCCAGCCGCATAACGACCATGGAATTTAGAAAACTAGCAGACGCAGATAGTCCAGCAACGAGAGCAAACCATTGCGGAAAGCTATCAGCTCGGCCAAAGAATTGGTCAAAAACCTGTTGAACAAGCATGATACATGTAAACAAAGACGCATAAGAAAAGATCAGTGTAACAATTGCGGTCCGTACAATGCCTAGTGAGATTATTTCTAAAAATGCCAATTTAAAAACTTCTAGTTGAAAGGGTACCCTCCGATCAGGGGTTAATGGTTCCTTTACCCGAAAGCATGTCCAGATAGTGCTAATAAGGGCAAAAATGATAAAAACTATAAAAATAGCTCGCCAATCAAACACTGAAATCATTCCTGCTCCAAGCAAAGGTGCTAAAGCTGGTACGATAGAAAAGATCATCATTACAAATGATGAAATCCGAGCCATTTCGCGCCCAGAATATAAGTCCCGTATCAAGGCCTGCGAAACTATTCGGGGAGCTGCAGCCCCAATTCCCTGACACACACGGGCGAAAATCATCGTTTCTAAATCAGTTGCAAAAACACATACTGCGGAAAACAAAACATATATAAGTGCACCGAAGTATAGGATTTTTTTGCGTCCAAAACTATCTGAGAGAGGCCCTACTATCAAAGTTCCAAAGGCTAATCCTATGATAAAAGTTGATAAGATAAATTGAACTTTATTAAGATTGTTCGGAACTAATTCTGCCGCAATATCAGGAAGAGCCGGTAACATTGCATCTATTGAAATAGCAACCGTCGCTACCAGCATTGCCATAAGCGCAATAAACTCAGAGGTGGGAATTCTCATAAAAAGCCAAACGCTGTTAGTTAGACGACGTCCTTATTTGATCAAAAAGTAAAAAGCCATACCACAAGAAATAATCAAAATTAAAACTCTTTTGAGAAAGCAATTTAATACACCAAAAAAATTACAATTAATCAATTTTACGAGCGTCGCTTCAAGGTTCAGCAGACTAATATCGATATTTAAGTACCGATACCTGCTGGATCAAACGCGCTGGCTTTTACAATTGCAAATATTTTTTGATTTAACACTAGACCCATTTTCTTGGCAGAATAAGCCGTTATACGGGCCAAAAATACTGTATCACCAACTTTAAACTGCACCATCACTCCAGAGTTTTGACCGCGGTGGAAGCCAGTGATTATGCCCTTAAGAATGTTTAATGCCGATAGAGCTCTTGGTCGCTCTTTGGCCAAAACAATATCTTGAGCCGCAATACGCAAACGAATGTCTCGACCTACGATGTGACTCGTATCAGGTAGCAATAGCTGCCCTCCTGAAAAGGCTACAGCTGTAAGCCCAGTCTCTGCATCCAAACCAAGTGTTTTTACCGATATTACAGTTCCCGCAGCTCGAACCCCTAAAATGGGCACCGCGGCAGGGTTTGACAATATTTCTGAAGCCGAACCTGACATCACTGTTTGTCCGTTTTGCATTAATACAATATGATCTGCCAAACGCGCCATCTCTGATGCGTCATGTGTCACATAAACAATTGGAATTCTTGTTTGGTCGCGCATCCGTTCTAAAAATGGGAGAATACGTTGTCTAAGCCCATGGTCCAATGCGGACAATGGTTCATCCATGCAAAGGCATTTTGGGGCGCTGAGTAAAGCCCTTCCAAGAGAAACCCTCTGCGCTTCCCCGCCAGACAAATCTTTAACAGAGCGACCTAACAATGGTCCAAGCTCTAAAAGTTCAACCACTTCAGATCGCACTTCCGCCGACACATTGCGGCCCATTTTTTTTGGGAAGTCTAAATTACCAGCAATATCGAGGTGTGGTAAAAGACGTGCATCTTGAAAAACATACCCAACTGAGCGCAGGTAAGGAGGCGCTACCGACATATCTAATCCATCAATATATATTGTTCCTTGATCTGGCAAATTCAGTCCAGCAACAGCACGTAACAAAGTGGTCTTACCGCTCCCAGAGGGACCAAAAATAACTGTTAGTCCAGCTGGTGCATGCAACTTTGCAGACAATTCGAATGCCCCACGTTTTAGCTTAATATCAAGTTCTAAACTCATGATCGACGCATACGGCGAGCAAGTGTTTCGGACATCAACAAAGCACCAAACGACAATAAAATTGAGAAACTAATCATCCGTACAACTGCGGCTTCCTGTCCTGGAACTTGGAGTAAGGCATAAATTGCAGATGCGATCGTTTGCGTTTCACCAGGAATATTCGAAACAAAGGTAATCGTTGCTCCAAACTCTCCAAGCGCCTTCGCAAAACCAACCACGGCACCGGCCAAAAGTCCTGGCCCGATTAACGGTAAGGTAATAAACATAAAGACTGAAGATGGTTTGCCGCCCAATGTTGCTCCAGCTTCTTCTAACCTTGGGTCTATGGCCTCAAACGCCATTCTTATAGACCTAACAATCAAAGGAAATGCCATCACACCAGCAGCCACAGCAGCCCCAACAGATGTGAAAGCTATTTGAATGCCCAACACTTCAAAAAGAGGGCCGAAAATCCCTTTGCGTCCAAATAGCACCAGCAGCAAATATCCAGTTACAACAGGCGGCATAACCAGAGGCAGATGCACGATAGCGTTAAGAAGCCCATGCCCCCAGAAGCGATACCGTGCCAAAACAAAAGCGACAAAAGTCGCCAGCGGCAAACTAAAAAAAACAGCACCTAAAGCCACCCAAAATGAAAGCATAATGGCCTGAACTTCAGCTGTGGTTAGAGACATCCAACTCATGGGGATAAAAATCCGTACTCTACAAATATAGCCTGGGCCTTAGGGCTCGTAAGATAATGCGCAAAATTGCTGCCAGTCAGAGTGATCGGTGCAACCGTATAGGTGACAGTGTCATGCAATCTTGAAGGAATTGCTACCGCAGAAATGATCCCGGGGTTTGCTGCAACATCGCTTGCGTATAAAACTGCTAGTTCAATTTCACCTCGTAAGAGGCTCATTAAAGTGCTGCGCGCATTATCTTGCTGAACAATATAGGTGCTTAGCGGCTCGATCAGGTGCAATTCTGTTAGAGCTTGCTTCGTATACAGCCCTAAGGGAACCGCGTCCAACAACGGCACACCCAGACGCCCACTACCCAAACGTGAAATCAAATCTGTAGCCACAAGCGACAAATCATTCTGCGGCGTAGCTCCTGATAGGGCGGCAATCACCAAAGAGTTTAATGCAACATTGTGGGCAGGTTCGGCTAAAATATTTTTAATCTGTAAATGCTTCATCCAACCAAGGTTGGCCGACACAAATACATCTGCAGGCGCTCCGAATTCAATTTGCCGAGCCAACACACTGGATGCTGCATATGAAATACGAAGGTCTAACTCCATTGCTGCACTATATTCGCGCCCAATTTTATCAAGGGGCTGCTTCAGGCTGGCTGCTGCAAATACGGTTAATGATTGCGCTCGAAGCATACTCCAACTAAAAATAAGTGACGATAAACATATAATGAAAACACAAAAAAACTTACCAAAAACATTTTTCCCTTGAAGGATTAAATTTTGGCAACCTAGCTTGAAAGACCTGAGAGGTGATCGCTTTTGTAATCTCATCGTACTTAGGTTACACAGTGCGAACAGAAATGAAAACATTATCAAAGCTATGAGCAGCTCAACCTTAATACCTCTCCCGCTTTCGATACCATCGGAGCATAAACGGGAAACAAGATCCCAGTTTGGGGCTCTGTGCTATCGCGTTGTTGACGAAAAAATCCAAATCTTATTGATTACCTCTCGGAGGACCAAGCGTTGGATTATCCCTAAGGGTTGGCCTGAAAATGGCATGACCCCTGCCGAAATCGTCGCAACTGAAGCCTCAGAGGAAGCTGGGGTCCGCGGCAAACTGTCCGAGCGACCAATTGGTGTCTATTGCTATGAGAAAATGATTTCAGAGGAAACAAGCCTTACCTGCATAGTTACAGTCTATCCCCTGAAGGTCAGAAGCTTAGATACTAAATATAAAGAGAAAAATCAAAGGTCCCGCAAATGGTTCACTAGAAAACAGGCCGCTAAGCGTGTTAATGAACCAGATCTTGCGGCCCTCATTAAATCAACAACTATCGCAGATCTTAAAACGTAGGACAAAACCTTTTTTTAACGGCACTTGTATGGTCGGGACATGTAGACTACCTCAAAGGGGTCAAAAAGGAGCCTGCAGGATGATCCACTTTTCGTTAAAATGCAGCAAAAATCACGTATTCGAAAGTTGGTTTCAATCTTCTGAGTCCTTCGAAAAATTGGTATTGGGGGGTCATTTGAGCTGCATAGAATGTGGTGATAGCACAATTTCTAAATCACTGATGGCACCAAAAGTTAACACCAGAAGAACCAAAGACAAGCGTCCATTTGCCCCGCAAGACAGCGAAACGGCGAAGGCGCTGGCAAAACTTAAATCAGATATTGAAAAAAATTCAGATTATGTAGGATTAAACTTCGCAACGGAGGCTCGCGCGATGCATGACGGCGACACTCCGACACGATCAATATATGGCGAAGCCAAACCCGAAGAAGCAAAAGCCCTCATTGAAGACGGTATTCCTGTGACACCTTTGCCGTTTATTCCAAAACGCCAAACCAACTGAAGACCATATGTTAAAGTTGATAGTTTTCAATTGATACCCTTGCCCTTTTAGCTACGAAAGCCTACCAGAACGCCAAAGCCATAGATAAATGGAAGTCCCATGCCCCGTTTGGTCATGAAATTTGGCGGCACATCAGTTGCCAACCTAGACCGTATACGCAATGCCGCAGAGCGCGTTCGTTTAGAAGTCGAAAAAGGCTATGATGTTATTGTCATCGTCTCAGCGATGTCTGGCAAAACTAATGAATTGGTCGGCTGGGTAAATGAAATATCACCGCTGTATGACGCCCGAGAATACGATGCAGTTGTGTCCGCTGGTGAAAATGTGACTGCAGGATTAATGGCATTAACCTTGCAGGAGATGAATATCTCAGCACGTAGTTGGCAGGGATGGCAAGTACCGGTTCAAACTACAGATGCATATGCGAATGCGCGGATTGAAGAGATTCCTTGCAAAAACTTGAAAGAAAAATTTGGAGAAGGCATGCGAGTTGCTGTCGTTGCAGGCTTTCAAGGCGTAAGCCCACAAGGTCGCGTAACAACACTTGGCCGCGGCGGATCAGACACGACTGCTGTGGCATTTGCTGCCGCTTTTGACGCTGAGCGCTGCGATATTTATACTGATGTTGACGGAGTTTATACGACAGATCCACGGATCTCAGAAAAAGCTCGGAAGCTAGATAAAATTGCTTTCGAAGAAATGTTAGAACTGGCGTCGCTTGGTGCCAAAGTTCTGCAAACTCGTTCAGTAGAATTAGCGATGCGTTTCAACGTACGAGTTCGTGTCCTAAGTTCATTCGAAGAACCATCAGACGAAGCTGGCACATTGGTATGCGCCGAGGAGGAAATTATGGAATCAAATGTGGTCGCAGGCATTGCTTATAGCCGTGACGAAGCCAAAATGACCTTAATATCAGTAGCTGATAGGCCCGGTATTGCAGCAGCCATTTTTGGCCCTCTGTCAAAAGCTGGCGTCAATGTCGACATGATTGTTCAGAACATCAGTGAAGACGGCCGCACAGATATGACCTTTTCATGCCCGACCAACCAAGTACTGCGAGCAGAGAAAGCAATGCAAGATGCAAAAGAAAATGGAAATATTAACTTTCACAAATTAGTAGCAGATGAAGCTGTAGCAAAGGTTTCAGTTGTTGGCATCGGGATGCGCAGTCACGCGGGGGTCGCCGCTCAAATGTTTGAAGCTTTGCATACAGAAGGTATAAATATTAAAGTCATCACGACGTCAGAAATAAAAATTTCTGTCTTAATCGAACGAAAATATATGGAATTAGCAGTCCAGACCCTGCATGATGCTTTTGAGTTAAATAAAGCAGTTTAGGGACACCGTTCTATATGGTCCAAGCATCGGAAAGTGAGAGTCGTAAATTACTTGGATCATTGCGTGACGCAATGGCTGAGGATTCGGCAGGACAGGCGCGGCTCAACCGGATAGTAAACCTCACCGCTCATTCCATGGGATCAGAGGTTTGCTCTATCTATCTGTTTAGAGATAATGAAACCTTGGAATTGTGCGCCACCGAAGGGCTGAACTCAGCTGCAGTCCACCAAACACGAATGCGCGTTGGTGAAGGCCTAGTTGGTCGGGTTGCCCGCTATAACCAAACAATCAACACACCTAACGCCCCGGCGACCAAAGGCTTTCGATTTATGCCAGAAACTGGTGAGGAAATTTATTCCTCTTTTCTTGGTGTACCCATTCAACGACTGGGCGAGTCTTTGGGCGTTTTGGTAGTGCAGTCCAAAGAAGCTCGTGAATTTTCTGCAGATGAAACCTATGCTCTGGAAGTTGTTGCCATGGTACTGGCTGAAATGACCGAGCTTGGAGCTTTCGTTGGAGACGGCGACGCCCTATCGGCCCGCCACCAAAAGCCTGCAACATTTGAAGGTCATACAGGTCAAGAAGGTGTCTCTGAAGGCGTAGTTTATCTGCATGAGCCGCGTGTGGTCGTAACGAACCCAATTGCTGACGATCCAGACGTTGAACAAACGCGCTTAGATGATGCATTACAGCGTCTCCGCGTCTCGGTAGATCAAATGCTTTTTGAGGCCCGCAGTGGCGATGCAGAGCAGCTTGAGATCTTAGAAGCTTATCGACTATTTGCTAACTCCAAAGGCTGGCGAAGGCGCATGGAGGAAGACATCCAGCGCGGCCTCTCGGCCGAAGCCGCAGTTGAGAAAGAGCAATCTACAGCTCGCAGCCGCTTAGAACAGTCCAATGATGCTTATCTGCGAGACAGGCTTCATGATCTAGATGATCTTTCTAATCGCCTACTCAGACTACTTACAGGCCAGGGCAGCGACACCGGGGCTGAGGTCCCCCCTAACCCAATTCTTGTCGCACGTAATATTGGCCCCGCTGAGCTGTTGGACTATGGGCGCAGCCTTAGAGGTATTGTGCTAGAAGAGGGCTCAGTTGGATCACATGCAGCTATTGTGGCGCGTGCTTTGGCAATTCCATTAGTCATTCACGCAAAGGGAATTATCACTGAAGCCTTAAATGGCGACACTATTATGCTTGACGGTGATCAAGCTCTTGTACATTTGCGGCCCGATGAAGGCGTTCAGAAAGCTATTCGTGATAAAATTGCGATGGAGGCTCAGGCAGCTGACCGATATATTGAACTTTTAGACAAGCCAGCAAAAGCTAGATGTGGCACACAAGTTTCGTTGATGATGAACGCGGGCCTGATGGCTGATTTACCATCTCTTTCAAGTTCAGGCGCAGAAGGCGTTGGCCTTTTTCGTACAGAACTCCAGTTTCTCACCCAAAACCACATGCCAAAGCGGGCAGAACTTGTGGCACAATATACGCGGGTTATGAATGCGGCTAGTGGGCAAAGGGTAGTGTTTAGGACTCTCGACATAGGCTCCGACAAGGTGCTGCCCTATATGACCCCAACAGATGAGCCCAACCCAGCCATGGGCTGGCGCGCTATTCGAGTAGGACTGGATAAGCCAGGTATTTTGCGGATGCAGTTGCAGGCATTCTTACGCGCGACTGCCGGGCGTGAACTTTCAGTGATGTTCCCATTCATTGCGCAATATGATGAATTTCAGGGTGCGCGTGCGGAGTTAGATAAGGCCATTACCCGCGAAAAACGTCTCGGCCATGAACTGCCTCATTCCATTCGTGTTGGTGCAATGCTTGAAACACCATCACTGGCGTTCGCACCAGACAAGTTTCTGAAGGAAGTTGATTTTCTGGCGATTGGTGGAAATGATCTAAAGCAGTTCTTTTTTGCGGCGGACCGAGAAAATGAACGCGTGCGGAAACGTTATGACACATTAAACACAAGCTTCCTGAACTTCCTGGAGCAAATTGTCGGGCGAGCCCGTGAAACGAACACGCGCCTGTCATTTTGTGGTGAAGATGCAGGCCGACCCCTTGAAGCCATCTGCTTTGCAGCTCTTGGTATTCATATTTTATCCATGCGACCTGCATCTATAGGCCCTGTAAAACACTTGATGCGCCGTACTGATCTCAAAGCATTAAAAGAAGTTATAGATAAAGCTCGTAACGATGGGCATCAATCTGTGCGGGCATCTGTAATAGATTGGGTCGCGAGTAATACTTAAACAACCAACCATTTTAAGATGCTTAGAGTGGCAGTTTTAATTAATCACCCTTAAAAGACATGGTTTAGATATCTTGTCCGCCATTAATTGAAATTTCAGATCCGTTCATATAGCTTGAGTTACTGGAGCATAAAAAGAAAATCCCATTTGCGACGTCCTCAGGCTGGCCAATTCGGCGTAGAGGTAAATTTGACACTATCTGATCAGTTCCTATACTAATAATATCAGTTTCAACTTCCCCAGGCGCAACAGAATTTACCCGTACACCTAAAGGACCAAAGTCATAGGCCATTTCCCGAGTTAACGCAGTGAGGGCAGCTTTTGATGTTGCATACGCTGCTCCCGCAAATGGATGAACACGACTTCCCGCAATAGAAGTTATGTTAACTACAGCGCCACCTACTGACGCAAGTTCATCACGTAGACCTCTTGCCATTAATAATGGAGCAAAAAAATTCAAACTAAATACGCGATGCCACTCTTCCAAATCTGTGCTCAATACATTTAGACGCGCTCCGTTTGAAGATTTTGGAGAAGCTCCAGCGTTATTTATTAGGGCGTGTAATTTTCCATTTAGCTTATTTTTTATATCGACAATTGCTAACTCTGTCTTCTTTTCGTCAGCCAAGTCCACTTTAATATGAGTGTCTGCTCCGAAGCTCCACGTACACCGAGAATCAAAACTCTGGCTTGAACAAGTAAAAACACGCCAACCCGCATCATGAAATAACTTAACGGTAGCGTGGCCAATTCCACGACTTCCGCCTGTTATTACGACATTTTTCATACTTTCCATGGTATCGGTTAACCCTTTTGAGTTTAAACAATCAACCACCTTAGTCATTAATTATTTTTTTGCTAGCCAATAAATATTTGTACTCTGAATGAATTTTATTGATTTAGTGTAAATCTCCCTAAAAGGGTTAAAATACATATTGCCCAGATTTTGTGATGTTTCTGATGAATCTACTAAGCCATATTTCAACTCCTGTTCGATGTCAGAAACATGAAGAGAGCAAAAAAGCCAATCCCAGATAGCTAGGGCTGCTCCAAAGTTTTTATCGTAGTGTTCTTCGGCTATTGAGTGATGAACTTGGTGCTGAGCTGGCGAAATAAAAATGTGCTCAACCCAGCGCCAGTAGCTAATATTTATATGAGAATGTCTGAGATTAGAGCCGGCAACGTGAAAGCAGAAAACTAAAACATTCACACCAACAATGGTGTACAAATCCACAATATTACCAAATGCAAAGACAAAAGTTGAGATAACAAAACCCTGAGTAACTGCACTACGCAAGCCGTATAAGATCCCTTCTGCAGGGTGTACGCGGTAGACTGTAATTGGGGTCATAGTTTCCGCCGAATGGTGAACTTTGTGAAATGCCCAAAGCACCGGTAAGCGGTGCATCCATCGATGCAAAAAGTACTTTGTAAAGTCGTCAAAGATAAACATGGATACCGAAAAAAAAGCTATCACAAAAATTTCATTAGCATCTGAAAATTGACCAGAATGAACTATATCTTGTCGGTGCAAAATATAAAAAATCAAAGTTGCAATTGCAATTTGAGTAATAAGTAATGGAGAAATAAATAATGAAAACAATCGATTAATAATGAAAATTTTATAGTCAACTTTTGCAGATTTTGAGAAAAAGATTTTTCGGTTAAAAACTTTTGAATTTGCGTCTTTTAAAGACATATTTCTGATAAAAAGTAACCACAGATAGGCAATACATACTGATAGAAGGACATAACCCATGAATATCCTTTTTTTTGGATCGACGAAGTCAGATAGTAGGCTATTAAAAACGTCCTGATAATCCATAGTTTAACCTTTTAAAGCGTAAGGGTGGTTTACATTGTAAACCACCCTGTCTTGTCTAGTCAGTCTCTGCGTTACTTTCAGCGCTCAGCTTTTCAGCAAGTGCTCCAAGATCTGCTAACTGATCATTTACACGCGAGGATACTGAGAATTTATCGACCATCATCTGCTGGACCTTGAGTAGGTTGAGTTGGTAATCATTCCAAGTCATGCGGCTTTTTCGATCGAAACCTCCGTCAGACGTAAGGCCTGTAACATAAGAGTTATCTAAAGTTACTGGGCCAAATAGTATTAACTCGTTCATTTTTGCAGCCACTTCCCCTAGATTATTCCGGCCACTTTGTAGCGCCATGGAAAACCCTTTGAGTTCACCCCAATGCTTGACATAGGCCCTATAGATTTTATCTTTATCAGCGCCTTCTTCAGACATTTTGACAATGTCTTTATAAACAGAGCCAGCATATTTAAATGTAGCCTCTGCTAGGACAAGCTCCCAGTTTGATTCAATAATTGATGCATACCCTTTTAAAGACGAGCGTTGTTCATTTGTTAAAATAGCACCATTTGCCGCCGTGATTAACATTCGACCATCCATATAGGCCTGCATTATCGTATTTAGGTAATTGGTACTTTTGCTTCCCGAACGATCGAACGCAGCAGCATAGTAAGCCGGTCCAAATACCATTTCGGACTTTAAATCAATTACGCCATCACCATTAAAATCTGCAGCTGCAGCATCTTTTCTTTTGGCAATGCCGTAGGCTTGATCAGCCGTTAGTGTCAGTGTGTGCGCTGCCGCACCAAAATATCCAAAACCCTCATCCCATACATGCTCTTTTCCAGTATAGTGCTTACCTTCTTTGTAAGGTTTATCATTGGGAAGCGTATCCGCGCTCAGCTTTTCGTCCAAATAATTGTCTACGGCTTGGTTATAAGCCATTGCACCCATGGTAAATTTAGAGATTAGCTGAGGCCAATCGTATCCATTATCGGCATCAAAACCTTTTTTGGCTTGCGAGGCCTGCTCTATCATATGCAATGCAACTTCACGGCCCTTCATGGCGCCTGGCCATGCCAGCATTACGCCGTTGTAGAATTTACCTTCAATATTTTTACCAGACGAAATTTCATCTAAAGTTGTCTGCTTTATCAAGAATGCTTCTGTAGGTAGTGGAGCCAAGATCTTTTTATTTTTATCTGAGCCAGAAAAATATGATAGCATTTCCAACTTTAGGCTTTGTGAGTTTTCGCCACCATCACCCTGACCTGCCAAGACTTTTAAGCTATCATGCAGAATGTGACGAGCGATCTGACCTGAGTAAGAGACTGAATTATCCGCATCGCCCGAATAGGCCTCCAAAGTCACTGGAAATGGGCCATATGGCTGAGTATGGCCGCCAGCTTGCACCGACGATATTGGCAACACAATAGAGCCAATGATTGTCGAACATTTTAGAATATAATTTATCATATTGTACCTTTACCTTAATCTTATCAAAACACTCGGATTATTCCTTATTCTTTTAATCAGATATAAATGTATAAGTGTCAAGTCGGTTTAATTATTATTATAAAGTTCTTTTTTTATTTAATTTTACTATACTTACAGATAGATAAAAGATTTTTTTTAAAAGTTTGAAATTTTCATAACTTTGCAAATGATAATAAATTTATAAAATAATTATACTTGACAAAAATAGTAAGGATAATAGTTAGGGGATAAATGTCCTTAAACTAAATAAACGTCGTGCAAGGTAAGAAATTTCTAAAGCTGAACTTAACTGGAAATATTTATGCGTAAGCCAACATGGAATGATGTGTTAAACAATCGCAGCTGCAACAGAGTGGCGCAGGACGATGAAATTTCACTTGATTATTTGAATCTTAAACCAATTGAGCATTCAATTTTAACCGCTGCTCGGTTTTACTTTTCTTCGTTTGCTCGGCCGGAAGAATCTGCATGGATGAACGTAGTTATGTTCAGTGAAAGATTTTTCCCAGGTGAAAACAGTTCCAAAATTGCTCAAGCCTTGTTAATTGTTGTGCATGAAATACGAATTTCTCGGCGGTCAACATTACGGTTCCAAGATCCAATTTGCATAAACTGTAAAAACAGAGCCACAACCGAAGAACGCCACTTTGTTTTGATGATAAAAGAAGTCTGGTTAAAACACAGTGCCACGGCGTTGACGCATGCTATGCTGCTTTGCGAGGGAAATAAAACCTCGGACCTTATGCGTGCTATTAATAAGCTTGTAAGTTTAACAAAATTAGACGGCAGTTGGGAAACTCAAAATAAATAGAAATTTTACGGCTAAACAAGCTAAATAAGGACAGGCTTTACTACTGTAAAATTTATTAAAAGAGGTTGATTTATTTGATGTTTATCAAGGTGATAAGTTACCACAAGGGATTAAGAAACTTATATATTTAACAGAGCCTTCTAATCTTTGAAGTAACATTTTTTGCTGTAGCCGTTACAGTATAGTTTATTTCAGAATGAAATTCGTTTTTATGGTCTAAAAAAATTTTATAACCTCAAATTCGTTACAGATCCGGTAATGCCAATCCAACCGTTTGCAACAAGGGACAACCCTAAGACACGCTTTGGATTAGTAGGCGCCGGCATTACCACACCGCTGAGAGGTTCAAAGCCAAAGCGGCAATAATATGGCGCATCTCCGACGAGTAAAACACGATCCCAATCTTGTGCTGGTGCACCTTGTAGGCTCTCTCGGATCAATAAACCACCCAACCCCTCGCCCTGCCGTGTAGGATGCACAGCGATTGGACCTAATAACAAGGCTGGCGCAGCACCAACCAAAACAGGCCAATAACGGATGGCACCAGCCAAAATTCCATCTTGATCGCGTGCAACAAGCGATAATAAAGTAATTGGAGTAACACCGTAGCGCAGTCTGTAGGAAGACAAAGCCTCTCTACTAGGCCCAAAGCAGAGATCGTAAAGTGCCTCAACTTCCCACCAGTCTTCGCTTGTTTCACAACTTAAATGAAACACCGCTTCGCCCTTCTTTCGTTTTGCAACTTGCGTAACACGCGTTTAATCTATGCGCAAACAGCAAGGAATTGAGATGTTTTACAGACCTGAAGAAGGCCATGGATTACCTCATAATCCCTTCAACGCAATCGTAACTCCGCGGCCAATTGGCTGGATTTCTTCACAGGATCAAAATGGCAATCGCAACCTAGCGCCATATTCTTTTTTTAATGCAGTCGCCTATATTCCACCGCAGGTTATGTTTTCCTCAACAGGCCAGAAACCTGATCAAGACGGCACAAAAGATAGTGTTGCCAATATTCGTGAAACAGGTGTTTTTTGTGTAAATATAGTTGAATACGTAATGCGGGATGCTATGAACCTGTCGTCCGCCTCACTCGACAAAACAGAAGACGAGTTTACCGAGGCAGGTATTGATGCAATCGCTTGTGAAACCATAAAAGGCTTTCGCGTCCATGGCGCTCCAGCGAGCCTCGAGTGTAAACTTACTCAAATCTTAAAGCTTCCAGGCGAAACAAATTTTGCTGTGTTTGGCGAGGTCATAGGCGTGCATATGCGCGATGACTGCATGGTAGACGGCCTGTTTGATGTGCGCAAATTTAAACCTCTGTCTCGTTTAGGTTACCGCGATTACTCAGTTGTTGATAATGTATTCTCTTTGGATCGCCCCGATGATTGATCCCAGGTAAAAAGGTCTAGTTGTATTGTGTACTTCGAGCCATATCATCTAAAGTAGCAGACGCATCTGAAAAATTCCCTTGGCTTTTCCTACAAAAATCTTTCTATTGGTGGGTGTGGAGCTAACCAAAAAATAATAGGCTGACTCTGCATAATAAAATATTTTCAGCTTCTCAGACACTGGACTATTAGTGCAACCCAAATGGGAGCCACGACGAAAAGTCCGTGGCGATAACTAAATGACAAAAAATGCTCAATCCGGCCGTGAGGATGGCGCCCACCGGATTTTTCGCCGTACAAGTACAGTTGATCCCCATGCGGGACTTGGTGCTATCGCGCGCATTACACGGATGTCATTTCGCTATCCTGTTATGGCGGGATTGGCTTTGGTCGCGACCGTGGCCGCGGTTTTGATGCAATTATCAATCCCAGTTATCCTTGGACGCGCGGTGGATCAAACACAAGCTGTCGCCGCCTCAAACGCCGCACCGGAAACGCTCTACCCGATTGCAGCGCTTTTGTTCTGTGCAAGCGTTGCACGGGGGATATTTACTCTCATCCAAAACTACACTGCGGAATCAGTTGGGCATTCGCTAGCGCGCGATATCCGAAATTCGACCTATGGGAAAATTCAAAGCCTGCCCTTTTCGTTCCACGACCGCACGCATTCCGGCGACCTAATTACGGTTGGAATGTTGGACTTAGAGGGCGTGCGGATGTTCTTTTCAACAGCATTGGTACGCACCGTTCTTTTAGGCCTGTTGATCGGGCTTGGCGCGACGCTCCTGTTATCAACAAATTTGACCCTTGGCATGCTGGCGCTATCTTTCGTTCCTTTTGCGGCGATGGCGCAGCACTGTCATGCGGCTGGCCCTGCGCCGGACTTGGCTTATCTTGCAAGAACGATTGGGCGTTCTTAGTCAGGTGATGGAGGAAAACCTTGCTGGCATTCGTGTGGTTCGCGCCTTTGCGTCGTCAGAGCACGAAATGGCTAAATTTGAGGTTGCGTCAACGTCAGCGTTAAAACTCAGCCATGAACGAATCGAAACGCGGGTCAAGAACACCGCTGCCATGACAATGGCTTTCTTTATCTCTATGGGCTTGGTCCTGTATTTTGGTGGACGGCAAGTTGCATCAGGCGAAATCACATTAGGCACTTTGGCCACTTTCTTGACCTTCATGACCATCCTGCAGATGCCAGTACGCCAGTTAGGCATGATGGTGAATGGATATGCGCGCGCATCAACGTGTGGAGCAAGGCTGTTTGCTTTGATTGATCACGAAACCGAAATTGACAATCTGCCGGACGCTCCAGATTTGAAGATCACCAACGGCACGCTAAAACTTGAGAATGTTAGCTTCTCTTATGCGGGAAATACGGATCTAAAGGCGCTTTCAGGTATAAGTTTTGAGGCACATAAGGGTGAAACAGTCGGTATTGTCGGCCCACCTGGTTCGGGGAAAACAACTTTGATGCACTTGCTCCCTCGTTTCTACGATCCGTTGGTTGGATCGATCACTATCGACGGGCAAGACATTCGTGACGCGACACTTTCGTCGGTACGCAAAGCCGTAGCTGTTGTTCAACAGGATAGTTTTTTGTTTACGACTTCGATCGAGAACAATATCGCATACGCCGATCCCTACACTGAGGCGCAGCAAATCCGCGGTGTCGCCGAGTCGGCACAACTGCACGACTATATCCTCGGCTTGCCTGATAAATACAGAACGATTGTAGGCGAGCGCGGCGTTTCTTTGTCTGGCGGTCAGCGCCAACGATTGTCGATTGCGCGTACGCTTATGATGAAGCCAGCAGTATTGATTTTTGACGACTCAACGGCTGCAATCGACGCTGGAACTGAGAGCCGCATCCGGATAGCACTTAGGGAATACGCCAAAGACCGAGTTACGCTGATAGTCGCCCATCGGTTGGCCAGCCTGATGCACGCAGATCGCATCTTATTTCTGGAACATGGGCAGATCATAGAGCAAGGCAGCCACGAAGAATTGCTGAAGCTGGGCGGGCGCTATTGCGACTTGCACGATCTGCAAATGCGTCCGAGTGCCGATGTGCTGGCCAAGAAAGAAGATAAATTATGAGCCAAGCAAAGTCAGTGAACCGCTCGGCCGACATGACGATAATAGCCCGCGCATGCGCGCAGTTGTCGGATCAGACCGGATCGAGGAAGAGATGTTTGGGCGGGTGTTCGACGGCAAAGTCACGCAGCGCATCTGGCAGTTTGTCGCCCTTACAAACGCCAGGTGCTGATTTCGTTGCCGCTGTGTCACCTTTACAGGCGCGCAACTAACAATTCCGCTCTTATTAGCTACGCGATTGATAATGGGATGGCGCCGGAAGCGCCGCAATCCGTATTGCTCAAGATTATCGCCATATTCGCAGTATTGCCATCATTAATTTACGCATCGCGTGTGCAGGAAGCGTGTGACTGGCGAATGGCCGAGAGACTGTTTTGTTCGATATTCGACGAGCAATGTTTAGCCATTTGCAGGATGTTTCGCTGTCGTTCATGGACAAAACCGAAGTCGGGCGGCTGATGTCGCGCTTGCAAGGCGATGTAAACTCAATGCAGGAATTTCTAGAAACATCTGTTCTGCGGTTGGTGATATCTGCTTCTGCTGTTCGGGATCGTAGCGGTAATGCTTTGGCTAAATGTGCAACTGGGCCTGATGACTTTGTGTCGTTTTGCCGATTTTGTTCGTGGTCCGTGTCTTGTGGCTTGCCCCGTGCCCGCGAGCGCTTTTATGGCGGCACATGACGCAAACTCAATGGCCAATGGTGCGCTTGGCTGAGGCAATCCACGGCGTGCGTGCCTGTTCAAGGCTATGGACCGCGCAACTTGAATGCCGAACTCTATGGACAGCTTGTCGACAACACTTACAAGGCACAATTGCGGGCCTCAAAGCTGTCGCAGATTATGATCCCGATTGTTGACACGCTGACGGGCGGCGCGATGGCTGTGGTAGCCTTGGCCGGCGGGCTGATGGTGGTGTCTGGTCGGACTGAGGTCGGCGTTATGGTGGCATTCCTGTTCTATATCCAGCGGTTCTTTGACCCAATCCGTTCCCTGACAATGCAATATTCAGTGATGCAGCGCGCTATGGCTTCGGGCCACCGGCTCACAGAGGTTCTAGACGTCGATATCGATGTGCAAGACGCTCAGGATGCGACATCGCTCGGGGATGATGACGATGGTTCTGTCGAATTCCGTAATGTGACCTTTGGTTACCATCCCGAACATCCGGTCCTCAAAGACGTCAATTTCCGTGTGAAATCTGGTGAGACGGTGGCCTTGGTCGGCCCGACCGGTTCCGGAAAATCAAGTTCAATGGCGCTGATACACCGGTTCTACGACGTACAAAAAGGCACGGTTTTAGTTGGCGGACGCGACGTGCGGGACGTCATGCAAAAGAGCCTTGGACGCCATATTGCGATGGTTCTGCAAGAGCCCTATCTATTCACTGGCACGGTGCGGGACAATATCCGCTATGCGTCTGATTGGGCCGATGACGACGCGGTAGTCGAAGCCGCAATTGCCGTCGGTGCCCATGATTTTATTGAGGCACTGCCACTGGGTTATGACACGGTGCTGGCAGAGCGCGGCAGCAACCTGAGCCTTGGACAGCGTCAGCTTTTAAGCTTTGCGCGCGCGCTGGTTACTGATGCAAAAATTCTAATAATGGACGAGGCTACCGCCAACATCGACAGCTATACCGAAATGCAGATCCAAAAAGCGCTGCGGCGGCTTTTGGAAGGCCGTACCGGCTTGGTCATTGCACATCGGCTCGCCACCATTCGGAATGCCGACCGCATTATCGTGCTGCAAAAAGGGCAGCTCGTGGAGCAAGGTGATCACGATGAACTTATTGAACTTGGGGGCCTCTACGCGCAGCTTTATCAGCTAAATTATTCTAGCTTCGATGATCTCCCTGATAAGTTGTCCGACGCAGACCGTGCGCTGGCCACCTGAATAGAAACATGCCGACTATGCCGGATTATTTCTTCGCATACACTAAAAACAGAGTTTTTGAATCGCATTTTGGCGGTTGGTACAGTAGTGCCGTCACACCAATGGCAATACGCATCAGATTGCTGGCACAGCCTAAATCTATGCGCTCAATAATTGACGCCACTCGGCGGGAGCAGCGGCACTATAAGAACTAAGGAGCTTGCCTTTTTGGATCCTTAATGCCCTCTTGCCTTTCGAAGGTATCCCACTAACTGCAATTCATGCGTGGGTAACTAAACTTCGGGGTCATCATGGACATGATGGTTGCAGTTCACGTGGATTATAATGATATCGATAATTGTAAAGACACCTATGGATAAGTATTACCACAAACCGTCATCGCCCCCAAAAAGATAGCCAACACAATGACGCAAAAAGCTAGCATAGTTTGGTTCAAACGCGATCTGCGGATCAATGATCACATGCGCCGTTGTTGACGGCCTCGCAGTGAGGCTGCACCGATCATACCGCTGTACATTGTTGAGCCCGAGTATTGGCAACAGCCAGTACGCGTCGCGTCGTCACTGGCATTTCATCCACGATTGCCTTGATGCGACCTAAACAGCATGCCTGGCTGACCAGTTAGGGCCAGCCCCTAATTGATAAGAGTCGGGGAGGCCTGCGAGGATCATAAAACACCTTCACTTGGAGCATCAGATAGGCGACATTGTATGCGCATGAGGAAACCGGGAACCTATGGACCTATGACCGGCGGGACATAGCAGTTCAAAACCTGTGTGCAGGAAAATACAGTATAGCGCTTACACGACGAACCCCATCAAACGGAGTGGTACGAAGGCTGCGCAGCCGCGACGTGCTTGGTCCAAAATCAGAAACACCCGGATGGCGGAAAAGATATCGCCCGCAAACCGAGTGCCATACTGCGACCCGTGCCGCCGTGTCCATTTCAGATCGCCTGACCAGATAAAGGACGATCCGATGTTTGGCGACATCCGGCTATCGGCAAGGTGCAGAAAGGCGGGCGCACACAATGCCGTGGCTGGACCTGCGCAGCTTCCTGAACCACAGAGCGCGCAAATACCTGTACCATATATCGGCACCAGATTTGTCGGAATTGCATTGCTCGCGTCTTATCCGACCCACCTCGCGTGGGGCACCCTATCTGTGCGCGAGGTAGCGCAGTCTATATGTGAAACGCCGCACGCAATTATCCCCTGAGGAAAAGAAGGAACCCTTGGGCGCAACTCTGACCGCTTTTGGGTCACGACTTGGCGTGGCGGTGCCACTTCGTCCAAAAGATCGAAGACCAGCCCGAAATCGAAACGCACTGCATGCACCCCGCCTTTGAAGGGCTGCGCGTTGGCCGAGCACAATCGAGGCGTATTTCCAAGCGTGGGTACCAGTGGGCAATACGGGTTACCCTTTTATAGACGCTTGCATGCGGAACCTTACAGCGGAGGGTTGGATCACCTTCCGCATGCGGGCGATGTTGGTGAGCTTTGCTAGTTATCAACTTTGGCTTGATTGGCGCGTCACAGGACATCACCTCGCTGGCCTGTTCACAGATTATGAGCCAGGAATTCACTATAGCCAGACTGCAGATGCAATCAGGTGTCACGGGCATCAACGCAATGCGCGTTTACAACCCGATCAAGCAATCCATGGAGCATGACCCAACGGGCAGCATTCATTCGTCAGGTGGGTCCCGGAACTGCGAGAGCGTCCCAGATGAATTCATTCACGAGCCGTGGAAATTCAGAAAGACACTAATTTCCAATAGTAATTTTACTATTGGGCGTGACTATCCAGCGCCAATTGTTGATCAAACTTCTTCGGCGAGAATTGCAAAACAGAAGATTTCAAAAATTCGGGTTGGTCAAGCGTTTCAGCGCGAGGCAAAAGCCGTTTTTCTCAAATTAGGTAGTAGAAAAACAGCTTCTAACAGCAGGCGAAAAACAAAGCCTAAAAATGACACTCAGTTGTTCTTATTTTAGAAAAAACTAGGCCATGTAGGATCAGAAGACAGTCATTATTTTTGATATCAGGTAATAGACCGCCGCTGCAACACTTTAGCCCCAAGGTCTGAGGCGCGGTGCACCTGATCCTGGGGCCCCAGTCCTTAGCCCTTCGCTACTTGGCACAGTAGCCACTGCTGTTGAGCCTCGGCCCTAGAAAAAACATCCAAAGCCAACTGAGCCCAGGCAATACTATAGGCGGGACGTGGGTGCTAACTCTATGGTCAGTAGACCAAAAAACTATTTGGGCATTAAGTTTTTAATGATCAAAACTTAATGACCACCAGCTAAAATGCCAGTGCGCACACCATAGTCAACGGCAATCCCATAGTCAGGATCGTCGTCGCTATCGACAACGAGCTGGCCGGCGTTTGCTGAGCAGACTGATGGCAGTCGCGGCTGAGGTGGCGCAGCTGGATGCGTTTGCCGCACGGCTTCGTATTTAGCAGCAACCGCTTCAATGGCCTGCAAAGCAGATTGATCCGCAACACGGCTTTCTGCAAAATCAACAACTACTTTTTTGGGATCATC
>CAJJBP010000022.1 GCA_905182425.1 uncultured Planktomarina sp. | reverse complement strand
GAACCCCGCTCAGTAGGCCAAAGAACAGCATCAATTCCTCCCCTAGCATCAATAATCGCAGTTACACCACGATTAGCAACCCGCACTAAAGGAAGGCCCAGCTCGATCGTTCGGGCCCGAGCTTGAGCAAAGTGTTGTGCCGGTCCTTGAAAACTACCAAACCAGGCGTCGTTGCTAATTAAGATTAAAAGCGCAGGGCGTTCTAAGGTGCGCCCCACATATTGCGGAAAGATTGCCTCATAGCAGATTAAAGGTTGTACCTGCCCCAGACCCGCTATTTCAATAGTTTTGGCACCACTCCCAGCAGAAAAACCAAAACCCGTTAATCCAGAAAAATCCTGTAACCCCCATTTTGCGGTCCAATAGCTCAATGGTATAAACTCACCAAAGGGGACTAAACGATTTTTGTCATAAGTCCCAGAGATGTTTCCCTTGGCATCTATCACTACAGCCGAATTGTAGAAACGCAGCTCTTCGCTTATTCGCTGCACGCCCACTAGAGCCGATGCATCGCCCGCAGCTTCACTAATTTCATGGCGGGCTTTATCAAGTGACATATAAACCGAAGCCTCAGGCCAAACGACAAGATCAACCTGAGGGTCTGCTTTTGTTAACATAATCTGATAATCAAAAACCCCAGCCATTTTGTCTAGATGCCACTTGTCTTTTTGGGCGACATTGGGATTTATCAAACGAATAATAGGTGCATCACTAGCCCCCGGAGGACCTTTTATAGAGGGTAAAAACGGTATAAAAAATACTATTGAAATTGCAACCAGCCTAAACGCTATTGGATCAGATCCACGACGGCCAAGACCCCATGCACACAATAACGTCAAAAATGTCATTCCATGTGGCCCGATCCACGCAGCCAGTTGATACACCGGAGTATCAATCCACACATAGCCAATTAAAACCCACGGAAATCCAGTTAAAAGGTAGGCCCGTGCAAATTCTGCAGCAGTTAAACTGAGGCATAGCATTAAGCCGTGGCAACCGCGCACCGCCTTGAAAGCAAGTCCCCATAAAATCGCCAACCCTCCAGATAAACTCATCAAAGCAAAGGGTGCCATCCAACCTGTAGCTGCCGCATCAACAAGGAAAGGCTCAATAATCCAATATAAACTGCCTGAAAAATACCCAAAACCCAACACCCAACCACCCAAAAAAGGCTTGAAGGTACCGAGTTCCTGTATAGCCCAAATCCCAAATGCTAGGCCAAAAAGTGTCAGAGCTGGAATATCAAAAGGTGCTTGACCTAGCGCGGAAATACCTCCTGCAGTAAAAATACATAATGATTTCAACCAGACGGGAAGCTTTTTCCAAGAGTTATGCAAGCTCTGGGTTTTGAACATATGCTCGTAGCCGTTTAACTCGTCGAGGGTCTGCATCGACAATCTCAAACTCGACACCAGCCGGATGGTTTATCACCTCACCACGCGCAGGAACCCGTCCCAGCAACATAAAAACTAATCCCCCAAGCGTTTCAACTTCCTCGGGATCAACTTCCTCTACATTAGACAAATCACGACCAATTTCGATTTGAAAATCCTCAAGAGGCGTTTTTGCCTGAGCAAGATAACAACCTGGCTTTTCGACAATCCAAAAATCACCTTCATCAGGATCATGCTCATCCTCGATCTCTCCGATAACTTGCTCTATCAAATCCTCAATCGTTACAAGTCCATCTGTACCACCGTATTCATCAATGACTAAGGCCATATGAATGCGATCTGCCTGCATTTTAGTCAGCAAAACACCAATAGGCATTGACGGTGGAACAAAAATCAACGGTCTTAGCATTGTTTTAAGAGCAAACCGTCCACCCGACGCATTAAATCCATGCTTCAGCGCAACATCTTTGAGATTAACGAAGCCCAGTGGCGTATCAAGAGTTCTGTTATAGACTGGCAGTCTTGTGAGGCCATTATCACGAAAAACATCTACCAGATCTTCTTTCGTAATCGTCATTGGCACTGATTTAATGTCAGCCTGTGGCACCATTACATCTTCAACACGAAGTTGCCGCAAGTTCCAAATTCCAGGTTGAACATACTCACCGGTTTGGAGTGACCTATTTAGTTCGCCACCTTTATAGGTACGACCGGTCAACACCCATTTTAAGCGCCCCCAAACTCCAAGTTTCTGTAAAATACCACTGGAAGGGTCTCCTGTAGAATCTGGGCTGCTTATGTCGCCACCATTATTTAGCATTTTACCGATCATTTAATTTCATCACTTATGTAATATGGGTTAGAAATACCCAACTTGGCAAGGATCTTGATTTCAACACTTTCCATTATGTTGGCGTCATCGTTTTCAATGTGATTATAGCCCAACAAATGTAATGTGGCGTGGATCAGTAGATGTGTAATATGATCAGTCTGATCTATCTCAGCGCCTGCAGCCTCGCACATGCAAGTCTCGTAGGAAATCGCTATATTACCGAGTTCTGGATCAATTGCCGGCAAAGGAAAGTTGCCCGGCCCTTTAGCCGCCAGGTCCGAACCAGGCCACGACAACACATTAGTTGCTTGCAGTTTACCGCGGAAGTTTTTGTTGAGAACAGAGATAGTATCATCATTGCAACCCATTACGACAGCGCTTGCGCCTTTAGGCAGATCAAAATATTCTGAAAAGGCGGTGCCAACTTTCAAAGCAATCTCAGCAAGGTTTTTCTTTTTCCAACGCAGATCCTCAAACACAAGATCAAAAATAACGCTCATGGAGTGTCTGCGTCATAAGCATCAACAATTGCAGCGACTAAAGGATGACGTACCACATCCTTAGAGGTAAAATGACTAAAACTGATTTTTGGAATGGATGCCAATAGACGTTCCGCATCCGCCAAACCCGACTTGACACCACGGGGCAAATCGATCTGTGTCCTATCGCCCGTAATGACCATTCTACTACCTTCACCCAAACGAGTAAGAAACATTTTCATTTGCATTGATGTTGCATTTTGAGCTTCGTCCAGCACAACGAAGGCGTTAGCTAAAGTTCGGCCGCGCATAAATGCCAAAGGCGCAATTTCGATAGCCTTGTCTTCAATCAGCTTTGTCATCTGTTTGACGGGAAGAAAATCATTCAAAGCATCGTAGAGCGGCTGCATGTAGGGATCAACTTTTTCCTTCATGTCACCAGGCAAAAATCCAAGTCTCTCCCCGGCCTCAACCGCAGGACGCGACAAAATAATTTTATCAACTTGTCCAGTGATAAACATTGACACACCAACAGCTACAGCGAGATAGGTCTTACCAGTGCCAGCTGGACCAATGCCAAAAGCCATTTGGTTTTTGAATAATGCTTGGACGTAAGCGTGCTGGGCCTCTGTGCGCGGCTCGATAAGCTTCTTACGGGTCTTAATCTCAATCTTACCACCCCGGAACATTTCCAGCTGCTTACCGCCACTTGGCTCCGCAGTCATGTCTTTGGTAACATGCATCCGTAGCTCAGCTAGGATGTCTGCAGTCTGGACACTGCGCCCTTGCTCAAGACGATTATACAAAGCGGGCAATATAGAACCAGCCCGGGCTCGGCTGTCCTCATCACCAATCAATAACAGTTGATTTCCTCGACGCACAATTTGCAGTGACAGATCAGTTTCAATCGTAGTCAGATTTCGGTCAAATTCACCACAGAGCCCGGCAAGAAGACGGTTTTCCGGAAATTCAATTCGAGTTTCATTTTGAACGGAGGTAATTAATACGGCGTCGTCTGCCAAGGATGTCCCCTACTAGGTCCTAAATTGTGTCAGTATTTCTACCATAAATGTAGCAAGTGTTGCGACAGGTACAAACTAAAAAAAGATTTTTAAGCTTAATGTCGCAAAATAAATGCAAAATGCAATCGTTCAACATACCTTACCAACAAATTTTGAGCACGGTTCTATTAAAGAAGTTCCCCAGTCAATGAATTAGTCATATCTTTAATAATTCGAATAGGCACAACTTGTCCCAACATATCACCAGGAGCGAACGCATGGACAGCGTGAAGATACTCTGACTTTCCTATTAGCTGACCTTCTTTGCGACCTTTTTTTTCAAACAAAACCTTTACGTCACGCCCCACCATAGAAGCCTGCGCCGCGTATTGTTGCTTCAATAAAAGCGCTTGTAGAATGTGTAGACGTTCAATTGCTACTTTCGGATCAACCTCGCCCTTCTCGGCGGCAGGTGTTCCCGGACGAGCGGAGTATTTAAACGAATAGGCTTGGCCGTAACCGACCTGACGCACCAAATCCAGAGTATCCTCAAAATCTGCATCAGTCTCACCAGGGAAACCAACAATAAAATCACCAGACAAAAGCAAATCAGGACGCGCCGTGCGGATCTGATCCACAATAGAAAAGTAGCTTTCTCGGGTGTGCTTGCGGTTCATTGCCTTCAAAACTTTGTTACTTCCGGACTGCACAGGCAGATGCAGATACGGCATAAGCTTTTCGCACGTTCTGTGCGCTTCAATCAACGCATCATCCATATCATTTGGGTGGCTTGTGGTAAATCGGATTCGCTTAAGATCTTTAATTTCGGACAATTGCCAGATCAAACCTGCCAATCCACCAGGATGGCCGTGATATGCATTTACGTTTTGACCGAGCAGAGTAAGTTCACTCACTCCACGTTCGACCAAGTCAGCAGCTTCGGCTAAAACACGTTCCGAAGAACGACTAACTTCAGCACCTCGTGTGTAAGGTACAACACAAAACGCACAAAATTTATCGCATCCCTCTTGAACTGTTAAGAAAGCAGTTGGGCCACGCTTTGCTTTTGGACGCTTCGCCAAATGATCAAATTTATCCTCTTCCGGAAAATCCGTATCTAAGGCACGATAACCAGCCTGAACTTGCGCCTCCATTTGAGGAAGCTTATGGTAAGATTGAGGGCCAACAACCAGATCAACCATCGGCTGACGGCGAATGATTTCAGCTCCTTCAGCCTGAGCAACACACCCTGCAACACCGATTTTGAGATTTGGTTTAGCATCTTTTAAACTCCTAAACTTCCCCAACTCCGAGTAAATTTTTTCAGCTGCCTTTTCTCGAATGTGACAGGTATTGAGTAAAATCATATCAGCATCATCGGCAATTTGGGTTTGCACATAGCCTTGCACGCCCAAGGTTTCGGCCATGCGTTCACTGTCATATACGTTCATCTGACAGCCATACGTTTTTATAAACAGTTTTTTCGCGTCGGTCATAGCCGTACACCTTTTGGGAAAATCACAATTAGGGCGCTAATACCGTGTGAGACTGTACCTTGCAATGCACTCAAAATTAGAAGAATTAGAATTCGTCATAAAAATCGATTAAAATTACATTTTTTACGTACTAAAGAGTTACATAATTTGCGCTAAATAATATCTATACATGGTTCAAAAAAATTAGAATGGGTTTTATAAATCAAAAACTTAAGCAGCATAGAAACAGCTTTTAAAGCGTAGCTAACCACTAGCTCCCTTGAACCTTACGACGCAGCCGGATTACAACGTCAACCTTTGAAATTTCGGCACCCTCAGGCGTATCTGGCAATAGGCTGATTTTCAGTTCACCTGCCGGCGCATCTACTAATTGAGAAGTATCTTCCCAATAGAAATGAGGATGATCAGTCATATTGGTATCAAAATAGCTTTTAGATCCGTTAACCGTGATTTCACGCATCAAACCTGCATCGCAAAACGCACGCAAAGTATTATAGACTGTAGCTAAGGACACTTTGTTTTTAAAATCATTGCCGGCCGCAAACAAACTTTCGGCAGTGACATGCCTATTTTTACCATCCCCGATCAGGCGTTCAGCTAAAATAACTCTCTGCCGGGTTGGCCGTAGCCCGCCTCTTTTCAACCACATTTCGACTGGCTTGAGGGATATACGATGTTTTTCAGACTTTACCATGTTTCTAATATGCTCGCTTATCACCAACTTTCAATGGCAAATCGTAACCCACCCTAGCAAGAAACCGTTGGTTGCGACCTCAAGCAGCTCTTGCCTCACAATACCAGAAGTATATAGAACGCTTATAAAACCGAGATACAACTTCTTAAGGAGCCGATCATGCAATCAGACTTTCCGACTTCTTTCGACAGAGAAGGCCTTTTAAAATGCGCACGGGGAGAGCTTTTTGGCCAAGGCAATGCCCAGCTGCCAGAGCCCCCAATGCTTATGATGGACCGTATCACAGAAATAAGCAGCGATAGCGGCTTACATGGCAAAGGCCACTTAGTTGCAGAATTTGATATAAATCCTGATCTCTGGTTTTTCAAATGCCACTTCCCAGGTGATCCGGTTATGCCAGGATGCTTGGGACTTGATGCGTTATGGCAGCTGACCGGCTTCAACCTTGGCTGGCGTGGAATGCCAGGACGAGGCCGCGCCTTGGGCGTGGGCGAGGTCAAGTTCACCGATATGGTGACACCGGCTGTAAAAATGATTACATATCACGTGGACTTTACACGCGTTATAGACCGTAAGCTAAAACTTGGAATGGCCAATGGCCGCATGTTTGCTGACGGAAAAGAAATCTACACAACTGTTAGCATGAAAGTTGGCTTGTTCACAGATTAAATAAGGGGACCAAATGCGCCGCGTTGTAATCACAGGCTTGGGTGTCATATCACCTATTGGAAACAATTTTAACGAAGTTACGGACTCACTCAAGGCAGGTCGTTCAGGGATTTCGTTTGAACCAGAATATGCAGAAAACGGCTTTCGCAGCCGGGTTGCAGGTGTTCCAAACATTGAACCCGCAGAGCACATCGAAAAACGTGTAATGCGGTTTATGGGCAAAGGCGCTGGCTACAATTATCTGGCGATGGAACAGGCCATAAAAGACTCAGGTTTAGAAGCGCATGAAGTTTCAAATGTTCGTACAGGCCTCATCATGGGGTCTGGTGGACCATCTACATCAAATTTTTATACAGCGTTTGATGTTGTCAAAAACAAAGGCGGTCCAAAACGTATGGGTCCGTTCATGGTAACGCGCTGCATGAGTTCAGCACATTCTGCTACCCTAGCAACCCCTTTTAAAATCAAAGGTCTAAACTACTCTATCACATCCGCTTGCGCCACATCTGCGCATTGCATCGGAAACGCGATGGAGCAAATTCAAATGAGCAAACAAGACATCATGTTTGCGGGCGGCGGCGAAGAGGTCAGCTGGTCACTATCATGCTTGTTCGACGCGATGAATGCTATGTCTTCAAAATATAACGACACTCCAGAAACTGCCTCTCGCCCTTACGACGCAACCCGCGACGGTTTTGTTATTGCAGGCGGTGGTGGGGTTCTTGTGCTCGAAGAGCTGGAGCATGCCAAAGCGCGTGGAGCCAAAATCTACGCTGAGTTAACTGGCTACGGCGCTACATCTGACGGTGCTGATATGGTTGCCCCTTCTGGAGAGGGGGGAGAGCGTTCAATGCGTCAAGCTTTGGCGATGCTCGATCCTGATCGCAGGATCGACTATATAAACGCCCATGGTACATCAACCCCAGCGGGCGATGTGACCGAGGTAGAGGCTGTCCGCAATATTTTTGGTCGCGGTACAACCCCACCGATTTCATCAACGAAATCACTGACTGGGCACTCTTTGGGCGCAACTTCTGTACACGAAGCGATCTATTCACTTTCAATGATGCAAAATAGCTTTATTTCGGCATCAGCAAATGTGAAAGAACTAGACCCTGCACTTGACGCAGGGGAAATTGTAACTCAAAGGCAAAATAACGTTGAACTCGACACAATCCTCTCTAACAGTTTTGGATTTGGCGGGACGAACGCGACATTGATCATGAGCAAATATCACGGGTAAAGAAATGGCAGAACTTCTTAAAGGCAAACGCGGGCTCATCACTGGTATCGCTAATAACAGATCCATTGCGTGGGGCATTGCGGAGGCAATGCGTGCAGAAGGCGCCGAAATCGCTTTCGGATGCCAAATGGATGTTTTTGGTGACAAAGTAAAAGGCCTGGCTGAGGAAATGGGCGTCGACACTGTTTTAGACTATAACGTTCAAAACGACGCCAGTACTCAAGCGGCGTTTGATACATTAGCTCAAAAATGGGGAAGCATAGATTTTGCTGTACATGCAATTGCCTATTCAGATAAAAATGAGCTGACTGGACGTTTTGTAGATACAAGTCGCGAAAATTTTAAAAATTCTTTAGATATCTCAGCTTATTCCTTCATCGACATGGCTAAAAAAGCGGCTCCGTTGATGACAGAAGGTGGCACTTTGATTACTCTGACATACCAAGGTAGCCGTAAGGCTACTCCCTGGTATAACGTCATGGGCGTTGCAAAAGCGGCTTTAGAATCTGCTGTAGTGTATCTCGCCAACGATCTTGGTCCTCAAAAAATTCGAGTCAACGCGATCTCACCAGGCCCAATGAAAACATTGTCTGGTGCAGCAATCGGTGGTGCGCGAAAAACCTTCCGCTATACCGAGAAGAATACACCTCTGCGTGCAAACGCTACCAAAGCGTCAATTGGAGGCACTGCGGTATATTTGGCTTCAGATTATGGTGAATGCACAACCGGAGAGACTATTATGGTCGATGGTGGTTTGCATATTCTCAGCCTACCACAGCCTGAAAACTTTTAATTTTGCAGCCAAGTCGTAAAACTTAGACACAAAATATTTTTTAGCTACAAGGATAATCGCTTATGGCGCGGGCAAATATCGCGGCATCGACATTTCCACCTGAGGCCACACAAATAACATCGTCTCCAGAGATTTGATCCCCATGGTATAACGCAGCGGCTAAAGCTATTGCCCCTCCCGGCTCAAGCACCACTTTAAAGCGGGTGAAAGCCACCGACATTGCGCGCAGGCAATCAATCTCTGAAACTACAATTCCTGGACCACACAGACGGCGCATGATTGGGAAGGTTAACTCGCCAGGCGTGGGCGTTACGATTGCATCACAAATACTGCCGCCAAGGTGCGTATTGGTCTGGCGCACGCCTATCGCCAATGACCTTGTTACATCGTCGAAATTCACAGGCTCAACCGGGCGCACCTTCATACTTGGCGCTTCCGCCTCGAGCGCTAATGCAATCCCAGCCGTCAAACCACCACCACCGCAACACACCAAAACATCAGCCTGCCAAATCCCAAAATCTGCAGCCTGCGCGGAAATTTCTAATCCGCAAGTGCCCTGCCCTGCAATGACATTTGGCTCATCATAAGGTTTGATAAGGGTCAATCCTCTCTTCTGCGCTAACTCTTGACCAATCGCTTGGCGATCTTCAGTTTCACGATCATATAAAATTACCTCAGCCCCCAGACTAAGCGTATTGTTCACCTTCAACTTAGGTGCATCAGATGGCATTATTATCACGGCATGAGTGCCGTGAAGCCTGGCCGCAAGTGCAACACCTTGCGCATGATTGCCAGAAGAAAAGGCAACTACACCAGCGTTCAAAGCTTCAGGAGACAGTGCCGAGACAGCAGACCATCCCCCTCTGAACTTAAACGAACCCGTGTGTTGAAGAGCCTCAGTCTTGATCCACACCCTACGCCCAGCGATATCATCTACAAAAAACGAATTTAAAAATGGTGTTTTTCGTGCATGATCTTTAAGCCGCAAGGCCGCAGCACGGATCATTTCAATATTCAAAGCAACACACCGGCAATTAAAGGAATTTGCTGAAGATCTGGTAATTGGTGATGCGGCTTCCAAGGCAACCTGTCCATGGGCTCGCAAGCGCGATTGACCCAAACCGTTCTAAAGCCATACCCCACGGCACCTGCTGCATCCCAACCGTTGGACGAGACGAATAAAACCTCATCTAAATGACAACCAAAGTGCGCCCCTACAAGGTCATAAACTTTCCGGTTGGGTTTAAAAACTCCGATGCTTTCAACAGATAAAAGTGCATCCAATTGTCCACCTATACCTGCAGAGGAGACTGCGCCAGTCAACATGTCAGGCGATCCATTCGACAGAATTGCAGTCTGCAATCCAGCCGTCTTTAATATCTCCAACATTTTGGGGACTTCACCGTAGGCTTCCAAGTTCCAGTATAGTTCTAGCAACTCTGCACGCAATTCCGCACCACCAACACCGTTGGCTTCCATTGCCCAGTCGAGCCCTTCCTGCGTAACTTGCCAGAAATCCGCATGAGCTCCTGTTATCGCACGTATCCAAGTATATTGTAGTTGTTTAAGCCGCCAATCAGTTGCCAATTTTGGCCAATTCTCAGAAATGGAGCTATTTTGAGGTTGAGCTGCCGCAGCCCTTGCCGCTGCGGTCACATCGAATAGGGTGCCATAGGCGTCAAATATACAGGTTGTTATAGACATAGAATCCTCCACGCATTTAGAGCAAGGATATCAATAATGTATCAAAGGGGAAGAGCTATGAAGGTTTTTCAAAAAGACGAATTTCACTTTCATTATCGTGATGAAGGTGATCCAAATGGACCACCTCTCGTGTTTTCAAACTCTTTGGGAACTGATCTCCGCCTTTGGGATCAAATTCTGCCTCTTTTGCCAAAAGGATTGCGCATCATTCGCTATGATATGCGCGGCCATGGACTTTCTGATTGCCCAAGTGCACCATATTCGATGGGCGGGCTCGTCTCGGACATTGAAGCCCTGATGGATTATCTTAAGGTTAAAGATAGTATGTTTGTTGGCCTTTCTATCGGAGGCATGATCGGTCAAGGTTTGGCCACCAAGCGCCGCGATCTCATTCGTTCAATGGTCTTGTCAAACACCGCAGCAAAGATAGCAACACCAGACATTTGGAGGGAGCGTATCGCCAGCATTAGAGAAAATGGTATGGATCTAGTTGCTGACGCCTCGATGAGCCGCTGGTTTAGCCCCAAGATGCTTGCCGGCCAATCAAAGGCCCCCTGGCACAATATGCTAAGAGCAACTCGGGCGGAAGGTTATATCGGCTGTGCCCATGCAATTGCAGGAACTGACTTTATCACGCCAACTTCAGCATTGCGCCTACCGGTAATGGGAATTGCAGGTGATCACGACAGCTCAACGCCCGCAGATTTGGTGCGCGAAACTCTTGATCTTATTCCAGGCAGCCAGTTTCACCTGATTAAAGGAGCAGGTCACGCCCCATGTATCGAACAGCCTGCGACATTTGCTAAACTCCTCAGTGACTTCTTGACGTCAACTTCCCACATTTAACAAACGGGCCATATTTAGTTGCACCTAGAGGAAATAACTCATGAACAAAAGATTAGCCTTCGTGTTTATTATTATCACTCTCACGATCGATGCCATGGGTATTGGCCTGATTATCCCAGTTATGCCCGAATTACTGCGTGAAATTGGCGGTGGGGATTTGGGAAACGCCGCGATTTGGGGTGGAGTTTTATCCACAGTATTTGCAGCAATGCAATTCCTTGTAGGGCCGACACTTGGTTCTATGAGCGACCGCTATGGGCGAAGGCCTGTCCTCCTGATCTCTTTGGTGGTCATTGCGGTGGATTTTGTGGTCATGGGCCTTGCCCATTCAATTTGGCTCCTCGTAATTACCCGCATAATCGGAGGTATCGCCGCCGCCACGCAATCGACTGCGGCAGCATTCATCGCTGACATCTCAACACCTGAAAACAGGTCAGCAAACTTCGGTATACTGGGTGCGACATTTGGAGTGGGATTTGTACTTGGACCTCTTTTGGGAGGGCTCTTGGGCGAATTTGGATTTCGGGTTCCCTTCTTTGCCGCAGCAGGTCTCGCCACCTTCAACCTAATTCTTGGCTATTTTGTATTGCCTGAGACAGTAACAGACAAAATTCGTCGGCCCTTCGATCCGGCACGTTCAAACCCATTAGGTGCATTACGTCAAATTCGAAAAATTACTAGTTTAGCACGATTCCTAGTAGTTTTCTTCCTCTATGAATTTGCATTTTACGTCTATCCAGCTGTTTGGGTCTATTTCTCAAAAACACAATTTGGATGGAATTCCGCGATGATTGGCCTCTCACTTGCATCCTTTGGCATTTCTATAGCTGTGGTCCAGGGACTTTTTATCAGGCATATCATCCCAAAACTAGGCGAGAGGAAGACTATAGTATTTGGCCTAATTTTTAATATCTCGGTTTTCTTGGTTTTGGGCTTCATAACATCTGCGTTTTGGGCCTTTCTTCTTGCACCTGTGAGCGCATTGGGTGCTATTGTTATCCCCGCAATGAGGGGCATCATGGCTAATAAAGCTGAGGACAATCAACAAGGTGAGGTGCAGGGCATCGTTGCCTCCACCCAATCATTAGCCGTAATTTTTGCGCCGTTGGTTCTTACATATGTCTTTTACGCATCAACTCGCCCAGAAAGCAGTTTCAACTTGCCAGGAGCACCGTTTCTATTTTCTGCAGCTATTGTTTCCCTAAGCTTGGCTATCTTTGTTACCCGCCAAAAAGGCAGCATCAGTGAAAGAAAGCCGCACAATAAGCCTACAAAACGCATAACACCCTGAAGCGTATTTCATCGTTTAATAGCAAAACCTTTCACTTTCGGTCCTTGATCAAATCATTTAACTGATTAACGATATTAAAAATATGTCATTCACATCTGGTGAAATTTTACCCTACAACACAGGCCTTTTCCGACTTAAAATACGAGAGGCGCCATAATTTCATGACAGTCTGTGTTCAAAACTAACCTTCCACCTGCTGGTGGATTATCATTTGGAGGCAAGTATGAAACTTCAGGACCTCGAAGTCATTGTCACAGCACCCCCTGCTCCAGGTTGGGGAGGTCGCTATTGGATATTCGTAAAACTCACTACTGACACCGGGATAACTGGGATCGGGGAATGCTACGCGAGCAGCGTTGGACCAACCACAATGACGCATGTTATTCATGATGTCTTTGAACGGCATATGCAGAATCAAAGCCCCGAAGATGTCGAGCTGATGTTCAGACGTGCATACTCAAGTGGCTTCACACAGCGTCCGGACCTCACAGTTATGGGTGCGTTTTCAGGTCTAGAAATGGCCTGTTGGGATATAGTAGGCAAAGATCGAAACCGTCCCGTTTGGGCCCTATTAGGTGGAAAAATGAACGATCGCGTCCGGGCTTATTCCTATCTCTACCCCCTTGCGCATCATGATATAATTAACTTTTGGGGAAATCCTGAGCAATCTGCTGAGGCCGCAGCCGCTGCTATTTCCAAAGGCTACACTGCCGTAAAGTTTGATCCAGCTGGCCCCTACACTCTCCGCGGTGGTCACATGCCATCAATGTCAGACATTAGCCAATCTATAAAACTATGTGCCGCTATTCGTGACGCTGTCGGCGATAAGGCAGATTTACTTTTTGGAACCCATGGGCAGTTCAGCACAGCCGGTGCCATTCGTCTTGGAACAGCACTTGAACCCTACTCTCCACTTTGGTTTGAAGAACCCATTCCGCCAGATAACTTTTCTGAAATGGCCAAAGTCGCCCGTGCCGTCACCACGCCGATTGCAACAGGTGAGCGCCTCACAACCAAAGCGGAGTTTGCAGAAGTCCTCCGCCAAGGGGCGGCAACAATATTGCAACCTGCGCTCGGGAGATCAGGTGGAATTTGGGAAACTAAGAAAATTGCTGCTATTGCAGAAGTGTATAATGCCCAGATTGCCCCACACCTTTACGCAGGTCCAGTCGAATGGGCAGCAAATATTCATCTTTCAATTTCAATTCCAAATACACTAATGGCAGAGACTATTGAGACCCCGTTTCATGACGCTTTGATTAAAGGGGCTATCCGAGTTGACAACGGGTTTATTGAAGCGCCACAGGGCGCTGGCTTGGGAATTGATTTTGATGAAAATCTCGCTCGCGCACACCCTTATGATGATGACGGTCAACACCTACACCTAGAGATGCAAGAGGCGGCCTGCGACTATCAAAACATCAATAACTTTACAGGAGGTGCCCCGCCAAAAGTGTAGTAGCACATCTAACGTAAACCAAAAATTAATCACACAAAGGTTGTTAGTTAAAAACTCTACTAATATTTGTAACTAACAACCAAGGAAATAATTATGGCAAAAACATCGCAATACATTTCCAGTTTTGGGAATGACTTTGAAACCGAAGCGCTCCCTGAAGCTTTGCCACAGGGCATGAACAGTCCGCAAAAATGCAATTATGGACTATTTGGTGAGCAAATTTCAGGAACTGCCTTCACCGCTCCACAAGGTCAAAATGAACGTACTTGGTGCTACCGCATCAGGCCAGATGTTTGAGGTTTCCAATTTTGTAGTAAGCGCATATGTCAGATGAAACAGGAGTTAACACATGGCACAGAATATAACGTCCTCAGTCAAAGAAATGGTCGATACCGCAAATAAGGAGATCACCACACTGTCAGTTGATGAGGCGCGCGCGCTAGTCGACAGTGATCATCATGTGATTGTTGATCTTCGAGATATTCGTGAACTCCAACGCAGTGGTAAAATACCTGGAGCATTCTCTTGCCCACGTGGCATGTTGGAGTTTTGGATTGACCCAAAAAGCCCTTATCATAAAGAGATTTTTAATCTGGATAAAACCTACGTATTCTATTGCGCGAGTGCATGGCGTTCAGCTCTAAGCGCAAAACTAGCTCAAGATATGGGACTTGCACCTGTCGCTCATATAGCTGGCGGTTTTTCGGCGTGGCTCAAAGCCGAGGCTCCTGTTGAAGAAGTAACAAAATAACGGATCAGCTAGTAAGCCCCTACGTAGTGCATTCTCGACAGACAATTGCATCTATCGAAACACCTAAAACGGGCTGGCGCGTAACGTTATTTCACTCCATTTCCGTAACGAAGTCAGAACCTAGGGTCATAATGTGTCTTGCACCCTTGACTTGCTGGATTAGCCAGTGTGCTCTTGGGCTGAACAAAAACTGAGGTTAACATGTTGAATTCACCATCACCTGAAGAGCTGCACGAATGGGATAGAGATCATTTTATTCACCCTTGGCACGATATGAATGCCTGGCGGCAATACGATAATATGTTGGTTCAAAGTGCTGATGGGATCTACATGTACGACGAAACTGGCAAAAAATTTATCGATGGTCCTGGTGGCATGTGGTGCGTTCAAATTGGGTATGGCCAGCGTGAGATGGCCGATGCGATTGCAGCCCAAGTAATGCAGATGCCTTACTCCTCGCCCTTTACAAATGTGACTCAGCCCAGCGCAACTTTAGCAAAGAAAATAGCCGATTTGGCGCCTGGTGATCTCAATAATGTTTTTTTCACTACTGGTGGATCGACTGCCGTTGATACAGCACTTCGTGCTATGCAGTTTATGAACAATGTACTTGGCCGACCAGAAAAGAAGATTATTCTTGCGCGTGAAAAAGGATATCATGGCTCAACATATCTTGCAGCATCTGTGAGCGGCAAGGAACGCGATATTACTAAATTTGATGTAGAAAACCGGCTGGTTCACTTTCTACCTAACGTAAATCCCTATCTCCGCCCTGATCACATGAGTGTAGAGGATTGGTGCGATGCCAAGTTAGAAGAAATGAGCGACGCAATCACAACTATTGGGGCTGATAAGATCGGTGCATTTATTGCCGAGCCTATCTTGAGCTCGGGAGGTGTCATTGTGCCGCCTGACGGCTATCATAAGCGTACCTTCGACTTATGCAGAGAACATGATATTCTTTATATCTCCGATGAGGTAGTGACCGGCTTTGGCCGCCTTGGGCATTGGTTTGCCTCTAAAGAGGTTTTCGGCATTCAACCTGACATGATAACCTGTGCAAAGGGTTTGACATCAGGCTACCTACCGCTTGGAGCCTGCATCATCTCTGACTCTATGATGGAACGTATGACTAATAACGGAGAGATGCTCTTTTCCAACGGATATACCTATTCAGGTCATCCTGTTAGTTGTGCGGCTGCATTAAAAAATATTGAAATTCTAGAACGTGAAAAAATTCTAGAACATGTGCGCGAAATTGTACCTTACTTTCAGAACAGGTTGTCTCAATTATCACGCTTTCCAATAATAGGCGATACACGAGGCCAAGGGCTGCTCGGCTGCATCGAAGGGCGTTTAACCAAGGATGGCTCACGGCTAGAAGACGAACGTAAAATTGGGACTATGCTGGATGAAGCCTGCAATGATATGGGACTTATTGTTCGACCGCTGATCAACATGTGTATATTCTCACCTCCTTTAATCATTACCAAACCTCAAATTGATGAGATGTTTGATATACTTGAGCATGCAATAATCAAAGTCAGTGCCGCCTTTACCAAAGAAACGTAGATTATCTAATTCCTAGAAAGTCAGGCTTGATCAAAATAAAAAATTCCCTATAACGGAAAAAGTTTCCTATAGTGGAAATTAAATTTTTAATTGGGAACCTGCAGTGGCTAATAGAGTAAAGCGTACTCCTCTGTATGATTTGCATGTCGAACTTGGCGGCAAAATGGTTGATTTTGCGGGTTGGGAAATGCCCGTTCAGTACCCCGCGGGTATTATGGCAGAACACACTCAATGCCGAACCCAAGCTGCCCTTTTCGATGTTAGCCATATGGGTCAAGTTATATTAACGGGCGACGAGGTTGCGCTAAAACTAGAATCTCTCGTACCCGCGGCCTTGGACGAACTGCGGATCGGCAAAGCCCGATATACATTTTTTACCAACCCTGACGGTGGTATAATGGATGACCTCATCGTCTCCAACGCCGGCGATCATCTGTTTATCGTCGTGAACGCATCCATGCGATATCAAGATGTCCCATACATGCGAGAAAATCTTCAAGGTGTCGAAGTTATAGAGGTCTTTGATCGCGCCCTGATTGCTGTGCAAGGGCCAATGGCTGAGGATGTTGTAGGCACCCATTGTCCTGAAATCACTGAATTGAAATTCATGGAAACAACCCTCGCTGAAATCGATGGAACAGAATGTCGTATCTCACGTTTGGGTTATACAGGTGAAGATGGATACGAAATCTCGATTCCCGAAGATGAGGTTGACCGTATCTCACGTCTGATGCTCTCCCACCCAAAATGTGCCCCTGCGGGGCTTGGTGCGCGCGACAGCTTGAGAATGGAGGCGGGACTTTGCCTTTACGGAAACGACATTAACCCTTCAACTTCACCAATCGAAGCCGGCTTAAAATGGGCTATCCCAAAACGCCGCCGGTCGGCGGGTGGGTTTCCAGGCGCCGATCGTATCTTAAACGAATTTAAAAATGGCCCATCGCGCAAATTAGTTGGAATTAAACCAAGCGGCCGCGCTCCAGCACGCGCCGGTGTTGAGATCCATGACATGAAAGGAAATACAGTTGGCGCAATTACATCTGGCGGCTTTGGACCAACAGTTAGTGGCCCAGTAGCAATGGGATATGTATCATTACCTTTTGCGAATGAAGGCACTCAAATACAGCTAATTATACGCGGTAAGCCGCAACCGGCAGAGGTTTGCGCAATGCCGTTCATTACACCAAATTACAAGCGTTAAAGGGAGACCAGAATGGTTACATATTACTCGGAAGAACATGAATGGCTAATGATTGACGATGACATTGCAATAATTGGTATAACCGCTCACGCAGCGGAACAACTGGGTGACATCGTGTTTATTGAGCAAAAAGAACCGGGCGACGAATTTGAAAATGGAGACGAAATAGGCGTTATAGAGTCAGTAAAAGCCGCTTCCGAAATTTACGCTCCAGTTGATGGCGAAGTTGTTGAAGCCAACGAAGTGCTGCAGGGCAACCCCGCCGCACTTAACGAAAGTCCAGAGAGCGACGCGTGGATCTATAAAATTAAACTGTCAGATTCTGCGCAGCTTGAAGGTCTTATGAGCTTGTCTGAGTATAAATCTTTCATCGCCTAAAACAAACGACCACTTCTAGACGCCAAGGAGATGTGCGGATGCCTTTTGAACTCACCACTTACGAAGCTTATGACTTTGCCAACCGCAGACATATAGGCCCATCTCCAACAGAGATGGAAGAGATGCTAAAGTTGATCGGCTTCGATAATCTTGATGCCTTAATTGATGCAACAGTGCCCCCCACCATCCGCCAAGAATCGCCACTAAACTTTGGACCACCAATGTCTGAGCGCGATGCCCTTCATCATATGCGTCAAGTGGCAAACAAAAACAAAGTCCTGACATCGCTAATTGGTCAGGGCTACCATGGAACCACTACGCCAGCTCCAATTCTACGGAATATTTTGGAAAACCCAGCGTGGTACACGGCCTATACGCCTTACCAGCCTGAGATTTCACAAGGACGCCTTGAAGCACTTTTGAATTACCAAACTATGGTCAGCGACCTAACTGGTCTTGATATAGCAAATGCATCATTGCTCGACGAGTCCACGGCTGCGGCGGAAGCAATGACAATGGCGATGAGGTCCGCAAAGTCCAAAGCTAAGGCCTTCTTCGTTGATGAGAACTGTCACCCGCAAAATATTGCCGTGATCAAAACACGTGCAGAACCTTTAGGCATTAAAGTAATTGTTGGCAGCCCAGACACGCTTGAAGCAACGGCCGTATTTGGTGCTATTTTCCAATATCCTGGCACTTATGGACATGTGCGTGACTTCACGGCCGAAATTGAAGCACTCCATGCTTCTAAAGCCTTGGGCATTGTCGCCGCAGATCCACTATCTCTAGCCCTTTTGAAAAGTCCCGGCGAAATGGGAGCAGATATTGCTATCGGGTCAACCCAGAGGTTTGGTGTCCCAATGGGATATGGAGGACCGCATGCGGCCTATATGGCTACGCGTGATGCCTTCAAACGAAGCATGCCCGGTAGGATTATAGGTGTTTCAGTTGATAGCCGTGGCAACAAAGCTTTGCGCTTGGCTTTACAAACTCGCGAGCAGCACATCCGACGCGAGAAAGCTAATTCTAACGTCTGCACAGCTCAAGCTTTGCTTGCGGTGATTGCATCAATGTATGCTGTTTATCACGGACCAGACGGCATCAAGGCCATCGCCCAATCCGTACACCGTAAAACCAGTAGGTTAGCAAATGGGCTTGAAAAAATGGGCTTCAATGTACAGCCAGAGGTTTTCTTTGACACCATCACTGTCGAAATTGGAAATTTACAAAACGTCATAATGAATGCAGCTGTCGCCAATGGAATAAATTTACGTAAGGTTGGCGAAACACGCATTGGCATTTCACTCGATGAACAGACCCGCCCCGAAACAATCGAGGCTGTTTGGCGCGCATTTGGTGGGGACATGAAGGATGATAGCAAAGTAAATCGTGCTTACCGTTTGCCAGATAATATGCTGCGCGAAAGCGGCTATCTGAATCATCCAATTTTTCACAAAAATCGGGCAGAAACTGAGATTACCCGTTATATGAGACGCCTTGCCGATCGTGATCTTGCGCTTGATCGTTCAATGATTCCTCTAGGCAGCTGTACAATGAAGCTAAATGCTACGATTGAAATGATTCCTGTAACCTGGCCTGAATTCGCAGACCTGCACCCTTTCGTTCCAAAGGATCAGGCCCTCGGCTATCATGAAATGATTGACGATCTGAACAAAAAGTTGTGTGAAATCACTGGATATGATGCAATTAGCCAACAACCGAACTCAGGCGCACAAGGTGAATATGCCGGTCTTTTGACAATCCGGAACTATCACATCAATCGCGGTCAAGAGCAGCGCAACGTCTGCCTGATCCCAACATCCGCCCATGGCACCAACCCGGCTTCGGCTCAGATGGTAGGCTATAAGGTTGTGGTGGTGAACTCTGATAAAGATGGAAACATTGATGTTGCAGATTTTCGCATCAAAGCAGAATTGCACAGTGATAACCTTGCAGCGTGCATGATCACCTACCCTTCCACCCACGGGGTGTTCGAAGAAAGCGTTCAAGAAGTCTGCCAAATTGCACATAACCATGGGGGACAAGTCTACATTGATGGCGCGAACATGAACGCCATGGTTGGGCTGTCGCGTCCCGGCGATATCGGCGGTGATGTCTCACACCTTAACCTGCACAAAACATTCTGCATCCCACATGGTGGCGGCGGGCCAGGCATGGGACCTATTGGGGTTAAATCGCACCTTACAGAATACCTTCCTGGTCATCCAGAATACGGGAGTTCCTTGGGCCCAGTTTCAGCCGCTCCTTTTGGATCTCCCTCTATTTTGCCAGTTAGCTGGGCCTATATTCTGTTGATGGGTGGATCAGGTCTGACACAAGCTACAAAGGTGGCCATTTTAAATGCCAACTATGTCGCTGCACGTCTCAAAGGAGCTTTTTCCATTCTTTATACATCAAAAACTGGACGCGTAGCCCATGAATGTATCATTGACACACGCCCCTTGGCAGAAACCGCGAATGTCACCGTAGACGACTGTGCAAAACGTCTTATGGACAGTGGCTTTCATGCCCCAACAATGAGCTGGCCTGTGGCAGGAACACTCATGGTTGAGCCAACGGAATCAGAGCCAAAAGCCGAACTTGATCGTTTCTGCGATGCAATGCTCTCAATTCGGGCAGAAGCCCAAGACGTGATTGATGGCAAAAGCGATCGTGATAATAACCCTTTAAAGAATGCGCCTCACACGGTTGCAGATTTAATCTATGATTGGGACAGGCCTTATAGCCGTGAGCAAGCTTGCTATCCAGCAGGCGCGTTAAAAGGAGATAAATACTGGGTACCTGTAAACCGAGTCGACAACGTATATGGAGACAGACATTTAGTCTGTACTTGTCCCCCCATGGACGCCTACATCGATGATTAAGAATATCGGAGGTATGTTGGATACCTCCCAGGCTTTCTCATCGTTAGTGCTATAAATTAGGGGCCGTAAGATATACAACGGCTTTCACATAGTTGAGTAAAACAACAATTAAGCTGCTATTAAAGAGTGTTTGAACTGAATTCTTGATGGATTCATAAACCTAGGCTAACATTTGTAACACGGCGCCTCGCCGGCTAGGGAGAATTAAAATGAATGTTAAAAAAATACTGATGGCCTCAACCGCAGCTGCGCTGGTTTCAGGTATGTCTATGGCCGCAGATGACGGCCTAGTTGTTTTCGATTGGGCTGGTTACGAAGATGAAGGTTTTTTTCAAAACTACATCACGCAACATGGTGGGCCGCCTACATTTGCCTTCTTTGGTGAAGAAGAAGAAGCATTTCAAAAATTGCGTGCAGGGTTCCGGGCTGATGTGTCTCACCCCTGCAGCCAATCTGTCTCAAAATGGCATGAAGCAGGACTGCTTGAGCCACTGGACACTGGCCGCATAGATCTTTGGGGCGATGTGAACTCTGAAATGGCAGAAGCTTTTAAAATTGATGGCAGCTATTACATGTTGCCGATGGATTGGGGCACAACGGCACTGACATATCGCTCAGACATGGTTGATGCAGCAAAAATGACTTCATTGGCAGTATTCCTAGATCCAGCTTATGCAGGCCGTATAGCATTGCCGGACAATGTTGATGACGTGTACGCATTGGGTTATTTAGCCACTGGTGTCACGGATTGGACAAAAGCCACCGATGCCGACTTTCAAAACGCCTCCGCTTGGTTGCGTCAGGCGCACCAAAATGTACGTGCATACTGGGCAGATGGTGCGGAATTGGCACAACTTATGGGCAGCGGTGAAGTTATCGTGTCTTGGGCCTGGAATGAAACACCCGTTACAATGTCCTCAGAAGGTCTCGCGGTTGAAGCAAACCGCTCAACGACAGAGGGGTCCTCAAGCTGGTTCTGTGGCTATGTGAACTTGGCAAACGGTCCAGGCAGCGAAGATAAAATGTATGATTTCTTCAACGCATGGATGGACCCAGGTTCAACTGACTACATTGTAAACGAATGGGGCTACGGCCACGGTAACCAAACTGCGATGGACATAATGGGTCCTGATGCATTGGACTGGGCCGGTTTGGGTCCAATAGATGTACCAGTTTTGGCACAGGTTCCTATGAACCAGCAGTTACGTGAAAAAATGATTGTGGAATTTGAAAAAATTAAAGCTGGCTTCTAAACGAAGCTACGTTGGCAATAGGAAAAGGGCACCTCCTGGTGCCCTTTTTTATATTAGCTCACTTTAACAGTAACAAGGAAGATTGGCTCCAACCAACACGGGCTGTTTCACCTTCGCCGAGAACCTTGCGCCCTGCAGTATTGCGCATAGTAATAGTAATTTTTGCTTCAGTGAACGGCAAAATGACCTCATAATAAGTCATGTCACCGTAATAAAAAACTTCACACACCTCAGCTTCAATCTCACGCTCAGCAGCCTGTGACCCGTCCAAGATTGTCAACATCTCCGGACGCACCCCCACAACATTACAACCTTCAATACCACCAGTTGCCTGATGGAGATCAAGGGTTAATTTGCCCAAAGATTGCACGTCTACCAAAACCTTATCTCCATCAACACCCATTACTTTGGCGTCCAAGAAGTTCATTTGGCCAATGAAATTTGCAACTTGCCTATTCGTGGGCTTACCGTAAAGCTCTTGTGGCGATGCCACCTGAGCTATCTCTCCATCGAACATAACAGCAATACGGTCAGACATAGTTAGTGCTTCTTCTTGGTCGTGAGTGACCAATACAAAGGTAATACCTACGGCACGCTGCAATTGGCGCAACTCTGACTGCATCTGTTCGCGCAGCTTTTTATCCAATGCCGAAAGAGGCTCATCTAGTAATAACACGCGAGGTTTAAGCACTAAGGCACGTGCCAAAGCCACCCGTTGACGCTGTCCACCAGATAGACCATGAGACGCACGGTCGCCAAAACCATCAAGCCCAACCATGGATATAGCTTCAGCAACGCGTTTCTCAATCTCAGCTTTCGGCAGCCTCCGGGCCTTAAGGCCGTAGGCTACATTCTCAGACACGCTCATATGGGGGAAAATGGCATAGCTTTGAAAAACCATATTAGTCGGTCGCTGATTAGCAGGCACATCCTCCATAGATGCGCCGTCAATATGTAGGCTTCCCGCAGATATGACTTCAAATCCAGCAATGGCACGCAAAAGAGTAGTCTTCCCACAGCCAGATGGACCCAAGAGTGAGAAAAACTCACCGGTTTTGATATCAAGGTTAATCTGGGACAAGGCCTGAAAATTCCCGTAGTATTTATCAAGCCCACTGAGCTGGATTATAGGCTGAGTCATAGGAAACCTCCTGAATTTTCAATACCTGTTTTGCGTATACCACGGCGACGGAAATAATCAGCAATCAACAAAAGAGCGATCGACACGATAAGTAAAATTGTACCCAAAGCCATAAGGCTTGGAAGTTTTTGCGGGAAGCGTAATTGACCCCAAATATAGACGGGCAACGTGGGTTCGGTCCCAGCTAGAAAAAACGCAATAATGAACTCATCCAGTGAAATAGTGAAAGCTATAAGAAGGCTAGCTACGATTCCTGGCATAACCAGCGGCAAAATGACCAAGCGAAATGTATTCCAGCGAGTTTGGCCCAAATCAATCGACGCCTCCTCAAGATTTTGATCCAAATTCATAAAAGCGGAAGATAAGATTGCTATGCAGAAGGGTGTACAAATCAAGATATGCCCCATTATGATACTCCACAGGGATAATTCAAAGCCAAGCTGTATAATCACAACGAGTAGTGAAACCCCAATAATAATTTCAGGCAATACCATCGGCAACATGATGAACCCCATGATTGAGCGGCGTCCAGGAAACTTAAATCGAGACGAGGCCCGTGCTGCAAGCACTCCAAACAGAGTAGAAAACACAGCGGTTATGACTGCAATCATAACACTATTGCGAGCCGCTATATGTAGAGGTTCGGTTGACTGTAAAACCGAAAACCATTTTGTTGTGAAGCCTTTCAGAGGAAAGGACACAATACTGCTATCGTTAAATGCAAACACTGGAAGCAAGAACGCAGGGGCATAGAGGAATACTAAAAATAAACCCATAAACCATTTCAAAAAACGCCCTTGGTTTTTCATGCGCCCGGCCCTCTGATATATTTTCGATTAAGCCAAATGAAAATTAAGGATACAAAGGTCACAATTGCCATGGCAGAAATAGCCAAAGCCGAACCAAGCGGCGCGTCATTAGCTTTTTTGAACTGCAACTCGATCATGTTCGAAATCATCAAGCCATTAGGGCCGCCCACCAGACGCGGCGTGACATAATCTCCTATCGTTGGAATAAAAACAATTATCGTGGCGGCAATAACGCCAGGCATTGATAAAGGTAAGGTAACTCGTAAAAATCGGCGTAGTTTGCTATCGCCTAAATCTTCAGCTGCTTCAATCAAAGATCGATCAACTTTCTCAAGTGCCACAAAGATTGGCAGAATTGCAAAGGGAACCCAAGCGTGCGCTAGGGTCAACACAACTGCGTTTTGGTTATACAAAATGAAACTCAGAGGCTGATCGATTAAACCTAACCCAGTCAAGCTACCATTAATTACACCATTATATCCCAAAATAACTTTCCAGAGAAAAATCCTTATTAAGTAGCTTGTCCAGAATGGAATAGTGATAAGGAAAATCCACATGGCTTTACGCTTAGGTGGCACTCGAAACGAGATGAAATAGGCCACCGGATAGGCTAGAAAAATTGTTAAAGCTGTTACAAACATCGAAATTTTAAGAGATCGTGCCATCAGGTATTGGTACATTGGCTCAGTCCACGCCGTTTGGTAATTTGCCGTGGTGAATGTCCGATCTAGTGTCAAATAATCTTGCGTCCAAAAACTCAATGCAACCACCATTATAAGTGGAATTGCCAAAAGAAGGACGGCAAAGACAAGTGTCGGACTAATCAGGAATAACCCCTGAGCCCCCTCACCTCTTAGCCATCTTTGAACCCTTTTCACCTCATTACGCTCCCTTTTTTAAAAGCCCATGATTGTCTTCGGCCATCTGACCTTGTAGCGGGCGCTCTGGCCGCCCCATCACCGGTAGGAGGTTGCGCAGATGATCATGATAGGTTTTCACACCATATTCTAGGTCAGAAAATAAAACGCCGTCGTATGCAGATGATTTAGTTGCCTCACAAGACCAAACCATCAACATTTGATCTTCATCAGCGGTGTCGCGGTCGATACGACCACTCAAATAGCGGGCAACCTTCATTTGTCTGTCCTCATCTGATCGACGGTAACACATGCCACGCTGTATCGTTTCAGTGGCTGATTGCGGAATATCTTGATAGAAAATTATACTATCAGGATAAAGGCCCAGAACTAAATTTGGGAACATACCAAAATAGATCCACTGACAATTCTGAGCCTCAGGCAGATCAGGGTTTTTGGGCAGAAGGTCACGATATTTCCTCACGCTCCAGCTATTTCCATGCGCCTCATTGAACGTACCAACAGATCGCGAAGTCCCATCCACGAAAGGCTCATCAAAATAACCATTTCCATATAGTTCATGCAATCCTGGATGGGCTTGGCGCACATGGTAACCTTCATTGTCAACATCTCGCACAGACTTCCAATTTACTGGCAGCGTATCGTGCATGGAATTGCTGTCTGTAGGCAACATACTTTCTAAATCATAAGGGGCAATTTCCGCGTCAAAACGCGCCAATATCGAAGCGACGCTATTTTGCGGCCCTGCTAGAAATCTAATAAAAATTAAACCATTCCAAATTTCCATCTCAACTTCTTTCAAGCCCCACTTTTCAGCCTGCATTGGTGGAAACGTATCTTTATTAGCAATACCGCGAAGACTACCGTCCAAATTATAAGCCCACCCATGATAAGGACAAATCATTGCCTTATTACATTGTCCGCGTTCCTCTGACACAACGCGAGATCCCCGATGTCGACAAAGATTATGAAACGCACGAACCTTGCCATCCTGACCGCGAATTACCAAAGCGCGCTCGCCTGCTATATCGTAAGTCACGTACGCACCGTTTTTAGCGATCTCATTCACATGACACACAAATTGCCAATGTGTCTTAAAGATTGTCTCGCACTCAAGCTCAAAAAGTTCTTCTGAAAAATACGTCCAACCCGGCAGACCCGAGCGGTCCCAGTCCTCTGGTATTGCAATAGATGTCGTCATAGCCAAACCTCATGTTAACATTTACTCCATCGAACAACTCCAACTGCAGAAGATCAACAATAATCTATTTAAAGAACATGCTTTTTCTGTATCAATGTCCCAAACAACCCTATTTCAAGAGACAGAACGATTGGAAACAGACTATGAAACAAATACTCCCTCAGGATCGACTTGTGGCAAATGTAGCCACCACACCATTTACTAAATGGAAAAATTCAGACGGCAGCGACAGCAATACCGAGATTTTGCAGTTGGGTGACTCGAAAAAGTTGGGTACTGGGTTTCATATATACCGCATGGCACCCGGAAGCATCAGCGAGGCACATGAGCATCAGGGGGATGAGGAATTTTTCGTTATTGAAGGATCACTACGCGACAATGACGGGACTATCTACGGCAAAGGAGATTTGATTTTACTAAAAGACGGTACACAGCATTTCTCAGTAAGCGATGCGGGCTGTCTGCTAGCAGTCTATATTCCACGGGAAGAGACCAACCTCTAAGGTAACTCAGTCGTTTCTGAAGCCGGGATAAAAACAGCTGTGCCATTCGGTAGGCGAAAGCCGGATATCAGGCCAGTTGACTAGCTGAGGGCATAAATCTGATGCCAGCTTTAGGAGCCACGCGCGCCCTAGGGCGGCCCATTAAACCCTTTAGCCTTGCATTTGCCAATTGAATTAAACTTTGGACTAATGCCCGTTCGAAACATGATGGCGGTGTTGTGATTTTCTAGCATTAAGTTCTCCAGCCAACGGAAACTTAATAAATTAAAATTAGTTTAAGTTCTGATATTTACTTTGCAACTTTCTTTTTATTGCAGCCAAAATAATGTTATTATAGGAAACGTGACTAGTAACACCACACGGATAATGTCCGACGCCACAAAGTACATAACTACTTTATATGTTTCGACCATTGGCGTCATTCTATCCATCGCGTTGATAACGAATAGGTTCATACCAACAGGAGGCGTGATCAATCCAACCTCAACAACGATCAACACCAAAATCCCAAACCAAATTGCAATCTGTTCTTGGCTCATTCCAAAATCTAGACCTACGATAACCGGAAAGAAAATTGGAACTGTAAGCAAGATCATCGATAAACTATCCATCAAACAGCCTAGGATAAGATAAAACAGCAAGACCAAAGTGAGGACCATCCAAGGACTGAGACCTTGGCTAACTACAAAGTTAGAGATCTCTTGTGGAACCTGTGAAAGTGCTAAAAATCCATTGTAAAAGCCTGCACCCAAAATAATAAAGAAAATCATAGCCGTAGATTTAGCTGTCACTAAAAAACTTTCGACAAGAGTGTCCCAATTCAAGCCACGGTTTAGAAACGCTATTAGCCCGGTACCAGCAGCGCCGACAGCCGCGCCTTCAGTCGGTGTAAACCAACCGTTATATATACCTCCAACAACCAAACTAAAAACCATTAAGACCGGCCAAACGTCAAACAACGCCTTGAATCTTTCGAGATAACTAATAGCAGGTTTAGTTCCAGCTGCATCCGGATGTAAACGTACGTAAATTGAAATAGCGAGCATATATCCTAGGGCTGCTAATATGCCTGGAATGAACGCTGCAAGAAACAATTTAGCTATGTTTTGTTCGGTTAAAATTGCGTAAATCACCAACACAACTGATGGAGGAATTAAGATACCTAACGTGCCACCTGCGGCCAGAGTTGCGGTTGCAAATCCACCTGAGTACCCGTATTTGCGTAATTCCGGTAGAGCTACACGGCTCATCGTTGCCGCGGTAGCCAAAGATGAACCACATATCGCGCCAAATCCAGCACATGCGCCAATTGCGGCCATTGCTACACCACCCCGTCGATGACCCAAAAAGCTCTCAGCAGCCTTGAACAGAGCGGTAGACATTCCTCCTAAAGTCGCAAAGTGCCCCATCAGCAGAAATATGGGCACAATCGATAGTGAATAGCTTGAAAACGTACTGAAGGTTTCTGATTTCATTCTACCCAGAGGCAGATTTAAACTGCCCGTCACAAAATACAAGCCAACCAGCCCTACCAAAAACATAGCCAAACCAATCGGCACCCTAATAAAAATTAGTATTAAAAGAGCTGGAAACGAGACTAATCCGATTTCAAGATTACTCATGATGGGGCCTTGAATTTGTGTTTAGGATATCAGTGCCAAAAATGCATTCAGTCAGACGGATACATGCCACATAAACAGCAATAAGTGCCGCTACAGTGGCGCCGGTAACGCTCGCTGCATAGGCCCACCAAATCGGGAATTGTAATAAAAATGTTGTGTCACCGTAACGCTGCTTGGACAACATTCCATTATATAACTGATAAGCAATGACAATCAAAAGTATGGAAAACACTATATCAATAATAAACTGAAGGACGCGGTTGATACTAGCAGGTAGTTTTGAGGTGAAAATATCTACGGAAGCATGGCCAGCTGTAATTTGACACAGCGGTAAAAATGCAAATATGGAAAATGCAACTCCGGCTTCAACAAGTTCAAAGTCACCATTTATAGGGCCAACACCAGCTGATAGGAGCCAATTAGACATTGTTGGAAACGCAGATCCTACCCAACCGTGAAGAACGCCATTCAAACCACGCCCAATTATAGAAACGCATGTCAGAGTAATCAAAAATACTAATACTGCACCTCCTAAAACTGCCATATAACGTGTCAACTTGAATGACAAAGCCTGCATATCTTTCCCCCATTATTTATTAAAACGCCGTGCAAGCCTCTGCGTGCACGGCGTAGTTTTTAAAAGGCCAACTTATTCAGCGGAGTTCATTAAGACTTTTGCTTGATCAATCAAAGCTTGACCATCAATCCCACGACCTTCCATCTCGGATAACCAAGCGCCATAAACAGGCTGTGCAGCATTAGCCCAGACTGCAGATTGTGCCACGTCGAGAGTAATAATGTTATTGTCACGTTCTTCAGCTATCTTCCGTGCTGGTGCATCATAGGCCTGCTGAGTTGTGCCAGCAAAAATCGAGAACTCCAGACCGGAATTGTCATTCACTACCGCTTTTAAATCGTCAGGAAGTTGGGCGTATTTATCTTTATTCATCACTAATACAAATGTAATGGTGTATAACATTGGACCCGTAAATTCGGTGTGGTTATTAACCAGCTCGGAAATTTTTAGAGCCTTAGTTACTTCCCAAGGTATCGTAGTTCCGTCGATTACGCCTCTTGAAATAGCCTCTGGAACTGCTGGCACAGGCATACCAACTGGAGTTGCCCCCAGCTCCTTTAGCATTCCATTAATCTGGCGAGACGCACCACGGATTTTCATCCCGTTGAAGTCAGACGGGACTTTTACTGGCTTATTTGAGTGGATCATACCTGGACCATGGACCCATGCGCCAAGTACTTTTAGATTACCAAATTCACGCTCAGCGATATCACTTTCCATCATTTTCCAGAAAGCGGCAGAGGCCGGAGCTGCGTCATTTACTAAAAATGGAAGCTCGAAAACCTCCGTTGAGGGATACCGGCCAGGTGTATAGCCAACAACATTCCAAGTGATGTCAGTCACTCCATCCAACACCTGGTCGATTAACTCAGGAGGCTTACCGCCGAGTTGCATAGAAGCGTAACGTGTGATCGCAATCCGACCACCAGAAGCTTCTTCAATTTTATCAGCCCATGGATCTATAATCTTCGACGGAATAGTTGCCTGCGCCGGCAAAAAGCCCTGCATATTAAAATTGAACTCAGCTGCCATTGCTATACTAGAAAGGCCAACAGCCATAGTTGCACCACCCAAAAGACTCATTAGGGTTTTACATACTATCATAAATTTTTTCTCCGCGTTTTTATTATAAAAAAGCAATAAAATTAGGTTTGCATAGCGTTTCATTCAAAGAAAGCCTTAATAGTAAAAATGAGGTTTAGTAATTAAAGGTATGTTTTCTACGTCTGGAATTGAATTTCTATTTAACTTATGTCAAGAATCCTACAAAAAAAGGAACTTTGTATGATACACTCTCTCTTATCTGAAGCTGATATAAAAGCCTTTCAGACAGATGGCGTTGTACTAATTAAAGATCTTTTTTCAGGTTTTGTGGAGACCTTACGCAAAGGTATCGATCGAAATATGCAAGACCCGGGCCCCTACGCTTCAGAAAACTTGATAGCAGGCGAAACCGGGCGGTTTTTCGATGATTACTGCAATTGGACGCGGATTTCTGAATTCAAAGACGTTGTAGCCCAAAGTCCGGCCTCGGCAGTTGCCGCAGACTTAATGCGTTCCGACCGTGTACAAATGTTTCACGACCACGTTCTTGTTAAAGAGCCCGGGACTTCCAAACAAACACCTTGGCACCAAGATGGACCATATTACTTCGTCGACGGTATTCAAAATGTAAGCTTTTGGAGTCCGTTAGACCCAGTGACTAACGCCTCTCTCCGATGTGTTGCTGGTAGTCACAAATGGGTAAAACCTGTTTTGCCAACGCGCTGGCTGGCTGAAGATAGCTTTTACCCAAATAAAGACGACTATATGGCCGTTCCAGATCCCGATCAGGAAGGAATGGACATCCGCGAGTGGGAGATGGAACCCGGTGATGCGGTCGCATTCAACTTTGGCATCCTTCATGGAGCGCGCGGCAATGAAAGTAGCAATCGCCGTCGTGCATTCTCATTGCGCCTTCTTGGAGATGATGCACGGTATACCGAGCGCCCTGGTCGCACATCTCCCCCCTTTCCCGGACATGATATGAAGAAAGGTCAGAAACTGCGTGAAGATTGGTTTCCAACAATCTATCAACGCTAAACAGCATCAAAATCCAGGAGCACAGTTTCAGAATGAGGTTGGAATTGGACATTCTCGTACCATTAAAGGTCAATATTTTGAGGACACCCAATGACTGAAGCATATATCTGCGCCGGACGCCGTAGCGCAATTGGCCGTTTTGGAGGCACACTGTCAACAACACGCCCAGATGACCTTTTAGCCCAAGTAATTCGTTCAACTATGGCCGATGTTCCAGATCTAAACCCCGCGGCAATTGATGATGTCATCATGGGCTGTGCTAACCAAGCTGGTGAAGACAATCGAAACGTAGCCCGCATGTCAGCTTTGCTTGCGGGGCTGCCAGATACAGTGGCAGGTGTTACGCTCAACAGGCTTTGCGGCTCGGGTCTAGACGCAGTATCCATGGCGGCCCGTGCTATCAAAGCTGGCGAGGCAGAGGTTATTCTTGCAGGCGGTGTTGAAAGCATGACACGCGCCCCAATGGTTATGCCAAAAGCAGATAGTGCATTTTCACGCCGTGCTGAAATTTATGACACGACGATTGGATGGCGGTTTGTAAACAGGCAGATGAAGAGGCAATTTGGTATCGATAGTATGCCAGAAACTGCTGAAAACATTGCATCTGAGTTTGACGTTAGCCGCGCTGATCAAGACGCATTTGCTTATCGTAGCCAATCCCGAGCTGCAAAAGCAATTGCTTTGGGCAGGTTTGAACGCGAAATTGCGCGCATTGAAATCCCACAGCGCAAAGGCGATCTAATTGTATTTGATAAAGACGAACACCCCCGCGCCACAACACTTGCGAAACTTGCGAGCCTTGGCACGCCGTTTCGCGATGGCGGTTCGGTAACGGCAGGCAATGCCTCAGGTGTGAGCGATGGAGCCGCTGCTTTGATTATTGCATCGGCTGCTGCGGTTGAGAAATACAATTTAAATCCACTGGCACGCATCACTGGGACAGCTGTTGCAGGCGTTTCTCCTCGTATTATGGGGATCGGGCCCGTGCCGGCCACCCGAAAGCTCTTGAAGCGTCTGGGTCTTACAATTGAGGATGTTGATCATATTGAATTAAACGAGGCTTTTGCGGCTCAAGGGCTCGCCGTCATGCGTGAATTAGATCTCCCAGATGATGCAACACATGTAAACCCAAACGGTGGAGCTATCGCCTTAGGTCATCCCTTAGGCATGTCCGGCGCACGTTTGGCTCTAACAGCCGCACACGAAATGCAAATAAAAGGCAATAAACGTGCATTATGTACAATGTGCATCGGTGTAGGCCAAGGCATCGCTTTGATGCTCGAGCAAGTTTAAGGATAAAACCATGAAAAATTTATCACCCAAGCCTGGTGATTTAGAGGCCATCAAGACGGCAAGTCTTGATGAAATTCAAGCCCTGCAGTTGGAACGAATGCGATGGTCACTAAGTCATGCGTATAATAACGTGGCCCATTACAAAACCAGCTTTGATCCAGCTTGAGCATAAGCTCCAACTACAAACTCCAAACGCTTTGTCTCCAGAGCAACTTCAGGAACTGACGAACATTCAAAGGCAGATTATCAAACTATTCGCGGCAACTTTAGAGCACTTAGCCCCTGCTTATTTTGCCAAGGACCCCCATCATCAAATACCAGTGACTATGTTGTTGCTTGGACTGCTCAATTGGTTTTCACTTTGGTATCAACCCAGGCGTGCATCAACCGAGATGAATATGCGAAAATGGCTACCCAAATACTGCTGGGTGGCTTAGATCGTCTGCAATGTTAAGGCTATCACGCCTGACGCAATAATAATTTACCGGCCTCGATTAGACCCCTAAAATACGAAACATCTAAAATTAGGTACGTTAAATTAGGAAAGCAAAATGCTCATGCGTTGCATTGCCAAGGCATACCCTTGTACGCCGAATCCTGCGATTACCCCATCAGCACGTAAGGAAACATAACTTTTATGCCGAAAATCTTCGCGTTTATGAATATTAGAAATATGAACTTCGAGCACAGGTCCAACAAAAGTCTGCAAAGCATCTAGCAATGCCACAGACGTATGCGTAAGAGCAGCAGGGTTAATGATAATACCCTCTGATGTCTCACGCGCTGCATGGACCATGTCGATCAATGCGCCCTCATGATTGCTCTGGAACAGCTCAGACCGAAGACCAACTGATTTTGCAACTTCGGCGCATGCTTTACCCACGTCTTCTAGGGTGTCATAGCCGTAAAGTTCGGGTTGCCGTTGCCCCAAAAGATTGAGGTTCGGTCCATTTAAAATTGCAATTAGTGGGGCCATGCTCATACTTTCATCTTTGATTAAAATCGAAATGCCACAGATTTAACGCAATTGCGACTTTTTTTGTACTTTGTCAAATCAACCCGCAATCTCACACATCACATTAAAAGCGAAATCAATATCTGCTTTGGTTACATCGAACTGGCCAATTTGAAAGCGTATCGCAATCGCACCATCCACTTCAGTTTGAGTGATATACATACGGCCATCATCATTAACACGGTTTACAAAATCGATTTGCGCTTGGTCATCAATACCTACAACGCGGAAAGTAAAGAGTGACAAGGTTGGTTCTGTAACTATTTTAAATCGTCCATTTCCGCGTAGCTTTTCGGCTAACTCTTCAGCCCAAGCCACATGATTGCGAAGGCGAGTACGGAGGGCTTCCAAACCATATGAGCGAAGTAAAAACCATAACTTCAGGGCTCTGAAACGTCGCCCGAGGGGGACTGACCATTCCGAGTAATTAATCAGTCCATTATGTCCATGTGTCTTGAGGTATTCAGGTTTAATGGCCAGCGTTTTTACCAAGCTCAGAGGGTCAGCCAAGAAATGCGCTGAGCAGTCAAATTGCGCACCAAGCCATTTGTGGGGATTGAACACAATAGAATCTACCCCTTCTGCGCCAGCCCAAAGAGTGCGAAATTCCGGACAGATCATGGCAGCACCAGCCCAAGCGGCGTCAATATGAGTGTAGAGATCAAATTCTTTTGCTATTTTGACCACCTCAGCTATGTCATCGCAAGCGCCTGTACCGGTTCCACCTGTGCACGCAATAATACCTGCAGGACGGTAACCCATTGTAATATCGTATATAATTGATTTGCGTAAGACCTCTGGTCGTAAGCCTCTTAACCCACCCGAAATTGGGATCCGTACCAGGTTATCTTGTCCAATACCGGCCACCCAAATAGCACGATCAACAGATGTGTGTACTTCGGATGAGCAATAAATTCGCAAGCGGGCGGCTCCCGATAGGCCAGACTTATTGCCCTCCCAGTTCAAAGCACGTTCCCGCATTGTTAGAACCGCGGCCAAAGTAGCCGATGAAGCAGAGTCTTGAATTACGCCGGAAAAATGCTTCGGTAAACCGATTGCTTGCCGAAGCCAGTCCAGCATAACAGTTTCCATTTCTGTCGCTGCTGGTGAGGTCTGCCAAAGCATGCATTGCGCTGCAATTGTTGAGACCAGCATCTCTGCAAGCATAGAAGGGGGAGCCGCATTAGCCGGAAAATACGCAAAAAATCGGGGATGTTGCCAGTGAGTAATGCCAGGCATTACAACGCGTTCAAAATCTTCCATGATTTCACCCATATCCTGTGGGCCCTCTGGTGGGGCCGGCGCAATAAGCGCTGCAACTTCACCAGGTGCACTTTGCGCCCGTACAGGGCGATCCCTGAGGTTGGTATGATAATCAGCCGCCCATTGAGATATCTTAGCGCCCCAATCTGAAAACTCGTCCCACTGCATTTTAGGCTCCTACCAATGCTTTGTACTCATCAGTAACCCATGAAAATTTGAGATCAAACCTGGAACACTCTAAAAATTAAAAATACTGCAACCCAGCTTTTGACTACCATTTTGCGTGGAAAGTCCGCTAAACATTTTGGCCACTTTGCGTGATACGAATGATTTAGGTAATCTCAAAAGCTCAATGCCCCTCACTTGCGTGGCGGTTCGTGTCTTGCATAGCCGTTGTTCAAGCTTTGACGTTTCAAACCTTAATTTGGGGTAATAACAGGTGATATTATCATACCCTCCAGAATAGTACTTCGCAGTTAAGACACGCCAAGGCTGGACTAATGATTATGATAAGAAAATTCAAAATAGTCCCTACGCAATTGCCAAACTTCAATTTATTTGGCATCTCTGTTGCAGCAACCGGAGCTATATCGATGAATGCCATATCTGATCTGAAAGCCAACACGTCAGTACCGTTTGAAAAAGCGCATGCGATGCCAACGGCTGTTTACACAGACCATGCGTTTTTAGAGGCGGAGCTATCACAGGTTTTCTCACATGATTGGTTCTGCGTTGGACGAGCAGATGCGCTAAAGAACCCTGGAGATTTCATGACCCTAGAATTGGCGAGACAACCAATTTTAGTGCTACGCGATAACACTGGCAAACTAAGAGCCATGTCTAACGTCTGCCGTCATCGGATGTCGACGTTGAAAGAAGGGCGCGGCAATGCACGCTCAATCGTCTGCCCGTACCATGCTTGGACCTATAACCTCGATGGAAGTTTGCGCGGCGCGCCTGCGATGGACCAAAACTCTGCGTTTTGCAAAAGTGAAATAGCACTGCCGACAATTCGTTGTGAAGCATGGCTGGGTTGGGTTTTTGTAACCTTAAACCCTAATGCCAATCTTGTGGCTCACGATTTGGCAGAAGTCGAAGGTTTGGTCGGCGACTACGGGATGGAGAATTACTCAGAAACCTTCTTTGAAACCCATCTCTGGGATACTAACTGGAAAGTTTTGGCTGAAAATTTTATGGAAAGCTATCACCTCCCCGTGTGCCACGCAGGCACAATTGGTGGGCTATCCAAGCTTGATGAGATGATATGTCCTCCAGGCCTTCCAGCATTCAATTATCACACGATATTGAAGGATGATACGTTGCAAATAGCGCTAGCGCATACCAGCAACACACGCTTGAAAGGTGAGCGTCGCCGGATGACTTATTTGCTGGCCATCTACCCCAGTCTGATGATCACCTTAACCCCTGGCTACTTTTGGTACCTCAGCCTCCACCCCAATGGTGTTGGCCAAGTTCAAATTTCATTTGGTGGAGGCATGAGTGAAGATTATGTGAACGACCCTGATGCGCAGGCGCATTTCTTACAGCTTAAAACACTTTTGGATGAAGTGAACATCGAAGATCGTGGCTGCACTGAAAAAGTCTATCGCGGTTTGTGTTCAGCAATGGCCACACCCGGCCCCTTGTCACATCTCGAACGGCCGAACTACGATTTTGCACAATATCTCAACTCGCGTGTCCAAAAAGCGGCTGATTAAAGCCCTACGACTAAACGTGATACTAAATTAGCCAGCATCTCATCACAAAGATCAAGCTGCGTCCTTGTGATAAACTCGTCAGCTTTGTGTCCCTGCGCCATATCACCCGGTCCACAAACCACAGTTGGCACGCCTAGTCTTTGATCAAACAAGCCACCTTCCGTTCCAAATGCTACCTTCCTTGTGCTATTAGCACCGGTCAAAGACTTCACAAATGCCACAACCTGCGATGTTTCAGGCGTATCAAGTCCCGGATATGTGTTAGACACATTAATCTCAATGGCAGCATCCGGAGCGATTTTCTGCGCTTCGGTCACGATCTCATCACATGAAGCCTGTAATCGTTCCAAAATTTCAACCGGATTATCTTGCGATATGTTACGTATTTCAAAATCAAGCCAGCAGTTTTGCGGTACGATATTAAGCGCACCTCCGCCCTCAATCCGACCAACATGAAGTGTTGTATAAGGCACATCATACCCATGATCTTGCATAGATCCATTTTGCAGTTCTTCCTGAATATTACGTAACGCAGTGATAAAATCACTTGCCATATAAACTGCATTAATAGCAAAGGGCGCCAAAGCAGAATGGCCAGCTAGTCCATTGAAATGCGCTCGTGCTGCACATTTCCCTTTATGACCAGTAGCAACTGTAAGCCCTGTAGGCTCGCCTACGATACACATTTTAGGACGCTGTTGGGCAAGAGCCAGCATATCAATTAAAGAGCGAACACCCATGCAGCCTATTTCTTCATCATAGGACAAGGCCAAATGAAGCGGCGTATCTAAGGGTTGCTTGGAGGCCTGATGCGCTGCTGTTAGCATCGCGGCCACAAACCCCTTCATATCGGTGGTTCCACGTCCATAAAGATTGTCGCCAAGCCTTGTCATCTCAAATGCTGGTCTACTCCAATTTTGACCTGCCACCGGAACGACATCGGTATGGCCCGACAGCATCACACCAGGACGATCAGCAGGCCCAATGGTTGCAAAGATATTGGCCTTACTACCATCTGCGTTTCGAATGATTTGGACATCCGCGCCCAACGGGACCAAAATACCTTCCACCCAATCGATCAGTGCAATATTCGAAAGTGCACTCGTCGTATCAAAAGCGATCAGCTTTTCTAGGTAGTCCTGTGTGGTCATGTTCGTTCCTGTACATATCTGCTGGACATACAGTCCATTCCCGTGTTGCTTCTTATATCATCGGGTGTTTATTTGAAGGTTATTAGGCATGAAATTTACGGCAAAAACAATCATCATTACTGGTGCCGGCCAAGGAATTGGCGCCGCTCTCGCGCGTGAGTTTTCCCATCGCGGCGCAAATGTGGTAGTGACCGATATCGACTTAGCGAAAGCACAGGTCGTTGCAGGAGAAATCAATGGTACGGCTTTCTACTGCGATGTAACCCAAGAATCTGATATTCAAAGAATAGTGACGCAAGTTCGAAATACAATCGCACCCGTGGACATATTTGTATCAAATGCAGGTATCTGTCGCGGCGAACCAGATCACGCAGCCTCAGCGTCCAACACTAATTGGCAGGCCTGCTGGGATATTCATGTAATGGCTCATGTTTATGCCTGCCGAGCGCTATTACCTGATATGAAAAAACGAAAATCTGGTTATTTGGTCCAGGTAGCCTCCGCCGCAGGATTACTAAATCAAATTGGTGATGCAGCATATTCTGCAACAAAACACGCTTCTGTTGGGTTTTCCGAAGCTCTAGCTATCACTCACAGAGATGAAGGTATTAATGTCTCTGTTATCTGCCCTCAGTATGTTGCAACACCAATGTTGGGGTATGATGAGCCCAACGCAGCAGAAGGTTTTCCAGGTGTGATCAGCCCAAAAACTTTAGCATGCCGCGTGGCTGATGACATGCAGGCGGAGCGTTTTATGATCCTACCCCACCCTGACGTTGCAGGCTTTATGGAATTCAAGGCATCAAATTATGAGAAATGGTTAGGCAGCATGCGTAAACTGCGCAGTAAGATAATCACAAAATTGGGTAATTCCAATTTTATTGAAATGCACAAATGGATGTGAGTGTATGGCTAACCATAAAATGCAAAAGAGTTGTACATAAAACCTTAGCCCCAAGAGGCATATGAGTTATTATAAAATTGATCTGGATTGAATATACACGCCAGTTTAAAGCGAACCCTAGCTATCAGATCAACATTTTTTTTGCATTGTTATTTCAGTAATACGATCATACCCTGGGTGACTGTTAAGCTCAGCTTGATGAAACCCAAGCTTTTCAAAAGTCTGTTGATTTTCCACTAATTCAATTCGTACCTGCAACTCAAGACGATCTAGCCCATTCTGTAATGCCAATTCTTCACAAGCCTGCACCATTTCACGCGCCAAGCCAGCACCTCTAAGGTCTGGATGAACTGCCATTTTCCCTAAATACAGTGCATGAGGCAACGCAGTTGCAACAACACATGCCTGCACCGGATAGCCTGCTACCAAAATCCAGCCCTCGTTTGCTTTTTCATTTAAATCCGTCAACTGTAACCTGTACATTGAACTTGGAGGGTCGATACGACCGTCCATAAATGCAAAGCAGTGCCGAATAAGATCCAATACTTCCGACAACGCTGGATCATTACGGGGCAAGCAGCGCAGGGTTAATTTATCTATGAACATCTGAGGTGGTATCCGAAATAATGAGTTGGTAAATTGCGGTATCATGCCAGTTACCAAACTTCCTACCGACATCTTTTAAGGTACCTATATGAGTAAAGCCATACGCTTCATGCATCCTCTCACTTAGGTGATTAGGGATCGTTATAACCCCAATCACTGTATGAAAGCCTCGTTTAATTAAATGTGCAATCAAGGCATCGTAAAGAGCCCGTCCCAGCTTCCGGCCATGCGCTTCTGGCACCAGATAAACACTAACCTCCGCAGAACTTTGATATGAGCTTCGAATACGATATTGACTAGCATAAGCAAATCCAAATACTGATCCTGCTTGTTCAGCAACAAAATATCCGTGGGTTTCAGAACATTTAAGAATACGGCGCTCCATTTCGGCTACACTCGGAGGATCAATTTCAAAAGAAACTGAGGTATGGCGAACAAACGGCTCATAGATCGCCCTAATAACAGGAGCGTCAGATACAAGAGCTGGGCGAATATTCATTGGAATTCTTTATATTGGGGTCGCCAAGAAGCTTGTAACTTTAAACCTGATTTGGCAATTCTCTACCTTCAAAGTAGGCAGTCAAATTACTGAGTGCCATAAAGCCCATATCTTCGCGCACACTTAAAGCAGATGTGCCTAAATGCGGAAAAAGTGTAACATTTTCTAATTGTTTCAAGGCATCTGGAACTTTGGGTTCATACTCATAAACATCGAGCCCAGCACCCGCAATTTTGCCAGAGACGAGCGCCTCAATCAAAGCAGCCTCATCCAGAATATCACCTCTGGCAATGTTAACTAAAACGGCATGCGGTCGTAACGCTGCCAAGGTGTCACGGTCAATAATATGATGGGTTTCAGGGCCACCTGGCAGAGCCAAAGCAATCACATCGCTTAAAGCCATAACTTGGTTAATAGAAGCCAGCTGCTCACAGCCTTCGATCTCTTTTTTAGATCTATTATAAAAGATGACTTTCATTCCAAAGCCAAGTCTGGCGCGTTGCGCGATTGCCTGTCCAATCCGCCCCATGCCGACAATTCCAAGGGTCTTTCCAGACATATGCATGCCTAATAATTGCGTCGGGTGCCAACCATTCCAGGCGCCTGATCGTACCATACGCTCCCCCTCACCAGCGCGCCTACAGGTCATTAGCATCAAGGTTAGTGCGATGTCGGCCGTGGCATCAGTGACGGCGCCAGGTGTATTGGTGACACTAATAGACAGCTTTCTCGCAGCCCCAACATCAATATGGTTATGCCCAACCCCAAAATTCGCAATTAATTTACACTTTGGCTTCGTTAGCATTTCAAAAGAAGACGACGAAAAATCATCTCCTAAAGTGGGCAAAATGGCGTCGTACCGCACTAGAGCCTCGCGAGCTTCACATGAACTCATCGGTCGATGAAGCTTACGCTCTGTCACATCAAAATTCTTAGCCGCTGCCTGCATTACGGCAGTAGGAAGATCTCTCGTAATCAGTAAGCGCATCAAAATAACCTGCCTCCTTTGGGTACATCTAAATCTGGTCGCAGCAAAACAACCTCACCACCTACATCTGGCACGCCCAAAACTAAAATTTCAGACATAAACTTCCCAATCTGGCGAGGTGGGAAATTGACCACGGCCATAACAGTCTTTCCGATGAGACTCTCTGGTGTGTAATTGACTGTGATTTGTGCTGAAGATTTTTTCACACCCAAGCCTTCACCAAAGTCCACCCAAACCTTTATAGCTGGTTTGCGCGCTTCAGGGTATGGTTCAGCATGAGTAACCACGCCAGCACGGATATCTAATTTCATGAAATCATCAAATGTAATCTCAGCCATTTGAAAGGTCTTGCGAGCGCTTAGTTGCAGCTTTTACTGTACGATTAATAAGAGACTGTAATCCTGTTTTTGGGTGCATCAGAATTTTGAGGCCCGCCTGCGTAGTTCCATTTGGGCTGGTCACGTTAACTCGCAATTTTTCAGCCGTCTCATTAGACTGCGCAGCTAGCGCACCAGCGCCTGCAACAGTAGCTTGGGCTAGCTTCATTGCCATGTCAGCTGGGAGACCTTGCTTTTTGCCAGCTTGCGCCAAAGCTTCGATCAAGTGAAAGACATAAGCGGGCCCTGATCCGGACAAACCCGTCACAGCATCCATCTGACCCTCATTATCAAGCAAAACTGTCTGGCCTACGGCCATCAAAAGTTGTTCGGCGTCAACTAAGTCTTTTTCAGTAACCCGATCGTTACCGATCAATGCCGTAATACCTTGGCCAACCGCAGCCGGTGTATTAGGCATTGCACGAACAATTGGGGTGGAACGACCCAAGATTTCCTCAAATTCAGCAATTTTTATACCGGCAGCAACTGAAATAAACACAGTTGTTGCTGAGCCCCATTTTTGAAGCCGGGGCAAGGCTTCTTCCATAGCTTGGGGTTTCACAGCCACCAACATAATTGCGGGATTATCAGGAAGCATTTCATTAACATGTACACCAAGGTTCAAAACCCAGTCGGTGGGTTTAGGGTCTAAAATCCAAACGGACGAAGCAGGTAATCCTTGATCCAACCAACCAGACAATAGTGCTGATCCCATTTTGCCGCAGCCAAGCAGCACAAGCCCACGTTCAGAAATTACATTTGGAATCATACCGACACGACCACCATCAACCAGGATGGTTTTATTGTTACGCGTGACCGTGAACCTCTGCAATGGCGACTTGCATTGCAGGCTCTAAATCACGTTCGCCCCAAGTAACGAGTTGGAAGGCTGGATAATAGCGCTCTGCCGACAAAACCGCTGCAGAAATCATCGTATCAATTTGGTCCGGACTCGCCACCTGCCTACCCGCCAGGGTCAACCCGTACTGTACGGCCATTAACCTTTTATCTCCACGATAGGTAAACGCACCAGCCCAACATTCCTCGTTTACTGCGTTTAGTGCGGCGTAGAGATGACCTAGACGGTGCTCTGGTGGCTCCATATCAAAGGTACAAATGAGACGTAGCATTTCATCCATATCTGACCAAGAAAGCGTAACGGTATAAGTCCGCCACTGCCCTTCTACCGACATAGAAATCTGATCATCTGCGATCCGCTCAAATTCCCAATCTTGATTGGCGGCAATATCTTCCACGATATCAATGGGGTGTAGATCATCGTATTCTACAGCTTGGCTTGACAGTGCCATAACATACCCCTTTTAGGACTAAAGGCCTGATAATTTCTTCACCAAACCATTGGTGAACACTCTACAATTAGCGGACGTGTTCCCAATCTACACTAAGTATGGTGTCTCTGCGGAGGGTTTGTGTCCAGCTAATTATCTGGGGATAAGTCAATTAACTGTGGAGAAAGTAGGCATTTCCAACGAAATCGCGCCCAAAACACAGAAAACCGCCTCAGAGAGGCGGCTTTTTAAAGACGAATATCTTCAAATAAAATTTATTTCTTCGATTTCCTAGCTGTTTCTAGCGAATCGATTCGCAGTTTTAACGCCTCATTCTCTTTTCTTGCTTTTTGAGCCATTGCACGTACAGCATCAAATTCGTCGCGGGTTACAAAGTCGCGATCCGCAAGCCAACGATCCATGAGGCTTTTCATAGCTGTCTCAGCCTCATCTTTAGCGCCCTGTGCAACTCCCATAGCATTTGTCATAATCTGACCAATATCATCCATTAATTTATTTCTGCCCTGCATTTTTTTCTCCATGATGGCGATATTACGCTTTAACCCTTTATGGCGCCTTCGTTTGAAATTCTCAAGGTTGACTTAACGCGCGCCGCTGGGAATGAAAGGGTATGCTAGCTTCGATTCCATTTCCCAATGTCTCTCCAGCCCTTTTTTCGTATAAAATTAGGCAATGGGACTTTGTACTTATGGGGCAAGATTTCTCCCTAGGTGGCTTTGAATTTGCTATAAGATGGTACGCTTTAGCCTATATTTTTGGTATTCTGGTAGCCAGCTGGCTAATACGAAGAATTATTCGTATGCCAAATATTTGGCCTAATAAAAACTCAGCCCTAACAGAAAAAAACCTCGATTCATTAATGACTTGGATGATTATTGGAATAATTTTTGGTGGCCGGTTGGGTTATGTATTTTTTTATAAACCATTTGAATATATCTCTGATCCCATTTCTGCTTTGAGAATTTTCGATGGCGGCATGTCTTTTCATGGCGGTTTTTTAGGTGTGATAGTTGCTGGCACTTTATTTTGTCGAAAATACGAAATTTCAATTCTGAAGGTGGCAGATGTGATTGCAGTCTCGGCACCATCTGGGCTCTTATTTGGCCGTTTAGCGAACTTTATAAACGCTGAGCTTTGGGGTCGCGAAACGACTGTACCTTGGGCAGTAATTTTTCCGGGGTATAGTGCACAAAATTGTATTGAGTCAGTCGTCGGAGCCTGCGCGCGTCATCCATCACAACTCTATGAAGCCTTAGGCGAAGGGCTAATATTGGGTGGCGTATTACTCTTTTTAGTTTTCAAAACTAGTGCCTTTCGGCGTACGGGGCTTTTGACTGGTGTTTTTTCTTTCGGTTATGGCATGGTCCGGTTCTTGGTTGAGCTGGTCAGACAACCCGATTTTCATTATCAATCATTGGAAAATCCAGTTGGCTATGCTTTGCAACTAAGCAATTGGGGACTAACAATGGGTCAAATTCTATCCTTACCAATGATTGGTATCGGCATTTGGTTGATTCAAAGGTCTAGCAAAGTATGACGGCGTTAAGTGAAATTCTTAAATCTCGCATTAAGACGCAAGGCCCTATAAATGTAGCGGACTATATGGTTGAGGCGTTGATGCATCCCGACCATGGCTATTACACACAGCGCGTTGTCTTCGGCGCACAAGGAGATTTCATCACAGCCCCAGAAATTAGCCAAATGTTTGGCGAGATGATTGCCTTATCTCTGGGACAGGCATGGATGGCTCAGGGGCGGCCTAAAGATGCTATTTTCGTAGAGCTCGGCCCTGGGCGAGGAACTTTAATGTTAGATATGCTCCGTTCCGCCGCTGCTATTCCAGGCTTTGGTCAACTCCCAGTTCATCTCGTTGAAAGCTCGACTAAATTGCGCCAAATACAGGTACATGCACTCCCCCAGGCAGAGCACCACACCGATGTGTTGTCACTTCCAAATGTTCCAATCTTTTTGGTTGCCAATGAATTTCTAGATGCTTTACCAATTCGTCAGTTTTGGCGCACCAAACATGCTTGGGAAGAATGTCTCGTCGGCCTGGCAGGTGATACTTTAGGGTTTGGCCGTGCGGCACCTCAAAATTTTGATTTCCTGAAGCACCGCATTAAAGATACAGTACAAGGCAACTTGATCGAATACTGTCCTTCCTTGTCACATATTATTTCCAATATATCACACGGTATTAAACAGAACGGTGGTGCAGCTCTGCTGATTGACTATGGCGATTGGCGCTCGAAAGGCAGCACGCTGCAAGCGGTCAGCAACCATAAAGTGGTCAGCCCTCTCGATGCTCCTGGAGAAGTGGACGTGACCGCGCATGTTGATTTCGAAGCCGTCTATAAAGCGGTGCCGCCTGCCATTTCTTCCCGACTGACCCCACAGGGTGTATTTTTAGAGCGTCTCGGCTTAACTCAGAGAGCTAAAGTATTAGCAAAAAAATTAGAAGGAAAAGCTCTTGAAAGCCATGTTGCGGCTCATCGCCGCTTGAGCCACCCAGACGAGATGGGAAACCTGTTTAAAGTAATAGGAATTGCCCCACAGGCAGATTATCTGCCTGCCGGTTTGGATATTTAAATGGACATGGATCATGGTGGCTTAAAAAGTTTTAATTCAGAGTTATTTGATGCAATCCCTCATGGTTTTTTTACGCGCATTGGTGGATATTCAAAAGGTATTTACAAGGGTCTGAATTGTGGGCGCGGCTCAGCCGATAAAGCCTCAAACGTAGAGGCTAACCGACAGGCAGTAACAAATTATTTTGGAAGAAGTTCTGACAGTCTATTATCAGTTCATCAACACCATTCCTCAGATGTTCTAACAGTTAAAGCACCATACAATGAAACCCCGAAAGCAGACGCTATGGTAACGGCTCAAACTGGACTTATCCTAAGTATTTTGACAGCTGATTGTCAGCCAGTTTTATTCTATGATGGCTCAGCAAAAGTCATTGGTGCGGCACATGCAGGCTCAAAGGGGACTAAGGCTCGCATCTTGCAGAATACGATTGTGGCGATGGAAGCTTTGGGCGCCAAACGCAAAAATATAAAAGCAGTTATTGGACCTTGCATTAGCCAAAACGCCTATGAAATTGGGCCTGATTTTTTCAATGAGATCTGCAATGATGATCCAGATGCCAAACGTTTTTTTGTTCAAGGAAAAGAGGACAGATTTCAATTCGATTTACCTGGGTACAGCCTTAAAATCTTGAAATCAGAGAATATCCTGCAGGCTAAATGGATTGGTCATTGCACCTATGCTGATCCATTAAAATTCTTTTCATATCGTAGATCAGTACACCAAAAAGATACCGATTATGGCAGACTTATTTCTTGCATCAGTCTGTAATATTTTTTTAAAAATATTTTAACTTATGGGGTTATGGATAAACGCTCTTCTAATACGTCGAATGGTACACCTGGTTGGTCTTTGGCACAGCGAATAACTAAAGAGGTTTTTACGCTTGCAACGTTTTCGGCTGACGTCAACTCTTCAGTTAAAAACATTTGGAATGAAGATAAGTCCGGTGCGACACATTTCAAGACGAAGTCAACTTCACCATTCAACATGTGACATTCCCGAACCAACGGCCAAGCACGGCATCTCCGTTCAAAAGCTGATAAATCCGTTTCTGCTTGGCTTTGCAAACCAACCATCGCAAAAACTTGAACTTCAAAGCCCAAATGACGCGCATCGATATCAGCGTGATAGCCTAGAATGAAGCCCGCTTCCTCTAGGGTGCGTACTCGACGCAAACACGGGGGCGCAGAAATACCAACCCGTCTCGCCAATTCAACATTAGTCATGCGCCCATCAGACTGCAATTCAGCTAAAATTAATCTATCGATTTCGTCTAAACGATGCATATTACCCAAGCTTTTTGAAGATTTCAAAAAAACATATCAAAACTAGCCGACATACGCAACAATGTTTCAAAGATGGGTAATAATGTTTCAAGGATGAGCAATAATAATTCCTACATGCGGTCTCTGACAAACTGAAAATTATTTTGGCTTTTGCCCGAACGCCCACATGTGTATACGAATTTCAACCACAGACTTGGAAGGATTTTACATGTCTCAAGCGCGCCACACAAAAGTATTGATTATTGGCTCAGGCCCCACTGGGTATACCGCTGGTGTTTACGCAAGTAGAGCTATGTTGGAACCTATTTTAGTCCAAGGAATTGAACCTGGAGGGCAGTTAACTACAACAACCGAAGTTGAAAACTGGCCAGGTGACAGCGAAGTTCAAGGCCCAGATCTAATGATACGCATGGAAGCCCACGCAAAAGCGATGGGAACAGAAGTTATCAATGACATTATTATAGACCTAGATGTTTCTGAGCGCCCTTTTAAAGCTCAAGGCGATAGCGGCACAAGTTATACTTGTGATGCGGTCATTCTTGCGACAGGCGCACGCGCTAAATGGTTAGGCCTACCCAGTGAAGAGAAGTTTAAAGGTTTTGGAGTTTCAGCTTGTGCAACCTGTGATGGGTTCTTTTATCGTGGCCAAGAAATTGTCGTTGTAGGTGGCGGTAACACCGCCGTCGAAGAAGCTTTATTTCTGACAAAATTTGCGTCCAAGGTAACATTGATACATCGTCGTGATGAATTGCGTGCAGAACGTATTTTGATTGATAGATTAATGAAAAACAAAAAAATATCGCCCATGTGGTTTCACGAGCTAGACGAAGTTTACGGCACGGAAATGCCATTGGGCGTAGAGGGTATAAAAGTGAAACATACAGAAACTGGCCAGATTACTGATATTCCTTGCAAAGGTCTTTTTGTTGCAATTGGACACGCGCCCTCAAACGAATTGGTCAAAGATGTATTGGAAACACACATGGGTGGGTATGTGGTAACAAAGCCTGATAGCACGGAAACCTCAATCCCCGGCGTATTCGCTGCCGGTGACTTAACAGACCACAAATACCGCCAAGCTGTAACTAGTGCAGGCATGGGTTGCATGGCGGCACTAGAGGCAGAGCGTTGGTTGTCCGAGCAGTCTTAAAGCGGACCTACTTCACTATAAAGTGTTAGCGGTCATCGGGTGTCACTGGAATATTTTCTAATGTGGATAATTAGATCAGTGCTTTAATACAATTATGATATTGAAAGTACGACATGGGATAAAAGGTCTCTACATAATGAAAAACAATTTAAAGCCTATTCCAGAACTTTACGTAAGTTATGACAGAGCGCAAAAACTTAAAAGTGAAGCGGCAGATCTAAAGTCATGGGATCTAACACTACGCCAAATTTGTGATCTAGAGTTATTGATGAACGGCGGGTTCAATCCGCTCAATGGCTTTTTGAACGAAGAAGATTACGACAGTGTAGTCAAGAACATGAGATTGGCAGACGGTCACCTATGGCCGATTCCTATTAATCTTGATGTCTCAGAAGAGTTCGCGGCAAGCTTGGAGCTGGACCAAAGTATTGCCTTGCGGGACCAAGAGGGTGTTATTTTAGCGATAATCACTGTCACTGATCGATGGCGCCCAAATAAATCTTTCGAAGCAAAAATGGTGTTTGGCACCAATGACCTTGCGCACCCGGCTGTAAACTACCTTTATAGTCAAGCTGGCAAAGTTTATTTAGGTGGACCAGTTACCGGAATTCAACAGCCAGTACATTACGACTTTCGTGGGCGTAGGGATACCCCAAATGAATTGCGCGCCTATTTTCGTAAAATGGGATGGCGTCGCGTGGTCGCCTTTCAAACCCGCAATCCATTGCACCGAGCCCATCAGGAACTAACATTTCGCGCAGCCAAAGAAGCCCAGGCGAACCTCCTCATCCATCCTGTTGTTGGAATGACAAAACCGGGGGATATCGATCACTTTACTCGGGTGCGTTGCTACGAGGCCGTGCTAGACCAATATCCAACTGCGACGACTTCGATGTCTTTGCTCAATCTCGCTATGCGGATGGCCGGCCCACGAGAGGCTGTTTGGCACGGTATTATCCGCGCAAATCACGGATGCACTCATTTTATTGTTGGTCGCGACCATGCAGGTCCAGGCAAGAATTCAGCTGGTTGCGATTTTTATGGTCCTTACGAGGCACAAGATCTTTTTCGAAAGTTTGAGAGCGAGATTAATGTTGAAATGGTCGATTTCAAACATATGGTATATGTTCAAGATCGCGCACAATATGAGCCAGTTGACGAGGTTGAGAACGGTGCCACTGTTTTAAATATATCCGGCACTGAACTGCGCCGCCGCCTTTCAGAAGGGCTAGAAATCCCTGAATGGTTTAGCTTCCCACAAGTAGTTATTGAGCTTCGCAAATCAAAACCAGCGCGTCATAAGCAAGGCTTTACAGTATTTTTTACTGGCCTTTCGGGTTCTGGAAAGTCGACCATCGCAAATGCTCTCTTGGTTAAACTTATGGAAATGGGCGGCAGGCCCGTTACCCTCTTAGATGGGGATATTGTCCGTAAGAACTTATCGTCAGAACTTGGATTCTCAAAAGAACATCGTAACCTGAATATTCGGCGTATCGGTTATGTAGCATCGGAGATTACCAAAAATGGAGGTATCGCAATTTGCGCGCCAATCGCGCCTTATGCCAACACACGCCAGGCTGTACGCGAAGAAATTGAAGGCTTTGGCGCGTTCCTCGAAGTGCATGTGGCAACATCAATTGAAGAGTGCGAGCGCCGGGACCGCAAAGGGCTCTACAAATTGGCCCGCGCTGGAAAAATCAAGGAATTCACAGGTATTTCTGATCCATATGAAATTCCACTGGATCCAGAGGTCAGATTAGAAACTCAAAACGTTGAGGTAGACAACTGCGCGCATCAAGTCTTGTTGAAACTTGAAAGCCTTGGCCT
>CAJJBP010000021.1 GCA_905182425.1 uncultured Planktomarina sp. | reverse complement strand
TATGGCTTATTTGGATACTGGGCTATTGTATCGCGTGGTAGGTGCAAAGGTTTTGGCAGGCGAAACACCTGTGGATGCTGCCAAAACAATATATCCAGGTGAGTTGAAGGGCGCGTATTTACGCAGTCCCGAAGTAGCCCAAGCGGCGTCTCGAGCCGCGGTTTTCCCAGATGTACGGATGGCCCTGACTGAATTTCAACGTGACTTCGCAAAACGTGAAGGCGGTGCTGTACTCGACGGTCGCGACATTGGAACTGTGATCTGCCCACAAGCCGACGTAAAGCTATTCATTACCGCAACCCCTGGGATCCGGGCAATGAGGCGTTTAAAAGAGCTTGAGGGGCAACGGTCTGATCTTTGCTATTCCAAAGTTCTGAAAGATGTTATTGATCGAGACAAGCGCGATAGAGAACGCAAAATGGCGCCATTGATTGCCGCGGAAGATGCTATCACAATTGATACGAGCTCTTTGGATGCCTCTGCCGCAATATCTCACGTAATTGAAATAATCCAGAAGAGGATGGACCTGTAATGCCTCTCGACATTCCTCACACTGGTGCAAAGCTCTCCCGAATGGGGATTGGTGCAATGTCATTTTCCAATTTTTATGGTGATGTCTCACGTGAAGAAGTTTTTGCGATATTGGATGCCGCGCGAGGATTTGGGGTCAATCATATTGATACAGCTAATATTTATGGGCGCGGTGTGTCTGAGCAACATATTGGTGCTTATCTAGCTAAAAATCCTGAAGCGCGTACTTTTTTTCACATTGCAAGCAAGGGAGGCATATCCGATCGCAGTGATCCAGACAGGCTCTTTAACAATGATAAAGCCTACCTCGAAGCGCAACTCGACGCCAGTTTGGCTCGTTTAGGTGTAGACCAGATCGGTTTGTATTATGTTCACCGCCGTGACCCGAGCATATCAATAGAGGAGGTCACGTATACTTTGGCCGGTTTCGTAGCCGCTGGAAAAATTGGGGGTTTTGGATATTCTGAAATATCTCCCACTTCTTTGCGTGCGGCGCATGCTGTTCATCCGGTTGCTGCGGTTCAGTCGGAGTATTCCTTGTCAACTCGGACGCCTGAACTTGGTGTCGTTCAAACGTGTGCCGCTTTGGACACAACTTTTGTGGCTTTCTCGCCAGTTGGGCGCAGTCTTTTGACTGATAAACCCCACAGTGTGGATGACGTCCAAAATATGCCGTTTTTGGCTAATAACCCGCGATTTATGAAGCCAAACCTAGGGCGAAATATTAAAATGGGTGAAGGTTTTCGTACATTAGCATCTGAGATGGGGCTTTCGGCCGCTGGTCTTGCAGTTTCTTGGGTGCTGGCAAAGGGAACGCACATACTGCCAATTCCGGGAACACGGTCTTTGGAACACTTCAAAGAGTTGGTTGCAGGAAGCAATTATAGTTTGTCACTCGCTGAGGTGGAAGCCGTTGAGGGCACATTGCCTTTAGGATGGGTCGATGGTGACAGATACTCCACCACTCAATGGATCGGACCAGAGCGCTATGCTTAAATTCTATATTCCTGTCACAAAAAGATAATTTTGGGCAGTTTTTGCGAAATAAGGTTCATTGGGTTTATACATTTAAAGCCCAAGATTCTGCCAGCTGCGGCATGTGTTCAGTCACTTTGGCTTTTGGAGCTTAAATCACCATGCCTGTAAGCTGATTGGAAAAAATCTATTTCGGTTGGTCCTAGAAACCAAAACAAAGATTAAATTTTAAAAAACGATTAAAAATATTCAACTAAACAAAACTAATTAACTTATTTTTAAAAATCCTAAATTGGAGTGGTGCCACGTTCAGGGTATTTTCCGGGTTTTTAAAGTTTTTAGAGCCTTTTCAAATTCGGTTTGGCTCATCTTCTCAGAGAGAGCCCGGCGCAGAAGGTTAGCTTGGGTTTCTGGTGCTAGACCTGCAACTGGTGGAGGAGGCGTCAAGGTTTGTTGGAAATGAATACCCAGCTGCGCATGCCGTGACTGCAGCATCAATCTCAAAGGTTGATAGGTGGACCGTATTATCTTTTAAAATAGGAAATAAGGCACGTGACATTGACTCTCGGTCCAGTGTTTCCATTGCAACACCGAATGCAGATGACACTTGTAGAAGATTGGCCATTCTTTGTATATTTGAGCTTAAATTGGCGCCCCCACCATGATAAAGAGCAGGATTAAAAAACAGAGCATCACCTTTTGCCAGTGGTAGCTGCACGTTATTCTTCTCGAAATACTCTATGAAGTCTGGTTGCTTAAAAGCTAAATAACCATGGCGATAGATTTGGCTAAAGGGTAATATTTTTGTTGGGCCGCTCTCAATCGGCATGTCTACATGCGCAATCGCGCCTTGAAGCGTAAGTAGGGGAGATAGGTCGTGCACATGAGCTGGATATTGTGCGGCATCGTCTGTGGTTTGAAAGCCTAAATGATAATCGCGGTGTGGACTTTGTGCTTTGCCTCCGGGCCGCACCAAGTTAATTTGTGAGGTCACCTGATAATTTGGACCTAGCCAAGCTTCACATGCTGTTGAGATCGCTAGGTTTCCAAAATACTGTGCGAATACTTTGGGATTTAACAAACATAACTTTTGCGCTGAATTCCATATGCGATCATTGGCGCCGGAAGCTGCAAAATGGTCCACTTTGGCTTCACTTTTCTCATCCGTAATAATTTGATTAAAAATTTCACTGGCAGCATCAATGCATGCGGTCTCTTGAAAGGCATTTTTTAGAACAAATACGCCGGCGGAATTGCGTAGTACATTTGCCCACTCGGCCCGAAGTGCTTTACTATCTTTGTTCAGATCAAGCTTACTGACGTCATAAATTGGTATTTTCTTTTGAATATCATGTGCCAATGGAACTTCTGTCGGTAATAGATTTTTGTCCAATTGAATAATGAAGGCGTCAAGATTGCATTCCGTAGGAGAGAGAAAAGCATTCATGATTTAATCCTTTTTGTTGTTTTTATATAGTAATAGCGCAATTTCTTATTGAAAGCAGCAGTAAAACATCCTCTTTTCTTTTTAATGTATTGGTCGCAGGGGCTTGCAACGTGACTTTTTAGAGCATATGGAAGCACTGTCCAAACGGCGAAAACAGTCGGGGATTTGAGATATCGCAGCAGGGTCGGCTTCAACCGGCCCTTCTTAGTGTTTTGAAACCCATTTTGGTATTTGGACCAATGCAACCCAAAGACCGGCGGAGACAACCGCACGGCCAGAAACAAAAGAATAAGGATTGAAACGCCACATGGCATCAGTAACGATGGAGGAATTCGAAGCCCTCCTGCAAGAAAGCTTCGATGTTGATACACCTGAAGAAGGTACAGTCGTCAAAGGCAAGGTCATCGCTATTGAAGCGGGACAAGCAATTATAGACGTTGGCTACAAAATGGAAGGCCGCGTAGATCTTAAAGAATTTGCAGATCCTGGCGAAGCTCCAGAAATTTCAGTCGGTGACTCGGTTGAGGTATTTCTGCGTGCCGCAGAAAATGCAAAAGGTGAGGCTGTTATCAGCCGTGAAATGGCGCGTCGTGAAGAAGCTTGGGATCGTTTGGAAAAAGCCTATGCTGATGAATTGCGCGTTGATGGTGCTATTTTTGGCCGGGTTAAAGGTGGCTTCACTGTGGACCTTGGCGGTGCTGTAGCATTCCTACCAGGTTCTCAGGTGGACGTACGCCCTGTGCGTGATGCAGGCCCATTGATGGGCTTAAAGCAACCATTCCAAGTTCTAAAAATGGACCGCCGTCGGGGAAATATTGTAGTTTCCCGTCGCGCAATCTTGGAAGAATCTCGTGCGGAACAGCGCGCCGAAGTTATTGGAAAATTGGCTGAGGGCGACAGTGTAGACGGTGTGGTAAAAAACATCACAGAATACGGTGCGTTTGTAGATTTGGGTGGTGTGGATGGATTATTACACGTCACTGACATGGCTTGGCGCCGTGTTAACCACCCATCCGAGATTCTCACAATTGGTGAGACTGTGAAGGTTCAGGTGGTTAAGATTAACAAAGAAACCCATCGCATTAGCCTAGGTATGAAGCAGTTGATGGATGATCCTTGGGACATTGTTGGCGCGAAATATCCATTGGAGTCCCAGCATAAGGGACGCGTAACAAACATAACTGATTATGGTGCATTTGTTGAGTTAGAGGCCGGCGTTGAAGGCTTGGTACACGTTTCAGAAATGTCTTGGACAAAGAAAAATGTTCATCCTGGAAAGATTGTTTCAACTAGCCAAGAAGTTGATGTGATGGTTCTAGAAATCGATGGCGTTAAACGTCGGGTGTCCTTGGGTCTAAAGCAAACACAACGCAATCCGTGGGAAGTGTTCGCAGAACAGAACCCAGTGGGTAACGAAGTTGAAGGTGAAGTTAAAAATATCACCGAATTTGGCTTATTTATTGGGTTGGAAGGCGATATTGATGGTATGGTTCACTTGTCAGACTTGACATGGGAAGGCCGTGGCGAAGATGTGATCGGCGATTATCCGTAAAGGCGACATGGTTCAGGCTGTTGTTTCTGAAGTCGACGTTGAAAAAGAACGTATCAGCTTGTCTGTCAAAGCGCTTGGCGGTGACAAATTTGCAGATGCAGTTGGCGGAGTTAAGCGTGGCTCGATTATTACTGTTGAAGTAACTGCGATTGAAGATGGTGGCGTCGAAGTTTCGTATGAAGGCATGAAATCATTCATTCGTCGTTCTGATCTTGCACGTGATCGCGCAGAGCAGCGTCCAGACCGTTTTGGGTTGGGTGATAAAATCGATGTACGTGTGACCAACATCGATAGCAAAACCCGTCGTTTAGGGCTGTCTGTAAAAGCACGTGAAATTGCTGAAGAAAAAGAAGCAGTAGAGCAATATGGTTCCTCTGATTCGGGTGCTTCTTTGGGTGATATTCTTGGTGCAGCACTTAAAACAGAAGAGTAAGAACTCTGATTTACAATTTAATTTAGGAAAAACCCCGCGTTGTCTGGGTTTTTTTTTAATTTTTCTTAAAATCATTAGGTAATTCTGAAAAAAGTTCGCTAAATAATAAATATGCTGTTAATTTTTTGACTTTATGACTCAAGTTTTACTAAAAAGTGAATTAATTTCAAATTAAACATAGAACAATGAAACATATGGTTCACATAGAGGGTGTTTATCTTGTATTGTTTTAAAAGGGCTGGGAAGTTCGTACGTAAATAGTTTAGTGGGGGTAAATATGATCCGTTCAGAATTGGTGCAGAAACTAGTGGAAGATAATCCACATCTTTATCAGCGTGATGTGGAAAAGATAGTAAATACGATTTTTGAAGAGATTATTGAAACAATGGCTGTTGGTGATCGTGTTGAACTGCGCGGATTTGGTGCATTTTCGGTGAAAAAACGTGGCTCTAGAATAGGTCGAAACCCGCGCACTGGAGAATCTGTATCGGTGGAAGAAAAGCATGTCCCTTTCTTTAAAACCGGCAAGCTTCTGCGAGATCGTTTAAACGGGAAATAAAATGCGCTTACATGCGGTACTTTATTTTAGGCCTTATCTCGTTGGGACTAATTGTTGTTTCGCTTGCAAATCGTGAAATGGTGACATTAAATCTGTTGCCGGAGGCGTTAGGTGATTTGTTCAGTGTAAATGCTAAAATTCATGTTCCGCTTTTTATTTCTATTCTGTCAGGTGTTGCTGCAGGTTTACTGATAGGCTTTGTTTGGGAGTGGTTGCGTGAGATGAAGCACCGAGTTGCCGTTAAACTAGAGCACAAGCAAGTCGTTCTTTTAAAACGTGAAGTTGATAAGCTTAAATCTGAGATTCCTAAAGCCAAAGATGATATATTAACGCTTTTGGACGAGGTTTCATGAGTTAAAATGGCTGTGCTTTGTAAGCTGTGTGGGCTAAAAACACTTAATGATATCGAGGCGGCGTCATTAGCAGGTGCAGCCTATGTTGGTTTTGTTTTTTTCCAAAAATCACCTCGAAATCTAGATATCCAGACCGCACAACGGCTCGCTCTGAATGTTCCGGTTGGCATCATCAAGGTGGCTTTGGTTGTGAATGCAAGTGATACACTTCTGGACGACATCATCTCCACCGTTGGCGTTGATATGCTCCAACTGCATGGCTCTGAGACTCTAACGCGTGTGAGTGAAGTACGTAGGCGCTATGGCCTGCCGGTTATGAAGGCCGTGGGTATTGCTAATGCGTCGGACGTCCAAAAAGCTCATTCCTATGCCGAGGTTGCAGATCAGTTGCTTTTGGATGCGAAACCTTTTGCTGGTATGGATTTACCAGGTGGAAACGGTCTGTCTTTTGACTGGGGATTATTACAAGGTCAGAACTGGTCTATACCTTGGATGCTAGCTGGCGGATTGACGTCGGAAAATGTTGCAGCAGCAGTGAAGCTTTCTGGTGCAAAGCAGGTCGATGTCTCATCTGGGATTGAAATGAGCCCAGGTCAAAAAGACCCTGAATTGATGGCTAGGTTTATCCAAAATGCCTCTGCCCAAATTGCTGAAGAATGATAGTCTGCCCTTTACCTTGGGGCACTAGGCCACTACCTCTCAAAAGAACTAGCAAGGAAAATGATATGGCCGAAGAACTGTTTAACAGCTTTATGACTGGTCCTGACGAACAGGGTCGTTTTGGTGATTTTGGTGGGCGGTTTGTGTCCGAAACATTGATGCCTCTTATTCTTGATCTCGAAGCGGAATATGAAAACGCAAAAACGGATGATAGTTTTTGGGCGCAAATGAATGACCTCTGGACAAATTATGTTGGCCGCCCGAGCCCTCTTTATTACGCAGATCGCTTAACCAAGCACTGTGGTGGTGCAAAAATATATCTAAAACGTGATGAGTTAAATCACACGGGTGCGCACAAGATTAACAACGTATTGGGTCAGATTATTTTGGCTCGCCGCATGGGTAAGTCTCGGATTATTGCTGAAACTGGTGCGGGGCAACACGGTGTTGCCACCGCAACTGTCTGCGCTAAGTTTGGATTAAAGTGCGTGGTTTATATGGGTTATCACGATGTTGAACGTCAAGCCCCAAACGTTTTTCGCATGAAACTGCTTGGAGCAGAAGTTGTTCCGGTAACGTCGGGTCGTGGTACGCTGAAGGACGCCATGAACGATGCTCTTCGTGATTGGGTTACGAACGTAGAAGATACTTTTTACTGCATCGGCACTGTAGCCGGGCCACATCCATACCCAGCAATGGTTCGTGATTTTCAAGCGATCATTGGTAAGGAAGCAAAAGAGCAAATGTTACAACAAGAAGGTCGGTTTCCTGACACTTTGATAGCGGCGATTGGAGGGGGGTCAAACGCTATGGGTCTTTTTTATCCATTCCTGGATGACAAAGAAGTTGGTATTATTGGAGTTGAAGCAGGTGGCAAGGGCGTAAATGCAAAGATGGAGCATTGCGCATCGCTCATAGGTGGCCGTCCGGGCGTACTCCATGGAAATCGTACATTTTTATTGCAAGACGATGATGGCCAAATTTTAGAAGGCTTCTCAATATCTGCCGGCTTAGACTATCCAGGTATTGGCCCAGAGCACGCTTGGTTGCACGAAATTGGTCGCGCTGAATATGTTTCAATTACTGATGTTGAGGCACTTGAAGCGTTTCAAATCTGCTGTGAACTTGAAGGCATCATTCCCGCACTAGAGCCGAGCCATGCTTTGGCTCATGTATTAAAAATTGCGCCTAATTTACCAAAAGATCATTTGATTTGCATGAATATGTGTGGCCGCGGCGATAAAGATATATTTACTGTTGCCGCTGCGCTTGGAATTGAGATCAATACTGGTGCTTAAATTAATAAAATTCATGACTGAGTAGCTTAGGTCGTCAAGCACTATAAGCCCGCAATACCTCTATTGGAACTATTTCCAGTGCTTTTTTATGTGTTGAATCTAGTTGTACTTTGGGCGCGCAATTCTCTTGATGAGCTTGCAAAAATCGCCCCGCGCACAGGCACCAGTTGTCACCAGGTTTAAGGCCGGCAAAGCCAAATTCTGGGCGAGGTGTGCTTAGGTCGTTTCCTAGATATTTTGAAAATGCCAAGAACTCGGTAGTCATAATAGCGCAAACCGTATGGCTGCCTTGATCTTGCGTGCATGTATTACACGTCCCGTCTCTGAAGAAACCTGTTAAGGGTTTGGTAGAGCAAGAAGAAAGTGGCAGTCCTAGAACATTGATACTAATATCTTTTTCCACTTGAATCTCCGGTTGAGCTAGATACGACTATGTTCCTGTTGATCCAGTTTACATAAAAATACATTCTAGCTTTAGTTTAGCGCTTTTTTACCTGGTGCGCAACGAAATCACTGCAAAGGAATGTTTATTTTCAGTTTTAATATTTGGTTCTGCCAGAGATGTTTCACTAAAATGTTGGGCAGCCACAAACAAGGCAGTTGGGCGTCTTTTGGATTGTCATATATCTGGCCCATAAAATATAGCAAACGCATTAATCAGTGGGCTTTGCATCTACTAAAACAGGCGCAGTATGGCCGTAAGGCATTATTGCATATTGGGTGGTATTTGCATTCTTAGTTGGCTAAATGGCAGTCATTAGACTTTCTTTTCCGACGAGTTGAAAGAAGGCTTATCCCTGGAACATCCTGGTCATTTGAACCGATCCACTAACTTTTGAATCACACTGCGTTCATCTTTTGCTGGTAATACTAGGGGGAGGTCTTTCGGAGATTTTTTTGGTATCTTGGAAGGTCGCGAAGGGGCCATCTGCAATGCCACTGCATTCATAAAATTCGCGCCATCTCCAGAAGCAAGATGTGTTGCTCCTTTGCCAATTCCGTTGAGTAGACATGTGAGCCACTCTTGATCGACTTTAGCAAAATCACGCAAAACATAACCTGCAACAGCATCTTTATGTCCAGGATGTCCTATGCCCAGACGGACACGACGATATTCTGCGCCGAGATGCGCATGAATAGATCGTAGCCCATTGTGGCCTGCGTGGCCACCGGCTTGCTTAATACGCAACTTACTAGGTGCCAAATCCAGTTCGTCGTGAAACACTGTGATTTCACCATTCGAAATTTTATGAAAACGTGCTGCCTCACCAACGGATTGACCAGAAAGGTTCATGAAAGTTCCTGGCTTAAGTAAAACTACTTTTTCGTTGTTTAATCGACCTTCAGCAATTTCGCCCTGAAACTTGCTGCGCCAAGGACTAAAGCCGTGTTCTGATGCAATGTGATCAAGAACCATAAAGCCGATATTATGACGGTTACGGGCGTATTTTGCGCCGGGATTCCCAAGACCAACAAAAAGTAACATAAAAATAAACTAACCTTGCAGGGGTGAAGTTAAAAGCAGATTTGATTAAAAAAAGTCCTATGACGTTAAACAAAAAAAACCCCATCAATTCTGACAGGGTTTTAAATTTGTTAAGCAGTAAAAATATTACTCTTCCGCTTCTTCTTTGACCTTCTTCTACGGCCAAGTCATCTTCTTCATTTTCTGAAGAGCGCAAGCCAGAAGGTGCTGCAACATTTGCGATAACGAAGTCGCGATCGATAGATGTTCTCGATCCGGCTGGGAGATCTACAGATGAGATGGTAATTACGTCACCAACTTCTAAACCATCCAAATCGATTACGAGCTTCTCAGGGATATCCCCAGCTGTTACAATAAGTTCAACCTCAGGGCGAACTATTGTAAGCACCCCGCCTTTTTTGAGACCAGGACATGTTTCTTCGTTCAAAAATTCAACTGGAATAAAAAGGTTAATTTTTGTTGAGCGACGAAGACGCATTAGGTCTAGGTGAGTAGGTAAATCTTTAACTGTATGGCGTTGTACGTCACGGCAGATGACGCGAACGTCTTCTTGGCCTTCAACCTTTAGGTTGAATAAGGTTGATTTAAAACGCCCAGCTTTAAGAAGCTGAAACAACTTGTTGAATTCTATTTCGATTGGTTGCGGTGCAATATCGCCACCAAATACGATGCCTGGTACGTTGCCTTTTCGGCGAGATTGACGAGCGGCCCCCTTGCCCGTCCCCGTCCGTACCGAAGCGTGAAGATCAGGGATCTGTCCTGCCATGGTTATGTTCCTTAAGATGAGGGGGCATCCTCCAAGGGTGTATGCCCCGTTGAAGTGCGCCGTATAGTGCCATCCTAGCCAAATGGGAAGCCCTTTATTACAACTGGTCTTGCTTTGAGTGCTCGGACGTGAAATCTCGGATTTATGCACGTTTTACAGGCCCTCTCGGTATCGCGCCGTCCCGCAATTTCCTTCGTAAGTGTGGGTCTTTTTTGGGGGTGTTTTGCAGCCTATGTTCCTGAAGTTAAAATGCGATTAGGCGTAAGTGATGCGAGCTTTGGATTGTTATTACTGTGCAACGCTTTTGGCTTGGTCAGTTCAATGTGGATTGCACCGCGATTAGATCGTATTTTAGGTGCACGAGGCATGCAAATTTCTGGTGCTGTTTTTGCAATTTCCTTAGTATTACCCGGTTTGGCAGCGACACCACTACAATTTGCGGTTTCGATGGTCATAGTAGGCGCAGCGTCTGGACTTGCGGATGTTTTAATGAATGCCCGGGTCAGCGAGCTGGAGCAAAAATTCAAGTGCCCCTTAATGAATGCTAATCATGGTATGTTTTCGCTGGCGTATGCTGTTGCTGCTTTTATGAGTGGCTTGGCGCGAGAAGTGCAAATGGCGCCGAGTATCGCTTTTGTCTGCGTCGGATTCATGATTTTATTTCTTTCACTTTTTGTTTCTATGCCTTTGTCGGTTCAGCAACTGCCAACAACATCTGAAACAAATTATCCATTTTGGCCAATTTTGATCTGCGGCTTGATAGTATTGATCGCGTTTATGACTGAAGCCACAGTTGAGACATGGTCAGCGTTGCATATTGAACGAACTTTGCTTGGTAGGGCCAGTGAGGGGGCTTTGGGCCCCGCGATGTTGGGCATTACTATGGCGTTTGGACGATTCACTGGACAGGCAATTTTAGAAAAGTTTTCACAAACTAGCATCATTATAGTTGCAACTTTGGTTACGGCATCAGGGGCTGGGATCGCAGCATTAGCGCCGAATGCGCTTTGGGCCTATCTTGGGTTTGCGGTGCTGGGGCTTGGGGTTTCTGTAATTGGACCCTTGGGGCTAGCCATGGTGGGCCAAAAAGTTTCCGACCATCTGCGCACCGAAGCTATTTCGCGTGTAGCGGTTTTGGGATTTTCAGGGTTCTTTCTAGCGCCGGTGCTAATGGGATTAGTCTCTGAGGTTGCTGGACTTCGGGTTGCGTTCCTTTGCGCAGCAGGCCTTAGTCTCGTTTTGATACCTTTAACCCTGTCCGTGCGGAAAATGTAATCTTTTAATGGCACTAATTTAGGCCCAATGGCCTTCAAAGTCGTTTGGAACCAAGAGAATATCACGATTGACATCGTTGATGTCTCGGTGGCCACATAACGCCATAGTGTTGTCGAGTTCTTTTTGGATAACTTCAAGCGCTTTTGTGACGCCTTTTTGCCCCATCGCTCCCAACCCATAGATGTATGAACGACCGATCAATGTACCCGTTGCTCCCAAGGCTTTAGCCTTCAAAACATCTTGGCCACTTCTAATTCCACCGTCGAGCCATACTTCGCAATTTCCGGCGACGGCCGCAACTATTTGAGGAAGCATGCGAATTGAAGATAATGCCCCATCCAACTGTCGTCCGCCATGGTTTGATACGATAATTGCATCTGCTCCCAATTTTACCGCCATTTTTGCATCCTCTGGGTCTAAAATTCCTTTCAGAATTGTTTTTCCACCCCATTTTTTCATCAAGGTTTCGACCTTTTTCCAGTTGAGGGATTGATCAAATTGCTCGGAAGTCCATGAGCTCAGGGATCTATTATCTGAAATTCCGTCAATATGGCCTATAATATTGCCAAAACTGCGTCTTTTAGTCCTCAGCATCTCCAAGCCCCAGCTCCATTTAGTCGCTAGGTTTGCTATTGTCTTCGGGGTAAGCTTCGGCGGAGCCGACAGCCCGTTCTTGACGTCTTTGTGTCTCTGTCCCAGCAGTTGCAAATCTAATGTAATGACTAGCGCCGAACAATTAGCATCTTTAACTCGCTGAATTAGACGGTCCGTGTAGCCTTCATCTGTCAGCGTATAAAGTTGAAACCAAAATGGAGCATCCGTGTGAGCAGCAACATCTTCGATTGAGCAAATAGACATTGTGGAAAGGCAAAAAGGTACGCCAAAGTCTGCGGCAGCGCGCGCCGCTTTGATCTCACCGTCAGCACATTGCATGCCGGTGAGGCCGATAGGCGCCAGTGCAACTGGCATGCTTACATTTTGTCCAATCATCTTGGTTGCCGTCGTTCGGTGGGACATGTCGACAGCCACTCGTTGACGCAAACGCAGCTTTGAGAAATCAGAAATATTTTCTCGGAATGTTTGCTCGGTCCAGCTACCACTTTCGCAATAATCATAAAACATCTGTGGAACGCGCCGTTGGTATATTTCTTTTAAATCTTGGATTGTGGTGATTACCGCCATCGGTTTGCCTTTACTTTGGAACTGATTGGTCAGTAAAGGTTACCAATACACGAGAGTTTCGTAAAGGTCAGTAATCCATCGAACCTGATGCTGATTGAAACACTGGAGAAAATAGCGTCAGGACATAATATGCAGATCGTTACCTTGGCTGAGGCTCAAAGCTTTCCAGTGTGGCGGCGTCCAATTTTTCTTCTTTTCGTGATGGCAGCGGCAATGCCGATCGCGTTTTCGACGTGGTATGCCCTGCTAAATAACTTTGTTATTGAGGTGGCAAGTTTTGATGGGGCCGAATTGGGGCTTTTACATACGATTCGCGAAATTCCTGGATTTTTGGCAGTTGGTGTGATCGCAATTATTATTTTCATACGTGAGCAAGTATTGGGACTTATCTCATTAGTTTTATTAGGTATCGCAACAGGCGTCACAGCGTGGTTTCCGCAAATGGGCGGAATACTGACGCTGACTTTGTTGTCATCAATAGGGTTTCACTACTATGAAACTGTGAACCAATCTCTGCAGCTTCAATGGATTGAGAAATCCCGAGCTCCATTGATCTTAGGTTGGCTTTTAGCGGTGGGATCTGCGGCATCTCTTTTAGCTTTCGCTGTCATTGCGGTGACTTGGAAGTGGTTGGATCTGAGTTTCAATACGGCATATATGATTTCAGGTGGATTGACTGCTCTGTTGGCTGTTTTTTGCATGGTCTTTTACCCACAATTTCAGTCCCCAACTCGGCAAAATAAGACGGTGGTCCTGCGGAGGCGCTACTGGTTGTACTATGCTCTACAGTTCATGGCAGGCGCGCGCCGACAGATATTTATGGTATTTGCGGGCTTCATGATGGTTGAGAAGTTTGGCTTTGAAGTCCACGAACTTACTAGCCTATATCTCATAAATTTAGTGATAAATATGCTTCTTGGTCCGGGTTTTGGAAAAGTTGTCACCAGGTTTGGTGAACGCAACACATTAGTGTTTGAATATGTCGGCCTCGTCTTCGTTTTCTTAGCCTATGGGGGCATTTATTTCTTTGGGTGGGGCGTGTTTCTGGCCGCAGCACTTTATGTTCTGGATCATTTATTTTTCTCTTTGGCTTTTGCCCTAAAAACTTATTTTCAAAAGATTGCTGACCCGGCGGATATCGCGCCGACAGCGGCGGTTGCTTTTACGTTTAACCACATTGCAGCTGTTGGCTTACCAGTTTTCCTCGGACTTTTGTGGTTGGTGGCACCGAGCTTAGTTTTTGTGGCAGCGGCCATAATGGCGATGATTTCTCTGGGCCTGGCTTTCCTCATCCCACGTGCCCCTGCGCCCGGTCGTGAAACCATTTTCAGCAAGTAACGATTTTGTGTTGTGATCTGGCAATCTGAGATATCAAGGCTATGTTGTATTTAAACCAAGGAGCCTAAAATGTTTTTAATGTCTCAAAAGAAAACTGAAATGGTGGATCAAAATGCGGCCTTGCCGGGCCGCGAGGAACCACTGCCTACGGCTGTAACGCATTTCTTAAATGGTCGACCTTTGAAGGCTGATGTTCCTGAGGGTATGTCAGAAGCTATGTTCGGAATGGGCTGCTTTTGGGGCGTTGAGCGCATGTTTTGGAAATTGGACGGTGTTTGGCTCAGCATGGTTGGATACGCGGCTGGTTTTACGCCAAATGCAACGTACGAAGAGGTCTGTACCGGGCAAACTGGTCAAAACGAAGTGATACGACTTATTTTTGATCCTAAGGTGATCAGCTATGAGACATTACTTAAGGTATTTTGGGAAGGGCACAATCCGACCCAAGGCTTGCGCCAAGGCAACGACCGAGGGAGCCAATACAGATCAGGCATATATACCTATTCGAAATCTCAGTATGCTGCTGCTTGTGCCAGTAGAGATGCTTTTGAACCAAAGTTGACCGCAGCAGGTTTTGGTTTAATCACAACCGAAATTTTGGATGTTCCTGAGTTTTACTATGCAGAAGGTTATCATCAACAATATCTTGCTAAAAACCCAAATGGGTATTGCGGAATAGGTGGGACTGGCGTGGTGTGTCCGGTCAGTATGTCTGTCTAGCTGCAAAACGGTCCTATAAGCGCGCTGCTCCAACGGCTAGGTAGTGGGTTTTGAAAAGGATTTGCCCTTTAAAAACCACTTTTGTTGGCTGCCAATTGCGAAGTACTGGCAGAAAGGGTAGGGCGCTATCAATCAATCGGAGTTGTTTATGTCCACCTTCAACGCGGCGACAGTGTTAGCTGGAAAATCACAGTCAGATTCTTTAGGTGAAGCTCTTGAAGTGATGGACCCAGCTCCTGCTGGTGTTGGAGTTTTCGAAGTTGAAGATGGTAGTGATGTTTGGGAGGTTTGCGGGTATTTTTTAGATAGCCCAGACGACATAGATTTAGCCCTTCTCTCTGCGGCATTTGATGCAAAGGCGTTTGTTGTTACTGAAATACCAAAGCAAGATTGGATTGCGAAAGTATGTCGTGACTTACCGCCTGTTGAAGCAGGAAGGTTTTTTGTTTACGGTAGCCATGATACACATAAGGTCCCTAAAGCACGTATTTCTCTTTTGATTGAGGCTGCAATGGCTTTTGGTACAGGACATCATGGCACAACTTTAGGCTGCCTTAAGTCCTTTGACCGGTTGTTGAGCAAAGGGCAAATTTTTGAAAATGTATTGGATCTAGGGTGTGGTACTGCAGTTCTTGCGATGGCAGCAGCCCTTGTAGCCCCTCAGACTGTTATTGCCAGCGATATCGATCCAGTGGCCGTGGAAGTTGCCGAGGCCAATGTTGTTGCAAACAATCTTGAAGGCCGTGTGTTGTGCGTTGAATCAATTGGTTTTAAGAATCCTATTTTATCAAAAAAAGCACCGTTTGATTTAATTTTTGCAAATATCTTAAAAGGTCCGCTGATGGATTTAGCTCCAGATATCTCTCTTCATCTTTGTTCAGGTGGGATTGCAGTCTTATCTGGCATTTTGGTGGAACAGGCGGATGAGATACTTCTGGCCTATTTGGCTCAAAATATGCGTCTTACCAACCGTGAGGATTTAGGTGAGTGGACCGCGTTAACTCTTATAAAAGAATAAAAAACACCGCGCTGGGGAGGATCAGCGCGGTGTTCTGTGACGTCGCATTGTCAAGGGAGAAGAGATTTAGCGACGTGCAATACGGTCGATGTCACCGGGAACGAGACCAATATCTTCTAATTCGCGATCGCTCAGTTGAAGCAGAGCCCTGCGCGTAGCACGGCTGGTGTTCCAGTCAGCTAGAGCGCCAAAGCTGGAAGCGATCAGCTTCGATAGAACACCGCGCGAGGCGGATACAGTTTCTATTTGAGCGATGTCGAGTATAGCCATTTTACTTACTTCTTTATAAACGAGATGCGGTATGCATCTTCACGTTAATCTACCTGTTAGACGCTCAAAAGAATGTGTAGTAGCCAGTAAAATTGCATAACCGATATGAGATTTTTGCATGGCTAAAATCTCTCAATCTCTGCATATCGACTGAAATTTTTGATACACGGAGTCGTATTCTGGGTTTGTAAATTCATAATCCGCCTATTCCCATTACTAGAGAAATCAAAACACTGCTTTCCAGATGTTCGCGTTTCGTGCTATTTGATTTCAGCAAGAGTAAATAAGGGCAAAGTTATGCGTGTATTGGGTATCGATCCTGGGCTGCGGTCCACTGGCTGGGGTGTCGTTGATGTGTTTGGAAGCAAAGTTAAACACGTGGCAAATGGTCAGTGTCAGACTGCTGTGGGCCCTTTGGCTGGCCGTCTGCTCAGTCTCTTTGTCGACTTGAGTAAGGTTTTGATCGAATATGAGCCAAGTCATGCCGCTGTTGAGCAAACTTTTGTCAACCGTGACGGTGCCGGTACTTTGAAGCTTGGACAGGCACGGGGTATTGCTATGCTGGTTCCGGCAAAGTTTGGGCTCGAGGTAGGTGAGTATGCTCCCAATGCAGTTAAAAAAGCAGTAGTAGGAGTTGGGCACGCGGATAAGAAGCAAGTAGAGCACATGGTCAAATTGCAGTTGCCGCACGTGAAGCTGACTGGCCCTGATGCGACGGATGCGCTTGCTATTGCCATATGTCATGCACATCATATTCAAGCTAGTGGACATTTGCAGGCAGCTTTGAAGAGGGCGAGCGCATGATAGGGAAACTTTCTGGGCGCGTGGATTATCGTAGCTCGGATCATGTGATGTTAGATGTGAATGGCGTCGGTTATTTGGTTTACTGCTCCGATCGCACCTTGGCGGTCTTGCCGCCAGCCGGTGAGGCGGTCGCTCTTTATACTGATCTCCTGGTTCGTGAAGATTTATTGCAATTGTTTGGCTTCACTTCTTTGATTGAAAAAGAATGGCATCGATTACTGATGTCTGTGCAGGGGATTGGTGCAAAAGCGTCTTTGTCCATCTTGGGGGCCTTGGGTCCAGACGGTGTGAGCCGAGCAATTGCTCTGGGCGATTGGACGGCGCTAAAAGCTGCAAAAGGTGTAGGGCCCAAAACGGCTCAGCGAGTGGTTATTGAGCTCAAAGATAAAGCCCCCTGGTGTGATGGCCATGATTGGGCGTGCGCCTCAGATCAATGATCCTGGAAAGTTAATTGAAGATGATGTGCCTACGCAGCGTCCCGAGCTAGCCCCAAGCGTCCAGGCAGATGCGCTATCTGCTTTAAGAAATTTGGGTTATGCCCCAGGCGACGCGGCGGCGGCGGTTGTCGAAGTTCTGGACGCTCAGCCCGGTGCTGATACCTCTGCTCTCATTAGGGCGTCTCTTAAAATTCTTGCCCCTAAAAGTTTATAAAAGTTGTTGGAGAATAATGTGACCGAACCGGACCCTACATTAAGGCCAGAGCGCCTCGCCGAGGATGGGGACAAAGCACTTCGTCCGCAAGGCCTCGACGAATTTATAGGTCAATCTGAGGTTAGGTCAAATCTGAAAGTCTTTATTCAATCGGCCAAACAACGTGGCGAGGCAATGGATCACGCACTATTTCATGGGCCTCCTGGGTTGGGCAAAACGACTTTGGCTCAAATTTTGGCGCGTGAATTGGGGGTCAATTTTAGAATGACCTCAGGACCTGTTTTGGCAAAAGCTGGTGACTTGGCTGCAATCCTAACTAATCTTGAGGCACGAGACGTTTTATTCATAGATGAGATCCATAGATTGAATCCTGTTGTTGAAGAGATTTTATATCCTGCTTTAGAGGACTTTGAACTTGATTTGGTTATTGGTGAAGGACCGGCAGCACGGACCGTGCGCATTGAGCTGCAACCTTTTACGCTAGTTGGTGCAACTACCCGTTTGGGTTTATTGACGACCCCTCTCCGGGATCGGTTTGGTATACCCACACGATTAGAGTTCTATACCGTAGCGGAATTACACCAAATCGTAACCCGTAATGCGCGCTTGTTAGGGGTACCTGCTGACAATGAAGGAGCTGCGGAAATTGCCAAGCGCGCACGCGGAACACCGCGTATCGCTGGTCGCTTGTTGCGCCGAGTCTTAGACTTTGCAGTAGTCGAGGGTGATGGACGTATCTCAAAAGAGATCGCTGATCATGCATTGACCCGCCTTGGAGTTGACCGCCTTGGACTTGATGGGGCGGACCGTAGGTATATTGAGCTAATAGCTGAAAGCTATGCGGGAGGACCGGTCGGAATTGAAACCTTGTCTGCTGCTTTGTCCGAAAGTCGAGATGCATTGGAGGAGGTCATTGAACCATATTTGCTTCAGAATGGATTAATACAACGGACACCACGAGGGCGAATGCTGGCGCAGAAAGCATGGGATCATTTAGGCATGCCCATGCCAAAGCCACAAAGTGAGTTGTTTGGATAATTGCAAGATTTTCTTTAGGGGTTTTGGGTTATAAGAATACTAAGTCTGCTGGCGCGCCGTTTAAACCGGTCACATCCAAGAGGTTTATACAAATGCGAAAACGCTTAATGCCTTCTGAGGCTGTCAGCTAGAATTATGTTTATGGGGTGGCGTGAGTGCTTGATGCTGTAGAAATAGAAAAAATGTTTTTGCGAGAGGACGGCACTTACGCTTTCGCTCGTTGGGGACGACCAATTTCTCCCGTTGTATTTGGCGTGTTGGATGAAACATTAGCACTAGTAAAGAGTGCGATTGAGACAGTTTGTCTCGTTTGTGGTCATGCCACTGATGAAATAGACCCTGAGTTGGGAAGCAACTTTATGATGTTTTTCTTCCGTGATTGGGCTGAATTGCTAGAAGTACCAGATCTTGATCAGATGATCCCCGAACTCAATTCTGTTGTAGGGCGGCTACAAATGGCTGGTTCCAATCAATACCGAGCTTTTAGGTTTGATGATGGGGGTGGGATACAGGCTTGTTTTGTTTTTTTGCGAATGGATAAAGATTTGGAACAGGTCGGAGCAGATAGATTGGCCTTAGTGCAGGCTATCAAAGTGATTTTGCTTTGGTCTAGCGAGGCGTTTCGAACGATGTCACCATTAGTTACATTGGACAACGGAACCACTATTATGCGTCCAGATATCGCTGCCTTGTTGAGGGCAGCCTATGATCCGGTAATGCCTGTTGCGACGCAAGACCCGAGCCATGCTCTGCGCTTGTCTGCCAGAATGGTAAAGGCTCTATGACCCATAGATTCGCGGTAAAAGTTTTTTACGAAGATACAGATATGGGTGGTATTGTTTACTATGCGAATTATCTCAAGTTTATTGAGCGTGCGCGATCGACTTTGATAGAAGAGGTGGGGATTGATCAGCTGCAAATGAAAGAGCAAGGCGTGGTGTTTGCTGTGCGTCGCGTTGAGGCTAATTATATCGCGCCAGCTTTAATGGGGGATAATCTGACGGTGGTTAGTGAAACTGTTTCAGCAAAACCTGCGCGCTGGACTATAAAGCAAGACATTTTGCGTCAAGACACTGAAATCTTTACTGCTGAGGTGACTTTGGTGGCTATTGGGCCAAAGGGGCGACCTGTGCGATTGCCGGCAGAACTTTGCCGAATTTTTGGATCCTAAAAACTAATCAGCTGAAACATTGGCATTTCTGCGTTTTTTAAAATATAATCATGTTAAAATAATGGCCAAAGAGCCAAAGCAGAGGCAGTATTATGGACGAATTTTCGATATGGGCGCTTTTGAAAGAAGCGACCCTTCCAGTAAAGCTTGTAATTTTGATTTTGATTTTGATGTCCATTTGGTCTTGGACAATCGCAATTAACAAATGGATGAGCATTAAAATTGCCAAGAGGCGGTTTAATAGTTTTGATAAAGTTTTTTGGTCTGGTGAGCCTTTAAATGATGTGTTTGAACGTATGCCGGAAAAAACGCTCGGTGGTGCGGAGAAGATATTTTCGGCGGGTATGTCTGAATGGCGTGGTTCTCAAGATGGGAATGGCGCAATGATAGCTGGAGTTCAATCGCGTATCGAGCGTTCAATGGATGTCGCGTTGAACAAAGAGGCTGAGCGACTCCAGAGCCAGCTTGGTGTCTTGGCATCAGTGGGGTCTGTGGCGCCATTTATAGGTTTGTTCGGCACAGTTTGGGGGATAATGAATGCGTTTATAGAAATTGCTGCGCAACAAAATACGAATCTTGCAGTCGTGGCGCCAGGTATCGCGGAGGCGCTTTTTGCAACAGCGCTTGGTCTCTTAGCCGCCATTCCAGCTGTTGTGTTTTATAACCATTTGAGTACGGACAGTGATAAGGTGATTTCAAGATATGAGGCCTTTGCTGATGAGTTCTCTACAATTCTTTCCCGCCAGCTTGGAGTTTAGGTATTGGCTGCTGTTCGCCAGAATCGAAACCCGGGACGCAAAGGCCGAAGGCGTAGCCGTAATCGTCCAATGTCAGAAATAAATATCACACCATTTGTTGATGTGATGTTAGTCCTATTAATTGTCTTTATGGTGGCGGCGCCCTTGCTTACTGTGGGTGTTGATGTGGAGCTTCCTAAAACTGCGGCTGGGGCTTTACCATCAGAAAACGATGAACCTTTAACAGTAACGCTGACTGCCCAAGGCGAAATTCTCGTGCAAACTAGTCCCGCTCCTGAAGCTGAGTTTTTGACGCTTTTGAGGGGTATCGCAGCAGAACGAGGAGACGATAAAGTTTTTTTACGGGCTGATGGTTCGATCCCCTATTCGCGCGTTATGCAAGTCATGGGGGCAATGGATGCTGCGGGATTTAATAATATTGGACTTGTGACTGATTTGGGTGGCCCTACTTTTGGTGGCGCTGGTGGTTAGGTCGCAATGAATGCCGGAACTTATATTTCCTTAGCTTTGCATGTAGGTATTTTGGGTGCTGCTTTGTTTGGAATGGAGTTTGAAGTTGAGCCTTCAGAGCGACCTGTTACAGATGTGTCGATTATTTCTTCTATAGACTATGATATACTTACTCAAAACGTACAGCCAAACTTATCATTAGCGCCCGATGCGTTATTTCCAACGTCTAAAATACCAGATAGTTTGCCGTTTTTGCCTCCTACACCTGAGACGTCTCCTCGACCCAGGCTTAAGCCTTTGGTGACTCAGCTGGATTTAGAACCTAAAGTAATACCTGAAGCTCCGTTGCCTCCAAAACCTGTTGAAAATACCCCCCCCTTACCACCTGTAATTGAGGAGGCTGAGGTGATTTCTGACCCAGAAGAGCCAATTCAGGAGACTGTGGTAACAGAAAACCTTGCCTCCGAACAGGTGGCACCGCCACCCCCCGAAGCTGCGGTCAGCGAAGAGGTAACACAAGCGGCAAGCCCTTCAGACGAGCCGGCTGTTGTTGAAACTGAGGCCGAAGAGGCTGCACCAGAGGCTGCAGCAACCGATTTTGTGGCTGAAACGGATGATGTTTTAGAAAGTCTACCATCCAAAACCTCTGCACCCGAAACGTCTTCTCGCCCCAAAATGCGTTCGAGATCAAAACGTGTTGTTGAGGTGGCTGGTGAAATCCCGCTGAATGAAACAGATTTGATTCCGCCAGTCCCGGTAGTTGATAATGGGGTAGAAGTTGCATTAGAACAACTTGCATTAGAACTTGCGTTAGATGTTGCGTTGTTACCTGCAATGAGTAACCCTGAAGTTGCAGACCCAGTAAGCACTACGCAGCAAGCCGACGATGGTGGCGAAATGGATCAGAGTGGTATTGTTCAAGCTATAATTCAGACTACTGTCGCTCCTTGCCTGTCAAAACATGCTGTAAGTGAGTCAGCGGCGGGGCGTGCTACAACGGTCTTCGTGAGTTTGGGCTTTAACAAGGGTGGATATCTTAGGTCGAATGGGATTGGCCTTGACGGCTTTGAAGGCGGTATCGAAGAGGACGCAAACACCTCTTTTAAAGCTATCCGAGCGGCCATACTAGAATGTGGAGGTAAAGGTTTTGACTTACCCACTGAAAGTCATGCTTTATGGGAGAATGTCGTAATTAGATTTTTACCCGAAAGCAAATAGGGAATAGAATGATCCGATTTATTAATTATTTCATCATTGCAATCATACTCATTGCAACATCTGCGCAATCACAAAATACTCCATTGCGCTTGGAGATCACCAGAGGTGTTGTTGAGCCACTGACATTTGGGCTGCCTTCATTTTCAATTGAGAATCCAGAAGCGGCTGAGATCGCCCGCGTATTGGAACGAATTGTTGCAGCTGATCTTTCGGGGACCGGTTTGTTCCGTGAAATTCCAAAGAGTGCCCACATAGCGCGCCGTAGCTCTTTTGCTGACCCAGTGCGTTACCCCGATTGGCGTGCGATAAAGGCTCGTGCTTTGGTGACTGCTGCGGTGAATAAAGCCCCCAACGATCAAGTCATTATTAAGTTTCGTATTTTTGATGTTTTCTCCGGGAGCCAGCTTGGCAAAGGTATGCAATTAGCGGGGGATGTTAATTCAGTGCGCCGTATGGCGCATAAAATGGCTGACCAAGTTTATTCCAGAATTACAGGTGAGGGCCCATATTTTGAAAGTAGAATTGCTTTTATTTCGGAGAGTGGACCAAAAGATAATCGTCTTAAACGTCTGGCAGTAATGGATTATGATGGTGAAAATATCCAATTTTTAACTGGAAATGAAAATACGGTACTTGCTCCACGGTTTTCATCCGACGGAAAGCAAATTTTGTACACAAGTTGGGAGACAGGTTTTCCGCAAATTTATGTGCTAAATGTTGAGACAATGCTTAGTAAGCGCTTGCCGACACCAGGCGGCGGCATGAGCTTTTCCCCTCGGTTTTCCCCCCGTGGAGATCGAGTTTTGTATTCTATGGAAAAAGGTGGGAATATAGATATATATTTGATGGATATAGCGAATGCGAGATCTGCGCGTTTGACATCCAGTCCATCTATTGAGACGGCACCTAGTTTTAGCCCAGATGGACGTCAAATTGTTTTTGAAAGTGACCGAAGTGGTACGCAGCAGTTGTATGTAATGCCGGTAGCAGGTGGTGAGCCTAAGCGAATTTCTTTTAAAGATGGCCGATATGGAGCTCCAGTCTGGAGCCCGCGCGGTGATTTGATTTCATTTACTAAGCAGACCAAAGGTCGTTTTGGAATTGGGGTTATGGCTGTTGATGGCTCAAAGGAACGTCTCTTGTCAGCCTCCTTTTTGGATGAAGCCCCGACTTGGTCACCAAATGGACGGGTGATTATGTTCTCGAGGCAAACCCAAGGTCCAAGAGGCGCCCCAAGCCTATACTCAGTTGATATTACTGGCCGAAATTTAAAGCCATTGCGTCTTAGATCACCTGCATCTGACCCTTCGTGGGGTCCGCTCCAGCGTTAAGCTGAGCTGTTATAAACCTGTTTCTGTGAAAGGAGACCCTTGTGCGATTATCGTATTTTATACTTATTCCATTTTTAGCAGCTGCGGCTTGTTCAACGCCGGGTAAAAATTTGGGAGCCAATGGCTGGACAGATGATTTTGGACAAGCTGGCTTTGACGCGGCAATTGGCGCCGAAAGCGATCCTACATCCATAGCATTTTTTCAAAAATCTGTTGGAGACCGTGTCTACTTTAACGTGGATGAATTCACGTTAAATAAGGATTCTAAAGCTGCACTCGATATTCAAGCGCAATGGCTGAAAGAAAACCCAACGTATCTTGCCGTTATCGAAGGGCACGCAGATGAGCAGGGCACCCGAGAATATAATCTTGCACTTGGGTTCCGACGCGCGCGTTCGGTCCAAGAATACCTTGTTGCAAAAGGCGTGTCTCTTTTGCGGCTTAAAACGCTTAGCTTTGGCAAAGAGCGTCCAGCTGAGATTTGTAGCTCAGAGCGTTGTTATTCAAAAAACCGACGCGTGGTTTCAATTTTGAATGCTGGCACTAGGTAATGCGAGGGGTGCTCGCTTTACTCTTGTCTATCGGGCTTTGTGTCCCCGTATCTGCAGATACTTTGGCAGATGTGCGTCAAGATCTTGCGAGCCTTCTTGTTGAGACAAAGAGGTTGCAGCTAGAGTTAAATACAACGCAGGGCGCTGGTTTTCTCAATGATACATCTATTTTGGATCGAACATCGGCTATTGAAAATGATTTGCGTAGCTTGACCAACAAGACGGAGCGGTTCTCGTTTCAGATTTCTGCGTTCGTTATCGATGCGACGAGGCGTATTGGCGATTTGGAGAAAAGGCTCTGTGCACTGGAAACTGATTGTAAATTATCTGAATTGGGAGCGACACTTCCGTTAGAGCTCTCTACAAATGCGAATTTGGTCTTACGCGTACCGCAAGATATTTTGACTATTACTGAGCAATCGGAATTTGATTCAGCTGAGCGCATGTTAGCATCTGGTGACAGCGGTAGCGCGGTGTTGATGTTCGAGTCTTTTATTATGTCTTTCCCTATTGGCCCACTTACTCAAAAGGCGTATTTCATGCTGGGCAATGGGTATATGGATCAGCGTAAATTTAGGTTGGCGGCACGATCATTCCTTGAAGCTTATTCACGGAATGAAGACTCTGAGTTCGCGCCTAAAGCATTATTGAACCTTGCGATGGCGTTTAAGCGCATGGGTAAAACGGAAGAAGGTTGCTTGACTTTGAATGAGATTCAACGCCGCTTCGTTGCGCCTGAAATAAAAGTGAATACGCAGCAGGCGAAGGTTGAGTTGGCTTGTTCATGACCATGCCATTTGTTTCAAATATTCCTGAGGCTGTGGCAAGGTTTCTAGAATTTTTACCAGAAAATGCGACCATCGGTGTCGCTATCTCGGGTGGTTCTGATTCAACCGCTCTTTTGTTGGCCATTCGGCAGTCTCGCCCCAGAGCCCAAATTAAGGCCGCAACTGTTGATCATGGACTACGCTCCGGTTCAATAAAAGAGGCGAAATGGGTTGAGACGCTTTGTCGTTCTTTGCAAGTTGACCATACTACATTGACTGCAAAAGATCTCGATGATGGTCCAAATTTACAGGCGCGCGCAAGAACGGTGCGCTACCAGTTACTTGCAGGTTGGGGTCGGGAATGTGATATTGTATGCCTTGGACACAGCCAAACGGATGTAGCGGAAACGTTTTTGATGCGGCTCGCGCGGGGTTCTGGTGCAGATGGCCTATCATCTATGTCTGCAAGGTGGAGCGTTGGGGAGATCAATTGGGCGCGACCTTTGATGAACTTTACTCGTGAGGATTTAAGGGCATATTTGGTAGATCAATCACAAGAATGGTGTGAAGACCCCAGTAATAACGATACTAATTTTACGCGGGTTCAAATGCGGCAAGCTCAACCAATTTTAGATTCTTTGGGTCTTACCACTAAGAGACTCGCTAAAACCGCCAAACGCATGTCGAAGGTGCGAGAGGCTTTGGACGCTGCGTTGGTCTCGCTGTGGCCAACTATTGCAGAAGTAGATTTTTGTGATGTAATATTTGACCGTAAAGCTTTGTTAGATCTACCGTCCGAATATTCCGAGCGTATGCTTGTGCGGGCATTGGGTTGGGTAAGCGGTAATGTTTATAAGCCAAGGAATTTGGCGCTTTTACGTTCGATGGTTGAAGAAAAAGCTAGCACGCTACATGGTTGTATTCTAATACCGCAAGCTAAAAATTATCTTCGGATCAGCCGAGAGTTTGCTCCAGTTTCTAAACTGGAAGTATGTTGTCCAGAGATTTGGGATTATCGTTTTTCTGCTCCAGATTTTGATAAAAACCATTTATACGACCTCTTGGGCGCGCTGGACTGGCTCTCTGTTCCGATTGGAGAGAAACTGGACGACCACGTGCATCTATGCTTTCGAGCCCGTCTTTATGGAAATTTGACATACTAATTTCTGCACCGATGGCAAATTTTGGCCAAAAAGACGCAGTTAAGGTGGTTCCGTTGGCGTTGAAATGATAGTAGCACGTTGAACTTAATGATGTGGTGCCTATCTTATACGTAACTTCGGCATAATAATGTGTCGATACATTTCTATTTTAATAGGAGTCTCCCTTGGGTAATCTACGCAACCTAGCCTTCTGGGCAGTTTTGTTCATTCTCGTTTTAATGCTGTTTCGTCTGTTCTCGGGCGATGCTGTCAGCAGTTCCAGTCGTGCTACGACATACTCTGAATTCGTTCTGGCAGTCCAAAATGGGCAGGTCAGCAGCGCAACTTTAGATGGTGAAACCGTGAGATATAAGGGTCCTAATAATGTTGAGTTAGTGACGATAGTGCCAGGTGATGCGCGAGTAAGCGAATTGCTTGTTTCAAAGGGTGTGAATGTTGTTGCAAAATCTCAAGAGACGTCGATTTTTCAATCAATGATACTGTCTTTATTACCAATCCTTTTGCTAGTAGGGGTCTGGATTTACTTTATGAACCGCATGCAAGGTGGCGGCAAAGGTGGCGCTATGGGTTTTGGCAAAAGTCGCGCGAAGTTACTTACAGAAAAGCAAGGCAACGTTACGTTTGATGATGTCGCGGGTATTGATGAGGCCAAGGAAGAACTGGAAGAGATAGTAGATTTTCTTCGTAATCCAGAAAAGTTCAGTCGCCTTGGTGGTAAAATTCCAAAAGGAGCTCTTCTGGAAGGCGCCCCCGGCACTGGGAAAACGCTCCTAGCGCGGGCTATTGCTGGTGAAGCAGGTGTCCCATTTTTCTCAATTTCAGGTTCTGATTTTGTTGAGATGTTTGTTGGTGTTGGTGCCAGCCGGGTGCGAGACATGTTTGAACAAGCAAAGAAAAACTCGCCATGTATCCTGTTTATAGATGAGATTGACGCTGTTGGCCGTGCTCGTGGTGCAGGTCATGGTGGCGGTAATGATGAGCGTGAGCAGACATTGAACCAGCTTTTGGTCGAGATGGACGGTTTCGAAGCAAACGAAGGTATTATTATTGTAGCTGCAACAAACCGGAAGGACGTTTTGGATCCTGCGTTATTGCGCCCAGGTCGTTTTGACAGACAAGTGACTGTGCCGAGCCCCGACTTGCGGGGTCGTGAAAAAATCTTGGGCGTCCATGCACGAAAATGCCCAACCGGCCCTGATGTTGATTTACGTATTATTGCTCGTGGAACACCGGGCTTTACTGGCGCTGACTTGGCCAATCTGGTAAATGAGTCTGCGCTTTCAGCCGCTCGCATCGGACGACGCTTGGTCTCAATGGAGGATTTTGAGAAGGCAAAAGATAAAATATTAATGGGTGCTGAACGTAGATCAATGGTTCGAACAAAGGTTCAGCTTGAAAAAACGGCTTATCATGAAGCAGGGCATGCTTTAGTTGGTGTTTTGCTGCCGAAGTGTCAGCCTGTATACAAAGCTACAATTATTGCCCGCGGTGGCGCCGGTGGTATGGTAATGAGCCTGCCGGAGATGGATCGCTTGAACTTCTACCGGGATGAATGTCATGATGAAATAGCCATGACAATGGCAGGTAAAGCTGCTGAGATATTCAAATATGGTGAAGATCAGGTTTCCAATGGCCCCTCGGGTGATATTCAGCAGGCCTCCAGCCTGGCGCGTGCAATGGTTATGCGTTGGGGCATGTCAGATAAGGTCGGTAATATTGATTACTCGGAAGCGGCTGAAGGATATTCTGGAAGGACATCTGGTTTATCGACTTCGGCTGGAACCAAGGAATTGATTGAACAGGAAGTTAGAACGTTTGTTCAAGATGGCTATGATCTGGCCACTAAGGTCATAATTGAAAATCAGGAGCGCTTTGAAAACTTGGCCCAGGGCCTTTTAGAATATGAAACCCTCACAGGTGCTGAAATTAAGAAGGTCATGGAGGGCGAAGTGCTAAACCGCGACGAAGATGCAGATGATAGCCCATCAACTGGGGGTACGCCCTCGGTAACGGCAATTCCAAAAACTAAGCCCAAAGTAAATGACGGTGGCTTAGAGCCGAATCCAACTACTTAAAAGTTAGCTGCCCCACCTAAATTTTGGGTGGGGTTTCTTTTACGTAAGGACATTTTTATGCCCGCACTGATAAAAACAGATTTTTATGGTCAAATTTCTTGGATTGGCGCTGTAGTCCATCGTGATAGGGTTGAAGTTGAAACTGAAAAGCGTGATGAGCTATTTCTGAATTGGGATGGTGTTCCTGGTGCTGCGCATAGTGGGCGCCAAAGAGCCTCTGATAGCCGCGTTCTACAACAGCACAAGCTGGGCACTCAGATTGCAAACGTGCGTCAGATGAGCCTTGTAGGCCAAGAAGAGGTTAACCAAATCTCGGAAAGTATGGGCCTTGAAAATTTCAACCCATCTTGGCTTGGTGCTAATTTAGTAATTTCAGGCTTTCCTGATTTCTCCCATTTGCCGCCGGGGTCCCGTCTACAGTTTGAGAACGGAACCACCTTAATAGTGGATATGCAAAATCGCCCCTGTCACCAAATAGGCATGACGATTGAACGCGATCTGCCTGGGCAGGGTAAACGTTTTAAAATGCATGCAAAAGGGAAGCGTGGAGTGACTGCGTGGGTTGAACGACCTGGTCTAATTAAGCTTGGTTATAGCGTTCGTCTGCATGTTCCTGATCAACGCGCATGGCAAGCTGATGAGGAAGGTCAGCTTTTGTAAACACCCAGTTTTAACACGCTTGTCGAATTAATTGGAAAACGGGCTTACTCACCATTAGCACTAGAACCCCTAACACGCATATACTTAATGTTAGTTTTAGGGGAATTGTTTACTATTAAGCGAAGTTGCAGCATTTGTTTCCAATCGGCAATTTACAAAAATCAAACTGACGCACACGCGAGAGGGAATGTCGGATTCGCTCTGCTTAAACGGATGGGATAGGTCTAAACGCGATCGTATACTATGGCCACTTGTAGGCTATAACGGGAGAAAAAGATGAGCTATAAATCAGATATCGAGATTGCGCGTGGCGCGTCTAAAGCATTAATTCAGGATATTGGTGCCAAAATCGGTATTGGTTCTGCTGATTTATTGCCCTACGGGCATGACAAAGCTAAAGTTAGCCAGACATTCATCAATTCAGTTCAAGATAGAACTGATGGTAAATTGATTCTGGTAACGGCAATCAATCCAACACCTGCGGGCGAAGGCAAGACGACCACAACAGTTGGCTTGGGCGACGGCCTAAACCGCATCGGCAAAAACGCTATGGTTTGTATTCGCGAGGCGTCCCTTGGCCCCAATTTTGGCATGAAGGGTGGTGCTGCCGGCGGTGGATATGCTCAAATTGTTCCAATGGAAGATATGAACCTGCATTTCACAGGTGACTTTCACGCGATTACATCAGCGCATAGCTTGCTTTCTGCCATGGTTGATAATCATATTTATTGGGGCAATGAGCTTGAGATTGATACTCGCCGCGTTGTTTGGCGCCGGGTCGTAGACATGAATGATCGGGCATTGCGGCAAATTACAGCCTCTTTGGGAGGTGTATCTAATGGGTTCCCCCGTGAAGCCGGTTTTGATATTACGGTCGCGTCTGAAGTTATGGCTATTTTATGCTTGGCTAGAAACCTGAAAGATTTGCAAAAACGTCTGGGTGATATGATTGTTGCTTATCGCCGTGATCGCTCACCAGTTTTTGCGCGTGATATAAAAGCTGATGGTGCGATGACCGTCTTGTTAAAAGACGCTATGCAGCCAAACCTAGTGCAGACGCTCGAAAATAACCCGGCATTTGTCCATGGCGGCCCATTTGCGAACATTGCGCATGGTTGTAACTCAGTAATTGCTACAACAACTGCCCTTAAATTAACGGACTATGTAATTACGGAGGCTGGCTTTGGTGCCGACTTGGGCGCTGAGAAATTTTTGAACATCAAATGTCGCAAAGCGGGTCTTGCACCTTCAGCTGTCGTCCTTGTTGCTACAATTCGTGCGATGAAGATGAATGGTGGGCTCGCTAAGTCCGAACTGGGTTTAGAAAATGTATCTGCAGTTGAGGCAGGTTGTGCCAACCTTGGACGCCATATTGAAAATCTCAAAAGCTTTGGCGTCCCTGTAGTGGTCGCAATTAACCACTTTGTAACAGACACTGATGCCGAAGTTCAGGCTGTAAAAGATTATGTTCAAACGCAGGGCTCTGAAGCGATTGTTTCTCAGCACTGGGAATTTGGTGGCAAAGGTGCTGAAGCCTTGGCAATGCGTGTTGCTGAAATTGCGGATTCAGATATGGGTAATTTCGCACCAATTTACCCGGATGAGATGTCGCTTGCTGATAAAATTCAGACAATTTGTAAGCGTATCTATCGCGCTGACGAAGCATTGATGGACCAAAAGATCCGTAATCAGCTGAAAGAATGGGAAGATCAAGGTTACGGTAATTTGCCAGTGTGTATGGCCAAAACACAGTACAGCTTTAGCACGGATCCAAATCTGCGTGGCGCGCCTGTTGGCCATTCGGTTCCGGTGCGTGAAGTGCGGCTTTCAGCGGGTGCTGGTTTCATTGTCGCCGTTTGCGGTGAAATCATGACAATGCCTGGTTTGCCACGGAAGCCAGCAGCCGAAACAATCATGCTTAATGATGCGGGTGAAATTGAAGGATTGTTTTAAGTTACGAATGCATCCTTTAAAGGGTGCATTTTTACACCTCCTATGGGACTACTTTGGCAATAAAAAAACAGGCCAAATGTTTTGAGTAAAGTGGCTATGATAAAGTTGAATTGGGAGAAATAAAATGAGCGCACAGATAATTGACGGCAAAGAATTTGCGGCAAATGTACGGAGCCAGGTCGCTGAACATGTTGTGCGTTTGAAAGCCGACCACGGCATTATACCGGGCCTTGCTGTTGTTTTGGTCGGTGAAGATCCTGCGAGCCAAGTGTATGTGCGTTCAAAGGGAAAGCTTACTGTTGAAGTCGGTATGAACTCAATTGAACACAAACTTGATGTTGATACATCGGAAACTGATTTGCTGGCAGTTGTAGACCAACTAAACAATGATCCGGCTATTCATGGTATTTTGGTGCAACTTCCGTTGCCAAAGCATTTAAACGAAGATTTGGTCATTAACTCAATTGCTCCCGCGAAGGATGTCGATGGATTTCATATTTCCAATGTTGGGCTTTTGGGGACCGGCCAGAGCTCAATGGTGCCGTGTACGCCTTTGGGATGTCTAATGATGCTCCGGGATCACCTCGGGTCTCTGTCTGGTCTAGATGCTGTTGTTGTCGGCCGCTCAAACATTGTCGGTAAGCCGATGGCACAGCTTCTTCTCGGTGATAGCTGTACCGTCACGATAGCGCATTCTCGCACTAAAGATTTGCCTGATGTCGTGCGTCGTGCAGACATTGTTGTGGCGGCAGTTGGACGTCCTGAAATGGTACCAGGCGATTGGATTAAACCTGGGGCGGTGGTTGTAGATGTAGGTATTAATAGGATTGCTGCACCAGAGCGTGGCGAAGGAAAAGTGAAATTGGTTGGTGATGTTGATTACGCAAGTTGTGCCCAAGTTGCAGGTGCCATAACACCTGTACCGGGTGGCGTCGGTCCTATGACTATCGCATGTTTGCTTGCAAACACGCTAACCGCAACGTGTCGTGCCAACGGACTACCAGCACCGGAAGGTCTCACAGCATAAGCTGATAAAACGAGTAAAGTGAACTTCCTAGGTCTTGAACCTTGGGGGTATTTATCTAAGGCCTCTTAATGTCCAATAGCGCATTGTTTGAACTTCCAGTGGCCATAGAGGCCTGGTTTTCCACTAAAAACTGGGCGCCTCATCCACATCAACTTGATATGCTTGCACGGCGCAATGATCCGGCTACAGTACTGATAGCGCCTACCGGCGGGGGGAAAACTTTGGCAGGTTTTTTGCCCAGCCTCGCGGATTTAGTGCAAGAGCCTCACCAAGGACTTCACACGCTCTACGTCTCGCCGCTGAAAGCTTTAGCGGCGGATATTAAGCGAAATTTACGTACTCCTGTGGAAGAAATTGGACTTGATATTCGTATTGAAGACCGGACAGGGGACACTAGTGCGACACAGAAGAGGCGCCAACGAACTGATCCGCCGCACATTTTATTGACCACACCTGAGAGCCTGGCGTTGCTCACCAGTTATCCAGATGCGCCGCGTATGTTTGCAGGATTGAAACGCGTCGTTGTTGATGAAATTCATGCATTGAGCGAAAGTAAGAGAGGGGATCAGTTGATGTTGGCCCTGGCTGCCTTGCAAAACATATGCCCGCAGATGTGTCGCGTTGGCTTGTCTGCAACGGTTGAAAACCCAGAAGCTATAGCAAATTTTTTGGCATTTCATCCCAGACCCTGTAATATTGTTCATGCTGACCCAGGCCCTGCACCAGATATTGAGATGTTGGCGATAACAGAACCTGCGCCTTGGGTGGGCGGGGGCGGGGGTTATGCGATCCCCGCAGTTTTACGAGAAGTAGCAAGCCACAAAACAACACTCATTTTTCATAATACACGGGCTCAAGCCGAAATATTTTTTCACAATCTTTGGTTGGCGAATGAAAACAGTCTGCCAATTGGTATACACCATGGATCGCTTGATCGTGATCAAAGGGCTCGTGTTGAGCGCGCGATGGTGCAGGGCGCTTTGAAGGCGATTGTTTGTACAGGATCTCTTGATTTGGGCATTGATTGGGGAGATGTTGATCTGGTGATCCAAATTGGGGCACCCAAAAATGTAAAACGTTTGGTGCAAAGAATAGGCCGTGCAAACCACCGTTACAACGCCCCTTCAAAGGCTCGTCTGGTCCCGGCAAACAGGTTTGAGGTTTTGGAGTGCATTGCGGCGCTTGAGGCGGTAAGAGCTCATGATTTGGATGGTGATGATAGGGGCGAGGGCCCTCGTGATGTTTTATGCCAACATATCATGATTGCGGCTTGCGCTGGTCCCTTTGAGGCGAGCGCTCTTTTCAACCAAATAATTAGTAGTGGGAATTATGTACGGCTAAAACGTGTGGCTTTTGAGGAGTGCTTAGATTTTTGTGCAACTGGTGGCTACGCCCTCAAGGCCTATGATAAGTGGCAACGGTTGTTGCTAAATTCTGATGGAACGTGGCAGCTGCGAGACCCTCGTGCTGCGCAGAGAATACGAATGAACATTGGTACAATCCAAGATAGCGATCGCTTGAAGGTCAAATTGAAGGGCCGGGGTGGCAAAAATCTCGGCGAGATTGAAGAAGCATTTGCAGCTACACTTACGCTGGGTGACACATTTTTGATTGCGGGGCAAATAGTGTCTTATGAAGGGCTTCGGGATATGACGGTGTTGGTTAGTCGCCGGGCAGATAAAAAACCGAAAGTTGCGACGTTTGCAGGCACGAAGTTCGCAACCTCAACCCAGCTTAGCCAGCGTATCCTTGCGGGGTTCCAAAAAGAGGTATGGCCTGCGCTTCCTAAGTATATGCGAGAGTGGTTGGCGTTGCAGCGCCAAGTCAGTCATTTGCCAAAAGCAGATAGATTATTAGTTGAAACCTTTCCTCACGAGGGCCGCTTCACCACCGTTATTTATGGTTTTGCGGGCCGTAATGCGATGCAGACCTTGGGTCTGCTTGTTTCCAAACGCATGGAAGATACTGGATTAGGCCCGTTGGGCTTTGTCGCAACTGACTACGCATTGATGTTGTGGGGGACCGGGGAGGTCCTTAATCCGGCATCTTTGCTTGCAGCTGAGGGTTTGCGTGACGGTCTGGAAACATGGCTGTTGGGCAATGCGGTTATGAAGCGTACATTTCGAGCAAGTGCTGTGATTGCTGGTCTTATTGAACGTAATTATCCTGGAAAACGTAAGTCTGGGAGGCAAGCTACATTTTCCTCAGATATTTTGTACGATACTTTGCTTAAGTATGACCCGGATCATGTTCTGATACAGATAACACGGGAAGAGGCATTTAAGGGACTGGTAGATTTTGGCCGAATTGAGGAGATGTTAGAGCGAATTGAAGGTCGCATTGATCACGTAGTTTTGACCCGCGTAAGTCCTTTCGCAGCGCCAATGTTTTTGGAGGTGGGTAAGGTTCCTGTAAAAGGTGAAGCAGAAGAACGCCTTTTGGCAGAAGAAACCGAGCGTTTGATGAAATATTCTGGGCTGAATGAAATTGAATTGAGTTATAGAAACAGGTAGGTGAGTATTTGAATTTTTTGCCAAATGAACTGGAAACGCACGATGACTTTGGAATGAATCAGGGACACATGTTTTCCTTATATGGAGCCCAATTAACAGCGCGCGCCTCGGGCGCGCTTTGGTGGGCACACCGGCGCATTTTATGCGTGTCTGATCTCCATCTGGGGAAATCTGACCGTATTGCGCGGAGGTCTGGAACATTAATGCCGCCCTATGAAACTTCAGATACACTATTGCGGCTGGAATCCGAAATTGTAGAACTTGGTCCTGCAGTCGTGATTTGTTTGGGAGATAGTTTTGACGATCTGGCTGCTGCTAAAACATTGCCTTCCAATGAGGCGATTTGGTTGAGCCGATTGCAGGAAGGGCGTGAATGGATCTGGATTGAAGGGAATCATGATCCAGGACCAGTTGAATTTGCAGGATCTCATGTTGCAGAATATTGCGATGGTCCACTGGCTTTCCGCCATATTGCATTGGACCGAGCAGAAGCAGAAGTCTCTGGTCATTATCATCCAAAGACGTTTGTTAAATTATCTAAGAGGACCATCTCTCGCCCATGTTTCTTGTATGATGATAAACGTGTGATTTTACCTGCATTTGGAACTTTTACGGGGGGACTGCGCAGTGATTCTCGGGAGTTATCAAAAGTGATGCAGCGCCAAGCATTCGCCGTACTTACAGGGCAGGGTAGTCATGTGTTGCCAATGGAGCGAGAAAAATGATTAGCCGGGTTTCTGATAGTTTTGATAGCCAAACTATGATGCAAACTTTTGAGGCAAAACTTACCTCTGTGGAGCATGGCCGGGTTGAAATTACTGCTCCAATTTTAGTGGGTAGCAAGCAGCAGCATGGATTTGCGCATGCGGCACTTACATTCGCGCTTGGGGACAGTGCCGCGGGCTACGCTGCTTTGTCAACCATGGCTCCCGAATATGAAGTTTTAACCTCTGAGATGAAAATCAACCTTCTGGCGCCGGGACGGACTGGGCCATTGCGGGCTGTGGGTACTGTTGAAAAATCTGGCAAGCGGTTGGTTATAGTACGTGCTGACATTTTTGATGGTAATGAAAAAATCGCAATCTTGCAGGGAACGATGATCCCCGTAAAAAGGTAGTCGTTAACCTATTACTTTTGAATAAATGCAAATTTACTAACCTCTGGTTGAAGTATTTTTGCTGGAAGGAATACCGGCCATAGTCTGGGCGTTTACAATGCTAAATAGGCTATCGCGCTGAAAACCATACCTACACCCAACCATTGTAAATTTGTCATTTTCTCGCCTAGAAATGCCCATGCTAGGATGATGGTAATCAGGCCAAAAATTGAGGCTGTGACCGTGGCGAAGGCAGCAAAGGCTTGAGTTCCGGCATAAAGAACGACTGCGAGTGCAACACCATCAAGCAGCCCCATCACGGAAAGCAGTGGGATTTGTGATAGCTTGGGGCGTAAGGAAGCTCTGAAGAGCAGAGCTATCACGCAAATTATGAATATAGCTGCTAGTCGAGAAACCCAAATAATGGGTAGTTCTGCGCCGTCAGCCGTGGCACTTTGGCCGTAGGCAAAGCTAATAAAAAAAGCGAAAGCGGCAGATACAGCCCATAATATTGCGACCAGGCGCTTTTCAGAAGTTGTTGTGTTCTCTCCTTTGGCGACCAGCGTGATACCTCCAACTACAATTAAGACGGCTAATATTTGGAAAAGCTCAAGGGATTGGCCTGACCAAAGTGAAAGACCTACCGACATTATAGGGAAAGAGCCGACGATTGGTGACACTAGTCTTACGGGGCCAATTGCAAAGGCTTGGTATAGACCAATCAAGGCAAGACCGAAAAAGGTGCCGGAGACTAGGGCTTTTTGGAATGCTATAGTAGTTAAATCTGGCCAATTTCCAAGATAAATACACACGGGCGCCATAATGATTGAGCCAATTGTAAGCACAGTAAATATTGAGGCCAACATCCCATTTGTTTGGCTAACGTATCTCACAAAGATATCATGAACGCCCCAGCACAGTGCTGCGAGGAGGCCCAGGCTCAGAGAAACAATCATTTATCCTTCCGAAAGAACGGTATGAGGAAAACAAGGCAAGCTAATAAAAAGAATAAGGAGCCAAACATTGCCCAAAAACTGCCTATTGAGGCAACAATGGACCCAAAAGCCGATACGATAAAAAGAATCCAGCCAAAGAAATTTATTTGATTACTACTCATACTTGTTCTCTGCTTATTGCTGAAAGTTATGCAATCGGTTATTCTTTTAATTAAATATTTATTCCGCTAGTGCAACACTTGTGGTCTGGAGGTGAAATTATGTTGGATAACAATTATCCTAATGTACAGACAGGTCCACCGCGACCGAGCAAAATTATTGCCCCATCGATGTTTTCTATGCCTCCGGGCACGGAGCGTTATGTCATCCAGGGTAGCGGTGCTGCCTTAATCAATGTTGAGCCGGGCGATACGTTTGTGGTCATGAATGATGAAGGTGGGCAGATTTGTGAGATTTTGGCATGTGACAGTGATGGTGTCAGCGATACTGGAGTTTTGGGTTGCTCTGCGACTGGCGACGCACACGGCCTGAAAGGATTGCTTAGCTCTGGCAATCATTCTTTGAGCTCGGTTCGAATAGGTCTAGGTGCTCGAGGTGTGGATTTAACAAAAGCTAAGTCGATCGAATTATTTGATCAAATGACCCCAGCAAAAGCTGAAATTAAACTAAGAGTACAACGAGGTGGCTTCGTTGTTATTGCGGCACCTGGTGGCATAATGGACCTTGAACTGCAAAATACGACAACACCGCTGGTGGTCATGGTTAAGCGTTCTGTCATAAGGCAGACCGTGAAATTTGAACTTCCTGACCCTTTGGCCGATCCACTGGCTGATATACGCATACACTCGGCAACCGCAAAAAGCTATTTTGTGAAAGCTGGGGATTACATTCAGGTTTATGATGTAGATGGTCGCCAATGCACTGATTTTCAATGTTTTTCTGCTCGTAAGCTAGATAAGGGTATTGAACACGCATTGGACGTGACAACAACTCGTACTTTAATGGGGCACTCATATCCAATGCCTGGGTTGCATGCCAAATATTATGATCAAGACATGATGCCACTCTTGGAAGTCATCCAAGACACATGTGGGCGCCATGATGCTTTTGCCTTGGCCTGTGCTGCAAAAAATTACGACGATATTGGATATCCTGGTCATGCCAACTGTTCTGATAACTTTAACACAGCACTGGCTGAGCATGGTGTGTTGCCCCGTGCGGGTTGGATGGCTATTAATTTCTTTTTTAATACCGCTATTGATGAGCATGGTGCCATGTATGGTGATGAGCCTTGGTCCCGGCCTGGTGATTATGTTTTGCTCAAAGCCTTGACGGATTTGGTCTGTGTTAGCTCTGCGTGTCCAGATGATACCACCGCTGCTAATGGATGGAATCCTACAGATATTCATGTGCGCACTTATGATGGTGCCGAACCTTTTAAACGTGCCATTGCTTTCAGAGCGACACCAGAATCGGAGCCTCAAATGACAAAAGAAACTGGTTTCCATAGCAGTTTTGCCGTTCATACCCGCAACTTTATTGAATACAATGGGTATTGGTTGGCGAACTGTTTTTCGCAAGCAGGACCTTTGGAAGAATATCATGCCTGTCGTGAAAAGGCTGTTGTCTTGGATCTTAGCCCTTTGCGGAAGTTTGAAATAACTGGGCCTGATTCTGAAGCTTTGTGCCAATATCTTTTCACTCGTAATATGAAAACGCTGCCAGTTGGCGGCGTGGTGTATACTGCTATGTGTTATGAACATGGAGGGATGATTGATGATGGAACTGTTTTTCGCTTGGGCAAAGATAATTTCCGGTGGATAGGTGGTACTGATTACGGCGGTGAGTGGATCCGTCAACAAGCGGATAAACTAGGCCTTAACGTCCTTATCCGTGCCTCAACTGACATGCAGCATAATATTGCGGTTCAAGGACCGGAAAGTAGAGATCTACTTAAGAAGATAATTTGGACTGCGCCGCATCAACCGACATTGGAAGAACTCTCTTGGTTCCGTTTTGCGCCTGCGCGAATTGGTGGAGAACACGGCGTGCCAGTTGTTGTGTCGCGAACGGGGTACACTGGCGAATTGGGATACGAGATATTTTGCCATCCAAAGCATGCAAAAGATGTTTTCGACACGGTTTGGGAGACGGGTCAAGAACATGGTTTGAAGCCAATGGGTCTTGAGGCCTTGGACATGGTACGTATCGAGGCAGGATTAATCTTTGCCGGTTATGATTTCACAGACCAGACTGATCCTTTTGAGGCTGGTATCGGCTTTACAGTCCCTTTGAAATCGAAAACTGATGATTTCATTGGCCGTGATGCCTTGATACGACGCAAAGAAACGCCAGCTCGTAAACTAGTTGGCCTTGATATTGATGGAAATGTTGATGTCGCACATGGAGATGGTGTTTATATTGGCCGTGCGCAGGTAGGTGAGATAACATCATCAATGCGTTCGCCGGTCTTGGGTAAGAATATAGCCTTGGCACGGGTTGATGTTGCGCATTACCAGGTAGGTACTATTGTTGAGATTGGAAAATTGGATGGACACATAAAACGATTGCCGGCCAAAATCGTACCATTCGCGCATTATGACCCTACAAAATCGAAACCACGCTCATAACATTTTTTGATGCATCTATTGGAAATATGCTTTAAAATAGTATGAGGCCTGCTTGTATATGATTTCTGAATGTTAGTGGGTTAACAATCTGTCGGTTTAGATCCTTATTCCATAAAGAGAGTTTATATTTATCTGATAGTAGTTGATATGAAAAAAGTGATTTGCTTTAAGTTTTTAAATTCTTTGTAATTTTAAATAGATCAAGATCTCTATGTCTGAATTTCATTGCCGTGAGTATTTGTATTTAGGTTTATGTGGGTTTATACGCTCATAAGTTCGATAAACCTTCTACCACCATAGGGGGCTTTTCAAAAATTTTCTAAATCCTCATCGTGCTCCTGATGATAAATAACTTGAAACTATTATCTTCTCTTGGTTACTGACCGTGCTTCATTAAACCTGATTTGCCGGCCATTCCATAATATTACAAAATTTTGAAACTGTCTTGGAGTACTCCTATGGCAATGCGTCGAAAATGTTTGAATTATGTTTCCAAATAGCTTTCTAAACTATCATCCAACGCATCTTTCCAGGCGGTGTGATGTTTGGGTGCCGTCTGGCCGGTCATTGGGCTGGTGTAGCCATGATCTCGGAAGGTCATGATGTTGTGTTTTTTATGTGCCTTCCACTCAAAGAAGGCTTTATTGGACGCGTCGATGTCAAAGCTAGGATAGTCTGTTTCCGAGATTAGCTCTTGTGTATAGGCACCTTGAGTTATGATGCAGCTGTAGTCGTCTTCGAGCGCGTCCTCCTCTGCAGTACGGGTGACAACGTCTTGTGCCATCACGCTGGCATTAGGCAGAGGAATTCTGTCCATGATGCAGTCACGTACCCACCACGCTTGGGCGTCAAACATATTGAACGTGTACCATTGGTCCTGCATTCCCAGATAGAACATCTCTGGATTCTTGTTCCAGACAACACCTTTATACAAATCTGCTGCTGTAAGCCTATTGACTGTCTTCAGGCGTAAATCGTCTGGTAAGAATGGGAAATGATGCTTGTAGCCTGTGCAAAGAATGATCGCATCTATGTCTTTGCTTGTATCATCAATAAAGTGAGCCGTGCGCCCCTCCATCCGGTCAAGCGCCGGAACTTCTTTCCAATTATCAGGCCATGCATAGCCCATTGGAGCGGTTCTGTAAGCGACGGTAATTGTCTTGGCGCCGTACTTCCAACACTGAGATCCAATGTCTTCGGCCGAATAAGACGAGCCCAGTATAAGAACATCCTTATCGGTAAATTCTCGCGCATCTCGAAAATCATGCGCATGAAGAATGCGGCCATTATAGGCATCAAATCCGGGGTATTCAGGGATGTTGGGTGCGCTAAAGTGACCTGTTGCTACAATTACATGATCGAAAAATTCGGTTTGCTCTGTATCGTTGATTTCATTGCGTGATGTAAGCTCAAATCCACCGCTATCTTGTGCGCGTACGTCTCGCACATTTGTAGAAAAGCGGATCATATTCCTGACGCCTGCTTTTTCCACTCTACCTTTGATGTAGTCGAACAAGACCGCACGTGGAGGATACGAGGCAATGGGTCTTCCGAAGTGCTCCTCGAATGTATAGTCTGCAAATTCTAGGCCCTCTTTTGGCCCATTGGACCACAGGTAGCGATACATTGAGCCGTGGCATTGATTGCCGTATTGATCGACGCCTGTGCGCCAGGAGTAATTCCACAAACCACCCCAATCTGATTGCTTTTCGAAACACACAATCTCTGGAATTTCAGCACCTTTATCCTTGGCGGATTGAAAGGCTCTCAATTGGGCTAGCCCTGAGGGGCCTGCTCCAATGATTGCGACACGTTTAGCCATGTGAATCTCCCTGATAGTCAGTATTTATTTTGAATTTAATGTGAGTGTTGGAAAGGTGCTAAGTCAACAAATATTCCCACTATTAAACGGGTTTAGGAACATTTCTCCAATTTGTATGCTCTTTACCTGTTGATGAATTGCCGATTTAAGGAAGACTGCATTTTTCAGAAAGATTGTATCATGAGTGATCTACAAAAACCGCAATTGGGGTATTGGGTGATTGCAGTTCTCGGGCTGATCTGGAATGTGATGGGTTGCTGGAACTATATCAGCCAAACCAGCCCGGAGGCTATTACGAACATGCCAAAAGCTTATCAAGTTGTAGTAAATAGTAGGCCAGCATTGGTAACTGCTGCATTTTGTATTGGCGTGTTTGGTGGCGCATTAGGTTGCGTTCTCATGATTATTCAACGTGCCATAGCACGACCCGTATTATTGATTTCTTTGGTTGGTATTGTTGTAACTATGGCCCACGCGATCCTTGCGATTGGCACTGAGGAGGGGGCTATGTTGATTATTTCAGGAACTGGGTTGTCTGTTATCATAAGTACGTTTTTTATCTGGTATACACATCGTAAGGCAGGCCTTGCTTTGCTGCATTAACTCACGAAAAAACCGCGATCGAAGATGCGGTTTTCTTTGATGAGATGGGTTCTCGTTTTAGATATCCATCGTATTAGCTTTTTCCCATGAACTGAAATGATTGCAGAAGTCATTCCACTCGGAATGCTTCATCTTTAGGTAAGCGGCGGAGAACTCTTCACCCATCGCTGTTTTGAGGTCTTTATCTTTGTCATATTCACGCAATGCGTCCAGCATATTAAGAGGCAGCTTTGGAGCGCCGCGCACTTTGTGACCCTCGGCATACATATCGATATCATGACGTTTCCCGGGATCTGCCCTCGAATTTACGCCCGAAAGTCCAGCTGCAATGATAACTGCTTGCAGCAAATAGGGATTTACGGCGCCATCCGGTAGGCGCAGTTCAAACCGGCCTGGTCCCGGCACGCGCACCATATGCGTTCGGTTGTTGCCAGTCCAAGTCACGGTATTGGGTGCCCAAGTGGCTCCTGAAATTGTGCGTGGGGCATTAATACGCTTATAGCTATTCACTGTTGGATTGGTTATCGCGGCCAAGGCGGACGCATGTTTCATAATGCCACCTAGGAAGTGACGGCCTTTTTCCGAGAGGCCCAGTTCAGCAGTCTGGCTACTGTCATTTGCGTCCATCGCAAAAATATTAATCTTCGATGCCGCACCTGGAGCATCCCACACTGAGATATGTGCATGACAACCATTGCCGGTTAGCCCTTGAATAGGCTTAGGCATGAATGTTGCTCGATAGCCGTGTTTTTCAGCGACTGTCTTCGTCATGAATTTAAAGAAGCTATGTTTGTCGGCCGTGCTCAATGCATCGTCAAAGTCCCAGTTCATTTCCCATTGACCGTTGGCATCTTCGTGGTCGTTTTGATATGCGCCCCAGCCCAATTCAAGCATATAGTCGCTAATTTCGCGGATCACATCCAAACGGCGCATGAAGGCTTGTTGATCATAGCAAGGTTTGGCCGCAGTATCGTATGGGTCAGAGATTTGGTCTCCCTGAGGTGTCAGCAGAAAAAATTCCGCCTCGATACCTGTTTTGACATGCATTCCTTTTGCAGCGGCCTCCACTATCAATTTACGTAGCACATTACGCGGGGCTTGAGCCACATCTTGACCTTCCATGACGCAATTGCCTGGAACCCATGCTATCTCTTTGTTCCATGGCAGAATGATGACAGCTTCTGGATCAGGAACTGCTAACATGTCCGGGTGAGCGGGTGTCATGTCCAGCCATGTGGCGAACCCTGCGAACCCTGCGCCATCCTCTTGCATGTCTGCAATAGCGCGAGCTGGGACCAGTTTGGCCCTTTGGCCACCGAAAAGGTCGGTAAATGAAATCATAAAGTACTTTACGCCATTATCTTCAGCGAATTTTGCCAGATCTGTTGCCATGGACATTTCCCCTATCGGTCTGTTCTTATGAATACGACCCGTACGTTTGTCTGCCAAGTCCTAAATTTTTTTAAAATGAACCAGATTTACCGGGCCACCAATCAGTTCCTGCCAACGGAACCTGCGCCATTGCAGCAGCTTCCATCGTCAATGCTACCAAGTCTTCTGGTTCTAGGTTGTGTAAATGATTTTTTCCGCAAGCGCGTGCGATTGTTTGTGCCTCGAGTGTCATAACTTTGAGGTAATTGCGCAAACGGCGCCCACCTTCGAGAGGATCGAAGCGTTTCATCAGATTAGGGTCCTGCGTGGTAATGCCTGCAGGATCTTGGCCTTCATGCCAATCATCATACGCACCAGCTGTTGTGCCCAGTTTATTATATTCCGATTCCCACTTTGGATCATTGTCACCTAAAGCAATAAGGGCCGCAGTCCCGATTGCAACGGCATCCGCACCAAGTGCCATTGCCTTCGCAACATCAGCACCAGTTCGGATGCCGCCTGACAATATGAGCTGTACTTTCCGGTGCATCCCCAAATCTTGCAGTGCTTTGACCGCTGGACGAACGATTGCTAATGTTGGTTGCCCCACATGTTCGATAAACACATCTTGCGTAGCAGCCGTACCGCCTTGCATGCCATCCAGAACGACCGCGTCAGCACCGGCTTTTACTGCTAAAGTAGTATCATAGTATGGGCGTGCTCCAGCAACCTTTACGTAGATTGGAACTTTCCAACCTGTAATTTCGCGAAGCTCAAGAATTTTGATTTCAAGATCATCTGGTCCAGTCCAGTCAGGGTGGCGACACGCAGAGCGCTGGTCAATTCCTTTTGGAAGGTTGCGCATGTGCGCAACGCGGTCTGAGATTTTTTGGCCCAACAGCATGCCGCCGCCGCCGGGTTTGGCACCCTGACCAACCACGATTTCAATTGCATCTGCTTTACGCAAGTCATTTGGGTTCATACCATAGCGTGATGGCAAATATTGATAAACTAATTTCGAGGAATGACCGCGCTCCTCAGGCGTCATCCCACCATCTCCCGTTGTGGTAGAGGTGCCTGCTGCGGATGCACCACGTCCCAAGGCTTCCTTTGCAGGCCCTGAAAGGGCCCCGAAGGACATGCCTGCAATTGTTATGGGAATATCGAGTTGAATTGGATTAGATGCGTTCAGGCCTCCAATGGTAACATTGGTGTCACATTTCTCACGGTAACCCTCCAAGGGGTAGCGAGATATGGAGGCTCCTAGAAACAACAGATCATCAAAAGTTGGAAGCTTGCGTTTTGCTCCACCGCCTCGAATGTCGTAAATGCCTGTGGCCGCCGCACGGCGTATATCACTATTTACGTCTTGGTTGAATGTTGCCGATTGGCGGGGAGTAGTGTGCGGGATGCCGCGATTATCAGTGCTCATGGATTGACCTTTTAATAGGCGTTGTCGATGTTAAAATTATATAAATTGCGAGCTGAACCAAATCGTTTAAATTCTTCTGGTTTCACGTCACTTTCAGCCTGCGTCAGCAAGTCTTGCAAGATTGCTATATGCTCAGGTCGCATTTCTTTTTCTTCACAATCCGCACCCAGGGATTTAACAGAACCCCGTACAAAAAGGCGTGCTTCGTAGCAACTATCACCCAAGGCATCTCCTGCATTTCCACAAACAACCAGATTGCCAGATTGAGCCATAAAGGCGGACATGTGACCAATATTTCCGTGCACAACGATGTCGATGCCCTTCATGGAAATACCACATCGGGAAGAGGCATTACCTTTGATGACCAACAGGCCACCATGTCCAGTCGCGCCGGCGTATTGGCTCGCATCACCGTCAATGATAACCTTACCAGACATCATGTTTTCGGCCACGCCTGGACCAGCACTACCTTTAATATTAACAGTAGCTTGTTGGTTCATCCCGGCGGAATAGTAACCAGTTGATCCTCGCACCGTGACCTCAATTGGTGCATCCAATCCGCAGGCAATTGCGTGCGCACCTTTTGGATTTGCAATCTCCCAAGCCGTTTGATTAGTGGTTTCGTTCTGGGCATGCAGCGTGGAGTTAAGTTCACGCAGTGTCCCAGTCGCTAAGTCATATGTCTGCATGTTAGTGGTTCCAAAAATAAACAGTTGCAGGTTCAGGCTCCCATACGTGGGCCGCTTCGATACCTGGAAGGTTAACTAAAGCACGATATTCACTACCAAAGGCCACGTATTGATCTGTTTCGGCCATTACTGCAGGCTTGCAGGCGATTGGATCACGCACGACCCCAAAGCCATCTTTTGTGCCGACAACAAATGTGAAAAACCCATCAAGATCCTCTAAGCTGCTTTCCAGAGCTTCTCCGAGTGAGCTGCCGCCCTGCATTTTCCAAGTCAAATAGGCTGCTCCTACTTCCGTATCATTCTCGGTTTCAATGTGCACACCATCACGGCGAAGTTTGCGCCGCAGGGAATTGTGATTGGAAAGGGAGCCGTTGTGTACGAGGCATTGGTCGCTTCCAGTGTTGAAGGGATGTGCGCCCATGGTGGTGACGGCTGATTCGGTTGCCATGCGTGTATGGCCTATGCCGTGGCTGCCAGACATCGAAGCGACATTAAACTGTGATGCAACGTTCTTTGGTAAGCCGACTTCTTTGTAAATCTCCAAGCTATCCCCGGTACTCATTATACGCACATTTGGGCGAATTTCTTTCAGGATGGATCGGGTTAAAACCACCTGGTCACCTCGAAGTTCCAATACGGCATGGGTGCTTTGAACCCTTAAGTTAAGCCCCCCCTTAATACGCTTGTTCAGATCGTCTTTGAGCAAAGCAAAATCTGCACCAGGAGTGTCTGATTGAATCGTCATTTTTGCCAGATCTTCCTTACCTGCACTGTATATCGCGATACCTGCGCTATCGGGGCCGCGATCTGTCATCGTAATAAGCATATCGGTAAGTAAAGCCCCGAGTTGGGGTTCCATAGATTTGTCTTTCAGGAAAAGTCCAACGATCCCGCACATGCGGCATTCCTCTCTCAAATTTAATATCCGTTTAATTTCTAGTCTCCGAACTAGCAATCCAGAAGTTGAGTCGAAAGCTAGCATCAAACCCTTACCTTCTCAACCACCAGGAAACTTATTTCACCTTGGGTAATGAATGCCTGGTGGATCGGGCAATTTGTGCCTCATTCAAGCCAAGCCCTCAGTTCGCGTTATTGAGGCTGCCGGTGTAATTAAAATTGCCAAAGTTTAATTTTCCCTGACAGGAAAAAATATTGCCCCTTAGTATTGATTAATCCGACGATTTCAGTCTCAATGTAAGATGTAGAACGTAGTACATAAATATAATACTAGGAGAGCCAAAATGGCTATTATTTGGAGAAACTCTGCGCTGGCACATCGCCATGCTGAGATTGGTGGTGAATTAGAAGATTGGAATGGCATGGGCACAGCGTGGTTTTACGACCACACGCCTGAGCGTGCTAAATCTGATTATGAAACTATTCGCACAAAAGCTGGCTTGATGGATGTATCAGGCTTGAAGAAGTGCCATGTGATTGGACCGGATGCGGCGCATGTAATTGACCGCGTTACTACACGCAACGTCGAAAAAGTTATGCCTGGTCGCTCTGTTTATGCCTGTATGTTGAATGACCAAGGCAAATTTATTGATGACTGCGTCATATACCGCTTGTCTTTAAACAGTTGGTTGGTCGTGCATGGTACTGGTACCGGCATGGAACAGTTATCTACAGTTGCAGCATCCAAAAATTGTGCTGTTTTGTTCGATGATGACATGCATGATATGTCATTGCAGGGTCCCGTTGCCATTGATTTTCTGTCTAAACATGTTCCAGGCATTTCTGATTTAGCTTATTTTGGAATCATGCAAACAAAGCTGTTTGGCCGTCCAGTGATGATTTCTCGTACTGGCTACACTGGGGAACGAGGGTATGAAATATTCTGCGCCCGTAAGGACGCAGTCCATCTTTGGGATTCAATTCTATCCGAGGGTGCTGGTATGGGAATAGGGCCTGTCCAATTCTCAACATTGGATCTACTTCGTACTGAAAGTTATTTGTTGTTTTACCCAGGTGATAACTCAGAAACCCATCCATTTGATGATGAACCATGCGGCGATACGCTATGGGAATTAGGTCTTGAATTTACAGTTTCTCCAGGCAAAACTGGATTTATTGGTGCAGAAAATCATTATTCTGCTCAAGGCAAAGAGCGTTTTAAAATCTATGGAGTCAAATTGGATGGCGTAACTCCTGCTGATGAAGGCGCTGATTTGTTGCAAAATGGCAAACGTGTTGGCGTGGTGACTTTTGGTATGCACTCAGAGGTGAATAACCATAATGTAGGCATCGCACGTATGCCTGTTGCATGTGCAAATCCGGGAACTGCGCTGACTGTTCGGAACGCAGATGGAACTGAGATTGCATGTATTGCAGCAGAAATGCCTTTTTACGACGAAGATAAATCAATCCGTACTGCAAAGGGCTGATTTAACTCAAAATGGTGCGCGGGCGCTGCCTGCGCACCAAATCGGTTATTAATAAATTTGGGAGACAGGATTAGGATGTCTAAATTTCAATTTCCTGAAAGCATTCGCAGCAGGCCAGTCTACGGCACCCTGCAAGCCCACCCTGGTAAATCCCATTTAATGATTGCCGATTCAGAGGGCGCTGAGGCAATTTTAGATTTGGCACAACGCAAAAATGGACTTATGGTGAACAGTCATATCATCTTTATTCCAAAAGGTACTGATTTTGGTAAAAGCCTTCAAGCTTTAAACCCAGCGCAATATTATGAAGGACCAAGTTACCCCGCCGCATTGACACGCATTCAACGGGTATTGGCAGACGCGGCAATGGGTTTACAAATTTATCTTAGCGGGACCGAAGGCCTTATGGGACAAGCTCAAAACGAAGCTATGAAAGCTGGCTATGACCATACCGCCATTCAAACTGAACACCGCGGTTCGGTGGCGCGCCGCATGCAATGTGTCCATTGTAAAGGTATCACGGAAGACGTGATTATGGATCCATTCCAATGCATCCATTGTGGTCTTAATTTATTTGTACGTGACCATTATTCTCGTAGACTTGCTGCCTACCAGGCAGTTTGCATTGATGCAGAAGATCCTGGCAACGTACCACCATCTGTGGAGCTATATTCATGAACGTGCCGCCACCCAATTCAACTGCTCCTAAGAGTACAGGAGCAAAAAAAATTGCTGTCACTGTTTCTGCTATCGTCCGATTGAACAGCTTAGTCACCCGTTTCGAATTCAAGCGCTGCGATGGTGAATTGTTCCCTACGTTTTCGGGTGGTGCACACACTGTTGTTGAAATGCAAGATGGAGATATTAAGCGTCGCAACCCATACTCGCTAGTGTCGGATCCGGCCGAGCGTGAGATGTTTGCAATCTCTGTGCGCAGAGATGATGAAGGCCGCGGTGGCTCCTTGTATTTGCATGAAAAAGCCCAAGTCGGCGACCAAATGAGGATCAGTTTTCCGGTGAACCTGTTTTCGCTGGACCTACGTGCCCGAAAACATCTTTTTATTGCTGGCGGTATAGGAATTACTCCGTTCATTGCACAAATCAAACAACTCGATCGTACGCATGGAAATTGGGAGCTGCACTATGCATGCCGCAATGTTGAATTGGGCAGCTATGTTGATGAACTGACAACAAAATACGCTCACTGTGTGAAAGTATATTACGACGAAAATGGTCAAGCTATCGATCTTAAGCGGTTGTTAGACGGTCAGCCTATTGGAACGCATCTTTATGTGTGTGGTCCGAAGGGAATGATCAACTGGGTGTGTAAAGCAGCGACTGACGCGGGCTGGCCAGATGCGCATGTGCACAATGAAGAGTTCCTAGCTCCAAAGCCGGGCAGACCATTTGCGGTGCGGCTGGCCAAATCAGGCTTGAACCTTGAAGTGGGCGAGCATGAAAGCTTGCTGGAGGCGATTGAGCGTCTGGGTGTTGAAGCGCCTTATCTCTGTCGTGGTGGTGCTTGTGGGCAATGCGAGACAAATGTTGTTGAAAGTGAGGGCACATTTGTACACCGCGATCATTGGCTTGAAGACGATGAAAAAGCATGTGGTACAAAAATAATGCCATGTGTCTCACGCTTTGAGGGCAAGACCCTAGTGCTTGACCGATAGGAGGATCCTGCGATGACAATCCAATTTAATGACGAAACTTTCCGTGATGATTATTCGTTTAAAAACTCACAACGTGCAATTGATCGTTTTCCATTCCCATTTCATGAAGACAGCTACATGTATTCGGTGAATATGGAGCAGCACCAAGGTGGGCCTTCTGACAGTATCTATGAAAAACGCTTTGATGTTGATGAACATTATGTGGCCGAGATGCGTGATCGGGCCATGGTCTTAGCTGATGATCCATTACGATGCCAATCTCTGCCTCATATGACTTTGGCAGGATGGGATCTGTTGGAGCTGATTATGGTGTCTAAATCTGAAGACTACCCTGCTTTGTTCGAACTGCACCGAGATGGAGATAATTGGCACTGGATCAATAAGCCGCTTGGAATCGATGATCATTTTGTTTTCATGGATGAGACCACACTTCCTTACGGGCCAATGGAATACATCACGCGACAAACGCAGGGTGATTTTTGTGTGCTTGATCAGCGTGACGAAAACCTTTGGATGGACGCAGGAATGATTACAACGCAGGCAGATTGGAGCTTGGACTTTGATATTGGAATGAACTTCTTTGAATGGCACGCGCCAGTGCCTTTGGCACATGAAAAAGGTATTTTTATTAGAGCCTTGAAATTTCTTCTTAGCATTCAGCAAGGTGCTCCAGCGCGACGTCTGAATTGGACAATGACGGTCAACCCACTATTGGACACGAGCCCAGAGAACTATCACAAGTGGGGAATCCAAAAGACCTCAGTCACACCCAAAAACTTGGGTTCCAAACAGCATCTGCGTGTTGAGTTGCAGACATTCTTCAGATTGCCGCGCTCAAATGCTCTTGTTTTCCCAATCCGATGTTATTTAATATCATTTCAAGATATCGTCAGCAAAGTAAAATGGGGTCGTAGGCTACACCGTGTTATACGCGATTTGCCAGAGGAGTTGGCGACATACAAAGGCTTTATTGACAATCGTCCAATGATGTTAGAATTTTTGTCTAAATATGATGATGGGTTAGAGACATCTTTTGGTGTTTGGCCCGAAGAGGGCACTGAGCCACCCTTGCAAAAGTGATGTATTTCAATTCGAAATGTTCAAGAAGCCCAAGAATATCAGGTTTCTGTGGTTTTATATTGTGACCGTTGTATCAACTGGACCGGTTAGACTTTGCCGCTTCTAGTCTTTTGAAATGACTATGAAAATGAGTGGTTGCAGCAAGAGAACTGCTATATATCGTCGACGGGGGATTTTACTGTCCGCTGAGAACTGTTTTAAGCGTACAAATTTTGATCAGAAATTCAATTAAGAATTATATAGGAGTTGGAATTTTGGTGAAAAAAAATTCTATGCAACACTTTGAGGATAGCTGATGATCGATAAGTATCGCGCAGGAAGTTGGACTAAACGCTCAGGTCCATGCGGGCTGTCTGCATCAAAAAATAGAGTGTCTCCTGGCTGCAGTGGGTAAACCTCTTCGCCATGCCTATAATCAACTTCGCCCTCCAGCATATATATGGTTTCGATACCACCGTGCTGGAATGTTGGGAACACGTCGGCATGCGTAGATAGGGTGATCAGATAGGGCTCAACAATAACTCCACTGGCATTTGAACCGATATGGCCTAGCAGATTATACTGGTGCCCAGCTCGCGTACCTGCACGTTCCATCTCAACACCTTGGCCCGCTTTAGTGTGTACACCTTCGCGGCGCTCTTCAAAGCGGCGAAAAAAGGATGTGAGAGGCACAGACAAGGCATTTGCCAATGTTTGCAATGTCGTTAAAGAAGGCGAAGTGTTACCGTTTTCAATCTTGGAAAGCATGCCAATAGATAAACCAGTTAATCCAGCGAGCTCGGCTACTGTTACTTCTTGACGCCGCCTGAATGTACGGACCTCCCGTCCAATTGCCACTTCCAGGACTTTCTCACGTTCATTGTGCACAACATGTGGGTCTTGTGTCAGTGTTGTGACCATTTCGGACGATTTTTTTTCTATGTTCATAGTTACTTCCGTTTCTTAGCGCAGGGCATCTTGATCTTTGCAGCTGTTTTACTGTTATTATCATAAATATGAGTAGTATGAAAACCCAGTCTATTGGTTTCTTGATTTTTGATGGCTTTCCGATGGCCTGTTTAACCTCAATGATAGAGCCTTTACGCGCTGCCAATGAAATTTCGGGCAAGGAAGCGTTTTCCTGGACGCTAGTCGCCGAAACTGATGAGAAAGTTAGGTCTAGTGCGGGTGTTTCGTTTGAGCCGGATGTTATTTTGTCCCAATCGTCAGGTGTTGAATGCTTGATCTTACTTAGCCCTCCGTTAGGCGCTTTCGAAAACCCAAAGGCAGGATTTGGTGCACTACGAAACCTTGAACGCCATGGCGTTGTTTTAGGCGGTGTCAGTGGTGGTGTATTCCCATTGGTTCGGGCTGGCTTGATGAGTGGGTACGTGGTATCTGTGCATTGGTGTTATGAGGCAGCGTTCCGATCTGAATTCCCTAATATTCAAGCCTCAGATCAGGTTATCGAATTTTCTGAAAGGCGTTATACTGCATCAGGGGCAGCGGCGGCGTTTGATTTATGTCTGCGTCTAATCGAGACTAGTCTCGGTGCCGAGGTTGCTACTGAAGTCGCCTGTTGGTTCCAGCACCCTTTAATGCGTGGAGATGGTGTGCGTCAAAGTATTCCAACATATAGTCAAAGTACGACTGACGCGACGCTGCCGTCTGTGGTGGCCAAGGCCATCGCTATTTTTGCCGCTAACCTGACCGAACCTATTTCTATAGCCAGAGTTGCCGTTGAAGTGGGCGTTTCATCGCGCCAGATCGAACGTAGCTTTAAGAAAGCCACTGACAAAAGCCCGTCACATTATTACCGTGCTATGCGGATGAAGGCTGCGCAGCAATTAGTAATGTACTCTAAAGACACCATGGCACAAATTGCTCTTCAAGTGGGTTACGGTTCCACCACACCCATGGTGCAACATTATAAAGAAGCTTTCGGCCTATCGCCGCAAGAAGACCGACGTCGTATTAACCTATTCCGTGTTCAAGATAACAGTCCAGTCCCCTCAATTTAAAGTCTTAGGCTTTTTTCATATTCTAAAACTGGATAAAAAATTAGGTGAAAAGGTTCGAATTACGTCACTCTAAAAGGAAATTGATAAATACGGCTTATTTTGGCTACGATTAGAGAAAAATTTTCTTAGATTACTATACTGCAGTTACCCATTTTAGAAATTGGGTACTTTACATTAAGAATTAAAAATAGTCCGACGTTTTCAACTTCATTTTGATCTTCCCACCCATCTAAATAAACTGCTCAATAAGCTGACCTAATAGCTATAAGAAGCCCGTGGTGAAGTGATCCAGCCGACGATCTTGGGCCTAGGATTGAGATATGGGTTTTTGTCCGGCAGATTACGAAGCAACCAAGATGTTCTATGCTCGTTCGGGTTGCGTGACCGGCTTCGAAGTTGTGCATATTGATAGCGCAGAGGCGTTCCATAACGGCAGATAAGCCCTCTCCTTGCAAATCAAATCGGCACCAGCCATCAGATTGCTCAGTCACTGATGCTTTGCCTTTCACTTCTGCGGTTGCCTGCTCGAACAGTTTCTCGTGACTGTTGTAGGGGGCCTCTAGCATCCATTGATCCGGTCCGGTCCAAAAAGCTGTAATCTTGGTGCCGTTTGTTTGTCCTGGACCTGGTACAGGGGCGCCGGTGAGGCGTTTGATAGCCATCGTTGTAGCTTTTGTTCCACCCACGCGGGCCGCAACGGATGCTAGTGCAAAGCCTGATTTTTCGCTTAATGTGATAGGTCCGTGTTGATCAACCCGAGGTTCAGTTCCGCCTAATGCGGTTATGGCTTTTAATCTATGCACGCAGACGTTCCCCTTCTGGGTCAACAAAATGGGCACTCACTACTTCGACATTATGATCAAATCCGGTCAATGGACTGACAAGCCGGATTATCTCGCCTTTTCGGGCATCTCCTGATTTAAGGTAACCAATAGCAATTGAGCATTTCAGACTAGGTGAATAGCACGCTGAGGTCACGTAGCCTTGATCGTGTGCTGCATCCACAGGGTCGCCCAGTGTCATTAAATGACTACCCGCAGGCACAGGATTCTTGGGATCAACTGGTTTGAAGCCGACCAACTTCAAAGCGTCTTCCGATTTCAGACCTTCACGCTCGGATAGAATGGATCCAATACTATCTTTCTTCTTTGATACCATCTTTCCCATACCAAGATTTAAGGCGGTAGTAGTGCCGTTCAGCTCGTTACCAGCGGCATGGCCTTTTTCTATGCGCATCACACCAAGGGCCTCTGTACCATAGGGTACGACTTCGAACTCTTCGCCGGCTTGCATCAACTCGCGGATCATTGCGTCGCCATAGCGCGTGGGCACTGCTATTTCGTAGGCCAATTCACCCGAGAAAGAAATGCGGAAAAGACGCGCCCGAAGGCCACCACAAACTTTGATATTTGAGCATGCCATAAACGGGAACCCTTCATTAGAGAGGTCGAATTCCGGGTCTACTACTTTTTCCAGTAATTTTCGTGCATTTGGTCCAGCAACAGCATACTGAGCCCAAGCTTCTGTGGTTGATATCAGTTGAACATCAAGATCAGGCCATAGGCATTGACGGGCAAACTCCATGTGCCGCAAGACAGAGGCGGCATTTGCTGTGGTTGTGGTGACCACAAAATGGTCCTCAGCCAATCTGCCAGCAGTGCCGTCATCCATCGCGATGCCATCTTCTCGCAGCATTAAGCCATAGCGGGTTTTGCCAACGGCTAGCTTTCCAAAGGCATTACAGTAAATTTTGTTGAGGAATGTAGCAGAAGTCAGCCCCTTGCACATCGATTTTCCCCAAGGTTGTAACGTCACAGATGCCAACTGATTTTCTAGTGGCCACAACTTCACGGTCTACACTTTCACGCCAATGAGTTTCGCCAGCTTTCGGGAACCACTGCGCACGCAGCCACATTCCAACTTCCACAAACACAGCCCCTTGCTCGGTGGCCCATTTGTGGCTTGGAGACTGGCGCGTTGGACGGAAGTCTGTACCACGATCCCGACCTGCAAAGGCACCAATTGCTGTCGGAGTGTAGGGTGGCCTAAAGATTGTTGTACCAACCTCTGGAATGGTTTTGCCTGTCAGCTCCGCCATGATTGCAAGACCACCCATGTTCGAGGTCTTGCCTTGATCTGTGGCCATTCCTAGGGTGGTGTAGCGCTTTAGATGCTCGACACTGACGAAGTTTTCTTGATGAGAAAGCTTCACGTCTTTTACAGTCACGTCGTTTTGTTGGTCCAACCAAGCACGCGAACAGCCCTCGACATACCAAAAGGGGGTCATATTAGCTGGAGCGTCTTCAGCCAGAGGGAGGGCAAGTTTATTTTCCTTAATGCCCAGATTTTTTAATATAGTGTTGGCCTTAGACGAACCAGAGGCCAGTGCCCCCGCGGTGGTGAAATTGCCCAAAGCCGCTCCGGCCACGCTGAGACCGACAGGTCCATTGTCGGGTGGGCCAAAGGCTGCAATTTCCTCGTTCCAAACTGGGTGGCCACGATGGTGACTTGTGATATGTATATTTGGGTTCCAACCACCAGACATGCCCAGTGCACCGCAGGGCAGTGTTCGCCTAGAACCATCAGGCAGGGAGATGTCAATAGATGTCAGGCCTAAGCGTCCAGTGCTGTTGACCACTTGTCCACCTGCGATCACCTCATAGTCCTGACTGGGTGGGGCATTTTGGCGAATGTCAACAACTGCGGCGATTGATACGCCGGCTGCGTGTAGGTCAGTTGCAGTTTTATGGCCATCATCATTATTGGTAAAAATTGCTACATTATGAGCCGCAGTGACCGCCCAGCGGTTGGCATAGCTGCGCATGGCACCGGCCAACATAATGCCGGGGCGGTCATTATTTTCGAATGCGATGGGGCGTTCGGTAGCCCCAGCGCAGAGCAAGCTTCGTTTCGAATATATCTTCCAAAGAATTTGACGTGGTTTCCCGGCCTCTGGAACTGCAATGTGATCGGACACTCGCTCTAAAGCACCATAAATTCCATGATCAAAAGCGCCCAGGACGGTGGTGCGGGCCATAACCCTCACATTGGGTAGACTTGCCAATTCTGCAACAGTTTTTACAGCCCAATCGGCGCCAGATTGGTCGACAAAACTGAAGCGTTCGGAATTAAGCCGCCCACCCATAGTGTAATCTTCATCTGCAAGAATAACTTGGGCACCCGCACGTCCGGCGGTGAGTGCGGCCGCAAGGCCGGAGGGACCTGCACCAATGATCAGAAGATCACAGTATAAAAAGCCACGGTCATATTCATCAGGGTCATTTTCAAAGCTGATGCTCCCAAGACCTGCTGCTTTGCGAATAATAGGTTCATAAACTCTCTCCCAAAAGGCCGCTGGCCACATAAAGGTTTTATAATAAAACCCTGCAGTCAGAAAGTTTGAAAAGCGGTCATTTATGGCCATAAAGTCAAATCTTAGGGAGCCTATCTTGTTTTGTGATTTGGCGGTCAGTCCCTCAAACAACTCTGCCGTTGTAGCGCGGGTGTTGGGCTCTTGGCGTGCCCCATCTCGCAGTTCAATAATTGCATTTGGCTCCTCAGAGCCTGAGGTCAGAACCCCACGAGGACGGTGGTATTTAAACGAGCGGCCCATTAGGCGGACATTATTAGCTAAAAGTGCGCTGGCCAGGGTATCGCCATCGTGCCCTTGGAAGGATTTTCCATCAAATTTAAAGTTCAAGGTTTTGGTGCGGTCAATTTGGCCACCACCGAGGCGGTTTATCTGGCTCATTTGCTGCGCCCTCGGCCGCGGGCGACATCGCTGGCCAATTTAACTGATGATATTTCATGTGTTGTGGTGTCGCGGGTTATAACTAAAAACGACCGATCCCCTTGTTCATGGTACCAAAGCTCAGTGTGGGGTCCGGCTGGGTTGTCGCGTAGATAGCCATAGTCGATAAACTGTAGCAAGGCGTCCTTGGCCTGCCAGTCTGGGCGGTCTAGCAAAGCCGCATCGCCCATATAGGTAAACTCTGCGCTGTCACGAGGACCGAGGATGGGGTGATTGATGATCATGTCTGAACTTCCTCAGTGAAGCTGTGGGTTATTGCCCATGCCTTTTTCATCGATCATTTTGGCCTTTTGCAAAGCGGTCAAATCGGAAGGCTGTGGCGAATTCATGCGGAGTATCTGTAGCCAGCAGATGCGCATAGCACCAGCCGGAGGCAGGTGTTGCTTTGAATCCACCATAACACCAACCCCCGTTAAAATAGAGGCTATCAATGTGAGTTTGGTCAATAATTGGAGATCCGTCCATCGACATGTCCATAATACCACCCCACATGCGTAGAAGACGAACACGACCAAGCATTGGAAAAATAGCCATCGCTCCTTCGCAAACATCTTCCACGACGGGAAGGTTGCCCCGCTGTGCATAGGAATTATACCCATCCAGGTCACCCCCAAAGACTATGCCGCCCTTGTCTGATTGGCTGCAATAGAAATGCCCCGCTCCAAAGGTAATGACGCCGGGAAGTATGGGTTTGAGGCCTTCAGTGACAAAAGCTTGCAGGACATGGCTCTCAATCGGCAGGCGCATTTCAGCTTTTGCCATCAATCGTCCAGACGAGCCGGCAACGCAGGAGGCTACTTTTGATGCTCCTATGTATCCACGTGATGTCTCAACCCCCAAGCATTTTCCGCTTTCTATTCTAAACCCCAAGACTTCGCAGTTTTGAATAATATCGACGCCCAATTGATCTGCAGCTCGGGCATAGCCCCAAGCAACAGCGTCATGGCGTACTGTTCCGCCCCTGTGCTGTGCCAAGCCTCCCTTGATTGGGAAGCGTGCATCGGTGACGTTTAGAAACGGATAACGTTTCTGAATGTCCTTAGTGCTCATCAAATCAGCATCGGCGCCATTTAAGATCATCGCATTGCCGCGTCTTGTAAACGCATCGCGCTGGGCATCCGAGTGCACGAGGTTCAAGATGCCTCGTTGACTTACCATCGCATTATAGTTGAGGTCTTGCTCGAGACCCTCCCACAACTTGAGAGAATGCTCATAGAAAGGTTCATTGCCATCAAGCAAATAGTTTGAGCGTACAATCGTAGTATTACGTCCAACATTTCCACCGCCAATCCAACCCTTTTCAATAACAGCGATCTTTTTTGCGCCATGATTCCGCGCCAAATAATATGCCGTTGCTAAACCATGGCCACCGCCGCCGATGACTAAAAAGTCGTAATGGTTTTGTGGGGTTGCATCTCGCCAAGTCGGTTTCCACCCTTTGTGCCCTGTTAGGGCTTCTTTAATGACGCGTAGGCCTGAATATCGCATTACTGGTTCTCCCTTATGTAAGGTGAGCTTAAAGAACAGGTTTTGCAGTCTTAAATCGGACAAAGTGCGCTGTGTTTCCGACTACATAATTTCCTCGAACAGAGAAAGTTTTTATACTTTAGTTCAAATATTAAGGTAACTTTGCGGTGATGTAGGATAGAATTTTGTGTCTTGAGAAGAAAAAAACTTGTTTGTTAGGAAAATTTGAGCAGAATACGAAACATAGTATTTCGTCGCTGATTATAGAATCACGAGGGGAACTCAAAGTTTCTGTTGAGAATTGCCTTTAATACAGGGGTATGCCGGAATTTAATTTGAGGTGTTTGAAATACTGCGGTGAATGAGCCGCTACAACATGGAGAATAAAAATGAAAAAAATAACGCGAAATTTCGCAGCGGCTGCGCTATCCTTAACGCTCGGTGCAGTTTCTGGCCAAGCTATAGCAGAAGATTCTAGCAAGCCTATCGTTATTCCAACGCACAACTGGTCAAGTCAAGTTGTTATGGCGTATGTGATCGGTGGAATCTTCGAAAGCATGGGGAACAACGTTGAGTATGTTCCTGCAGATACACAAGCTGTATACGAAGCAATCCGTAACGGTGATGTGACCATTTCACACGAAGTATGGCAGTCGACTTTTGGCGCCTCATTCTACAATGCGATGGCTAAAGGTGGCATCATTGATGCTGGCACGCACGCTGCCATGACATTGGAAGAAATGGGAGTTCCACAATATGTGATCGACGACAATCTGTGCCCAGGTCTTCCAAACTGGGAAGCTTTGGCTAATTGTCCCGAAGTTTTTGCTACTGCAGATTCGGGTGGCAAAGGTCGTTGGCTAGAAGGTCCTCAAAGCTGGCATGGCACTCAAATGCCGGAGCGTTTGGCGGGCCTCGGTCTTGATGACAAATATATGGTAAAATTTGCTGGTTCAGCAGATGCGTTATGGGCAGAGCTTGAATCTGCCAAAAAAGAACGTCGCGGTGTTATCACATTCAATTGGACACCTAACTTTACGGATGCTGAGGGCTTTGTCTTCATCGAATTCCCTGAATTCTTCCAAGGCTGTCGCGTTGGTGATGGTGGTGATGGGGCATGTGGTTCGCCAAAAGGCTGGCTGAAAAAAGCTGCAAACTACAAGTTCCCAAAAACGCACCCTGCTGCGTATACTACTTTTAGCAAAATTTCGTTCACCTCAACAGACATTGGCCAAATGGCTGCGTTGGTTGACGTAGATAAAATGAGCCACCAAGATGCTGCAAAATCATGGTTGTCTGCTCATGAAGATGTTTGGAAGCCTTTCACTGAATAAGGTTTAACAAGTCCTGCAACGCTGGAACGCGTTGCAGGATCTAATGCTTTGAGTTGGGGCTCAGCCGCCTCATATTTCTTGCTTGTTGATGAATGATCACTTTTTTGCTTAATGTTGATCTTACACAGTGCATTATGGCAGTCCCCGGCGCTCATTAGGAAACCAATATGTCTTCGCAAATATCCGTTGAAAATCGGGCAAAACCGGTTATAAAATGCTCCTCGGTTTACAAAGTTTTTGGTGAGAACGCTAAGAAATTACTGGCCCAGTCAAACGGGCGCATCGACGCGAAAATATTTAAAGATGCTGGCTGTGTTGTCGGAGTAAATAACGCCTCCTTTGAGGTATATGAAGGTGAAATATTAGTTGTTATGGGCCTGTCGGGCTCCGGTAAATCAACACTTTTGCGTTGTATTTCTCGCCTGACAGATACGACCGCCGGGGATATTTTCATTGATGGTCAGGATCTGCTGGCCATGACCTCCAAACAGCTCATAGAAGTACGTCGTAATAAGATGGGGATGGTCTTTCAAAACTTCGGATTGTTACCGCATAAAACCGTATTAGAGAATATCGCCTTTCCACTTCAAGTAAAGGGTAAGTCTACCGACGAGAGCATGAAGCGCGCGCTTGAAATGGTTGAGTTGGTTGGGCTTGATGGGCGTGAAAATTACTTCCCACGTCAGCTGTCTGGTGGTCAACAGCAAAGAGTGGGCATTGCTCGCTCGCTTGCGGTTGAGCCTGATATTTGGTTCCTTGACGAGCCTTTTTCAGCGCTTGACCCCTTGATCCGTAAAGAAATGCAGGATGAGTTTCTACGTCTCCAAGGAGTTTTGAATAAGACTATTTTGTTTGTAACCCACGATTTCAACGAGGCCCTGCGCCTTGCGGATCGGATTGCAATTATGAAAGATGGTGTGATTGAGCAACTCGACACACCGGCTAATATCGTTCTGCGCCCTGCCACGGAATATGTGCGGAAATTCACTGAAGAGGTGCCGCGCGAAAAAGTCCTGAAGATTGAGTCGGTTATGGAGCCTGCCGTCGACCAGTCTTTACTTGGACCGTTGCAGGTCTCCAAAGATGCAATCATTTACATGGTTGCAGAGGCTGTTTTGACCGAGCCAAAGCATGTGGCCGTTGTGAACGACAATGGTGATATTGTTGGTTCTATTCACGCGTCAAAAATTATCACCATGTTGTTTGGGCAAACTGGTGCATACGATGACAAAGCGTAGGATGGCTTCATGGATTTTTTGAAAAGGTACCCTAAATACGCTCAATTTATTTTATTATTGATTATTTTTTTCGCCCTTTATCTGACAGTAATCCCAAGCGAGACAAATATACTGTGGCGTTTACCTGCCCTGTTTGCAGGCGTGCCGGGCGGCATTAACTGGTTTGCCGAACATCTAATGTACGACTGGTTTCCGGTTGAGGTATATGATCCAGAACTTGAAGAATATGAAACCTCTGCCCTTGTTAGGGAATTGACCAGAGGTTTTTCCAGAGGAGTTTTGTTTTGTATAGAGTTCGTTCGCGAAATCCTCCTGGGTGGCGTGAAAACCATTGTTGCCTTCACTAGTTGGGACTTTGTTGGAGAAAATGAATGGGCCGTCTGGCCCGCGCTTCCTTGGACAGTTGTGTTAGGTGGGGCCATTTTGTTGGGTTACGCGCTGCGTGGCAAAGGGTTGGCACTTTTGGCTGGGCTCGCGATCGCATACATTGCCATATTTGGCCAGTGGGAGCCGGCGATGGAGACTTTGTCCTTTGTCCTTATTGCGGCCCCTGTGTCCTGCTTGCTTGGGCTATTTTTTGGAACGGTTGCCTACAAGAGCAGAACGGCTGAGACAATTCTTTTGCCCTTGCTCAATGTGGCGCAAACTATGCCGCATTTTTCTTATCTAATCCCAGTAATGGTCTTCTTTGGCGTGGGTGATCATGCTGGTGCAATTGCAACCATCATTTTTGCAACGCCACCAATGATTCGGTTAACCTTGCTTGGGCTCAAACGCGTGTCGCCGGAGGTAGTTGAGGCGGGAGCAATGACCGGCTGCACCAACGCTCAGATGATGTTAAAGGTCCTGATCCCGACGGCGCGTCGCGATATTTTAATTGGCACCAACCAGGTCATTATGCAGTGCCTGGCCATGGCGGTAATTGCGTCTTTCATTGGTGCCAAGGGTTTGGGTTTTAATCTTTTGCTTGCTCTAAACCAATTACGCATTGGCCAAGCGCTTGAACTTGGCATATGTATTGTATTGATCGCAGTTGTGTTGGACAAATTATCTCTGGCGTGGGCTAATAAGCAAACCGATTACTTCGCCGATGATAATTTTGTGCAGAGACATAAATATGGCATTTTCTTTGTGATTTTATTGACGATTTGTGTGATCCTCAGCTTTATAGGTAAGCTCATTTTTGGAGGTGGTATTAACTTTTTTCACCTCATTCCACACAACCAGGGCATCACCACTGAGCCATTCTGGCAAGCAGGTGTCGATTCGGATGGTTGAGAACTGGTATCGCGGCCTTCAGACCTTTAACAATTGGCTGATCATCGACGTGTTGATGCCAATGAAGGAATTTTACTTGCAAATGCCCGTCAGTGCTACTTTTGTCTTAGTGATGGGGATTGGATTTATCATTGGGGGGCTTCGCTCTGCGCTTATCGTGGGTGGATTTCTTTTGTTCATCGCATTTACTGAATGGTGGGATCGGGCGCTGATCACAGCTTATATGACGTCTTTTGCCGTTATGGTATCTTCGGTTATTGGAATTGTCGTGGGATCACTCTGCGCTCAAAATAACTTTGCAAGTAAGGCTATTTTGATTGTGTGTGATACACTACAAACCTTTCCATCCTTCATCTATTTGATTCCAGTGATCATGCTATTTGGTGTCACAGACACATCTGTTTTGATTGCGGTTATCGTCTATGCTACCATCCCAGCTGTCCGCTACACAGTGGAAGGTCTCTCCAGCGTGCCAGAAACCCTTCAGGACGCGGGATCGATGTCGGGCGTCAACAAACTGCAGCGATGGGTTAAGATAGAGATGCCCCTTGCATTTCCGCATATTATGCTAGGGATCAACCAAACGGTAGTTTTTGCGCTGTTTATGGTGATTATAGGGGCGATGATTGGTACGGATGATTTAGGCCAGTATATATTAAAGGCTCTGTCGGATAAGAATGGGATTGGAAATGGTCTGATGCTGGGGCTTTGTGTGGCATTTATTGGCCTGGCCGTGGATCACTTGATCCGCACTTGGGCTAATCAGAAGAAAGCAGCCTTGGATATGGCTTGAGCCCATTTGCTTAAAAATGACACCGCGATTTAGACTGGGCTTTTGCTTTGAGCCTTTTCACGCTAGTTTACCGAACTTGTTGAGAGGATATCACGATGGCAGTGGATCAAAAATACTATTTCCCAACCGGCGGATTGCCTGGTCAAAAGGACATGATGACCCAGCGGGCTGTGTTCACACAAGCTTATGCGGTAATCCCAAAAGGAACGATGCGCGATATTGTGACCAGCTTCTTGCCCCATTGGCACAAGACCCGTGCTTGGGTTTTGGCGCGGCCTTTGAGTGGCTTTGCGGAGACATTCTCGCAATATATCATGGAAGTCTCTCCGGGTGGTGGCAGCAGTAAACCGGATTCTGAGACTGGCGCACAGTCGGTATTATTTGTGATTGGCGGTCAAGCTTTGTTGCAGTTGAACGGACAGGAGTACGCTTTAAGTGCTGGCAGCTATGCGTATATTCCCAGTGGTGCTGAGTGGGCATTGCACAGCAGTGGAGAAGACTGCCTGAGGTTTCATTGGATTCGTAAACTTTATGTAGAGGTGGAAGGCATTGACGCTCCTGACGCTTTTGTCACTCATGAAGATAATCACGCTATCAACTCGATGCCGGACACCAATGGTGCTTGGGCCACGACCCGTTTTGTTGAGCCCGATGATCTGCGCCACGACATGCATGTGAACATCGTGACCTTCCAACCGGGCGGGGTGATACCTTTTGAAGAGACCCACGTGATGGAGCATGGACTGTATGTGCTAGAAGGGAAGGCGGTTTATAAGTTGAACCAGGATTGGGTCGAGGTTGAGGCTGGTGACTTCATGTGGCTACGCGCCTTTTGCCCACAGGCCTGCTATGCCGGCGGTCCTGGGCCTTTTCGTTATCTGCTATACAAAGACGTCAACAGGCATATGCCGCTGAGCCTTTAGGCCTAGGGTGGAAGCATTTCTTAAAAGAAGAAGTAATACGCTAGCGCGGTAGTAGATCGCGCAGGCGAAACTCCGCAATGCGTTCCACCTGCCGACAAGCCTCATCCAGCTCCTCGGAATAGTCATTATTCATACGCTCCCCAAAAGCTTTGAGGATACTGTCTTTGGTATGATCGCGTACCGCGATTATAAATGGGAACCCGTGTTTTGAGACATACGCGTTATTTAGATCTGTGAAATTTACGCGCTCCGCATCTGTGAGTTCGTCTAGTCCTGCGCTGGCTTGTTCAGAGGTGCTCGAGGCGGTGAGGCGCCTGGCTGCTGCCAGTTTTCCTGCAAGATCAGGGGTGGGCTGCGAGCACGCCCAAACGTTTATCCGCACCTGCTGAGCGAAATACCCTGCAAAGGGCATTGTGTAGCCCAGTGGCGGTGTCATGCATTGGCCCAAGTTCCAACCGATGGGCGCGCTCGGCTACCCAAGGGGAATGCTCAAATATTTCGCCATAGGCCGCGATAAAATCTTCGCGTATCATTGAGCTGGGGCGGGTAATGCGCTTTTGAGGGTGGGTTACACTCCAGTGATCGGCAATCTCTTCGCGGGTTGCAAACCAAACGCCGTCATGACTGTTAGCGTAATCGATGAAGCGTTGTAGTGCTGCGGTGCGACCTGGGCGTCCGATCAAGCGGCAATGGAGCCCGATTGACATCATGCGCCCACCTTCAGCATAGAGCACGTCAAAACTGTCTTTCAGATAGCTATAAAACTGATCACCAGAATTGAAACCCTGTAGAGTTGCGAAGCGCATGTCGTTTGCGTCCAGAGTGTAGGGTAAGATTAATTGATCGTTTTCACCAAATTCTGTCCAATATGGTAAATCATCAGCGTAATTGTCAGAGACATATTTGAATTGTTTAGATTCTGCGGCCAGGCGCACTGTGTTTTCGGAACAACGCCCAGTGTACCAACCGCGCGGTTTCGCGCCAACAACTTCGGTATGTAGCCGGATTGCTTCGGCCATATCATTGGCCTCTGTATCTGGGCTGGCGTCTTTATAGTCAATCCATTTCAATCCATGACTTGCAATTTCCCAACCTGCAGATTTCATTGCTGACACTTGTTCCGGCGCACGTGCGAGAGCGGTAGCGACGCCAAAGACTGTTACTGGAAAATGTTGCAGCATCCGATGTAAGCGCCAGAACCCTGCGCGTGCTCCATATTCGTAAATGCTTTCCATGTTCCAATGGCGTTGTCCTTCCCAGGCTGTGGCCCCAATAATTTCAGAAAGAAACGCTTCTGATGCGGCGTCACCGTGGAGAACACTATTTTCTCCGCCTTCTTCATAGTTCAACACAAGTTGCATTGCTATCCGCGCGCCACCTGGCCAATTGGCCTCAGGAGGCGTTGGACCATAGCCTGACATATCTCTTGGATACCGTTTCATCAGCGTTCCTCTAAATTAGGCTTTCCCTTTCCTTATTTTTTGCGCAGACATAAGGAAAGAGAAAAAAGGAAAAAGCCTATGGTCGGATTTTTAACAACTCACGTTTTGGATACGGCTAAAGGTTGTCCCGCGGCTGGTATCAAGATCGAGCTTTATGAAGTTTTTGGCGCCAAGAAAAATAAGCTTATTGAGTTAGTTACCAATGCGGATGGGCGCACAGAGAGCCCAATACTATCCAAAGATAGCTTTGCGTTGGGTACTTACGAACTTATTTTTCATGCAGGCGATTATCTACGTAAAACTGGACAAGTAACTGAAGTAACACTATTTATAGATAGAGTACCAATCCAGTTTGGGATGTCCCAGGATAATCATTACCATGTACCTTTGCTTCTTTCAGCACATGGTTATTCAACGTACCGAGGCAGCTAAGGGCGACTACCATGTATGATTTTGTGGTTTTATGGGAATGGGCTGGGTTTGCGTTGCGTTGGCTGCATGTAATAACTGCAATGGCTTGGATTGGATCTTCATTCTACTTTATCGCCCTCGATCTTGGTTTGAACCGAAATATTGATGGTCCGGCGGACGGTGAAGAGTGGCAGGTGCACGGTGGAGGTTTTTATCATGTACAGAAATATTTGGTGGCTCCCCAAGCCATGCCTGAACATTTAACTTGGTTCAAATGGGAAAGTTACACCACATGGCTTTCGGGTGTCGCGCTGTTGATGGTTGTTTATTGGGCTGGATCTGAGATTTATCTGATTGAGCCTGGAAAAATGGACTTGTCACCTTGGCAAGCAATCGCTTTATCGGGGGGATCCCTTGCCGTTGGTTGGGCGGTCTATGATCGTTTGTGTAAATCCCAATTAGGTGACAAGCCTACATTCTTGATGGTTTTGTTGTTTGCTGTTCTTGTTGCAATGTCTTGGGGTTATAATCAAATTTTTACGGGCAGGGCTGCTCTGTTGCACCTTGGTGCTTTCACAGCGACGATTATGACTGCGAATGTGGCAATGATTATAATGCCAAATCAACGTATCGTCGTGGCTGATTTGAAAGCAGGCCGAGTTCCTGATGCGAAGTATGGGAAAATTGCAAAGCTTCGTTCCACCCACAACAACTACCTGACTTTGCCGGTTATTTTTTTGATGCTTTCTAACCACTACCCCTTATCTTTTGGGACACCTTATGCGTGGATAATTGCATGTTTGGTATTTCTGATGGGCGTTACGATCCGTCATTATTTCAACTCGATGCATGCACGTAAAGGGAAACCTAATTGGACTTGGGGCCTTACTGCGATGCTATTCATTCTGATAGCTTGGCTATCTTCAGCGCCAGGTTTCGACGGTGACGCCGAAAAAGCAGCAGCTCAGCCTCTTACCCCTTACGAACAAAAATATGCAGAAGCAGACGGTTTTGAGGCAGCTCATGACATCGTATTGGGTCGCTGTTCAATGTGCCATGCACGCGAACCTGTCTGGGACGGACTTCGCTGGGCCCCTAAGGGTGTGTTTCTTGAGACGCGGTCCGATGTGGCACGAAATGCACGTTCTATTTATATCCAAGCTGGGGTTAGTCACGCTATGCCACCGGCCAATATAACTTATATCACTGAAAAGGATCGGGCGGCGTTAGTCGCTTGGTACCGCGCTGCTCATTAAACCTGTTTAATGATCCCTGGATTTAGGCGCTATAGAAATTTGTATGCAAAATTAATAATGCTGCTGAATTATAAACCGCCGCCTAGTTGTGGCTAATTATATCAGAGTTCAAAGATTACTTTTTCACCGTTGATTTTTTTTTGGTAACCTTCTTTTTAGTTGGGGCTTTCTTTTTAGTTGGAGCTTTCTTCTTCTTTATTGGAGCTTTATCGGCAATCAGTGCAATGGCGATATCCATAGTTACCAATGCTGGCTCCAAATCCTTTGGCAGCGTCGCATTTACTTTGTCCCATTTGACATATGGACCATATCGGCCATCCATCACATTCACTGGACCTCCTTCACTGGGATGTTCGCCAAGCTCATGAATAGGTTTTGCGGTGGCTCCTCGGCCTCCACGCGCAGCCTTCTTGGCAAGTTCCTCAACAGCGCGGTTCATGCCAATAGTCCATACATCGTTGATATCGGCTATATTGGCGTACAAGGTTCCGTGTTTAACATACGGGCCAAATCTGCCAATAGAAGCCTCAATCATCCCACCATCTTCAGGATGTGCACCAATTTCTCGGGGCAGAGACAACAGCTGGACTGCTTTTTCAAAGTCCAATTCATCTAAAGACCACGATTTAGGTATAGACATGCGTTGTGGTTTTGGATTTTCTTCAGTCAAATTTCCACGCTGGACGTAAGGCCCATAACGGCCGTCACGTAGGCTAATAGCGTCTGCACCGTCATGGCCCAGAAGTTTGCCGTCTGGACCAATAGCACTGCTCTCTGTCCCCGGAGGTCCAAAAGGACGCGTAAATCGGCAATCTGGGTAGTTGGAGCAACCAATAAATGCTCCACCTGAGCGGGCAGTACGCATTGATAAGCGACCATTTCCACAGCTTTTACAAGCACGCGGATCTACTCCTGGCTCTTCAATTGGGAATAGATGGGGTTCCAGAACAGTATTAATTTTTTCTAGAACTTCGGTGATGGATTGATCCATTGCTTCATCAATTGAAACTTTGAAATCTTTCCAGAACCGATCTAAAACATTACGGTATTGACGTGTACCAGCGGAAACATCATCCAGCTCGTTTTCAAGGTTGGCTGTAAATTCATATTCCACATAGCGTTTAAAGAAATTACTTAAGAAAGCGGTTACAAGACGGCCTTTATCCTCAGGTATAAGCCGGTTCTTCTCTTTTTTTACATAGTCTCGATCTTGGATAGTGGTCACGACTGACGCATAGGTGGAGGGTCGCCCAATGCCCAACTCTTCCATACGCTTAACCAAGCTTGCTTCGGTGTAGCGTGGCGGAGGCTGCGTAAAATGTTGTTCTTGCTCAACCGAATTTTTGATAAGTGCCTCTTGCGCTGAAATCTGCGGTAAGTGTTTGTCACTGTCATCAATAACGCTATCGTCACGGCCTTCCTCATAGACGCGCATAAATCCATCAAACAAAACAACTTGACCAGTAGCGCGCAGGCCAACCTGACCATCAGCACTAGTGATTTCAACAGTCGTTCGCTCCATTCTGGCTGCTTCCATTTGGCTGGCAATGGTGCGTTTCCAGATTAGGTCATAAAGTTTTCTCTGATCTGCGTCAGTTATGTTCAGGCCATTTGGTGCTTGCTTCATTTCGGTCGGACGAATACATTCGTGTGCCTCTTGAGCATTCTTCGCTTTATTTTTGTATACACGTGGAGAAGATGGAACATACTTATCACCGTAGCGATCGCTAATGGCTCCTCGTGTGTCACTGACGGCTTCAGGGGCCATATCGATGCCATCTGTGCGCATGTATGTGATATAGCCCGCTTCATAAAGCCTTTGTGCCGCCGACATTGTTTGCCGCGCTCCCATTCCGAATTTGCGGCTGGCCTCTTGCTGTAGAGTTGACGTCATAAACGGTGCTGAAGGGTTGCGGTTGGCAGGTTTTGCTTCAATAGATGCGGCAGATAGATCCCTGCTTTTCACAGCTTGCAAGGCCAATTCGGCTTCGGTGGCATTTGCCAGATCAAATTTATCAAGCTTTTTTCCGCCAAGTGTTATAAGACGTGCGTCAAAGGTTTGACCGCGCGGTGTCGTCATTAACGCTACCACACTCCAGTATTCGCGAGCATTAAATGCTTCAATTTCCATTTCCCGCTCAACGATCAAACGTAAGCATACAGACTGGACACGGCCCGCAGACTTTGCTCCAGGAAGGCGGCGCCATAGAACGGGAGACAGTTTGAAGCCGACCAAGTAATCCAATGCACGCCGGGCAAGGTACGCTTCAACCAACTCCATATCTACTTGGCGTGGATTTTTCATTGCTTCTGTGACGGCTGTTTTGGTAATAGCGTTAAATACTACGCGGCTGACTGGGGTATCTTTCTTAATAGCGCGACGCTTAGTGAGCGTCTCTTGGAGATGCCAACTAATCGCTTCACCCTCACGATCTGGATCTGTTGCAAGGATCAACTCGTTGTCTTCTTTTAATGCATCAGCAATTGCTTTCACATGCTTTTTACTTGTGGTGCCAACTTCCCAAACCATGTCAAAATCATTGTTTGGATCAACCGAACCATCCTTTGGCGGTAAATCACGAACATGGCCATAAGACGCCAAAACTGTAAAGCCAGGCCCAAGATAACTGTTTATTGTCTTGGCCTTAGCAGGAGATTCTACAACAACGACAGCCATGGGTTACCCTGCTTTTCTAGATAAATAGTTTTGCCAAAAGGGAGGCCTGATGGCAATTTGTCAATGGATACTAGCGAAAAAACTTGATTTAATATTGTTAAGTTTTCTAAATTAAACGTCCTCAATGCCGTTTAATCACATCTTCAGGCTACAGTTTCGTAACCAGAAAATGCACTTGTTGCTGCTGAATTTTCAGGCACCTTAATTAATTTATCCGCTACTTCTTAGTGCCAAATAGAATATTCTAGAAAAAGAAGCACGATTTTTTTAATCATGCGGCCTTCGCAAAGTGAATTGGATAAATTATGTGACTGATCCGCCTACGGTTAAACCTCCTATAAGTAATGAAGGCTGGCCAACACCAACTGGTACCCACTGGCCTTGCTTACCGCAATTGCCAACGCCGTCATCTAACTTCATATCGTTGCCGATACCTCGAATCTGACGCAATGCGGTTGCGCCATCTCCAATAAGCGTGGCACCTTTAACAGGAGCTCCAATTTTGCCATTTTTGACCACATAAGCTTCTGTGCAAGAAAAGACGAATTTTCCATTCGTGATATCGACTTGCCCACCGCCAAATCCAACTGCGTAAATTCCATTTTTAATATCTGCGACCATATCGCTAGGTTCAGAGGCGCCTCCCAGCATGTATGTGTTTGTCATTCTTGGCATCGGAGCATGCGCGTAACTTTGGCGGCGACCGTTTCCTGTTGGTTCGACCCCCATTAAGCGTGCGTTTTGCCGGTCTTGCATATAACCCACCAGAACCCCATCTTCGATCAAAGTATTTTTGGCGCTAGGCGTGCCTTCATCATCTATGGTGATTGAGCCACGGCGATCAGGGATGGTTCCATCGTCTAAAACTGTCACGCCGGGCGATGCTATTCGTTGTCCGAGAAGGCCTGAAAATGCTGATGTTCCTTTTCGGTTAAAATCACCTTCCAAGCCGTGCCCGATCGCCTCGTGTAGTAAAATCCCAGGCCAACCTGCTCCAAGTGCTACATCCATGACGCCGGCCGGCGCCGGAATAGCGCTAAGATTTAATACTGCGATGCGAAGTGACTCTTGTATTAGTGGTTTCCAATGCTCTGGCTCCAACATCCCTGTAAGCGCATAGCGCCCGCCGCCGCCAACGTTTCCGGTTTGGCGATGGCCATCTTGCTCGACGATGATAGAGACATTCATTCGAACCATTGGCCGGGTGTCGGTTACATCTGGACCATTGGGGCGTAGTATCACTATTTCCTGATGTGAGGCGGCAATTGTGGCTGAAACCTGAACAACTCGCTTGTCCAACCCGCGTGCAAAGGAATTCATCTCTTGAAGGATCTCGATTTTTGCTGGGAAAGCAGCATCACCCAATGGATTATGATCACTGTACAACTTACGGTTGGTAGCCTGGGGGACAGATGCCAGATTTCCAAAATCTACACTTGTATCAATGGCTAGGCGTACTGTTCCAACAGCCCGTTTTATGGCTTGCTCTGATATTTCCGTGGAGTGAGCATATCCGATAGTTTCGCCTTGGACCGCCCGAAGACCAAATCCCTCAGAAGCATCGAAACTTGACGTTCGCAAACGTCCATCATCAAACGATAGTACTTCTGATCTGGCGCGTTCAAAAAATAGTTCGCCATCGTCAGCGCCAACTAATGCATTTTTCAAGATCTTGCGTGCGGTATCTCGGTCGAGATGGGTTTCAAACGGACGAAAAGGGGAGTCAGTCATGGAATTCCTTGAGTTATTAGTGCGAAAAATGAATTTCGCGTGTGAATTTTGCCTCTGGCGTCCCTTTGACGCGGATCAACCAATTGCGTGCAGGCTTATGATATGATTGATGCAAGATAAATTACAATCATTGTCGCACACTTGTGCGGCTCACTGCGCAACAGCGCTAAAAACATAGGGTAGAACATGCGAATTCTGACGTCTCTGTGGAGTGCAGCAATAGTATCAACGGGCGGAATCGCTCAAGCTCAAGAAACCTTTCCAGGCTTGGAAACAATTGGCAAGCCGGAACCAATGGGTATTGGCTTTCAGTATGCCGCAACAGAGCTAATGCGAGATGTTGTCTGGCTAGATACATTTCTACTGTGGATAATCACAGCAATATCTGTTTTCGTAACGGCTTTGCTGGCTTATGCCGCATGGAAGTTTCACGCCAGCCGCAACAAGACGCCAGGCACTTTTACACATAATTCCGTTGTAGAGGTTTTGTGGACGGTCCTTCCAGTCATTATATTGGTGGTAATAGGTGTCTTTTCGTTACCCATATTGTTTAAGCAACAAGAAATTCCAAAAGCTGACATTACAATTAAGGTCACTGGAAACCAATGGTACTGGGGCTACGAATATGTTGATCACGGATTTGGTTTTGACAGCGTGCTGCTTCAAAAAGACGAATTGGCTGAATACGGCTACGCACCTGATGAGTATCTTTTGGCGACTGATACGTCAGTTGTAGTTCCTGTGGGTGCCACAATCGTGATGCAGTTGACCGGTGCGGATGTAATTCACGCTTGGACAATACCAGCGTTTGGTGTGAAGCAAGATGCAGTTCCAGGGCGCTTAGCACAGCTTTGGTTTGCTGCCGAAAAAGAAGGCGTTTATTTTGGGCAGTGTTCAGAATTATGCGGTCTTCAGCATGCTTACATGCCAATAACAGTAAAAGTTGTCAGCCAAGAGCAGTATGAAGAGTGGTTGGTTGGTGCTATCGAAGAGTACGCGGGTATTCCGCAATCTGTTCAACTGGCATCTAATTAAGCCCTGATAGGTAGCAATTTAAATGACAAATGTGCAGAGCCTTAACCCAGATCACGAACCAGTATTTGGTGACTATATAGCTTTAATGAAACCGCGTGTGATGTCTTTGGTGGTTTTCACAGCTTTTGTTGGTTTGATGGCGGCGCCTGTGTCTTTGCACCCGGTTGAAGCTTTTGCTGCTATTTTGTTTATCGCAATTGGTGCTGGCGCCTCTGGGGCTCTAAACATGTGGTGGGATGCGGATATCGACGCTGTCATGCGCCGAACAAAGTTGCGCCCAATTCCTTCAGGGCGCACAACACCTGAAGCGGCCTTATCGATGGGTGCAGCTTTGTCTGGGATGTCTGTCGTCATGCTGGGACTAGCCGCCAATTGGCACGCAGCTGCTTGGTTGGCATTTACCATCTTCTTTTATGTAGTAATATACACGATTTGGCTCAAACGTGCGACGCCTCAAAATATTGTTATTGGCGGCGCGGCAGGCGCGTTTCCTCCGCTTATAGGTTGGGTTGCAGCGACGGGTTCGGTTTCGATCGAAGCTATTTTGATGTTTGCTTTGATCTTTATGTGGACCCCACCACATTTTTGGGCTTTGGCCCTGTTTATGCGATCAGATTATGACGATGCAAAAGTTCCAATGCTCACCGTAACACATGGCCGCCCCAGCACACGGCGGCATATCTTGGCTTATGCTATTTTGCAGGCTTCTTTAGCTGTTGGTTTGGCCTTCACATCAGTTGGTGGTTTAATTTATCTTTTGGTAACGTTGGTATGTAATGTCATTGTGGTGAAAGACGCAGTACGAATTTGGCGACGCGATGAAGTTGATGCTGAGGCAGATGATTTCAAGGTTGAACGTTCTTTTTTTAAGTTTTCACTTTTTTATCTTTTTATACATTTTTTTGCGATTTTGGTAGAAACGCTTTTAACGCCCTACGGTTTTGGAGGATGGTCATGAGTTTTCATATCGATAGTGCAGTCCATAAAAAGCGTCGCAGTCAAAACTTGGGCGTTGCGATTTGCTTGGTGTTGTTCATTGGGCTGATCATGATTTTGAGCCTGGTAAAGCTAACTAATGCAGGCCCCGTTGAAGGTTACGACCATGCTCCACGTCCCACCCTGACTGAAGGGGCGTCTGAATGAGGCCGCAGTACAAGACATTATCCCAGACTGTGGCCCTGGTTCTCATTATGGGAGGCTTGGCTTGGGCCAGTGTGCCTTTCTATGACTGGTTCTGCCGCATTACGGGATTTGGAGGTGTTACGACCACAGCTGAAGTTGGCAGTGATACAGTGCTTGAGGATAAAATTACTATCCGTTTTGATGCATCTGTTGAGCGTAAAATGGAGTGGAGTTTTACACCGGTATCACGCTCAATGGATATCAAGGTAGGCCAAACAGGTTTAGCTTTCTACGAAGCCTACAATCCGACAGATCGTCCTATCGCAGGATCTGCAAGTTATAACGTTACACCATATCAAGCGGGAGGATTCTTTACCAAAATCGATTGCTTCTGCTTTGAAGAGCAGGTTTTGCAACCTGGTGAACGAGTTCAAATGCCGGTCACCTTCTATGTTGATCCAGAAATTGTGGATGATTACGAAGGCAAGTATATTCATACGATCACTTTGTCGTATACTTTCTATGAAATTGATCTGCCTGAGGTGCAAGCCTCATTGCAGATCGAACCACCCATACAACGAAACTAAGTTCGACGAGGCCCATCTATGGCACATGAAAAGAACCACGATTATCATATCCTACCACCATCACTGAATCCACTTTTGGGTGCTTTAGCAGCTCTAGTAATGTTAACTGGTGCAATCCAATGGATGCATGAGAGTGGTCCATGGATGTTCCTAGCAGGCTTTGTTGGCGTGCTTTACATCATGTACGCATGGTGGAGTGAAATTGTTGCTGAAAGTCACGTTGGCGACCACACGCCGGTTGTTCAAATTGGCCTTCGCTACGGCTTTATTCTATTCATTATGTCAGAAGTTATGTTTTTCTCAGCATGGTTCTGGAGCTTTTTTAAACACCAGCTCTATCCGATGTATGAATATATGGGCACTGAATATTTGAAGCCTGAGTATCACCACATTAACCCATGGGAACTGCCACTGATTAATACATTGTTGTTGTTGCTTTCCGGTTGTGCCGCAACTTGGGCGCATCATGCGCTAGCGCACGAAGATAATCGTAAAGATCTGCGCAATGGCTTGATTCTTGCAATTGTTTTAGGTGCTATTTTCACAGCATTTCAGGCGTATGAATACCGAGAACTGATCGTTGTCGATGGGTGGACGTTTTCTGGTGAAATAACATTTGCCAACTTTTTCATGGCAACGGGCTTTCACGGTATGCACGTTTTGATTGGGACAATCTTTCTGTTTGTCTGCCTAATGCGCGTCACACGTGGCCATTTTACTACGAAAAACCATGTGGGGTTTGAGGCTGCAGCTTGGTACTGGCATTTTGTAGACGTAGTTTGGTTGTTCTTATTTGCCGCCGTTTATCTTTGGGCTGGCTAATTGGTTAGAAATTGGCTGCTAGCTTTGTCTGAGAGCCATTATAGTAAATTTTAAAGGGCGGCTATAAGCTGCCCTTTTATGATTTTGAGGTGAATATGCGATTTTGGGGTATGTCAGTTATTGGAGTTTTAGGCTCAGCACTTTTGCTTAGCCTAGGTATTTGGCAGGTTCAACGCTTATCATGGAAAATATCTGTTCTGGAAAACATCGAAGCCAAGGTAAGCGCGCCCGCGCGTGCTTTGCCGGCTGTCGTTTCGGAACAAGTGGACAGCCTTTTGTCGGTGCGTGTATTGGGTCAATACAAAGGCGAGACCCTACGTATTCTCGTGTCTCAAAAATTATACGGTGCTGGTTATCGTTTGATTACAAAACTAGAGACTGAAGATGGTCGTCAAATTCTTGTTGATCGGGGGTTTGTTTCGGTTAGGGCTCAAATGCCTGCTACCCCTGCGGGTATTGGCGAGTTGATTGGGAACTTACATTGGCCTTCAGAAATAGATGGTTTCACTCCGGAAAATGATGTTGATGCGAATATTTGGTTCTCGCGGGATGTGGCAACGTTGGCAGCAGAACTTAGCACTGAGCCCATATTGTTGGTTTTGCGAGACAGCTCATTTGTTAAAGAGAAAGCAACAGCTTTGCCGGTTGATGTTGCCGGCATTCCAAACGATCACCTGCAATACGCAGTTACTTGGTTCTCGTTGGCCATAATCTGGCTTGGAATGAGCGGATATTTCCTTTACCGATCCCGTGACTCGCAAAGTTAAGGTTACGCTCATGAAATACATATCTACACGCGGTAATGCACCTGTATTAAATTTTGAAGAAGCGATGTTAACAGGTTTGGCCCGTGATGGGGGCTTATATGTTCCGGAAACTATCCCGATGATGAAACATCCTGATATCGTGGCTTTGGCAGGATTGCCCTATGAGGAAATAGCCCTGCGCGTTATGCAACCATTTGTAGGTGACAGTTTCTCTAATGAAGACCTGGGTGATGCAATTCAAACGGCCTATTCGGGATTTGGACATGCAGCGCGTGCACCTTTGGTTCAATTAGGCCCAAATCACCACCTTCTTGAGCTGTTCCATGGGCCAACTTTGGCTTTCAAAGATTTTGCGATGCAACTTATTGGTCAGCTATTTCAGACAGCGCTTAGACGTCACAACAAGCAAGTTACGATTGTTGGAGCCACTTCTGGCGACACGGGTTCGGCTGCCATTGAGGCGTTCCGAGGACTTGAAGCCGCAAATGTATTTATCTTGTTTCCAGACGGCCGCGTTTCTGATGTACAGCGCCGACAGATGACGACACCAACAGAGTCAAATGTCCATGCAATTGCGATGGAGGGTACATTCGATACTTGCCAAGCAATGTTAAAAGACATGTTTAACGATTTTGATTTTCGAGACGGAGTGCGTCTGGCAGGAGTGAATTCAATTAATTGGGCGCGAGTTTTGGCTCAGGTAGTTTATTATTTTAGTGCGGCGGTGTCGCTGGGTGCGCCACATCGTAAGATTTCATTCACCGTGCCAACAGGTAATTTTGGTGATATTTTTGCAGGCTACATTGCAAAGCGAATGGGCTTGCCGATTGATCGTTTGATAGTAGCGACCAACCGCAATGATATCCTGCACCGTGCTATTAGTACTGGCCGCTATGATACAGACAAAGTTTATCCAACAATTACGCCATCAATGGATATTGAATTATCATCTAATTTTGAACGGGCCTTGTTTGACGCCTATAACCGTAATGGGGATGCTGTGGCGCAGCTTATGGGAGAGATAAAAAAAGGCGGTTTTGGGATTAGCCAAGGGGCGCTGGAAGTTCTGCGCGAACATTTTGACAGTGGTCGCAGCGCTGAAATAGAAACTGCTGACACCATTAAAAGTATTTTTGAACATACAGGTGAAATATTATGCCCACATTCTGCTGTTGGTGTGAAGGTTGCTGAAGAAAACCTGGGATCAAGCCCAATGGTCACCTTGGCTACAGCCCACCCTGCGAAGTTTCCAGATGCTGTAGAAGTGGCAATTGGGCAAAGACCTGCTTTGCCGCTTTGTTTTGCAGATTTATTTGATAAACCAGAGCGAAAAATCGCAATGCCCAATGACCTTGAGCAAATGAAATCCCTTATTCGCGAGCGTATTAAACTTTGACAGTTCTAACTCACCGCCTGCAAAATGGCTTCCGTATCGTCACTGAAAATATGCCAGGGCTAAAATCAGCTTCAATTGGTATCTGGGTGAATGCAGGTGGGCGTCATGAACGCGTAGAGCAAAATGGTATAGCTCATTTTCTTGAACATATGGCATTCAAAGGAACCAAAAAGAGGTCCTCTGTGCAAATTGCTGAAGCCATCGAAGACGTTGGTGGATATATCAATGCCTACACTAGCCGTGAAATGACAGCGTATTATTGCCGCGTCCTTGGTGATGATGTGGCTTTAGCACTGGACGTGGTGTCAGACATTGTCTTAAATCCAGTTTTTGCTCGTGACGAAATTGAAGTTGAACGTGGAGTGATCCTGTCTGAAATTGGACAAGCGCTAGATACTCCAGATGATATCATATTTGATTGGCTGCAAGACGTATCGTACCCTGGTCAACCTCTTGGCCGTTCGATACTGGGCCCTGAGGAGCGGGTTTCGAATTTTCAACGTGAAGATTTGTCTACCTTTGTTGACGAAAACTATAGTGCGGATCAAATGGTATTAGCGGCAGCTGGCGCGGTTGATCACGACGCTATAGTGCTGCAATGTGAAGAAATTTTTGGAACATTAAAGCCGCGTGTTCAAGCGCCGTTTCTAGTCGGGCAGTTCAAAGGTGGTGAGTATCGTCAGGTGAAAGATCTTGAGCAGGCGCATTTTGCGCTCGCCTTCGAAAGCCCAAACTATAAAGACCCAAATATTTACACAGCACAAATATTTGCAACAGCCTTTGGTGGAGGCATGTCTTCACGTTTGTTCCAAGAGGTACGTGAGAAACGTGGTCTTTGCTACTCTATTTTTGCAAGTGCCGGTGCTTATAGCGATACTGGGACGTTGACATTCTACGCCGGTACATCGGGTGATAAGGTCTCTGATTTGGCCAATATAACCGTCGATGAATTGAAGCGTGCATCACATGATATGACCGAAGTTGAGGTTGCGCGGGCGCGGGCTCAAATGAAAGCTGGCCTTTTGATGGGGTTGGAAAGCCCATCGTCTAGGGCTGAACGTCTTGCCCGTATGGTTACGATTTGGGATCGAATTCCGTCATTGGATGAAGTTGTATCCCAAATTGATCGGGTCACTGTTTCTGACGTTCGCGACTATGCCGCTACCATGGGAGCAGGCGCACCCGCCGCAATGGCATTGTACGGTCCTGTTGCCGATGCTCCTTCCGTCCAAGACCTTCAGGCGCGATTGGTTGCCTGATGTTTGGCCGGGGTGAGAAGTTTCAAATTCAAACTGAGCGACTAGTCCTAAGGCCTCCCCAGCATAGCGATTTTCGAATTTGGTCGAAGCTACGCTTTGATAATAAATCTTTTCTGGCGCCTTGGGACCCCTTGTGGGCAGAGGACCATCTCATGCGAAAAAGCTTTACTAACAGGGTTTATTGGGCGCAGCGAGTGATTAAAAATGGTAATGGATGTCCGCTATTACTGCTGCGCCAAACCGATCAAGCTTTGATGGGCGCTGTGACATTAGACAATGTTCGGCGTGGTCCGGCACAGGCGGGAACTTTGGGCTATTGGATAGGCGAGCCGTATGCGCGACATGGTTATATGCGGGAGGCTGTGAACGCTGTTGTGTCGTATGCGTTTAGAACGTTGAAACTGAGCCGGGTTGAGGCTGCATGCTTGCCTGAAAATCAACCCTCTAGAGGCTTGCTAGAGAGTTGCGGTTTCAAATACGAGGGCGTGGCCCAAAGTTATCTACAAATTGCGGGACGTTGGCGCTCCCATGTCTTATATGCTTCAATACGGCATGATAGGCGTGGAAAAACTGAAACTGGTTAATCTTCAGAGAAGGAGCATAGAGTATATACTGGCATGCTCAGTTTCTCAAGTAACTTGCGGCCACCAAGATTTGGCAGGTCGATTACAAACGAGCAGCCTATAACATCCGCACCCAGACGCTCAAGCAGTTTGAGCCCTGCTTCAGCAGTGCCACCAGTAGCCAAGAGGTCATCTACGACCAAGACTTTTTCTCCTGCCTCAATTGCGTCATCATGAATTTCCATGACGGCTTCGCCATATTCTAGGGTATAAGCTTCTGAAATTGTTTTTCCGGGCAATTTCCCTTGTTTTCGAATTGGAACAAAGCCTTTGCCCAATTGATGTGCGATCGCTGCACCAAGAATAAAGCCCCGAGCTTCCAGGCCTACTATTTTATCAACTTTGATACCGACGAATGGATGCAACATTTGATCAATTGCCAATCTCAAGCCACGAGGATCAGCAAACAGGGTCGTAACATCGCGAAACATTATCCCAGGATGTGGAAAATCAGGAATTGTGCGGATATACTCTTGGACAGTTTTCATTTTAGACCCTAATTGTGTTTCTCCCTCCTTAGCCCGAGGAATACTACTTCTCAATGCTGTGTGGTTATTTTTTAAAGGACCCTTCCAGCTACCGCATCGAGCTTAGATACTAAAATTGGATCCCTTGCCTCTGGTGCTGTCATCAAAGCATGTTCTAAAGCCGTATCGCAAGAATGCGCGCAATTATCTCTTTTTGCAGGTATCGCTTCTGATATGCGCGCTATCATTCCTTTGGCATGTGCAGAGTTTAATTTAAGGGTTTTGATAATTTCTGTGACATCTACTTCACCGTAATCTGGGTGCCAGCTGTCAAAATCTGTAATCATTGCAACAGAAGCATAGCAAATTTCCGCTTCTCGAGCTAACTTTGCTTCGGGCATGTTGGTCATGCCGATGACATCGCATCCCCAAACGTCGCGGTACAGGCGACTTTCGGCTAGTGTTGAAAACTGTGGACCTTCCATTGCAAGATATGTCCCTCCGTTATGGACAGTGATACCTTGAGTTTCAGCAGAATCTAGGCAGATTTTTGAAAGGCGAGGGCAGGTGGGGTTCGCCGCACTTACATGAGCTACGCAACCGCTTCCAAAAAAAGAGTTCTCACGGGCGACGGTGCGATCAATAAATTGGTCAACAATTACGAAATGACCTGGTTCAAGGTGTTGACGAAAAGAGCCACAGGCACTGATGCTGATAATATCGGTCACTCCAAGCCGCTTGAGAGCATCTATATTCGCTCGGTACGGAACCGTACTGGGTGAGTGGACATGTGCACGTCCGTGACGGGGAATAAATGCCATTTTTATATCGTACAAGCTTCCCGTTAAAACCTCATCCGATGGTGGTCCCCACGGCGTATCAACTTGCTGCCAAATTGAGTTTTTTAGGTCTTCAATCTCGTAAATACCAGATCCCCCAATAACGCCAATGACCGTTTCTTTCATACCATGTATCCCTCTGAGTTTGGCGCATTTACTGGGAGTATCGCATGGCTAAGTCGCTCCTACTACCCTCGCAAGTGACATCCGTTACAAGAAAACCGTGACCTCAGCGAAATTTGTGATATCAGGCCGCTAATACGCGAATTAATTCTACGATAAAGGTTCATAAAATGTCCCGTTTTTCATTGGCTGCCTCAGCAGTCCGCCGATCTTTTGCTGTCTTCGATATAAGTGCTGGTGAGGTTATGAATGTGGGTCGTATTCGAATTGAATTGCTTGCAGGGCTTACAGTTGCTTTGGCTTTGGTCCCCGAGGCAGTGGCTTTTGCCTTTGTGGCAGGTGTTCATCCGCTTGTTGGCCTCTACGCGGCTTTTATAGTGGGACTGGTGACGGCATTGATCGGTGGTCGGCCTGGTATGATTTCTGGCGCCACAGGTGCTTTAGCAGTGGTTATGGTAGCTTTGGTTGCGCGACATGGGGTTGAATATCTTTTTGCAACTGTAGTTCTGATGGGGCTAATTCAGGTTTTTGTCGGCATCATGCGTTGGGCTAAATTTATTCGTCTTGTGCCTCATCCAGTTATGCTGGGCTTTGTAAACGGTTTAGCAATTGTTATATTCTTGGCTCAGATGAGTCAATTTAAGGTCCCAGGAACAGTTGTTAATACCGGCCACGGGATGTCTGGTGGTGAGTGGCTGTCAGGTATTCCGATGATAACAATGCTGGCGCTTGTTGCGTTAACTATGGCAATTGTTTGGCTAATGCCCAAAGCCACAAAGATCATCCCTGCACCATTAGCTGGGATAGGCATAGTTGCTATTTTAGTCATTGCATTTGGAATTGATGTTCCACGTGTTGGGGATTTGGAAAGTATAAAAGGTGGGCTACCGAGCTTTCATAACCCGTTTGGATCCGGTACTGGCCTGTATGGAACAGCCATGGCACCGTTCAAACTCGAAACATTTTATATCATAGCACCTTACGCAGGTATTCTTGCAGCTATTGGTTTGATTGAGAGTCTGCTTACGCTCAACCTTGTAGGTGACATGACCAATAAACGTGGTGGTGCGAGCCAAGAAAGTATTGCCCAAGGTATTGCAAATACCATCACAGGTTTTTTTGGCGGCATGGGCGGTTGCGCCATGATTGGACAGTCCATGATCAACGTAAAATCTGGTGGTCGTACACGCTTGCAGGTATTGCTGCTGCCGTGTTTCTGCTGTTGTTTATTGTGGTTGCGTCGTCTTGGATTGAACAAATACCATTAGCGGCCCTTGTGGGGGTTATGTTCATGGTCGTTATAGGCACATTTGCGTGGAACAGCCTCAACATTATGCGCAAAGTACCTTTGATGGATGCCTTTGTTATTGTGCTTGGTGACGGTTGTGACGGTGATGACTGACCTTGCCATTGCGGTTGTTGTTGGTGTGATCGTATCTGCGTTGGCCTATGCCTGGCAGAACGCTACGCGCATCCATGCAAACCGCTCGATCCGAAGAGGAAGGTACAAAAGTTTATAAGATACAGGGCCCTTTATTCTTTGGCTCATCTGAGGGCTTCGCTGAATTGTTCACTCCAGCCGATGATCCCAAAAAAGTAGTTGTTGATTTTGCAGAAAGCCGTGTTGCGGATCAATCTGCTTTGCAGGCCATTGAAGCGGTTGCTGCTAAATACGAAGCCAGCGGAAAACGTATTGAGTTGCGTCATCTTAGTAAAGACTGCCATTATCTGCTCAGCAAAGCTGGCCATCTCATTATCGATAGCGACGATGATCCTGACTATGAAATTGCCGTTGACTATGGTGTGCGCACTGGCATTTTAGCTGGTGGTCATTAAGTTTTGATCATTAAAAACTTAATGCCCAAATAGTTTTTTGGTCTACTGACCATAGAGTTAGCACCCACGTCCCGCCTATAGTATTGCCTGGGCTCAGTTGGCTTTGGATGTTTTTTCTAGGGCCGAGGCTCAACAGCAGTGGCTACTGTGCCAAGTAGCGAAGGGCTAAGGACTGGGGCCCCAGGATCAGGTGCACCGCGCCTCAGACCTTGGGGCTAAAGTGTTGCAGCGGCGGTCTATTACCTGATATCAAAAATAATGACTGTCTTCTGATCCTACATGGCCTAGTTTTTTCTAAAATAAGAACAACTGAGTGTCATTTTTAGGCTTTGTTTTTCGCCTGCTGTTAGAAGCTGTTTTTCTACTACCTAATTTGAGAAAAACGGCTTTTGCCTCGCGCTGAAACGCTTGACCAACCCGAATTTTTGAAATCTTCTGTTTTGCAATTCTCGCCGAAGAAGTTTGATCAACAATTGGGGCTGGATAGTCACGCCCAATAGTAAAATTACTATTGGAAATTAGTGTCTTTCTGAATTTCCACGGCTCGTGAATGAATTCATCTGGGACGCCACGCAATTCGGGGACCCATCCGACGAATGAATGCTACCCTTTGGATCATGCTCCATGGATTGCTTGATCGGGTTGTAAACGCGCATTGCGTTGATGCCCGTGACACCTGATTGCATCTGCAGTCTGGCTATAGTGAATTCCTGGCTCATAATCTGTGAACAGGCCAGCGAGGTGATGTCCTGTGACGCGCCAATCAAGCCAAAGTTGATAACTAGCAAAGCTCACCAACATCGCTCGCATGCGAAATGTGATCCAACCATCAGCAGATAAGATTCCGCATGCAAGCGTCTATAAAAGGATAGCCAGTATTCCCATGTCCACGCTTGGAAATATGCGTGATTTTGCTCGCTCACGCGTAACCCTTCAAAGGCTGGGTGCATGCAATGCGTTTCTATTTTGGGTTGGTCTTCTATTTTTTGGACGAAGTGACACCGCCACGCCAAGCGAGATTCAAAAGCTTTCAGATTTCGTCCAAATTCCTTCTTTTCGTCAAGAGATAATTGCGAGCGGCGTTTCAATATAGATTGCGTTACTTCGCGAACAGATAAGGTACCCCATGCTAGGTGGGCGGATAAACGTGAGCAATGGAATTCAGATAAATCTGGTGCTGATATATGGAAAAGGTATTTACGGGCTCTGTGGTTTAGGAAGCTTCGTAGGTCCACCACGGCTTGTGAGCGCCCACCTTTTTGAACTTTGCCGATAGCCGGATCGCCAAACATAGGATCGTTTTTATCTGGTAAGGTATCTGAAATACAGGGTGGGACGGGTCGCAGTATACTCGGTTTGGGGTGTATCTTTTCAGCCATGCGGGTGTTTCTAATTTTGGACCAGCCGTCTCGACTGCACAGCCTTCGTACCACTCCGTTTGAGGGGGACGTGTGTAACTCTATACTGTTTTTCATGCATATATTTTTAACTGCAATGTCCCTCCGGTATGTCCATAGGTTCCCTGTTTCTTCATGCGCATACAAGTCGCCTATTTGATGTTCCAAGTGAAGGTTTTTTATGACCTCACAGGCATCACCAACTCTTATAATAAGGTGTTGGCCTAAGGCAGCCAGGCTGCTGTTTAAGTCGCAAAGGCAATCGTGAATGAAATGCCAATGACGACGAGAGGCGTCTGGTTGTTTCCAATACTCAGGCTCAACAATATAAAGAGGTATGATGGGTGCATCCTCAAAAGATGCGGTCAACAACGGCGCATGGTCATTGATGCGTAGATCACGTTTGAACCAAACTATGCTAGCTTTTTGCGTCATTGTGTTGGCTATCTTTTTGGGGGCGATGACGGTTTGTGGTAATACTTATCCATAGGTGTCTTTACAATTATCGATATCATTATAATCCACGTGAACTGCAACCTTCATGTCTATGATGACCCCGAAGTTTAGCTAACCCAAGCACGTAGCTGTCAGTTAGTGGGATACCTTCGAAAGGCAAGAGGGCATTAAGGATCCAAAAAGGCAAGCTCCTTAGTTCTTATAGTGGAGAGACTACTGCCTAGTGGCGTCAATTATTGAGTATATGGATTTAGACTGTGCCAGAAATCTGATACGTATCCCTATTTGTTTTACAGCTCCTTAAATTTTGTTGATTAAAATTACTGCTTATTATTTTATAACGTTATGGTTACACCCAAAATTCAACATGTCCTTGATGAACTCCACGAAGGTGGTGGTGTTTTGTACCCATTTCGCAATGGATACGAGAAATTGGCGTCTCTTTTAGAAGCAGTGCCAACCGATACCTGGCGCTATGACGAATCCGTTTTAGGCGGGCTCGTGCTTTATCTTTTAAAACAGGGGCAGGCTGCGCGAGCAAAATCATACTTGCGGGCACGCAATCTGCAATTTGAAAAGACGTATTGGTTTGAATTTCTGGAACTGATGGTTGCATTACATTTGGGTGAACGTGTTACGGAAAACAAATTGACAATGTGGCGCCGCCTGGAGCGCAAGTTGCCGTTGCAGAACACGCTACTGCTTGGTCTTTATTACAATGTGCTTATGGCTATGCTTGTGCGAGTTGGAAATCTGGAAGCTGCAAGGAATGCTGGACAACAGTCTATTTCGTGTTTTCGCGAAGAGGGACACAGTTACCTTGAGCACTTCATTCATATACATCTTGCCGACATCGATGTAATTGAAGGCCGGCTGCGGCGTGCATTGCGTGGGCTTACAGCGGCAGAAAGGTGCCTTGCCCAATCAGGTCTTTCCTACGGCAACGAAGCTGAAGTCATCGAGGTAATTCGGTTGGCTGTTGCCTATGAACGGGGCGAGTTCGTTAAGGTGCTGCGACAGTTCTAGGCGGCTGCGTGAAAGCCTGATGAACGGCGATAGTTGGTCTGAACTATTTTTTCAACTCACTCGGATTTGTGTTTTAAGTAGATATTTTTTAGAAGGTTTGCATTCCGCGCAACAAGAAATTGAATTGTTTCAGGCCGATTATGTCCGTCGCCATGCAGGACGCGCGACGACGATAGATGTCTTGTCTGCGATGGTTTGGCGCCTGGAATGGAACTCTGCTGAGGCGGAGCGATATCTCGAGATGGTGGCCGACGTGGAGATGCATAGTGCCGTTGGTGGATTTCTGCTGGCGGAGCAACGCGTCTTGTTGAGGCAGGATGAGCCGACAATAAGCGATAGTCCACGCGCAAAAATTGTCTCCGAACTGCAAATGGCACAGTCCCAACGTGGCCAGGCCCGCCGCAATTCGTTTGAACGTGCGCTTCGCAATGCATTTAAAGAAGGTCAGATAGCCCCATTTTTGGAAAACCGTGACGCCTTGCTCGGAATGAGCAGCCAAATCACCTCAATCCCGGCTTTCCGCCGTCGCCCTATAATGCTTCGTTTGGTTAATAAAATTCTGAAAAGCGTTGATCAAAGCTTTGTCATCCCAGAGCCCTTGCGCAAAATTGGCTTTAGCAGAAGGCAATACAGGGTCGTGGCCGCGTTACAGGGCGGAGCAACAAACAAACAGATTGCCCGTCAGTTGAGGACAACTGAAGCTACGGTAAAATACCATTTAACCTCCGTGTATCGGATTACATCTGTATCTAAAAGATTAGAGTTAATTGAATTTATGTATAAAAATAGAATTTTCTATAGAAAACTAGACGTTTGTTGACCAGAATTGGGCTTATTTCGAGTGGCGCAGCTTTTTAATTGCGAACAAGATAACAACAGGGGGTAGAAGGGGATGCTTGCATATCTGCTACGTCGGGCCTTGACGTTGTTATTTGTCCTATTCGGGCTTGCGGTCTTGATATTTATCATCGCACGTATTGTGCCAGGGGATCCCGCACGCATTGCGTTAGGGCCGCTTGCAACGGCAACCCAAGTTACTGAATTACGTGAAGAAATGGGATTGAACGCGTCGTTTCCAGTGCAGCTCTGGTCCTATTTGTCCGGACTGGCTCAAGGAGATTTGGGCAAATCTCTACTAACATCCCGGCCAGTGATGGAGGATATCCGTGGTGCCTTGCCTGCAACCTTTGAACTAGTCCTGGTTACGATCGTTCTGCAAATAGTTGTTTCGATCCCGCTAGGGGTCATGGCTGCCATATATCGCAACATGTGGGTCGATAACGTGCTTCGCGTAGTGTCCCTGATAGGCGTAGTAACTCCCGGATTCGTTCTTGCAATAATGCTTCAGTTGATTGCTGCGCATTACCTTGGCTTCCTGCCTATCACGGGGCGGCTAGATGGCGGGATAGACTTTAACGCCGATATTACAGGTCTTCTGCTGATCGATGGTACATTGAAGGGACGTTTTGATGTAGTGCTAGACGCCATGCGCCATCTGTTTTTGCCCGCAATTGCGTTGTCAGCAGCGGGTATAGGGCAGGTGATGCGGATTACCCGCACAGCCATGATTGAGGTTGCGAGTAGAGATTTTGTGGAAGCTACGCGCGCTTATGGTATTCCTGAACGAGTAGTGACATTTCGTTATATGTTACGGGTCGCGTCTGTCGCGCCACTGACGATACTTGGGCTTGAATTTGCGTCCCTGATTGGCAACGCCTTCATCGTTGAGTTTGTATTCTCGTGGCCTGGCATCGCAAGCTATGGCGTTCGCACAATCATGCAAAAAGACCTGAACGCAGTTATCGGCGTAGTCCTAGTTTCAGGCGTCTTCTTTGTTGTCGCAAATTTGGCGATAGACCTTGTACTGGGGTTATTAGATCCCCGGCATCGGTTGCGCGCGGAGCGAGAAACATGAGCTTGCTTGACGATCCGGACGCCCCAATGCGTGGCCTATCATCCCGCCAGATGGCTTTTTATAGATTTTCGCGAAACCCGCTTGCGTTGATTGGGGCGTTTATTGTCCTAAGCGTAGCACTAGCAGCCATTTTTGCGCCACTCTTGGCACCGTCGCCGGAAAGTGCTGGGGCATTTGTTGATTTTCGCAACCGGCATGTGGCCCCCAGCTGGGATCATCTGATGGGTACAGATAATGTAGGTCGCGATGTTTTAACTCGTGTCATCTTTGGTTATCGGGTGTCCTTGATGTTGGTTGTTGGCGTTTTGGGTGTTGCGGTGCCCTTTGGCATTGTTCTTGGGCTAATGGCAGGATATTTCGGTGGGTGGACTGAGACGATCATTATGCGGTTTACCGACGTCATGCTGGCTCTACCACCACTGGTGATGGCACTCGCGATCA
>CAJJBP010000020.1 GCA_905182425.1 uncultured Planktomarina sp. | reverse complement strand
TAAACTTCACTCAGGCTACAGGGCATGCATTAACCGATGTTTCTTTGGCAGTTAAAGGCGGTGAATTGGGCGACCTTATAGGTGTTGACATCATCGTGACCTATTCGCAGTGGCCGCGCCGATGGCAACAGGCAGCGAACTGGCTGCGTTTTTCTGATGAGGGGGGGATGACACGTGAGGTAATCTCGCATTTTATATTCTTGAGCGAACGCATTTTGGGGCCGCTGAAGTTGGTCTGGGCATTTACGGACTATCCCGCTGAAGGTAATCTATGTGAAACCCAGGTTGCGGCGCGTTTAGTGAATGAAGTGGGTTTACCAGTTACGATTATGGGCAGCGTTGGGGGTGCGCAACCCGAGCGACAAGAGGTAACAATAAAAGGGTCCAAAATAAGCCGTCGGATTTCTGAATTTGTCATCGATACGGTTTCATCAGGTGGGCCATTTGTACCTGCGGATAGCAGCCCCGAAGACACGCGTGCAATTGGCCTAAAGGCACAATTAGATGATCTGACGCTTTTGATGGCTGGTCAACCCAACCGTCTGGCAACTATCGATGAGGCACTGCGGGTTCAAATCCTGATTGAGGGTATTTTGGCAAGCCCTGGTAATAATTGATATATGATGCGCAAAATCGACAATGTTTGTTGTCATGTTCAACATTTTGCCTGTGTGTTTAGGTCAAGGGCGCATTGTTTTCATATTGGCAAAGCTGTGCGTATGATGACTATGAAGAACCTATTCTATGGCCCGTAACGACCTGCATTCTCCTGCTTACTTTGAGCTAAACACAAAAGAAGGCCCAACAATGAAACTCTGTGCTAATCATCCTTACCCCTCGCGTCGTTCCGCAGTTTTGGCTGAAAATGTTGTCACAACATCGCACCCTTTGGCGGCGCAAGCGGGGCTTTTGATGCTTGCCAGAGGTGGTAATGCGGTGGATGCTGCGATTGCAACTGCGATCACTCTGACGCTCGTTGAGCCAACAGGTAACGGCGTAGGGGCAGATGCTTTTGCTATTCTGTGGGATGGTCAGAAATTACATGGTCTAAATGCCTCCGGGCGTTCTCCTGCAGGCTGGAACCCGGAACGTTTTGCCGGGTATGATGAAATGCCCTATCGCGGTTGGGAAAGTGTAACGGTCCCAGGTGCCGTATCCGCATGGGTCGCTTTGTCTGAACGGTTTGGCAAGCTACCGTTTGCTGATTTGTTTGAGCCGGCAATCGGTTACGCTAGTGACGGATTTATCGTCACGCCAGTTATTGCAGAGTTATGGCGTCGCGCTGCAGAGGATCTTGTTCATCACCCTGGATTTACTGAAACGTTCTTACCAAACGGGAAAGCACCCAAAGCTGGCGAACGGTTTATAAATAAGCCACTGGCAAAGACATTTCAATTGATCGCACGGACCAACGGTGAGGCGTTCTACAAAGGTGCGTTGGCTGATGCAATTTGCGACTTTGCGTTGGAACACGGTGCGGTGCTTAGTAGGGAAGACATGGCTGCACATAAGGTCGATTGGTGTGGCACTCTCTCAAAGAAATTTGACGATCTGGAATTGCATGAAATCCCACCAAATGGCCAAGGCATCGCCGCTTTGATGGCGTTGGGTATTCTTTCACATACCCGCATTCGCGATCTTGATAGTGATGATCCACTGGCAATCCATCTCCAAGTAGAAGCGATGAAGCTGGCCCTCGTCGACGCCGAAACTTACGTCGCAGATGATAAATATATGACGGGTGTCACATCTGAAGTATTGCTAGATGAAACCTATTTGGCCAGTCGCGCTGCGCTGATCGACGAGATTTGTGCGCAGGATTTTAATGTGGGTGCGCCTATCAACGGTGGTACAGTTTATTTAACAGCTGCTGATGCATCCGGTATGATGGTGTCCTTCATTCAATCAAACTATGCAGGCTTTGGATCCGGCGTTGCTATTCCTGGCACAGGCATCGCAATGCAAAACCGTGGTGCTGGATTTTCGCTTGATCCCGCTAGCCCAAATATAGTGGGGCCGAATAAACGTCCGTTTCACACTATCATTCCAGGATTTTTGATGGGACCTGATGGCCCATTGATGAGCTTTGGTGTTATGGGAGGGCCAATGCAGGCGCAAGGTCATGTACAAATGGTATTACGGACCCAAGTTTGGGGCCAAGATCCGCAGATGGCGGTCGATGCTCCGCGTTGGCGATTTGTTGAGGGATTGAAGCTCGCGTGTGAAGATGTGATGCCCGCAGCGACCTTGGAGTATTTGGCACAGATAGGTCACTTAATCGAGCTTGAAGCTCCCGACAACGCCTTTGGCTTCGGCGGAGCGCAACTGATTTGCCGATTGGCTGATGGGGCTTATGCCTCAGGTTCTGACCCACGCAAGGACGGTTTGGCCGCGGGGTTCTAGTCGAAGCGGCACTGTCAGGCAAAACTGCTCGAAGCGGGCAGGGCTAATTTGTAGCCCCGCCTAATGATAAAGCAATGGAAGAAGCACAGAGTGTACGATTTGATGCAGCAGTTAAGTTTGATTCCAAGGTTGTTTCAATGGCTAGTGGTCCAGAAGTCGCTATGAGTTAATGACCAAATTAAACTCAATACCATAATAAACTGCCTACAAGGAATCCTACGTAAAAGCTTTAGGCAGACAGGGGATTGATCCACCAAACTTCTCTCCGTGGTCTCAGCATTTTGAAACACCATTTTCTTTATCAAATGGGACTTAGTCTGAACTCAAGTTATGACCACTTTAAACTTTAAGTGATCCAAATAGAGTACTGCATCAAAGCACTTTTAACGTCTGTCCTCCATTTGCTGTAGCAACTTATATGGCCTGGTCTTTTTTTAGAGACATTTCCATCTTGACCATTAAGGCCATCTAAGGCTCAATATGTTGGGACTTGGATATGAGCAAAACGAGTTTGTATAGCATAATTGGGAAATTGAAAGGTTAGCCTATCTGTATCTCATTATGATTTAGATAAGCTCACAATTTTACTAAACGCCAGGAATCCTCACTATGAAAATCTCAATAGTATTAGCTATTACAGCAGTTATGGTTGCAGGAAGTGCATCTGCATTTGATCCGGATGATCTACAGAGGCTGAAAGATACTGGTAGTTGCGTAAATTGTGATCTAAGGAATGCTGATCTTAGGGGCACTGACCTGTCTGATGCTAATCTGGCTCTTGCTAATCTGTCTGGTGCTGGTTTGGAGGGTGCTAATCTGGAAAGTGCTAATCTTTATGGTGCTATCTTGAATCGCGCTAATATGGGGAATGCTAATATGAGAAATACTAACATGGATAGCGTACTCTTCTGCGATACGATCATGCCAGACGGTTCAATACGTCTGACTAGTGCCATGATTTACAATGAGTGCTAGGACTATAAAAGTTGGACCAAAACGATGAGTTTGCTATTAAGACCAAAATAACAAATGGAACAGTGTAATGAGCAATCTTCCTCTGACATCTACTTTCGCATCCCTGTTTACTCTTTTCTATTTGTTCCTGTCATTTCGCATTGGGTACTTTAGGGGAAGCCCTGTGATGAAACTAATTTTCAAAATGAATGAAGCAGTTCCAGCATCAAAATTAGACAGAAACGTCAGAGCACACGGGAACTTCTCTGAGTACGTTCCTATATTTCTGGTTCTGTTGATGATCTTAGAAATCTCAGAAAATGCATCATTCAACTATTTACTAATGATCTGTTTGATCTTCGCATATGGAAGGCTAGCACATGGGATTTGTTTCGCATTCTATGACTTCAACCCGTTTTTGAGAATTTCAGGAATGTTATGCACCTATCTGGGTCTGATAGCTTTTGCAGTTAGCTTGTTGTTGGATACACTTGTGAACTAAATTAAATCTGTAGGACACATGACATCTAATTTTCTCAGTCTAAATACTCGCCTTGGCTCAGTGAATAAGTAAGGCTCAAACGTGCAGAGACTTAAATATCAGTAAAACAAGGTTTTATCGCATTATTGGAGAACTGAAAGGTTGGTCTTTTTATATCTGGATATGATTTAGTTTATGTTCCACGAATAATGCGTTTCAAGTTGATAGTTCTCTTTATTGTGAGACGCCTTATTTCTTTGGCCTTCCGCTCAGCATTAACATTATCGAAAATTCTCTTAATTTGTGCTTTGATTTCTGTGTTTTTATCAGCGGAAAATAAGACTTTCCACCAATGGAAATTAACACTACGAACAATCACCGTTCGCTTTACAAACTCAGTTAAGGTCTCGTTGTGTCTCGCATTCCAGTCGTTTATAATGATTCTTACGATATTAGCGTTTCGCCGACACATCGCTTTAATGGGACAAAGTTCTCTAAGCTAGTGCATCATCTTCAACGTAGTGACTTCTCCCAGCGATTAGCATTCATACACTCCTCTCCCGTGCGTTATCGAGATATTCAGCGTGCCCATGCACATGACTATGTGCAGCGCGTGGCAACAGGGACGCTATTGCAAGAAGAAGTTCGACAAATCAATTTGCCTATGAATGCTCAGTTGATTAAACGTAGTTTTCTTGCCTTAAACGGAACCTATACGACGGCTCTGAAGGCTTTAGATACAGGCGTTGCTTGCCATGCTGCTGGGGGCACACATCACGCACATTACTCCCATGGGTCAGGGTTCTGTGTACTCAATGATTTAGCATTTACTGCGATAAACTTGATCGAATATGGATTAGTTGAAAATGTTCTCATCCTAGATTTGGACGTACACCAAGGCGATGGGACGATCGACATATGCCATGGCAAGAGTGGCATCTATACCTGTTCGTTGCACTGCGAGCAAAACTTTCCATTCCAAAAGCGTCAAGGTACTCGTGATGTACCGCTCGACCGCCATTTGGAAGACAATGCCTATCTCCATCAGCTGCACCGCACTCTCAACGATATCTCTAAAGAGTTTATCCCTGAGCTCGTGTTATACGATGCAGGCGTTGATGTATTCTTGGGTGATCAATTGGGGAATTTAGATTTGACGCTGGAGGGTATCTTCAAACGGGATTGTTCGGTTTTAGAACATTTCAAGAATCGCAATATTCCAATTGCGACCGTCATAGGCGGTGGCTACAGCCCGTCTGATGCTGATATTGCGCAGCGGCACCTATCTATATTCCATGCAGTGACTGATGTGTTTTAACTCATTCGCCAATTTGGAGCTATGAACTCCACCCAATGGTGAAAATTAAACCAAGCGGAAAGATCGAAGAGCTGAACCCTGGATAATGTCGTAAACCGCAGTCCAATAGCGTCTGTAAGAAAGCTTTGGACAAACTGTCCTGCGTCTTGTCTACCAGTTGCGTACTTCAAGTGGCATACAGTGGAATGGAATCAAGCCTGTTATACAGTTCTAAGCCCAAATCAAAGTAGGTAGTGTAGGCATTTTGGTAAACCGTCTACTGGGAGATTTCTGGGTACTTTTCGGATTTCCCCCCACTCTTATCCTTCTTCTTTAACCAGAAAGGTTAATAATAAGTAGCACTTCCTCGTTAAGGTAGCATCCACAAGCAATCCCCACACTATGCTCAGATACAAACCGTCAACACAGCCTATACATGATCCGTTCAGCTACATTGCTATCCATAAACTTTAAGTGATTACCCACACCATTATAAAAGAAGTCTAAGATGAATACTCCATAGCGTTTGTTATTACTAATTCTTCAACAGAGTAGGTTGCAAAATCGCCAGGAAACAGCTTGCATTTTATTCCTGCCAGAGAAGCCGCACCTCGGTTTGCAACGGTATCTTCAATCGCTAATACCTCTGAGGGAAGAAGACCCAACTGTGTAAGGGCAAAGTTGTATATATCAGAACTGGGCTTTTCGTTCTTTACTGACGATTTATCCGTTATCAGATCAAAATTGGAAAAATCAATTATGTGAGCCATTACCTCTTTGAGGTTCTTAACAGTCTGTGGTGTGGCTGTAGTAATCAACCCTAGTTTTATATTCTGACTTAAACAGTGGGCAATCAATTCGGCTATGCCATTTCGTAGCTGGATGTCTGTTGCAAGCAAATCTTTAAAGATTTCCTGCTTTTGCAAATGAACTTTTTGCAACACTGTTTCATCAATAGATTGAGAAAACAGCTTTTTAAGCCGACGAAGGCCGCCCGGATGTTTGAGACTTTCAATATAGTTGGCTGTGTTCCATTGAAAGTTCAGGCCGTGTGCTCGAAAGGCCCGGTTATAGGCTTCCATTTGAATTGAAGACGTTTCTACCAAAACACCTATAGACCCCAAAAATAAGGCTTCCATTTTTACATACTCTTTCCAGAAAATCACGTGCGTCATCAGAATTTCTAAATGATTATGCACTTTGTCAAAATTATCTTAATGTGGCTTAATTAACAACATGTCTAGGTTTACACGCAGCGACCGCCCGCAGATTTCAGTTATTTATATAGGTTCTAGTCAATAGCTGCCGAAATTCTTTTTTGCTTACGGATAAAAATGAATGATTTTACGCAGAATGTTAAGTATAAAGCACCTGATATACTCAGAAATAACCTAGATAGGTTTGCCCAGAAGCTTGAAGTTAAAAGAGTGCCTGAAGCTAAACTCCAAATAACACTCAAACCACTTAAAAAAATAATTAAACCAATTACAACGTTTATATGCATCACAAACTTTTGTTTCGACGGTACTGCAAAAGCAACTAAACCAAGAACTAAGATTGGTAGGCCCAGCATAGCTGGAATATAAGAAGTCAGTGATCTACTCCCACTTACAGCGGATACAAAAACTGCAAATACTATCAACGATATTCCAAAAATTATCGAAATTTTGACAGAGTTTAGTCCAAAAACCTGATACTCATTTTTTGACATTTGTTACTTCTATTTTTAATCCCTGAGGTTATTTCTTTATTTTTTTTCTGTTTGATGGTCAACTAAAAAACTACCTTGTGAAGATGCAAAATTCTCGGATCATCCATAGAGATAAATCAGACATTGCTGTAGACGGTGCTTCGGTTAAGCATGAATAAGGTGTATTGCTATCATCGCTTGGGTGATTAGCAGAATGAGCCAGCCCAGCTAAAACGTAGATTAAGTAGTTTTGTTCTAGCTGGACTAATGTTTTAATTTAACCACCCATTGGCTGCATGGTGTACGCTGCGTATCCAACACCATTGTTTTTCTCTCACTGCAACTGATCTTCATTCAAAGAGTCGCCCACCATTAGCAAAGCCAAGCTCAATCCAAGGCCAGTGTAGGTAGTGCAGTCTGTTTAGGATTATTGCACTTGAGTTACGGCCTTGTATGGACATGACTTTATTAATGGCTTAGCGAGTTTCACTGATGGAACATTCTCATTCTCATTCGCGTTTTTTTGATCGTAAGACCCAACCGAGTATGTTTACCTTGGTCCTGCTCGCCAGCATCTCCATGTTGGCAATGAATAGTTTTTTACCAAGCTTGCCGAGTATGGCACTGCATTTTGGTACAACAACTGCGATCATGGGATTGTCTGTGGCAATTTATTTGGGTTCGAGCGCAGTTTTGCAAATTTTAGTTGGACCGTTGTCGGACAAAATAGGACGTAGGCCAGCGTTGTTATGGTCTCTAGGTATATTTATTTTTGCCAGTTTTGCATGTATATTTGCGCAAAACACTGCTGTTTTCATGGCGCTTCGAGCCATTCAAGCGTTTGCCGCCTGCGCAATGGTGCTGTCTCGTGCAATAGTGCGTGACACCACTGACACACAAACCTCTGGGTCAAAGATAGCCTACATTTCTATGGGGATGGCGATTACACCAATGTTTGCTCCTGCATTGGGTGGGTTTTTGGATAATTGGTTTGGGTGGCAAGCAAATTTTTGGATGATAGGCGGCGTTGGTACGTTAATTTGGGTTGTGACTTATTTTGACCAAGGCGAAACTGTTCCACCAAGCACGGAGGGGTTTCAAAAGCAATTTAGGGAATACCCTGAATTACTGGCCTCGAGACGTTTCTGGGGTTACTGCTTAGCATCAGCCTTTGGTGGCGGTGCGTTTTTTGCTTATCTTGGTGGTGGATCGTTTGTTGGCTCGGTTGTATTTAACCTTAGTCCCGAAAAATTAGGTATTTATTTTGGTGCGCCAGCAATTGGATATTTTGCAGGAAATTTCATTTCAGGACGCTATACAGTACGATTTGGTATCGATGCAATGATCTTATATGGATTGAATATTATACTTATTGGGATGACATTATCCGTAGCATTGTCATATTTAGATTATGGCGGCGTAGAAAGCTTTTTTGGTTTTATGGTTTTTGTTGGCTTGGGCAATGGGTTATGTATACCGAACGCCACAGCTGGAATGTTGTCCATACGCCCACATTTAGCCGGCGTGGCTTCCGGTTTGGGTGGATCCATCTCTATCGCTGGTGGCGCGTGTCTCTCAACAGTGGCGGGAGCAATTCTTATACCTGGAAGTACTGAGATGCCATTATTGCTACTGATGTGGGCATCTTCACTGGCTGGGGTTATCCTAATTTTGTCAGTACGAAGACGCAATATAAAGTTGTCATTGAGCACTTAACATTCAGCTCGTGGCTGTGCGAAACAACGAAAGAACCTTATGTGTGATCGGGCGTATGCAGCCTCAGCATTTTTCTTGATCGTTTGGGCAAGAGCCATCTCCAAGCCTGCACTTGCAAAATCTGTCTTTTCTGGCGCCCGAGTTTTAAACGACGTCCTAAATCTATGAACATCTGCATTAAAGCCGAGCTCTTTCACGGTCTATGTCTAGACGTCTGCTACCCAGTTTGATAGGATCTACAAGAGGATTAAAACCGTGTGATCATATTCTGCATGGCTTCGTTTTCTTGGAGCAATGTATCGAAATGTGAACTCACAATACCACCGATCGTAATCATTCCCAGGAGCGCCCCATCCTCCACCTGAAAATATCTTTAAAAATCATATTTTTAATCTACCCGTATATTGATATTTTTCATTTAAATAATTAACAGGCAAAAAGCCATTAATTGTCACAGATATTAAATGGACCACCCGCAATCTTTTGAATGATCGCGGGTTAGTCACAAGTTTTATACTGAACTAAGTAGACTTGAACATTGAGAAGAAAGTTTCATCAAGGCTCCGCCTTGCGCTTATCCAAGAGGTGTACTGAGTCATCCCTGTTATTTCGGTTGGCATAATTTTTGCTTTCCTACAGATGTCGATGTCGGTGTCAAAACTTCGACGGTTCGTAATAGACTAGAGCGTATAATACAAACCAACAGGAGGTAACAATTATGAATACGCAACAACATTTCTTAAAGTTTGAGGCTGTTTTGGCACATTGTGAACAACGAATGACTGAGCCGTCTCTAAAAGCTGCTATGAAATATGGCCGTGCAATGGACTTTTTCGATAGTCACAACAAACTTTCTCAATCGGGTGAGCTTTTAGCTGAGATATTGCTGCCAAGTTATGCTTAACTTAGTTACCATCTAAGATTGGAAAGAGATCTTTATACGTGAATTAGGGCATATGTTAGGCTTGGAAAATCCGTGGCATATGAATGATGGTGGTACTGATCAGGCAGTCACTAGTTCCGATCAACCGGATACTCATACGCTCATCCGCTACAGCAATACTGGTGAAGAAGGCTAGTTTAATAATATTGATTTAACAGCTTTACAAAGTATGTGGGGAAATTCTAACGCCTCTGAGGGCCAAATTTAAGTCTACGATGGTGATATCGGTGATGAGATTTATTCACAAGTGACATTTATAGACGAAGGAGGAAACTTGGAGACGATTGTATCTGATACTATAGCCATAATAGCCTGACATTAACATTCAAAAACGGTTTAATTTAAAATGCATCAAAAACCGCAACGGTGCCATTTAAAATTAATAACAAATTTTTAATATCCTTTACCTTAGAAATGTCCCAAGACGGGTCAGGCACGACATCTGGTTTTGATCTTTGTTGGAAGAAAAAGGCTTTAAAAGATTTAGTATTTTCAGCGACACTTGTTTCAGTACTTTTAGGCTTCATGCTATTGTAAAAAAAACCTTTGAATTTTCGTTTTTTATTATTTTTGTCAAAATTAATTTCCCTGAAAATATGTGTTTTAACAATTAGCATATGATCTATTTCATCATCATCATCATCATCATCATCATCATAAAAAGACGCTAAGAACCTCATTATTTCCTCAGCCCCATCGTTTAACTTAGAGCTAGTGAGGTCATCATAATAAGCATCAAAACCTACCGCAAAGTTTTTAGTAAAAGCTTCAATGGGAAGATGACCTTCGACATAGCGTTTTGTAATTACTGAACAAGCCAGGCTAAAAACCCAATCAGGAGAATATCTCATGCCAACGCCACAATATTGAATTAAGTTTTGTTTAATCTTGCAGGGGAGTCCTGATCACTTTTAGTTTCAGTATTCATTTTTAAAAAATCCTTATTGGTAATAATTGCCTCAATTTTATTTTTGTTCTCCACAATTACGCAGGGATAATCATTATTAGTCATAAATGCTTTTGCTTTTTCAACGGCATCTTCTGGAGAAAAAATGAGTTCAGCTGGCAAAAGTTGTTTTACGAGTTTTTTAAGTTTAGAATTTTCTTCCATTAATTTGGACATTTTTACTCCAGAGACTTCCAGTAACTGAACTATTCAGAAAAATAATTTATTTTTAACAATTGGCATATTACGGTAATTTCCACTGATCATTGCCATCAATACTTTTTCGCAAGTGTCGTCAGCTTCGCAGATAGTTGGAGCCTCTGTCATAATATCTTTAACCTCCGCATCCAACGCGTTTAGACCCAATCTGTAGAGAGCAATAATTATATCTTTTTCGGTTATAATACCGGTGATAATTCCCTCTAAATTTAGAACGACAAGGGCACTGCCCGGTTGGCTTTTTGCTATTAATTCTACGGCATAACTAACTTTTTCAGTAACTAAAATTGAGGATTCTACATCGGTGTTTACCATTATTTGGCCAACTTCAACGTATTGCAATTTGGATAAGTCCGATAATTTCACGTATACGTTTCACTTTATAATAGTCGAAGGTTTAATTTATATGACTATCAATAACCCAATTAACGATAAAAGTGAAGTTACCAGAATCTATCTGGCTCTAGAACTCCAAGGCATTCTAAACTGGGCGATCAAGGGTAGTCTGGATTGGCAAGAGCAAGGATTGAACCCGCCACAAGTTGTCCTAGCGTCAATACTTCTAAGGTTGAAACGGGTACTATCGCTCAGCTCGTGGAACAGGAATGTAACTTGGAACCTGAAACCAAGTATCCTGTCTCAAAATTTTAGCCGCTTCATGGTCGTGATCTAAAGTTTACCCTACCTTCACGACCATTTTTCCAAAGTTGCCGCCTACTAGCAGTTGGCTAAAGGCTTCGGGTGCATTCTCCAATCCTTCGACCATGTGCTCTTTGTATTTAACTAAGCCATCCCTTAACCAGCCTCTCATGTCGCTCGCGAACTCCTGATACAACGACGGAGGGAAGCTATCGAAGATGATAAAACCCTGCATCTTGACTTTCATCCGGAGGATTGTGCCCATTATAGCTGGGCCCATATCTGGCCCCTTTGGTAGGCCGGGTAGGTTGTACCAAGCCACCATGCCGCATACCGGCATTCGAGCAAACGGATTGAGCAGTGGCAAGACGGCATAAAGTACTTTACCACCAACATTTTCGAAATAGATATCTACCCCGCTGGGACAGGCCTCTCGCAATTGCGCGGCCAAATCATCGGCCTGATGATCAATACAGGCATCAAACCCGAGGTTCTCAACGACATGAGCACATTTTTTTGCGCCCCCAGCTATGCCGACGGTTCGGCATCCCTTCAGTTTTGCAATCTGACCTACAGTTGCTCCTACCGGGCCCGCCGCTGCAGCAACCACGACGGTTTCACCGGCTTTTGGCTCACCAATCTTTAAAAATCCCGCGTAGGCCGTGTAGCCAGGCATGCCAAGAATACCTAATGCCCAAGATGGGTTTTCCGGGTTCTTTCCCAAGTGCATCACTTGAGCTCCATCGGAAATCGCATAATCTTGCCACCCGCTGCCCGACAACACGTAGTCTCCAGCTTCGTAGCCATTGAGATTTGACGTCACCACTTGCCCAACAACTTGTGCCGTCATCACCCCGCCGATTGCAACAGGTTCAGCATAAGATTTGGCATCATTCATCCGGCCCCGCATGTACGGGTCCAAAGATAGATATACTGTGCGAACTAGAATCTCACCCGCACTGGGTTGAGGTATCTCGCCGGTATTCATTCGTAGCGTGTTTTCGTCTGGCTGACCTTTAGGGCGTTCTGCAAGAACTATCTGGCGATTGATATTTATTATTTGTGGCATTGGGTTCTCCAATTGATGCGGTTGTTGGAAGCAATGTCATAGTTGCTGAAAGTTTAGAAGTCATGCGTTGGGACAAACGCTCTAATTTACGGGAAAACTTTTACAATCTGTGTTGTAACTATTAGAAGATCTAAATCGTCTGTAGACACTCCTGTAAACCGCTAAGCGGCAGCAATTCTCGTTTACGGCTATTTTGAACTCAACCCGTCTATTTATTGTTTGTTGTTCTCGTATGGCAGTTTGTCCGGATATCGGACGTTAGATACGATTACAGCGAAATTCTGCTCCGACTTAGTTAAACACATGGACCGCTAAAAGTTCTAAAATGGCTAAGCCAAATGCGCCACCTAACAGTGCTAAGATATAACTTAGATGTGCTATTAACCAACTTCACCATTCAAAATCAAACGGTTATTGCCGTTATTGAATTACACCGTTATAAATCTCCCTATGATAGTAACTAACCTCATGGGCTGCACCGACACTCTTGTTGTAACTTGGGCGGACGACACGACCTCACGATTTTCAACAATTTGGTTGCGCGACAATTGCCCATCTGGTTTACACCCTGAAACCAACGAACGCTTGCTTGATTTGTTGGCAATTGATGAAATACCGGTTCTGATTTCAGTCGAACTTGAGGACAATATTGCCTTTCTTGTGTATGCAGATGGCCATAGTAGCCGCATGCCAATTTCTTTGATTGCGGCGCATCGTCCAGGTCAGCCTGCGGATGACGCAGGGAATGTTGTGGTCCAGCTTTGGCGGGCAGACCAAGAGGCTGTAAAGATTGCGCGGCATGCTGCTGCACCTATCCTCTTGGATGACTTTGCGCTCATGGGCTGGATGGAAGATACCGCAACATACGGCATTACAATAGTTGACCACTTGCAGGATAATACCGACGCGGGCGTAAAGATCGCCGAACGGATCGGGTTTTTGCGTAACACAAACTTTGGTACCACTTTTGAGGTGGTCAATAAACCTGACCCAAACAACCTCGCTTATACTTCGGTTGCTTTGCCGTTACACACTGATTTGCCCAACCAAGAGGTGCCTCCAGGCTACCAATTCTTGCATTGCTTAGCTAACGAGGCGACAGGCGGTGGATCACTGTTTGCAGATGGATTTGCGATGGCAGAAGACCTAAGGGCAGAAGACCCTGACGCGTTTAGCATGCTGTGTGACGTCGCCATTCCCTTCCGTTTTCATGATGATAATACGGATATCAGAGTTCATAAGCCGGTTATCACTTTGGGATCAAAAGGCGAAGTCATCGAGATCCGCTATAATGCGCATTTGGCGGGAATTTTTGATATGTCAGCAGAAATTATACCAGCTTATTACGGTGCCTACCGCGCTTACATGGCCAGAACGCGAGATCCAAAATACCGCCATACCCTTAAATTGAAGGCAGGTGAGATGGTCGTCTTCGACAACAGACGCGTCTTGCATGGCAGAGATTCCTTTGATCCATCCACTGGCTTTCGACACCTCCATGGGTGCTATGTTGATCGCGGTGAATTCTTTTCACGCCTGCGGCTCTTAGCGCGCAAGATCGACGTTGCTACTTTGCCGTGATTCTGGGCCCAAATTATGACAAGTCATCAAAACGGATAACCTGTCTTTATCTCTTTGACAAAAAAGCGTCACTCCTTGGTGTTGCAGCATCGTTACAAAATGGCTAGGTGCCGGAGCTCCCCCCAAAGCAATATCCGATCCGCCTCGATAGATCATCTGGTTCGTGTTGTGACCTTTGACCTTATGCTGAGAAACGTTCATTATTAACTTCCGACCTTAATAAAGATGAAAAGGGATATATATGGAACTTGTAGAAGCAAAATCATCGTGGTCAGGCATTGTTAAAAAAGGACAGCGCTTGAAGATTACTGATATTGAAGGTCAACAGGCTGTAGACTTTCTTTGTTATGATAACAACGATCGTTCAGATCGATATTCTGCCACTAATACTATGAAGGTGCAGGGCAATATTTACGTTGGTCTAGGTAGTATTTTGTATTCAGATAGTGGCATACAACTTCTTGAAGTTATGGAAGATACCACCGGAAAACACGACACAGTATATGGTTGCTGTAGCAATCCCAATAATTTACTTAGATATGGCGTGAAAACTACGGAGTCCTGCTATAGCAACTTTGAGATAGAGTTAGCAAAGAATGAGCTAGGCAAGGATTCTATCGTGCCTAATGTGAACTGGTTCATGTCGGTACCAGTACTAGAGGATGGAACGGCTGGGGTCGATAACGTCGTATTACAGCCAAACTCCTATGTAACGCTCTTAGCAAAGACAGACACTCTTGCTGTGCTTTCCAATTGTCCACAGATGCACAATCCTTGTAACGGCTATAACCCAACTCCAATTCATGTTGAAATTTACTGATCCCATTGAAACTATATTGAGCTATTCCGGTTTGGATTTGGCCTTGGCATGTTCAGCAGGAGGGCCGTGATGGGTCATCTAAAAACCTAAGAGCTAAAAGAGTGTATTTCACCAAAACTGGGTTGCCTTCAAAATAATCAGGAATCTTTCTAGCACCGCATCTTTAGGGCGACAAGGTATTGAAAATATTTATATATTTTAGAGCCTGGTATAAGTATGCTGAAGTTTTCGAAGCACAAACTTTGGGTTAGTTTATCACTGTCTGTACCGCCCAAATGGATTTTAAATATGCCTTTAATTTTATGTTTGTTCCCGTTATTTCTTAAAACACGTTGGCACTTAAGGCTGGGTTAGGGCTTTATGACTGCTCAATCACGAAGGCATCAAAGAACCTTGAGAGTTCCACATGTGCCGTAACAGGTAAACTCGAAGCAATATGCTGATCAGGTCTGAAAATCACAACGCAGCCGCCATTACGGTTGATGCCGCGAAGGTCAAATACGTCGTTGCCATCTTGGGCGTGGAGACTTTTTCATAGTCCCGCAGTCCGTACTTGCCTTTTTCTGGCCACAGGTAGCTATGAAGGTCATGCATTGACAATTCCTGTTGTTGGAAGACCGCTTAGGTGCCAATGACCGAGTTAATATCAGAGCCCTTTGGCGTATATTTCTGTACTGGTAGAGAGGCAGTGTTAGCCAAGAAATTAATGAACTGATACAAAAACGATGAGGTCTGTCGACATTAATTTTGCTTAAGGAAAAATTCATGCCGGCACTGCTGCACAAGATATCGTTGTTGGTCTGCATAACATTATTGCTAAATGCGTGTGAAGGTCAGAAAAATTATTCTGAAATCAAAGAAATTTTTTTATCAGGACCTCTACTGGTTTTACAAAGTGATTGCCTGAACTCAATTTCAGAGTATTTTTTGTCTCATTGACTAATAGGCCCAGGATCACCTGGAACTTCTCTTGTATAAAGGCTGTCATAAACTTTGCTTTGGCAGGAGTGTATGCTTTGTATGTCCGTAATCCCTTTGTAGAAGCTTATCATGATAGGAGAGCAAGTGTTTGGGTGCGACTGTCAGCCATACGGGTATTCTGACATTACGGGATTTAGGCAATGCTAACTTGGTTTTGCTGGAAATGTTTCCCTGGCGACAACAAAAGGTGCCGCCAGGTTAAATATGGCTTTAAGAAATTAACTTACTTTAGTCCAGCGTTGAAAAGGTAGACCTTTTCATCTGGTCTAGGCTGCCAATCGACCCGGTTACTTACACCGTAAAAATCAGGTTGAAAGTACAGATGTAGCCACGGGCCATCATCATAGAAAACCTGTAACATTTCATCAACTATCGTACGGGTTTCCTCGGCGCTGGTCGCTGCCGCAATATCAGCCCACCGGTCGAACCAACGTGGATCATCCCAATGAGTGTAGTTAGTACCAGCATCAATCGCTGCAAGATCAGTCATGTCGTAGAGTGGGCTCCACAACGTGCACGCACCGGATCCGATGAAAGTACAGCGGTCCTGCGTTACGTTCACGGATGATCGGGATGTAGACACTTGACCATTCCATGATCTGAAGATCGACATCAATTCCTACGTCTGAAAGATATTGAGCGATTGCCTGAACCACATTGGCATCATTCAGATAACGGCCTTGCCCTGCCTGAAAGGCAATTGGGAAACGTTTGCCGTTATCGCCACGTGGCCAGCCAGCGGCATCAAGTAAGGCTTCTGCTTTTGCTGGGTCGTAAGGATATGGCTTGAGGCTTTGATTCGCATTAGGTGGATTAACAATTCCAGTCATACGCTCACACTCAAAATTAAGTAACTGCTTACATATTGTTGGAACGTCCACTGCATACTGTAAGGCCCGGCGAACGTCAGGATCTTGGATGGCATCTCCACCGGGTTCCTTTGCCATAGAATCGCTGAGGTTGAAGCCTACATACATACGTCTTGTGCCCTGAATTGGGTTAACTTGTGCCACCCCACTTGCGTTGATAACATCCATCTGGTCAGGGGATACGTTAGTTATAATGTCGACATTGCCAGCCATAAGTTCTGCTGAGCGGGTCGAAGCCTCGGGAATGATGCGCCAGATCATTCGATCAAAGCCCACATCAGCGCCGTCAATGGCTTCTAAAACAACTTCAGAACCACGGCGCCAGTTGGCCAATTTATAGGGACCAGAACCAATAGGGTTGCCTGATGCTTCATCAAGGCTCATGGCTTTGTAGCTATCCATGCAATGGATAAAGACCTCGGCAATTAGGCCAAAAGCAATAGGGTTCTTGGCGCCCAGATTAACCTGAACGCGTTTATCGTCTAGCGCCTCTGCGCTTTGGAAATCAATTGAGCTGAACACAAAGCCAGGGGTATTTCCCGTAAATGCGTTATCTGGGTCTGCTGCGCGATTGAAGGAATAGGCGGCATCCTCTGCTGTGAGCGGTTCGCCGTCATGACAAGTCAAACCATCCTTCAGTGTGTAAACATACGCTTTACCGTCAGGTGAAATATCAAGGCTTTCAGCTAGTTCGGGTCGGGCTACTCCGTCTCCCCCCATAGTAAATAAAGTTCCAAAGATATGGCGAGCAATGTTAGAATTATCTCGTGAGGCAATTGCGGACGGATCCAGTGTATTAATATCTGCACTCAGTCCGACAACTATCGTATCATCTGCTGATTTTGCATAAACTCCGGAGGTCAGTGCTAGGCTGGCAGCGCTTGCTACGAGCAGTAGGCTTTGTCTTAGTCTGGGCATTGGCTTTCCTTTCAAGGTCTTGGATGGAGTGATCGGGCTGAATGCAGTCTTCCTCTTTTTAATTCAGTCCGGGTCGGTCTAAACCGAAGCCATCCAATGGGCGCTAGGAGCCTAATTTCAGAGCTTCGGGTATTAAAATTCTTTCACAATAGATGTGGGGTCTAGAGCGGCTAAAATACGGGTGTGATCAGTGATTAATTCTATGGCAAGATTAGCGTCATTAGCCTCTAAAGCATGTACAATTGGTGGGTGGTTTTTGGCCACCTGGGTAAGATTGCGCTGCTCACGATTTCGAATTGCCATAATTTGGTGGATACGCAAATAAAGGTTTTTCCATGAGGCCATAAGAAGACTATGGTCGGCTAGTCTAATTAACTCGTGATGAAATGCTTCGTCGGCTGCTGTTAATGCTTCAAAGTCATCAGCTTTTGCAGCGGCTGTCATTTGATCGCAATGCTGATGAAGTAAATCAACAGGAATACGGCTTTCCAATATACGTTTGACGGCCATTACTTCGTAAATTTCACGGAGAGAGTAGGCTTCGCCAACTTCACGAATAGTAAGTGGTTTAACACGTTTTCCTTTGTAGGCTATTGTTTCCACAAGTCCATCATTTTCGAGAATTTGGATGGCCTCTCGAATGGGCGCGCGTGAGACATTTAGTTGATCGGCCAGTGTGGCCTCTACCAGACTGCTTCCGAGGGGCAACTTTCCGCTTAGGATTGCTTTGCGTAATCGATCCGCCACCTGAATTCGTAGGGGTACGTTCTCAATTGGTGGTATATCATTTTGGTGAGGAGGTGCACGACTAGGTACGGTGGGCGTCATTTTTTTTTTCCTTCATAGCAGTTGCTGTTAAACTGTTTCTGAACTGCATTAAATTGGAGCTCAGGAATCAATTTCCGCTGAAGGTGGGGCGGTATTTTTGTATCATTGTCAATGTAGCAAAACCACGCAGCTAATTGTTTATAGTGTGGTGCAAAAGCACCCCTACCTATAAAGCTAAATAATACTGTTGGTTGTCGACAATACATAAGTTGACAATGGTGTTGTTAGTTGATTCTTGTCAAGCTTTTATGGGCTTGGAATTTTATGTTTGTAACTTTTCCAACTTATAAGATAAGAAAATAACTGTAAAAATTTGTATTGATGAGCTAAAATTCGGCAGATGGTCTATCGCTAATAGTAGTTCTATTGTGCGTAGCGATTTGACATTAGGTTGAGAGAATGCACGCGCTGGTGTGTCTATTACCAACCGACTTCAGTTCTGGAACCACATTTGCGCATTCGGATATTGCAATTGGGCATCTGGTCCGGAACACACATCCAGATGGTGGATTGATAGGACTAGGAATATCGCCTTTTAATATAATCCGGTTCTGGCGTTTACCCGGGGTGTGTACTGGAACTGCAGATAGCAGTGCCTTGGTATAGGGATGGTTGGCATTTTCATAAAGATCAGCGGTGGATGCTATTTCGACTACTTTCCCTAAATACATTACGATGACCCTGTCACAAATGTGTTCTACTACACCCAGATCGTGGGCGATAAACAGCATTGTCAGATCAAGATTTTCTTTGAGGTCTTCAAGAAGATTGATTACCTGAGCTTGGATCGATACGTCAAGCGCTGATACAGGCTCGTCGGCGACGATGAACTCTGGTTCAACTGCTAATGCACGGGCAATACCAATTCTTTGGCGCTGACCACCGGAAAACTCATGTGGAAATCGGTCAAGATGCTCACTAGATAATCCAACTTTTTCAAGTAAAGTGGAGGCACGATCTTCATATTCTGATGGATCCCCAATTTTATGTAACTTAAGTGGATGGATGAGAACCGCACGCACCTTTTCACGTGGGTTAAGACTTGCATATGGATCCTGAAATATCATTTGCATCCGTTTGCGGTGGTTGCGCATTTCACTGGTTCCAAGGGTGATAACATTTTTGCCATCGAATTGAACCGTGCCTGATGTTGCCTTTTCCAGCCTCAATATAGTTCGGCCAACTGTTGTTTTGCCTGACCCGCTTTCGCCTACTAGCCCGACAACTTCGCCTGAATTGATATTGAATGAAACATCGTTAACGGCCTTAACGTTATTAACTTCTCTTTGTAGCAATCCACCATGTATTGGAAAAAACTTACGAAGGTTATTAACTTGAAGAAGTGGGCCTCTCATGAATTAAGCCCTCCATTAAGGTTCAGGTCACTCCAGCGAGTACAACGGATCATGTGATTAGCACCTGCAGCTTGCAAAGTGGGGACTGAAGACCTGCAAATATCTTTAGAAAATCCACAGCGAGGGTGAAACCGGCAACCGCCAGGCAGGTTCGTCAGGCTGGGAACGTTACCCGGTATCGCTTCCAGTCTTTTTTTGTTTACTGATGATCCTAATCGTGGAATCGAATTTATCAAACCTGCGGTGTATGGCATACGTGGCTGTTCAAATATGTCATTAACACGCGCCGTTTCGACCACTTGAGAGGCATACATTACAACAACACGGTCTGCTACTTCAGCTACAACGCCTAGATCATGGGTAATGAAAATAATAGCCATTCCCAGTTTGTCTTGAAGATTATGCATAAGTTCTAAAATTTGTGCTTGAACTGTAACATCTAAAGCGGTCGTTGGCTCATCTGCAATTAATATGCTTGGTTCGCAGGCGAGAGCCATAGCGATCATTGCACGTTGGCGCATCCCTCCTGATAACTGGTGTGGATAATTGTCTACTCCTATCTTTGGTTCAGGAATACCTACCATGTGAAGCATTTCAATTGCCCGTATACGCGCCTTAGCTTTCGTTAGGTTTTCGTGTCGGACAACCATTTCAGAAATCTGTTGGCCGACCGTATGGACGGGGTTCAGGCTGGTCATCGGTTCTTGAAATATCATTCCAATTTGCTTGCCGCGGATGTCGCGCATGGCTCGGTCATCTAACGTAGTTATCTCTCGTCCATTGAGTTTTATGCTCCCTCCGGAGACCCGGCCAGTGTCTTTGGGCAGTAATCCCATAATAGATAGGCTAGTTACTGATTTCCCTGACCCACTTTCCCCAACAATAGCTAAAGTTTCGCCCTTGTTGACATCGAAGCTCACACCATCAACTGCGCGTACTGATAAAGATTTTGTAAGACTGAATGTAGTTTGAAGGTCTCTGACCTCTAATATTGGTGGAGCCGTTTTTTCAAGTAACATTGCTTTGTCCCCCAACTTTATTTGGGTTGGTATTTGTAGGTCGCAATAAGAGTATCAAATTAGGTTTTGACTCGTTGTGATTCACTAACTCTTTCATCACCAATGCCTCTGCTAATCTGTGGCGACCGTCGGTGCCTTGCGGTGTTTCATATTCTGAATTGACTACTTGACGTTATAAAGCCCTCATGATCTTTATATTATACTGTCGACAATCTTTAGTCTACTTTGTGAGGATATCAAATAGATTGTCAAGCATCTCAAGGCAGTGACTGTTGTAAAGGTGGGAGGGTATTTAGTGTTTAGGATGAAAACTAGTAAGTGCAATGGTAAGATGGACCAGGGACAGCGCCGGGTTGAACCGCGCCTAGATAAATCCGCCTCAGCAGTAAAACTCAAATAGAAGGCATCTGAGCATGTGGATATTCCTTGCTAGGCGCCTTCTGCAGAGTATTGTGGTCCTAATTGGTGTTACTTTGGTTAGCTTCGTGTCGCTCCAGATGGGGGGGGATCCCACCTATTTGTTTGTGTCTGAGAATGCTAGTTTTGAGGAGATTGCCCGTGCCCGCAAGGCTCTTGGCTTTGATCGGCCGCTTCATGTGCAGTATCTTAGTTACATATGGAATGCTTTACAGGGTGATTTTGGTAACTCACTTAGCTACCGTCAGCCTGCTATGGATGTGGTCCTTGAGTCTATGCCCGCGACAATTGAACTGACGTTCTTTTCACTGGTGCTTGCTATTGGACTTTCGATACCACTTGGCATTTATGCGGCGTTGAACCGAGGCAAGCCGGTGGATGGTGGAATCATGACATTCGCGATGTTGGGCCAGTCGATCCCCAACTTCTGGATGGGGATTATGATGATCCTATTTTTTGGGCTCTATCTGCGGTGGTTTCCTATTTCAGGCCATGTGGCGTTTCTCGAGCCGCTTTTTGAAGGTGATCTAGCCACTGCGTTTAGCAATTTACCACACTCTATCTATTACATGATTATGCCCGCGATTGCGGTTGGAACTTATACCTTAGCCCGAAATGCACGTTTAATCCGGTCCTCAATGTTGGAGGTCCTCGAGCAGGACTTTGTCCGGACCGCTCGGTCTAAGGGTATCTCGGAACGTAGGGTGATAATGTATCACGCAATGCGTAATGCATGGCTGCCGGTCGTCACGATGATTGGGCTTGAGTTTGGTTTTCTGCTTGGCGGAGTTGTCGTGGTGGAGACAGTGTTTTCCTACCCGGGTATTGGTCGACTGGTATTTAACGCAATTAACCAACGTGATATCCCAGTTGTTCAGGCATCAGTTATTCTACTTGCTATAATATTTATCCTGCTAAATCTGATTGTCGATATAATCTATGCGCGGCTTGATCCGCGTGTAAAACTATAAAGGGTGCACAAAATGGCTGACACCACACCCACCCAACGAGGAGCAGTAAGTCTGGAGAAGGGCGGCGTTATAGCATCTTCCCGTCAAAAAGAGTTCCGGCGAGCACTTCAGAGTCTGACTACCAGCCGTTGGGCTCTAATAGGTATGTTAATTTTATTAGTTGTTAGCTTCGTGGCGATCTTTGGGCCATGGCTGGCGCCGTTTGATCCAAATAGGCAGAACATAATGATGCGCCTTTTAGAACCAGGACAGACCGGGGCCGCTGATCTGACTTATTGGTTGGGCTCAGACCAATTGGGTAGGGATGTGCTTTCACGTTTGCTATATGGTGCACGTGTGTCGTTACTGGTGGGCGTTGCGGCTATCGCCGTAGGTGGCACATTAGGTACTGTTGCAGGGCTGGTTTCAGGCTATTTTGGTGGCTGGATTGACGACGTCATCATGCGTTTGGGTGACATTCAATTAGCATTCCCGTTCATCCTTTTGGCTATTATGTTTCTTGTAGTTCTGGGACCAGGCTTAGTGAATATCATCCTTGTTCTAGGTATAGGTCAATGGATTACCTACGCACGCATTGTTCGCGCGCAGACGTTGAGTTTGCGCGAAAAAGAATATGTTGAAGCCGCACGCGCCATGGGCGACAGCACATTCTCGATACTGTTTCGCACTATCCTCCCAAATATTGTAGCACCCCTGACCGTAATTGCATCTTTCAACGTGGCGGGCGTAATTTTGTCTGAAGCTGCTCTTTCCTTCCTGGGTCTTGGCGTTCCACCAGATGTACCAACTTGGGGCAGTATGCTTTCTGAAAGCCGCGATCATCTATTGTCGAATAAATGGTGGATGGCTGTTTTCCCTGGGCTTGCAATAGTGTTTACTGTCCTCGCTTTCAACATCATTGGTGATTGGTTGCGCGACTTCCTTGATCCAAGATTGAAGGAAAACAGTTAGGATTTCTGAAACTTAGCTGTATCAAGGTCATGTTTGGGTAATTCGTCAAATGATGAATAATTCATACTGTTAATCTGGGCATAAAGCCCCTTATGTTCCATCAGTTTATGACGACTGCGCTGCTCAAGTACTTGGCACCCTTCAAGACGATAATCTTATGGGCATTACTAATAGTGCCCATGGTGTGTTTGATTAGAAGGCCTGTGTGGCCATTTTAAAGGCTCAATAGCGCCTTCTGACTTAACATTTTGGTTTAGCTGTCAATACTGAGAGTAGCTTCACCCAGCAACAAGATAGGATCATCGGACACGCAGCGCCGGCGTCTGCTCAACGTCTCTCCTTAACAGGATTGGGATCTAAAATTGTAGTGATGAGATAGTTAGGGTCGATAAAAGAGCAATCGGCGGCATCCACGATGTGCTAAATACCAGAGCTTTGACCGCCTGATCGTGCTAAATCCTGTTTTGCTACCAACTGCGCCAGTAGGGCGTGTGATTTAGGTGGTGGCTGCCATGGAAGGCCTCTCTCTAAAGAAATAGGCTACACGTCATGTGTTAGCCACTAATCTATTTTCCTGTCATTTTGTGTATTGGGGTTAACGAATTCCCCTCCGCCTTGCGATCCCGTTACGGCCCCGTTCAAAAATATTGTATTGCCCTTTAAAATAGTTTGAGTGACTGCGCCGCGCAGATGACGGCCTTCATAAAGATGGGCCACCTCGCGGGCATGGGTGTGAAGCGTTTTAGCGCTGATCACGGTCTCACCGGTCAAGTCTACAATTGTTACATCTGCGGCGCTTCCTGGCAGAAGTGCGCCTTTGAACGGGTACAGACCAAAGCGTCGCGCTCCATTTGCAGATATCAAATCATGGGCGTGTTTTAGGCTAAGTCGACCTCTTGCCACGGCATCTAGCATCGAGGGAAGAATGAATTCAACTCCTGGAACCCCAGGTGGAGCAGCAGGAAAATTTCCCTCAGCAGCTTTCTTTTCTTCTTTGGAAAAGGGGGCGTGATCAGTAGTGACATAATTTATTATGCCGTCTGAAATCGCCTGCCAAAGTGCATCCTGATCGGCCTGATGACGAATGGGTGGGTTTACCTTGGCATAGATTCCGGCCCGGGCGACATCCTTTTCGGTGGTGAAAAGATATTGTGGGCAGGTCTCAGCTGTAAAGTCGGAGGTGCCTAAAAAACTACGTAAGACCTTTACGGTTTGGGCTGAGGATACGTGGGCGATATGGAGCTTTGCTTGCGCTTTTATGTTCATAGCCAACAGTTTTGCGACGGCAACGGACTCGCAGATGTCTGGGCGGGATTTACCATGGGTAGAGGCGTTAGAGGGGTCAAGAGATTGTGCTATTTTTTCATAGTGTGCTAACAGGGAGGCACTTTCAGCATGGACGACGAGAGGCCGACCGGTTTTGGCTAACAAGTACAATGCGCGAAGTTGATCTGCCTCTTCAGGGAAGGCCAGTCCTTCAAACTCGTCGGTACGACCGGCAGGTGGTGGTGTAGTAAAAATCTTGAAGGCGATGCAACCCAACTCTATCATCTTATCTCGCGTGGAATCAGTTAGATCGCCGGGAGCTGCATAGAGGGCAAAATCGATGACAGCATTTTCGTTAAAATGATCACGCCGACGAGACAATTCCTGGGGTGTCGAGCAACAAGGCTTGGAAATAGGCATTTCAAACATAGTTGTGACGCCACCTGCCGCCGCCGCCCGTGTCTCTGAGAGAACAGTGCCCCTTTCAGGATAGGCGGGCGCGCGGACATGAAAGTGAATATCGACGATGCCAGGCAGAACAGTTTTGCCATATGCATCAATAGTTTTCGTGGCTTCTGGAGCGGTACGAGGCAAATAGACGCCTGCGACGACGCCGTCCTTTAGCCCTAGATCCAAGCGGTGCAACCCATCTGGCAAAAGTACATCGCCGCCAGAAATTAATGTGTCTAGCGCACTCATTTTAGCCCTAATTCGGTCAGCGCTTTTGCAACACCGTCTAGGTTTGTCAGATGCATTGATGCATAATTAGGCGATAGAACTACACCATGCCCACCTGCACGATAGGTCGCCATGACCGAGCGATACGCGATGTCTGGAGTACATTTAGCCTGATCCGCCCGGACACGGGGTGCGTCGATACCAAGGCCCATGAAAACCTTGGCGCTGCCTTGCACACCACGCAGTGCCTCAGCACATTGACCGAAAACGTAAGTATCGGGGTCCAGTCCGTCTTGTATGACTTGATCTAGATTAGCCCCTTGGATGCCTAGAATTCCGTCCATTACCTTCATTGCCACTTCAGGATCAAAGTCTCGCAGAATAGTCTTTTGAAAAAAACCAAACTCTTTGTGCCAAATTTCACCGGATTGGTGCTGATAGGTGATTGGCTTGACCCAATCGGCATACATCGTTTGCTCGTGCCACGGCCACTGTGCGCGTCGGAACAGATTGAAATGATTGCGGTTCCACACGTTCAAGCCAAAGGTTAGGTTGGGTTTGCACCACTTGACCAAGCCATAAAGTTCGCGGTCCAGATCCTTGTTCCGCTCAAGCCAAAAACGTTCCCAGATTAGGACTTCGGGGTTTTCCAGCAGTGTTCGAATAAATGTGATGAAGGCGCCGTCGTCAAATTCCTTACCTCCAAGTGCGTCCTGCATGAACGCATACATCGCGATGCAGCCACGGCGGCAGGCTTCCACGTCGATTCCCCGGGCGATGGCCTCATTGCGACTAGCTTCTGAGAAATCACTGGGTGCCTCGCCCTGCATCATCTGATCAAGTGGCGAGTTGCGCTCGTTACACCACATGATCCCGTCGATGTCGTAATTGCGCACTTGATCTTCGATGATCGCGTGCATCCAGTTGCGGTAGTCGGGATTGGATGTGCTTGGCTCGTCCTTGCGTATACCAAACACATCCACTTCCATGCAGGTCGCAAGATTGGGGATATCGATGTTGTTGACCGAACCGTGGCCTGCATATTTGAAGAATGGCTCCATTAGCTCGACGTAGACTTTCATGTTGCGCTTGTGGGCTTCTGGGATGACCAGATCGAGGATGTCGATCCCTTCCATTTCTCGATCTGTAGCACGGAAATCCTTGATCAGCGTCTTGGAGTAATAGCGTGGGTCAGGGTTAAAATAGGCGCCACCTTTCATCGTGAAAGGCTCCGGCACTCCGTGATCCGGCCAGCCATCTAGAGCGTGGGAGATGCTACGTCCGGTTTTGAGACCTAGCCACGACACGGTTCCCAACATCAAGACATTGACACCTACGCGGTCTTTGAGCGTGTCCAGAACTGTATCGATACCTTCGTCGATAAAGCTGATTGGGCTTACTTGAATGCCAACGAATTTATCGTCCAGATTTGGAGTCAAATTGCTCATGCTTTGGCCCCCTTATGTGAGTCAATGAAGCCTTTGATCCGCTCCATCGCTTCTTGGATTAGGGGTAGGGGTTGTAAGTAAGAGATGCGGATAAAGTCACTGTTGGGCTCTCCGAACATATCACCGGGGAAAACCATGACGCCAGTTTTGCGCAGTAGGTTTTCGCAAAACGACTTCGCCTGCATCCCTGTGGCAGAGATATTGGTGTAGATGTAGAACGCTCCGCCAGGTGCGCCAAAGCTCAGGCCTGCACCGGTCAGTGCCTCCATCAGATAGGCGCGGCGTTCAGCATAATCGCGAAAGGTTGCTTCTATCTCTTGTTGTGGGCCGGTCAACGCTGCAAGTGCTGCAAATTGTGAGACGGTGCAGGTATTGATTGAAAGAGTGTGGCGCGGCTCAGTTAGTTTTTCGACAAAATCTGCAGGTGCAGCCATGTAGCCGACACGCCAGCCGGTCATTGCATAAGTTTTGGAAAACCCGTTCAGGGTGATCGTGCGTTCTTTCATGCCGGGTAGGGTCGCCAGCGAGAGGTGCTCATGCGGCGGATAGATCAACTTGGCATAAATCTCGTCGGCGATAATAAGAATATCGTGCTTGATCGCAAGATCTGCAATCTTTCGGATCACCTCGGGTGGTGTTACAGCGCCCGTAGGATTGTTTGGGGAGACTAGTACGAACATGCGGGTCTTGGGGGTAATCCGCTTGTTGATTTCGTCTATATCAAGCGCAAAATCATCCTTCTGATAGGTTGGGACGGGAATTGGCACGCCGCCGCATAATTGCACAGCGGTGTCATAGGTTGTGAAGCGCGGTGAGGTAATCAGTACTTCGTCGCCCTCGTGAACTAAACCTAACATACACAGCATGATGCTTTCCTGAACACCTGCCGTGACAATGATTTCGTCGGCGTCGTATTCCAATCCGTATTCGCCCCTTAGATTGTCGCAAATAGCTTGGCGCAACTGGAGCAGGCCGGTTGGTCCAGTATAATGGTGTTGGTTATCGTCGAGGGCGCGTTTCGCAGCATCGACAATGTGGCCCGGTGTGTGAAAATCAGGATCACCGCGTCCAAGTGCAATGACATTATCCATACCAGCCGCGATACCCAGCATCTTAGTGCGGAATGATCCGTCTTCTTCTACGATGCGGGGGGCAGTGCGTCTAAGCAAAGGTGATTGGGTCATGTTTAGTGCATCCTTTTGCCATCAATGAAGGTCATCTCGACTTTTTCAAGTGCTGAGAGATCAAGGTCGGGTTTGCCATCGACCACAATCATGTCAGCTAGCTTGCCCGTTTCGAGCGTTCCAAGGGTGTCGCCAAAGCCGTTCAGTACTGCGGCACGAGCCGTAATGGCGCGAAGGGCGTCAAGGTTGTTGGGACAGACGCCAACTTCGACCATGAAGCCAAGCTCTGGCACAATCCGATCGTGTTCAACTGCGGGGCTTCCTGCATCGGTGCCAAACACAATCGGCACGCCTGCCTTGGCAGCCCGCACCAGACCATCAAACCGCGACTTGTCTGCTACGGCCTTCTGACGCTCTTCGATCTTCCATTCGGGGATACCAAAGGCGCGCGCTATTTCGGGGTTGGCCTGAATAACCAGCGCTGAAAACGTCGTAACGATAGGTAACTTTTTTTCGATCAGGATTTGGATCGTCTCGTCCGTCATCGACCCGCCGTGTTCAATGCAGTCGACGCCAAACTCAGCCACGCGCGCAATGCACTCGTTGTAAGTTGCGTGGGCTGTAACCGGAAGGCGGTTGCGATGTGCCTCGTCGATAACAGCCTGCAATTCTTCATCTGTAAATTCCAGCGTGTCATGGCACGCCATGATCTTGATAAGATCAGCCCCGCCCTTGACCTGATCACGCACAGCGCGGCGCATCTCGTCGGCACCACTGGCTTCACGACAGACCCAGTAGGTATGCCCACCGGTTTGGATAATGCTTTCGCCGGACACCAAAAGGCGTGGTCCAGGAAAGATGCCCTGCGCCACGGCCTGCTTGGTAAAGAGGTTCGCGTTATGCACGCCAAGGTCTCGTACCAAAGTGATTCCAGCACGCAGGGATTTTAGCATATTACCCGCAGCTTTGTAGGCTCGAATTTCGGGTGCATCATACATGCTCTGCTGGCTAAGCTCATGGATACCATCCCAACTTAGATGTGCGTGGCTATTCATCATCCCGGGCATTAGCGTTTTGCCATAGGTCTCCGTCGCTTCAACGTTGCTCGGGGCACCGGCTCGTAGCCCAACTGCGGCGATCTTGCCGTCTTTCAGGTGCACGTATCCATCCTCAATCACCTCATCTCCGACACAGGTGATGACGCGGCCGAAAAACAAGCGTTCCTCTACTTCTGTGTCGAACATAGGCTTGGTAACTTTCTGGTATTTCCAGGCGGCTGGTTCGGGCATCTAAAGGCTCCTCAAATTGCAATAACGCGGGCGTCGATGGGGGTGTTGGATTGGAAGCGGGACGGGATGTCGACGTCTGTTTCAGTCACAATCATAGTGTTGATTGTGCGATATCCGTCAAGATTTGGGCGATAGACGCCCGGCTCGTTTGAGAAAATCATATTGGCCTGGATTTGCGTTGGATCACCCGGCGCAAGCCAAGGCGCTTCATGCCCCTCTAGCCCCATGCCGTGCCCAATGCGGTGGCGGATCGCGTCCCCCAAGCCGGCGTTTCGCAAAGCACCTAAAGCAGTATCGTTGGCGGCTGTGCATGTCTGGCGTTTAGCGCATGCGTCAACAGCTGCATCGTTGCAGGCCTCCATCGCAGTCATAATCCGACGCTGTTCGGGACTGATGTCGCCAACAATTAAGGTCACACCGCTTTCAGCGTGATAGCCACCAAGGCTCGCGCCGATACCGGCGATCAATGTCTCCCCGCCTTGGGGAACACGTTCCATAACGGCGCCGTGGGGCAGGGCAGCGCGTGGGCCGGAATGCACAGATGCCGTGATGCCCAAAGGCGTGCCGACAAACGCGGCCTTGTGCTTTGCCATCAACGCGCCGCGCGCATCGGCCATAGCGTTGGCCATCAAATCGGTTTCGGTCCCACCTTGGCTAATGATATCGCCTGCATTTGAATGAAGGAGCGTCAGAAACAGATCCGCAAAACTTGCTGCCTCAACAGTCAGGGCAATTTCCGCTGGTTGTTTGATCGCCCGTTCCAACATGGCGTGGTCAGTGAGGTCCAGCTTCGCTAGCCTGTTCCATGCTGCATCAAGAAGGAGAGCATCCAACTGGTCGATCCCGACGTGTTTTCGCCCGATCTGATCCAGCATCCATAATACGGCAGGTACTTCGCCGGGGAATTCTTCGTAAAAGCGTAAATCGTTTATCCCGGCGCCTTCAGCATTCTCGCGTTCCAAGCCCGGTAGCATCAAGATAGGGTCTCCCGATACTGGCAGCCAAACGCCCATAGGGCGCTCGTTTTCTGATAAGAACAGGCCGGTGGCATAGGCCAGATTTGGAGCCCGTAACATAAGTAGTCCATCAAGTCCTGCAGCCTCAGCGCGGGAACGCAAGCGGTCGCGGGCACTTACAAAAAAGGCTGGGGGAAGAGGGCGCACATCCCTCACAACGTACTGCCAGTGTAGGGACCAAGGCCGTCTAGTGATGTCTTTAGACTCAACTCGCGCCGAAGTGATTGCATGTCTGCCAGCACCTTATCATCGATCGGCACACCTGCGGCAGATTTTGTTTTGGTGCGCCGCGCCTCTTGTTCGCCGGGTACTAAAATCTCGTCAAAGCCAGGGCGCAGGGCGCGTGACTTTGCCATTCGAACGAACTCTCCCATACGGCTTGCGTAGTCGGTAGGTTCCATAAACCAAGATATATCAATTGCTTGAAAGTAGTGTGAGACGTCTAGTTTCTTGGGGTCGGAATAGGGTTTCAGGCCAAAGCCACCACCGGACAATATTCCGGTCAGCGCCTCAGTCATAAAGGCAAGGCCGTATCCTTTGTGTCCACCAATCCCCAAAAGTGGGCCTTTGAGGGCCGCCGTCGGATCGTCGGTTTCGGCACCGTCTGGTGTGATTGCCCAATCCAGGGGCATCTTCTTACCCTCGCGGATCAGCCAGTTCATCATGCCTTTCCCAGCAGTCGTAATTGCAATATCCAGAACTGTGGGGAAGCCTTGATCGGAGGGTGCTGCAATCGACCAAGGGTTTGTTCCTGTCACACCTTCGCGCCCGCCCCAAGGCGCCATTTCAGGTCCTGCATTTGTGAACGCGATGCCAATGCAACCGTGATCCAGCGCCTGGCAGGCGTGGACTGCACTAGACCCGTAATGGGTCGAGTTCCGGACAATGACGGTGCCAATTCCACCCTCTTTGGCCTTCTTGACTGCCAACGCCATAGCCTTGGATGCGGCGACTGTGCCGATCCCGTTGTGGGCATCAACCAGCGCAAGGGCGGGGCCTTCCTTGACGATGGACCAGCCAGCACGCGGGTCTACCTCACCGTTGCCGATCCGCTCATGGTAGCGCCGGAGACGAGCAACGCCTTGACCCTGTCCAGGATGAAATCGAAGCTCGGAAAAGACTAGTGCGTTAGCGAAGATGGCAGCGTCCTCAGCCGTAAGCCCGAGTGCCTCAAAGCCTTCAGATACGAATTTCTGGAGCTGTTCCCGATCAACGTTGGTCATTGGAATTGGTTGGCTCATGCTCTTAGTCCCAAAATGTCAGCAATATTAGTACCTGGAGCCCCAAAACTGCCCAATTGGCCGGCGGGTGCGGTCATAACAATAGTCATACCGGGACCATAGCCCGCGCGAGGTCCATCGGTTTGGCCGATGATCCCAATACTCACTGCACCGCGCAGATAGCCGTGATTGTAGCGGCTGTCGGTGTCCTGAATTGCCACTAAATCACCCAAGCGCAAAGCATCAAGGCCATGCTTGGCTAACTCCCTGCGATCGGTCGATTGGATATGTAGAGATCCGCCTTCCGACGTCAGTCCCGCGCCTGCACCGACAAAATGCGGCGGCACGATGCCGCAGACGCCCATGTTCAAAACGCCATCTTCCATTTTCTTAGGAAGGGCATCAAAAAGGTTTGGTGAAAGAGATTTAAATGCCACGTTAGGGCAATCCAGTGCAGTTAAGCCAACGCCTTCACTTTTGATTAAAATTTGGTCATCAACAGCGATTTTGTGACGGGTTTTCATATCAAAATGGATGATGACCTGGTCGGAGAAACGCCCCGATTTTCCGGTCACGACGCCGCGCGCGCCCTTGGCGGCACCGCTGGTTATCAAAGCTTCGTTTCCAACGCAGGCAAAGATGTTCAAGCCACGGTTCTTATTGGCATCAGGATGCACGATGCTGACTGATGGGTGGATGCAATCGCCTGCCCAGCCAAAGGCGCTGTCGCCGACAGTAATATTATAGACGATGCCGCCAAAGGTGGGCCAAAGGAATGCTTTGCCGTCAGCGTCAAGGCGGTAGGGTTCTGCGGGTAGCGCCGAGAAGGACGGATTTGCAACCTGACCCATGATGGAGACATTAACGATATCAACGGCATTGGTTAGGATGGGCATGTCAGGCTCCAATTTTCAGAAGTTGGGCGATATTTGCTGAAGGATCAACAGTGAAATCGATCTTTCCGTCGCGGGATGTCATGAGGGTCAGAATGCCTGGTCCGTGGCCGGTCATAATACTATCGCCGTGGATGCACAGACAGATCGACACGGCATTTTCGCGGAAAGATCTTCCCCAGTGGTGATCGGAATGACGAATGGCGATGATATCGCCTAGCCGCATCTGGTCGATGCCCAGCTCAGCCATTAAAGAACGATCGCCCGACATCAGGTCCTGGTCGACATATTCCGAGTTCAGTTCTGCGCCCGATCCCATAATCCGTACCGGCAACTCCATCGCTACTTTAACCTGTATGCGGCCGTTTTCTTGCTTAATCCCCATTGCGTGAAACAGCTTCGGACTCATCTTTTTAAGGGCTACGTCCGGGTAATCAGTTAGGGTCAAACCCTGTCCCTTGGTTATCACCTGAATGCGGTCACCTGGGGCCATTAATTCGTGGGCTTCAGGCGAAAACTGCACCAGAATGCGGGCGTGCTCGCCTATAACAATGCCGCGTTCACCTTTCGCCATACCAGAGGTTGCCACGGCCTCGTTGCCGATGCAGTTAAGGTAGTGCAGAGCGTGGTGACGACCCAGATTTGTGTCGTCATCAATCGACACACCTGGCTCAACATGATCACCAGCCCAACCAAAGGCCCGATCGCCGCAACGCACGTTATAAGTAATGCCATACATTCCCGGTAGGATTGCGGCGCGACCATCGGAGTGGGGGATATATTGGCCAGGTCGGACGGCGGGTGTGGTGATCACACCCGACACTGCCATCTCGACAAGTGCGGCTTCGTTGGTGTTCAGGCTTTGCATTGGGTGGCTCATCCTTCGGGGTAGCGGCGGCGGATTGGAAGTAATGTTTTGGTTTGACTCTTAAGGCCTTCCTTGGCATCAGTATATTGTCGACATTATGTTTGTATTAATGGTTTACACGCGAAAAATGGATAGTCAAGCATTGTGCGAAGAACACACTGGTTTCACTAAAACACCGAAGGGAGAGCGATCCTAGATGAGTTATGATGGATTAATTGAGGTAACCGGTCGAGTGAACGATTTCTTAAATGCGGGCTCGGTTCTGTCATGGGATGCGCGCACGATGATGCCAAAGGCAGGAGCTGAAACTCGATCAAAGCAATTGGCGACACTGGCCGTAGCTGCACGCAACTTGTTATGCTCTGACGAAATGAAACGTATGCTGGAAGGTGCCGAGGCCGAAGTGTCCGGCAAGCCTGAGGACAGCGTCGACGTAAGGATTGTGGTTCAAGTTCGCGAGGCGATTAATTACCACGAGCGAATTCCGACAGAATTGTTACGCCGGAAGACCGAATTGGGTGCTGCCGCTCATGAGGTATGGGCTGAGGCGCGTGAGAAAGCAGATTTTTCACTGTTTGCGCCGGCACTCACTACGATGGTCGATATCAACCGCGAAATGGCGCATGCGATTGGTTTTATAGACCACCCCTATGACGCTTTGATGCATCGATTTGAACCGGGTACGACGACGGCTGATCTTAAAACTTTATTCGCACGCCTGCGCGAGGGTATGGTTCCACTTGTCCAGGCAATTGCTGATGCAGAGAAACCGCGTTCGGATTTTCTGTTCCGTGATTACCCCGTTGATGAGCAGATGAAATTTGCACTGCAAATGGCAAAACGTATCGGCTATGATACTAACCGTGGGCGGCTTGATACCACTGTACATCCGTTTGAAGTTTCGTTCACGCGCAACGACGTGCGGATCACCACGCGGGTGGCGAAGGATTACATGCCGATGTCGCTATTTGGTGCACTACACGAAGCGGGTCATGCGATGTATGAACAGGGCATTGATCCCGCCTATACCCGTACGCCTCTGGCCACAGACTTAATCAGCCTTTATGCGGTTGGCGGCGTCAGTTTTGGCGCACACGAAAGTCAATCGCGGCTTTGGGAAAACCACGTCGGCCGCAGTCGTGCCTTCTGGGCCAATCATATGGGCGATATCAGGGCCGCATATCCAGGCAAGCTTGAAGATGTGAGTGATGAGGAGTTTTACCGCGCCGTAAATCGATCCGAGCCCAGCTTTATTCGGGTTGAGGCCGACGAGTTGACTTATGATTTCCACATCATGTTGCGTGCTGAACTAGAAGCCAAGATGGTCGATGGATCGCTTGAAGTGGCAGAATTGCCTGAGGCGTGGAACGCCGCGATGAAAGAGTATCTAGGTGTCGATGTGCCTGACGATTCCCGAGGGGTTTTACAGGACGTACATTGGTCCTCAGGTCAGATAGGGACGTTCTGCAATTATACTATCGGCAACATCATGGCAGCCCAGCTGTTTGACACCGCAACCACTGAAAACCCCGGTATCCAGGCGGCCCTCGACGGTGCGGACTACGGGCCTTTGCGTGACTGGTTGACTGATAAGGTGGCACAACATGGTCGCCGCTATTCGCGCGACGAATTGCTGGAGAACGCGACCGGCCGTGTACTCGATCCAGAGCCATATATTGCCCACTTGACCCGTAAGTTTTCGGATATTTACGCCCTGGCGTCATAGCACGGCTACACGAAGGAAGGACCAATATGACTGAACTGGACCCAAGACTCGCCAGGCGGGTGAAACTTTCCGACGGAGGGTTGATCACCAAGATGCTTGACATTGCCACTGGCATTGATGACGTGATCAAACTTGGCCGTGGTGACCCGGACCTTTGTACCCCGGCCCACATCATCAAGGCAGGCCAAGATGCATTGGCTAATGGGGCCACGCACTACACGCATCCAATGGGGATTGAGCCCTTACGCCAAGCCATTGCCGATAACATTCGTCATTATGGCGGGGCTGACTATGGGGTAGATGAGGTCATGATCACGCCGGGTGGACAGCAGGGTATGTTCATCATCGCTCTGTCGCTTCTTAACCCTGGTGATGAGATAATTGTGCCATGCCCGGGCTACAACCCTTACCAGCAGGCAGCCGAGATGTCGGATGCTGTAGTTTGTAAAGTACCTATGACAATGGAGACAAATTTTACTCTTACCGCTCAGATGGTCGAGGCACATATAACTGCAAAATCCAAGATCCTTGTGCTGATCAATCCTAACAACCCGACCGGCACAGTCACACCGCCCAACGAGGTACGCAAGATTACTGAACTGGCGAAGAAGCATGACTTAATTGTGATCTCTGACGAGATATATGCGCGCTTAACCTTCGGAAATAATACCGTGTTGCCGGTTGCCTCATTGCCGGGAATGAAAGAACGTACAATTACGCTAAGTGGTTTTTCGAAGGCCTATGCCATGACCGGCTGGCGTATCGGCTACCTTGCTGGGCCGCGTAAGCTGATCAAACCGATGTCTGAAGTGAATCACGCCTTCGCAATCTCGACTGCCGCTGTCAGTCAGCACGCCGCACTTGCAGCTATCACAGGCAGTCAGGATTGCGTCGAAGAGATGCGCCAGACTTACGACGCGCGACGTGCCGCGATTTGCGAAGGATTAGATGCAATTGGGATGAGCTACGCGGAGCCGCAGGGTGCGTTCTACGTGTATGCCAATGTTGCGAGCCTTGGCTTTGGCATCACCGCCGGTGCCTTCTGCGAACGGCTTTTGGCTGATGGTCATGTAATGATGTACCCTGGTACAATTTACGGAGACCATACCGACGATTTTGTACGCATGTCGATGACGCAGCCGGTGGAACGGATTAAAATTGCAATGCAACGCATGGCTGATGTGGTCGAGAGTTTTCTCACCGAAAGCCAACAATCAGATTGATATAAAAGGATATAAAGATGACTGTTAAATCCGATAACCCCAATGTCAAAAGCATCAAGCACATGGCCTTTGCCGTCAGTGACGCAGAGGCTGCATTGAATGCTTATGCAAAATTTCTACATGTTCCGGCGGATACAGAGGTCATCCATTTCCCGAAGTCTGGCAACAAGGTTGCTTTGTTCTACTTGGGAGGAATCGAATACCAGCTGTGCCAATCCACAGAGTCAGGTGGGCGATTCGACGCTTGGATCAATGAGCGTGGGTCAGAAGGGCTGCACCACATCTGCTATGAAGTCGATAATATCGATGATGCATTGGCGCATGCGCAAGCACAGGGCGCTGACCTACGTGAATGTAAGGCTTGTAAGAAAACTGGTAGTCACGCCCACCCCGAGGGCTGGGTAGCATTCCTAGATAATGACGCAGGCGGGATCGAGATTGAATTTATGCAAGTATACACACCTGCGCAGCTTGCAGCCTATGAAAAGTCAGGGGCAGAGGCGGTATGAGTACGAATAGCACCCAAACTCTGACGGTCGGCACGGCAACCGCTAAACCCGGCGAAATGATCCGTGGCGCGATACCGGCGGGTGATCTAGCTGGTGGCGTCAAAGTCGACATTCCGGTTGTTGTTATCAATGGTGTGAGCGCGGGCCCGACCTTTTGGGTTAATGCCGCGATCCACGGCGACGAGCCGGAAGGACCATTAGCCTGTGCGTTGGCCTCCAAGCTGATTGATCCTGCCAAGTTGCGCGGCGCGGTAGTACTAGTGCCTTGCGTTAATCCGCTGGCCTTTTCAGCAGCAGAACGGGGCAACCCGCTAGATACATTTACTTACGATATGAACCGCATCTATCCTGGAAATCCGAATGGCTACTTTTCGGATCGAGTGGCGGATGCACATTGGCAAGTCATGAAGAATGTGGCAGATCTAGAAATCTCTATTCACTCTGGTGGTTCGCATTCCTTCCTCGACAAGGCGATTTTTGTTGATGAACGCCCCGAAAGCATCGAGTTGGCAAAGGCAATGGGCGAGGGGTGGGGCTGTATAATGTCCAACTTTACCAAGTCTGGAAGCCCTATGGCAGCGATGAACAATGCTGGAAAAGTTGGGATTACAGTTGAGCTTGGTGGGCGATCCTACACCTCACCAGCGCGGTTCCGTTATGTGGGTGAAGAACTGGCCAAATCGATCCTGAATATTTGCTATCACTATGATATGTTAGACGGCACAGCGCTCTATCCTGACCCTTGTACCAAGGGCCAGCAAGAAGCTCTGCTGGCGCCAGCTTCGGGGATTTTCCTGCCTGTTGAAGGGGTCAATTTTTTAACTATGATGAAGAAAGGCACCAAGATTGCTTGCATCATCAATATATTTGGGGACGAGGTGGGCGCGTTAAATGCGCCAGCAGACGGCATGTTCTTTGGCCTACGCGCACTGCCAAATGTCAATCAGGGTGATTGGTGTTGCTTCTTCAATAAGGTTGAGGGTTTTCGTGATTGAGTATATCGGCATATGGGGGCAGGGTACATGAAGCGGAACCGCGATCTAGCTGGGTACGGCGCTAACCCGCCAGATATTCGCTGGCCAAACGGTGCGGGGCTAGCTGTCAATTTTGTCCTCAATGTCGAAGAGGGTTCTGAATACTCGGTCAGTGATGGTGATGGACGATCCGAAAGTGCTTTGATCGAAGTTCGTGCTTCTCGCGTGCAGCAAGGGGAACGTGACCTGGCCGCAGAATCGATGTATGAATACGGTAGCCGTGTGGGATTTTGGCGCATTTATGACCTGTTTCGCAAACGTGGTTTGCCGCTGACCATTTTTGCAAGTGCAATGGCGCTGGAACGCTCACCAGATATTGCCGCTGCGATTGCCGCGACAGATTGGGATATCTGTGCTCACGGCTATCGCTGGATCGAACACTACCATATTTCCACGGAGGTCGAGGCGCAGCAAATAGCACTTGCATATGACAGCTTGTTGAAAACTGTGGGCCGGGCTCCGCGCGGCTGGTATTCTCGCTATTCTGCGTCCGTCGCAACGCGTGGTTTGCTCGCCGCCCATGGTGGTTATGATTATGACAGTGATGCCTACAATGATGATCTGCCTTATTGGACAAAAATTGGAGCTAAACCGCATCTGGTTGTGCCCTACACCATGGTAACCAACGACGCTAAGTTTCTCTCGGGGGATGTCTTTTCTGCTCGGGATTTTGCGGATTTCCTGATTGATAGTTTCGATGTTCTTCTGATGGAATCTGAAGAAAAGCCGAAGATAATGTCCGTGGGGTTACACGGGCGCATTATCGGTCATCCAGGGCGGTTGGCGGGTCTGATGCGGTTTATAGATCATATTGCTGACCACCCTGAAGTCTGGATTTGCAGGCGTGATGAAATTGCAGATTTTTGGCACGCAAATGTACCTGTGGAAAAAGAGCGATGACCAATTTGGTAGTAACCCTAGGTCAACCCGATGCCGAGGCGTTTGCGCCTTATGGACGTTTTTTATTGCCACCTGCAGAGCCTGGAAGCCGTCTGTTCTATAGTGATGCCCTCGATGCGAGGACAGAGATCAGTGCACCGGTTCTTCATATAAACCATGTCATTCCGGTGACATTACCAATTGTTGCCGTAAAGATCGAGCGTCATCCCTATGCCGCCCAATGCTTTATCCCTCTCGATGTGTCGCGTTATATAGTAATGGTTATGCCTTCGGACGCAAATGGTGATCCCTGTCCAGATCAAGCACTGTCCATTCTCATGCCAGCTACAACCGGTGTGATTTACAATCCGGGCACCTGGCACCTTGGTATGACTGTTGTTGATCGGCCAGCCCATTTTACTGTACTGATGTGGCGTGGAAACTCGCCACAGGATGACGAGTTCAGGACTATTCCTGCAATAACAATAATTGCTCCAACCTAAACCAAATTGATACAGAAGTGTGGAAAGAAACCTTATTATGATCTCGCGCAAGATTGAACTATTCGTACCAACTGTCACTCCTTTCGCTGGTGACCTGTCAGTTGATGCTACGCGTTTTGTGGCACAAGCCAAATCCCTGATCGCGAGTGGGGCGCATGGGTTGGCACCATTCGGCTCCACCAGTGAGGCAAATTCACTGTCCATCTCTGAAAGAATGGCCGCCCTGGAGGCCTTGAATAAGGGTGGTATTGAGCCCGCACAAATGATCCCAGGCACTGGATGTTGCGCGGCTGCGGATACCATCAAGCTCTCTGCCCATGCCACGAAACTTGGCTGCAGAGGCGTTCTAATGTTGCCGCCATTTTTCTATAAAGGTGTTGGTGATGAGGGCGTGTTTGATGCTTATAAACAGGTGATTGAGGCCGTTGGCCCACAATTGCGCGTTTATCTCTACCATATCCCGCAGATGTCTGGTGTGCCGATTACCTTGCCGCTGATCGACCGCTTGCTTTCACGTTTTGGGGATCAGATCGCAGGGCTCAAGGACAGTTCGGGCAATTGGGAAAATACCGCTAATGTGATTGCGGCGTTCCCTGAGATTGATACCTACTCCGCCTCGGAAACCATGATCCCCGAAAACGTTGCCGCTGGCGGTGCAGGCTGCATCAGTGCCAGTTCTAACGTGAACCCGCGTGGTATTCGTGCGTTGATTGATGGATTGAACGGTCCTGATCATGACGCTTTGCACCTCCAAGTCAGTTCTGTGCGCAAGATATTCGAAAGTGTGCCGCTGATTCCAGCTATAAAGTCCGCGGTTGCGATGCAAAATAGCGATGACAATTTTGCTCGCGTTCGTCCGCCCTTCGTTCGATCTACGCCTGAGCACAACGAAGCCATATCGAAAGCGGTCCGTATCGCAGGCAATCAGACTTTGCCATGAATGCTGGTGCTGTCATTGTAACTGGTGCAGGTGGCTTCGTCTGCTCCGAGGTTGTGTTGGCCTTGCATAAGGCAGGCTGTGATGTCTTGGCGGTGGACCTGATGTTTGATGCCTCCACCAAAACGCGGTTAGCAGGTATTCTTCAAATCGAAGGCCAGTTGGCTGATGTTTTGGCCAGTGGCGCAATAGGCCCAGTCCGCGGTGTAATCCACGGGGCGGCAATCACAGCCTCGCCAGAGCGACTTGGAATATCCAAAGCAACCCACATCCGTCGCAATATGGACTTGTTAACTACAACGCTTGATTTCGCACACGGGGCAGGGGCATCGTGGTTCTTGTTTATCAGTTCGATGGGTGTGTTTGGATCGAATGACTCGCCTTTGCAAAAGGGGTGTTTTACGGAAGCAACTCAGCCCACTGCGACCTGCACTTACTGTGCTGCAAAACATGCTGGAGAGCTTTTGACGACATCAGCTGGGCAAGACGGTTTTGCCACGCTAAGCCTGCGGCTGGGCAATATTTTTGGCAGGCATGAAGCGCTGCGTGAGACACGTCAAAACCTGTGCCTTGTTTCGCGGATGCTTGCCGAAGCACAGTCCAGTGGGCTTATAACGGTCCAGACGCCAGAGGCTGTGCGTGAATGGTCGTGGTTGCCAGATCTGGCGCTTACGATTGCCTGCCTAATCCAAGACTTCCCGATAACGGGCCCGCGCGTATTACATGCGGGGACGCCGCCAACAATCACAGACTTTGATTTAGCCCGCGCAATTGCGGCGCGTATACATGGCGTGACGATCCGCGTTGCTTCGCCCCCGTTCGAACCTACACGCCCACCTATGGGTTGCGGGGCTGCAAGCGTTTTTGCTGGGACGAATTGGACAACGATGGAGGCCGCACTGGACGAGATGATACAAATGGCAGTCCCATCATGACCCCGCTTCGCCTGATCATTGTCGGCCTTGGGGCCCGCGCGAAAACGTGGCTGAAGGTGGCTGAAGCCAACGCCGAAGTCGAAATTGTCGCACTTTGTGACCCTAACCCGGCGGCCCAAACTAGCGCAGCCGAACATTTCCCTGACATCCCTATCGGTGCGGATATTACTGAGATCATTGGCACTGACGCTGATGCTGTACTTCTATGTACACCGCCGGGCGGGCGTGAGCGCCAGATCGAAGTCTCCTGCGCAAAGGGTCTCGATATCCTAGCAGAAAAGCCCTTGGCTGACAATGTTGTTGCCGCTGCGCGCTATGTAGAGATGGCCGCGTCGGCAGGTGTCCACTTGATTGTTGGGCTAAATTTTCGCTACTTGAACGTGACTCAGGAAATGCGAAATTTGCTGGCCACTGGTGCCATTGGTACGCCTGAGTTTGGTCGCTTTACCTATGAACGCTGGCGCGACGGCACGCAGGACTGGTTAAACAAATATCCGCTGACCATGGATCACCCGATGTTATGGGAGCAGTCGATCCATCATTTTGATCTGATGCGTTATGTCTACAATACTGAGCCGGTGCAGATTCAAGCCCATACCTTCAACCCAAGCTGGACGATGTATGCGGGTGATACCAACGTGTCCGCCCTTATTGCGTTTCAGAACGGGATGACCGTCAACTACCAAGGCACATGGCAATCGGGCCACGAACCGATGAATTTCAATTGGCGCACGGATGGATCCGAAGGTATAATAGTTCAGCGTGAAATGTTCGGCGATCTGGCATGGGCTAAACGGCTGCAAACCGATCTTGCGCCAGTGACTTTGTCCAAGCATGAGCCATGGATCACTGACGCGACAACACTATTGAAGTCTTTTGTCTCCACGTGCCGAGGCCGCGCCCCCCCTGAATGCACGGGCCGGGATCACTTGCAGTCTTTGTTCATGCTGCAGGCCTGCATCCTTGCCTCGGACCGATCAGCAACGGTTGAAATCGAAGAAATTCGTGCCCTCACAACATGAAAGGAAACCTTATGATAAATGTTGGCATCATTGGCGCGAGTTTTGCGCGCGACGCCTATCTTCCTGCTTTTGCGCATATCGACGAGGCAAGGGTAGTAGCTCTGGCGTCAGGTCGGATGGAAAGCGCTCAAGCCGCCGCGGCGGCGCACGGGATTACAGCAGTCTATGATGACTGGAAAATGATGCTAGCCGAGCACGCGCTTGATCTGGTTTGCATCGCCACGCCGACTGTGATGCACGCACCAATGGCGCTTGCGGCGATCGCACAGGGCGCGCATGTTTTATGCGAGAAGCCAACTGCGATGAATGCTGGCGAGGCGCGCCAGATGCTTAATGCCGCGCGCGCCGCGAAACGGCTGCATATGATCGACCACGAATTGCGTTTTAACCCGACCCGTGCACGCATCGCCGAGCTGATCCAAGGTGGCGATCTGGGTGAAATTCGACATGTGAACATTACCAATATTGGCGCATCCTGGGCTGATCCTGCCTCGCGTCCAAAAGGAGACTGGTGGTCAGACGTGGCGATGGGTGGCGGGCGCATGGGTGCAAATGGATCGCATCAGATCGATATGCTTCGCTGGTGGATGGGCGAGCCAGCGTCGGTTATTGGCCAAGCCTTGACTATCGTGCCTGATCGAATCGACAAAGCCACAGGTGAGGCTTGGCGCGCGACCTCGGATGATCTGTCCTACTTCACGCTTGAGATGCAAGCTGGTGCCTTGGCCCAAGTGTTCATGAGTGGTGTTGCTGTAGCTAACATGGGCAACGAGACACAGGTGTTTGGATCCAAAGGTACAATTACTTTATCCAATAGTGATGAAAAACTCTATTTCATGAAAACGGGAAAAAGTTTCAATGATATCAGTGTGCAAGACCCTAATTCTACTCTTGATGGTTTGAATAAGGGCATCTGGAATGTCTCGGTCCTTTCCGCATTGCAAGAATTGGTCAGCGCTATCGCTGAAGATCGTGAATTGCAGCGCGGCGCGACCTTTGTAGACGGATTACGCAATCAATTGGTGGTGGATGCAGTCTTTGCCTCAACCGTAAGTCGCAAATGGGAAGACCTTGACATGTCGGGAGCGGTTTAATGCTTGAGCTTTCAAATCAGCGTGTCGTTGTCACTGGCGCAGGGCAGGGGCTTGGCGCGGCAATCGCGCGGGTTTTTGTAGGTCTTGGGGCCGATTTAGTGCTGATGGATGTGGACGCAAAGGGTCTGGATAAGGTCAACGCGCAGATCGGAGGCACCGCACAATGTCTGGTCGTCGATCTGGCTGATGCAAATTCTACGGACAAAGCGATAGCGGCCTTGTCGGGTCCGGTTGATACGTTGATCCACAATGCCGCGATCCTGCGGCCCGAACCCTTAGAAAACGTCAGCATGGAAACCTTTCAAGCTACAATGAATGTCGGCATTCAAGCGGCGTTCCAATTGTCCAAGGCCGTTTGGCCCGATATGAAGTCAAAAGGTGGGGCGCTGATCTTTGTCTCATCGCAGTCAGGGATAAAAGGCTTCGACAATGAGACTGCCTATTGCGCCACCAAACATGCAATTGAAGGTTTTTCGAAATGCCTAGCTATGGAGGGAGAGGCGTATGGCATCTTGTCCTGTACCATCACTCCGGGCATGTTAATGCGCTCGCCGATGTCCGAGCGCAATTACAGCCCTGATATGAAAAAGAAATGGGTTGAACCAGACAGGCTTGTCCCTGCTTTTGCCCATATTGCCATCACCCGTGACATTGCCCTGAACGGCCAGCGTTTGAACGCTTGGGATTTGTCACAGGAGCACCCGCTATGAAAGATATCTACGACTACATCGATGCCCATGCGGACGAGTTTGTTGCTGATTTACAGTCCTTCGTCCAGCAACCTTCAATTTCGGCACAGGATATCGGTTTACGTGAATGTGCAACGTTAATCCGCGACATGATGCATAAGGACGGGCTTCCAGCAAAATTTTACGAGCTGGAAGAGGGGCCGCCGGTTGTTTACGGCGCGGTGCCTTCTAAATCGCCTAAAACGTTACTGTGTTATTCTCACTATGATGTCCAGCCGCCAGAACCGATTGAGGCTTGGACTCACGGTGGCCCGTGGTCGGGTGCTGTCGTCGACGGGATCCTTTATGGGCGTGGTGCGACGGACAACAAGTCTGGTGTCCTTGCCTTTAACAAGGCTGCCAAGGCGTTTTTGGCCGTTCGTGGTGAGGTGCCGGTTGGACTGAAGCTGCTGATCGAGGGTGAAGAAGAAATTGGCTCGCCGAACCTTGGGCCATGGGCCAAGAAAAACGCTGAGATGCTGGATGCGGATGGCATGCACTGCCTTGATGGCAGCCTTGAGATTGGGGTCGAAGTGCCTGACGTCTCGCTAGGGCTAAAATCAGTTTTGTTTGTAGAACTCATAGCGCGTGGCCCACGAATTGACGTGCATTCGCTTAACGCACCTCTTGTGCCGAACCCGGTTTGGGATTTGGTTCATGCGCTGGCGACCATCATGGACCGCGAAAAAAATATCCTGATCCCCAACTGGGCTGAAGGCATCTATGTACCAAACGAAGAGGACATGGGTTATATTAATGACAAGGCTAATCGCATTGATTTTGCTATGCTAAAGGAAGAAATGGGCGTTGATGCGTTTGCCCTAGGTCGTGACGGCATTGATGCGCTAACGGCGCGGACCTATGAGCCCACAGCAAATATCCAAGGAATAACTGGTGGTTATACCGGAAAAGGGACCAAAACGATTGTTCCTTCAGAGTCACGCGTGCGGATGGATTTCCGTTTAATCCCGAATATCTCGCCAGCGAAAGCTATAGTTAAGCTACGCGAACACCTGAAGGCACACGGCTTTGATAACATTGAGGTAATAGGTGAAGCGCGGACGGAAGATCCTTATAAGATTTCTGCACGGGAGGATATTTCTGTATCGATCATAGCGGCGGCGCACGAAGTCTATGGCGAGCCGCCCATAGTTAACGGTGTTTCTGCAGAGGGGGCGATCCTTAAACATGTCTGGATCCCTTGTGTTTTGACAGGTTTTGCGAATCCAGGATGTAATTTGCACGCACCAGACGAGAACATTCATGTCGATAAATTTATCCAAGGCATCAAATATGCCGCCGCTATTATGGAACATTTTGGCCGTAGTTAAGGCCTATGAAAGGACAGTAAATGCCCAAGGTTGATATCACTTTTGACACTTATTATAATTACGATGAAATGACAGCGCATCTTCAAGCGCTGGCCAGTGCGTATCCAAAACTCTGTACGCTGACTTCTATCGCCAAGAGTTTTCGAGGCCGTGACGTTTGGTTCATGACTATCACTAATCCCGACACAGGCCTAGCTCTTGAAAAACCGGGTTTCTATATTGATGCGCAAATTCATGCTGAGGAACACGCTACCTCCGCTACGGCGCTATATGCCTGTTGGTATCTATTAAACAACTATGGGACCGATGAGGAAGTCACGCGGCTTGTGGATGGGCAGGTTTTCTACATTATCCCACGAATTAATACGGATGGTGCAGAATACGCACTGACAGCGCCATACCATCCGTGGTGTGGAAATGGTAGATTTTTGCCTGGTGAAGACCGGATAGAGGGGTTGGTTCCGCAGGACATCAATGGCGACGGTTACATCGTACAAATGCGTGTTCCCGATTCCAAAGGTGAATGGAAAAAAGATGATGTAGACCCAGCAATCATGGTTCAGCGTGAACCGGGTGAGGAGGGCGGCGAGTATTTCCGCCTCTATCCTGAAGGCATGATCCGAAACTACAATGGTGTTGATGTGCATATTGAAGTTCAGCAAGACGGCAACATGAACCGCAACTTCCCGACGAACTGGACGCCGCAGGAGTATGGTGCTGGCGATTATCCTTTTTCTGAGCCCGAAACAGCGGGCATGAGTAAAGTTATCCTTGATCACCCTAATATCACAGGTATTTGCGCTTATCACACTCACGGCGGTATTATATTGCGTCCGTCAATGTTGCGTCAGGACAGCGAGATGAGCGCCCCGGACCTGTCACTTTATAAGGCGCTGGGTCAGGTCGGTGAGAGGCTGACGGGCTACCCGACAATTTCGGTTTATGAGGAATTCACGCCGGACAAGACCAAGGCTCGACATGGCACCCTTACGGATTGGACCTATGAGGAGATGGGAATTATCTCTTTTGGAACAGAACTCTGGGACCTGGAGCGTACCGCAGGTGTACCCAAAGAAGGGTACTATAACTTAGGTCCCCGCGATGCCGCCACCCAACGGCTAGTGCATAACTGGGTAGTGAATAACGTGGGTGACCATGGCTTTCGCCCCTGGGAATCCTTCAACCACCCACAGCTAGGGCCGATTGAGATCGGGGGGATGGTTTATATTTGGTCGTATCGTAATCCGCCAGGCAATCTGCTGGAAGAAATCTGCCACAACAACGTGATTTTCAATCTGAAACATGCCGCTGCCGCTCCTAAAATTGCTTTAGACAGCGTAACAGTTGAGGCGCTTGGCGCTGATATGCACCGGGTCACAGCAGTTGTTTCAAACCACGGATTTCTACCTACAAACTTGTCTGATGTTGCGATCCAGAACGGTGTGGCCAAGCCTGTGATGATCAGGCTGGATTGCGAGGGTGTAGAGTTGATCATGAACCCCCCTGAGGTGAATCTTGGGAACCTCGCTGGTCGAAATGAACGCAACTACGCCTATTCCAATTGGGGTCAGCAATGGTCGCCGGTGACGAAAAAGGCCGAATGGTTAGTGCGAGCAGATCGGATTGATGCCCGCATAACGGTGACTGCTGTTTCTGAAAAGGGTGGTACATGCCGCCAATCTTTATCGCTGAGTGCCGAGTAGAAATGGTATGGGGACGACTTTCAAGTGTGGAGCTATAACGCCAAAACCCTTTGAGACGGGCAGAGTGACTTTGAAGTCTTCGCTGGCTATGAAAAACTACTGCCCGTCAACCCTGAACTTTTGGCATCATCATCGACCCTTTCTGAACCGCCCCAGGTATGGTTGCAGATTTTCGAATAAGTTTATCGTAAATATGCGACATGATTGGCCTATATTTTTAAAATGTTAAATAGGCTGCTTCTTCAAGATATTTGAATAGATCTATCTTAAAATATTAGCTCTTCGAAAACTGAATCGAATTGAGCGCTGGTTGAACTTTCCAATCGTGCGGACTGTGTTACTTTAACCCTAGAACGAAAGGTATAGATATGTTGCTCGCTGCGCGGGAATTGCACAAAACATATGAGACGGCTGGAGGTCGTGTTAATGTCCTGCGCGGCGTAAACCTGACGCTGGATACTGGGCAAAGCCTTGCGCTTACAGGTGAGTCTGGTAGCGGAAAAAGTACGCTACTGCATTTAATTGGAGGATTGGATTCTGCCGATCAGGGACAGATTTTAATTGATGGGGTAGACATTGCAGCAATGGACGATGTTGGCCGTGCGGGGCTTCGACGTGGTACGGTTGGCATTGTGTTTCAGCAATTCAACCTTATTCCTAGCCTCACAGTTGCGTCCAATATCGCATTTCAGGCGCGTCTTGCAGGAATGTATGATAGTGATTGGATTGCTTTACTGATCGACCGCTTCGGATTGGCATCGCAGGTAGTAAAATATCCTGAACAATTGTCTGGGGGTCAATTACAGAGGGTGGCGATTGCCCGCACTTTAGCGGCTCGCCCGCGTTTGGTATTGGCGGATGAGCCGACTGGCAATCTGGACGAAGACACCGCTTCTACTGTCATGGACATGCTGTTGTCGCTTGTGGCGGAGGAAGGTGCAGGGCTTTTAATGGTCACACATTCAACATCGCTTGCTGCGCGTTTAGATAATCAAGTACTTCTGAGGGCGGGTCAAATCGCATGATAGCAGTTACCTTCGCAGCATTGCTGAGCCATTGGCGGCGCAATCCGTTACAATTATTTACCCTGCTTGCGGGGCTCGCATTGGCGACTGGGCTTTGGTCAGGCGTGCAAGCAATCAATGCAGAGGCGCGCGCAAGCTATGACGGAGCCGCAGCCACCTTGGGTGAGGCGCAATTTGATCGGCTCGTGCGTTCTGATGGGCGGGCGATAGGACAAGACACTTATATCAGGCTACGCCGCGCTGGTTGGCTAGTCAGTCCGGTTATTGAAGGACGCATAGGTGATGTGCGTCTCATTGGCTTGGACCCATTGACGGTACCTGGTAAAATGGCTCCCATTGGCTTGCGCAACATAAATGACCTGCAGAACTTTATCGGAGCGGATGGGGGGATCATTGCGGCTCCTGATGTTGTTTGGGATGGGGCGCGAACGGATTTAGCGGTCGCGCCGGGGACAGCAATTGCAGACGTTAGGACTGTACAGAAATTATTAGGCCGCCACGGTGAATTTGATGTACTGATAATCATACCAGAACAACCACTCGGTCAGGTATCCTTGGAGAAAATCGCACCTGATCTGACCCGCCAAGTTGCCCAAAGTGGATCTGATATAGGTCGACTTACAGATAGCTTTCACCTGAACTTAACCGCATTCGGATTTCTGTCTTTTGCGGTCGGAATCTTCATCGTACAAAGTGCGGTTGGGTTGGCATTTGAACAACGGCGTGGAACGGTGCGAACCTTGCGCGCACTTGGAGTGCCGATGCGATTTCTGTTTTTATTGACTGTAGTAGAGCTGCTAGGGCTCGCGTTAATAGCAGGTGCGATTGGGGTTGGGCTTGGATATTTGATTGCGGGGTTTTTGATGCCGGATGTGTCCGCCACATTGCGTGGGCTTTATGGAGCGGATGTCGCTGGTACGTTGCAGTTACGTCCTATTTGGTGGGTGTCTGGGATGGCAGTTGCAATGGGCGGCACTGCCGTCGCCGCGAGCGCTGCATTGTGGAGACTGTCGCAGATGCCGTTGCTTGCAGGGGCGCAGCCACGTGCAGTCGCTGTCATTGCAGGTCGCGGTGCAAAGGTGCAGGCGGCTGCATCTGCCGTGTTGCTATTCGTAGCATTTGTGTTGGCATTAACTGCCGATGAGATCGTTACAGGTTTCGTGTTGCTTGGTGCTTTGTTGATTGGTGCAGCTCTAGGTTTGCCCATAGTTTTGCGCAGTGTGCTAGACGGGCTAGTTCATCACAGTCGTGGCGTGGTTGCCGGTTGGTTCTGGGCGGACACACGTCAACAGTTACCTGGTTTGTCGTTGGCATTAATGGCGCTTTTGCTAGCAATGGCTGCAAATGTGGGTGTGTCCACGATGGTTAGCAGCTTTCGGCTGACCTTTGTCGCGTTCTTGGATCAGCGGTTATCGTCGGAGCTTTATGTGACTGTGGAAAGCCCCGAGCAGGCGGCCTACATGTTGGATTTTGTGACGCCACAAGTTGACGCAGTGCTGCCGATCATGTCGGCGCAGCTGCATGTCGCAGGCCGTCCAACGGAAGTTTTTGGTGCACGCAATCATGCTACCTATCGCGATAATTGGACATTCCTAACCGAAGGGCAATCTCCCTGGAAAGACGTTCATGAGAATTTAGCTATTTTGATCAATGAACAGCTTGCACGCAGTGCTGGTCTGCAAGTGGGTGATGTTGTGAATATGGGTGAAAAGCCGCTGACCATAGCAGGTGTTTATGCTGACTACGGCAACCCAATTGGGCAGGCAATTATTACGGAATCTTTGTTTAAGACCCTGTTCCCAAAAATTTTAGCACTTAGGTTTGGATTGCGCTTACCACCTGAAGATGTCGATGCATTGGTTGATGGCCTTGAATTCGAAATGGAGCTACCTGAAAGTGGTATGATCAATCAGGCCAGTATAAAAGCCTATTCGCTTGCTATCTTTGATCGAACATTCACGGTAACGACTGCCTTGAACGTCCTGACATTGTCGGTTGCTGGATTCGCAATTTTGATGAGCTTATTAACTTTAACAGTGATGCGTGTTCCACAGCTTGCACCTGTTTGGGCGATGGGTTTGACGCTTAGGCAATTGGGGCTGCTTGAGCTGGTTCGAACGGTGATGTTGGCCGTGTTGACTGGTGTAATTGCCCTGCCGTTAGGGTTGGCGCTGGCGTGGGTGTTGTTGGCTGTGGTTAATGTGGCTGCATTTGGTTGGCGGCTGCCCATGTTTTTATTTCCATGGGATTATGCGCAGCTGGGAGTGCTTGCGATACTTGCTGCAGGGCTGGCAGCGTTATGGCCAGCGGTACAATTAGCGCGTACGCGACCTGCAGATTTGCTTAAGGTTTTTTCAAGTGAACTTTAGGTTGATTTTCTTTTTGTTGTGGCTGCCGTTGGTAAGTTTTGCGCAGGGCTTTGCAGGGCTTGGGTCTGGTTCAGAGGGCTTTGAGCTGCCTGAAACTAATCCGATGTTTCAATTTCCATTTGATGATGGGTCACATCCAGACTTTAGGGTCGAATGGTGGTATTTGACAGCTAATTTGCAGGGCGATGATGGACAAGATTATGGGCTGCAATGGACATTATTCCGCACCGCACTCTCTCCAAAGGATTACGAAGGATGGTCTTCGCCGCAGCTTTGGATGGGGCATGCGGCTGTTACAACGCCTGATGCGCATTTTGTGACCGAACGATTATCGCGCGGTGGGATTGGACAAGCTGGTGTGGATATAGACCCTTTTGAAGCATGGATCGACGAATGGATATTTTCTGGACTACATAGCAATGCTGTCTTGCGAGCTGCTGGCCCCAATTTTGCCTATGAAATGGCCTTGTCTGCGACAGGACCACGGGTGCTCCATGGCGCAGGTGGATATTCGGTTAAATCGGCGGACGGGCAGGCATCGTATTATTTTTCGCAACCATTCTTAAAAATCAAAGGGACATTGCAGTTGCCTTTGGGCGATGTGGATGTAACCGGAGACGCGTGGCTTGACCATGAGTGGTCGTCCAAACCTCTGGGAGCTAATCAGATTGGGTGGGACTGGTTCTCATTGTCCTTTGATGATGGGTTCAAGCTGATGGGCTTTTTGCTTCGAGGTGACAGCGTTTTTACTCAAGCTACACTAATCGGTGAGGATGGGACTCCGGTCGCTTACCCAGATGGAGCGTTTAGTGCAAAGCCGATCAAGCAGTCAAAAGTTGCTGGGCGTGATGTACCTACTACATGGCGGGTAATGTTGCCTGATGCGGGCATCGATATCGTTGTTACGGCGTTAAATACACAAAGTTGGATGGATACATCTGTACCCTATTGGGAAGGCCCCGTACGCTTTACTGGCTCTCATACGGGGCGTGGGTATTTGGAGATGACAGGATATGAATGATTAGTTTTGTCAGCTTAGCGGGCTTTGGTCGTTTGCATTATAATTTCCAAGCAGGCCCGAAAACCTGGCTTCAAGGCAAGTGGGGCGTTGTTATCCGCAGATACTTGCACCTGTGCAAAAAAACCTTCCGCAAATGCATTGTTATTTTCATTGCGGAAAAGGCCGACCTCATATCTCCAGGATGACTTGCCGATATGTCCAACCTTTACGCCGGCGTGAATAAGGTCGGGAAAGCCTGCTTCATCATGATAGACACAGCCGCTTTCTACCACTAGAAAACGGACTTTGGCGCCTGATAAGTCAAAAACGGATTGTTCTAATTGCCAATTGGTGACTGCAGTGTCGATCAGTGAATAATGGATCACGTTATTCATATGGCCGTATTGATCATTATCCATCCAGCGTGTGGGCAGCTGATAAAATACGGGATAGTCTTTACGGGTAGCCGGCAGAGTATGGGGCATTTTAGTCTCTTTTTCGAGGGCCAGGGTTCATCTAAATTTGTCACTAAATATGAGCCGCTTATTATTAGCTATTAGAGCTTTTCTACGATAGGAAAGATGTCAAAATTAGATAATAATATTATTTTTTTTGGCCACGTTTTCTGCAATCATTGATATTATTTCGAACATTATAGATGTAGCGGTGAGCGCTGTAATTTGATTTGGGTTATCTTTCGTGGGCATCATGCACACTACGTCTCCCCCAACAATATTCATGCCTCTTACGGCGTGAAGTAAACTAATTGCTTCATCAATATCAAAGCCCTTTTCTCCTGCTTCGATGTTAGCGACACCAGGCGCAACGCTTGGGTCTAAACAATCAAGATCAAATGTAATGTAAACTGGACGCCCTTCCAAAACTGTTTTAATTTGATCGACTACGTCTAATATTCCACGCTTTCTAAAATCTTTCATAGTGACAACGTTATACCCGTATTCAAAGGAGGGATCGAGCCAATCCAAGGTTCGAGCATGACCCCGTAATCCAATTTGCATTGAGTGTTTTGGATCAACTTTGCCTTGATCGGCTAGGTAAGCTCCCCAATGAGCTGCAGATTTTTTAGCACCAAGAAAGTGATCAACTTTGGTAAAAACATCGGTATGCGCATCTAGATGGAGAAAACAAATCGGTTTTCCCTCAGCGATCTTCCCACAACCGAGAGCCTGTACAATGCCCCCAGTTATAGAATGATCTCCACCGACTGAAACGGGTCTAGTGCCTATTTCGTCGATTTGTTTAAAAAACTGAGTAATTTGTTCGATACAGTCTTCATTGTCATTTGCACGTGGAAATGGCACATCGCCAACATCAACAACTTTAGCACATTCCCAGGGGTTTATTTGGAAATCTGTGTGAGCGCGCCTACCTATCGAGGATACGTTGCGTACAGCTCGGGGACCAAGATGTTGGTCGCGTTCAGTTGTTCCATTCCCAGTGGAGTGAGGCACGCCAACTAAAGCAATATCGTGTCTAGATTGATCTTTTTGAGGGCATCTGAAAAGAGTAGGAATACCCCACCAATAGAGATTTTCCATCATTGAGTTTAAATGATTATCGGTCACTGATTAATCCTTGTCCATCTCTTTTAGTATTAGACCCTAAAAATGCTTTGATACAGTAAAGTCAGGATGCTGATAACGTAATAGGTGGACGCAAGGAAGCTACTGCGAACATTTTATTACTATTGTGGCGCTCAGCAGCCTTACTAAATTTAAGTTAAAGTGACGTTAGATAAATACATATTTAAGAAATTGTAAAAGTGATGCTATTCGACTATTACTAAAATTGTTTAAGTAATCTGTGGGTTTTCGCAGTAAATAAATTTTGGGAGGAATTATGAAACTTAAAACTATAACAGGTTTATACATAGCATCAGCGATGACGGTCTTAGGATCTTCTGCAACTGCTGATTGTGGTGATATTACCATGGCAGACATGAACTGGCCATCAGCCACTCTTATGGCGAATGTAGATAAAATCATTCTTGAAGCTGGGTACGGCTGCTCAGTTGAGATGGTTGTTGGTGCTACAACAACAACTTTCGCGTCCATGAATGAAAAAGGAGCGCCAGATGTTGCGCCTGAACTTTGGATTAATGCCGTCCGGGAGCCTTTAAACGCTGCCATGGCAGAAAATCGCCTGCATTCTGCCGTAAATGGTCCGATAACCGATTTAGGTGAAGGATGGTGGATACCACCTTACACAGCGGACAAGCATCCTGAGTTGAAAACAGTATTAGATGTCCTAGAGCATCCAGAACTTTTTCCTGACAAAGAAGACCCCTCAAAGGGCGCTTTTATTGGGTGTCCAGCAGGCTGGGGATGTCAGTTGTCAAATATCAATTTGTTCCGCGCCTTTGAAATGGAGAAAAAAGGTTGGGTTCTAATTGATCCAGGCTCACAGGCAGGTCTTGACGGATCGATGATTAAAGCAAACGAACGTGGTGAAAATTGGTTTGGTTATTACTGGGCTCCAACCCTTAACATTGGTAAATATGGCATGAAGCTTATGCCATTTGGAGTCCCTTTTGCTGGCAGCGAAAACTGGGATGGCTGTATTGCCAAAGCAGAACAGGACTGTGATGATCCAAAGCCTTCATCTTGGACTGCATCTGAAGTCCACACAGTGGTAACAGATAGCTTCAAGTCAAAAGCAGGCGTTACAATGGATTACTTTGCTAAGCGGGTCTACCCAGGCTCAGTAATGGGTGCCATGCTTGTGTACATGGATGCAGAGCAGGCTGACGGTCCTGATGCCGCAGCAGAATTCATGACACGTCATGAGGATGTATGGATGCAGTGGATTCCCGCTGATGTTGCAGCTAAAGTAAAAGCCGCACTTTAAACTAAACAATCCAAAAAAAGTCTGTTAGCTGTTTTGCTAGCAGGCTTTTTTATTTCGTACACGAGGTTTCAGCATGAGCTTTTTTGATAAGTTTCCAGCAATGGAACGCGCAGATTTAAGAGACTTAAAAAAGGGGATCGACTCCTCATTTAAAGAGTTTTCAAGGTCTTGGGGAGAAAGTATCGAAGCTTTTTTTGATCCTCTTTTCTATTTTTTAGTTAATTTTGAAAAATTACTTTTAGCCACACCGTGGCCTATCATTATAGCAGTAGTAGCAGGTCTGAGTTACTTAGGTTCCCGAAGCTGGCAGCTATCAGTTGGAGCAGCAATTTCATTTTTAGTAATTGGTTATCTGGGCATGTGGAATAACACCATGTCGACTGTTGCGCTGATTTCGGTAGCAACCTTCATTTGCATTGCACTGGGTATTCCAATCGGCATTGCGATGTCAAAATCTGATAGGCTGCAAGCAATGATAACACCAGTGCTGGATATAATGCAGACCATACCGATTTTTGTCTACCTTCTACCCGTTGTCATGCTTTTAGGGATTGGAAAAGTCCCAGGTTTAATAGCGGTATGCGTCTATGCAATGCCACCGATTGTACGTCTTACTAATCTAGGTTTGCGTTTGGTTGATAAAGAAATCCTTGAGGCTGCTGATGCGTTTGGATCAAATTACCGGCAACGTCTTTTTAAGGTCCAGCTGCCGTTGGCGTTGCCAAACATTTTTGCTGGCGTAAACCAAACGATTATGATGGCTCTGGCAATGGTGGTCATTGCCTCAATGATTGGTGTAAAAGGTCTCGGCGTTCCAGTACTACAATCTATCCAGAACCAATATCTTGCCCTGGGAATGATGAATGGTTTGGCTATCGTTGCATTAGCAATTATATTTGATCGGGTATCGCAAAAATATGGTAAGCGTTTACAGCGCCACCGGGAAGGCGGCAGCGATGTCTGATTACAAAATTGAAATAAAAAATCTTTATAAAATATTTGGACCAGATGATAAAAACATGGTCGAGCTCGTGGCAAACGGACTTGGGAAACAAGAACTCTTGGATCAATATCAGCATGTTTTGGGTTTACAAGATGTCAATATTGGTATTTCGGCAAGTTCTATCAATGTAATTATGGGTCTGTCCGGGTCTGGAAAATCAACCCTAATAAGACACATTAACCGTTTGATTGAGCCAACAGTTGGGGAAATAATTGTAGACGGCGAAAATGTGCTTGCAATGGATCAAGATAAAATTCAAGATTTTCGACGTTTTGGTGCTTCGATGGTTTTTCAGAACTTTGGATTGATGCCACATCGAACTGTTTTAGAAAACGCAATGTATGGTTTAAACATACAGGGAGTAGTCACCAGTGAAGGTGAAAAAAGAGCCCAACATTGGTTGGACCGTGTCGGTTTGTCAGGTTTTGAAGATAGGTTCCCTGCTCAACTTTCGGGCGGCATGCAACAGCGCGTGGGGCTAGCGCGTGCGCTTGCAACCGACGCTGATATTTTACTTATGGATGAGGCTTTTTCAGCACTTGATCCACTAATTCGTGCAGATATGCAGGCTATTTTGTTAGATTTACAGGATGAACTACACAAAACAATTGTCTTTATAACGCATGATTTGGACGAAGCTTTAAGAATTGGTGATGATATTGCGATATTACGTGACGGTGAATTAATCCAAAAAGGTACACCACAAAAAATCGTTTTAAAACCAGCTAATGATTATGTTGCTGATTTCACTAAAGATGTGAACCGCGCCCGAGTTCTGACTTTAAATACTCTTTCGCACGACGTTGGTTCAAAAGAAGGGCTGCCATTAGACGGTGATTTGCCCATTGAGCAAGCAATGCAACAGATGGTAGAGTCTGATTATAATCTGGTGACAGTCATGAAAGGAAAAAAGGCAATCGGCCAAGTATCCCTCCGTGATATGGTCGAAGCTATATCCAAACCTAAGTCCACTGGGTCCGGGTCCACAACGACTTATCGCTAGCCCAGACAGAACTCGGTTACTAAGAAGTGTGTTTCATCAGTCTTACCTTGTTGACAGGCAGCCTTCTGTGCAACAAAGCGTCCACAGCACATACTTGATCAGAGTATACAAAAAACGGATTAATTTCAATTTCCGCTATGGACTTCTGGTCGTCAAGGTAAGCGATGCACAGCCGATGTATTTCCATACTTATCTTCTGGATGTCTGCTTTTTTCTGGCCACGAAAACCCTGAAGTAATCCGCTCACCCTTAGCGCTTTAAGCGCGCAAACGATGTCTTCCTGCGTTGCAGGCAGAAGCAGCGTAACGGAATCGGCTACTAATTCAACAAGAATGCCACCGCTACCCAACACCAAAGCTGCTCCAAACTGAGAGTCACTTCGTAAGTTAATAATTAGCTCCGCCAAGGGCTTTTCCAACATGGCTTCAACAAGAAATTGGTCTGTCACCACTTTCGGGTTGTAAGCAAATACATCAGCCGTCATACGTAATGCCGCATTAGAAACTGCATTTTCTTCTTTAAGGTTCAACACTACTGCGCCAGCTTCAGTTTTATGTGCCAAAAGTGGGCTAATCATTTTCAGCACCACCGGATAGCCTATCTGACTGGCCGCAGCACCAAGCTGTTTGCTGGACACAAGCCGACACTTTGGCACAGGAATCCCTTTGGCCGCTAACCATTGCTTACCTTCATGCTCAGTTAACATGACTTTCTCGCCAACTTCCCAACTAGGCAACAAAGCAACAGTCCCTGCTGACAAGATGCGCGCACGTTCTTGAAACCAACTTGCAGCAGTGTGGACAGCATTCAAAGTTTCGTGAATGCCCTGCATTGGCGCTACACCTTCAGAGATCAAAAACTCACGGGTTTTTTTATCTAAATTTTCTGGAAGGGTAGCGCAAATGACAGCAGGCAAACCTCGTTCTTTTGCAGCCTGGGCGAATGCTATAGCATCCGTCTGATAAGAAACCTTTGAGCTGTCCAGCCCCTCTGCTGGGTAGTCTTGAACTAAGACTGCAGCGTCTGCTTCAACAGCCGAAATCGCTTTTGAAAAGACTGGGTAGGTCATGTCCGCTTGCCCCCAAATAGGGGTTGTATAGTCCAGCGGATTAGAAACTGTAGCAATCGCTGGTAGCAATGTTGCTAACTCGTTTTTATGTACAGGATCTATTACGGGGAAACTTAGGCCAATCTTTTCAGCATGGTCTGCAAGCATCGTCGCCCCACCACCTGAACACGTGAATCCCACTAAGTTTTGACCCTTAGGAGCGCCAACTACACATAAAAGTTTCAATGTTTCTAAAAATTGTGAAGGGTTGGACACACTGATAATACCGACCCTCTTAAACAAAGCTTCGTAAAGCTCTACTGATCCGGAAAGTGATCCTGTATGGCTTACAGTCAGCTCAGACCCAATACTTGAACTACCAGTCTTCAGTACCACTACCGGGATGCCCTTGGATAAAGCTTTTAAAGCGGCGCGTTCAAAGTGTGGTATGTCTTGCAGCCCCTCTATGTGTAGTCCAATGGCTCGTACGGCTGGGTCATCTGCAAAGAAATCTAAAAAGTCTTCCTGGCCCAAAACTGCCTGATTGCCTGCCGAAACCATATAAGCCAACGGCAGTGATCGTTGGCTCATGGTTATATCGGAGGAAAACATCCCAGACTGAGTGACGATAGCCGCACCATAGCCAGGTGACGAGCCTCCATGCTCAAAAGACCAAAGGGCGGAATTATCAATATAGTTTATTAGGCCGTAACAGTTGGGGCCAATGAGGGCCATATCTCCCGTAGCCTCTACGAGGTCTTTTTCCTGTTGAGCGTTACCCGCTTCTTTGAACCCAGCTGAAAAACAAACCACGCCTCCGGCCCCTAAAAGAGCCAAACTACGTAATGCCCCAACCACGTCGCTAGCTGGGATGGCCAAGTAAACAGCGTCAGGTGCGACAGGTAGATCTTCTATAGAAGCAACACAGGGAACGCCTGCCAAATCAGATCGCTTGGGGTTTACGGCCCACATTTCTCCATCAAATCCACGCCGTCGGGCCTCATCAATAGCTATAATGGCATAGCGGCCACCGATAAAAACAATATGCCGCGGCTTTAACAGGCGTTGAAAATTTGCGCGGCGAAGAGGGGTCATGCACCCAGAGGTCGCAGTATTGATCGTGTAATAATATGGCGTTGTATCTCAGAAGTTCCATCCCAGATACGCTCCAATCGACTATCACGCCAGAAGCGTTGTATCGGCATCTCTTCCATAAGCCCCATGCCGCCAAAAATTTGCACCGCATCATCAGCAATCTTATTCAGCATTTCAGAACAAAATACTTTAATCATAGCAGCATCAGCATCACTCATTGAGCCACTCTCTGCACG
>CAJJBP010000019.1 GCA_905182425.1 uncultured Planktomarina sp. | reverse complement strand
AGCATATTGATTCCCAGTGCACACATAATTTTCAATAAAGAAATGCTAAGGCGAACCATTGGCAACTGTCAAACAAATGCCTCGGCTAGGTCCCAAATCAAATTTATACTGAAACTAATTCTTAATCATAATTTACAAAATTAGCACATCATTAAGGTTGCAATTTTTCCAGAAACTGTTTCGATACCTAGAATTGGCTTGCTGGGCGAAGGCACAAGGCTGCACAAAAACTCTGCATTTCAAAACTTCACTAGGGCGACTTATGCGCAAATTTTCGGAGAGGTGTAGATTTATGTCACAGCTAGAAACTATGGTTAATTCTCATGCGCTACACTGGCGCTGCATTGGCCCAGCACGCGGGGGGCGGGTTGTAGCCGTTGCTGGCGATTACGTTGATCCAATGACATTTTATTTCGGGGCATGTGCGGGCGGCATCTGGAAAACAACTGATGGGGGTACTTTTTGGGAATGCGTCTCGGATGGCTTTCTTGGCAGCGCCACCATTGGCGCGTTAGCGGTAGCTCCTTCTGACAGGAACGTCATTTACGCCGGCACCGGGGAAACCACCATACGTATTGACGTTTCCTTTGGCGACGGCATGTACAAATCCACCGATGCAGGACGTACCTGGAAACATATTGGATTAAAAAACACCAAACAAATTGGTGAAATTCGGGTGCACCCTAAAGATCCTAATCTGATTTATGTAGCTGCTTTTGGCGATGCATTCGGCCCAAATGAAGACCGTGGCGTTTATCGTTCTCATAACGGCGGTGAAACTTGGGAACAGATACTATTTCAAAGCAACGAGGCTGGAGCGATTGATTTGTCCATGGACCCTACAAATCCACGGATCCTGTTTGCCGCAACCTGGCAGGCTCATCGAAAATTCTGGCATCTTTCATCAGGTGGGCCAGGAAGCGCACTGTTTAGGTCAATGGATGGCGGCGACACATGGGCGGAAGTTTCTACCCATCACGGCTTTGCCAAAGGAATGTTAGGCAAAATTGGGGTCTCAGTATCTCCAGCGAAACAAGGTCGCGTTTATGCGCTGGTTGAGGGTGACGAGAATAACACTGGCCTATATGTTTCAAACGATTATGGGCTGAGCTGGAAACTACGTTGCCCCAATCGCGACCTTATTCATCGGCCGTGGTATTACACCCACATCTTTGCTGATCCAGTGCAGGTCGACACAGTTTATGTGACTAACTATCAGATGTGGAAATCAACCGACGGCGGTAGACATTTTAAAGAGATCACCACCCCACACGGTGATAATCATGACCTTTGGATAGACCCAACAAACACCAGACGCATGATCGAAGGTAATGATGGCGGCGCATGCGTAAGCTATAATGGTGGGGACAGCTGGTCGAGTATTTACAACCAAAATACCGCGCAATTTTATCGCATGGATATCGATAACCAATATCCTTATCGAGTGTATGCAACCCAGCAAGACAATACATCAATTTCGGTTCCCAGCCAAGCGGAATGGAGCATGATCACGTATGCGGACAGTACCCTGCCGGGCACAGGGGAAAGTGGCTTTATTGCAGTGCATCCTGAGGATGCTAATATCGTATATATTGGCGCTGTTGGGTCCAGCCCTGGTGGCAACGGCGCCTTGCAGAGATATGATCACCGGACCCGCCAGATGAAGCTAATTAATGTTTGGCCTGAAGAGTCCACAGGCCTAGCGCCACGTGATCTAAAATATAGATTTGCCTGGACATTCCCAATCATATTTTCACCGCACGATAGCGGAACGATTTATGTTGGCGGTAACCATGTTTTCCGAACCCGTGACGAAGGAATGAGTTGGGAACGAATTTCCCCTGACCTCAGCAGAAACGACATTGAAAAACTCGACTTCTCGGGTGGACCTTTGACTAGCGATAGCGCAGGCGCAGAGCAATATGCATCCTGCTCCTCAGTTGTCGAATCCATTCATCGAAAAGGTGAATTATGGGCTGCCACCGATGATGGCTTGGTACATGTCAGTCGCGATGATGGTGGGAATTGGGAAAATGTAACCCCAGACGATATGCCAGAGTGGGCTTATATTGGGAATGTCGAAATTTCTGTCCATGATCCAGACGTAATTTATCTTGCTGCAACCAGGTTCAAGCTATCAGATTACCGACCATACCTTTTCAAAAGCAAAGATAGCGGGAAAAGTTGGCAGTTGATTTCAAACAGCTTTCCCCAGGATGAAATTACCAGGGTTGTTCGGTCTGACAGCCAGCTGGCTGGTCTTTTGTTTGCTGGGACTGAAACTGGTATTTTTGTTAGCCTGAATGACGGTACAAGCTGGAGTCGCATGGCAGGAAAGCTGCCAGTCGTACCGATTTACGACCTTAAAATCAAAGACTCTGATCTGGTGGTTGCAACACACGGCCGCTCTTTTTGGATTTTGGACGATATAACACCGTTGCGCCACGCCACACAAGCTACGGGACATACCAGCTTCTTCCCTCCTCGCGAAACCATCCGCCAGAAAATTCATTGGAGTGCTGGATTGTTTAACGGTGACGGCGTGGATTATAGCCCTGCCTTTGGTGTGCCAGGAGCCTCCTACATGGCTGACTTGCCGGATGGTACTCGGGAACGCAAATATTTAGATACTGGTGAAAACCCGCCAAATGGCGCAATTTTTTATTATTGGCTAAATGAAGAGGCCACAAAATTACCAATTTCCTTTCAAGTACTTGACATTAAAGGAACGATTATTTCTGAATGTGATGGAGGCGATAAAAACTCTATAGATAATCAAAAACCCCTGTCAAAATACGGACTAAATCGCTTTGTGTGGGATCTGACTGAAACTGCCCCTATCCGACTCGATAAGTCCTTAAAAAATCAAAAGTATGAGCCTTTTTCGAAGGGAGGGAATGGGCCTGCTGGCGTCGTAGTAAAGCCTGGTATGTATAAGGTCATAATGACCGTTGGCACCATCACCAAGACCCAGCCCTTGCAAGTTCTTAAAGACCCACGAATTGATACTTCAGATGCAGACTTTACCGAGCAACATGATCTAGCATCAAGTATTTTGGACAAATTGTCTGAATTAAATATCGCAGTAAACCGTATTCGTTTAATGAAACAGCAACTTAAAAATATATATAAAATTATACCAGATCAAACACCATTAGCAGATGATTTAATTGCTAAGTTAAAGGCGATTGAGGCATTGCTTGTCGACACCAAACGCGAAACACCTCGTGATGTTTTGCGACATCCTGCTGGGTTGGATGACACCCTTGAAAATCTACTATCGGTTGTGACTATTTCAGATTCTAAACCCCCAGCGCAAACGAAGGAGGTCGCCGATGATGTATTTAACAAGGTTGATGCCGTACTAACCCAGCTGGATGTTTTAGTTAATGGGGAGATCACCGATTTTAACAGCGTTATAGCCAATGCCAGTCCACCCACCATTAGTGGAAGTAGCATCGGTGCACTTAAAACTGGCTGGTAAACCCTGTGTTCAAACTAGCCCACAGACAATTTAATGCTAAGACCCAAGATTGATCTTGCAAAGATTTTTGCGGCCGACTTCGTGCTGCGATTTTCTTATCAAATGGGAAAGTCGCCGCTATTACCGCTGTTTGCAGTAGCACTTGGAGCGGCAGAAATGTTAACTGGACTGATCGTCGCCGTATCAACATTTACAGGTGTCCTCCTAAAACCCTTGTTTGGAATGCTTTCAGATAGGTCAGGCCGCCGGACTTGGCTGTTGATCTCATTAATTATTTTCTTGGTGACACCACTTTTGTATCAATTTATTTCAACACCAGAAGGATTGCTCGCACTGAGGCTGTTTCACGGATTTGCAACAGCAATTTTTGGTCCAGTTTCACTAGCTTACGTCGCTGAAATAGCAGACGAAAACCGCGCAACAAGATTAGCCATTTTTGGGATGGCCCGCGCACTTGCCTCTTTTGGTGCACCGTTGTGTGCGGGATTAGCTTTAACTTATTTCAAGCCAGAAAAAGTATTTGTATTGATTGGCTTCATGTCACTTGCTGCAGCAGCGCCACTTATAATGCTCCATGACCGTCAAGACTTGGCCACAAAACAAAAGAAAAACTTCATGAGCCATGCAATGGCCGCGATCAGGTTAAGTTTGCAGACAACCGGGATATGGCTTGCAGGGTTCCTCGAATTCTTAGTCTTTCTAATAACCTATGCGGTTAGAGCCTTTCTACCTCTTTTTATTATGTCCCAAGACGGCGGAACAGTTTTGCAAGCTGGGATTTTTTTCTCCATTCAGGAAGCTGTCCACATTATTTTTCGCCCCATCGGTGGGCAAGTGGCTGATAAGAAGGGCTATCGCGTTGCTCTTTTCTTGGGTTTGGCAATGCTGGCATCTGGATTAGTTATCTTGCCTTTAGTGCCAGGATTAATGATCCTGTTGGCAGCTATTGTTTTAGGATTGGCCCAGGCAATGGTGTTACCAGGAAGCCTGGCGCTACTCGCAGCAGAAACGCAGGCTGGACATCGGGGCGTCGGCATGGGGTTTTATGGCGCCCTGCGTAATACAGGAAAGATTGGGGGCCCAGTAATAACTGGCGCCTTATTGACAGTATTTACCTTTTCATCAGTCTTTTATTGCTATGCAGTACTATTGGCTTTTGTGGCGATAGCAGTTCTAGTGCGCCCAAAAGTATCATTTTCTCAATCCGTAAGCTAAACACTGAATATACAGATACCATTATTTAAATTTTTAAAGGTAGTTGGTTCTTAAACCAACTGTAACTGTTTAAGTATTTTCTAAGTGCGCTACTGCTTAACAAATTTTTTAGAAACGGGTTGCTATTTTTTAAAAAAATTGCTTCGGTATGTTCCATTGGCTTGTTGGGGGATAGGCTTAAAATTGCGCTAATTTTTGTGTTCAGGCACTGTTAGACTGCTAGCAATCCGTCTGTTCCCGTTCAATCCACCCTAAATACTGCAGACCCATTCTGGTGAACTGCTGAATAAAAAGGCACCTATTTGTGTCCAAAAAGGAGAATATTATGCTATTAAAGACCCTTTTGCTTGGGGCTATTGCGACAACTGCAGTTGCCTCCACAGCGATGGCTGATGGTCACGAAGGCGAGCGTGCCCGTGACGGCGAAGTCAAAATTATTTACTGGCAGGCGCCATCAATCCTAAATCCTTACTTATCAGGTGGTACGAAAGACATCGAATCAGCAGCTCTCGTTATTGAGCCAATGGGCCGCTACGACCAAAATGGTGATATGGTGCCATACCTGGCAGCAGAGATTCCAACGGTTGAAAATGGTGGTGTTTCCAAGGATCTGACATCAATTACTTGGAAACTGAAAGAAGGGCTTTTGTGGTCTGATGGGTCAGCAGTTACCTCGGCGGACCTAGTTTTTACCGCCGACTATTGTATGGACCCTGAAGGTGGTTGCGCGCAGTTGGAAAAGTTTGATGGAGTTGTAAGCGTCGAAGCAATTGATACGCTAACAACCAAAGTGACTTTTAAAGAGGCAAAACCAAATCCCTATGGACCTTTTATGGGCGGTCAGTCACCAGTCATACAAGCGGCTCAGTTTGCAGACTGCTACGGGTGCACGTGCACCGGGGTGTACAGCGGAAAACTTTGGCCCAATTGGTACAGGCCCATTTGTTGTAACAGACTTTAAACCAAATGATGTGATCCAAATGGTTGCCAATGATAATTACCGTACGGCCGGTAAGCCGGCCTTTGCTTCGTTGACTTTCAAAGGTGGCGGCTCGGCTGAAGCCTCTGGTCGCGCAGTAATGGAAACTGGTGAGTATGATTATGGCTGGAACTTACAATTAGCCCCAGACGTGATCGCTAAAATGGCCGAAGGTGGCAAAGGTACACCAATATCAGCATTTGGAGCATTGGTGGAACGCCTCGAGATGAACCTCACCAATCCTTCACCAGATCTTCCACCCGAGACACGCTCAACGGTGGCAGAACCCCACCCGTTCCTGTCTGACCAAGCCGTTCGCGAAGCACTATCAATGGCTATCGACCGCCAGGAACTGGTTGACGTAGGCTATGGTGACGCAGGTAGGCCAACGTGTAACTTGGTACCAGCACCAGCACTCTACGCATCAGACAACACAGGTTGCCTCACTCAAGACATAGCAGGCGCAAACGCCATGCTAGAGGCAGCTGGATGGGTTAAAGGTTCAGATGGTATCCGAGCAAAAAATGGTGTTCGACTTTCTATTTTATACCAAACATCCACAAATGCTGTTCGTCAGGACTTCCAAGCACTTATCAAAGATTCATGGAACCAAATTGGTGTTGAAACTGAATTGCGTAACCTTGACGCGTCAGTGTTCTTTGGTGGTGACGCGGGCTCGCCTGATACCTATCAAAAGTTCTATGCAGACATAGAGATGTACGCAAACGTATTTGATGGCACCGACCCTCAGGCCTATCTTGCGGCTTACCGTTGCGGAAATGAGCCTAAACCATCAAGTCAATGGCAGGGTCCAAACATCAACCGCTTCTGTGATCCAGCATATGACGCGATGATTGATGAGCTAGCTCGCACAGGTGATCTCGCAAGGCGCGGTGAGCTTGGCAAAAAAATGAATGATATGCTGACAAAAGACAGCTTTGTTATCGTTCCTTTAGTTGATCGTGGTCGTGTATCAGCTCATGCAAACAGTTTGGGTGGCGTTATTCTCAACACCTTTGACTCAGAGACTTGGAATGTTGCTGACTGGTATCGCATAGGGAACTAAGTTCGTTACCTTTTTGAAACGACTTTGAACTATAAAAATTTGTAAGGTACGCTCCGGCGTACCTTACTCTCCTAAAATCAAATACTGACGCACAAAGGCCCCATGTATGCTGAATTTCACAATCCGTCGATTGTTCTTCTCAATACCAACGCTTTTATTCATCAGTATTGTAATATTTGGCCTACTCCAAATAGCACCGGGAGATCCAATGGCTCAAGTGCCACTGACCGTCCCCGATGAGGTGAAACAGAAAATGCGCGAGGCGCTAGGCCTTGGCGCACCCGTCCACATACAATATCTCAAATGGCTAAACCAATTCTTCATTGTGGAACCACAGTTCCTAATTGATTGGATGACACGCGACAGCCTCCTGTTTGGCTGGCTACCGGACACCGAGCTTGGGATGGTTTATGACGCTGAACTACAAAAACTCGTTCCACAACAGCGCAACATCAGTTGGCAGACCCGCAGCCCTATCATGGACATCGTGATCCAGCGCATCCCACAAACTTTATGGGTCGTTGGCCTCGCTTACCTCGTTGGGATCCTAATATCACTACCCATAGGTATTTACTCTGCCTATCGCCATTACTCGATCTTTGATCAAACAGGTACATTTATCACGATGGTTGGCTTCTCAATCCCACCATTTTTCACAGGGCCCTTACTGATCGTAATCTTCTCAGTGACACTTGGCTGGTTGCCCTCAATTTATGACACCACACATGTGGTAAACGATTGGGCTAGCTTTAAATATCAACTTTCACAAATGATCTTACCAGTTATGGTTTTAGCACTCCAGACGACAGCACAAATCAGCCGATACATGCGGGCTTCAATGCTCGACAACCTAAACCAAGACTACGTTCGCACTGCGCGAGCGAAGGGACTTAAAGAGGGCGTGGTGGTTATGGTGCATGTATTACGCAACTCAATGATCCCAGTAATCACCGTCATTGCGCTTGGGGTCCCGTCCATCTTTGGTGGTGCCATCATTACTGAGAACGTCTTTGGGGTGAATGGGATCGGCCAATTATTGATCACGGCACTCTTTGCGAACGACATACCAATGGTCATGACCATCACCTTTATTTTTGCTATTATGATTGTAGTGTTTAACCTTATTGCCGACGTCCTCTATGGCGTCCTTGACCCAAGGATCCGTTATGACTGACACAGAAATAAACACGGACGAGATGGAGCCATATGCCGCCCTCCAAGACAAAGAGCCACCAAAAGCACCGCGCAACCAGTGGCTAGACGTATGGGACCAGTTCAAAAAGCATAAGGGTGCGGTACTCGGCGGTGGTTTTCTGGTGTTCATCACGCTCGCAGTCTTGCTTGGCCCATACATATGGACTGTCGACCCACAGAAATTAGATATCCGAAACAAAGACTTACGCCCAATTTGGACTACTATCTGGGACAGTTCCGCAAAAATACTGTGGCACCGGCCATTTGGCACCGATAACTTAGGACGCGATATACTGGCAAACATGATCGCAGGAGGCCGCGCATCAATGGCTGTGGGCTGGACGGCGATGTTGCTCTCATTGAGTATTGGTACTGCAATAGGCGTCGCCGCTGGCTATTTTAAACGGGCTGATGGGTTTTTGATGCGTATGACGGATTTGTTTCTTTGCCTGCCAATCCTACCCTTACTGCTTGTAGCGGTAACCTTGTTCCGGCAACCCCTACGGGCCAACTTTGGGCCAGAGGGTGGTATGTTCATTTTAATCGTTGTGATAGTCGGCCTAACAAGCTGGATGCAAACAGCTAGGATAGTACGTGGTGAAATTCTAGCCTTGAAAGAACGCGAATTTATCCTGGCAGCCCGCTCCATTGGCACGAGTTCAGGCGCCATAATTCGGCGCCACCTACTGCCAAACGTGGTCTCACCTATAATGGTCTCGGCTACACTCGGACTGGCAGTCGCAATCATCACCGAAAGTGCTCTGTCATTTTTGGGTGTTGGATTTCCATCAGATTTCCCTACATGGGGCAAAATGCTGGCTGATGCCGTACCACGAATGGAGCAATACCCTGAGCGCGTTTTGCTGCCTGGAATTGCAATTTCGCTCACAGTGCTTGGGGTTAACTATCTTGGGGACGGCCTTCGTGACGCGCTGGATCCACGTATTCGCGGGCGATAAGCTTTGCCGCCCACCGATCGTCGATAAAAGCCATGCTTTATAAAGTAAAAATAAAATAAACACCACAAAAACCGTATAGGCTGGCGGCTCATTAAATATTTTTTTTGGTTAAGAAATTTAGAGAAACACAAGCTACCTTTTATCGCAGATAGCTTTTCTGTGTATTAAAATTTCATCTAATATCTTTAGTTGGCAGGGGCTAAGAGACTCGAACTCTTGACCCTCGGTTTTGGAGACCGATGCTCTACCAACTGAGCTAAACCCCTGCAACTAAAAGTTTGATTAAGCAGAATCGGGCCTCAATGCAAGGGCTGGATTCTTCTGATCTGCACCTAAAAAGGAAATTAACCTTAAACCTAATCAGAATTCTATCGAGCATCTTGAAAACTTAAAGTGTGCTGAGATGCGACGCCAAAAAGTTATTCAAACAACAACCTGCACTGCAGAGCTTAAGATTATAGATGCTATTGTACTCAACATTTGAACAAAAATAGGAAAGCCTAAACTATCTATTACAATTAAAAATGCAGGCCACTATTGGCGGCCTGCGATTATTAATTACTCGTGAATTTTAGAAACAACACCGGCGCCAACAGTGCGGCCACCTTCACGGATCGCAAAACGCAACCCTGTTTCCATCGCGATAGGCGCAATCAATTCAACGTCAAACTTCAAGTTGTCACCCGGCATAACCATTTCTGTGCCTGATGGAAGAACAACTGTACCCGTTACGTCAGTTGTACGGAAATAAAACTGCGGACGGTAGTTTGCAAAGAAAGGTGTGTGGCGACCACCCTCATCTTTTGTCAGAATATAAGCTTCTGCTTCAAATTTTGTGTGTGGGTTAACTGAACCTGGCTTACACAGAATTTGGCCACGCTCTACGCCATCACGGGCTGTACCACGCAAAAGAACACCAACATTGTCACCAGCTTGGCCACTGTCCAGCAATTTACGGAACATTTCAACACCAGTACATGTGGTTTTTGTTGTATCACGGATACCAACAATTTCGATCTCTTCACCAACGTTGATAACACCGCGTTCAACACGGCCAGTTACAACTGTACCACGACCTGAAATCGAGAATACATCCTCGATTGGTAGCAAGAACGGTTGGTCAACAGCGCGTGCTGGTGTTGGGATATATTCATCAACAGCCGCCATCAGTTTTGCAATAGATTCTGTACCGATGGCTGGATCACGATCTTCCAACGCAGCCAAAGCAGAGCCTGGAATCACTGGAATGTCGTCGCCAGGGTATTCGTATTTGGACAACAACTCACGGATTTCCATTTCAACCAATTCCAACAACTCATCATCGTCAACTTGGTCAACTTTATTCATGTAAACAACCATATAAGGAATACCAACTTGGCGACCCAACAAAATGTGCTCACGTGTCTGTGGCATTGGACCATCAGCTGCATTCACAACCAAAATAGCACCATCCATTTGTGCCGCACCGGTGATCATATTTTTCACATAGTCAGCGTGGCCTGGGCAATCAACGTGCGCGTAGTGACGCGCCTCGGTTTCATACTCAACGTGGGCAGTCGAGATAGTGATGCCGCGTGCGCGCTCTTCAGGCGCTGAGTCAATTGATGCATAATCCTGAAAATCACCGAACTGCTTCGTGATCGCAGCTGTTAATGTCGTTTTGCCGTGGTCAACGTGACCAATCGTGCCGATGTTTACGTGTGGTTTTGAACGTTCAAACTTTTCCTTGGCCATGGGAGGCAACCTTATGTTGAAGGGGCCATTCAGCCCAGAATTAATATGTGAATGGCGGATATTGGACCAAGAGATGAAAATCAAGTGCTTTGTATAATCCTATGCTGAACTGATCTTATTTTAAAGCAAGCCTCACTTTGCTTACTCCTCAACCTTCATCCGGGTCATCTTCCGTAAAGGTAATCGTGTCTGGTCCCTCGAACCATGGCTGTTCACGCAACCAATCTTCTGTCAGCCTTGCAGCCTGTCGGGAAAGACCTTGAATTTGTTGTTTTTTTGAAAGTGTATACCCTGATCCAAAAATTGACTTGGTTGTGATTTGCTCGACCACGGTTATTTGGTAAGGCTTAGGCGTTAGCATCTTACCAGTGCTGTCTTCCAAGACAACAACAGAAAAAATCAACACCGATTTTGGTGACGCAATTATTGGGATGCCAGGTTTTGCTAAGATATACGCCCGCGCTGTGACTCCTAGGTGATAATACGCACCTCCTTCAAACCGGTCAAATCGTTCTTTCAATGCTTCATCTAGTGATGCAATCCATTCCTCTCGGTCAGAATCGCGCGACAGAGGCCCTTTAGTCATCTCGGCATCAGCACGTGCAATAAGTTGGCCAGCACGGAAATTACCAATGGGCACGACAGTCCCATCGAGATCTTTGGTAGGGGACGCACAGGCCGACAGAAAGAGTAGGATTAAAAGTGCTAAACACCGCGTCATAAGATCTCCTTTGAGTAGCAAAACGTTAACAATCTACCTATAGCAAAGCAACGTAAAGCATCGAACCTAAGCGCTACAAATTGTTTCTGCGGTTAAAAATAAAAAGCTAATCGCAACTATTTCAAATGGCCTCCTATTCTTGGAAAACGCGAGCATATCCACAGGGTTTAATGCAACATTTAAATAATTACTGATATGCTTTTATGACCATAAGACAAAAGTATAAGGCTATTAAGTGTTAAAAATAGGACCCAAGAACGTCGTTTGGGCAAATCTATACTGATTGAATTAAACTCGACCACTAATTCAAGCCGCAACCAGAGATGATATCAAAATATGATAACGCAAATTTGATTTAATACTATGATTTTATTTTAAATTAAAAATTACTCTGCGAAGCGATTGTTGCGCGGGAAGCCGCGCGGGGCCATACGCCCCGCGCTAGCGCGTTTGCTAACCCATTCGGACAACTCGCTGCTTTCAACCACTCGGTTACGGCCAGCAGGGTCTTTCCATGATAGGCCACTATCCATTAAAAATGTCGTCGCATCTGAAAGTCCACCGTCCTTGAATTTCTGCAATCTGACACCTTTGCCACGACCCATTTCTGGCAACTCATTCATAGCAAAAACTAGGAGTTTGCGGTTTTCACCCACGCAAGCCACATGGTCACCGCGTATGGGTTGCGCCAATAATGCCTTCACATCACCTTTGACATTAAGCACTTGTCGACCTGTGCGTGTTTGGGCAACAATTTCAACTTCAGGCACAACAAACCCATCCCCTGCGGTGGAGGCCACTAATCGCTTAACCTCAGGGTTATGAATAAAGATGTTCACAATCTCGACATCATTGGGCAAATCAACCATCAATCGAAGTGGCTCCCCCATACCGCGCCCGCCCGGCAAATTATCCGCAATCAAGGTATAAAACCGACCATTGCTACCAAACACTATTAATTTATCTGTAGTTTCGGCGTGGAACACAAAACCAACTTCGTCGCCATCTTTATATTTCAACTCTTTTTCTAATGAAACATGTCCAGATAGAGCACGGATCCAACCCATCTTGGAGCAGACCACAGTGACAGGTTCACGTTCTATCATCGCCTCAAGGGGCACGTCTTCTACATCACTCGCAACAGCAAATACGGTGCGACGTGCGCCGCCTTCATAATCTTTGCCAAAGGCTTTACGCGTGGCCCGCAATTGTTCGCTAATTTTTGCCCACTGCAGTCCGTTGTCAGCCAAGAGATCGTCCAAGGTTGCACGTTCTTTTTGAAGCTCATCGCGCTCACGGCGTAATTCCATTTCTTCCAGTCGACGTAAACTGCGAAGACGCATGTTTAAAATTGCCTCAGCCTGAACGTCACTTAGTTCTTCCTCACCGACGATAACTTTGCGGTAGGTCAATGGACCAACATAATCAGTTTCCGTCATTGCTCGAGGATGAGACTGGCTCCAATCCTCAAACATCAACGCGGCTTTGGGGTCATTATCATAACGGATAATATCAATCACGCGGTCTAAATTTAGAAACGCTAAAATAAAGCCTTCCAGAACTTCTAAACGGTGGTCTATTTTTGCCAAGCGATGCTTCGAGCGGCGAATAAGGACTTCCTGCCTGTGATCCAAAAAAGCCCGTAAAACTTCCTTCATGCTACATACTTTTGGTGTCAAACCATCAATAAGCACATTCAAATTCAAACTAAAACGCAATTCAAGATCCGTACTACGGAACAACATCCCCATCAGAACCTCAGGATCGACATTCTTTGTGCGCGGCTCAAGAACAATACGTATATCTTCTGCAGATTCATCGCGAACATCGGCCAAGATTGGTACTTTTTTCGTTTGAATTACCTCAGCCAATTTTTCAATCAACTTGGATTTCTGTACTTGATAGGGGATTTCAGTGACGATGACCTGCCACAGACCTCGTCCTAGATCCTCACACTCCCATTTACACCGCAATCGGAACGAACCCCTACCTTTCCTGTAAGCTTGCGCAATATTTTCAGGTGGTTCAACGATAATGCCACCAGTAGGGAAATCGGGGCCCGGCACGTACTGCAACAGGGTGTCGTCACGAGCATCTGGAGATTTGATCAAATGCAAACACGCATCAACTAGTTCTGCAACATTATGCGGTGGAATATTGGTGGCCATGCCAACAGCAATGCCGCTGCTACCATTTGCCAAAAGGTTTGGAAATGTTGCAGGCAAAACGGCCGGTTCGGTCAAAGTTCCATCGTAGTTTTCGCGAAAGTCTACAGCATTCTCTGAAAGCCCTTCCAGCAAAGCTTCAGCCACGACGGTCATTCGTGCTTCTGTATAGCGACTGGCGGCAGGGTTATCGCCGTCTATGTTACCAAAATTTCCCTGCCCATCTACCAGAGGGTAACGTACATTAAAGTCTTGCGCTAAACGCGCCATGGCATCGTAAATTGCAGCGTCTCCATGAGGATGATAATTCCCCATCACATCTCCAGAAATCTTTGCAGATTTTCGAAATCCGCCAACTGCACTCAACTTTAACTCCCGCATCGCATAAAGAATGCGGCGGTGTACTGGCTTCAGGCCATCGCGGGCATCCGGCAAAGCGCGGTGCATAATAGTTGATAATGCATACGTCAGATACCGTTCGCCAATGGCCCGCCGCAGCGGCTCAGCAATTTCGTTTGACTGCATGTTGGCATCATTTACTTCATCAGACATAGATGTCGTTTAGCGGGCCAATTGTAGTAGGTCCAGCCAAACCCGCTTTGCTTTCAAAAATTTTCGCAAAGTCGTCTTATGGGGGCTAATTACGGGTGCTTGACCCCATCACAAAATTACTTGAGTAAGCTTGCTTGAAACTTGGAGGGACCATGATGCAAAAGTCTATTCTCATAAGTGGATGCTCATCTGGAATTGGCTTGGATTGCGCTATTACCTTGCAAGCAAATGGCTGGCGGGTGTTTGCAAGCTGCAGAAAGCAGCAAGATTGCGACCGCCTTTCTGAGATGGGTTTAGATTCCCCCCGATTGGATCACGCTGATAAAAATAGTATCAAAACCACCCTCGCCTACGTCCTAGAAAAAACAGGTGACAGATTAGACGCTATATTTAATAACGGTGCTTTTGCAATCCCAGGAGCAGTTGAAGATTTACCCACAGATGCACTGCGTGACATCTATGAAACCAACTTTTTTGGTTACCACGAAGTCATACGGCAAGTTCTGCCGATCATGCGTGCTCAGGGTTCAGGTCGTATCTTGAATTGCTCATCAGTTTTAGGGTTCGCAGCGCTGCCTTGGCGTGGAGCGTATACCTCGACTAAATTTGCACTCGAGGGGCTGACCGACACTCTACGTCTAGAAATGCGGGACACTAATATTGCTATAATCTTGATTGAGCCCGGTCCAATCACCACCCAAATTCGAGAGAAGTCCGTTCCACATTTTGAGAAGTGGATCGACTGGAAGAATTCAACAAGGCGCCCTCAATATGAAGCTGGATTACTCAAACGCCTTTATGAACCTAAGGGTTTGCCTGATAAGTTCGAGTTACCAGCCTCAGCCGTAACTGCAAAAGTATTGATGGCGTTGGAAAGCAAGCGTCCGAAGCCTCGGTACTACGTAACTACCCCGACTTACTATATCGGGTTTTTGAAGCGAGTTTTATCTACCAGAGCATTTGATTGGCTCATTTCAAGGCTGTAATGTCGCACGTATTGGTCTTTGTGACAAAGTCTTCTAGATGTTTAACGGATTCGAGGAGTAAGCACATGGATAAAGATCCGCTTTTTATCATCGCCACGATAGCGTGCATCGTTGTTTTAGCAATTTTAGTGCTTGGTATAGGGAGCTTTGCCAAAGGAGGAGAGTTTAGTCATAAGCACTCTAACCGTTTAATGCGTTACCGTATTGGAGCTCAATTCGTAGCGGTCATATTAATTCTTATTGCTGTCTACTTTGGAAAGGCTTGACGATGGTTGTTCTCAACAAGATTTACACAAAAACTGGTGATAACGGCCAAACCGCACTGGGCAATGGTACGCGTGTTGAAAAACATTCACTGCGTGTGAATGCCTACGGAACGGTGGATGAGACAAATGCTGCATTAGGCCTTGCACGTTTGCACTCCAACGGTGAGTTGGATGCGCAATTGGCTAACATCCAAAATGATCTGTTCGATTTGGGTGCAGATTTGTGCCGCCCCGATATGGAAAAAGACAAGGACGCTGAGTATCAACCCTTGCGCATGACAAAAGCGCAGGTTGAACGGTTGGAAGCAGAAATTGATGTCATGAATGATTTACTTGAACCTTTGAGGTCCTTCATTTTACCTGGTGGATCAGCTCTCTCAGCAAATTTGCATTTATGCCGTACCATTTCACGGCGAGCGGAAAGGATGACGGTAGAACTGGCATCGCAGGAATCAGTCAATACACACGCAACTAAATATTTGAATCGCCTCTCCGACTGGTTTTTTGTTGCAGGCAGAATAGCGAATGACGATGGCCGAAAAGATATCCTATGGGTGCCAGGGGCAAATCGTTAGAACATGGGACCGTTGTTTGAACACAAACTTAACCGTAACTGAATCAAGGTTAGGCGCAGGCAAGCCCTAGGGCGTCGATTTTCCACTGTTTTTTAGTATTCATGGCGGTTAGTTTTGCATTAATTTAGATAAAAGAGCCGCAGTTGGCTTGTTTAATACGGAGATACAATGATGAAGGTTCTGGTTCCGGTCAAACGTGTGATCGATTATAACGTAAAAGTGCGTGTAAAAGCAGATGGTAGCGGTGTCGATCTTGCAAACGTAAAAATGTCGATGAACCCCTTCGACGAAATCGCCATTGAGCAAGCAATTCGCTTGAAAGAAGCGGGACAAGCCGATGAGGTGATTGCAGTTTCTATTGGCGTAAAGCAAAATCAAGAAACACTGCGCACTGCGCTGGCAATGGGGGCAGACAGAGCTATCCTGGTTGTTGCGACTGATGACGTTCACACTGATATTGAGCCCTTAGCGGTTGCCAAAATCCTGAAAGCAGTAATTGATGAAGAGCAACCTGGTATCGTTCTGGCGGGGAAGCAAGCAATCGACAATGACATGAATGCTACCGGACAAATGTTAGCAGCGTTGACCGGTTGGTCGCAAGCTACATTTGCCTCCGAACTGAGCATTGATGGTGACAGTGCTATTGTGACACGAGAAGTAGATGGTGGCTTACAATCTATCAAAGTCTCCATGCCGACAATTGTTACAGTAGATCTACGCCTCAATGAACCTCGTTATGCATCTTTGCCAAATATCATGAAGGCAAAGAAAAAGCCTATGGATGAGAAAACAACGGCAGATTATGGTGTAGATACAACACCGCGATTGAACATTGAAGCCACTAGCGAGCCTGAAACGCGCGCAGCTGGAATCAAAGTCGCCTCGGTAGATGAACTAGTCGAAAAACTCAAAGAAGCGGGAGCTGTTTAATGAATGTACTCCTTTTAGCAGAAGTTAATGGTGGCGCGCTGTCAGTGGATTCCACGGCAAAGGCGTTAACCGCTGCAAAACGAATTGGTGATGTTACTATTCTTTGCGTTGGTAATGGTTGCTCAGATGCCGCCAACGCTGCGGCAAAATTGGATGGTGTGTCAAAAGTACTTTGCGCCCAAGATGAGGCTTATGGTCACGATATGGCTGAGCCTGTTTCGGATCTAATTGTATCTCTATCTAGTAGTTACAGCCACATCTTGGCGCCTTCCACATCTGCTTCCAAAAATATCTTGCCGCGTGTTGCAGCACTCTTGGATGTTATGATCATCTCCGAAGTTACAGCCGTTATTGATGCAGATACATTTGAGCGTCCAATTTATGCCGGCAACGCTATTCAAACGTTAAAGTCTGTAGATACAATCAAAGTTGCGACTATTCGGACTTCCACATTTGACGCATCCGGCGAAGGCGGTTCCGCTTCGGTTGAACGCATCGACGCTGTTGCAAACCCTGGTCTTTCCGAATGGATAGAAGATCGGGTTGCTGCAAGCGATCGTCCAGAACTGACCTCCGCAGGCGTTGTCGTATCAGGCGGCCGCGGTGTTGGATCTGAAGATGACTTTAAAATCATCGAAGCTTTAGCGGACAAACTGGGAGCGGCCGTTGGCGCATCACGTGCCGCAGTCGACTCAGGCTACGCCCCTAACGATTGGCAAGTTGGTCAAACAGGTAAGGTAGTAGCCCCAGATCTTTATGTAGCCGTGGGTATTTCTGGAGCGATTCAACACCTTGCCGGTATGAAAGATTCAAAAATTATTGTGGCTATAAATAAGGACGAAGAAGCTCCAATCTTCCAAGTAGCTGACTTTGGCCTGGTTGCTGATTTGTTTGATGCTGTACCGCAATTGACTGAAAAACTGGGTTAAGAAAGTACTGAGTTAGCATACTTTCTCTAATATCTGATTTTGTGTCTTAAAATAAAAGCAGACTGCCATACTTGGCAGACTGATTTTATTTGAGTGTGCTATGTGGCCTATTCGCCACAACATAACAGGATAAATGGAAAAGCGCTATGATCCGGTGTGAAAGCCAAGCAACGGTCCTCGCCAATTAGGTGAAGAAACCAGGACCTTTTTAAGTGACAAAAAACTCCTAAACAACAGTCTAGAAAGTAGCGTCCCAAATTCAAAAAACTAATTAGAAGCTTAAAATTATATTCAAAAGCTACGTTAGGTTGATCTTCAAATTATTTAAGCTTTTTCCCCAAATCGATCCTCAAGTAAATTTGCCAACGCCTTCGCAAGCTCTTTCGCCTCAACACCCGAAGTTTCCACCTCAATAGTCGTCCCACGTCCAGCCGCCAACATAAGCAATCCCATAATGCTATCACCTTGAGCCATCAAACCGTCCTTTTCCACACTGGCACTAGCCTCATGACGCTCTACTGTTTCTACAAATTTGGCAGAAGCCCGCGCATGCAGGCCCTTTTCATTAATAATATCTAATTTTTGTCTCAATTGATTTAAGCCTGATATTTTTGAGGTAGGCAGTCCATATACTTGCGACCTGCGTCAATTGCTTTAGAAATCGCTTCCTCAACAGAATTTCGACGAGATTTTGCAAGTTTTACCAAAAGTGGCAAATTCGCCCCATACAAAACACGGCGATTGGCGCAATTACATGCTAATAGAGACAAGTTTGAAGGTGAGCCACCAAACATATCGGTCACGATCACAACGCCGCTACCCTCATCAACTCTGTCGGCGGCCGCACATATTTCACCCTGTTTTTTAACGCGATCACAATCTGGACGTATCGTTACCGCTGCAATGCCAGTTTGCTCACCAACGACGTGTTCCATCGCGGCCTTATACTCAATGGCCAGACCTCCATGCGCTACTATGACGATACCTATCAACTACTTCATACCTTCGTTTTACTTGACATTTTGTGGTTCAAGGATCGGTCCAATTCTCGATGACGAATGGTCACATGCCAGCCGCGCAATTGCATTTCCAAAGATTTCTACGATTGCTACCGAACGATGTTGGCCACCAGTACACCCAAAGCCAATTGAGAGATGCGAACGCCCTTCCACTTTGTGAGCCGGAACAACTAAATCAGCCAGACCTAAAATCTTACTGCAAAATGGTGCAAAATTTTCATCTTCAGCAACATATGCCTGCACCTCTTCGTTAAGACCAGTTTTAATCCTTAAGTCTTTATCCCAGTGTGGGTTTCGTAAAAACCGACAATCAAACATTATATCTAAACCGCGGGGAGCGCCTCTCTTGTAGGAAAAAGATTGAACAACAATCGCCATCTCTTCGCCTCTCTTTCCAGAGAATCGCTGAGTTATTTCTGCACGTAACTCATTTGGAGATAATTCCGTGGTATCTATTAAGAAGTCAGAGCGACTTCGAACCGGCTGCATTAGATCAATATCGCGATGTATACCTTCAAGCGCAGAGCCACTAGGAGCCAAATGGTGACGACGTCGGGTCTCAGAAAAACGCCGCAGCAAAACATCGACAGAGCAATCAAGATACAGCAAATCCAACTTGATGCACTTTGTAGACTGAATGGCTGATATTGCATCCAGCAATCCATCAATTGAAAAGTCTCGGTTTCGGGTATCGATACCAAGAGCCAAAGGTTTATCAAGCTTAGGGCCCTCGAACAATCGAGGAGCAAGACTAAGGGGTATATTGTCAATCGCTTCGAATCCCGCGTCCTCAAGCGCATTAATTGCGGTTGTACGACCAGACCCAGCCGGCCCAGTTATAAGCAACACATGCATGTCCTGATACCCTTCATTCATCTTCAGAGAATCCATTTTTTAACAACAACATCAGCGCAGAGGCGCTTGGGACCATTGGCAGACCCGGAAGCACCAAAATTTTATGCCCTAACTTCGTAACTTCCTGCATAGAAGGCAAGCGTGCATGACTTTCTAGTGATAAATCCAGGCAATAATCTAACTCTACAGGTCCTCGCACAGAGGACTTCATACGCAAAATGCCCAAGCCACGAGCCTCAATCTTGCCAGAGACTTGTTCAGGGGCCTCAAGGCAAAGGCGCGTATCTTCAATACATAGCCAAACGCGATCATCTGAAATGAGCGTGGCCCCAAGCGAAATCATATCAACCGCTAATTTTGATTTTCCTGAACCAGACGGGCCCAGTAGCAGGAGTGACTTTAATTGAAATCGCACCGCTGTTGCATGCAACAAAAGCCTATGGTCCAAGCGACTAAAGTTTTTCCAGGATTCAAAATTCGACATTGAAAATCACGTCAAGGACCCAACACGACTGCTAGCACTGATTGGCACCCTCCCAGCGTCAAACGCAAGTAAGTCGGCTTTTTTATCAAAATTTCAACTCCATTAAACTCAAAAGTTACTTCTAATAACGCAGTTCAGTCCTTTAACCTGGTCAAAACTGGTCAACAAGTTTGATAGAGACATATGGTCCAAGTACATAGATCCATTTATTTTGACGGATTTGGAGAAAAAGTATTCTTCCCCATCAATAAAACATGCCACGCAATCACTCGCAACCAAATCTAAACAGAATCTATTTGATGGTTAGGTAGATCGTATTTGGATGCATACGCCTTTAGAGCTCTGTAGCTGCCAGCTTTCTACGACAATGGATACGAATCATCTTTTAGACCCTGCTGTCAGTGACAATAACATCTTCAATTTTTATGAAAATGGCCAACTTAGGCAAAATTATATACGCTAAACCGCAAATGGTTGCGCTAAACTGCCACTGGTTGCGCTAACGAAACGAGTGTTGGCTGTTGGTATTAAGTGTTAACATGTTAACATGTTAACATGTTAACATCAGAGCAGACTGCAGGAGCAACCGCATTATGTCCGCACGTGTAAATCCAGATTTTACTCTCGAAGACCAAGGTATCATTGGTTTAGATCATGTCTATTACAACCTGATTGAGCCTTTATTAATAGAAGAAGCTTTAACACGTAAAGAGGGTGAACTGGGCAAAGGTGGGGCTTTTTTGGTCTCAACCGGAAAATTCACAGGCCGCTCACCTAAAGATAAACACGTTGTAAAATCCACCTCTATTGAGGATAAGGTTTGGTGGGAAAACACTACTGCGATGTCAGAAGAGGGCTTCGAAATTCTCTATAACGACATGCGTAACCACATGAAGGGTCGCGATTACTTTGTGCAAGATTTGTTTGCTGGCGCTGAACCTGCCAATCGATTAGACGTCCGCATGGTTACCGAACTTGCCTGGCATGGACTGTTTATTCGTCATTTGTTGCGCCGGCCCAGCGCTGATGAACTTGTCGGTTTTGTAGCAGATTGGACAGTCATAAATTGCCCATCATTTAAGGCAAATCCAGAGCGGCATGATTGCAGGTCAGAAACGATAATTTCGATGAACTTCGAACAAAAGCTAATTCTGATAGGCGGCACTGAATATGCGGGCGAAAACAAAAAGTGTGTTTTTTCTCTACTCAATTTCTTGTTGCCAGAACAAGGCATCATGCCAATGCATTGTTCAGCCAATCATGCCCCAGGCAACCCAGTTGATACAGCTATATTCTTTGGCCTCTCCGGTACTGGCAAAACCACACTGTCTGCAGATCCAAATCGTATTTTAATTGGCGATGATGAGCATGGCTGGTCTGACAGAGGTACCTACAACTTTGAGGGCGGTTGTTATGCTAAAACCATTAATCTCAGCGCCGAATCCGAGCCTGAAATTTTTGCGACCACATCAAAGTTTGGCACTGTCATCGAAAATATGGTCTACGATGCAGAAACTAAGGAATTGGATTTCAATGATGATAGCCTGACAGCCAACATGCGTTGCGCTTATCCTCTTGAGTATATCTCCAATGCCTCGCCAACAGGGGTTGGGGGCATCCCAAGAACATTATCATGCTAACCTGCGACACCTTTGGTGTCTTGCCACCAATTGCTCGACTGACACCTGCACAAGCAATGTATCACTTTCTCTCAGGCTTCACCGCCAAGGTTGCAGGTACTGAGCGGGGCGTTACAGAGCCTCAACCAACCTTCTCAACCTGCTTTGGGGCCGCTTTTATGCTACGCCGCCCGGAAGATTATGGTAACTTGCTGCATAAAAAAATTGCAAATCATGGCGCAACTTGCTGGTTGGTGAACACGGGTTGGACTGGCGGCCCTTATGGTCATGGAAGCAGAATGCCAATCGGCGCGACACGGGCGTTGCTAAGCGCAGCTCTAGACGGATCACTTTCAAATGGATCTTTCCGAGTTGATCAGAACTTTGGATTTGAGGTTCCAACATCAGTTCCCGGGGTTGCCGATCTTTTGCTTGAACCGCGCCGGACATGGGAAGACAAAGCCGCATATGACGAACAATCTGCAAAGCTTGTATCCATGTTTGCCAAAAATTTTGAGCACAGTACCTGCCTCATATCGATGATGATGTGCGTGCGGTTGCGCTGGCCTGAACAGAAAACCTTCAGTCAAGATTAAAAATTCGACACTGATATATTAGAATAACCCACGATAGATCAAATTTAAGCCAGCTAAAATCAACACACACAACGTCGCAAACCGAAATAAATGCTGGTTGATGCGATCTTGGATTTTAAACCCCAACCATATTCCAAAACACGCGGGCATTATGGCAAAGGCTCCCAAAGTAAGCGCTGGGATTGTAGCAATGCCAGAGCGTATGTGACCGGCCAAGAGTAAAGCAGCGCCAAGCCCGTAGATGGCTCCCTGCGTTTGCATCTGCACTTCTTTCTCAAGTTTCTGGGTAGAAAGATATATAACTGTGGGAGGACCCCAAACACCTGAAATACCTCCCCCAATACCCGCCACCAAAGCACAACACAAAGAAAGGCCTTTGCTGTAATAGCCACTCGGTTGCCAGCCACTCAACATCAAGCTTGCGGACGTCACGACTAAACAACCCAAGCAAAGAAAGAATAAGGATTGTGACAACAATGGCACAAATTGGGTTGTAACCAGCAAGGTTGTATATGCTAAAATTAAAAATATTCTGTGACCGTACAATGCGTCCCAGGCCGCCCGAAACCCCTGTCGGCCCGCCTGCCAACCATTAGCCACCAAAGTAGGTAAGATCAAAATACCCAAGGCGAAGTCTGGACTAACAAAAATTGTCATCCCAGTGATGAAGATCATAGGCATTGCAAAGCCCACCATTCCCTTCACCATTCCAGAAAAAACGGCAATGATAGCGATCATAATAAACAGATTTAACGTGTACAGATTGAGAATCTCTTGCATCGAAAGAGCATAGCCTGGGCCAATCTCGTCTGCACTCATAATTTGACTGCGACATAATACTTCAAAAAGACATTTTTATTTGAATTAAAGTTGTGCGTAGCCAGCAAGCGATCTACATAATGGTCAAGATAAAAATTAGTGAAGTTCAGCCGCATTGGGGACGGGTTCATGACACATACAGCAATTTTGCCAAATCTATTGACACTAACAGCTCAGGCAATTCCTGCTGCAGACGCGGTGTTGGATATTACCAAAATCAAACTTCAGGCACTGGTAACGACAGAGGGGCGTGTGTCAAACGAATTGATTGAAAAAAATCAAACGGCTGCCCATGGATTTGCATGGGTAGCAACCTATGTCGAAAGCCTACGCCAAATGGAAAAATGGGCACTCAATCTTCAAGGTTCGGGCAAGTTTGGCGAAATCGAACAATTGATTTTACAAATTACATTTGGCGAATACTTGTGCCAGATGGCCGGCGGTATCCCAATGAACCAAGGTGAGATCTTCCGCCTGCACGATATTGGACTTTCTCAAGAGGAAATCAGCACGATGATGGTACCTGCCGTGTCGGAACTCATGCAATCCGCCAACAGCCAATCCGCACGCTTGCGATTAGTCACTCTGATGCAAGAGCACGAGGCCGATACGATGCTCGGTGCTTCTGGCCTTGATGATGAACTTGAGATGATCCGCGAACAATTTCGTAGGTATTCCATAGAGAAAATTGAACCTTTTGCTCATGACTGGCACCTAAAAGACGAATTAATCCCAATGGATGTGATTGATGAACTGGCTGAAATGGGTGTGTTTGGACTAACAATTCCAGAAGAATACGGAGGATACGGACTATCCAAAGTTTCGATGTGCGTTGTTAGTGAGGAACTTTCACGTGGGTACATCGGCGTTGGCTCTTTGGGAACTCGTACAGAAATCGCCGCTGAGTTAATAATAGCGGGAGGTACCGAAGAACAAAAACAAAAATGGCTTCCTGCGCTGGCCTCTGCTGAAAAGCTTCCAACCGCAGTATTTACTGAGCCAAACACCGGCTCTGATTTAGGAGCATTACGCACTCGCGCCGTTCAGAATGGTGAAGATTGGAGCGTTACAGGTAATAAAACATGGATTACCCATGCAACACGAACGCATATGATGACCCTCTTGGCGCGGACAGACTCTGATACGACCAACTATAAAGGTCTTTCAATGTTTTTAGCTGAAAAAACGCCAGGTACGGACGAGGTTCCCTTTCCAACAGAAGGCATGACAGGCGGCGAGATCGAAGTTTTAGGCTATCGAGGTATGAAAGAATACGAGCTAGCTTTTGACAATTTTCATGTCAAAGGTGAAAACCTTCTTGGTGGCAAACCCGGCAAAGGCTTTAAACAACTCATGGAAACCTTTGAAAGCGCCAGAATTCAAACAGCCGCCCGTGCGGTTGGGGTTGCCCAATCCGCATTGGATTTAGCCTACCGTTATTCGGTAGACCGGAAGCAATTTGGCAAGCCCTTAATTGAATTTCCAAGAGTTGCAAACAAATTGGCAATGATGGCCGTTGAGTTAATGATCGCTCGCCAACTAACGTATTTTAGCGCCTTTGAGAAAGATCAGGGACGACGTTGTGATATTGAGGCTGGTATGGCAAAACTCTTAGGCGCACGGGTTGCTTGGGCAGCGGCGGACAATGCCTTGCAGGTCCATGGGGGTAATGGATTTGCGCTTGAATATAAAATTAGTCGGGTTTTGTGCGATGCGCGTATTCTTAATATTTTTGAGGGTGCAGGAGAAATTCAGGCTCAAGTTATCGCTCGCCGCCTACTAGGCTAACAAGCTTGCACTTAGCCAATTTCCTGGCAAAGTCTGTTCATGATAACGTTTATTTTTGCAGTAATATTTTTACTATCTACGCCCGGGCCTGGCGTGTTGTCAGCGGCTGGCGTGGGAGCAGGTTTTGGAATGCGCGCCGGGCTACGCTTCGTTTCAGGACTTTTTATTGGTCAAGCCATAGTTTTTTTCGCCGTTGCATTCGGGCTAGCCACTTTAGTTTTGGCAACTCCGTGGCTACGCATTTTTTTAATGGCCTTGTCTTTTTCCTACCTACTCTATCTTGCGGGCCGCATCACTTTAGCAGGGTCTAAAATAGCGTTCATAAATTTACAGAGTGCACCCGGTTTTTTAGCCGGGGTGTTACTGCAACCAATCAATCCAAAGGCATACGCGGTTTTAACAACACTTTTAGCAGGATTTCCACTGGTTCCAGAAAGCTACTGGACAGAAGTTGCCCTGAAATTTGCAGTTCTCAACATGATCTGGATCCCAATCCATTTGGCCTGGGTTTATTTTGGAGTTTCTCTTAGCAATCTGAATTTACCTAAATCTGTCCAGCGCAATATAAATTTTGCCATGGCTGTTTCAATGCTGGCTATCGTGGCCTTAGCGACTTGGGCAATGATATCAGGCAGCCAACTCCCTACCTAGGCACGGGCTGAGAGAATTAAACGATCAACTAAGCGCTGTCGCGCTACAGGCAGAGGTCGATCTCCCAATGACGGTGCGAGCCATTTTTCTAGAAAATGACCAGTCGTACGCAAGCCTTCCGAAATTTCGTTATTCTCTGCATTTCCCTCACCTTTCATGCAGGGCACCAAGGGCAGAAGTCGCGTTTTCCACTCGCCCGCATGATGAGCTGCGACTGCACGTCCAGTTTTTGGAGATATATAGGTCAAATCGTCTATTCCGCCAGATACGGCGCAGCGGCTGAGATCAAGCCCAAAACCCAACATTTCAAGAAGTTGTATTTCCCACTGTAAATAGGCCAAAGGCCAAGCATCTGTGACACACATTAAGTCTAACAAATTCACTGAAATAGTATATAATTTTGGATAAATTTCACGTTCCGGCAATGAAAAGCACAAAAGTCCAACTGTCGAGCTCAACCCTGCCAACGCCAAAGGATCGGTCATCACTTGAGCCGCGCGACTGCGCAGAGGTTCTACCGTGAAAGATCCCAAATGTTCTTCTAGACGTGCTTTCCAGACCAGATCTAATTGCGCACCCGGTTGCAATACAGGAGCTTGCTTACGACCAGCGCCCCCGCGGACTACGCCAGCGTGGCGACCGTGGCTTTGGGTCAAAACGTCGATTATTACGGCGTTCTCTCCATGCTTTCGCACAGCTAATAAAACCCCCTCATCGCGCCACTCAATCAACCTTAAACCCCCAATATTTATAAGCTAAATTAAAGTATATTAAAGATTTTATTTTTAAAAAATTAGTGATTATGATCTTCATTCCAGATATTCGATCAATCTGATAGTCCGGGTTCGTCTAAAAGATGCCGGCCTTCACGATCCTCAACTTCGATGACCCATAGGTCAGGGTCAAAGCTGCGTTGACGGGAAATAGCTACGTCCAAATCAGGCTCATCTCCTGAAACGAGTTCCATCCAGTTGCGAACCCCCGAAACTAAATCAAAAGAACGTTGAAACACAATACCTTGTCCGTCCAAAGTATTGAGCTTAACTAAGACTGCACCTGCTGTGCTATCGCCCCGTGCAACAACGAATGCGGGTATGTCAGAAAGGCGCAAGCGGGTCAGATAGGCGGACACCCAAATATCACTTGTCAGGCGACTCATATATTTCCATCTCGGAAATCAAGGCCCATTTCGGAATAACGCTCTTTTTCCTCCAGCCAATTTGGACGAACTTTAACCTGTAAGAATAAATGAACTCGACGACCCAAAAACTCTTCCAGTTCAGCACGCGCTTGTATAGAGACGGCTTTAATCGTTTCACCTTTATTACCCAAAACAATCCCTTTATGTCCGTCGCGCATGACGTAAATTAATTGATCGATCTTGCAAGATCCATCTTTGCGTTCCTCCCAAGCTTCGGTTTCAACCGTCAATTGATAAGGCAACTCTTGGTGCAATCGTAAGGTTAACTTCTCACGGGTGGTTTCTGCAGCCAACATACGCAACGGTAAATCAGCAATTTGATCTTCGGGGTAAAGCCAAGGGCCCTTCAGGTAATTTACTAGCAAGCCAAGTTTTAAGCGTGTCGCATCCATGACCTTTTTCCGCCGATATAAGGAAAGTTTCCACAAAATTGAATACGTCATTCATGGACTTTGTAAGGGCTAACAACTCTTCGGCTTGCACCCGGTCAATTTTATTGATTGCCAAAACAACAGATTTGCTTTTTGGCAGATCTTTCAATGCATTCATAATAGCATCAACGCCTTCAGTTATACCACGATGCGCTTCAATCAAGAATACTGTAAGATCAGCATCAGCAGCTCCGCCCCAGGCCGATTTCACCATTGCCCTATCCAAGCGACGCTTTGGGCGAAAAATGCCTGGGGTATCGACAAATACGATTTGCGCCTCATCTTCCAAAGCAACACCACGAATGCGCGCACGTGTCGTTTGCACCTTATGCGTCACAATCGAAACTTTTGCTCCAACCATACGATTGAGCAATGTCGACTTCCCTGCGTTCGGCTCTCCTATCAGAGCCACAAATCCAGCGCGCTTGCTCATGCCCCTAACCTTTCTAACATTAGTTTCGCCACGGCCTGCTCCGCTTGACGCTTTGATCCAGCTTTGGCTTTTGCCTTTTCACCAGAGTGCATTTGCACTTCAATTTCAAACAACGGCGCATGGTCCGGACCACTGCGGCCTACTTCGACATATTTAGGCGGCACTCCTTTGCGCGCCTGCGCCCATTCTTGCAAGGCTGTCTTCGGATCTCGCGCATCTGCCTCTACGGAAGCGATACGATCACCCCACAAAGTCAATATCAAGTTTTGGGCAGCTACAAAACCACCATCACGGTACACGGCAGCTATTACAGCCTCTATACCATCTCCAAGCAAAGCGTCTTTTCTACGACCTCCACTGATCATTTCAGAACGCCCCAATTTCAACATATCGCCCAAATTGATATCACGGGCCACGTCCGCACATGTCTCTTTACGTACGAGTGCGTTAAAGCGAGGAGCTAGTTGACCTTCGCTGGCGTCAGGGTCATCATCCAACAAAGCTTGGGCCATAACCAAGCCCAATACGCGATCTCCTAAAAACTCAAGACGCTCATTGTCTGAACGGGTGACTGATGAAATACTCGAATGTGTTAAAGCAGTAATCAGGAAAGATGGGTCTTTAAAAATATAATTAATTTTTTTTGTAAACTGCTGCAACTCCGTCGAAAGTTTGATCATAAGACCACCCATAAAATGCAAACAGCCATTTTATTCAACAGCCTTAAAATAGCGATCACTGCGCCACGTCCAGAAGGCTAGAATTGAACGACCAGCAGATGAAAACAAGATGCGGTCTGCGCGTCCAATGATATCTTTGGCTGGAACAAAGCCAACGCCGCCTCTAGCCTGAGACACCCTACTGTCTTTTGAATTATCACGGTTGTCGCCCATAAAAAAGTAGTGACCTGCGGGAACGGCGTTAATTTTTGTATTGTCAGAACCCATCGGGGCAATATCCAGAACGGCGTGCATAACACCATTAGGCAAGGTCTCCTGATATCTTTTCTTTATGCAATCACCACCACTCCCAACGGCACCACTTACACAACGGGGGCGGTTTCGTTGTGATCCTTGCGCCTCATATGTCTCCACGAAATCATCCACCTGTTCCAATATAACAGCCATTCCGTTTATGTGAAGAACACCGTCAATCATCTGGACTTTATCACCAGGCATACCTATCAGGCGTTTAATATAGTCTGTACCGTTTACTGGATGCCTGAAAACAACAACATCCCCACGTTTAGGCTCTCCACCAAAAATACGTGTTTTTTTATCTGCAATGAACCCGCAGAAGTCATCAGCATCAAGATTAATACCGACCTGTGGAATCTGGATTTTTGGACAAGATGCGTAAGAGTAACCATACGCCATTTTATTAACAAACAAGAAATCACCAATTAGGAGCGTATCTTTCATAGAGCCGGATGGTATCCAGAAGGGTTGAAAAAACAACGTCCGAATAACACCGGCTATAAGCAACGCATAAAAAACCGTTTTTATAGTTTCAACAAAGCTTTCAACGGCTGTTTTCTTATCAGTATTATTGTTCTGTCTAGCTTCGTTCATGTTACCCTCGGAGATTGATTAGTGGCTGTGTGCGTGGGTTGCTTCGCAGAGTCAAGTTAAGGGCAGACTAGGCAGGTTAGACTAATCTACTAGTAAAAATTCATCCTAAATGAAATCTAGTCGGCAGCACGGGGTAAAGCTTCAATGACAACAAATGCCTGAGCCCATGGATAATCATCAGTTAACGTACAATGAATAATTGCCTCGTGCCCTTCAGGAATCATCTCATTGAGCCGTTCCGCAGCCCAGCCTGTAACAGCCATTATAGGTTGGCCGCTACTCAAGTTGGTCACGCCCATATCTTTCCAACTTATTCCCATCGCAAGGCCTGTACCAAGAGCTTTGGAGCATGCTTCTTTCGCGGCCCATCTTTTCGCATAAGTACCAGCGATATCTTTGCGAGCCTCAGCTTTAATTTGCTCAACCTCCGTGAAAACCCTATTTTTAAACCTTACCCCAAACCGATCAATCGTGCCTTGAATGCGCTCAATATTAGCGAGATCTGTGCCAATTCCCAAAATCAATTTCGCGCATCCTGCATCAGTTTGCGCATTTTAGAGATCACCACTTCAAGTCCATTGAAAACAGACTCGCCTATTAGAAAGTGACCTATATTAAGTTCAGCAATCTCGGGCAAAGCCGCAAGTGGTCCAACGTTGTCAAAGGTCAGCCCATGGCCTCCGTGTACTTCTAGCCCTAAATTATGCGCAAATGTCGCACAATGTTTGATACGTTCTAATTCCGCATGAGCTGCTAAAACATTACCCTCAGTATGAAAATTACAATATGCGCCTGTGTGCAGCTCTACAATCGTTGCACCCACTCGAAAAGAGGCCTCCAATTGACGCTCATCCGCAGCTACAAACAAAGAGACCCTGCATCCAGCGTCAGCCAAGGGTGAAATAAACTCTTTTAAACGAATTTCGTCACCCGCAACCTCCAAACCACCCTCAGTGGTTCGCTCCTCTCGTTTTTCCGGAACTAGGCAGACCGCGTGGGGCTTTAGACCCAAAGCAATAGCCTGCATTTCAGCCGTTGCGGCCATCTCAAAGTTGAGAGGCGTAGTGATCTGTTCCATTAAAGCTTCAATATCCGAATCACGAATGTGGCGACGATCTTCACGCAAGTGCGCTGTAATACCATCCGCACCCGCGGCCTCTGCCAAAAGAGCAGCCCGTACAGGGTCAGGATAGGCGCCACCGCGTGCATTACGTAGTGTGGCTACATGATCAATATTTACACCAAGACGTTGATTTAATGACATATAAAGTCTCTCAATTTAGAAAGGTCAACGACCCACTCCCCCATCACGCTTAATCTGTGCCTTTTTACGCAGCGCTATCAATTTACTGCTCAACAAACCTTTGCGACGGTTTTTATAAACTCTTATTGTTGGAGCCGACAGAAAATAAGCCAGCAGTCCCGCAATTATACCGACGGGTATACTCCCAACCAACCACGGAAAAAATACAGTATCCCAGAATTCTAAAAGATAAGTCCAGTCTGCCATTGAAACTGTAAACATAGCTTTGAAATTGAACCATAGCTCCTGCAAAGCTTGGGAAAACATTTGACCAAATCCACTATGTACATTCAACGGTACACTTTTGCCCAATATAGCATATCCAGCACCTACTGAGGCGGCACCAATCGGGATATATGTCAAAGGGTTACCAAAGAACGTTCCCAATAGTGCGGCAATTACAGATCCTCGCATCAAGAGTGCCACAACGGCCGCAACCAAAAAGTGTAATCCGTAGAATGGGCTAAAAGCTGCGAAAACTCCAACTCCAATGCCGCGAGCAATTTGTTCGGGCGTTCCGGGAAGGCGTGTCAGTCGATGTTTAACGTAGAGATAGGCACGACTCCAGCCACCCTTTGGGTAAACTACTTCCCAAACGGCTCTGGCTATTCCGCGTCTATCACGGCGTCTAAATACCAAAGTGTATCCTATTCAACCTCAAATACCTCATTCTCGCGGCCAAGTTGCAAGTCATTGTGTCGGTTTACTTCCGCCACGTCATTATCTGCTTCCAAAGCTGTAAGCACCATGTGCAATTGTGACACGTCCCGCAATTCCAATTCTACCATCAGTTTAAAATAATCCGGCTTGCGTTCAACGAATTTCATATCTGATATATTTGCTTTCTGATCTCCGATCAAAGCACAAATATGCCCCATAACACCTGCTCCATTACGGATTGTCACCATGATTTGGACCGGATGAATAACGGCGTGCTGCCCGTCTTGCCAATGCAGATCCAGCCATCGGCCCATTTGCTCTTCATAACTCTGCAAGTTTGGACAATTAATTGTATGTACAACAACTCCTTTGCCACGAAACGTAATTCCAACAATGCGCTCGCCCGGCAATGGGTGGCAACAAGCTGCGTGTTCAAAATTCTGGCCCAGCTCGAGGCCCACCACAGCACGTTCGGCCCCTACTTCGTCAGTGGCATCCAGCTTAAGGTTCGGATAAAGAACAGCCACAACTTCGCGCGAAGTGATTTCAGCACTACCAAGGCGGGCTAATAGTTCAGATCTATCAGGCAGGCCCATTTGCTTAGCGGCAGTACTTAAGGCACGATCAGTAGCCTTCTTATTTACATTCTCAAAAGCAACACGAGCAAGTTCACGACCTAGATTAACGAACCGTTCGCGGTCTACTTCACGTAGACTACGTCTTATTGCAGTTTTTGCACGGCCCGTCGCTGCAATATCAATCCAACTCGCTGGCGGTGTTTGGCCTTCAGCGGTGATGATTTGAACAGATTGACCATTTCGCAGACGGGTCCATAAAGGCACTCGTATTCCGTCAACCTTCGCAGAAACACACGCAGATCCGATTCTTGTATGGATGGCATAGGCGAAATCAATGGGCGTCGCACCACGTGGTAGCTTGATAACTTCACCTTTTGGGGTGAAGCAAAAAACTTGATCAGTGTACATTTCTAAACGTACCGCTTCGAGAAACTCACCATGATCCCCCTCACTACCAAACTGCTCGGTTAGGGATGCAATCCAAGCAGAGGGATCAAGCGCAAAGGGGTTATTCTCGCGCTCACCATCCCGATAAGACCATGTTGCAGCTGCACCTTTTTCAGCAACTTGGTGCATCGCCTTAGTACGAATTTGCACTTCAACACGACGAGCGTTACGTCCTGAAACAGTTGTGTGGATACTACGATAGCCATTCGACTTTGGTTGGCTAATGTAATCTTTAAACCGACCAGGAACAGCACGCCATCGCTGATGAATTAAGCCAAGTGTTTTGTAACAATCAGATTCGTCTTCAACTATAACACGGAAGCCGTAAATATCCGAAAGCCGTGAAAATGAAAGCTGTTTTGTCTGCATCTTACGCCAAATAGAGTAAGGCTTTTTCGCACGGCCAGAGACCTCCACATCAATTTTGGCCCTACCCGTTTCTTCGAGCAAATCGGCTTCAATCTGCTGAACAACGTCGCCAGTTTCATTCTGTAATTTAATGAACCTGCGTATGATGGATTGACGACCTTCAGAATTCAGGACTTGAAACGCAAGATCTTCCAGTTCTTCGCGAAGCCAGTGCATCCCCATACGTCCAGCTAGGGGAGCATAAATATCCATTGTTTCACGAGCTTTTTGCTCCTGCTTTTCTGGCCTCATTGACCGGATAGTGCGCATGTTGTGAAGCCTGTCCGCTAGTTTCACTAAAGTCACACGAACATCTTTTGATGTCGCCATGATTAGCTTACGAAAATTCTCGGCTTGCTTTGTCTCAGTAGAAGAAAGCTGAAGGTTTGTAAGTTTGGTGACGCCGTCAACAAGGTTGGCAATCTCAAACGAAAATTCCCGTTCAACATCTGAAAAGTTTGCTTTTGTATCTTCAATTGTGTCGTGCAAAAGAGCCGTGACAATTGTTGCATCATCAAGATGCTGATCGGCCAATACAACCCCAACCTCCACAGGATGCGTGTAGTAAGGTTCGCCCGAACGGCGAAACTGACCGTCGTGCATTTCTTTGCAGTAATTGTAAGCTTTAGTTATGAGCTCGGCATTTGTTGACGGATTATAAGCGCGGATCAGGCCGATCAGATGGTCAGCAGTGATCATGCATCTATTTCCTTATCGTTGGCCTTGAGCTTCCATCAGCGCACGCAACAATTTTTCATCGTTAAGATCGTCTTCCACGGGCTTATCAACTTCACCACCACCCATCAACAACGCCATTGAGTCTTCTTCTGGCTCATCAACTTCGATCTGAGTTTGGTTGCTTTCTATTAAGCGCTCCAGCAAATGATCAACCATCTGAGTTTCGTCGGCAATTTCACGTAAAGAAACTACTGGGTTTTTGTCGTTGTCACGATCAACCGTTACTGGGGATCCGCTTGAGATTTCACGTGCACGATGTGCCGCAAGCATAACCAGATCAAAACGATTTGGAACCTTATCAACGCAATCTTCGACTGTAACACGGGCCATGACAACTCTCCTGCACCTATAATTGAGGTTATCTTCTATGAGTGAATGCGATGAAACGCAAGGACCAAAAGCTCAAGCGCGCTCCAAAATTAACTTCACTTCAGCACGGTCTTTTGGCGGTAATTGGGCGTAGATTTCTTTTATTTTTAGACCGGAAACTGGATGAACCCAATCAGGGACCAGATCCATCAAGGGCCTCAAAACAAAAGCGCGATCTTGTAGTCGCGGGTGTGGCAAAATCAGCTGATCTGGCGTTTGGAGCATTTGGTCCGAAATAGGTAAGTCGCGCCATTTTTTATAGGTATAAAGGTCTGGCAAAACTTGAGTTCCAAATGCAATAAGATCTGCGTCTAATACCCGTTTACCCCATCTTTCACCACGGACCCTACCAAAAATAACCTCGATGCTGTGGAGAAGCGCCAACAGCTCGGATGAGCCTCCCTTAAAACTTATCTCTGCAGCCGCATTCACATAGTCCGGGCCATATCCAGCAGGAAAACAGGGAGTGCTGTAAAGACGGCTACTTCGCACGATGGTGTTAGCGCTCAACCTCAAGTAAGATAGAGCAAAATTAATGGTCGCCGCAGGGGCTCCAAGTTTGGAGGTTTGATTAGCTCCCAAAGCGACCAATGCTTTTGAACAGCGGTCTATACAAAAGTGATATTGTGACATTTACACATCTTATTTTAAAAACTACTTAGAAACTTAATAGCGGCAATTACCTGCATTCTTATCATAAAAATAATTATATCGAAGACCACAAAAGGAAATTTATTATGTTCTACCGCGACGAACGTCTCGCGTTATTTATAGATGGCGCTAATCTCTATGCAGCAGCCAAATCACTTGGTTTTGAAATCGACTACAAACTCCTTCGTCAAGAGTTTATGAGCCGTGGTAAAATGTTACGAGCCTTTTACTACACAGCACTCTTGGAAAATGACGAGTTCTCTCCCATTCGACCCCTTGTAGACTGGTTGAATTACAACGGATTTACTATGGTTACAAAAACTGCAAAAGAATTTACAGACAGCCAAGGCCGCCGCAAGATTAAAGGCAACATGGATATTGAGCTTGCCGTCAACGCAATGGAATTGGCTCCGCATGTAGACCATATTGTTTTATTTTCGGGTGATGGTGATTTTCGTCCAATGATAGAAGCTGTTCAGCGCCAAGGAGTTCGGGTTTCTGTTGTGTCAACTATACGTAGCCAACCACCAATGATAGCAGATGAGTTGCGGCGGCAATGTGATAATTTCATTGAGTTAGATGCACTGCGTGACGCCATTGGACGCCCGTCTCGTGAACCAAGTGAGACGCCTCCACAAGCAGAAGATATTCGACAAGATTAAATTCTTTTAAACACTTTAGACGATCCCGCCAGACGAGCGTATTTTGATTAGTAAAGGATCATATTAATGATGGCCAAGCCCCACCTTAGTCTTTATCTTGCAGCTCCACGCGGCTTTTGCGCAGGAGTTGACCGTGCCATTAAAATCGTGGAAATGGCTTTGCTAAAATGGGGTGCACCAGTTTATGTCCGGCACGAAATAGTACACAATAAATTTGTGGTCGACAATTTGAAAGATCAAGGTGCTATATTTATTGACGAAATTGATGAATGCCCCGATGACCGTCCAGTGATCTTTTCAGCGCATGGCGTCCCTAAATCCGTTCCAAATGCTGCCACAGCTCGGAATATGATTTTTGTTGACGCGACCTGTCCTTTGGTCAGCAAGGTTCATATAGAAGCTGAGCGACACTCACAAAATGGTTTTCAAATTATCATGATAGGTCATGAAGGCCATCCCGAAACTATTGGTACGATGGGCCAGCTTCCCGAAGGCGAAGTCCTTTTGGTTGAAACGGAAGCCGATGTTGCCTTAGCTTCGGTCAGGGATCCAAATAATCTAGCATACATAACACAAACGACGCTTTCAGTGGATGATACTGCAAGCATCGTTGCAGCGCTAAAATACCGGTTCCCCGCAATTATTGGCCCCCATAAAGAAGATATTTGCTACGCTACGACAAACCGTCAAGAAGCCGTCAAGGCGATTGCTCCTTTGTCCGATGCTTTACTAGTTGTCGGCGCCCCAAATTCTTCAAATTCAAAACGATTAGTTGAGGTAGCGGCACGCGCTGGGTGCGGCTACACTCAATTAGTTCAACGCAGTGCAGATATTGATTGGCGCGCGCTTTCAGGAATCAAAAGTATTGGCATCACTGCCGGCGCCTCCGCCCCAGATATCTTAATCCAGGAGGTGGTAGACGCCTTTTCAGAACATTACACGGTGGCAATCGAAACGGTGCAAACGGCACAAGAGAATGTCAGTTTTAAAGTTCCAAAAATACTTAGAGAACCCATATGATCTGCACCCAAAGAAAAACCTGCAATTCAATTTATATAAAGGCGATATAATGGAGGACCTCGAAACACTCTCGGTCTATGATGCCAAAATTGAAGACTATATGCGCCTAACCAGTGCACCGCCCAGCAGGTCTTTGATAGCCTTTATAAAAGCAATTCCAAAAGGGGGCCGCGTGCTCGATTTAGGATGTGGCCCAGGGTTAGCAGCCGCTGAAATGGCGCGGCAACGCCTTAAAGTTGATGCAACAGACGGAAGTTCAAAAATGGTAGAAGCCGCCTCACGGCACCCAGGCGTGAGCGCCCGACAAGCAACGTTTGATGAACTCCCAGAATGTGCCACTTACGATGGGATATATGCAAATTTCTCACTGCTTCATGCAAAGCGGAACGACTTCATTCGCCACATTGCCGCCTGCCATTTAGCACTTAATTCCAGGGGCATTTTCCACCTTGGAATGAAATTAGGAGAAGGTGAAACTCGTGATCACCTCGGTCGGTTTTACACCTATTACTCCACTGATGAATTAGTACAAAATCTAAAAGATGCGGGCTTCGAATTGCGCGATCAACGCGAAGGAAAAGAATTGGGTCTCGCTGGAAACATTGAGCCTTTCATAATGTTAACAGCGCATGCATAATTTAATCGCATATACCGATGGAGCTTGCAGCGGAAATCCAGGCCCAGGCGGTTGGGGCGTTGTGATACAAGCAAAATCTGTGGATGAAGTTGTGAAACAGCGGTCCTTAAAAGGCGGAGCAGCGGATACAACAAATAACCGAATGGAGTTGATGGCGGCAATTTCAGCACTTGAGGCTCTGGACAGGCCTTCGCAGATCACCATCGTTACAGACAGCGTTTACGTAAAAGATGGTGTGACAAAATGGATTATCGGCTGGAAACGGAATGGCTGGAAGACCGCCGCCAAAAAGCCCGTTAAAAACGAGGATCTATGGAAACGACTTGATACTGTACGCGAAAAACACCAGGTAACCTGGGAATGGGTAAAAGGTCATGCAGGGCATCCAGAAAACGAGCTGGCAGATGAATTAGCGCGATCCGGCATGGAACCGTTCAAGGCCAAATAGAAAATTGAGTTTCAATCAAGGCGCCCCAGCACACCAAAGCTTCGCACAAAAGCTTCTGCATCTTGGGGCTTTTTGCCGGCCAATTGCAATCGCAGCACCTTAACAGCGCCTCGACCACAAGAAATTCGTAGATTGGAATCCAGTATTGTGCCTGGCATACCCTCTCCCACAGCCAATTCAGACGCCAAAATTTTTACCCGCTCACCCTGTAACATACACCAAGCTCCTGGAAACGGCGACAGGGCACGGATTTGACGATCGATATCCATGGCCGACCGGGTCCAGTTTATACGAGCCTCTGACTTATCTATTTTCTCAGCGTAACTCATCCCGGCAGAAGGTTGCCCAATTGGTGGATATTCATCTAAATCTGCCAAAACATCCAGAACAGCCTGTGCGCCAAGGGGCGCCAAACGATTATGTAGCTGAAGAGTAGTCTCCGTCGATCCAATCTTCAAAACTCGTTGAAGTCGTACCGCTCCAGTATCCAGACCAGAATCCATTTGCAAAATACAAACGCCCGTTTCCGTATCCCCTGACATTATTGCACGGTGAATGGGTGCCGCTCCACGCCAGCGCGGCAGTAGGCTAGCATGGATGTTCAAACACCCAAAGCGAGGCATCTCAAGCAAAGTTTGCGGCAGAATTAAACCATAGGCCACAACAACCGCAACATCTGCTTGATGTGATTCAAAAGCATCAACGTCTGTCATATCTCGGAAATTTATCGGGCAATAAACAGGGAACCCACGTTCATTAGCACAAGCATGAACCGGTGATATGCGAAGTTTTAGCCCCCTTCCAGACTTGCGAGGAGGTTGGCTGTAAACAGCTACAATCTCATGCCCTGCATCCGCCAAATTCTTTAGAACTGTAACCGAAAATTCAGGCGTCCCCATGAAAACTATGCGCATAGTTTTCGTGCCTTTTTAAGTAACATATCACGTTTAAGTTTTGACAGTTTGTCGAAATACATTAGGCCATTCAGGTGATCTATTTGGTGTAGTGTCGAACGTGCCCAAAGATGAATCAAATCTTTTTCCTGTAGCTCACCATTTTCGTCGATATAACGCACAGTAATGCCACGAGGGCGTTCCACTTGAGCCGAGACAAAAGGCAGATTGGGACTAGCTTCTTCGCCAAATTCTATTTTGTTTGACACATGTAAAACCTCTGGGTTGGCCATCCGTAAAACTCGTCCCCGCGACGTAGAGGCATCAACAACTGCAAGGCGCTTTCCAATGCCTAGCTGAGGTGCCGCAAGGCCCACACCAGGCATTGCCTCCATGACAGAAATCATATTTTGCCAAATATCCAGAATTTCTGACGTCACCACTTCAACTGGAGCAGCAATAGCCGTCAAGCAAGCATGTGGCCAAGGAACTGTAGCGCGGATCATTTGCGGGCCGTTTCACGTTTCAGTTTCTGCATTTTACGAGTAATCATTTGTCGGCGGAGAGGTTTCAGATAATCAATGAACAGCTTTCCATTCAAGTGATCCAATTCATGTTGCACACATGTAGCCCACAGCCCATTGAACCGCTCTTGGTGCAACTGCCCATCTAGTCCCATCCAATGCATCTCAACTTCAGCAGGCCGTTGAACGTCCCCATATTGTTCAGGAATGGATAGACAGCCCTCTTCATAGCTACTGATTTCATCTGACGCCCAGGTAATTTCAGGATTCATAAGGACCATCGGCCTAGGCGCTTCGCCCTCATCTTTGACGCAGTCCATCACGAAAATACGCGTCATCACCCCGATTTGTGGCGCTGCCAGACCAATGCCTGGCGCGTCATACATGGTCTCAATCATATCTTCTGCTAGCAGTTCAATAGAAGACGTAACCTCAGTCACAGGGGCTGCTTTTTTCTTTAAGCGGGCATCGGGGTGTATCAAAATCTTGCGTATCGTCATAGTGTAGGTATTATTCAATTCATTCTATCTCTGCAATTGCTACTGGGAAAATTTCTTTGGTCTCTATCCCTTAAAAATTCCTAAATGATCGAAATCATTGACTTTTTTTAAGCAAGGCAAAATCAATCCAATCTGTGCTTGATCCTGTCTGAGGCATAGGTAACTATGCCAAAAAACTAAACTAGGATAATTTATGACCTTTGATGACAAAATTGATCGCCGGGGTTCGAATTCTTCAAAATGGGATATGATGGAGTCGATTTACGGAGTTTCCGCTGAAGACGGTCTCGCTATGTGGGTGGCAGATATGGATTTCAGACCACCACAAGTTATCCAAGACGGGCTCAGCAAAATGTTGGATCATGGTATTTATGGCTATTTTGGCGACGAAACTAAATATCTTAACGCAATTGAGTGGTGGATGAAAAATCGTCATAACTGGGACATTCCCAGAGAAGGCGTCTTCACCACCCATGGCCTGGTTCATGGCACTGCAATGTGCATTGAAGCTTTCACCAATCCCAATGATGGGGTAATTTTGTTCACGCCAGTTTACCATTCATTTGCAAAAGTCATCTTAGCCAATAACCGCGAAGTCATCGAGATGCCTTTAGTGAATAATAATGGCCGATATGAGATGGACTTTATAGCTTACGAAGCCTCAGTTCCTGACAACGCCAAGATGATAGTACTTTGCTCACCACACAACCCCGGTGGTAGGGTCTGGTCACTTGAAGAATTACAAACAGTCGCCGACTTCGCCATCCGCCATGATCTGATTTTGGTCAGTGATGAAATCCACCATGATCTTACGTACGGGGTCCACCATACTCCTATGGCGTTGATCGACGGAATTAGTGATCGATTGATCATGATGACAGCAGCTACGAAGACCTTTAATATTGCGGGAGGTCACACTGGCAATGTGATTATCGAAAACTCTGAACTGCAGTCTAAATTTTCGCAACGTGCTGCTGCACTTGGTATCTCTCCAAACTCATTTGGCTTGCATATGACCACAGAGGCCTATTCGCCAGAGGGTGCAATTTGGGTTGATGATCTAATGGAATACCTTGGGGAAAATAAGAAAATCTTTGAAGAGGGTGTGAATTCTATTCCAGGAGTGAAATCCATGCCTCTCGAGGCCACGTACCTGGCTTGGGTAGATTTCTCAGACACCGGAATGTCCTTAGAAGAAGTTATAAAACGAGTACAAGAAAAGGCAAAGATTGCGACTAATCATGGCCCAACATTCGGAACGGGTGGTGAAACCTTTTTGCGCTTCAACATCGGAATGACCCGTACAAATATATTAAAAGCAGTGGATAATATGAAAGTCGCATTCAGTGATCTACAATAGTTTTGTTAGGTATTATCAGGCAAAAATATTTTTAATTATGGCTGATCAACGCAATTGGAGCATCCACCTCACGCGCGAAATCAAGCGGCGCTCTGTCAACAGCCAGCGTATTGCGTTTGAATTCATAGTAAATCTCGTCCCCATCTTCCGCCGATGCAATTATCAGACATTGATATAGATGACGTGTACCATCATAGAGGTCGACTAAACCTCGCAATTGTGGTGCATCTTCCATATCAACCGTAAAACCATTGTCCCAGTACTTAAGTATGGTCAATATCTTGGAGCCAGCCCGCACCCGCAGTCGACTTTTTTTTCTCAAGGCATTTTTGCGTGCGGCTTCCAAGCCATCAGCTACTTCTTTCGGTACAAATGTGGTCATCAAGCGCCCCCTTTGTTAAGCGTGATCCGGAATTATACCTCCGTCAAGATAGCCAATGGGGAACTAAAAACTTTTATTCTAGCAACTACTCAAATCATGTTTTCCGATTTCGCAGGATGTGCTCTATATCTGGATCATAAAGGGCTGAATCTACAAAATCTTGTTGCTCAGTCAACGCCGGACCAACCAAAATAAGAGCGGTACGCGTGATTTTTGCATCTCTCACTTTTTTGCGAATATCACTCAAGATGCCGCGAATTATAATTTGGTCAGGCCAACTCGCCCTATACGCAACAACTACAGGGCAGTCTTCACCATAATGGGGAATCAGCACCCGTTCAATTTCACGCATATTTCGTATTGCGAGGTGAATAGCGAGTGTAGCCCCTGAAATCGCAAAATTCTCCAATGTTTCACCTGCCGGCATCGATGTTGATTTCATCGACATGCGAGTCAAAACAATAGACTGTGCAATCTCTGGAATGGTGAGTTCTTGCTTAAGAGCGGCGGCAACGGCAGCATACGCAGGCACGCCTGGGATAATTTCATATTCAATACCATCAGTACGCAGCCTGCGAATTTGCTCTGCAATTGCACCATAAAGTGAAGGATCACCCGAATGCACACGAGCAACATCTTTTCCCTGTGCCTGCGCCTCCAAAATCTCAGCATGGGTTTCATCAAGGTTCATAGAAGCTGTATCAAGTACTTTAGCGCCATCCGGCGCGCAGCCCACAACTTCGGCAGGAACAAGAGAACCAGCGTAGAGGCACACAGGACATTGCCCAATAATCCGAGCAGCTTTGAGAGTGAGTAGTTCCGGGTCACCTGGACCTGCTCCTATGAAATATACTGTCATATTTCATTACTCTTATTATGCTTAGCTAAATCACCATCAATTTTGCGGGCATAACCACGTGGCGTGAACATGCGCGGTCCCTCACCCAACTGAGCAAGCCGTGAATTAGAAGAACCAATCAAAACAACGGTTAACATATCAACCTCATCAACTTTTAAATCAGCCAGGCGTCGATAGCACACATTCTCCTCAGGGCGACCTAAAGAGCTGGCAAGCATTACCGGCGTATTTGCAGGCCTGTGCTGCAACAGAATTTCACGAGCTTCTGCCAAAAGTGTACGGCGGGTTTTAGAAACCGGATTGTAAAACGCAATCACAAAATCACCCTCTGCTGCTGCTTTAAGGCGTCTCAAAATATCGTCTCGTGGGGTCAAAAGATCAGAGAGTGAAATAGTACAAAAATCATGCCCCAAAGGTGCACCGGCACGTGCCGCAGCACCTTGCAGCGCAGAGATACCAGGCGAGCAAACAACCTCAACACGACGCGCGGCGGCACTTACACCCATTTGATCAACGCCTCGATCAAGCAATTCAAAAACCAACGCCCCCATAGCATAGATCCCTGCGTCACCAGAACAAACTAAGGCCACATTTTTGCCTTTACCTGCTTGCTCTAATGCGTAGCGGCAACGAGCTTCTTCACCACCAAGCGGAAAATCAGAGCGTGACTTGCCAGCGGCCAGAGGTCCTAAGAGGTCAATATATAAACCGTAACCCACTAATTCCTCAGCATCCGCCACAAGGCGGGACACTTCAGGCGTACGCCAAGCTGCTTGCCCGGGTCCAATGCCAACTACACACAAACGGCCCCTGGGCGTTCCTTGGTAATTCAACAAAGGCTGATCATGGATTGCCAAAGCGACAGTAGCATTTGCAGTTTTGCGTTTGGCAATAAACAATTTTCCATTTGCACCCACCTGAGCCAGCGCCGCCGCCTCGCTGACGCCGTGGCACCCAACCTCTGCAAAAACGACATCCGATGGATTTGCCAACCGCGGTGTTTCTGCTTCTAATTGTTCTGCCGAGAATAAACGCAAAGGGGCATTGAGCAGGGTTGCTAAACCCAGGATAGCAGGCTCATCAGCTTTCAATGAAATTGTATTGATAGAATGCAAAGCTGCATCACAAATGCCTGCATCATTCAGTGTCTCACGAACCAAATACGCCATTTCTTCTGGCGGGCAATTGCGTGCGCAACCAACACCAACAGTTACGCGTCGTGGTGTAAACTGTAGATGCGTTGGCCCAAGATCCATTGCTTGTTCCATTGAACACGTTAGACGAATATTTTGACCCTCTGGTAGACCTTCTAACCAAGTGGCTTGCTTTATATCTGAACCGACAACGCTAGCGCCACCGCCTGCAAGCAATTCAGACATTACACCCTTAGCGTCAGATGGGTTTATCAAAGCCCAGCCTAGTGGCGGCTCATCAAGCGAGATTCCTAAAGACACGTCCCCTGCCGTTGTAACCGCTGCCGCGCCACCCAAAGCCTGAGCAATTTCACGAGCCAATCGGTTTGCACCATGGTGACCACCCAACAATGGCACAACAACAGAACCATCATCTGACACTGAAACAACGGGGGGTTCAGTGGTTTTATCCACCAATAAGGGCGCCACTGCTCGGATGAGAATACCACTTGCGCAAACGCCAACAATAGGTACGCCTGCGGCAAACAAATCACGGGCATGATCCAGAGCATTCGCAAACCAAGCGTCGGCTTGAGCAACACGACCCTCACGGCCATGAACCTGAGCACCTAGCACCTTTGCAACTTTTTGCGCCGTCGCGAGACCAGATGCATTTAAAGCTATTACAACCGGTTTTAGAGCCATGGATCGGCCCCTTTCGTAAGTAAGATCATTGAAAAGTATGGGGCTTTCTCAGGTGCTTCAGCCAAAGGACAAACTAGTTCATCAGGCAGGCTAGCGCGTTCGATATAGGCCGCTTTATCCGTCAAACCTAACGCTTCAATTACTTCTCTAATTTTTGAAAGGTGACGCCCAACCTTCATGATAGCAACACTTTCAGCGCCCTCAATCCTGGTCACGCAATTCGTTTGCAGGCAATGGGCCAGGCAACACTGTAAGCCGTTCATTTCGTGCAGCTAAAGGCATGCCTGCACGTGCAGCACAGGTTGTAATTGAAGTCACGCCCGGAACCACATCAACAGCATAATCCACAGCTAATCGGGCATAAAGATACATAAAACTACCGTAGAAAAAAGGATCTCCTTCACAAAGGCATACAACATCTTCACCACGATCTAGGACCACTGCGATTTTCTGAGCCCCAATGTCATAAGCCGCTTGAGCAGGCTCGCGTTCAACCGTCATGGGAACATCCATCACAATTTCTTCAGCATTGGGTGATATCAAGTCCGCCGCTATCGCTCGGGCAAAACTCGCACCACCAGCGAGGCTTGGATATGCAATAACTCGGGCGCCCGCAATCAGACGGCTGGCTTTTAACGTAATAAGATCAGGATCCCCCGGGCCCAGACCCACCCCATAAAGAATACCGCTCATCGCTTGATTAAACTCCATTGGGTGATCGGCATAAATGGACGCCAACCTCGATAAGGCCCAACTGGTTCGGCACGCGTGATAGAAAGGCGCACCAATTCACCACCATGTTTTTTATGTAAATTATTAAGAATTTCTTCGCTTTCAAGAGTAACTGCATTCGAAACGAGCCGCCCTAAAGGTTTCAACACGTCCCAAGCGGCATCAAACACGCCATCAGTCAACCCACCCCCTACAAAAATTGCATCTGGAGCCTCAAGACCGACCAATGCTTGGGGCGCAGTGCCCTCAATAAGTTTCAGCTTGGGAGTGCCCAATGTTAGAGCATTTTGGCCAGCAAGTGCACGTCGGTCTGCACGAGGTTCTATTCCAATTGCACAAGCATCGCGGGCAGCCCGCATCCATTCAATGGCAACGGACCCACAACCCGTACCAATATCCCAGAGTAATGCCCCTCGCATCGGCATCAACTTAGCAATACTGACAGCACGAACTTCACGCTTTGTCATTGTACCATCATGCTTAAAAAATTCATCTGGCAGTCCGGGAACCCGTGGCAGTAATACCGCGTCTGACGAGGCAACACACTCAACCGCCAGTGTGTTAAACGCAGGCACATTATGATCCCAACCCTGAGCAGTCGCCTCAAATTTTTGCTCATCTTTTCCCCCCATTGCCGCAAAAACTGTGAGCGTCGAATCCCCAAACCCACGTTCAGTCAAAAACTGCGCAATTTGGCCAGGCGTTTCAGCGCCTGTCGTCAAAATCAATAATCTCTGATCTGGCTGAATGAAGGCAATCATCTGTTCAACAGGGCGACCATGAACTGTCAGAGTATCTAGATCTGCCATAGACCAGCCCATACGAGCCGAGGCCAATTGAAAAGCGCTCAACTGCGGATGGAAAATGATTTCATCCGAACCAACTTCACGTCCTATTCGCGCACCAACGGAGAACCAAAGCGGATCACCTGTGGCCAAAACAACAACACGTTTGCCACGCAATGCAACGAGCATTTCGATCAGTGCATCAAATGGACTCGGCCACTTTAATCTCTCCGCTTTTACAGATTTAGATAATTCATGATGGCGACTTCCACCAATAATAATTTCCGCTGATTCAACAACAGCGCGAGATGCCGGCACAAGCCCATCAAGCCCGTCCTCGCCGATGCCAACGATATGTAGCCAAGGCTTCATGATTGTAATTCTGGCAAGCCGGCCGCCAAAGCATTCACTGCGGCTGAAGCAATTGCAGATCCCCCACGCCTGCCACGAAGTGCGACGAAATCACATCCACGGGCGTTTGCAGTCAATTCGGCTTTGGACTCAGCAGCTCCAACAAATCCCACTGGAAATCCCAAAATTACAGCGGGTCTTGGTCCACCCTGATCAATTAATTCAAGCAAATGAAAAAGAGCCGTTGGAGCGTTTCCAATCGCAACGACAGCTCCTTCGAGATGAGGCGCCCAAAGTTCCACCGCGGCTGCAGAGCGCGTGTTCCCTATTTCGGCCGCTCGGGCCGGAACGTTTTCGTTGTTCAAGGTTACAATAACCTGGTTGTTTGCTGGCAAATATCGTCTAATAATTCCGGCACGTACCATTTCACAATCGCACAATACAGATGCTCCAGCGGCCAAGGCAGCAGCCCCCCTTGAGAATGCGTCTGGCGAAAACGCCAAACGGTCCGCAATCTCAACCATTCCAGAAGCATGAATAATCCGTGTCACAAGCTTGTCCAATCCATTTGGGAAACGTGCCAAATTAGCTTCCGCCACAACGGTGGCGAAGCTCGCAGCGTAGATTGCCTTTGGGTTTTTCTCATAGGGGCGCATGATATGGCCTTGGGGTTGCGATTGAGGGCTTAAGCCCCCAAACGAGATTAAATTTTTGGTTTTTTACGTGCACTTTCCGGCCCATGTGGGTGATCTGAATGAGGGTAAACCGCGTGCTTGTGCCCATCGTCTTGACCGTGCGAATGTCCATGGTCGTGTCCATGATGACTATGGCTATGGTCGTGGCTATGCTCTGCCTGACTTTCAAGTCGGCAGAGGCCAGAACAAAATGTACCGCACAACTTACAATCTTCAACATTTGACCCAGGTGCAGAGGCGCCCTGGCCTTCAACATGGTGGTGATGTGATTCTTGCACTGCACCCACCTCAGATTCAAATCCGAGCACTTGAGTTCGATATTTACACATCGCACAATTGGGTGGGGGAATTTCACCAACCTGCTCGGTGATCCGTTCTGCGAACGTTGCCAAAACTTGATCATGGTCATTCAGGTATCCAGCTTTAACAAATTGAATGTCCAAATTTTCAGCTGCTACTTGATCTGTAAAGCCATAAATTCGGTCTATTAAAATACCAGAGAATAAAAAGTACGGAAACACAACAACGCGTTTGTACCCAAGCTTTGTAGCGTGCTGCAAACAGGGTTCAACCAGTGGGAAAGTCACACCAGAATAACCAACTTCGCACCATCCAAAGCCAAGCCCTTCATGTAGCATCCGCGCAATTTTTGCTACGTTGCCGTTCGCATCTGGATCGGAGGCGCCTCGACCAATAACAACTAGACAAGTCTCATGCATTGGAACTTCGCCGTGTCCAGCATTCGCGGCATCAATCGCATCTTGAATGCGACTACCAGCGGCGGCGATCATCTTGGGATCGACACCCAATTCTCGGCCATAGCTTACCTCGATGCCATGTTTTGCGGCGTAAGTATTTAAAACTGTTGGGATATCATTTTTAGAATGCATCGCTGCAAACAGCATGCCCGGAACTGCTAAAATTTTGTCACACCCTTGCTCACGCAAGCGGTCGAGGCCATCACGGATTACAGGGTTTGCAAATTCAAGGTAGCCATATTCAACAGCCCAGTCGCGAGGCAACAAAGCAGGCAACTTCTCCGCCAGTACACTAAACTGATCGACTGCCACTTGGCTTCGCGAACCGTGGCCACAAATCATTACACCAATTTTGGTCATCTTAAGTCTCCTGTAATTCGGGTTCATCTTCGAAGGACGCATCTTCATCCCTGCCCTTTAAAGACGTACCAGCTGCTGCTGCAATTGCAGCAGCAATGACATAATGGTCATGCCCTGCAAGTCCACCTAAATGCCCCACATGCACGAAGGCCGTGGAAGGGATGAGACAAGAAAGTGCAATCAAAAGTCGGGTCATTATAGGGTCCTCAACATTATACGTAAAAGAACCCACAACACTTTGAAATGTTGCTTTTGCTGACGATCGTGATGCGCACCCCCTAAGTGGGTCAATGCATTACCACGCTCCGCTCTGGTCCTTAGACGTCGTCTGAAAGAGATCTATGCCATCTTGAGCCCCAGAGCAAACGGAATTCCAACCACCCTAGGCCTGCAAACTACTTGAGTAAGTTCGAAATTATAGATCAAAACCTTACGGTAAGGCTGAAGCTCCACCTGGCTTTAATTGCACCAGTAAGGCTGATAAAAATACAAGAGCAGAAACTTGCAATTCAACCAAACTCTAAACAGCCGCCATCATCGGAACACAACCAATAGACCGCGCGCTCATGAAGGCCAAAGCCGCTCCACGACTCATGCCTTAGCCCATCAAGTCCGCCAACATCGCAGGAGCGATATAACCGGTGAGATAGGCAGGAAGATCAGTATCGTTTTGTTTCTCTCCAACTGTCATTCCACTAACCCTAGCTCTGCCCAAAGATTTTATCGCTCTGAAACATGCTCCTGGTCCAGCTTTGCCCAGTTTGTACCGGAGCCTTAACAACCTCCACGCCTCGCTATAACTACTGTTATCATTTTAATTTAAATGATTTACACCAGCTTGGACTTCCCTCTGGCAAGGCTTAGGATTGTTGCTTACGATCATTCTCTAATAAAGGCCCTCCAAAAAGGAAGACATTATGGGACAATTAGTAGACGGTGAATGGCATGATGTTTGGTATGATACCGGAAAATCAGACGGAGCATTTGAGCGGTCAACCGCAAGTTTTCGCAATTGGATAACATCCGACGGCACCGCGGGTCCAACTGGTAAATCAGGTTTCAAAGCCGAAAGCGGTCGTTATCATCTTTATGTTTCCTACGCCTGTCCTTGGGCTCACCGCGTAATGATTTTTAGGCAACTCAAAGACCTGAACACACATATTTCCGTTGATGCTGTGCATCCTGACATGCTGCAGGATGGCTGGACTTTCCAGACTGATAACCATGGAGCGACTGGGGATAGTCAGTTTGGGTGCGAATTTGTCCGCGATATCTATTTGAGAGCAGACCCCAAAATTAGTGGTCGTGTTACCGTCCCAATCCTCTGGGACAAAGCGCAAAACACAATTGTTTCAAATGAAAGCTCCGAGATAATCAGAATGTTTAACTCTGCATTCAATGACCTATCATGCAATACATTAGACTATTATCCCAAGGCCATGCAGGACGAAATTTCTCCAATCAATAACCGCATATACGAGACCCTAAACAACGGTGTTTACCGATCAGGCTTTGCTACGACGCAATCTGCATATGATGCCGCTGTTGTGCCATTGTTTGATACATTGGATTGGCTCGAGGATCGTCTTACTTCACAACCCTACTTGATGGGAAATCAACTTACAGAGGTTGATTGGAGGCTATTCCCAACGCTTGTTCGTTTTGACAGCGTTTATCATCTGCATTTCAAATGTAACCGCAAGCGCATCGTAGATTATCCAAACCTTTGGGACTATACGCGCGCTCTGTACCAACACCCCGGCATTTCGGACACCGTAAATTGGGTCCATATTACCCGTCATTACCATTACAGCCATGCGACTATTAACCCGCAAAGAATCATGCCAATCAATCCAATCATTGACTGGAACGCACCAACTTTGCGCAAAGCATAGCCGTAAGGGAGCAAGACTTTTTGTTGCACCTTCACGAATTATCCTCCAATTAAATTTAAGGAACGGAGAATTCTATGACTACTTGGATTACTATCTGCGATACATGCAAACGCGATGACTGGGACCCTGAGACCCAACCGCAAACTGATGGTGAAATCTTAGCAGGTCTTATTGAGCCTATAGCGCGAGGCGCAGGAGTCGAAACACGACGGGTCTCTTGCATGATGGGCTGTGTACGCGCCTGTAATGTTGCCATCCAAGCAGACAAGAAACTAGCATATGTTTTAGGAACTTTTACACCATCCGAAGATGACGCCAAAGCGATCGTCGACTATGCGGTATTACACCAAGATTCCAAAACTGGACAAGTCCCATATGGCCAATGGCCAAAGGGTGTAAAGGGACATTTTTCCACCCGTATGAGCCCAATTCCGGATCTTGGATAATGGCTGAAAATCAATGTGATCATGGAGGAAGGCTCGATGCTGCAATTGCAATTTATGGCGGCACACGCGAAGATTGGTTAGACCTTTCAACAGGAATTAATCCACACCCATATCCAGTACCTAAGCTTTTTGAGCAGGATTGGAACAATCTACCTGATCAAGAGGCATCCATAGCTCTTTGTGCAGCAGCTCGGACCTTTTGGAACATTCCTGCGCAAGCAGACGTGCTTGCAGTACCAGGATGCTCTGCAGCAATTGCTCAAATTCCTAGCCTCCGCCCAAGCGGTACAGCAAAAATAGACAGGTGTACTTATAACGAACACGCAGCAGCTTTTCGTTATCATGGCTGGAGCACACAAGCTGAGCTCTCTCATCCAGATGCACGAGTGATCGTTCACCCAAACAACCCCACCGGAGAGTTTTACCAGCAGCCAAAACCTTCATCATTAACCATCATTGATGAAAGCTTTTGCGATACGACACCAGACCAAAGCCACATAGAAAGCGCCGCCTCGTCCAACCACATCATACTCAAAAGTTTTGGAAAGTTCTGGGGACTTGCTGGATTGAGACTTGGCTTTGCCGTTGGAGATCCAAAGTTAATTGAAAATTTACGTCAAGCGATTGGGCCTTGGCCAGTTTCCGGCATAGCTCTACGAATTGGAACCAAAGCATTGCGAGATACCGCATGGGCTGCAGAGACTCGCGCAAGATTATTTGCAGATGCAGCACGCTTGGATGGCCTGATTGATCCCGAAGGCACCCGGGCTATGGGTGCATGTCCATTATTTCGAACTTATAACGTCGAAAACGCCAAAGAGATGCAGAATAGGTTAGCTAATTTTCATATCTGGAGCCGAGTCTTTTCATATAATCCAAATTGGATACGGCTTGGTATGCCAACACTCTCGGGTTGGGACAAATTGGAGGCAGCAATTTGACATTAGTTTTTGCACTCCTTCTTGATGCGGCTTTAGGTGAGCCAAAATGGCTTTGGAAGCGCCTTCCACACCCGGCAGTTTTAATCGGTGGGGTAATTTCGAAAGCAACTTCTTGGCTCAACCACGCACCCAATCAAAAGTCAAAAGGTGTGATTTTGGTGATACTCTTGGTAGCTAGTGCGTATCTCCTAGCCTCAGCGCTAGCGCAGCTTGGGTTTTTAGTCCAAATTATCGCTGCAGCAATTCTTATTGCCCAAAAATCATTGGTGCAGCACATGTCAGCAGTTGCGGACTCCCTTCGAATGTCGCTGGAACAAGGCCGAAATACTGTTTCAATGATCGTCAGCCGCGACACTGAACAAATGAACGCTCCACAAGTAGCCCGTGCAGCAATTGAGAGTGGGGCAGAGAACTTTTCTGATGGCATAGTAGCACCCGTCTTTTGGTTCATAATTGCTGGGCTACCCGGTCTTTTGGTTTATAAAGCGGTCAACACGGCGGATAGTATGATCGGTTATAAAACTGAAGAATATTTAGACTTTGGCTGGGCGGCTGCACGGCTTGATGATTTCGCAAACTGGATCCCTGCTCGCCTGGCCGCAATTATAATTTGGTTAATCACAGGGCGTGCAGTCCGCTGGCAAAAAATTTCGCAAGATGCATCACTCCACAGGTCGCCAAATGCTGGCTGGCCTGAGGCCGCAATGGCATATGGGATTGGAGTTAGCCTATCAGGTCCACGCAGTTACGATGGTAAAATGCAAAATTTTCCGTGGGTCAATGCCAATGGTGACAAGTACATAACATCTATGGATATTGAACGCTCAGTTAACACCCTTTGGGGCGCGTGGTGCGCCTTGTTAATAATTGTTATTTTAATATCACTCACCACATACTTGCCAGTTTGGTTTTAATCAAAGAAAGTATGGACTTTAACACGGAGATCTTCGATGCGCATTGTTTTTGCATGCATGACTTGTTTTTGTTTTGCGAGTTTAAGTTATGCACAATGTGGTGGTAATTTTTCAAATTTTGTTGAGGGGCTGAAAACTGAAGCCAGCGATTTCGGTTATAGAAAGCAAGATATCCAAGCCTTTTTTGGAAATGTAACTCAAGATCAAAAAGTCCTTAAAGCGGACCGTAATCAGGGCGTATTTCAAAAAGACTTCATCGCCTTCTCTAGTATGCTTATTTCAGAGTACCGTATGGTACAGGGCAGAAAAAATGCGGTAAAGCATTCTGACATCTTTCAAGAAATAGAGTGGGCATATGGAATTCCTGCTGGTGTCCTCTTGGCATTTTGGGCTTTCGAGACTGATTTTGGCGCAAACCAAGGGGGCTTCAACACTTTAAACGCTTTGGCCACACTAGCCCATGATTGTCGACGTCCAGGGCTGTTTAGACCACAAGTCTTTGCTGCTTTGGAACTTTCCAGGCGCGGTGGGTTTAATGCGGTAGAAACGAAAGGAGCTTGGGCAGGCGAAATTGGCATGATCCAAATGCTTCCTCAGGATATTCTAGAAAATGGCTTTGACGGTGACGCTGACGGCAAGGTAGATTTACAAAATTCAGTTGCAGACGCGCTTTTCACGGGGGCGCGCATGCTTAACCGAATGGGCTGGGAACCCGGGGGTCCCTGGCTTCAAGAAATAACTGTACCGTACAATTTGGACTGGAGTTCAACCGGCGTAGGTAAACCAAAGTCTATTGCAGAATGGAAAAGCCAGGGCGTGAGGGGCCGAAATGAAAGTTTATCAAGCAATCAAACCAAAGTGTCAGTGGTCCTCCCTGTCGGGCATAAGGGCCCTGCGTTTTTAACATATCCAAACTTCGATGTTTATTTCGAGTGGAACCAAAGTCTAGTTTATGTCACAACAGCTGCCTATTTTGCAAATCTGTTAATGGGAGCTCCCCCTTATGATGCCGGCATACCAGAACCCGGATTGAAAAGCGCAGAGATGAAAACTTTGCAGAAAAAACTGCAACTACGCGGGCATGATGTGGGGGACGTTGATGGCATCTTGGGAGCCAAAACTCGCGCAGCTGTCCAGTTTGAACAGCAAAGATTGGGTCTACCCGCCGATGCGTGGCCAACCGTAACTCTTCTAAACCGACTTTGACTTTAGCGATTTGATATAGGATGCAAACACTGTAGGTGAAGTAACCTTTGGTGATCGCTTTAAGCAACCATCTGGGATGCCTTCTTTAAATCAACTGATACCAATTGACTAACACCTTGCTCTGCCATCGTTATACCAAATAAACGATCCATACGGGCCATTGTTACAGCATGGTGAGTAATGATTAAAAATCGCGTGTCAGTACGACGGGTCATCTCATCTAGTAAGTCACAAAAACGGGCCACATTTGCGTCATCCAGCGGAGCATCTACCTCATCAAGAACACAAATTGGCGCAGGGTTGGCTAAAAAAACCGCAAAAATTAGAGCCGTTGCAGTCAACGTCTGTTCGCCGCCAGAAAGAAGACTAAGCGTGGACAGTTTTTTGCCTGGAGGTTGGCATAGAATCTCCAAACCCGCGTCCAACGGATCGTCACTTTCAACTAGCACTAAATTGGCCTCACCTCCACCAAACAAATGGCTGAACAAGATCCCGAAATTGCGGTTTACCTCATCGAAAGCTGCAAGAAGGCGCTCGCGCCCTTCTTTGTTGAGGTTTGAAATGCCACTACGTAAGGCCTTAATTGCTTCTTCCAAATCCAATTTCTCTGTTGTTAGAAGGTCAAATTCTTCTTGAACTTCTCGGGCGTCTTCTTCTGCGCGTAAGTTAACCGCCCCAAGTGCGTCGCGCTGTCTTCGCATACGGGTGACTTCGCCTTCAACTTGCTCAACAGACGGCATTTTATCTAAATTAACTTCTAATTGCTCCAGCAGGGTTTCCGGGTCAGTTTCTAACTCTTCAACTATGCGCTCTGAGGCCAATGCAACAGCTTGGCTCGCAGCCTCGGTGCGGGCTTCAGATCGCGCACGTTCTTCTCGTGTGTCAGATGCCATACGCTCAGCCTCACGCTCAGCATCCGCAGTCTCGCGTAGATTGGTTTCGCCAAATGCCAAAGCGTCAGCTGCTGTTCTGCGTCGTTCCTCCGCCTGCTCCAAGGAAACTATCAGTTCAGCTCGGACCATCTGAATTTTTTTAGGTTGAGAATTTGCTGATGTTAGTTCTGTCTGCGTATTTGTATGGCGTAGCAACAACTCATCCGCGCGGCCATTGGTATTTTGCAAACGCTTTTGCCAGCTCTCTACTTCACGCGAAATAACTTGAGTGCGTTTTTCACGGGCTTCACCTTCACGGCGCGCTTCATCATGTGCGGAGCGTCGGCTCATCATTGTGACGCGGCTGGCCTCGACAGTGATTTTTATATCATCAATACGCGATCGTGCCTCGGCCAAATCGTCTAGATCGTCCAGAGTAGACTGTGACTCTCGTTGCTGCACACGCGCCTCAGCCGCTTCTTCGCCATGGCGCGAGACCGCAAGCATCAGTGCTTCAACTCTGCCCGCAGCTAGGTTTCTTTCAGCTTCCGCACGAGACAAAGACCGCCCGGCATCTGCCATCATACGGTCCGCATCGCGCCGCGCCGTGCGCGCCTCCTGGTCTTGCTTGGTCAACAATTGCAATCTATCAGCAAGCACCTTATGTGCCACAACAGTCTCCTCTAATGCAGCCTGAACCTCAGTTAACTCGGCCTGTAAAGCAGTCAGTCTGTTAAGTTGTTCTAGACGCAATCCCGCTGCAGATGGAGCATCTTTCGCAGTCGCTCTAAATCCATCCCAGCGCCACAAGTCACCCTCAACACTAACTAACCTCTGGCCGGGCTTTAAGGAAGATTGCAAGATGCTTCCCTCATGGGCATTAACTAGTCCTACCTGAGCAATTCGACGACTTAAGACGCCCGGCACAGAAACAAATTCTCCAAAACTCTGCACACCACCAGGCAGCTCCAGCACTCTGTCGTAGCTGGACATTTCCGCCCAACCCGAAATACCATCGACATTGACAGCCGGCGCTTTGAGGTCATCTGCCAATGCTGCACCAAGAGCTTTTTCATAGCCTGACTTAACTTTTACCCGATCAAGAATTTGATCACCCTGTCCTCGGTCACGATCAACCAATTTGGTTAGTGCTGAAACTTCAGCTTGCAAAGCGTTAACCACCCCATTCGCTTCAGCACGTTCTCCACGCGCAAAACTCTCCGTGGCTAGACATTTCGCATGCGCAGCCTCTGCTGCAGCCAGGGCATGCTCCGCCTTGGCAACAGTTTTAATAGTTTCGGCTTCGTAACGCGACGTCTGCTCAAATGCCTCTGCCGTCGAGGCCGCAAAACTTTGCGCATTTTGTACCGCCACCTTTGCAACCGCCTCTTCAGAATCTGATTTGGTTAAACGTTTACTAGCATCATCAATAAAACGTTGAGCAGATTGATGCCGTGCGGACAATCGTGCTACATCTTCGGTGACTTCAGCCAGTTGAGATTCACGGTTGTGCAGAACGGCAGCGGCCTCAGATGCCTCAGATGCCGCCTTTAGTACTTTGGCTGAATGTCCTTCCTGAGCCCTATTTAACTCACCAGTTTCAGTGGTTAGAAGAGTGATGGTTTCACCAGCATCTTTATTTAGGCTCTCTTCTCTATCCATATCCACTGACAACTGGGCTAAGCGCTGGGTCAGAGTTCGGATGGTCTCCTCGGCTCGCTTTTCCTGGTCCCCAAGCGTATCTTTTTGAACATTCAGTCGTTGCATTACCACGTTTGCAATAGCCTCTTGTTCGCGAAGTGGCGGCATCGCAATTTCACATTTTTCACGGGCTGTTACAGATTTTCGCACCAATGTTTCGGCCTGAGCAGCTGAAATAGTACTTAACCTCAAAGCATCCTGGGCCGAAGTTAGGGTTTGGTCAGCTTCTTTCCAACGCCAATATAGTAGAACACCTTCTGCCAAACGAAGCTTGGCTCCCAATTCTTTATACCGAGCTGCCTGCTTGGCCTGCCGCGCCAGTTGCGAAATCTGATTAGATAGCTGTTCGACAACATCATCCACGCGGGAGAGATTGTTTTCTGCACCATTTAACTTTAGCTCGGCCTCGTGGCGTCGAGCATAAAGGCCAGAAATTCCAGCAGCCTCTTCCAAGATCCGGCGACGTGCCTTAGGCTTAGCGTTGATCAATTCACTGATTTGCCCCTGGCGCACCAAAGCAGGCGAATGTGCACCTGTACTAGCATCCGCAAAGAGCATTTGGACATCACGAGCGCGGATATCTTTAGTGTTGGCCTTGAACGCCGAACCCACATCCCGAGTAATCCGTCGCACAACGTCGAGTAGGTCGTTGTCATTAAAGCTTGCCGGTGCCAGTCGATTACTATTATCAATCTGAAGACTGACCTCCGCAAAATTACGAGCAGACCGCGTAGCGGTGCCGGCAAAGATCACATCTTCCATACCACCACCACGCATGGCCGTTGGTCTATTTTCTCCCATGACCCAACGCAACGCTTCAAGCAAGTTTGACTTGCCGCATCCATTTGGACCAACAACGCCTGTTAGACCGTCGGCGATGATCAAATCAGTAGGATCTACAAAACTTTTAAATCCATTTAATCGTAACTTGGAAAATCGCACCTGCGTCTACCTTTGTGATTCTATTGACTATAGTTTGGAGAGGCGACGGGGTCTAAGTCAACGCTACCGACCCCTCATAAAGTGTTTTTTTGTGAGTTATCCACAATATGTTGAGGTAATTAGCGAGATATCAAAAAATTTAGAAACAAAAGAGTAATTTTTAACCGTTCTTTATTCGAACTAGTAATGCAGCTTGCTATTAAAAGGCACTCCATTCGGTTTATAACAATATCTCGATATATTTTTTTAATAAATGGGTAACTCCTCAAGCCAAAACAGCAAAAGTTGCCCTATCCCAAGGGGATCCGAAATTAACTGATGACGGAACTCTGCGACGGGGTGTCGCAAACGTTCTTGACGTTCTTGACCGTTATCATCACAGATATCTCAGTTAGGTGTTCAAAGAGTGCAAAGCATTTAGAGCTGAAACGGGAATTTGGTGCGGGTGACCCAGGTAGGGGCTCAGATCCAAAGCCGCCCCCGCGACTGTAAGCGGTTCGGGTTTGTTACATGCCACTGGGAAACTGGGAAGGTTACAGACCAACATGCCGCAAGCCAGGAGACCGGCCTACAAGATGTACCAACCCCCCTGTCGGGTGTGACAGGTTTAGGAGAATAAATATGAATACTGAAACTAAAACAATCGCAGTTTCTATACCGTCTACGGTCTCAATTGCATTTGTATTCCTCACAGGTATAGCATTGCTGCTTGCATCTGGCTACGCACAGGCTACCGCATTGCACGACGCAGCGCACGATCAACGCCATGCAATGGCATTCCCCTGTCACTAAGAAATGGTTAAAAAATTATTCGCTAGTGCAATTTGTGCTGGCATTGCAGCAGGGCTGATTGCCGCTCTACTGCAATTTATATTTGTGGTTCCCACTCTTTTAGAGGGAGAGCTGTATGAAACCGGATCTCGCCTTCATTTTGGTAGTGATGGTTCACCTCAAAGCGATAAATTGGCACCTGGACTTGGGAATAATTGGGGCCGTCATTCAATGACTTTGGCCTTTAATATCGTGACATACACCGGATACGGACTGCTTTTAGCAGCTTTGATCGGCGTCGCGGATCTAAAGAATATCAAAACATCAGCCCGTCAGGGTCTGATTTGGGGTGTTTGCGGGTTTATTGCGGTTCAGTTGGCACCGGCAATGGGTCTCCCCCCAGAACTTCCAGGTACGATTGCTGCAGAAATTGAACCACGTCAGATATGGTGGCTTTTAACGATTCTGGCCACATCCGCAGGTTTAGGTCTCATTGCATTTGGGCGCAGCTATTTGCCGCTTGCAGGTGTGGTGTTGATTGCCCTTCCACAACTCGTAGGTGCTCCACACCTCGATGCCTATTACGGAGTTGCTCCACCAGAGCTTGCAGCAGAGTTCTCAACACTTAGCCTTGGAACTGCTGCAGCGGGGTGGGCTATATTGGGCTATGTTCTTGCTTTTACGCTGGATCGATTAAAGACTCGGAGTACTCCCGCGTAAACAAAATCGCAAGCGCCCAGCTTTGCGGGCGTCTGCAATCCAGCCATCCGGCGCATTAAGATATAATTTTAGCAATTCCATGAGGTCATCGGTATCTGATCCAGGCATTGTTCCACTAAACAAATAAGTGGCCTTACCGGCACCTTGCAATGCAAATGAAACGGGAGTTTCACACATGTTCAAGCACGAAGTTGTTACCACGTCGATATCGAAGCCTTTGGCTAAAACTACCTTTTGCAGCTCGGATGCCCAAGCTTCTCCAGAGGGATCTTTTCCAATTTCTGCGCATGTATCACATATGGTCAATCGATCTTTCACATCAGCCTCTTTTCCTACTACCTTATTCGCCCTAGAACACTGCCAGCCTGATCGCAAGGAACTCCAACATGGTCACTAAAACACCCGCCACAATTATTACCGGATTTCTCGGTGCCGGCAAAACGACTTTAATCCGTAACATGTTGGAAAATTCTGATGGCAGACGAATTGCTTTGATCATCAACGAATTTGGGGATCTTGGGGTGGATGGAGACATCCTAAAGGGCTGCGGCGATGAAACTTGCCGAGAAGAAGATGTAGTCGAGCTGTCAAATGGATGTATTTGTTGCACAGTTGCGGATGATTTCATTCCAACAATGGAAAAACTTTTGGCCCGTGACGATAAGCCAGATCATATCGTCATCGAAACCAGCGGCCTCGCCCTGCCCCAACCTTTAGTACGCGCGTTCAACTGGCCCGGTATATCGACTCGAGTTACAGTTGACGGTGTTGTCACCGTGGTGGACGGTAAAGCTGTAACCGAAGGCAGGTTTGCCCATTCAGTTGCAGCAGTTGACGCGCAACGTGCGACAGATAAAAACTTAGATCACGAGACACCTTTGTCCGAGCTGTTCGCAGATCAAGTTGCTTGCGCAGATATGATCTTAGTAAATAAAACAGATCTACTCGACGGCGACCAGGCAGATGCACTAGTTAATGATTTGCGGAAGAATGCCAGAGACGGAGTCCAAGTGTTAAAAACATCTATGGGCAGATTACCAGTTGATGTACTGCTTGGCCAAGGCATCGCCGCTGAAGGTGATCTCGATGCACGCAACGAAGTTCACCACCGACACGATCACGATGATAACCATAAAGATGAAAACGATCATCATGATCATGATCACCACGACCACCATCATGACGATTTTGAAAGTTTTGTGATAGAACTTGGTGAAGTTGATGATGCAAAATCTTTCAGCGAAAATGTTTCAAACATTATCCGTGATAACGACATTCTACGCCTCAAAGGCTTCGCTGCCATTTCTGGCAAGCCAATGCGTTTGACGCTACAGGCTGTCGGTCCTCGGGTTGATACCTACTTTGACCAACCATTTGGGTCAGCCCCGCGCGTCACACGTTTGGTTGTTATCGGACAAGTAGGTCTTGATCGCTCAGCTATCGAAGCAGCCCTACATGCTTACGTTGCTCCTCGATAAACTTCGTTATGTTGATTGTTGAACGCACAGACCCACACGATCCCCAAGCGACAGCCCTGCTTCAGGCCAGTCATGCCCTGATGCAGTCTCTTTTTCCACCAGAAGACAATTTCTATTTGTCGATCGATGATCTATGCGAATCAAATATACATTTTTTTACGGCCCGAGTTGCTGGGACGATACTGGGAACCGGTGCGTTGGCCGAAAAAGACAATTATGGCGAACTAAAATCTATGTTTGTGGATTCGAAAGCCCGAGGCCAAGGGGTTGCCAACGCCCTTTTAAGGCGCCTAGAAGATCAAGCCTTAGAACTAGGCTTATGTGCTCTGAAGTTGGAAACTGGCAGTATCTTGCATGCAGCACGCAGGCTGTATGAAAGGCACGGGTTTTGTCTCTGCGGGCCATTTGGCGATTATACCAACGCGCCCAGCAGTATTTATATGAGTAAAAAGCTATGACGTTATTTCGTAGCTTTGAGCTTATCTGCGGCGACTTTCATACGCGCCAGCAATTCCGCTTTTGTTTCAGCCTTGCCAAAAGGATTTTTGTCGCTGCCCTTGGCATTGTGTTCATGATGGCTAGGCGCGTTGCGACCACCCTTAATGCCGCCCATCTCTTTATAATTCATATCACACCCTTTTTTGCTTTTTCTAGCTTGAACACGGCAAATGCATCATTCCCACATGCTTATCAAGTTGGAACATCGCAATGCACCTGCTAGCCGCGACACCCGGGTCGGTGGATGAAGGCAACGAGCCTGTAGATTTGGGTCAAACACCAGCAGATCTAATCTTCATTTCAGCGGCCGACACTGAACTTTCGGCGCTTTCAACTGCGCGAAGTGCGATGACTGATCCACCTGAGCTGCGTCTCGCCAGCATGATGCACTTGCAGCACCCCATGTCAGTCGACCTCCACATTGAAGCCTGCGCTTCAAAGTCCAAGCTAGTTGTTGCCCGTATATTAGGCGGTGCGTCCTATTGGAAATACGGATTCGAGCAATATGCGGCCTGTCTTGCAGAGTCCGGAATTGCGTTTGCGGCCCTACCCGGGGACGACAAACCAGATCCTGAACTACGAATGTTTTCGACAGTTTCAGATAAAGATTATGATGCACTCTGGGCTTATATGGTAGAGGGTGGTCCAAAAAATGCAGTTAATTTTTTAAGGTATTGTAGGGCAATGATTGGTTCTGCTGATCCTCCGCAAGCGGCCGAGCCACTTCTGCGGGCGGGTGTATATTGGCCGGGAGAAGGAACCTCTGATTTATCAAAGGCGAAATCAAATTGGCATGAAGGTGCAGGAATTGTACCAATCATTTTCTATCGAGCTTTGGTTCAAGGAGCAGGCCTAAATCCGATCAACAGGATGGTCAAAGCAGTTATACGAGCAGGCCTCAATCCACTCCCGATTTTTGTAGCGTCCCTGAAGGACCCCGTATCTGTAGCAACACTTGACCAATTATTTCTAGCGGCCACTCCGGACGTTATTCTGAATTGCACCTCCTTCGCCGTGGGTAATCCCCACGGTGACACAAGCCCAAAAAATCCACTTATCCTCCCGTCTGCAGCCAAAGCACCGGTATTTCAGGTGATACTTTCTGCCGGGACTGAGCAAGTTTGGGAAGAAGCACTAAACGGATTGTCTGCCCGCGACATAGCAATGAATGTCGCGCTTCCAGAAGTTGATGGACGTATTCTGTCCCGAGCTGTAAGCTTCAAAGGCGAAGCCTTTTTTGATACAGCGACCGAATGTCCAATCGCAACTTACAACGCACGTGGTGATCGAATAACGTTTGTCGCCCAACTTGCAGCGAATTGGGCTGCTTTAAGACGCACGACAGCAAAAGATCGCCGAGTTGCACTGGTGCTGGCCAATTATCCAAATAAAGATGGTCGCCTTGCAAATGGTGTTGGATTGGACACACCGGCGTCTACTTTAGATATGTTACGTTTGCTGTCACGTTCCGGGTATAATATTTCTGACATCCCATCTGATAGTGCAGAATTAATGCAACGTATAATGGATGGGCCAACAAATTGGCTTACACATCGCGTAAAACGTAAAGGTGGTGAGACCCTTCCACTGAGCCTATATCTCGAGTATTACCAAGCCCTGCCATATGCTGTGCGTGTCCGTATTGAGGAGCGTTGGGGACAACCGTCAGACGATCCATTTGTTGAGCTATCAGATCCGGTCGATAGTTCGGGTCCCATCAGCGGCTTCAAATTGTCCATTTTACGCTTTGGAAATATAACTCTGGGCGTTCAACCTGCCCGCGGCTACAATATTGATCCAGCCGAAACTTACCACTCCCCAGACCTTGTTCCACCACACAACTATCTCGCTTTTTACTTTTGGATTCGGCATCATCAGAAAGCGCAAGCAATTGTCCATCTCGGAAAACACGGGAATTTAGAGTGGCTGCCGGGCAAAGCCGTAGCGCTCAGTGACACGTGCATTCCAGAGGTAATTTTGGGTCCGCTGCCACATATTTATCCATTTATTGTCAATGATCCCGGCGAGGGCACTCAGGCTAAACGCAGGACACAGGCAGTCATAATTGACCATCTCACCCCACCTTTGACCCGTGCAGAAACCTATGGCCCTCTGCGAGACCTTGAAGCTTTGGTTGACGAATATTACGAAGCAGCTGGAGTAGATCCACGCCGTATCGAATATCTACGTCGTGAAATTTTGTCGTTAACGGCGACCACAGGTCTGGATAAAGACATTGGGTTTAAAGGTGAGCAAACCGGGGATTTGGCCAAACTGGACGCTTATCTATGTGAGCTAAAAGAAGCGCAAATCAGGGACGGATTGCATATATTCGGACAAACACCCGACGGAGAACAGTTGCGAGATCTGACCATTGCACTTGCTCGGATACCACGAGGTACCTCCAGTTCCGGTGAAGCGTCACTTCTGCGCGCGATGGCAAACGACCTCAACCTAGAATTTGACCCCCTCGACTGTGAGATGGGTCAGTTATGGGGGGGCGATAAGCCAGACATCTTAATGCAGCTAAGCCAAGATTCTTGGCGCAGTACTGGTGATACTGTTGAGCGACTTGAGCTACTGGCCCAACAATTGCTCGACCAAAGGAACGCCATTATTGGCCCCCAAACACAGGCCGTAATGGATCACATTTTAGACGAAATTTCTCCGAGGTTAGGAAGTTGTGGACCTTCGGAACAAGAAGGCCTTCTCACCGCCTTGTCAGGGCAGTTTGTCAGCCCAGCGCCCTCAGGCGCCCCGACCCGAGGCCGTCTTGATGTCCTACCAACTGGTCGTAATTTCTATTCCGTAGACAGTCGCGCGGTACCAACACCCACGGCTTGGGCCTTGGGGTGGAAATCAGCAAACTTGCTGATTGATAAACACCTACAAGATCATGGCGATTGGCCACGCGCATTACTTTTAACAGCTTGGGGCACAGCAAATATGCGTACTGGTGGCGATGACATAGCCCAATGCCTCGCCCTGATGGGCGTAAAGCCGAAGTGGGACAGCGCCAACCGCCGAGTCGTAGGTTTTGAGGTTATTCCATCAGGCGCACTTGGCCGACCTCGAGTCGATGTGACCCTGCGCATTTCTGGGTTTTTCCGAGATGCGTTCCCAGGTCTCATTGATTTAGTGGACAGTGCTGCTCGCGCGGTTCTTGCATTGGATGAACCCTACGATATCAACCCTGCCAAGGCCAATGGTGCGGGCGCCCGAGTTTACGGTGCTAAGCCCGGCGCATATGGCGCAGGCTTGCAGGCTTTAATCGATGAGCGAATTTGGGACACCCAAGCAGATTTTGGTGAGGCCTATCTTGAATGGGGCAGCTATGCATACGGTGAGGGCCGTGCTGGTGCACGAGATAGATCAGGCTTTGAAAAACGTTTAGGACAGGTTGAAGCAATCGTCCAAAATCAAGATAATCGTGAGCATGATCTGCTGGACAGTGATGATTATTATCAATTTGAAGGCGGTGCAGCCGCAGCTGTCGCAAGCCTTCAAGGTCAGACACGGCCAATTTATCATAATGACCACTCCCGTCCGGAACGCCCAGTAATTAGGACGCTTGAGGACGAGATGGCACGCGTTATTCGATCTCGGGTTTTGAATCCTAAATGGATCGACGGCGTAAAAAGACACGGTTACAAAGGCGCCTTTGAGATTGCAGCAACTGTCGATTACATGTTCGCATTCGCAGCGACCACAGGCGCCGTGAAATCGCACCATTTTGATGCTGTAGAAGCCACCTTCTTAGAAAACGATGAAACCCGCGAGTTCATCGCAGACGCCAATGCGCCAGCCTTGCGCGAAATTGCCGAACGATTGCAAGAAGCCATCAATCGTGACCTTTGGCAGCCTCGATCGAATTCAGCCCGTGCCCGCATTGCTGGATTGCTTCCAGGCGCTTAGTATTTAATTATGAGTGAACTTTATTCGCTTCGGGCACTAGGGACCACCTCCCGCTGCTACCGGGATGATATCTCCACTGGTAATTATGTTGGACCTATTTTTAGCTTGCGCACTCTAATGTGTATTTTAAATAACAGGATTGGCTTTTTGCAGAATCACGTAATTCAAACAAGCCTGCATTATAGCTTGGCATCCCAGAATTAAGACGCGGCGGATCACACACCCGAGTACTAACTTAAAACCCTTACTTGCGCCTAAATTTGCAAACGGTAAAGTGGCCAAAACACGAGGAGCCCACCATGAGTGAAGATGTCGAACGCCACGCTATAAAAATGGCCAAGAAAAAAGCCGCGCGCGATAAAATCATGGCAACTAAAACCGATGAAAAAGGGTTAGTGATTGTTCATACGGGCAAAGGAAAGGGTAAATCCTCAGCAGCATTCAACATGATTTTTCGCCACATAGCTCACAATCGAAAAAGTGCTGTAGTTCAGTTTATTAAAGGTGGGATGAGCACTGGTGAACGCGATTTAATATTGAATAATTTCACAAATCTTTGTTCATTCCATACTATGGGTGAAGGCTTTACTTGGGAAACCCAAGACAAAACTCGCGATACAGAAATGGCGCAGGCGGCTTGGGTCAAGGCTAAAGAGCTTATTCTGGATCAGGCCAACCATATGGTATTGCTCGACGAAATTAATATTGCCCTGCGGTACGACTACATCGACATCAACGAAGTTATTGAATTTCTGAAAACTCAGAAACCACATATGACCCATGTTGTCTTAACAGGCCGCAATGCGCATGCAGACCTTATAGAGGCTGCAGATTTAGTCACTGAGATGGAGCTTATTAAGCATCCCTTTAGATCTGGGATTAAAGCACAAATAGGGGTTGAATTTTAACTTTTAACATAACTTTCGCGAAGTGGGGTTCATTTCCGAGCTGTAAACGAAGGCCAATTATCCGAAAGGGTCATGATGGGTAGTCCCATCCGCTCCAATTGGCACTATAATAGGCGCTGATTGCATCCAGTAAAAAAGAAAAAGGTCCTCCTGATGAAGTTATTCGCAATTTCAGGCTCACTGCAACGTGCATCTGTAAATACCTTATTACTTGAAAATGCGGCTGAGGTTATTGGCGTCCGCGCTGAAATGGCAGATTTGAACTTACCGCTATACTCAGGCGACTTGGAAACTGAGGGTATTCCAATAAAGGTTCTGGAATTGGCCTCGCAAATATCAGCGGCAGATGCCGTTATCATTGCAACTCCAGAATATAATAAAAACCTCTCAGGTGTTTTGAAAAACGCGTTAGATTGGGTCAGCCGTACAAAGGACAAACCGTGGGCTGGAAAACCCGTCGCAATAATGTCAGCAACAGCTGGGCGTTCAGGTGGTGAACGTGCACAAAATTCGCTTAGGCTTTGCCTTCAACCTTTTGCTCCTCGACTTTTGAACGGCCCTGAGGTCTTGGTTGGGCACGCTCAGTCTGCGTTTGAAGACGGTGTTTTAATTGATGCCCGTTATAAGGCAGCACTTACTGCGCTTATGAGAGCTTTGAAAGAGTCCGCCTCTTCAAGATAATAGTTTTAACACAGGAGGTTGTTATGGCAGTCAAACGGCTACTCACAGAATTTGGCATGGGATCATCGCTACGTCGTCGAGACTACACTCAGGCCGCAGTTCGTGCAGTTAAAGACGCCTTGTGGCATAATTCGATTAATTTAGCCGAGCTTTTCGGTAAAGACAAAGCCCAAATGCTCATCGATGTGCAGGTCGGAGTTCAAAACCCTAACGCGGTCAACTGTGAAGCCGTAGCTAAGATATTTCCATATGGGCTAATTACGGTCGAGGCTATAAGCGGAGGGTTGGATATACCACGTGCCGAAGGCCATCCAACGGTCATCGCTAACGTTGCAATTTCAGTCTCCTTGGACTTGGATTTAAACCCATGAGCGACCAAAGATTCATCATCGAAATGGGCATGGGCAACGACCAATACGGAGAAGACTACACCAAAGCGGCCCGCCGAGCGATTGAAGACGCGCTGCGACATTCCGCGATTCCGATGTTTCAGGCTTTGGAACAAACTTTAAATCTTTCACCAGCGGATATGCGTGTACAAGTCACAGTTGGCGTGCAAAAGCCTGAGCTCATCGACACTGAGGCTTTGGTAAAAGCATTACCAAGAGGCCGCGCCAAGGTGACCGCCGTGTTCGGAGGCATGAACGTCGTTAACCCAGACACAGACAATGTGATTGTTATCGCAAGCGCTGCTGTTGAGGCATTCCTCCCATACCTCGGAGACTACTGCTAACATTAAAACATTTAGACTTAATTACGCTACTCAATTCAGTTTTCATCGGGGCCGCGGATATGCAAAGAATGAATCCGACCTACTATACCATTACGCGGGGCTGAGATATCTACGACTGCCAGTACCAAATGATCCAAGCCAATGACCAGTGGTTTAAAATTTTGCATCATTTTAACGCTTTGACCTCATGCTAGCGCTAGCACGGAAATCATCAGAAATTTCATCCACCCCATCTAAGATCAGATTTGCCATAACGTGGCCAATCTTTGGCGCCATACCAAATCCGATTTTAAAGCCGCCGTTGGCAATAAACCAATCAGGATGCACCGGATGTGTGCCCAACATTGGCGCACGCGTGCTAGCACGGGGGCGTACTCCAGCCCAACGGTTTATTTCTGGAGCATCTTTCAAGATTGGGAATAGTCTTTTAGCACGCGCCAAAAGATC
>CAJJBP010000018.1 GCA_905182425.1 uncultured Planktomarina sp. | reverse complement strand
AAGGTAAGTTTGCTAATGACATGTTACATGGTAACGGGCAATTTTCTAGCAACGACGGCTCCATATATATTGGTCAATGGGCAAACGGTAAAATCTCAGGCCAAGGCACCATGAGCCATACAGATGGTTCAATTTACATAGGCTCATTTAGTGAGGGCCTGGCAGAGGGCAAAGGGAAGATCACCTATTCAGACGGTGCAACCTATGAAGGCGACTGGCTTGCAGGCAAAATCGAAGGTGAGGGAAAGGCTACTTACGTCAGTGGGCTCGTTTATAAAGGTTCATTTAAGAATGCTCAAAACGACGGGTTTGGTGTGATGACTTTTGGTAGAAGCTATCGTTATGAGGGCAACTGGAAAAATGGAAACCGCCATGGAACAGGAGCAGCATCTTACAGAGATGGCACCGTTTACAGTGGGAATTTCAAAAACGGGCAACGGTCAGGACAAGGCGAATTGAGAATGCGCGATGGCTTTACATACACTGGTAATTGGGAGGCCGGCGAAATGTCAGGATATGGTACCGCTAAAGATAAAAGTGGGGACACTTATGTTGGTGGGTTTATGGCTGGCCAAAGGCAAGGAAACAGGTACACTGACCAAATCTAGTGGTAAAGTTTTCAGTGGCAACTGGACCGGCGGCAAGCTAGATTAGGAAGCTAATCTGCCCTTTATATTATTTTCAAGTTTGAGCTACTTGGTAGAGTAGCCTTATTGTTAACTACCATGGGATCTCCAAGCCGTTTTGGTCGAAGAACTTCCCTGTATCGCCCGGTGTTCTCCGTTCGATCACCTCGTAAAGCATTTCTGAAGCTTGATCTGGAGGGAGCGATCTATTATTTTTAAGGAAGGCTTTGGTAAGCCGCGTCTCAACCGTGCCCGGATGAAGTAAAATGCATGAAAGTAAAGGATGGCTTCTAGAAAGTTCGATCGCTGATGTTCGTACGATTTGGTTCAGAGCCGCTTTGGCAGCACGGTACGAGATCCACCCCCCTAGCTTATTATCAGCAATCGAGCCAACCCGCGCCGAAAGCACGGCAATCCGAGCTTCCGTTTTGCGTGGCAAAAGGCGACCTATCTGGCTGAGTATCAAAGCAGGCCCAATTGCATTAATACGCATTTGGTCCTCAATGCCTTGATGAGTTAAGGATTTGATGGTTTTCTCCGGAGTATACCCGTCGATACAAAGTGCGCCAGTAGCAATCACCACAGTGTCAAAAGGTCCATCAATGGTGGCTAATACTGACTTAATAGTATCAGGCTCTCGTAGTTCCAACCCATCGTGTTGCCGAGAAATACCAGTGCAAAACCAACCCTGAGCCTGATATTGCGCCTCCAAAGCCGCACCAACACCGCCTGAGTTCCCTATAATTAAAGTATTTTTCATGATCACCATCTAGTGCTTGGGTCATATTCAGCCAGCGCTAAACTCAAAAAAATAGATAATAGTACTTCTAAAGACCATTCTACTAACACCAAAACGGTTTTACTCTTCCCATTTTGAAATTCCTGGCTATACCTTGAAACATGAAGAAGATTTGCAATCACCTCCTACTTCTTACTCTCAGCCTAGGCTGAGCGTGCTTCGCGGCGCGGGGCGCTCACGTAAGCACAGCGCCGAACCAATCAAAATTTTCAGATAGAAGAGCATCCCTATGACCCAAGATCGTGTTTTAATTTTTGATACCACTTTGCGTGACGGAGAACAAAGTCCCGGCGCGACCATGAACCACGCAGAAAAACTTGAGCTCGCTGAAATGCTGGATGATATGGGTGTCGATATTATTGAGGCGGGCTTTCCGATTGCATCGGAAGGCGACTTCAATGCCGTCCGTGAGGTTGCAAAACGCAGCAAGAATTCAGTTATCTGCGGTTTAGCGCGCGCGAACATAAAAGATATTGATCGCTGTGCAGAAGCCGTCCAGCATGCAGCGCAACCTCGCATTCATACCTTTATTGGAACTTCGCCTTTGCATCGTGCTATCCCAAATTTAAACAAGAATGAAATGGCGGATCGCATTTATGAGACAGTCACACATGCGCGTAATCTGTGCGATAATGTCCAGTGGTCTCCGATGGATGCCACACGTACTGAATATGACTACCTGTGTCGTGTTATCGAGATTGCAATCAAGGCAGGCGCCAGCACGATCAATATTCCCGATACGGTTGGATATACTGCCCCGCGCGAAAGCGCCGAACTGATTGCTAAATTGATTAAAGACATACCCGGTGCCACAGATGTTATTTTCGCCACTCACTGCCACAATGATCTTGGGTATGGCGACGGCCAACTCACTTGCTGCAGTTGATGCAGGAGCTCGGCAAATTGAATGTACCATTAATGGCTTGGGTGAACGTGCTGGGAACACAGCTTTAGAAGAAGTTGTTATGGCGATGAAAGTTCGTAATGATATCATGCCTTACGAAACTCGGATTGATAGCACTAAAATTATGGCAATTAGTCGCCGAGTTGAAACCGTTTCAGGGTTCGCAGTACAGTTTAATAAAGCGATTGTTGGCAAAAACGCATTTGCGCATGAAAGTGGTATCCATCAGGATGGAATGCTGAAGAATGCTGAAACTTTTGAAATTATGCGACCAGAAGATGTTGGTTTGTCCGAAACTAATCTAGTAATGGGCAAGCACTCTGGCAGGGCAGCTTTACGCTCCAAGCTTACAGATCTTGGAATTGAATTGGCTGATAATCAGCTTAATGATGTCTTTGTTCGTTTCAAAGACCTTGCTGACCGCAAGAAAGAAGTTTTCGATGATGACCTAATCGCTTTAGTGCGCGCAGACGCAGCAGACGATCAATCAGATCACATTAGTTTGAAATCGTTGCGAGTGGTCTGTGGTACTGAGGGTCCCCAAGAAGCCTCTTTAAAACTTATCATCGACGGAGAAACGCACGCTATTACGGCAACAGGCGATGGGCCGGTTGACGCGACATTCAACGCCGTGAACGAGTTGTTTGCGCATACTGCGCGACTACAGCTTTACCAAGTGAACGCAGTTACTGAAGGCACAGATGCACAAGCAACTGTAAGCGTTCGCATGGAAGAAGACGGCAAGATCGCCACAGGCCAATCTGCAGATACAGACACCGTTGTTGCCTCAGCAAAAGCCTACATCAACGCGTTGAACCGATTACTCGTACGCCGGGAGAAATCATCCCCAGGCGAGGACATAAAGTTAGTTTCTTATAAAGATGCAGGCTGAACCCCGCCCATATTCGTTTTCAAGTGTCGCTAGAACATAGAAAGCCCTCCAAAGGTACTTGGAAATATAAAGAGCAGTCCGTATAGATGTATACAATAAACGCGAAAAGAGTCGTGTAATGGACCTATTTGGGGCTAAGTAAATGTTTGGATTAAGTGGCTTATTTTCGTCAGATATGGCGATTGATTTAGGGACAGCGAATACCCTTGTTTACGTTAGGGGCAAAGGTATAATTCTAAACGAACCATCTGTGGTGGCGTATCAAGTTAAGGATGGTCAGAAAAAGGCTCTGGCTTTTGGCGAAGACGCAAAGCTGATGCTGGGCCGTACGCCCGGCTCTATACAAGCGATCCGCCCTATGCGAGATGGCGTTATTGCTGATTTTGATGTCGCAGAAGAGATGATAAAGCATTTTATCCGCAAAGTGCACAAACGAACTACGTTTTCGAAACCAAAAATTCTTGTTTGCGTACCACATGGAGCGACACCCGTTGAAAAGCGTGCCATTCGGCAATCTGTTTTATCTGCAGGCGCCCGCAGAGCTGGTTTGATTGCAGAGCCAATTGCAGCCGCTATCGGTGCTGGCATGCCCATTACAGATCCAACAGGCTCAATGGTTGTCGATATTGGTGGCGGAACAACCGAAGTTGCAGTTTTGTCTTTAGCGGACATTGTTTATGCACGGTCAGTGCGAGTGGGCGGGGACCGGATGGATGAGGGAATTATCAGCTACCTGCGTCGCCAACATAATTTGTTGGTTGGTGAAGCGACAGCCGAACGAATTAAAACCACAATTGGCACCGCAAGGATGCCAGACAATGGACGAGGGGCCGTAATGTCTATCAGAGGACGTGATTTGTTAAACGGCGTTCCGAAAGAAACAGAGATCAATCAAGCACAAGTCGCAGAAGCCCTCTCTGAGCCTGTTCAACAAATTTGTGAGTCAGTGATGAACGCGTTGGAAGCAACCCCACCTGACCTTGCGGCTGATATCGTCGATCGTGGCGTAATGCTGACAGGCGGAGGTGCTTTACTGGGCGACTTAGATTTAGCACTGCGTGAACAAACAGGCTTGGCAATTTCAGTTGCAGACGAAAGTTTGAACTGTGTTGCGCTGGGAACTGGCAAGTCATTAGAATATGAAAAGCAGCTTGCGCACGTGATCGATTACGAAAGCTAAACAGACCACCCTCTAAACCCTTAGGGGAGCCTATGGCACGGGACCAAAACACATCAGACCAATACTCAACAGCTCTAGCCCGTTTGGTTTTAGCGGCTATGATTATTATGCTTTTGGCAATATTTTTGTTTTGGCGCATTGATAACCCACGGATAGAAAAAATGCGTATGGCTGTCATTGATGTTGTAGCCCCGAACTTTGCTTGGGTTGCAATACCAGTAACGGGGACAGTCAATCTTGTAAGGTCAGCCCAAAGTTACAACAGCATCTACCGACAAAACCAGGAGTTACGCCGCGAAATTCAGCAAATGAAAGCTTGGAAGGAAGCGGCATTAAGCTTTGAGCAAGAAAACGCGCGCCTGCTTAACCTCAATAAAGTTAAACTAGATCCAAAATTTACACATATTACAGGTGTTGTCTTAGCCGATAGTGGCAGTCCATTTCGCCAAACTGTTTTGCTTAACGTGGGTGCAAGAGATGGCATAATTGACGGATGGGCAGCAATGGATGGAATTGGGTTGGTCGGGCGAATTTCAGGGGTTGGCGATCGTACTGCACGGGTTATTATGTTAAGTGATAACTCAAGCCGTATTCCTGTGACAATTGAGCCAACAGGCCAATACGCACTTATGGTCGGCGATAATTCAAGCCGCCCTCCAATTGATTTTGTTGAAAACCTAGAAGCAGTCCGGCCCGGTGATCGAGTAGTCTCATCAGGAGACGGCGGTGTTTTTCCAGCAGGCCTATTAATCGGGCAGGTAGTACAATCCTCATCAGGCCGTCTGCGAGTAAGGCTTGCAGCGGATATTCAGAGGTTGGAATTTTTACGTATAATTCGGCATGAACCCAGGGAAAAAATATTAACAACAGGAAGCCTTGTGGGGGTACCGTCGTCAACCGCAGGGTCACAAGATGCTGAATGACCCTGTATTGAAACTGGCGGCTCTACGACTTTCATATTTTGTATTGGTATTGCTGATCGTGATGTTTCAGACACTACCATTCAGCACGTCACCAACTTATTTCATTGGACCTGATTTAGCTTTGTTAATAACTTTAACTTGGATCATGCACCGGCCTGATGTTATGGCGCCTGCCCTTATAGCACTTACGCTTTTACTAGTAGATCTTGTTTTACAACGTCCCCCAGGACTGTGGTCCTTGATCGTTCTAAGCACAGGGATGTTTCTGAGAATGCGTGCAGATGGTTTTATAGAGGGGATCTTTCTTCTGGAGTGGGCTATGGTCTCAAGCATTATTGCAACTTGTTATTTGGTTTATCACTTTGCTTTACTTGTTACTTTCCTACCTACAAATGATATTTCAGTTGTCCTACTACAAGCCCTTTTGACCGTTGCCTGTTATCCTCTTAGTTCATGGATATTTCGCCGACTACTAAGCCGAAAGCCGATATCACCGAATGATAAAAATACATCAAGGGTCGTTAGATGAGAAATAACCCCAACGATATTTTGCAGTCTACAAAACGCATTTCCAGGCGCGCTTTACTTATCGGTGGCTTGCAACTGGGCATAATATTAATTCTCGGCGCGCGCATGCGTTTTTTACAGGTTAATGAGGCTAACAGGTATCGTCTTTTAGCCGAAGAAAACCGGATCAATATTAGACTTCTTCCCCCATCACGCGGATTAATATTTGATCGGGATGATCGCCCAATTGCTGAAAATATACCCAATTATCGCATTATTATGGTTCGCGAAGATGCTGGTGATGTTGAAACAGTTTTGACCCAGCTTCAGAAGCTCATTTTTATTGAGCCAGTGGATCTTGCAAAAGCACGCAAAGAGTTAAAACGTAGAAGTGCCTTTGTACCTGTTACAATTGCCGAGAATTTAAAATGGGACGACTTTGCCAAAATAGCTGCAAACATGCCCGCATTGCCCGGAATAGTTCCAGCAGTTGGGCTATCGCGAATATATCCCCAAAATGAAAACTTTGCCCACGTAGCCGGATATGTTGGCCCAGTTAGTGACTATTATCTAACCCAAACTCGAGACGAAGACCCACTCCTGCAAATTCCACGATTTGAAGTTGGTAAAACCGGTGTCGAAGCGCAGATGGAGCATGAATTACGGGGATCTGCTGGACACCAACGGATCGAAGTAAACGCCCGTGGCCGTGTTATGAGAGAACTCAATCGTGAAGAGGGGGACCCCGGAGCCACGGTAAAACTAACAATAGACAGTAAGATACAAAACTATGCATTAGCCCGGATGCACGGCCTCTCAGCCAGCACAGTCGCTATCGATTGCAAAACAGGTGGTATTCTGGCAATCGGCTCGAGCCCAACATTTAACCCAAACGATTTTGTACAAGGAATTTCAGTATTAAAATACAATGCCCTACGCGAAAATACTTTTGGACCACTTCGTGCTAAAGCTGTTCAGGGTACCTACGCACCAGCTTCCACTTTTAAAATGGTCACAGCTCTTGCTGCACTTGAGGCGGGGGTTCTATCGGCTGACGATAGAGTATTTTGTCCAGGCCATTTTGATCTAGGAGATAATCGCTTTCACTGCTGGAAATCACAGGGTCACGGTTCCTTAGACATGGAACAAAGTTTGACACAAAGCTGCGACGTTTTCTATTATACAATAGGACAAAAAGTTGGCATCAATAAAATCTCAGAGATGGCCAAAAAACTAGGCCTTGGCATACACCATGATCTACCTCTTAGTGCGATTAGCAGAGGGGCTATTCCGACCCGTGAATGGAAAAGAAAATCCTTCGGTAAAAGTTGGGTTTTGGGGGACACTGTCAACGCTTCAATTGGCCAAGGCTATGTGCTCGCATCTCCTTTGCAATTGGCCGTAATGGCGGCCCGATTGGGAACAGGTAGATCGGTGGTGCCGCGGTTAGTGCACAGTGTTTATGGCAAAGTTCAAGAATGGGGCAACAGTAAATCTTTGGATATTGATCCTGAACATTTAGCATTGGTTCAAAATGCAATGTTTAGAGTTTCCAACTCCAAAAAAGGTACCGCTTTTAAAAAGCGTATCAGTACAAAAGAGTTACGTATGGCAGGTAAAACCGGAACAGCACAGGTCCGGAAAATTACAGCAAAAGAGCGCCGTGAAGGAGTTAAGGACAACGCAGATTTACTATGGGAGCGTCGAGATCACGCCTTGTTTGTGAATTATGCGCCCTATGATAACCCCAAAATTGCAGTCTGTGTCGTAGTTGAACATGGCGGTAGCGGCAGCTCCGTTGCAGCTCCAATAGCGCGTGACATCACCCTTTTTGCGTTAACAGGCAAAGTTCCAAATATTGAGCATTATCCGTCTCAAGTTCGATCTCAAATCGAGCTTGAGCAAAAAGAGATCTCAGAACGATTAATCGACTGGAGCGCTCCTCTTGCTGGCGGACAAAAAAAAGCATGAGTTATCTTGAATCTAATATTAAGACAGTCCCGTTTGGGTTTCGAAAAATTCTCGCGCTCAACTGGCCCATATTATTTTTGATATTTACGATTTCGGGCATTGGGTTTGTCATGTTGTATTCCGTTTCAGGCGGCAATTTAGACCGTTGGGCCAGGCCGCAGATGGAGCGCTTCTTTGTCGGCATGATTTGCCTGTTTATTGTGGCGATGGTCCCGATATGGTTTTGGCGAAATATGTCTTTTTTAGCCTATGCATTAGCAGTTTTTTTGTTAATAGCCGTCGAGTTCACCGGCGCTACTGGTATGGGCGCTCAGAGATGGATTGATCTTGGCGTCATAAGGTTGCAACCGTCAGAGTTAATGAAAATAGCGTTAGTGATGATTTTAGCCGCGTATTACGATTGGTTACCGATCGACCGCACCTCTCGACCACTTTGGATTTTACCGCCAGTCGCCTTAATTCTTGTTGCCAGCAGCCTTGGTCTTGCGCCAACCAGATTTAGGAACATCATTGCTTCTTTTAACCGGGGGTGGAGCAATCATGTTTCTAGCTGGAGTGCATTGGGGCTATTTCGCAAGCATCTTGGGCTCTAGTGCTGCTTTAGTTATTGCAGTTTTTCAAAGCCATGGCACCAGCTGGCAAATACTAAAAAATTACCAATATGCGCGTATAGACACATTTTTAGATCCCAGTCGCGACCCGTTAGGCGCTGGCTACCACATCACCCAAGCAAAAATTGCACTTGGATCTGGCGGGTTGACTGGCCGTGGTTTCATGCAAGGCACACAATCGCGGCTAAACTTTTTACCAGAAAAACACACTGATTTTATTTTCACAACCTTATCTGAGGAGTTTGGCCTGGTTGGCTCAGTTAGCCTATTGGTTCTGTACTCGCTGGTATTGCTCTTTTGCATTTTGTCAGGATTGTCGAATAAAGACCGCTTTGCTTCATTGGTAACACTTGGCGTAGGTGTTACATTCTTTTTGTTCTTTTCTGTAAATATGGCAATGGTTATGGGACTTGCACCAGTCGTCGGGGTACCTTTACCTTTGGTAAGCTATGGAGGCTCTGCTATGCTTGTTCTTCTTTTGGGATTTGGACTAATGCAAAGCGCGCATGTTCACCGTCCATTAATGAAAAGCCCATGATAAATATACTATTTGCAGCTCAACCTGAACAATTTCCTTTGTATGAGCAATATCTTCAAACGCATTTAAAAGCCGCGGGGCTCAACGCCAAACTTGTGATGGGATGTCCCCCAAATGTAGTTGATTACATCATATATGCTCCAAACAGTTCTATTCAGGACCTCTCACAATTTACACGGTGCAAAGCTGTTTTGAACCTTTGGGCGGGTGTTGAAACTATTGTAGGCAATAGGACGTTAAACCAACCTTTATGTCGAATGGTAGATGGTGAATTGCAAAAAGGAATGACGGAATGGGTTACGGGCCATGTGCTCCGCTACCACCTTGATATGGACAAACATATTGTTAATCCAGAACGGATATGGCACGACGCACAGCCACCCTTGGCTAAAGACAGACCCATTACTATTCTGGGTTTGGGCGCATTAGGAGCGGCCTCCGCAAGAATGCTGGACCACCTAGGGTTTCCAGTCACCGGTTGGTCGCGTAGGCCAAAAAATATTACAAATATCCATTGCCTACATGGAGATGATAGTCTCCGCCTGGCATTGCAAGAAGCCGAAATATTAGTTCTGTTATTACCAGATACACCGCAAACTCTAAACATCATCAACTCAGATACTCTTTCTCAGATGCCGAGTGGGTGCGTCATTATTAATCCTGGACGCGGCTCTTTGATCGACGATGAGGCACTTTTAGATGCGCTTTTAACAGGGCATATCGCAAGTGCCTGTTTGGATGTATTTAGGACAGAGCCCCTACCAAAAGACGATGCTTATTGGAAGATGCCAAATGTGACAGTTACCGGTCATGTGGCCTCCGGCACACGAGCTGAAAGTGCATCCAGGGTCATTGTACAAAATATTGCACGCGGCGAGGCTAATTTGCCGTTTTTATACTTAGTTGATCGTCAGGCAGGCTACTAGCTGTTAACTAAAGATCGGAGGCTTTCCCGGCACAGATCCTGGAGTGGTTCTCGCATTTTCAGTAACCTTTTCGGTATCTGGACCGTGTTTCGGTAAATCAAAACGCAAGCCAACTTTTAAGATTTTGTCTATCATATCATGATCTAGGGTTAGATATGTAACAGTCCAATCCCTATCTCCATACTCAGAAAACTGTAAGAACTCTTGCATCAATTTTGCTAAATCGGCTTCTGCTCCTGGTAAGTCGCCTACAAAGCATATCATGGGCATGCTCTGGTTTTCAAAATCAACAGCCTCCACAAGACAGGCAAAGTCAGCTAATCCCTGTGCTGATGCGAGCTTTTCAGACAAAGCATTTAAAACTTTAGGCTTAATTCAGCAGGAGCAGAAATCTGTTTGATTCCATCGTAAATCTCATCCGGTTTCTCATTCAATGTAGCAGCTAACCACTCTACAGTTTGCGCCAAAAAAACATAGCCTAATGCAGATGAGCCCGGGTTCAGCGCAATTCCTGTTCCTTGTCCAACCAACATTTGTACTAAGCCCCGTCCTGACACACCAATATATTCCGTGCCCGTGCCACTGGCCTCTGAGAGCCGCTCTTCCGTGTCGTAGATAGCCACATATTCAAGATTTTCAAACAAAACAGTTTTTGGAGTAATATCTCTTCCACTTGGATTTTTCTCCAGTGCAACAAACACTTCCGCATCAGTTAATCTCTGAAGTAACGCAGAAAACAAACTTGGATCTTCAGTCTTAGACTGAAGCATTGCGAGGGCGCGTTCAAGGGTGGTCATAGGTTTATTTCTCTCGTTTTGCTTGACTAATTTTCAAAATTTAAATTAGCAATAGAGTAAAAAATTGCAGTATTGATATCTTGGTCCAAAACACTAGTGCAGCGATACAAATTGATTAAAGGCACGGACGTAAAAAATATGCATAGAGTTTTCAAAGTTTTTTTAGTCTCAAGAAAATTTAATCCTATTAAATAAGTTCAGTTAAATACTGAATTTAAATTTTGCTAATTTCTAGGGATTAAATAAGCTCATGGACTTCTCAGTTTCGCACCATATCCGGGCGGCGGCAGTTGGTTACAGTGTTACTGAAATGGGGGCCAATGGAGTTCGACTTTAGTAATCACCAATTAATAATTAACTGAAAATAGTATTTAAAAGAAACTTCACCCAACACCTGTGGACTGTTTTAAAAATTGTATTATAACATCTCTTAAGCTAGTCAAATCAGAATCCAACAAACGTTCTTCCGTTATCGATAACATGTTTGTGCAAAAGGAAGTGCATTGAAAACAATCCTTACTTCTTTGTTTATGATGGGCCTTTGGCTGATGTTATCGGGTATTTACAAACCGATGCTTGTGGGCTTCGGAATATTATCAGTCGCTTTGGTTATGGTAATTGTACGTAGAATGGACCGAATTGATGGTGATCATGTACGTTTTGCCATAAAGCCAGCAAAGCTTTTTCTGTATTTAATTTGGTTGCTTGTTGAAATTGCTAAGTCGAATTGGTTGGTAACCAGAGTTATCCTCGCTCGTATTATGCCTATCCGGCAAAATTTATTTGAGGTCCCGTTCTCACAAAAAAGTGATTTAGGGCAGGTAATATTTGCAAATTCTATAACTCTGACACCGGGAACGCTTACTATTGAAACAGAGGCTGGAGATTTTTTAGTACACGCTTTGTCTTATAGCCCTACTGATATGGATGATCTTGCAGATATGGATCGGCGGGTCTCTGAAATCGAAAATGGAGCAGCAGTTTAATGTTTGCTATAGCTACAGTCGCAATATTTATTGCTATGGTTTTGGTTTTAATTAGGCTCATCAAAGGACCAACTTTGTATGATCGCGTTCTCGCGGTGAACTCTTTTGGCACACATACCGTTTTGTTGATTGGAGTAATGGGCTTTCTGAATGGTCGCCCAGATTTTTTGGATATTGCACTTCTATACGCTTTAATTAATTTTGTAGGTACGATCGCGATTTTGAAATTCTTTCGTTATCGGGCCATCGGCGACGCCATGTGGGTCCCTCCAGTTACAAAGAGTAGGGATTAGAAGCCGTGAATATTATTATAGACGTTTTGTGTTGGGCCTTAATTTTGTCAGGATCGTTTTTTGTGATAATAGGTGCTTTTGGAACATACAGATTCCCTGACTTCTGGTCACGACTACATGCGGCATCGATAACAGACTCAGCGGGAGTTATTCTCTTATTGGTTGGTATGGGCATTTATTCGGGTTTCACATTGATCGCTTTCAAACTCTTAGCAATCGGTGTGTTTCTGTTCATCACTGGACCAACGTCAACCCACGCAGTTGCGAATGCTGCGCTCGTATCGGGAATGCGCCCGCCAACACTCCAAAATAAAACACCTGCCGATCAGGACCTGACAAAGTCTATCAATGCTGAATAAAGAAAATCTGTGACTATCGTTGTAACATAACAGGTGTAAAATCGAAATTTTTATTAATATAGCGCTTTTTAGTATGCTGGTTGTCACAGCTTTTTCGGTGGTGCGTACTCGCAGTTTGTTTGCCATCGTCGCCCTTTCTGGCGTATTTAGCCTACTATCAGCTCTTTTGTTTATCGCTTGGGATGCAGTTGATGTAGCATTTACTGAGGCTGCTGTAGGAGCCGGCATTTCTACAGTTCTCATGTTGGGCACGCTCGCGCTCACCTCTAGAGCTGCAAAAATAAGTCATAAATCAAAACTAACTCCAATTTTAGCAGTCATTATAACTGGCGCTGCAATGTTTTATGGCACTTTAGACATGCCAAAATTTGGATCTATAGATACACCGGTGCAGACCCACGTAGGACCAGACTATTTATCCCAGATCCCTGAAGATATTCATATTCCAAACGCAGTAACAGCCATTTTGGCAAGCTACAGAGGCTACGATACATTGGGTGAGACCGCTGTTGTCTTCACCGCGGGCATTGGCGTTTTAATGTTGATCAGCGCCTTAAGCCGTCGCCGAAGAGACGAGGATAAAGAAGGAAATACTGACGACACGGAAGGAACAAGCTAATGCGTCACCATTTAATTTTAAGGGTGATAACTAAACTTCTAGTTGGTACCATTTTTCTGTTTGCCCTATATGTGCAATTCCATGGTGATTATTCTCCTGGTGGTGGGTTTCAGGCAGGCGTTATTATGGCAGTTGGCTTCATAATATATGGCATTGTGTTCAGTTTGGACAAAGCCAAACTGGTATTTCCACCTTGGCTAGTTCACAAGCTGGCCGCCTTTGGCGTGCTAGTTGTACGCGGGAACCGGCGTATACAGTTCATGTTGCTGGGATATGACTACCTGGACTACACAGCGATGGCTCCACATCATCCATGAGCACGGACAGCACTTAGGGAATTTTGATAGTAGAAGCTTGGAGTCGGTATCACGGTAACCGGTGTAATGGTCTGCAGTCTACTATTGCCTTTTGCAAGTCCCGAACGCCACATATGGAGTGATGGAGGAGTGGTAAGTATGGGAACGATCTTATAACGTCTGAATTCATCTTTGTTGGTCATATAAACTACTGGCTGTTTATAATATCTAATGATGACTAGGCCTATATATTGTGATCAGCGAGAGGAAATTTGGTCAAAAAAATTGTGGGTCTGAAATATCTTCCAAACCTCAGTCTTTATGTTTTACATCTCAATGGGAAAAGTTTCAGGCGGGACTGCCCCAATCTATCCGTGTAGACGGAAAGTATAGCCTTGCGAGGAATAGTATATTCAAACCCACTGCCGCACGTACTTAATTCTAACAGCAATTGTCGTTGGTATAGCGACCACTTCACTTGGCCTAGCACTTATTATCCGCATAAGAGAAGAGTATCATAGTATCGAAGAGGAAGAAATAACGGCAATCGAGGACAATGCCTTTCGAAGCGAGTACATGCCAAATATGAAGGCAGGAGAGTCATTCTAATGGCGATGCAAACTGTTCATCATACTGCAATGACCATTTCTGATCACTTGCCTATTCTGCAAATAATTATTCCATTTATTGCTGCGCCTTTGATTGTTTTTATTGGACAACGTAAATTAGCTTGGCCGATAGCATTTTTTGCTAGTTCCACCGCATTTGTGATTTCATGTTTGTTACTTTCTAAGGTCATTGGCGGCGGCATAATTTCGTATCAAATTGGAGGTTGGGCACCACCATTAGGTATCGAATATCGGGTCGACGCAGCAAATGCTTTTGTTCTTTTTTTAGTAACAGGGATAGCAACTGTAGTTCTTCCCTATGCAAGAAAAAGTGTGGATGCAGAAATACCCAAGCCAACACAAACATTATTTTACGCACTTTTTTTACTATGTATGACAGGCCTTCTTGGCGTCACGATAACCGCAGATGCATTTAACGTTTTTGTTTTTTTAGAAATTTCTTCACTGTCAACTTATGTACTAATCGCTTCAGGCTCTTATCGTGACAAGCGAGCACTGACTGCTGCATTTAACTACCTGATCATGGGCACGATCGGTGCCACATTTTTTGTGATCGGACTTGGTTTTCTTTACATGGCAACTGGCACGCTAAACATGGCCGACTTAGCAGATAGGCTCTCGGGTCAATACGAAAGTCGTACGGTCCGAGCAGGGTTTGCGTTTATTCTTGTAGGTATAGGGCTAAAGATAGCAATATTTCCTTTACATTTTTGGCTGCCCAACGCCTACACGTATGCACCATCTGCGGTAACCACTTTTCTTGCGGCAACAGCGACTAAGGTCGCGGTCTATGTTTTGTTGCGGTTCATATTTAGTGTTTTTCAGCCAGCATTTCTTGCAGAGACTTCAACTCTTGAGTTAATATTTTATCCTTTTGCTCTACTAGCAATGTTTACCGCGTCATTGACAGCAATCTTCCAACGCGACCTAAAGCGAATGTTGGCCTATTCGAGCATAGCACAAATTGGTTATATGTTGCTTGGTATTGCTTTACTTTCCGAGACGGGCTTGATGGCGACTATTATTCACCTTTTCAACCACGGCATCACTAAAGCACTTTTGTTTATGGGGGTTGGCGCATATGTACTCCGGACTGGAAGCTCGTTTTATATACATCTTCAGGGCCTTGGAAAAACAATGCCCTGGACAAGTGCGGCAGTTGTAATTGGCGGAGTATCACTAATTGGCGTGCCTGGAACTGCTGGATTTTTGAGCAAATGGCTTCTTGTACAAGCAGCGATAGAAAAGGGGTACTGGCCACTTGCTACGTTGATTGTAGCATCTTCTTTGCTTGCAGTCATGTATGTTTGGCGGCTTATTGAGACGCTATACCTGTCACCCCCAAATGGTGAGAGAATTATTCAGGAGGCTCCACTTTCAATGCTGTTGCCCCTATGGATCATGGCGCTAGCCTGTATTTATTTTGGCTTTGAAACTGACATAACACTCGGAGCTGCAAAAACTGCGGCGCAAGCGTTACTGGCCGGGTCTTCTGGCATGATGCATTAGAACGGACTTAGTTATGGATACATCCCTGGCGATTTTACTATCGATGCTACTACCAGCTGCGGCAGTGGTAACAAATTTACTTTTTCGCAAGAGCCCAAACCTTCGCGATGGGCTAACCCTTGGCGCCGCGATTGCAACCTTTATCGTAGTGCTTAATATTCTAGCTAATGTAGGGAATACCACTACCGCTACGTTTGTGTTACTTGAAGTAATGCCCGGACTGGAGTTGGCATTTAATGTAGAACCTTTGGGAATGATGTTTGCCATACTGGCATCCGGACTTTGGATAGTCACCCATATCTATGGCATTGGTTATATGCGTGGAAATAATGAAGATGACCACGCACGCTTCTTTGCTTGTTTTTCTTTTGCAATCTTCTCTGTAATGGGGATTGCTTTCGCAGCGAACATGTTCACGCTGTTTCTATTTTATGAAATTCTAACATTATCAACTTATCCATTGGTGGCTCATAAAGGTACATTGGCAGCAATCAAAGGCGCGCGAACCTATCTTAGTATTCTAATAGGCACCTCAATTGGTTTACAGTTAGTTGCAGTGATTTGGACTTTTGCAATAGCGGGAACACTGGATTTTACACGCGGTGGCATTTTGGAAGGCCTTATCGCGGGTCCCCCTGTTGCAATTCTGCTTGCACTTTATGCGTTTGGCATAGGTAAAGCTGCTCTAATGCCATTTCACCGTTGGCTCCCAGCGGCAATGGTGGCCCCTACCCCAGTCAGCGCTCTCTTACATGCAGTTGCCGTTGTTAAAGCTGGCGTGTTTACTATGCTTAAGGTCGGTATCTATATTTTTGGAATTGATTTTTTAGCGGCGACGGGGGCCTCAATCTGGCTGATGTGGCTCGCAGCTTTCTCCATAATTACTTCTTCAGTAATAGCTTTGACCAAAGATAATCTTAAAGCCAGACTTGCATACTCAACTATTAGCCAATTATCTTACATAACATTGGGAGTTGCTCTGGCAACATCAATGGGAATATTGGGTGGGAGCCTGCATGTTGTGATGCATGCAATGGGAAAGATAACTCTTTTTATGTGTGCGGGATCAATATATGTCGCAACCCACAAAACTAACATAAGCCAAATGACTGGCTTAGGCCGCGCAATGCCAATAACTTTTATTGCGTTTCTAATAGGCTCTTTATCTATAATTGGACTGCCCCCATTGGGTGGATCTTGGAGCAAGTGGTTTCTAATTATGGGCGCAGCTGATACCGGACAGCTCGCAATCATCGGAGTGTTGCTTATAAGCTCGCTTCTAAATGTTGCTTATCTTCTGCCATTGGTAGGGAAAGGTTTCTTTTTGAAGCCAGTTAGTGAATCTAAGCCAACAAAGTTCGCAGAAAGTCCAACCTTAGTTTGGGCACCACCAGCGTTTACGGCTTGTGGTTGTATAATTCTATTTTTCTTCGCTGGGCATATTCAGGCCTTCCTGATGCCAATCATAGCTGCACCTTAAGGAGGCGTCGGATGAAACTGGACGACCCTAACGAAACAAAAAAATATTCTAGTCTTGGGAAAATTCTGTGTTGGTTTACACAAACTAAAAATGCAAACAAACTATTTATAGGGTTAGGAACACTTTGTTTACTCCTATTTCTTGCGGATTTTACTTACCATAAGCATGGACATTTCCCTATTGAAGAATTCGCTGGGTTTTATGGGGTTTATGGATTTGTGATGTTTACCGCCCTCATATTGGTTGCCAAAGCCTTACGACTTTTTATCAAACGGCCAGAAGATTATTATGGAAATAAGGCAATCGATACCGAAGAATTTCCTACTGACCAATTAGAACAAGGTTCAAAGTGATGACCAGCATTTTGCCAACAGCGTTTATCTTTATTGCGGCCGCATTAACATTAGGCGTTTTACCAAAAGGGCATATCAGGAGTATTATTCTGCTTATCACTCCAATACTTGCCGCATGGCAGATTTGGAACCTTCCCATGGGTATTTTTGCACAAGTTGAGTTTGTTGGACACACGCTCGATATGATGCGGGTAGATAAATTATCACAGATTTTTGGCTTAATTTTCTGTTTAGCAGCCTTTTTAGGTAACCTTTATGCATGGCATGTACGGGATATTGTCCAACAGATAGCAGCCTTACTTTATGCAGGAGCTGCCATAGGAGCAGTGTTTGCTGGTGATTTAATCACCTTGTTCTTTTATTGGGAGGGCACAGCTCTTGCTTCGGTCTTTTTGATTTGGGCGCGTAAGACAGAAGGCTCTTATCATACCGGAATGAGGTATTTAATAATTCAAATCACCTCCGGCGTTATTTTGCTGGCAGGAACAGCGTTACTTTATCGAGAGACTGGATCAATAACTTTCGAACTAATGACCCTCAGTTCATTAGGCACTTGGCTTATTTTTCTATCTTTTGGAATGAAATGTGCGTTTCCATTACTACATAACTGGCTGCAAGACAGTTATCCTGCCGCCACAATTACCGGTACAGTGATCCTGTCTGCATTTACGACCTAAGCTTGCGGTTTATGCACTTGCTCGTGGATTTGCTGGTACAGAGTTACTAATATATATTGGTGCAGTGATGACATTATTTCCAATATTCTTTGCAGAGATTGAAAACGACTTACGTAGGGTGCTAGCTTACAGTCTTAATAACCAATTAGGCTTCATGGTAGTCGGCATTGGCATTGGTACAGAAATGGCAATCAACGGCACAGCATCACATGCTTTTGCCCACATTTTATATAAAGCATTATTATTTATGAGCGTTGGCGCTGTCATGCTGCGTACCGGAACCTCTAAAGCTACTGAGCTTGGTGGGCTTTGTCGAACAATGCCGCGGACCGCAATATTTTGCTTTGATTGGGGCAGCATCAATTTCTGCTTTCCCACTTTTCTCAGGGTTCGTCACCAAGTCATTAATTATGGATGAAACTGCTAATCAACATTATCCAATCATTTGGGCAATACTGGTATTTGCTTCTGCTGGAGTCCTTTCACATTCTGGCATCAAAATTCCATATTTTACATTCTTTGGGCACGACAGCGGTCTGCGCCCGAAAGAGGCTCCAATTAATATGCAAATCGCTATGGGCTTTACCGCATTCCTATGTATCTTTATTGGAGTTTACCCTGACCCACTCTATGCTCTACTGCCTTACGAAGTGGTTTATAAACCCTATACAATGAGCCACGTCATTGGACAATTACAATTGCTTTGCTTTGCCCTGCTAGCATTTGTTGTCCTCATGCGTACAGGCATCCACCCACCCGAAATTCGAGCTGTAAACCTTGACGTAGATTGGATCTATCGGCGATTAATCCCAACGCTCTATACCGCCATCTCTGCAAAAGTATTCAGATCTTTTTTATTACTAGAAACTATGGTAAACAGTATAATTCAATTATAGTTAAAGGCCTGTACAAATTACATGGACCAGAAACTGGTGTTTCACGCATGCGTGGGGTTGGCGAAATGGTAATGTGGGTTGCGATTCCTTCTTGGGATTGCCCTTACAGCATCATACTTTTGAAACAAAGATTCATTAACAAATATTAAAGTAGTCTGAATGAAACATTTAAAGAGTAATAATTTATAACTTTCACGCTTCTCGGAGTAGTTCCACCATTTTAATTAATATGGTTTATTTCATTTTTTACGTCACAAATTAGAGGATTTTTAGTTAAAGTTTTTGAAAAATTACTTACACAATTTCTTTAAATCTTAACTTAGAAAATAAGAGCGGTGATGACAGTTTTTCAATTTCAGGGCTTGAATGACATTGGGTTCCAGAGTATCTGAACATCGCTGATGGGTCGTAGCATAATGGTAATGCACCTGTTTTTGGTACAGTAGAGTGCAGGTTCGAGTCCTGCCGACCCAGCCAGCTAGAATTGATCCAAATTACATTATTAAAGATCTCAAAAAAACGTACTCAAAATATCAACGGGGTATCTGGCAAACCATGATCCAAGAAACAACTCTTGGACTTGTTTTGATCAAACATATGTAGTTTCAGCGTAGACCTAACAAAAAAATATTCCAAATTATATACCACCTTGAATGCAGCTATTCTATCAATCTCCTTGGATAATTACTTGCGAGCGCATCAAATACCCAAGTGCAGTTTTGGCTTCCAAAACGGTCTGAAAAGCTCAATTTTTGGGCAACGGTCCATGACCACCTGCAGTCCTGCGTCCTCAGCTAATTTTGCAGCATCGTGATCAACTACTCCTATTTGCCCCCAGAGAACTTTTGCACCAATAGCAATCGCTTCCTGAGTAATGCCCATGAGATCTTCTGGGCGGCGAAAAACCTCGACCATATCGATCGGTCGGTCGATCGATGAAAGACTTGGAAAAACTTTTATTCCTCGGATTTCATTAAGTCCAGGACGCGGATTCACTGGAATCATATCATATCCTGTTTCATTCAAAACACGCAGCACACCGTAGCTGAACTTCGTTTTATCAGGACTCGCTCCAACCATCGCTATCGAGTTAACTGACTTTAAGATACCTTGGAGGTAGGCGTCTGAATATGGTTGAGTGTGGTCCATCTTTAGGCTTCCTTCGGCGCGGCAATATCTGCCTTTAGTTCGTAAGGTTTTAGTGGATCAAGAAATGGGTTACGATACAATTTGTCATGGCTCTCGACACCAATTTCGATAGTGATATCTGAGGTGGGACGTGCAACGCACAATATTACATAACCATCATTGATTTGTCGGTTGTTAAGCGCAACTTGACGACGTTGATCTACCTCCCCCACAGTCAATTTAGCAGCACAGGTAATGCATCCACCGTACTTACATCCATAAGGCAAATCCACCGCCCTATCACGCAAGCTATCCAACAATGATCGTTTTCCATCTACTTGGTATCGAACGTTGTCTCGATTGGATATAGTAACAGTGTAGGCCATCACAACCAAATATCACTTGTGCAATCCCCACCAGGGTAGCGCGCCTCATGACAGCGGCTTGGTCCATTTGGCTCTTGGCCAAAATCAACAATAAAGTCTGGATTGATTGTCATTCCACCACTTACAGGATCACAATCGATCATGATCATAATGCCCCCTTGTTCTCGGATTTCAGGATAGAACTGATTATCCCACGTGCTGAACAGGCTGGTTGTGACATACAAGCGTTTGCCATCAAGAGAGAGCTGAAACATTTGTGGTCCACCTGCCACTTTTACACCGTTTACTTCAGGAGCCTTGCCCAACAAGCCGCCCATCCAAACCTGTCCAGTAAGCACGGGGTTATGCGGGTCAGATATGTCGTACTGCCGCATATCCCCATGTAACCAATTATTGAGATAAAGGTATTTATCGTCCATCGACACTAGGATTGCCGACATTACACCAGGAACAGGAATAGGCCATTCTGGGTGTGGTTCATTTTCGACATCAATAATTTTTTCCCATTGCCATTTTTCAGAATTGTCTTTCCACCAGTGTATTACATTCGAGCTAAGTGCCGCTCCACAAAAACCATGCGTACTGTCAGGATCATGATGGAACTTCACTTCGAGAGGCAAAAGGCCGTCTTCTCCAAGATACATCGTTTCGATTGGGACTTTCTTTTCAAAGTCCCAAAAATGAATTTCACGGCCATATTTAAGATGCCCAACCTCTTCCAAATCAAAGCCTGGCATAAACGTATTTGGTGCAGCCCACTCAGATGAAACCATTACATTGTGGCGCGGTTGATACCAAAAATCATATCCAAACTTAATGTCGCCCATTGAGTTTTCCCAGCGACCCAAGATTTCAAAATCTTTATTGAGATAGAGGTAACCCCCCGGTGCTTCACCCTTTGCATTACCCAACATCGAGATAATAATCTCAGAACCAAGACAATGCACTGTGTGAGGGCCAGATAGGTTTGTTTTAGATTTAATCTCATTACCATCAACAACTTTGTGCAAGCGCGGAGCGCGCGGGTCGGTTGCAGTATCAATAATATGAATATTGTTTGAACGGACACCAGGCAGCAGCAGGTACTTGCGGGCCATGCTTGTGTCTTCAAAACATGATGAGCAGGCGTTCCAGCCCATGTGATGCAATTCGTCTCCAATTCCTGGCATCTCGAGGCGATGAATGACCTGCGAATATGTCGAGCTGTCTGGGTCCACATCCACAGTAGCCAGATAATCCGGTTTTTGAATGCCCGTACCAGTATAAATTGCGATAGTGTAAAGAAGCTTTTCTTGCGGTGCTTTCACTGCATCCGCTGGGCTAGAATATCCCGGTCCACAACATTCCATGGTTCACTCCTTTATTAAGGCATAAATAATTAATCTTTTTCTACGCTTTAATCTTTAAATAATTTATCTTTCAAGTCTCCAACAGCAACTATTTTCACTCGGTCCCATGCTTAAAAGGCTATATATTGCCGTGACCTTTAGGATAGTCCATGTAGAGTTTTTGTTTCTAAGTAATCCTCAAGGCCCATCAATCCGCCTTCACGCCCATTGCCAGACTGCTTGTACCCACCAAAAGGAGATCCATAGTTAAATCCCCCTCCATTAACATGCACTGCACCAGCACGAAGACGACTAGCTACTCGCTCAGCTTTGTCTTGATCACCCGTTTGCAGATACGCAGCAAGGCCATAAGGCGTATCATTAGCAATACTGATGGCATCGGACTCATCCTCAAATGGAATGATCACCAGAACAGGACCAAAAATTTCTTCTCGCGATATACGCATCGTGTTAGAAACGTCGGCAAAAACTGTAGGCTTCACAAACCACCCCACGTCAATACCTTCAGGCTTGCCAAGACCACCAGACAAGAGTGTAGCACCTTCTTCTATTCCAATAGAAATCATGCTCTGAACTCGGTCGAATTGAATACGGTCAAACAACGGGCCAATATGATCTCCTTCTTGCGTCGGATCCCCAACTTTAGTTCTCTCAGCAGCCTGTTTAGCGATTTCCAGTACTTGATCATAGCAGCTTCTCTCAACCAAAAGTCGCGTAGGCGCGTCACAGGATTGACCAGTATTATACATACATTCACCCACGGACGCAGTCACCTGCGCCTCGAGATCACAGTCGGCAAAAACCAAATTGGGAGATTTACCACCCAACTCTAGCGTTACTCGCTTGACCGTTTCAGCTGAATCACGGGTCACAGCGGTGCCTGCGCGGGTAGATCCGGTAAACGACATCATTTGAATGTTAGGATGACGAGACATCGCCGCACCAACCGTCGGACCATCTCCGTGGACCAAATTGAAAACTCCTGCAGGATAACCAGCTTCATGAATAATTTCCGCATAAATCATCGCGGAAATAGGTGTGTGCTCAGATGGCTTCAGAACACAGCAGCAACCAGTTGCCAAAGCAGGGAATGACTTTAAGTGCAATTTGGTTCATTGGCCAATTCCACGGAGTAATCAGTCCACACACTCCAATTGGTTCTTTTAATTTAATATCCCCTGACCTAAGCACTTCTCGCTCTTCTAAGTCCTTCAATGCATCAATGAAACCGTGCAAATGCCCAACAGATGCATCGGCTTGAGCCGCTCTAGACATTGAAATTGGAGCCCCCATTTCCTTACTCATTGCCTGCGCCAAGTCTTCAAAACGATCCTGTGTGGCCTCAAGTAATTTGGCCAGCAAAGATAAGCGCTCAGATTTATCGGTTTGCGAATAAGTTTCAAAGGCATTATTTGCAGCCACTACTGCCAGATCAACGTCAGCAGTATTTCCCAAAATAATTTTACCAATCTGCGCTTCAGTTGCGGGGTTTAATACTGGAAATGTGATCTGTGAAGTTGGTGTTACCCATTTTCCATCAATATAGAAATTTTTTAAATTTTCCATTTTAAATCGCTCCTGTTTTAACGCGCACGCATTATTGCAGCTTCAGTGAGCTGCCTAATTTCTAGGACATTTGCTCGACGTGGGTTGGTTTCAGTAGCACTATCTTGAATTGCTTTTTCTGCAATGCGCTGAGCGCACTCGAAAGGCACCCCAATTTCACTTAGAGCCGTCGGAATCTCTATCTCATCTAGAATATGTTCTACACGTCCAATTAAGGCTTTTTCCGATAGGGTTCTGAAGACCCATAGCCTGCGCCATTCGCAGAACCTTCACCGACTGCCCCGGTAAATTAAACCGCAACACAACCGGTAAGACGATCGCATTAGTTAGGCCATGTTGAGTGTCATATTCTGCTCCAATCATGTGCGAAATGGAGTGGACTAGTCCAAGCCCCTTGAGAAACGCAATGCCGGCAAGACACGAGCCGACCAACATACCTCCACGTGCATGCATATTTTCAGGCTCGCGGACCGCAATTGGCAGCCACTTCGCTACCAATGCCAAACCCTCCAGAGCCAACCCATCACACAGCGGATTAAAGTCGGGTACAAGATAGGCTTCAATTGCATGGGTTAACGCGTCCGCTCCTGTCCAAGCCGTTAGATTTTTTGGCAGCCCAATAGTTAGCTCAGGGTCCAACACTGCAAGTGCCGGTTTTAAATCAGGATGCCAAACACAAAATTTCATGCCTTTTTGAAGGTTAGTCACCATGGCTGTACTTTCAGTCTCAGCGCCGGTTCCAGCCGTTGTTGGAATCGTAATAAGTTTAGGAAATTTTTGGTTCGGTTGAATAATTGGAGCGGGCAGTACAATATTCAAAATCCCATATATCAATGTCATTCCTAGCAGTGAGACAGATCAACTTGCCGCCGTCCATTGCACTACCGCCCCCAATCGCAATGATAGCGTCATGGCCTCCCGCACTAAAAACTGAACGACCGCTTGCTATTTCATCTTCTCGTGGATTGGGGGAAATGCCTGCAAACACATCAGATCCACATCCCGCATCAGTAAGAAAGCCTTGCAACTGAGCAATAAACGGCAAATCTTTACTGCCACTATCTGTTACTATCAACGGCAGCCGAACATCCATTTCAAGACAGCGTTGGCCAACCTCAGCTAAGCGGCCTGGACCGTAAATTATTGGAACCGGAAACGTCCAATCTTGTGGATCCAATACATTACGATCACTGGGCAGATCTGAAATTATAGATGAAGTCATTCGTCATCTTTCTTTTTAAATCTAACTTTAAACTCGGCGCGCAACGTTGGACCGTTCTGATCTGCGTCTGGGACTTCCATTAAACAACTAAAATCTTTCTGCACAGGTAAGGCTACCATGTCGATCTTTTGCTCACCCCAAACCACCTGAACGTTGCGTAAAATTGAATGAGATGACAGACTCGCAACCGTATTGAGTTTTGCATTCGCAATTTTAGCGGCTTCCAATTTACGAAGAACCTCACTTGTTTCCCACTTTGAAAAACAAGCAGAAACTATGGTGTCAAGAGCCTGTCGATGCATATACCCGAGCACGGTTATCAGGGAAACGGTCGTCTTTGGGCATATCTGGACGACCTAGAACATCACTTCAGAGAGCGTCAAACTCACGGCTGCTTTGCACTGATAAAAGCACCTGTCCACCGTCAGAACAGGTAAATGTACCATAAGGGGCGGTAAACGAATGTTTGAGTGCTGAGCGTTCTGGCGCACTCCCCATGTCGCGATGCGCCAATAAGGATCTCTACATCCAGTTCATTATAACGTCAAATACAGCGACTTTCAAATCAACTCCAACGGCTGTTCGCCCACGTTGAATAAGAGCTCGAAGAATTGCAGAAAAAGCCGTAAAGCAAGTCGAAATGGTCTGTAACTGCATTCCCACTCTAGAAAGGCTCTCGGGGATTTCTGTAACCGAGCACACACCACTCTTCGCTTGGATCAAAAAGTCGTATGCCTTTTTCTTTGACGATTCCCCTTCTTCCCCATATCCAGAAATCGAACATGCTATCAGCCCAGGATTATTCTCACGCAAGCGTGCTCCATCTAAACCCATGCTAGAAACAGCCCCTAATAAATTTAGAAAAAAAGATATCTGCAGATAAAAGCACCACGCATCAGCTCCATATCAGCAACTTCTTTTAGATTAAATCACTTAAAAATGGTACTTTTTCCCTCTGCACTACTATCGTAGCTTCTGGCAAAATCTCCCTCAGGATGCTCCAGCTTTGATGACACAAGCTCCAGCATCAGCAAGTAATAATCCGCAATATGGTGCAGCCACTGCTTGCTCCAGCGATATCACTATGATGCCGTCCAGTTCCTTGTTTAACCCCACCGATCCCTCACTTAAATTATCTCCTGAATTACTGCGCTTTCCAGCCTTTTCAAATAGAAATTAGATGAAAGATTAGAGTGGGCCGTATTCGTAAGTATAGAAATTGGCGTTAGGTAGAATCCTCAACAGGAACTCCCAACATAATACCATCTCTATAAACTTCAGCATCGTTTCTCAAACAGTTTAGTCTAGCGATAAAAGTGATTTCTAGGGTTTTTCATGCCTAAAATTTAGAGAATATATCAAAATTTTGCGTAAATTTTCAACAAACCTTTGTCTCCCATCTAATTTTGACAGGCTAAAACTTTACCCGCTGGTAAATGAGCTGAATTTATTGTTCTCACAAACTTAAATAATAGAAGGGAAAGTTTTTGAAACTCATTATTGCAACAATCAAGCCTTTTAAGCTCGATGAGGTCCGCGAAGCAATTACTAAAATTGGGGTGAGCGGCATGATGGTAAGTGAAATTAAAGGCTTTGGGACCCAATCAGGCCATACCGAAACTTATAGGGGCGCTGAATATGTCGTAAACTTTGTACCAAAAATCAAACTTGAGATCGCGGTTCCAGCCAGGATCGCAGATCAAGTAATTGAGGCAATTTATCAGTCAGCCCGAACTGGAAAGATTGGAGACGGTAAAATTTTTGTCTTGGACCTTGAAAAAGCCATGCGAGTTCGCACTGGCGAATTAAACGGAGAGGCTTTGTAATGCCTTTAGAGAGATATTCAAAGATGCATACATATATAAAATTTGGCCTGACGGCAGCCTTGGCTACTTTGCCTCAACTTTCTATGGCGCAAGCTGTCGACCTCACCCCGACCAATGCTGATATCGGATACATTTTTACCACTTTTATGTTCCTAGTAACAGGGTTCCTGGTGTTTTTCATGGCTGCAGGCTTTGCTATGTTAGAGGCCGGCCTTGTGCGTGGCAAAAATGTAGCAATGCAACTGACAAAGAATATGGCGCTTTTTTCACTTGCTTCCCTTTTTTATTACATCATTGGCTATAATTTAATGTATCCTGGCGATGCTTGGACAATCCAAGGGGTTTTTGGAAATATTTCTGTTACAGAACTCGAAGCCGTCGGTCTTGAAGTAACAGATACAGATCTAAGCTATGCCTCCGTCGGCTCTGACTTCTTTTTTCAGCTCATGTTCTGCGCTGCAACCGCCTCAATTGTTTCGGGTGCTGTCGCTGAAAGAATTAAACTTTGGCCATTTTTAATTTTTGTGATTTTGTTAACCTCAGTAATTTACCCTATCCAAGCGAGTTGGAAATGGGGAGCAGGTTTCTTGGATGAAATGGGTTTTCTGGACTTTGCTGGCTCTACAGTTGTTCACTCAGTCGGTGGCTGGGCTGCTCTAACAGGCGCCATTATATTAGGACCGCGAGTTGGTAAATACAAAGATGGCCGAGGTCAACCCGATGCCTGGGTCAAACCTTGCCTTGGCAACGCTCGGTACTTTTATTTTGTGGTTAGGCTGGTTTGGTTTCAATGGTGGTTCTCAACTGTATATGGACACAGCCAAAAATGTTGCTGACATCAGTCGTATTTTCGCCAACACAAATACTGCAGCAGCGGCAGGTGCCGTAGCGGCACTTATATTAAGCCAAGTGCTTTATAAAAAACCTGACTTGACCATGATATTAAATGGCGCATTGGCAGGCCTTGTATCCATCACTGCTGAACCCCTAACCCCAAGCCTTGATTGAAGCAACATCAATTGGTGCCGTTGGTGGTTTGATCGTGGTACTTACAGTACCAATGCTCGACAAGCTTAAGATTGATGACGTTGTAGGCGCAATTCCAGTTCATTTATTTGCTGGAATTTGGGGTACCATTGCGGTGGTCTTCACCAACATAGAAGCTGATTTATTCACTCAAATAACATCAATTCTGATTGTCGGTGTATTTGTGGTCGTCACGTCCTCTGTCGTCTGGCTAGTGCTCAAAGCAACTACAGGTCTTCGGGTGAGTGAAGGTGATGAAATCATGGGACTTGATCGAAGTGAGCTCGGCATGGAAGCTTACCCAGAATTTTCAGGAAACTAAAACCAATCCTCAATAATAGGCCCCTCGAGTTGAACCCGGGGGGCCCAACTATGATTAAATATCCTTTAACAATCGCAGTGCATCATAAATTGCCGCGTGCGTGTTACGCGATGAGACGGCATCTCCAATTCGATAAACATCAAAATGCCCTTCAGGGTTGCGCAAACTAGTTTGCATCTGCCCATAAATAAGAGCATCATAGTCCACCGCACCCTTGTTTTTGGAAAAATTTTTGAGATCAAAGTACAATTCATCAAGAGGTTGTGTTCCATAATTCAACACAACTTGATCATAACGCTTTTCAGTTACGTGGCCGCTATAATCAGTCCCAATCTTCGCTAACAGTTTATTGCCATCCAAGCTGACATCTTGAAGTCGACGCGCCACAGTGAACGTCACATCTTTATCCTGCAGAGCCCGCATATAGGGCACAAGGTTCATTGCCATAACTTCGGGTGCAAATGTTCGATCAGGCGTCATTATCTCAACTTTAGAGCCAGATTTCGCGGCAATTTCGGCGGCCTGTAAACCAGGATGGTCACCACTTTCATCATAAATTAAAATATGATCTGCCGGTATAACCTCACCAGAAATAATATCCCAAGTACTTACAATATGTGGCTGATCTTGTTTGGTCTCAAACAATTGCATCATTGGAATGCCACCCGTGGCAACGATCACAACCTCAGGACTTAATGCCATAACATCATCACGCTCTGCGTAAGTATTGAATTGAAATACTACTCCATTTTTTTCACATTGCCGCATTCGCCAGTCGATGATTGACATCATCTCTTGCCGCCTTGGTGACTTAGCAGTCAACTGAACTTGCCCCCCAGCGTCGTTAGCAGCTTCCAGAACCGTCACATCATGCCCACGTTCTGACGCCACCCGCGCCGCCTCCAGTCCGCCAGGACCTGCGCCAATAATTACAATTTTCTTGCGCATAGGTGCTGGGGATATCACATGTGGCATTGTGCTTTCACGTCCTGTCGCTGCATTATGAATGCATAAGGCTTCACCTGCTTGATAAATGCGATCTAAACAATAAGTCGCTCCGACACAGGGCCGAATGTCCTCCTCTCGGCCCTCAATTATCTTACGTACAATATGAGGGTCCGCAATATGCGCACGGGTCATGCCAACCATATCAAGGCTACCTGAAGAAATTGCATGACGCGCTGTTGCTACATCAGGAATTCTTGAAGCATGGAAAATCGGTAATTTGGAGATTTTCTTGATACGACCAGCAAAATCAATTTGATGCCCACTTGGCATCCCTTGTACAGGAATAGCCTCAGTCATTGCAGGGTCAGTCTGTATACGTCCTCGCACCACATTAAGAAAATCAAGTTTTCCATCAATTTCCAAACGCTTTGTAATTTCGATACCATCTTCCTCAGTGATGCCACCCTTTTGCATTTCATCCGCAGTATAACGAAAGCCTACTATAAATTTTTTACCCACCCGTTTTCGAATAGCTCCTAACACCTCCAATGGAAAACGAAGACGGTTCTCGAGGGTATCAGCCCCATAGGGACCAGTAAGATCGTTTGTCAAAGGGGACCAGAATTGGTCTAGTAAATGACCGTAGACTTGCAACTCAATACCGTCCATGCCGCCAGCTTGCATCCTTTGCGCCGCATCTGCAAAATCGTTTATGATCCGCTCGATATCCCAGTCCTCTATCAGTTTTGGAAACGCCCGATGCGCAGGTTCTCGGTGTTTGCTTGAAGACACTGAGGGAAGCCAATCCCCCTTATTCCAGGTGGTACGGCGTCCAAGGTGCGTTAACTGTATCATCACGGCACAGCCGTGTTCATGGCAACTATCTGTTAAATCTTGGATATAGGGAACAACTTCATCCTTATAGGCTAAAATATTATTGAATACTGGAGGACTGTCTTTGGCCACAGCCGCAGAACCAGCGGTCATCGCCAGTGCAATGCCACCCTTCGCTCGCTCTTCATGATAAGCGCGGTACCTTTCTTTTGGCATCCCATCTTCTGGATAGGCGGGTTCATGACTTGTAGTCATGATCCTATTTTTTAAGGTGAGATGTTTTAGCTGAAAGGGCTGCAAAAGTGGATCTTGAGACATATGGGCTTTCCAGATTTCTAAACTCAACCGACCAGGGAATGGTACGGTCTATGAAACGAAAATCAACATATGATTGTCTTCCCTATGTCAGTTTTATCGAAGGCGTAATCACTCGAGTTTTGATTAACACTCCGAGAGCAAAGTCCCATAGCCCTCTAACTGACTTTTGATCCCAGCTAGCCTCAGCAAATGCCACGCCAAAGCGTGATTGCTAGCCGTCACAGGTTTTCCAATCGCAACTTCTGCCTTTTCTATAACTCGTGCAGAGCGCAGGCTTGTACATGATATAAAGACACCAGCACATTGGGGGTTTTTTCCAATAGAAATGGCAGCATCAAGAATAGACTCCTCTGAAATTTTTCCAACATTAAGGTCATTGTCCTCATAAAAGGACCCAACCAAAGGAATTTCAAACCCAGAATCTGCAAAATTACGCTGCATCGCTCGCGTCACGTCAGGAGTGTAGGGCGTTAAAAGCCCAATGCTGCCCACTTTCAAAGCAGAGAAAGCCGCCTTTGCAGCCGTTAAAGGATTAGAGCTAGGAACACCTGGGTGAACCTGTTCCAAAATTTGGGCCACTCTTTTTTCTCCAATCATCGTGGAGCCAGAAGTGCACCCATATCCAATAGATGACAAATTTAAAGAAGGTGCCAGCAATTCAGCAGCTCCAGGTAATTCAATTTCCATTTTGGTAAGAGACTCTGGCGTTACAATTTCGTCATTATGCAGACGAGCATGGTAAAGTGCTACACCGCCAATGGCGGTAAATTGCGCCATCTCCGCCTCGAGAGTTTGATCTGTCTGCAAAACCATCAAGCCAATCCGTGCGTTCACTCCAGTGCCACGGTCGGTTTGAAAACGAAACTTCTTAACAGTCTGCGAATTACTTTTTAACATACCTTCGCACTCCTGATTTAATTCAGTTAGAGTTTAGATCCAATACTAGTGATCTGTCCAATCAGCGTTGAGCCCGCACTCAGTGATCGCCCCGTTGACTGAACCCTCCCAGGTAAAATCACCCATACCTGCGTATAATTTACTAAGTTATATTATTTAATGCACTTTAATTCATTATTATTTAAAATAACCGGATGTATGCCTAAGGGTAACCCTGCAATCACGCACAACAGTACAAAACTTGCGACCTTTAATAAGGTAAAAGTCAGTAAAATTTTATGAGGCTTTAGAAAAATGAAGTTTATTAGTGTGCCAAAGACGGTGGCCCATCTGTTCGGGGGAGTTATGCAGCTCGGGAGATAGCTCAAGCCAAGGTCCCTATGTCTATATTTTTTTATAGAAACCCGCGGCAAAAAATGCTGAGAATCCGCTGTTCATAGACTTGAATCAACACTTTTTTTGAGGTTCTCTTTGACCCAAATGCGATAGAGTAGTTTGGGTGCCTCAAAGTGAATATAATTGAAATTTAAAGATTAAAAAATCATTTTTCACGGTAATAATAAATGACCCCAATAATCAAAGCAGCTCCAATCAGGGCTTGCGGCGTTACTGCAGAGACGAACAACGAAACATTGGCAACAACACCTATCACGATAGGCCCAGATGCTTCTCCCAGTAGCAGGTAAATCATGATCAGAACGACAATTATTAAACCCATACTTTCTGCACTTTTTAGAAGCACTGACCGTAGTCGGTTCATAAAATCGTCAAACTTGTTCATATGCTACCACCTTAGCCACTGGAAGAAACTTACTTAGAGAGACTTATTTCTGTTGAAACAAGGCCAATACCACACCTAAGGAGATCAAGCCTGCAAGACCTGCGCCACCGAGAGTTTGTACTAGTCTTGTGATGTTTCCAACTACGTCACCCAAAAAGGACATGTTGGATGGGCCAACCAAAAGCGAAGCGACTATGGCGAGAGCCAAAAGTGCGATTGCGACTTCGGTAAGACTACCGACCATTTTTTTTGCATTAGCTAACATAATTTCTTTCCTCTGTTTATGCTGTAGTTCGTTAATCGACTTCAGTATGCGTGTTTTGAGCTTCAAAAACCGTCCACGTCAAGCTTTTAGTTCCATTATTCCGTTCTATACAAGATGTAGAATCTCCTACAAAATGATGTAGGGCACTCTAAAGTATAAACTATTTTTAAAAAATGTCATTTCTAATGGGTTTTGAAATATGTTTCCTAATTATAAATTTAATGAAAAAGTATGGTAAATATCACAGTCTTTTAATCGTATTCTACGTTCACATGATATGTTTTTAGGCATATTTTATCTATTTTTTGAATTTAAAACAGATTTTTGAAATTGGAATATTGCCCTCCAAATTTTCAATTTTTAGCCTCAAAACTTGTTAAACTAATGCTGTCAGAGTTGATAAATCGCAGCAGAGTGATTTCAGCAAGGACTATGTCCTAATTGGTGCAGTTCAGACCATATTTAATATTCCCAAAAAAAATCATGAACCCAACTTGATTAGTAGACCTAAACTGACCGGTGAACCGCAACCATCCAGGTGCATAAAACCAACTGCATAAAATCAACTATCTCTTAAAGCTTTTTAGTCACCACTTCACTGCGACAACTTTCTAACGGAAAGCACAATCCACCATTGACTGACATCTGGGAGGCTTCTACCTATGAAAAAAAAGGAATTTACCCGCATGCAAATTGGATCTCGCAAGATTGGTATTGAACATGCACCATTGGTGATTGCAGAAATCGGCATCAACCATGGCGGTTCTCTTGAGGTTGCAAAAGGCATGGTACGGCAAGCAGCAGCGTCAGGCTGCGAGTGCATCAAACACCAAACCCATTTTCTTGAAGATGAGATGACCAAAGAGGCTAAACAAATTTTTCCACCAAATGCAGATATTTCGATTTGGCATGTGATGGAGCAAAGCATACTGTCTCCACAAGAAGAAATCGAACTAAAAACCCTCACTGAGGACTTGGGGATGATCTATCTTTCAACACCATTCTCCCGAGCCGCTGCAGATTTTTTAGATCAAATTGGAGTTTCAGCCTTCAAGATCGGCTCAGGTGAGGCGGATAACCTACCGCTAATCCGCCATATAGCGCAAAAGGGAAAACCGATCATTATGTCGACAGGTATGCAAACCATAGATAGCGTACGAAGGTCTGTTCAGATCTTAAATAACTCCAGTGTGGATTATGCCCTCCTTGAGTGCACAAACCTGTATCCTTCACCAGCCGAAATTGTCTCTTTACGTGGTGTTACCGATCTTAAAGAAGCATTTCCTAATGCGGTTATTGGGTTTTCTGACCACTCAATCGGCCCCGAAATGGCACTTGCCTCTGTGGCTCTTGGCGCATGCATTTTAGAGCGTCACTACACAGATACTCGCTATCGTAAAGGACCAGATATAATTAATTCAATGGATCCAGCAGAACTGCGCCTTCTGATAGATCGTTCAAAAGAGATCTGGATTGCAGCCAGAAATCCCAAGCAACGCAGTAAGTCCGAGGATGCAGTTTATAAGTTTGCTAGGGCATCGGTTGTGGCAGATCGTGATTTGTCGTCAGGTCATATCATTAGTGAATCAGACATCTGGGCTAGACGTCCCGGCACTGGCGAAATCGCCGCGTATGAGTTTGACAAGGTTGTAGGCAAAACTGTTAACAGAGACATTAGCCGCAATACTCAATTAAAGTGGAATGATTTTGTGTAGAATGACATACGCGTTGAGATTGCAGTCAAAAAAACACTTACTTTTCTGATTTCATGGCTCTTTGACGTCAGAGTGGTAAGTCACTAAAGTGGACGTAATTATTGAGGCAAAATGACCCGTAATATACTATTTCTAACAGGTACCCGTGCTGATTTTGGTAAGCTTGAGCCTCTCAGCACTGCCGCTAAGAATAATGGCTTTTCAGTCACATATTTCGTGACAGGAATGCATATGCTGGAACGCTATGGTATGACTAAAGCCGAAGTGCACCGCGTTGAAGGTGCAAAGGTTTATGAGTTTCTTAATCAAAGACACGGCGATGGCCAAGATGTTATCCTTGCAAAAACAATTATCGGCTTCTCCGACTTCATTGCCGAAAATAGACCAGACCTAATTGTCGTTCATGGCGACCGCATCGAAGCACTCGCCGGTGCTATGGTTGCTGCAACAAACTATATCCCATCTGCTCATATTGAGGGTGGTGAGGTTTCAGGCACCATTGATGAAATTTTTCGTCACTGTAATACTAAGTTAGCAGCCCATCATTTTGTATCATCAGACCAAGCCAAGTCACGCGTTCTGGCAATGGGCGAAGCGGATGAGACAGTCCACGTTATAGGTAGTCCTGAGTTAGACTTTCATGCGGAACCCTCCGGAATTTCAATCGATCAAGTACGAGAGCGTTATGACATTGAATTTGAGGCCTATGGTGTTGCTATATTTCACCCCGTAACAAGTGAGCAAACAACAATTGGAATACAAGCACAGATCCTCTTTGATGCTTTAACTGAGTCAAGAAAAGACTTTGTTGTAATTGCGCCTAACAATGACCCGGGATCTGAACATATTTTTGATATTCTCAAGCAATTACCAAAAAAACAGTTTCGGATTCTTCCGTCAATGCGATTTTCTCACTTTTCCGAACTTATGAAAAATGCATCCTGCTTGGTTGGAAATTCGAGCGCAGGTGTTCGTGAAGCTCCTTTCATTGGTATTCCATCTCTCGACGTTGGAACTCGGCAAACCAATCGGGCGCAATCCAAGTCAGTCAGAATGACTAATGGGCATGATCAAAATTCTATCACTCGTTTTCTGGATGAAGAATGGGGTGTGAACTATAAAACACATGCTGGATTTGGCGAAGGGAAGGCTGCAGACCGATTTATCAACGTATTAAATCGATCAAGTTTTTGGAATTCCAATCTCCAAAAAGCTTTCAATGATAATGTCTAGACACTTCACTTCACGAACCTCCCTTGTTTCATTCATCTACCGAATTGTTAGTCCATTAATTATGGTCCTGGCACCTATTCTTTTGCGCCGGCGCATCATCCGCGGCAAGGAAGACCCTGAACGCGCATCAGAGAAGCTTGGGCTGTATAATTCAAGCCGACCTAAAGGCGAACTAATCTGGTTACATGCGGTAGGATTAGGTGAGGTTTTGGCTCTTCGTGGTTTAGTAAATGCTATGGCAGAACAAAATCCAAAATTAAACTTTATTATCACTTCAACGGCCAGATCTGCAGCTAATGTATTGAAAAAAAACTTACCCGCCCGAACAATCCACCAGTACTTACCACTGGATGCACCAAAATATGTCTCCCGGTTCCTCAACCACTGGCAACCAAATTTGTCAATTTGGTCGGATCAAGACCTTTGGCCAAATGCTATTTTTGAAACCTACGCGAAGCAGATTCCATTAGTACTGGTAAATGCAAGATTATCAAAAGACGGCTTCATGCTTCGCAATCAGGCGCGGGGTCTCTATCAAGATATCCTTAAAAGGTTTTCTATAATCTTAACCCAAAACACAAAAACTCAGGATCGCCTGCAGAACTTAGGCGCTTCAAATGTAGGGATAACAAAGTCCTTAAAAGTTTCGGCACCTAAACTACCCGCAGACCCAGTCGAAGTATCACTTTTAACTACATTACTTATTGGGCGAAAAATATGGGTGGCCGCATCGACCCACCCAGGTGACGAGCGCGAAGCGATTGCTGCGCAAAAAGAGCTTTTTGCTCAAAACCGAGAGTGGTTGTTAATTTTAATACCCCGTGACATCGGGAGATCAGCCGAAATTGCAACTAATCTCGTGCAGGCCCACCTTCCCTTCGTATCCCGCAGTAAAGGTGAGAAACCAAGTGAAAAAGATACTGTCTGGCTTGCAGACAGTTATGGCGAATTAGGTCTTTGGTATCGTATTGCTTCAAACGCTCTCATCGGAGGAGGTTTTGATAACATCGGGGGTCATAACCCTTGGGAGGCAGCCCATCTCAAGACGAAAGTTTTCTATGGCCCCGACACTGATAATTTTGAAGGCGATTATAAGCTGTTAGAAGATGTAGGTGCAGCTTGCATGGTGGAACCTGGTCAGCTTGCGAACGCCCTCTCCACAATTAAATTGAATAATGCCACAGCGCGGGTAAATGCAATAGTTACCAATGAGAAGGGGAACCTCAATGGACTAGCAGAAGACTTTTTAAGACTTTTAGTAGAAGGTCATCGCGTATGAGAATTTGGATGATCCTTTGGTCGCTATTATGGAGCTGCACTTTACCATTGATAGTGCTCTATCTATGGTGGCGAGGCCAGAAAGATCCAAAATATTTTATCAAATTTAGCTGAGCGTTTTGGAATGTACCAAAAACCCTTATCAAATACAATTTGGATACACGCAGTCAGTTTGGGCGAGTTACGTTCAGCGGTTCCACTTATCCAGACCTTTTTGTCTAACGGAGAAAAAGTTGTAACAACACATTTTACCCCTGCAGGCCGCAACGAGGCCGAAAAGGTCTTCGCCGTCGAAATAGCACAGGGACAAATACAGGTCGTTTGGGTGCCTTTCGAACTGGCTTTCGCCTACCGCTCTTTTTTCAATGCTTTTCAGCCCAAATTTGGCTTAGTTATGGAAGCTGAAATTTGGCCACGTATGGTTTTTGCAGCTCGAGCTGCAAAAAAACCACTTTTTATGTGCAATGCACAATACTCCAATGATGCATTCATGAGAGACAATTCTGGCCTCAGAATACGGCAAAAAATAATGTGCAAATTTTCAGGCGCCATGGTTAAATCTAATTTAAAGGCCGACCGCTTCAAAAGTATTGGAGTTCGAAACATCGTAGTCACGGGTGAGCTTCGATTTGATCAACCTGTGCCAATTGCCCAAATCGAAGCGGGTTTGGCTGCACGACAATGGATTGGTGCCGCTGACAGACGTGTCATCACTATTGCCAGCGCGATTGAGCACGAAGACGAAGTTTATATCAAAGCGATTCAAGCCTTGAATGAACATCATATTGAACAAGACTTGAAGCCGCCCCTTTTTGTCTATGTACCCCGCAGGCCAGAACGGTTTGAGACGGTTACTGCCACTTTGATAGATGCACAGTTAGATGTCTTAACACGCACCAACCTCTGGACAGATCTCGATCAAACACAATGGAAGGACGCACCCGATTGCCCAAACATAATTGTCGGTGACTCCCTTGGTGAAATGAATTTTTATCTATCAATGTGCGATGACGTCATCATTGGCGGAGGCTTCAATCCTAAAGGGGCCCATAACATTAGCGAGGCACTCGTTCTCGGAAAACCAGTTCTGACGGGCCCTCATGTAAAAACAATAGAATATCCTTTTGCAGAAGCCCAAAACGCTGGTGTTGCATCAAGTGTCCAAGACGCAGCTGCATTGGCCAAAGCTTTAATCCGCAACCAACACCCCAGCGCATCAGATATTCAGAGATTTATTCGAGAGCACAGCAATGCAACTTCACGCACTCTTGCCGCAATTCCACAGCTTCTCAAAGCCGCTAGGTTTTAGGCAGACCCTCTTTCAGCTGCTCGGAGAGAAGAAATTCGACCAAACGGAAATCATGTGGGCTGTCAATGTCATGGCACCGCTCAGATGCTATGGCATAGGGGATGACCCGGCCTTCATAAATGGTTTTGGCCTGCCTTAAATATCTAGGGCTAATAATATAGACCACCCCCACATGCTCATAGACTGTCGGTGCGTCTTGGCGCGCCCATATACCACCCGGGAGCGGCTTCGAAACATTCAAAGCGCCTGCCTCGTCAGTTTCCACAAGGTTAAAATACGGATTTTTACGGGCTTCACACACGCTCATAACCATATCTGGGCGATTTGTTTCAAACAAATCTAATGCACCATCAATATCTTGCGGGAGACGCAAAGGCGACGTGCAATCAAGATCGATAAAGACATCGACGGGGCCTATTAAAGCCTCACTAACGGATATCGCGTGCTGCCACACGGCCCATTTTGGGGCAGTATCTGTTGCTAATTCAGCTGGACGTAAACCAATGTCCAACGCTCCTCGCTTAACTGCATGAGCGGAAATTTCAGGGTCATCAGTTGAGACGACAACGGCCTCAATACGAGGGTTTGCAAATAATTGGTCTAATGACCAGTCAATGAGTGGCTTACCACAGATAGAGCGAAAGTTTTTACCCACAACACCTTTTGAACCTTTGCGGGCCCCAATATGGCCTAAAAACATTACTTAGATCTCCGTTATATTGCACCATGCCACGCTGGCAAATTTAGATACTTTAATACGCTATTATGGCATTTTAAGATGCAATTCCATTACAACGCGACCATGCAATGAAAAATTAGTAAAGGCCCTTTACTCAACAAAATGACATGCTGTTTCGTGACCAGTTATATCCGGTTTCAAAATTGGATCTGCTGATCGGCAAATATCTTGCGCAATTGCGCAGCGATTGGCAAATCGGCACCCTGCGGGTAGATTAACAGGATCAGGCGGCTCACCAGGAATTAAAATGCGTTTCTGCTTGGCTCTTTTTTTTCGATCAATCGTTGGGACAGCGGATAACAACGCCTGTGTGTAGGGATGCCGTGGGTTAGAAAAAAGGCTCAACCTATCCCCGTGCTCTACAATTTTCCCCATATACATAACCGCAATTCTATCACTCATATGCTGCACAACACCAAGATCATGGCTGATGAACAAATATGTCAGCCCAAAGTCCTTTTGAAGCTTTCGCAGAAGGTTCAAAATTTGCGCTTGAACAGCAACATCTAGAGCTGAAACTGGCTCATCACAAATTATCAATTCCGGCTGCGTTGCCAGCGCGCGCGCGATACCTATACGCTGACGTTGCCCCCCAGAAAATTGATGTGGAAACAACCTTTGCTGTTCCGGACGCAGGCCAACAGCTTCGAATAAGTCAGCCACAATTTCTGTTTTCTTTTTTTCTGTCTTTTTTGAAAGATTATCCAATGGCTCACGAACTATTGATTCTGCCCGCTTACGTGGATTTAAGCTGCTATAAGGATCTTGGAAGATAAATTGTACCCTCTGACGGATCTGCCGAAGGGCTTCACTGCCTTCTTGCAAAATATCCTGTCCTTGCAATTCCACCTTGCCACTGTGCGATTGGACCAAACGCGCAACCGCGAGTGCAGCCGTCGTTTTTCCTGATCCACTTTCGCCAACGATAGCGAGTGTTTCACCTTTTTTTACTGTAAAAGACACATCATCAACAGCATATAAATACGATTTTTTATTCCAGCCGCCACCCCTTTTGACTTCAAATCGTACAGTCAGGTTTTTAACATTCAAAACTTCGGACATCACAAGGCCTCCGCCTGCCAGCAATCGGCGGTTTGTCCATCATCAAATACCTTTTCGGTAGGTCTTGCGACCAAACACTGATCAGTCAAATAGGGACAACGAGATGCAAAAAGGCACTGGTTTTTTCCAAACTCTCGCAAGCTAGGGACAATGCCTGGAACTTCAACCAAGTCGTGGCGTTCCGAGGTTAGGTCACCTTGAATATGTGGCACACATTCGATTAAGCCCTTTGTATAGGGATGCCTTGGCCGCTCAATAATTTGGTCTACGGGACCAAACTCTACCTTACGTCCAGCATACATCACAATCATTCGTTCCGCCATCTCTGCCACAGCGCCCATATCGTGTGTTATTAGGATGATTGCTGCCCCAGTTTGTCTTCGCAAATCTCCCAAAAGATCAAAAATTTGGGCCTGGACTGTCACATCAAGAGCAGTGGTTGGCTCATCCGCTATCAATATCTTGGGCTGACAGGCGAGGGCAATAGCGATCATCACCCTTTGTCTTTGGCCACCTGACATTTGAAATGGATAATTACTCACACGGTTTTTGGCATTAGGAATTCGTACGGCATCCAAAAGCTCGATCGCTTGTGTCCAAGCCACCTTCCGAGACAGCCCCTGATGTGCTCGCAGCACCTCCGCGATTTGTTCACCAACCGTAAACACAGGATTCAGAGAGGTCATGGGTTCTTGGAAAATCATCGAAATGTCATTACCACGAATTTCACGTAGTCGAATATCACTGGCTTGCGCTAAATTTTCTCCATTGAACCTAATTTCACCAGCTGCTACACGGCCAACTTTTTCAGGTAAAAGCCCCATAAGAGCCAATGCGGTCATAGACTTCCCACAACCACTTTCACCAACAAAACTAAGAGTCTCTCCTGGATTTAAAGTGAAGGATAAATCGTCAATAACAGGAGCCACACCCTCGCGGGTCGTTAACTCAATTCGAAGGTTTTTCACCTCTAACAGGTTAGCCATCAGCGCTGCCTCAGTTTCGGATTCAACGCATCATTCAAGCCATCACCCACAAGGGAAATAGCCAAAACAGTGACAAAAATTGCAATGCCTGGGATAGTAACAGTGTATCCCGCGTCCAGAATATATTGCCGGTTAGAACCAATGATCTGTCCCCAGCTGACTACATTGGGATCCGTCAACCCAAGAAAAGATAGTCCGGCTTCAAACAAAATGGCAGACCCCACCATTAGTGCTGATTGGACAATAATTGGTGGCAACGCATTAGGTAGAATGACAGTGAACATCAACTTAGCGTTTGAAGGCGCCTGATGCACGGGACGCCATGACATATTCAAGTTCTCGAATTCTGAGGAATTCAGAGCGAGTAATCCGGGCAACGGCAGTCCAACTTACAATACCAATTGCAAATGTGATCATTGGAAGAGACGCCCCAAACAAGGCCACCAGGACCATCGAAAAAAGCAGAGTTGGCAAAACCTGAAAGAACTCTGTGATACGCATCAAAACTTCCTCAACCACGCCTTGATAAAAACCTGCTAATGCTCCTACGGTTACGCCAATAAAAACAGACATTACAGCTGCTGAAAGGCCTATCATCAATGAAACTTTAGCTCCGCTAATAATCATCGACAGTAAATCGCGTCCAAGATAGTCTGTACCCAGTAAAAACCCTTCTTCACCTGGTGGCGAAAATGGCATCCAAACCATCTCAAAAGGATCAGTTGGATAAAGGATTGGGCCAAATATTGCAGCGATCACTATCAAAAATAAAAGACCTAGTGCCGCGACTGCAGATTTATTCTTGCAAAACATTCCCCATGCTTCAGTAACAGGGTGTAGGGCTTTAAGATCCTCTTGTTCTTGAATTTCTGGATGCGTCATTTGCCACCTCCAACACGCGGGTCAACAAGGCGTAGAGCTAAATCTGTTAACAGATTTCCGACAATGACAACCAATGCAGAGAAGAAAAGAATGCCTAAGATTGTTGGCGTATCCCGGGCAATAATAGATTGAAATGCAAGGGTTCCCAAGCCTGGCCAGCTGAACACAGCCTCAACCAAGACAGCTCCAGAAAGCACCGCAGAAAACTGAAGACCAGCCAAGGTTATGACCGGAGATAGTGCATTTTTCAACGCGTGCTTATAAACTACTTGGTTTGAAGTCAGTCCTTTTGATTTCGCCGTCCTTACATAATCAGAACCCAACACCTCCATCATGGATGCTCTCGAGAGCCGCGAATAAAGAGCCAAAAATATTGACCCCAAAGTCACTGCCGGGAGAATGAGATGGCGTGCAACATCCAAGAAATGAACCCAAAATCCACCCTCAATTGTGACATCACGCATTCCAGCAACTGGGAACCAATGCACGTTAAGAGAAAATGTAATTAGTAGTAAAATACCAGTCCAAAATACAGGTGCCGAATACCCAAAAAGTGCAATGAACGTCACGATATAGTTGGACACGCCGTTTGGCCGTCTTGCGGAAACAACACCAAGAACAACACCAATAATCAAAGCGGCAATCTGTGCTGTGATGACGAGTAGTAACGTGGCTGGCAGACGTTCAAGTATCAATTTAGTAACCGGCTGATTGTAGAAAAATGAATGTCCTAGATCAAATTGTACTACTTTCGATACATAGCGCCAAAGCTGAACGACAAAAGGTTGATCGAGGCCATAACTCACGCGGATTTCATCGAGGATTTCTTGATCAGCTCCTCCCATGGACTGGCTGATCGTGTCAGCGACATCCCCTGGAGCAAGATGCATAAGTGAGAAGTTTAAAACCAGGACTGCTAGAAGAAGCGCGATGGCATAAACAACTCGGAGAAGAATTATCCGTACAATGCCCAATGGTATAATCTTTCTTATAATCTGGTAGCGTGGGCCAAAAGTTCAGCCCACGCCTGTTAACTTTATTGGGTCTTAAGGTAAGTCATATCAATTGGGGTTGATGTGCCCCAGATACCCAACGGCGGGTTGCCCACATTATCATTATAAACTGTGTGGTATGGCAAAGTGTTGACATGATAAACAGGAACTTCGTCCGCAATAATTTCCTGAAACTCTGCATAAAGTGCTTTACGCTTGGCCGGATCACTTTCAATAGCAGCCATTGCCATCAGCTCATCTACACGATCATTTGCATACCCTTGTGTATTTGACCAAACACCTTTTGCAATATTGCTTGATGAATATGTACGATGAACGCCAATCACAGGGTCGCCCCAGTTAAATACTGTATCCCACGATAGGTCAAAATCCATTTCACCCATTCGAGCAGCCCAGGTTGGGAAATCGGCAGAGGCGCGCACCTCCACTGTGATACCGACTTTCTTAAGTGCGGCTTTAACGTATTCAACCTGTGGCTTAACTCCAGGCCAGCCAAAATCAATAGTCAGATTAAAGCGCGATTCACCATCCATCGGGAAACCCGCCTCGTCAAGTAGAGCTCGCGACTTGTCAAGATCTAAATCATAACCTTCAACATTTGAATTGTAGAAGGGGCTATCTGGATGGATGCCGGTTAAAGAATTTGACGCTGTACCTTCCATCAAAGCTTTATGGATGAAGTTTTTGTCAACAGCGTGGGCTATCGCCTTCCGTACCCTGACATCTTGTAGAGGGCCTTTAGTGGTGTTCATGGCCAGCCAATCAAGCGGACCTATTCCACCATAACCCTCGTCAGTCACAGTCAAGTTCTCTACTTTTTTTAGTCGATTAATTATACGAGGTAAGGACTCAAACGCACCCATGTGAACCTCACCATTTTCATAAGCAATAGCACGTGCTGCTGGGTCGGTAATTATCCGCATGACGATCTTGTCAAGGTATGGACGGCCTTCGATGAAAAAATCATCAAAACGCTCAAGAATAACATGCTCACCTGATTTATATTCCACTAATTTAAATGGGCCTGATCCCACAACGTTTTCCGTATTGCGAGGATGCGTCTTGGGATTTTCGCCGTCGCCATAGATATGCTTTGGTATGATTGCCATCAACTGGCCAGACATTGCTAGCATTAGAGCCGGATGAGGTTTGCTGAGGTTTAGCACTGCTGTATGCTGGTCTGGTGTATCCACAGACGTCACTGGGGCAAACATAGATTTAAAAGGGTGATGTGCTTTGATGGTATCAACCGAAAAAGCCACATCTGCCGACGTGATTGGTACACCATCATGAAATACCGCATTGTCGACTAAATTCAACGTAACGGTTAAGCCATCGTCACTAACGTCCCAGCTTTTTGCTAAATATGGTTGCGGCGTCCAGTCTTCGTCATAGCGCAAGGGCGCTGCAAATAACTGCGCCCCAGGATAACCAGTCACGATGCCAGATTGGACAGCTGGATTCAAATTTCGCACGTTAGTGGCCATAACGGTAATTAAAGTACCACCCGTTGCGCGGTGTATCTTCCGCTATTGCTCCCGTCGCCAAAATAGCGGTCGTCACCGTAGCTGTGAGCATTCCCTTAAATATATATTTCATTATTTAAATTCTCCCCTTTTCGATTTTAGATTCTCTATTACTTGCTATAGATTAGCTTAAGGTATTTTTTACATAAAACAGATTAATTGGACTACATTACCACTTTTTTTAGTGTTTTGAGTTGACGGTTAACACATCGAACGCACCAACATCCCTCAGAGAGATACAATCCTTGATGAATGATCTCACATTTTTAGGTTGTCTTACATTATTTGTGGTCGCTATGCCGAAAGCTGGCGCATCAAAGGTATCTGAAATAGGTACAACCTTATATTTCTTCTCATTTGACAAGAAATACTGTCGCCGAATGTTCAAAATTGTGTAACCAAATTCACTCTCTACTAAGGCTTGGGCAATTTCTACCGAGCGAGTTGAATGAACCACTTTTGGTTCCAAGCCTTTTTCTTTAAATATATCAAGAAAGTAGTCTCGGGTGTAAGGCAAGTCTAGCATAATCATTGGCTTGCCGCATAATTCCCCGCAGGTAATGGAACTTTGATTGCTGTGTAGATCAGAAACAGGCAATAGCGCATAAGGGGGCGCTTTGAATAATGGTTCAAAAGCCTGAGCATTAGTTATGTACTTTTCGTAGGTAAATACCAAATCAACTTCACCATTATTAAGAAATTCTAAAATAGACATCATATCGCCCTCCATAACCTTGATTGATATGCCAGGGAAGTTTTCGTTTATTGACTTTAGAATGGGAGGCAAAAATGCAGGTGCGGCAGTACCATAGCAAGCGATCCGAACCAACCCTGCATTTTCCTCGCCTTGAGATTGCAATTCAGACTCAAATTGCCGCGCTTCATTTAAGAACGTCCGAATAAGTTGCAGAGCTTCACGTCCAGCTGATGTTGGGTAAATTCCTTTAGCAGGCGTGCGTACAAATAGTGAATTCTCCAAGGTTGCCTCAAGTGAGTCAATTGCAGCTGTAATGGAGGATTGGGAGATGGATACCTCTACCGCCGCTTTCGCGATAGAGCCTAGGCGGCCAGCGGCCTCTACGTAACGCAGTTGCTTAAGTGTGAAATTCATTAGCTCTCTTCCACTAAAAAAAAGATGTTTGACGTCAGTTAAATCTATTTTTCCATTAAAAGAAACCGGTTTACTAAAAAAGTACGCATTCTAGTCTAAGAGGTCTTCATGTCCAAAAATACAATTTTCATTGCGAAAAAAATTATTACCATGAACCCAAGTCGTCCTGAGGCAACACATGTTGCCGTGCGCGACGGTCGAATACTTGGCGCGGGCAGTTTGGAAGAGTTAACGACATGGGGAGATTATACTCTGGATGAGAGTTTTGCAGACAAGGTATTGATGCCAGGGTTTGTTGAGGGACATGCTCATTCAATGGAAGGGTCACTTTGGAGCAAAGTTTACTGTGGCTGGTTTGATAGGTTCGACCCAAGTGGTAGGATGTGGACCGGTGTTAAAAGTGTAGATGCATTGGTAGAGCGCCTAAGAGTTGCTGAGGCGGCCCTCGAAGACCCTTCCGCTCCACTGTCAGGATGGCAACTGGATCCAATTTATATGAATAATACAACACTCTCACGAGCTGATCTAGATCGAGTATCAAAAACCCGCGCTGTTGGTATTCTACATGCCTCTGGCCACATCATGAATGTAAATACTAAAGCCTTGGAGTTGGCTGGCATGTTGAAACCCGGCCTAAACCACCCCGGCATACCCCTCGGAGCTGATGGCTTTCCAACGGGTGAGTTGAAAGGCCCTGAAGTTATGACACCTGTAGGCCCATTCGTCGGATATGAACGAAATATGCTGGACGCCGATGACACAGGCCTACGTAATTTTGCAAAACTCTGCGTTCGAACCGGCACAACAACTATCACCGATCTCGCATCCCGCATGGATGATGACACAGTCAATATGATGCTGAGAGTCACGAGCGAAGCAAGTTTCCCGATACGCCTTATGCCCTTCCGCTTCTTTCTGGGCCTTAGTTCCAAGGAATTGATCAAAACTGTTTTAGCATTAAAAACAAGGGCGACTGATCAACTGAGAATGGGGCAGATCAAGATTGTTGTCGACGGTTCGATCCAGGGCTTTTCTGCAAGATTGCGCTGGCCCGGATACCACAATGGCGCCCCTAATGGGCTTTGGTACATCGCCCCTGAACAGCTTTCAGAGATCTTACACCTTGCGTTAGACGCAGGGATCTTAGTTCACACTCACACGAACGGGGATCAAGCGACACAACTTGTCCTCGACACCCTTGCACCCGCTTTGCAAAAACATCCGAACCCAGATCACCGGTTCACCTTACAGCATTGTCAGCTGGCAGACGCGGCTCAATTCAGGACTGCGGCGAAACTGGGAATGTGTGTTAACCTTTTTGCCAACCACCACTTCTACTGGGGTGACGAACATTATAAACTAACTGTGGGACCAGACCGCGCAACGCGGATGAACGCCGCACGCTCGGCACTAAATAGCGGCATTCCAATGGCCATACACTCCGACGCTCCAGTCACTCCACTCGGACCATTATTTACGGCGTGGGCCGCGGTAAACCGCATCACTGCATCAGGACGCGTGCAAGGAGAGGAAGAAAAAATACGCGTGCATGAGGCACTTTGGGCCATAACGATGGGCGCTGCCTATACACTACATTTGGATAATGAGATTGGCTCGATCGAAACCGGTAAAAAAGCAGATTTTGCGGTCTTGGAGTCTGACCCAACGGCTTGTGACCCAATGGCGTTAAAAGACATTACGGTTTGGGGAACTGTACAAGGTGGACGGATCTTCCCAGTTGCCGACTTATGAGTTGGAAAATACCAGTTATCGTCATCGGCGGCTACCTTGGCGCTGGAAAGACGACCTTACTAAACCATTTGTTGCGCCATGCAGACGGGCGTAGAATTGCTATATTGGTCAATGAATTTGGTGATTTACCGATTGATTCCGATCTGATCGAAGCTGAAGATGACGAAATTATCGCAATTGCAGGCGGGTGCATTTGCTGCTCGTTTGGGTCAGATATGACTGCGGCACTGATGCGACTTGCAGGCCTCTCTCCCAAACCAGACTATGTAGTGATTGAAGCTTCTGGTGTCGCGATGCCTGGCACTGTTGGAGCGAGCGTTGCACTCCTTGATGAATTTATTTTGTCTGGCATCGTGGTGCTAGCAGATGCGGAAAGGATTACTATTCAAGCGAATGATGAATATCTCGCAGACACTATACTGCGTCAACTTTCTGATGCAGATTTAATTGTGCAAACAAAAATAGATCTAATTCAACCGCAGGCTGCGAAAGATAATTGCCAATGGATTGCGACCCATAACTCTCGTGCACCAATAATTCCCACTACTCAGGGGAAGGTTCCATTGGAAGTCATACTTGGCATACAGCGAACCACCCTCGAGCCACAATTGTCTGGTCATTCTGATGCAGAGTTTACCAGTAAAGTATTTAGCAATATTTCAGCCTGCGACCCCCACACCTTGGCCAAAAACATTGCAATAGGTGGTTTTGGAGTTATTCGAGCGAAGGGTTTTGTCGAAAGCCTAACCGGTCAAACATACCTCATTCAAATCGTTGCGGATCGCTACGATGTGAAAGAATTCGAGCGTGCTGAACCACCTGCCATCGTCTGTATTGGATTATCAAATAAATTAGATATTAAAAAAATCTCTTATGAGATTGCGCGCGCGATCTAACACAAAGTCTTTGAACTAAGTTTAAAGCACCAGACTAAAAACTGCGCCAAGTATAGATATCGAAATTAAGACGTTGAGAATACTCCACTGCCATTTGAAAACCATTATGCAACTGAGACCAAATAAACATACGGCGAGCCACTCAACAGAGCTTAGGTCAGGTATCCAAATACTAAATAGTCCAAAGGCACTCTGCTCGACCTTAGAAAATAAGACGTGCAATCCGAACCATACGGATAAGTTTAGAATGACCCCTACCACCGCGGCTGATACAAAGCTTAAAGCGTTTTTAAGCTTGGGTTGACTTGAAATCCATTCCAAGTAGGGAGCGCCTGCAAAGATCCAAAGAAAACACGGTATAAATGTAACCCAAAGCGCGACAAGCGCGCCTAAAACACCCAACCACACACCACCCTCTTTGAATGCTGCTAAAAAGCTCACAAACTCTGTCACCAATATCAGTGGCCCAGGTGTGGTTTCCGCAAGGCCCAAAGCGTCAATCATTTCACCTGCACTTAACCAGCCGAATTGAACTACTATATCCTGCGTCATGTAAGCAAGAACGGCATAGGCTCCACCAAAGGTTACGATTGCAAGTCTTGAGAAAAAGCTCGCAATTTCAGTTAGAATGTCTGGCGCACCAAGGGTATGCAATGCGAAGAAAGGAAGTATCCAGACCCCCAACCAAAATGCGACGGCCCTCAGGCTTTGAATGTGGGCGATACCCGTCACACCTACTGGTTTATATTCCACTGACGGTGGAGAGAAAATAAAGCCCATGATAGCAGAAAATAGTACGATGATTGGGAACGGAATAGCCAAAAAGAAGATGCCCGCGAACGCAAAACCGGCGATCCACCTATGCACTCGTCCTACCAAAGCCCGTTTAGTTACTTTCACCAGGGCCTCAATTACGACCACAAGAACGGCAGCTTTAATCCCATAGAACGCCGCTGCAATTAACTGAAGGTCCCCAAAAGTCCCGTATATTATTGCCAAAGCCAATATCACAGCAGCACCAGGCATCACGAAGAGGAGGCCAGCGAGTAAACCACCTAATGTTCCATGCAGCCTCCACCCTATGTATGTTGCCAACTGCATGGCTTCAGGCCCCGGCAACAGCATGCAAAAACTAAGAGCGCTCAAAAACTTTTCTCCAGACAACCATCTGCGGTCGTCGACAACTTCTTTGTGCATCAAAGCTATTTGAGCAGCTGGCCCACCAAAAGACAAAACGCCGATCTTTAACCAAACCCTGGTGGTATCTCCGAGACTAGGAGAGCTTTCAAAGTCTGTATTTTGAGGATCAGTCATAGCTGCCATTCTATAAATTTAGAGAAAATTGGTGGTCTCTTTATATTCCACTTATCAACCACTTTAAAATCAATCGATACCAAGTTAATATAGTTAGAAATAATGCTGAGCGCGGATCCAATGAACAAAAAAAATAATCTTGCAATAAATCCGATCGATGCTGTCATTACTTGGGTTGATGGAAATTCAGAGCGACACCGCCAGCGGCGTCTTCATTATATGTCAAAAGAGCGAACCGCATTGCACGAAAATGCAACCAACCCACATAGATGGGAATGCAACGATGAAATAATTTATTGCCTTATATCAATTGAAAACCATGCCCCTTGGGTTCGAAACATTTGGATTGTAGTCGATGATGAAGTGCCGGATCTGTCATCTTTACCAGATGCTCTAAGACGCAAAATATTGATTGCTTACCACCACAAAATTTTTGCTGATTTCCAAGAAGCTCTCCCAACATTCAATTCACTGGCAATTGAAAGCATGATTTGGCGCATTGAGGGATTAAGCGAACGGTTCTTATATTTTAACGACGACGTTTTTCTGACAGCCCCATTACAGCCATCCGACGTTTTCGAAGGAAACGCACCTGTCTTACGGGGTAAGTGGGCCAATTATGCAAGCATAGTATCTGACCCAGATGCCCATAAAGATCCATCACTATTCAATCATTTTATGCAAATCAATGCAGCTAAAATGTTGTGCTTTAAAGAGACACACCTGTTTGCAACAGCACATGTAGTGCACCCTTTTCTTTGCTCTAAAATGGAGCATCTATTTTCAAACTTCCCAGATGCTTTTAAGAATAACATAACCCATCGATTCCGTGATTTGAGTCAGTTTCTACCTCAAGGGTTGCACAATCATGCCTGCATCAATGACGGAAGTGTTGTTTTGAACTTGGAAGAAGACCACACGCATATTTGGAGTGGGATTGGGCTAACCAGTCCATCTGGCGACACACATGCATTGTTAAAGAGCGCCAGTGAACACCAGGTCAAATTCTTATGTGTAAACGATTTACCGCAGCTGGAAAAAATTATTCCAAATGTACGTACATTGATTTCCCGAGCAGTGGCGCCCAAAATTTCATGATATAATTTATTAACTCTAACTGCGACTGACGTGCACGAATGACTACTTTGGCGTAAACTTCAACTTTGCAAAATCGACATTTACCAATTTCGTAATGACCTAAACGTCTTGGAATTTGCCTTGAGAGAAGATTAAAGGTTTTCCTTCTGAAACCATAACTGCAGTGAGCCGTCCAAGTATCAACGTATGGTCTCCAGCGTCATGTATGGCATACGTCACGCACTCAAACCGAGCCAAAACATTTTTAATGAGGGGCACATTCTTCGGACACGGATGCAACTCCACTCCGTCAAAGTCATATGAATCTTTGGAAAAAATCTCACAAAACGACTTCTGTTCCTGCTTCAAAACATGAATTGCAAAATATTCAGCCCCTGTAAAGCTGTCATGACGGAGGCTAGATTTGGCGGCAGACCATAAAATTAGAGGTGGATCCATTGAAACACTTGTAAAGCTGTTTGCTGTAATCCCCATTGGACCATTTGTCCCGTTACACGTAACAATTGTTACACCAGTAGCGAATTGCCCAAAAGCTTTTCGCAGTTCAGGTCCGTTTTCCGCGCTCGGCGTAAGATGACTCGAACCCTTTGGCTGGTCCACCATTAAGCTACCTCCTGTCCAAGAACAGATGTATAAATTTCAAACCAAGTTTGGCGATCTAAAATCACTTCACATGCTTGTGACATTGTTTTAATTCGAGCCAATGAGTTTGTGCCCAATACTGGTAAAATTTGTGAAGGATGCGCTAGCAACCAAGCAATCGCCAAAGCGGTCGCATCCACATTTTGTTCAGCACCAATTTTACTCAATAAAGAATACAAATTGCGATTAGCTTCAGAAAACAATTCTCCACCCGCCAAGGGTGACCAAGCCATAAGTGGCGTCGCGAGCCTTTGATGGAATGCAACATCACCATTGGTGAAACTTTCATGCGCTAAAACAGAGAGTTCAATCTGGTTAGTGCACAACTTATTTTTCATGCCTGACTGAAGTAACTCCCAATCATGGGGCTTAAAATTTGATACACCGACGCCCCGAACCTTGCCCGATTGCATCAACGCATCCAAAGCTGATCCAGTCTCATTATGATCCATAAGCGGGTCTGGTCTGTGGATAAGCAAAAGATCAATATGATCAATACCCATAAGTCGTAATGAATGATCCACCGAGGCAAAAAGATGTTCGCGGCTCGTATCATAGTATTTTATTCGCGCATCGCTGTAACGGCCCACGGGTGCAACGATGTCACATTTGGTTACGATTTCTATTTTATCGCGGAGCCCAGATCCTTTTAAAGCGTTGCCCAGAACTGCCTCAGCTTCATAACCACCATAGATATCTGCTTGATCGAATGTAGTTATGCCCTGGTCTAGGCATGCCGATATCTTGTTGCGCACATGTTCAACACTTGTGTTAACATCCTCGCTCAGGCGCCACATACCATAAATAATTTGTGAAAAGTTTAGATTTGTATTCAGGTCAACACGATCCATCATCAGCGGGCTCCTACACCAAGTGGCGTCATTGGGGTTCTTTGCAGGACGCGGCCGTAAAGAACATGCTTTCATATGTATTAAAACACTTGTCCCAAAGTGCTTACATCCATCAAGGTGCGGATGGCCAGACAAAATAAAGGATCTTAAACCTATTTTTTGATAGGTTTTCAATTCTGAAAGCACTTTTTGTGTTGAGCCTAGAATTGCACTACCACAACCAGACCGTGCTCTCCCAGCTGCTGTATATCTATAATATTTGACCAAACTGTTCATTTCAGCAGGATCATGATTTTGCTTACGGCGCTATGCCAAGAGATGTGCTTTTCGAAGCATGCTCCAGTATAATGCGACCCTCATCACGATCTAATTTAGAATCAATGTTATGCGCATATTCACGGACCTTGTGGTTAGTATCACGAACGATCAAAAGCACTCGAATGCTTAAGCTTAACGTACCGCAAGATCTCCTATTTGGCATAAAAATTAGGGTTAAATTCGCGAGTACTTCTCACTCAAAAGCTATATGAAATTCAAATGCGCCTTCCATGAAAAATGATCCTTTACTTAGCTATTTCATTTCGGCTGTCATACCTCAATTAATAAAAGTGAAAGCTGGAAATCACTAGTAAAATCGGGGTGTGGGATTCACTTTCAAAAAATTAACTATCTACAGAAATACCTTCGCTGTAGAAGTCGCTGATGAAACGTTTTCAAAATGGCAACAACGTTGGAATTGCTCTTGCAATCCTCGGAGCACTTCTCCTGACACCCGACACTTTACTTATGCGCATTTCTGAGCTTGACGGCGTTACAATGCTGGTATGGCGAGGTGGTCTAAGTGGAATTGCATACATTCTTATTTGGGCATGTTTTACCCTCCGTACTGAACGCAAAATGCCAACAATCTGGACATCCAACTTTGCCATTATAGTCCTAAGTCAAGCATTAAATGCAGGCTTCTTCAGCCTCGCAATAGCAATGGCTCCTGTCGCTGTGGTTTTGATGGCCGTTGCAACTGCGCCTATTTTTGCTGTGGTCCTGTCGAGGTTTATTCTAGGGGAAGCTTTGTCAAAATTCAGTATCATAGTGGCGCTCCTCGTTTTGTTAGGTTTGTCGATATCTGTTCTCGGCACAGGTAGCGCAGCACCTAAATTGGACGGTGCGACTCTGCTGGGAGCAGGCTTGGGACTAGGCGTCGCCTGTTCTCTCGCCCTGAATTTCACAATAATAAGAAAAGACAGATCTGTTCCCTTCGTACTTGCAATAGGGATCGGCGCATTCCTCGCTGCAGGTCTTGGAGCATTTTTTGTTCAAGGGCCATTTTTACCACCACTTGAGAATTTAACAGCAATCGCCATTACAGGAATAATCATTCTTCCTGTTTCATTTGTAACTTTATCCTATGCCGCGCGCTTTGCGCCGTCCTCAACCGTCAGTTTAATTATGCTTTTAGAAACGGTCTTGGGACCGTTGTGGGTTTGGTGGGGGCTTGGCGAAGCACCAACTAAAAATATGCTCATTGGGGGTACTATAGTCATTTTGTGCTTGGTTGGGTTTTTGATAAATCAAGGAAGGCCCAACACTCTGATCAACAACTGAATGAGGTTTGGGCGTTGGAGCTCGCCACATTTGCATCCATCCTCTCCTGACGTCTCAGTCTGCATGATGCAGTCCATTTGTTGAGGGATATCGTTGTGAATACGATACGCTTCTCACTTCTTAAAGTCCGAGTGTGAGTAGAAGTATAAATCTCATAACTGAAATTAAGAATAAATCTGCGCCAGTATGCAGAGATGACCACAACCTCCTTGCAATGTTTTCATTGCCCTGCAAAAATAATAGGACGTCCTCTCGTGGTCTGAGACCAATATGAACGACTGGGTCCCAACTGAACAAACAGTTGGGTCTTTAAAGCCACAGGTACTAAAAGGAAATCATATGCCTTGGATCAAGACTATTTCTTATGAAGACGCCACCGGCAAACTGAAAGCACTTTATGATCGGGTTAAAGGCCCAGATAATAATGTGGATAACATTATGATGATGCACTCGCTCCGCCCCCATTCGATGGAAGGACATATGGCAATTTACAAATATGTGCTGCACCACTCTGGGAATACAATTCCTAAGTGGTTTCTAGAGGTCCTCGGCGTTTGGGTGAGCTCACTGAATGAATGCGGTTATTGCGTGGAACACCACTTCGCTGGCATGAAGCGTTTACTGGGTGATGACACTCGCTCTGACGCGATCCGCGTCGCAATAGAAAATCGTGATCCTGAAAGTGCCCCCCTGGATAAAGCCCAAAAAATGGCGATGGATTATGTGCGGGTCTTAACACGAGACCCTGCGGGATTGAGCGAAGAACATGTCATACAATTGCGCACTTCTGGATATTCTGATGGCGAAATTCTAGAAATCAATCAAGTCAGCGCTTACTTCGGATACGCCAATCGTACGGTTCTTGGACTGGGTTGTTCTACTAAAGGTGACATCTTGGGTTTGTCTCCAAACAAGTCTGATGACCCAGCCAATTGGAACCATACTTAAGGCTCTAGTGTATTAGATCCATCATTTTGTTGAAAATACACCTATTTATCCAATTACAAAAAACGCTTTCCACCTGCAATAGTAAGTATGTTATGACTTATCCATAACCTAAGTAAAAAGAACTTTTCTAATTTAAACAAGTTTTTCAAATCGCTCTAAATTGATGCTGAAAAGAAGTGATTTGCAAAGCTTTGATACCTCGATAAGGTAGTTAAATGCTAGACCATGGTCACAACCATTACTTCTTTTTTGTATCACTTGCGATTGCTCTGATGTCAGGCTTTACAGGCCTTTCGCTAACACAGGGCGCATCAATGATGAGTGTTGTTCGCAAAAAATTAGTAGTTTCTATGTCTGCATTGGCGCTCGGAAGTGGCATTTGGTCTATGCATTTTGTTGCCATGCTGGGAATGACCTTACCGGTCCCATTTCATTATAACGCATTGATAACGGTGGCCTCTGCTTTGGTTGCTATACTTATAACAGGCGCAGCTTTACTGCTGGTACACTTTGGTGAACGCACAGCCCATCGCATCAGGCTTGCAGGTCTTTGTGTAGGCTGTGGGATAATTGCTATGCATTATATCGGGATGGCAGGAATTCAGGACGTCAAACCCGTTTACTCAACCGTTGGCGTTGCAACTGCGATTTTTGCTTCTTTGGTTTTGTGTGTGGCCTCCTTTTCTATCAGTTATGGTCAGCGTGGCAGTCGAAATATTTTGTTTGGCACCATTGTTTTTGGAACCACTGTCGTTGCCGTTCATTTTATTGCTATGGCAGGTACACATTTCGTTGAGATAAATGGCGGCGTAGCAACGGGTTTATGGCTAAGCAATGAAGTACTCGCGTTTGGTGTAACTATTACTTCTTTCTTAATTTCAGGTGCATTTCTTTTGATGGGAGTAACATTCGCTACAAGCCAAGAAGATTTTCAGGCTGAAAGTCATCCTGTCAATAAGAATTATAATCAAGTCGAGCCCACTGTGCGTGAAGACGCTCTGGCCGTCAGAGTTCCATATGAACGCAATGGCCAAACCCATTTTGTACAAAGTGATGAAGTCGCCGCAGTACAGGCGGAGGGGCGTTATACAGTTTTATACCACCAATCAGGAAAATTATTCTGCCCTTGGTCTCTTTCCGTTATAGAAAGCCGTTTGACGGCACCTTGTTTTTTGAAAGTTCATCGCAGTTATGTGATAAACATAGACCATGTTACAGGCTTTGAGCGAAAAAAAGATAACGGTTTTTGTTCGTTTGAAGAGCAACCATACCTCAGTGATGTACCAGTCAGTAGGTCCTATCTTAAGCGGGTGCGACTCAGCCTCGGCATTTAATCAGAGAAAACGCATTATGCTATTATAAAAGAGTTTTAATCAGTGTTTCGTTCTCGTAATTCGCATTTCGTGCGCCTACCCATGCAGTTGAAATTTTTACGCTAGCAGCAGTCTCTGGGTTACCGTCCAATAACCCTGAATACTTTGATCAGGGAGGACAACGTATGATAACCGCAGAATTTGAATATCACCGACCGTCAAATATCGCAGCAGCTCTGGCGGTTAAAATAGGACGACCACTATGGAACTCAAAGACGAAATCATCATCAATGCAACACAAGTCGTTGTGTATGAGGCGTTAAATAATCCCGAAATTCTAAAACAGTGTATTCCCGGATGCGATGAATTGATCAAACACTCTGATACGGAGTTGGAAGCCAAAGTTGTGCTGAAAATTGGCCCCGTGAAAGCCAAATTCAAGGAAACGTCACGTTGAGTCCAGAGTCTCCACCAGAGCGTTTTTCACTTACTGGCAGCGGCAACGGTGGCGCTGCAGGTTATGCTAAAGGTGGGGCAGTAGTCGAGCTTGAGCCGCACCCCGAAGGCACATTATTATCTTACTCAGCAACAGCGGACATAGGTGGTAAATTAGCACAATTGGGAAGCCGTTTGATCCAAGGGACTGCCAAAAAACTAGCAGCAAAATTCTTTAAAAGCTTTGCAGATGTTGTAGGGGAAGGTAATGCTGAATAATATTAGTATTACCTATGCAGAACACTCGCAAGACATATTAGAGGTCGCTGTAAAGCTAATCAAATCTGGATCCAGATGCGCATTGGTTGCAAGCCTCACAATCAAAGGGGGAGCTGCTCGGGAGGTTGGTTCCCTGGCAGTGATTGCAGAAGACGGATCTATGACTGGTTATTTATCAAATGGATGCATAGACCGCGACATTAGACTACATGGCCTTGAGGCAATTGAGACGTGTCAGATCAAATGCATCCATTATGGGGCCGGGTCGCCATTTATGGACCTGAAATTGCCGTGTGGAGGATCGCTGGAGCTGGTTATAGACCCATTACCCAATCTAGAGATATTGCGTCATGAATTAGACAATTTGTACGCCCGCAAGTCCGCCAAATTATCATTCTGTGTCAAAGATGGTCTCGTTACTGACGGCAATGGGTCTCACTGTTTCTCCTACGCCCCAAAGCCTGCCTTAGTGTTGGCAGGGCGCGGCGCTATTTTCAGGACGGCAGCTAGCCTCGCTTGTGAAATGAATTTTGAGTTGCACCTAGCCTCACCGGATACGGAAGACATTGCAAATATCGCGACGTTGAATCCTAAAAGCTCACATCACATGATCTCACCATCCTCAGACCTTAACCTCCCTTTTGATGAACATACAGCTGTGTTACTTCTATTTCACGATCATGAATGGGAACAGGTTTTGCTAATGAAGTCTGCAAATGCATCCCCTTTTTTCATAGGCGCATTAGGCAGCAAGAAAACTCAAGTAATTCGTCTGGAGCGGCTTCGTAATATTGGCCTAAGCGCTGATCTGTGCAAAAAAATACGGGGGCCAATCGGACTAGTCCCATCACTGCGCAACGCGTCTTTGATTGCAATCTCCGCTTTAGCTGAGATCACATCTCAACTACCTGCTTCCCAAACTAAAATTGATCATTAAAATTACTAAAAAGCCATTTAACTCAAAAAAATCACCAAAAAAATAAAATTTTCAGACCCCTACCCTAATCACTGAAAATTTAATCTTAGACCAGAGGACGATGGACTTGTGCGCCCCCATGTCGACACTGTTACACAGTCAATTCAATATATCTATAGGCCGCGTCATCGAACAAAGTCCTCCACTGGCGAGCACTGTATCGGACTGGCTTTTTGGTAGAACCATAAACTCTCCGTGCGAAGTAACCTAATTAGCTTCTCGCATTTATTAGATGTAATTGTGGTACGATTATAGGTCAAAATTTGAAACCCACCTGTCAAGAACTCGTACAATTTAGTTTAATCCTATATTACCTTTTTAAAATTATTCAGATTGAGTAGTCCCAAAATACCAAAGGAATATCATGACCAAAAAACCTTTTAATCCCACTACAGATGGCGCTCAAACTGACTTTTCAAAAAAAATGTCATATGGAGACTATCTCCACATCGATACAATTCTTGATCAACAGCACTGCTTAAGCGAGGCCCATGACGAGATGTTGTTTATTATTCAGCATCAAACATCAGAGCTATGGATGAAACAGGTTTTGCATGAAATGAAAGCAGCACGTCGCGCCCTGGAGCTGGAAGACCTTCCAAATACGATGAAAATGCTTTCGCGCGTGAGCCGGATACTTGAACAATTAAACAACCAATGGGACGTATTACGAACCATGACACCAGCCGATTACACCCAATTTAGGGATACATTAGGCATGTCTTCTGGATTTCAGTCATATCAGTACCGGATGATCGAATACATTTTTGGGAATAGGAACGCCAATATGCTCAAATCTCATGAGCACACGCCGGACGCGTACAACAAGCTGAAAGAAGAGCTGGCCCGAACAAGTTTTTATGATGAAGTTGTTGGGCTACTTTTCAAAGTACTGGATGGCAACAGTATTGAAACTCCGCGTTCACAATTAGACGTACCGCATGAGCCTAACTCAGAGATAATGGCCCGCTGGAAGATCGTGTATGAAAATATTGGAGAATACTGGAGCCTTTATGAGTTAGCTGAAAAATTAGTTGACATCGAGGACTATTTTCGACGTTGGCGGTTCAATCACGTCACCACAGTAGAGCGTGTAATTGGCTTTAAACGCGGTACAGGTGGCACTTCTGGAGTTCAATATTTAAGACGTATGCTTGAAGTAGAACTGTTCCCAGAACTTTGGCATTTGCGGGGTGAACTTTAAAAAAATCTTTCTATGCTGGGTTAAACTCATCGCCACATGCCGCATTTAAATTTCATTTTTAATTAGTAACTTTAGTAGGTGGGTCAGAGAGAGGCTACTAGTACCGGCATGCTATTGAGAGGTAATCCATGCATTCGGCAGCCATGGCATCGGCCTCTTCAATTTCGATCTCCGTCATCTTTTTTTTGATATTATGCAGCCATTTTCTGGCATTTTCATACCCATGTAAATTGGCGACTTGGTACCACATATAAGCATGCAAGTTACTTTGAGTAACTCCTCTGCCAGTCCGGTACATAAACCCTAAGTTGGACTGAGCCCTTGCGTGCCCTTGCTTTGCGGCAGCAAGATACCAAGTTACGGCTTCGAAATTGTCAAAAGGTACACCAGTTCCTTGTCGGTACATCACACCCAATTTATACTGAGCGTTCGAATTTCCCTGTTCAGCCAACGGGACCCATTCAGCTAAACTGGTGGCATAATCTCCAATATTATAGGCGGCTAAACCTTTCTCAAAATCTTGGGCTACAACTGGAAGATTTGATAAAAACTGAAAGGCTATCACTATCCAAAAAATTCTCACATGAATTGCTCCCAAAACTTAAATTACACCATAACTTAACTCAGTCAGTCCTAAAAGGATCAATTTTGATGGAGCTATTACCCCACGGCTATTGACATCCTAAATTCTGAAACAACCGCATAATTGATTACCGCATAAGCCTTGTAGAGTATTATGTCATCAATTAGAAAACAGTCATAAACGCTTGCTATGTGCTCAAAATTGACAAGGTTACTAACTGCGCCGCTACTATTGGCGGAATGCACTACGATCGACACTATGACCCCAAGTTTAACTTTATTTCAATCCTTCATGGACACGCTTCTTTTCGTTTCCACCAAGAATATTGAAAACTCACCCTAACCTGGCTAAACTTGCTCAGACAATACTCCTTAAAAAGTGTTGCTCGGCCAATCAGCCAGTTGCGTAATTAATTATGGTCTATTCGGCCCCAACAATGAGTACTTTTGGTTCGATTAAGTAGTTTTTTGCTGTAACTTGAATTTAAAGCCAAACAGCGCATTTATTAAACTACAAGCAGGAAGCAGACTAGGAAAATAGCATGCAATCAGACGACTTCGGATTTGGAACACAGATACGTAAATCTCCTTTCTTTGATGCAACTGTTAGATGGGGGGCACAAGGGTTCTCAGTCTATAACCACATGTACATACCAAGAGATTTTGGCGATCCAGAACAAAATTTTTGGAACTTGGTTAACTCAGCCATTCTCTGTGACGTTTCAGTTGAACGTCAGGTTGAGATTACTGGACCTGATGCTGCTACTTTCGTACAAACACTGACCCCGCGCAATCTTTCAAAAATGGAGGTTGGGCAGTGTAAATATATTCTAATTACCAATGCAGATGGCGGACTTTTAAATGACCCTATACTGCTCCGCCTTGCTGAGAACCGCTTCTGGATCTCACTTGCAGACAGCGACATATTATTATGGGCGCAAGGCGTGGCAGTATATTCCAATTTGGATGTAACAATTAAAGAGCCCGATGTTTCGCCCCTCCAATTACAAGGACCTAAATCAGGTGAGATAATGGCGGCGTTGTTCGGCGAGAATATCGCAGAACTTAAGTACTATTGGCTGCGCGAACTAGATTTAGACGGTATTCCGCTCGTCGTATCTCGAACTGGTTGGTCTAGCGAACTCGGGTACGAGCTTTATCTACAAGATGGCTCTCGTGGCGATGAACTCTGGGAAAAAATCATGGCAACAGGGAAGCCTCTTGGGCTCAAGCCCGGCCATACCTCGACTATCCGCAGGATCGAAGGCGGCATGCTCTCATATCACGCTGACGCAGATATCAGCACCAACCCCTTTGAATTAGGGTTTGACCGTTTGGTCAGCCTCGACATTGATACCAATTTCATAGGAAAAACTGCGTTACGGCGCATTCAGAGCGAGGGTATAACCCGTAAGCAAATTGGTTTAACAATAGGCGGTGACCCTCTTTTGAAACCAAACACCTCGTTTTGGCCTATTACAAAAGATGGGATCGAGATTGGAAAAGTCACGTCGGCTGTTTACTCGCCACGCCTCAAGCAAAATATTGCGTTAGCAATAGTCGCTATTGAGCATACTGATATCGGTTCGGAGTTGGACGTAACAACCAGCTCCGGTCGCGCCAAAGCAAAAATCGTCGAGCGGCCATTTTACGACCCCAAAAAACAAATTACCGCCGCCTAAACCATACAATTAAAGGCCACTTCTCATTGAGTTTTGTTAATCTGCATCCATTTATTTATTTGAATATTAGCTCTCAATAGCAAGGTGCAGAATTTAAGATAATGAAAAATTGTGAGAACCGCCACTGCCTTACCAAAAATAAACTCAGCGGCAATATTGAATTTTTTGTCAATCAGCACCGTGAAGCACCAGAATACAAGAAGATATTGAACAGCTTTATTCTAGGTTCTCCACTGCGCCTCTAAACCGGTAAGTTTCAAAAAAATTTCTTAAATTTGAGCTTGAGATCATCACGCAATACCTTTCTCTCACGCACGATGTCAGATGAGAAGCGGCTGAAACATATTCTCTTGCCGCCATCGACACAGCCCCCACAAACAAACCCACGATACGATCGTTTGCACTCAAAACTGCGGCACAAAGCCAGCAGTGCGAGTGATTTGATCTGGACTAGTAGGGTAGGATGATCGCTTCGGTGAGATAATCTGTGTACCTTCAAAGGGGGCTTGAAGAATAATTCAAACATACAAAAGGGTTCCCAACGGCATAGGGATATTATGATGAAGAGCGAAAACTATTCAATATAATCATAGCGGCATGTTTGTCGCTTTTAGAGCGGCAAAGCTAATTTTTCCGCAGTAAATGGATTTAGGAGAACTAGAAAGCGGTAATTAGGACATGAAAATGCGCCAAATTGAATTTCTCAACAATAGCAAAACAAGAAATACAATGTGTTGGATCTTGCCAATGATTTTTGTTGAATTTTAAAGAGTTTGCCACGATGAATGAAAAATCTCAACAAAACCGCTTTGATACAGTCCGCATCGATGGTCTGAGAAAAAATCTGGCCGAATATACGGCTATGGATGAGAATGCGCCCCGTAGTCTATCCGGACAATTCTATACTGACCCAGCTTTCTTTAATCACGAATGCCGAGCTGTGTTACACCGCGGATGGCATTGTGTCGGGCGATCAGATGAGTTCGCCAGAAACGGCGACTATCTTACGCTGAACCTATTGGGTGAGCCCTTAATAATTGTGCGTGACGGCGACAACATCAAAGCGTTGTCGAATGTCTGCCGTCATCGGGGAATGCTTTTGACGGAAGGACAAGGAAATAGTAACCGCTTTGTGTGCCGTTATCACGGTTGGACTTATGGCTTAGACGGTGCACTACTTCGTGCCCCGCGGATGAAAAACGATGGATTCGACCAAAAAACTTGTAAACTAGGTGGCTTTTCTTGCAAACAAAAATTCGGTTTTGTTTACGTAAGCTTGTCGAGTAATCCCTCAGATATTGACGCAGAGCTAGCGGGATTGGGCAACATTATAGCAAACTACGAACCAGAAAAATATTCCACCGCGCACAGCGCTACTGAAATCTGGAAATGCAATTGGAAGTCTTTAGTTGAGAACTTTATGGAAGGATATCACCTATCTATTGTTCATCCCCATACACTACATGGCTATACTCCCACTGGGCTAAGTAAAAAAGGGCCAAATGGTGCAGGCTACACAAGCTACTTTGCTAACTACCCCGATAAGATAGCGTCACGTGGGCCAGGCGCTGCCAGCTTAACGAAAGAAGAACGCAACCGATCTACTCTTTTTGCGGTATTTCCATGTCAGGTGGTCAGCATTGCCTCTTCGCTTTTAGTATCGCTCAGCATCCGCCCATTGTCACCTGCGTCCATAGAGTTACGCTGGACGATGTCAGTCCACAGTGAAAGCCTTGATCCCAAGACTATAAGCGAGCGGATAAAATTGTGGGAGGACGTGAACCAAGAGGATCAAGATAAGTTAGAGGCAATGCAATCTGCATTGAGTTCAGTTTTTGCAAACGGCGGTCCTTTGGCAGAGGATGATTACGAGGGAACAATTAGAGATTTCCTAAGGTGGCTTGCTAAGCAGGATGCGTCACACGGGTTGAACTAATCAGATTGATATTCGGCCCACAACAAACCGTGATAAGTGTTGCTACCGATGAGTTTCCTCTCCTCTCCCTTAAGCTGGTATATACCAACACAAACTTGATTTAATTTAATATTCAGAACATTGCAAATACATCTTTATTAAAAAAAATTTATTATCATACTGATTATTAATACTTTATTATAATTTTAGGCAAAATTTTAAAAAAACTTTTATAGTCTCCTTTATAGTTATAATACTAAAACAGCCGTCATGCTAAGTTGCATTTTTAAAAACAGAAAAATTGTTAATATTTTAACGAGCGTAACGCCTCTTAATGTTATCCGCATTTATGACAGTGGTAAATTTCATTGCATCTGGCACGTCAGAATAGGGTGCTAGATCGGCGCACTACCAAACAAAAATATTATTAGTTGCGTAAAATTATAACTTACGATTTTAATAAGGTGTCAAAGCGAAAGGAATATCAAATGGCCTCTATAGAAGTAAAGAATTTTGAAAAAGATGCAGACGAAGTAAGCACTCCAAATAATGCCCGAGTTGAAACTGTGAAAGTTGGTGGGCAAAGGGTCATGAAACTAACTGTTCAGCCTGGATGGAAATGGTCTGATGATATCAAACCAGTTGTCGGAACTGATAGCTGCAAGGCTAAGCATCTTGGTGTAATTGTTCAGGGATCGATTACTTGCCGCCACGATGACGGTACTGAGATCACTTACTCAGCGGGAGATGCCTACGCGATTGATCCAGGTCATGACGCTTGGGTTGAGGGTAACTCCGCGGCAGTTGCTTATGAATTTCATGGAGCGTGGGGTGATTAAGTCAACTTCGCTACTGAGTAACGAACGCTTAATTTTAATAAAAGAAAAAAGGAGTGAGGTATGAATACGCCACAGGACAGAGCAAACAGAATAGCCGGGTGGACTGCTAGAGGGCGAGATCTTTTATGGATAATGTCAATGGTTGTTGTCTCACACCTCGTTGTACTTTCGTTAATCGGTGCTCAATACTCTAGCGCATATATTCCCCTAAGCGTCTTCCTAGTTTTTATGACAATTATGGGAATTATGGGTTCCTTAGATGCCATGGACGACATTGCCGCTGCAGCGTTAGATGCCGATGACGAAGAAAAGAAGACAGAATCTTGGAAGCGGTTTAATGAAACCCAATGGGGAGCCTTTAAAGGTCTCTTAGTACTCTGGTTCGGCGGCACCGCTCTTGCTGAGCTGTACGTGATGTGGCTGGCCTAAAACCGTATCAATCCACCACCATAAGATAAATCCTGCACTACTCTGCGTGATCAAGACGCAGGGTAGCGTACTAAGTTTCTTAAACCTGTCTTAATAAGGGCTTTAGCTAGGCTTAAAAGAGCCAATAATTTCCTAAACCAAATAAATTTCTTGATTATTAGGCGAGTACGCCCAACATAACCCGAACGATGGCAACCCATAACATTCAATGAATTTGGAAGAGCCAAATGGCAAAGTTGGCATCCACCTCTATGTGCATCGAGATTAACGAGAGTTACCGTGAAGTTGCGGTTAGAGGCTAGTTTGTTATATTAGTAATTTTTATTTGGGATGACCTTTTCAAGCCTCAGGCTAAGATATTTCTTGGCTTTACATCTCTATTATATAAAAATTTGTTGCGCGATTTTTGCGTGCGTTGATATGAATTTTGAAGGTCTGCTCATAAACTCACAGAGTTCATCATTTTGTTTCAATGATGAAAGATCCTCTTGAGACAAACTGTATGGATTATCTTCGAGGCGCTTGCGCAATACCAAGTCATTCCAGACCGCTATTATCGTATTTCTGTCCATATCAGTCATATTTATTTTAACGACTAAAATCAGAATTATTTAGATAATTTTTCAGCTATCCAGATTTTCTTTATTTCCGCATTTGTCAATACACTATTAGAATTTTTTTAAAAAAAATTCTGACGCGATTAACTAAAAACTAATTCGAACCAAATATTAATAGGCACCAACGAGGACAGGTAGGTCAATTTAATGATTTGGCCTTGCTAAACGCATAACCATTCAACCTACTAAACTAATCTGGAAATGGAACCGATGTTAAGGGTTCAAAGTTTTTTTCTTACATGGAGTTTAGCTAGCTAAGGCTAAATATTGTTATCTATATTATTTTTTAAATCACTAGATCCGTCGAAGCGATGATGGCATCATCGAATGTTGATAGGAGAGTGAAGGTATTGCCAGTGTACTCATCCGCAGCACCATCGTCTAACACGCTATACAGCGCGGCGCTATTATCATCTGAGATAAGCACAAAATTCCCAGTTGAAACTGATGCAGCAGTAACAGTGCCAGCAGCGTTCAACGCAATTATTGCAGCACCTGGAGCGTCAGCAGCACCAGCTGCTTGTCCACCCAGAAAAGACCGCCTGGCCAGCAGCAACTGTATAGATACCAGTTCCAATCGACGACTGCTCCAACCGTCTCGAAAGCCGATATATCTATTTTATCAGTTCCAGCTACTTTGCTAGTTACCGCGTCTGTACCATTAATTGAGGCAGTAGCTCCAATTACAACAGTGTCTGCTAGCGCCATCAGCAACTCCTAAATCAATAGTATCATTACCAGAACCACCTGTGATCGTATCGGCACCAAGGCCCCCCGAGATATAGTCTGCTCCGTCACCACCATCAATGATATTGACCGCAAGGCTACCCACAATGTAGTCAGCCCCACTCGTACCCGTGAGATTTTCAACATTTACAATGCTTGAAGTTACCGCAGAATTCGTTGCACCGGATAACGCAAAAGTATAGCCAATGGTGCCACTGCCGACAGAAGTCACTGCATCAGCGGTGTGGGAACCTATAGCAGATAATACAGCCGCCTTCGTTACTGCCGTTGTGCCAAGGTTAATAACAATACCATTCGAGTCTGAAGTACCTCCTTCAATGTCATTGGCTTTCAGACTTGCTGCGAGGAATGTATCAATACCAGTACCGCCATCAATGATGTCACCGCCAGTTGTGCCAATTATGATATCATCTTTTAGAGATCCAGTAATTGTATCTTTCAAATCAGCTTTTCCTGATAGTTGGAGTGTCGCAGCTTGAGGTGCGTCAAACGTAACTTTTTCTCCATCAATAACAGCGCCTGTCATGCCGGTATTTATGACGGTAAGAATATCAGTAGCTGCATTGTCACCTATCAACTTAAATTCGCTGTTGTTGCTAAACTGAGCGGCATTCATCGTAATACCACCGGCCGTGATATCAATTTTTTCAAAACCACTTATGGCAAAGGTTGCTGAGCCTGCAACTGTACCCGAACTATCTTCCAAAAAGATAAGAGTGTCTTCGCCAGCGCCACCAACGATGGTGGCATTCGAGTCAATGTCATCAGCTATTGTTACAGTATCAACACCAGCGCCTGTATCTACAACTATCGCGTTTGCAGTATTCAAGTTAAAGGTGTCCAAACCAGCTCCAGTAGAGTAGGTACTTGAAGCGCTTGAAGCGGCCGTAACTACGTCATCTCCAGTACCAGTTGTAACAGAGACAACCGCAGCATGATCCATTACAATCGTATCATCCCCAGCGCCAGTGACCACAGTGGTCAAAGCTGCCGAAGCTGCATCAAAACTAATATTGCCGGTTGATGTCGACGCTACAACCTGCGCTGTCAAGTCTCCAAGGCTAACGTCTTTTTTCCAAAAATTTGGATTGCGGTTGTGTTGCCAGCAGTTGTCGTTGTCGCCGTTAATTTGCCAATCTTGGCATTAATGTTAAGAGCATCTATGAATGAAACTGTCAGAACTCCGGTAACAATATTAATCACTGCACCAGAATCATTTGTGTCGTCTGCAGTTACTAAGTTTAGTGAATAATCAGCAACTTTACCTGCAAGATGAAAAGCTGCGTTTAAATCGGATGCCAAAGTGACTGTTGAGTTATCAGCAAGTGTCAGCGTCTTGCCCATGGCATCGGATGCAACTATAATGTTGTCCACAACAGCTTTTGACAAATCGGCATCATCAAGAGTTGTAATCTTGATTGTAGAAGTTCCTGTCGAGCTATCGGTGACAGTCTTACCATCAAACGCTACTTCAGAACCAGATATAGTAACATCTTTATCACCAGTAATATTGTATGTTGTTGCAGCACCAGTAATTTCATAAGTAACCGCCGCACCGTTTCCCGAAAGGTTTAATGTTTCAATTTGGTTGCTAGCTGCAGTGGCTACTGTGTTTATACCCACGGCTGATAAAGTGGCAATATCTGAGGTACTGGCACCATCTACTGAAATAACACCTTTTGAGGAAGAGGTTCCCACAAACGACGTGGTGACAGACGAAACAGTTTCATCAATTCCAGCTATTACCACGCCATCAACACCAACTACTCCTGCTTCACCAAGAATATTTACAGTAGCACCGCCTGATGCAGCCGCAATTGTGACGTTTTTTGTAGAAACTCCTGTCACAGAGATTGCACCAGTGAAATCATCGGCAGTCAGACCTGCGCCTTGGGTCGAGATAGCCACGGTTTCCGCACCTGTAGTCACCGTAACGGCTTTGGCATTTTCAGCGGCTGCGAAGGTACCTGCGTCTTCGTCAGCTGCAGTTACGGTTACAGTATCGCCAGTTCCTGCGCCCGCTGCTTTAATAGTTGCGGCACCAATAACATTTACACTGCCCGTTGCGACATCGGCATCTAATACCACGCCCGCTGTAACGGTTTGGTCCAAAGCTACGGTAGTAGCTGAGCCCGCAATAATAACATTTGGGACATGGCTTGCGTCTAGTAAGTCAATATCGTGGGTTAAATTTCCTGGAATTACGCCAAACGCAATTTCGACGTCTCCACGCGTCAGTGTTAACGTATTTGCGCGTAAAATTGAAGACGCATTCACTATTTTTGGACCAGTGCTGTTTATCGTTAAGTTTATATTCTCAATGCTTGCCACGTCCGGTGTAATATTGCCCGTTACCGTGAGGTTTGCAGAGTCATTATCCGTAATATAGGGATCGCGAAGTTTATCAGCGTTGGTAAAAGTAATACCCGCACCCGTAAAAGTATCGTCACCATGTCCACCAGTTAATGTTTCCGCGGACGTTAACTGCGTCGACAAAGTTTTTGGGGCCACCAAATTGTCGTAAGTCGCTTGAAGAGTAGCAAGTTCTGCCACTTTAGTGGCTATCTCTGCGTCTTTTAGTACTATTTGCGCGTCTTTTAAGGCCACAGCCGCTGCGACAATCGCTGCATTATCAGATGTGATATCTACAGAAGCAACACCCTCAGAAATACCCTCCGCTTTGGCCGTCGCGGCAATAGCTGCGTTATCAGAAGTGATATCTACAGAGGCGACACCTTCAGCAACACCTTCAGTTTTGGCTATAGCAACTGCAGCAGCTTGGGCTGTGGCCGCAGCAATCACAGCTTCCGCAGCAGCGTTGGCAGCTACAGCTGCAGCGTTGGCAGCTACAGCTCAGCGTTGGCATGCAGCTACAGCTGCCACGTCTTGAGCGACTTTTGTGGCTTGTGCTGCCGCCGCGGTAACATCCGCTTGCGAGAATACTGTGGGATCAGAGGGGGTACACGCGGCAAGCGAAATCGCCATTAAAGACAAACCACCCATACGACACGCCGTTTTAGAATTTTTCTCTTCCCAAGAGCGAACAAGCATAGAGACAAGTTCGCCCTCCTTTTTAAAAGCGTTTACTTCACTGGGAAACGCAGTTGAGATCATATTCATGTTATAACTCCACACTTTAATCTTTGCCTTCTCGGACCTAGCCGTACCTATAACTCAGGCCTCAAAAACCAAACTCTGCTCGACACACTTCACATTTAAAAAGGAACTTAATTAAAAAAAATTATACAAAATAGTAAGACGCGACAGCTTTAATAATTAAAATTTAGGGCTAAACCTTCACACCAGTGCCAACCAAAGAAACTATTAATCCACCCTTTTTTATGTCGCCTAAAACGATGTAATCAATGTTAAGCGCTATAACGCAATTTGCGTCCACCCTTATTGCTTTTGACTTCAGTTCGAGCATTGCCAACTCAATACACTCTTGAAGGAAATCTGCTTTTTTTTCCGGCTTTGAGCGTAAAAAATTCGATATTCTTTTAAAAATTGACGTCGTTTTGAACTGATAATGAAAATCAGTTGAAACAATTCCACAACGTTTCTTGATTTTTAAGTTAGTGCTGCTTTCAGTTGTGATCAACATATCCTGAAACTTATTAAACACAGTTTCAGTAGACCTTTGTCCTAAGGAGAACACGGGCTCTTTAGATGTGATAACTTTAGTTTGGACACGTTCTTTTACGTGGCAGGTAATACACAAGCCATTATAACTTTGGGCCGCCTGACTTTCAGCATAGCCCATTGGAATAGAACAATCACGACATTTAGCCAAAGCGTTTAACCTCCAAAACCATAAAAACCTTTATCCAAATACCTAGTCCGTGATTAAACATGCTACAAATGTTATCTTTTTGTTTCAACAATCATCGGGTCATTTTTTCTATCATGTCAGAATTAGTCTGCATGATACGAGCCGCACCATTAAATTGCTGTTGGGCCCGGATCATGTTGGTCATTTCGGTTGTGATATCGACATTTGAGCCCTCAATGTAACCAGTTTCTAAATTTCCAAATCCTGGTGAGCTAGGACTACCAATAAATAATTTACCAGCAACGTCAGTTGGCGCATATTTTCCACTGCCAAGCTGTCTTAAACCATTTGGATTTGAAAATATTGATAAGGGGATAGTTGAGACAGGAACTCTATCTGCTTGCCCAAATGCAGCAAAGATATTGCCATTATTTTCAATACTAATTTTCGACAAAGGTTTATCTTGTGTATTTATTGGGATTTGAATTCTCTGTAAAACTGTTGGATCAGAACCAACCGCTAAAAATTCGCCATCAACGGCACTCATTCCTAGGACAAAGTCACCGTCCTGAGTTTTCAAAAACCCATCGGCATCCAATGAAAATGCGCCATTTCGCGTCACAGAATATCCAATTTGGTCAGCATGTTGCGTCATAAAAAAGCCATTACCCACAACCGCAGTGTCTAGTGCTCCGCCCATTTCCATTAAAGCGCCCTGAGTATCACTGCGCCTGGCCTCGCCTGAGTTTGCGCCTAAGCCTACAAGTGAACTCTTTACACTCTCAGCTGTGCTGCCGTTATAAAACTCTGAAAATGCCACAGCGCTCTTCTTAAAGCCTGCAGAATTTGCATTAGCGATATTGTTTGAAATCATCGATAGCTCTTGAAGGGCAGTATCCATACCCGATTTAATCACCGAAAACATAGCGTAAACTCCCTTACCTTATACAGATAATGAGCAATTTTTGTGCCAACTAAGTTGTACATATACTGGTCGATAGATTACTTTTTAAAAATCAGGGAATTAACCTAGATAATCAAAAAGCGTTTTACTACTCAATCGAGAAAACGTAGCCTGAGCTGCCTCTTTATTTGTCAACAGACCCTGGAGTTTAGTAAGCAACTCGGACATTTCCGCATCTTCAATTTGCGAGATATTCTCATTTAAATCTACTAAAGTGTCTCGAGTACTCTGCTCAATGTTTTGTGCAGTATTAACACTTGAGCCCAGATCAACCCGCATCTTTACGAAATGTTCAAAAACTTCATGTAATTTTTTTTCTACTTCAGCACTGCCTAACGAAAGGGGCAAAATTGTTTCATCAGTGACGTTTGAAGACACTACTTTTTGTACCGCAATGTATTGATCACTTGTACTCGGCAAGTCAGTAGAGAAGTTTTTGATTCTGAGATCAACTCCAACCCCAGATAATGTAATTTTGTTTTGAGATGAGACGACAGCCGTTACCCCAGTCGAACCCGTATGACTATTGATACCAGCAACGATTCCATTAAAGTCATTACCATAAACATTAGCATCGACCTTATAAGTGGTTCCATTAGCGACAAGATCAAACTTATAATTTGTGGCTTGTCCTGCGGGGTTGAAAACCAAATCTGCGTTATTACCAGTCGAAAGTAAGTTGGACGAAGTATCGGGCGCTATCGCAAAATCCAGGCTTCTAGAGAATGAATCAATGGCATCAAAAATCGAAAACTTCCCATTGGCAGAACCGGCAGATAAGAAAACTTCGTCACCAGAAAAATTTTGCCGCAACTGGGTGTCACGTGAAACCTGCAATGACTTTTCGCCCGCTACGCCAGAATAGCTAATCATTCCAAAGTTATTCATTTTGAACGGCTCTGCTTCACCGGAAGCCCCAGAAAAATATCCGTTTCCCAGCGCATCTCTACCATTTGCAACCTGGAATATTTCTGTCTTCAAGCCTGCAATTTCTAATTTAAAGTTTCTTCTTTCTGCTGCACTAAGAAAACCATTTGAAGTTTCGACGTGCAATTCCTTCAAACGCACTGAAGCGTTCACTAGTTGCTCAAAACTGATGTCTACTCTCTCAAGATCTGAAATAATACGACCAGCATTATTATTAAATTGAGAAACCTCTGACTTGTGTTCTTCTGTTGCATTTAAAAGAGACACTTCTTGTACATCATGTTTTAATGATAATGACTTTTTTCCAGTGCTTACTTGCACTTGAATATCGCTCACGTCCTTATTAATCCGATTAAAAAGATCTATGTTTTTTTGATAAAACCCAGAGGTAGTAATCGTCATATTGCCAAACTCCCGTTACATCGATCTCAATAAAGTGTCTAACAACTCTCTAGCTGTTGTTAGGACGCGTGCTAGAGCTTGATATGCCTGTTGCTGCTCCATCAGCCGTGCAGCCTCCGTATCTAAATCTACACCAGAGAACTCACTTTTGTTGTCTAATGCCATTTGATACGCCGCTTCAGTTGTTTCAAGGGTCTGCTGGTTTGCCTGAATTTCGGCTCCTGTCCCAGAAATAATTTTACCAAATGAAGCAGAATATCCACCAATCCCATTTTCTTCATTTAACAACGACGTTTCCAACATATTGTTTAGATTATTTGCATCATC
>CAJJBP010000017.1 GCA_905182425.1 uncultured Planktomarina sp. | reverse complement strand
TAAAGATTTTGGAATAAAATTAAATCTTTTTCAGGAAAGTGTTCACATGATAAAGTTTTTTCGAATCTTTTTTGTTGTGTATGTCAACGATGGTTTTGATTGCCTGTGAAAAAGCTGTTTTCCTCTTCTAACTGATAATACGTCCGCATCCAGCACCGATACGGATCCAAATAAAAAACTAGAGGGATTGCCACCAACAACACTAAGCCTGGAAGAATTGACTGAGAATCGGCGTATGAAAGTACTAGTTGATGCAGGGTTCATAAAGGCAATCCTCCAGGCTATAGATCAAAGTCCAGACGTGCTCGCTGCTGAAAATGAAGTCGCTGCAAGTAGGGCAAAATTGAGCACTACAGAAGCTGGCAGAGACACCCAATTTAAAGCAACAGCTTTAGGCGGTGTCGAAGATTTATCTGATGAAACTGCCGGTGTGGCCGCAATTCTAGCAGCCAATCGGATGCTCTATGACGGCGGAATTTTAGAGGCGAAAATTGATTCAGACAGGTTTTACTCGAGAGCAGCAGAGCAGGTCTACTTAGCTGTGCGCGGTGAGCGTGCCTTCACACTCTCCCGTTCATGGATCGAATTAGAAAAATATCAGTCTTTAAAAGACTTGATCGATAGTAGGCTGTCTGTTTTGGACCCGCTTCTTGTTCAGTTGGAGAAAATAGCCGTCGCGGGCGTGGGTGACGTAAGCCAAGTAGCGCAAGCCCAGCGTGTGGTATCAACGATAATTGTAGCTGAAACTGAAGTATCGCAAGGTTATGAGCAAGCAAAAATTGCTTTTTTAAACGATGGCACTATCCGGTTAAGGCACGCTACCCCGCAGCTTTAATATCCAAGCAAGTACCGACTTCGACGGTCAAGCAAATTTCTGAGACGTCTCCAGGGCTGATGTCTAAGTATTGGGCTTACAGGGCCGCCGAGGCAGCTGTAGTGGCTACCAAAGCTCAAGATAAATTTAGCATTGGATTTGAAGTAAAAGTCCAACAGCCATTTGGGGGCAGTGGTGTGGGATCAGATGAAAGTTTCGGACTTGCGCTTTCAAAGAGCTTTTATCAAGGAGACAAGCTTCAATCCCAGGTGAGGCGCGCGGAAGCAACGGCACAGGTGTCGGCAGCCCAAGTAACCGCCACCTATCGTACGGGCGAATTAATGATTTTGGCAGCGCGCGAAACGATCAAATCGATGGATGAAGCTATTTTGCTTGCAAAGACTAATGCGCAAAGCTCTCGCGAAGAAATTGAGTACCTCAGAAAGCAATTGATCATTGGTGGGTCAACACTGGAATCGGTTCTGTCTGCCGAGGCGCGTTTATACGAAGCGGAATCGAAGGAAATTGGTTTTATTGCTGAGCGCCGAAAGGCTGAATCTACAATTTTGGCGATATCTGGTAGGTATTCAGGTGCTATGGATTTTAACTAGTCGGCTGGCATTCCTCGCAATGTCTCCTCAAGGTCTCTTAAATTTTTTTTGGGCCGTGACCGACTAAAATCACTAGAAGTGGATCACGACCCACTTTCGATTAGGCGCCTTCCGCAAGCTTTTGAAGGCGCGCACTTGATAGCATCATGTTATTTTCCGCATGAAATTCTGAAATTTCGCTAATTTTCGGTAATAGGTGAGCGTATTAGATTCATCACTGAATGCCATATTAAGACGCTTTAAAGTGCGTTCAGAAAACTCTTGTAAGAAACAATTCTGAGGCGTTATCAGAGTTCAGAGTTAGTCCTTGATGCAGCTTTGCAACACTCGAGTGTTAAAAAACGAAAGAATTCGTGTGTGTTTGCATTAGGGGTTGATGAAAAACCCACACTAAGATCTTTATTAGTGTGTAAATGTGGCAAAAATTAGAAGTGACTTAAATCTTGTCGCTAAAATATGGAGCAATAATATGAACATGATCTCGACAGCGTTTCCAATTGAAACGGACGCTTCCAACAAATCAGAGACTTAGCGAAAAAATTCGTCTCTATTTGGGAAAAGAAAAACTCAAAAGCAGCTCGCGCTGGCGGCGTCTCTTTAATGGCCCTGTCGCTTGCAGCATGTGGGGCGGAGGATGAAACGCCTTTCGCTCAATCAGATATTGACGCAGCAACTGCTCCTATAGCGGCTTCCCTTGTTACCGCATCAAAGCTACAGGCGGCAACGAGCTGTTGTAGCGCAGGGCGAATGGCACGAAACCCAAGCAGCAACTGCGCTTGTAGCGCAGGCGGCCGCAGAACAGACAGCGGCAACATCTGTCGTAGCACTGGCAGAAGCACAAACTGCAGCGGCAACAGCTCTCGTAGCGAAGGCAGTGTCTGACACGGCCGCCGCAACTGCAACAGTAGGCCAGGCAACTGCGGAAGCCGCTTTATTGGTAGCACAAACTGCAAAAACTGCAGCAGAAGCTGATTTGGCGACTGCTCAGGCTTCTCTCGTGGTAGCACAAACTGCAAAAACTGCAGCAGAAGCTGACTTGGCGACTTCACAGGCTTCTCTAGTGGAAGCTCAAGCGGCTACGGCAACAGCAGCAGCAGCTCAGGCAACAGCTGATGCGGCCCTCGCGGCCCAAAACGTTAAGATCACGGCCGCTGGCTTTGCCGACGTGGATGCCTTAATTAGTTCAGAGGCCGCGGCGACTGCAGCGCCGGCGGCGCGGAATGACGCTTCTAACAACTGCGACAGAATCCTTTTTTGGTACAGCAGTCCGATGACGCTTTCAGCGGAACAAACCTAACAGTGCAAGCGGGTGACGTCATAAGCGACGCGTCAGCTACAGACAACGATACTTTTACGGTAGCGGCGACTGACGATGTAGCGGCAGGCATAACAACAGTTGGAGTTGAAAATGTCGTCTTTAACTTAACCCGCAACAACCACAAGCACAGGTGTGGCGGCCACGTTTGATGTCACTTTGGGCTAATATCAGCGCAACTACTATAACTGTTGACAACACGTCAACATTCATCGCCGGTAACGAATGCGGCTGTGACAAATGTTGGAACAGGGGCTAACATAACCTTCGGAAACCATTTTGATACCGTAGCTGTCGCAGCGGCATTAACAATTCGCAGCGATTACAGTAAACACCGGAACAACCACGGCGTCTAACACAACCCCTTACGGTTACCGGCGCAACGGTGGACGATGTTACTATAAACGCCGCTGGTGCGGTGACACTTGCTGCCTCTTCAAATGATGGAGACTTGATCGCAACATCTGCCGGAAACATGAACTTAACCGGTGCCACCGCGACAACAGTAAATACAAATTCTGGCGGTACAACTAGCCTGACAACAGCTGCAGCAACTTCAATTACTGCAGCTATCGACGGGTCAGCTAACACTAGCAAACGGTAACCTCGGAACGACAATAAACTTGACTTCACTAGATGATGTAGACGTAACATCAGCGACTGTAGCAACCACAGCAACTGATTGCAGCGGGAACGACGACTGCGGGCGCCGTTTCAACGATTGCAGGCGCAGCTCTTAACATCGCTCAGTGTGTCTGGTAATGGTTCAGCGGCGACAGTAAACACGGTCGGGTCAAATAGCCGTAGCATCCGTTGCCGTTAGTGGTGACCAGAGCGTAACTATTGTGATGGACGCCTCAGTGATATCGATGCGCTCACTGCAGGCACTGGCGACATTATTACTGTGACTGACACATCTACAGCTGGAACGACTACGCTTCAGCTTGGTACAGCAGCGTGGTAACGTAAACGCAAGTGCAGCAGCCGATGTGGATGTGATCGACTTGGCAGTCGACTAATAACGCCAGAACTTTAACTACTTCTGACCGGCTCGACAGTGGTGAAACTGATAAATAGTTCAGTGAACCAAGCTGGAGCTGCACCTGACTACTTACATCAGGCGCTTGCTACAGCGGCCTCAAACTACACTAGACGCTGAACTATTAGATGATAGTACTTGGCTGGCGGCTGGCTACAACTGCACGTCTGGCTGCTGATGGTTGTGTCAAGTAACTTCTGCAACAGTCGGTATAGCGATGACAGACAGCATCCAACTGACCGGAGGAACATTTAACGCTGGTACGGCCGCAGTGACTGTAACAGGAGATACTGGCAGCAGCAGCACTAACATTGGCTGGTGCAACTACCGCTGGATCAGTCAATGCCAGTGCAGTGACGACAGTAGTCAACTGCTGAACTGCAAGGTGGTACAACAACCCTAAAACCAACCTCACTACCGGTTCTGGAACAGTGATGTAATCACCGGAACCACGGCAGCCTCTACAGGAGGATACACGTTAGCAACCGGCCTGGGAGCGGATGGCCTTACATTTGGCAACGCAGCGACACGCGGAAGGCGATTTGACTTGGAATGGCGGCGGCGGCCTTGATACGCTTAGCCTTCGCTGCTAGTACAGACATCGATGCCAGGAGACGTATAGCCTGACGAGCGTTGAAGTGATCACCTCATAGCGTACTGACCTAAGTGTAGATGCATCGTTTGTATGAATGGTGCTTCCTACTTAGTGACTCGCCCCCACTGCATCACACACATTACAGCTATCGCTGCGATGGACCAGGCAACGGTTGATCTGTCGAGCCTAGTCATTCAGCTAACGCTAGCTGACACAGCAGCAATCGACGGCTCTGCGATTGGTGCCTTCAGTAACCTTGAGCATCACCGGTACACGCGCTGGTGTGATTCGCCGATATTGTTACGGGCGGCGCCGGCGACGATTACAGTCGTGTCAGTGGAGCCGGCGCTGATGCGTACACTACAGGTGGTGGTGCTGACACATATACCGGTGGTACTGGTGTCGATACGATCACGATGTCAGCCGTCGCAGGAACGCTAAACTTCACAGGCGGCGGAACAGCTACGGATGTTATCAATGCGGGTGCGGGTGTAGCAGGTACGGTCAATATCCTTGACGCTACTGCCATCACATTTGGTGGTAACACTGGTGCCGATACGTACGTTGGTTGCACGCTTGTTGATGTTATACGAATCTCAACGGTGCTGGTTCAGAAGCGGATGTTATTACAACCGGAACTGGTGCGGACACCATCTTGTTTATGGTGATACTGCTTCAGGCGCCATAACTACGATTGAAGCTACCACAACTAAGATCCTTGACTTCGCGGTTGGAACCGATATCCTTCAGGTAAGTACTAATGCGGCTCACTATAGTGGATCAAACGCATTTGTTGACGCTGCAGTTACTGCGGCTGGGGCAACTATATTTGTTACTGTTGCGACAGCGACCGGTACCAACGTTGCTGTTAATGCGGCTATGGACTTGTTGGTGTTTAGTACAGCAGTAGCCCCTGCTGTCGGTGGTGGTTTGCAGGCAGCATTTAACACTGCAATCGGTACGAATACCATTACCGGTGTAACAGCGAATGAAGACTCGTTCTTCACTCTCTATGACAGTACGAATGCCCAAATGGTTTTGGGGATTGTCAATTCAGCAGGCGGTGGCGCAACTACAGCTATTGAAACAGCTGATGTTGTAACGTTGGTCGCCACGTTGGACATGACGGCTGCTGAGTATGCTGGCTTTACTAATGCTGATTTCCAGATCGTATAATTAAGTTATAAGCGTTGAGGGCTACTTCGGTAGCCCTCAACGTTAAGTAAGATTATACGAATGATTAATGCCTGAAATTGTTGAAGCTATCTTCAGACGTTTTTAGCCATCAGTTTGGATAAAGCCCCGCCTAAAGGTGGGGCTTTTTTTTATTCAAGCGCATGAAAGGCTCTTATTTAGAAAAATAAGTAATAGAAAAAATCTAACCTGGTGTATCTCTGTTGGATGTGGGGTGATATTGCGAAATTGTCATCCAACAAATTAAGCAAGACCGCAGATTCACAACTTGCTCTACCCATGCCATCAGATAATGCATTGAGGCACCTGGCCCAAGTTTGGTAAGACTGCCTGGTTTCTACATCCCAACAACGGCAGCGTGTGGGTTTATATTCTGGACGGTGTTTGAGTCCAGTTTGACGCCACTGCTCAAAGAAAAAGGAACAGCCATTAGGACTGCCCTTTCAATTCTATGGTTATGTTCGGAAACTACACGCCAAAGGGGCCAAACATAAGGATTCGATAAGAAAGTGTTTATGGCTTAGGTACTACAGAGAAGTGGACATGAGACAGATCTGTCGCCATGGGAACTGACAGTGATGCTATCAAATCAAAAACGTTATCCTGCATCAGGGGCTTCAACATATCGGTAAGTGAAGGCACACGATCTGAACACTGGCCTCACCGTCGTTGTAATCAAGGCGGCCAGTGAGCTAAAAGATAAAACCACAGCCATTAACCAGCTTTGGAAACCCACTTCATATACCTGACGGTCAATCGCTGGGGCCGTTTCTATCTGAGCACGATCCTCGAGGACTACAGCCGCTACACCATATTTTCATAACTTTGCACCAACATGAAGGCTGAGGATGTTACCGACACGCTGGATTTAGTTTAAGCAGCGTTGGGATATGACCAAGTTCATGTCGCCCACAGGACGCACTTGCTCAATGATAATGCCTCTAGCTCCACCTCTGGAGAGTTGCCCGACTGGGTTGCAGGACAAACCGCATAAAGCACACCCGAAGTGCGCCGTATCACCCCCAAACTGAGTGCAAGATCGAGTGGTGGCATCAAACTCTGAGGAACCCCATCCTACTGAAAACCACGGCCAGTCCGGCGAACTTTAAGCCCAAATCGACGCAGTTGTCTGCAATTAACCCACGCTACCAACGATCCCAAAAAACTCCTAATGCCGACCGAGGTCTACTTCCGACGCCACAAAGCTCTTCTACAACTAAGGGAAAGGAACAAACCAAAGACACCCCAAGCGCCGCATAATGTGACCAACACGATAAGCCAAACTCTCTCTTGGCATAAGTTACTATCAGTTCCAAGAACCGGGACGACCGGCAATCCTAAAGACTACTTTGTTGATTTAATCTTGTTTAATTCTGATTTTAAGACTGAGACATACACAACCCTAGCACTATCCGCTATTTGACGCTCATTATTTTTTTGGGTGAGTTGTTCGTCTACAAATCTTATGTTGGCAAGCTGTGCTTTCCCATATTGGGTTAAGTTGGAGGTATCGATTTCATCACCATTTCCAGTAAAGTATCTATTTCCGTCGGATATTTCGTTAGCCAAACTTTACTCCTCTTTTTTTTATCCAACTAGCTGTTACCAAGCCGGCAATGACCAAGATTGTGTGTAAAATATGGATAAATTCGTACCAAATCGGCCCAGGCGTGTCAAAGAATAAATGGTGGTTTAGTCATAACCATGAACTCCAAGCGATATTATATGAGAATCGATTTGAGCTCAGCTGGGTCACTAAATGATATTTCAGCTGATCTCTTATATAATAACTCACGGCATTTGAGGTAAAAAAATCAATACATCATATAGCACAAAAACTTATCATAGAATTATGACTTTCCAGATGCTTTTTAAGATTTGAAACAAATAAAATTGCTGGTCCATTGGGGATGGACTTTATTTAAAGTGCCAAGTTGACCTAGATTTGTGATCGCTATTTTTTAGCAACACCAACTAACAAAATGTTTTTATTGCTTAATAATAAACGCTTATGCCATAACCTGCGACTGAGGCTACGTCGGTATCCAGGCTTGGATGGCTCTCAAGATTGACGGGCCGCCTGAATACCTTTCGCACACTTTCAGGAGTAATGATCTAGATCATTTCACAAGCTCCCTGAATTGGATAAGAGATATTTTAGAAATTTTTATCTCATAACGAGTCTAGCCACAAAACGTATTAAGTATCCACCACCGGAGCAGGAAGCAGTTCCAAGTAAACTGCCAGGCCAGTTCTCACTAACCGAAAAAATGACTCATTCCTCAATCTTATCTAGCTCAAGTTTCAGCGCCGCAACATATGCATTCCGTGCTGTCTGATAGACAGCTATTTCGCTATTGAGCTTGCCCATTTGTACTTCCAAGAATTGCAGAGACGCTAATTGAGCTTTTCCGTTGTCTGATAAATCCTCAGTATTATATTCGATATCATCAATCATCATTTTTGGCATTGTATTAAACTTTCTTAGTTATCATCAAACAGGAACCCTGCCTTGCTCGATATCATTTCGTCTTTTAGACTGGTTAAATAGCTGGCTTTAGCGCGCTCGAGTAACACCAGATTATTAGTTACTTCCTGTTCACGATGCACTACGAACTTATACAATAGTAGGATGCTGTGACCAACTTCACTTAATTGATCAGTATCATACTCTTTCCCATCCAGCTGTATTTTCGTTTCCATATCAAGTGCTGACTTGGTCGCTCAGTTCGTTCGTAAGCGCTCGAATGTACCCGTTACGTGCCGTGTTTGAAATTGCTAGCTCGTTTTGCAATTGTAAAATCTGTTCGTCTGAGAACTGGATATTTTTTTACTTGAGATTTCGCAACATCGGATAGATTCTCCAATGGATATTCCACACCGTCTATGGTAGCTGTCGGTTTTTCTGAAGCACTGTTCATGTCTAATCCTTCGTTTTGTAGAGTTATATGGGACTTAGCTTATTAGATAAAGATGGTAAAATGAGTTTTAAACCCCTTAACGAGGTTCTTAAAATATCTGGTGATATAAAAACAAGTCTAGGCTGACCACCCAATGGAAGTATTAGATTTATAAACCGAGCCATCTGGCTTAGCTAAACTACCTCATGGTTGGATTATGACTGGGAACTTATAAGACTTTGCAAGTTGCAGGGTCTGTCCGTTCACGCTATTTATAGATGATATACTATGAGCGTAACAATTGAAGTTGACATGATAAAGTGCCGCAACAATAACTTTTTGACGCAACAATTTAAAGGGTTCAATAGCATGAAACAAGCACTGGTGGTTATTTCCCTAATTGCCGTTGGAGCAGTTATCGGCTCTCTTACCTCCAAGAATCTTAACGGTGCGGCAATTGCCCAGTTTGCACCACCGGCCCAATCGGGTGACTCGCTTTGGCATTTGCCCAAGTTTGGAGCTGAAGGATGGTTTCTACACGCAAGCGGTGGCCAGGTTAGAGCATGTAATATGGACAAGGCCAGTGTCGTAGGTGAGAGGGCCGCTCCAAGGTGTTCAGTTTGGGAATAAAATGGATTTTGGGTCGTTTATATGATGTTATCTTAGAGGTTTCGCAACTTCACCATGGATCTGATTTAGACATTAAAAAATGGTGTTGCGAATGAGATTTAGATCGAATCGGAAAAAAAAGATAGGCCCCCATAGCTTGGTCGCCTTTCTACTGTGTGCTGTAATTTTTGCGGATAAGTTAAGTGCGGAAGAAAAAATACATGCGTATTTTTCGAATGACAGCGTGAACGGTTTGAAGTTCAGCGATGCCTATGAGACCCATAATATGGGCCGTTATTTACGCAACTGATGACTATTATGTAAAACTTGATTTGGGTATTGTTTCGCCCGATATGTACGTTTATCGCAACGAGTACCGTGAGCCAAACAGGTCATTTGGTGAATTAATTTCCTTGGAAATAGGGAAGCCTGATAACGGTAAAAATGCGTTACGTTTTTACGCGCGGGCCAAAGCTACGGGCGAGTTTGGGGTTGATAAGCTCCAAGATCTTGCCCATCGTCTCTTAACGCTGCAGCCAGTTAATTCAAGGTAAACGATCTAATACGAATGCCAGAATATATTTGGTTTGGGGTAGGACTGCGAAGTGAATTCGAACCAAGTCTGTCGACCATGAAAGACATAAAATTTCATGTGGACGGTTTTGTGGGATCTGACACCGCTTCTTTAACCGCAAAAGTTACAAAAGAATTTCACCGTCCGTTATTTACCTATGACTTCTCAGTTGGTGGTCGCTTTGTAGCGCTACGATCAGGTGGTGTCTGCGCCGCCGATAAATGCCGAAGAGCGTAAGGTCATACCTGAGGCAAGTTTTGGAATATCCTATCATAATGGTCCATACAGTGTTTTCTGTGAGAGATCGTATTCTCTCTCCCAACAATAAAAGCGGATAATAATGTGTATTTGGCGTATTTAGTGCGGGCGTTTCCTATGCGTTTTAAACATTTAAACATATATGTGAGTTGAAATGCCGGAAATTGCTCAAAAGCTGCGTGTTTCCTGCAAGAATTGAAGAAAGGAATTACGGAGTGTACTTCCTGACAACAGCTTTTCCAAAAATAAGTACTAAGTACTTGATAGAACCCCGCGGCAGATTTCAAGGGAAGATCTGGAGTGGTTATTGTCCCCAGAATCTACTGAACAAGTTGCCTATATAGTCGCACAAGCGAATGCAGAGCAGGTTGGAATCGTTCCATTTCGGTGGCGGTACGGGTCTTGTTGGTGGACAAGTTTTAGATCAAAATCAGAGACAATTCAGCACCTATAATCTTAGTCTTGAGCGAATGCGAGCATCGAGGTTTATACCCAAGTGAAAATGTAATAACAGTTGAAGCAGGGTAATATTGGCAGACGTTCAATCCCAGCAGCAGAAGTGGATCGATTATTCCCACTTTCCTTAGCCTCTAAAGGCTCTGCACAAATAGGGGGTCTGCTTGCAACGAATGCTGGTGGAGTAAACGTCCTTCGATATGGAATGGCCCGAGATCAAGTTTTAGGTATTGAGGCTGTCATGGCAAACGGCAAGATTTTAAATGGCTTAAGAGATTGAGAAAAGATAATACTGGCTATGATTTGAGACATTTATTAATTGGATCTGAAGGCAGTCTAGGGATTATCACCGCTGCGAAGTTTAAAATTAGTCCCAAGACCTAAATTTGAAATGACAGACTTTGTTGGCTGTGAAGATCCAGCATCTGCATTAAACTTCTTAACATAACGCAAGGCCTTTTTGGGGAAAGTGTATCGGCTTTTGAATTGATATCAGGACAGGGTCTATCGTTTTTGTCAGAAACATTTCCAGAATTTCGTCAACCATGGCCAAACCCACCAGTTGGTCAGTTCTGACTCCAACTGAGATTTCTTTGAAAGATAAGTATGCCAATTGTGTTTTGAACAGCTTTACGAAAGCTGGTAATCTTATACTAGATGGGATTATTGCACAGTCTCTGCAAGAGTCAAAAGACTATGGAAACTCAGAGAAACAATACCACTCGCAAATAAGAAAAATTGGAGCAATCTGCTCACATGATAGTTTCATTACCCTTGTCAGAAATTGATGGATTTGTGAGAACTATGACAGCTGAAATTCAAAAACTTGGCCCTCTCCGGTTAAATTGTTTTGGTCATCTGGGAGATGGAAGTCTACATTTCAATATTTTTCCTCCGGCTGGAGACGTGCAGAAAGTTATGAGCATTTAAGGATCGATCTATATCGACGTGTTCACCAAAGAGTGCACAGGCTTGGCGGATCCATTTCGGCTGAACATGGCATTGGGCGCCTCAAGGTAGACGAGCTTGAGGAATTTGGAGATCCAACAAAACTGAACATAATGCGTGCTTTGAAAAAAACTTTAGATCCGAAAGGAATTTTAAACCCTGGCGCCGTTTTAAGGCCTCAGGTTTAAAAATACAGATCTAACTTTCATACTTGGTAAAGGTTAATTAGATACAATTTACCATGAAATTGAATCAGTACAAATTACAGAAGAAACTTTTCAATTGGTGTGGTTTACCACATACAGTAGAACAAGTAAGCCATGTCCTATGAATCATTATTTACCACCAATGGATCCATTGGATGTAATCCACCTTGATCATGAGCTTTTGATCATCAATAAACCTGCTGGCCTTTTATCCGTGCCTGGCCGAGGTCCGCTTTTGGCGGATTGTTTGATTACCCGAATACAAGCGGATTATCGCAGAGCACTACTCGTACATAGATTGGATCGGGATACCTCAGGGGTGATGGTCTTCGCGCTCTCGCCATATGCACAGCGGCATTTAGGACTGCAGTTTGAAAAACGACAAACGAAAAAGACTTATATTGCGCGAGTTTGGGGTCAGATTGAGGCAGATTCAGGAACTGGACTTACCAATAATAGTTGATTGGCCAAATCGCCCAAAGCAAAAAATTTGTTATGAAACTGGACGTGCTGCTATAACTGATTGGCAGGTCATAAAGAGGCTTGAGACAGAGACACGGGTTAAGCTCACTCCCAAGAACGGGTAGATCTCATCAATTGCGAATACACATGCACGCTCTAGGGCACCCAATTTTGGGTGATCCGTTTTATGGGAGCCCTGACAGTCAAAACGTAGAGAGGCTGATGCTCCACTCCTACCGCCTAAGCCTTCGACACCCTGATGGTGGCGAGAAGATGGAGTTTAGAGCAAAGCAGCCTTTTTGAGGATAGCTGATTTTACAGAGCTTTTGTTAGTCTGTGTATCTTGGTGTGGACGTCACCAATTGTGATAGTTCTACTCAACCCTGTTTCTAAAAACCCTTCTCTCTCCCAGAAAGCACGGGCTCCAGGATTGATTTCAAGCACTGCCAAAAATAGCTTCTCACCTTCTGTCTGTCGTGCGCATTTCTCGATGTATTTTAGAAATTGCCTGCCATTTCCGCGGTTACGAGGCCCATGGTCCGAACATCATAGGGACTAGATATGCATCACCTGCGGTTGGAAACCTGAAAGAAAGCTCCGCTAGACCTGACAGCTTGTTATCTAGAAATAGGCCCAACCACAGGGAGATCTTTGGGTCGCAATTTGGTGGGGTGTCTGGAAAAAAGTCTTTTGCCTTTTGCAGCCCTGGCTCTTGTTCCTCCGCCAGCTGCCAATAGTCAGGCGCTAAAGCATAAAACTCATGAACCGTAACCAAGTCTGAATTGGCAATCAGTTGGCGAATTAGCATGACAAGAGGATAGTGCCAGACATCAGAGCACCGATAGTTTAATATTTGTTCAAATCTCAATAAACCTAGGATGACAAATGCAGCGAGTTTCCTCGCCACATTAATAATTTAGGCATCTTCCCAGCATGTGACGGCTTTGATTTCCATGAATTCATGTAGCCCAAATAGCCCACCTTCACGACCATTACCTGATTGTTTGTAACCACCAAATGGACTACCCATTCCAAAACCAACGCTATTGGTTTCAACCATTCCTGAACGCAATTGACGTGCAACACGCTGACGCTGTTCTTGGTCGCCGCATTGTACATAATTAGTCAGGCCGTAATTGGTGTCATTTGCAATTGCGATCGCCTCCTCTTCCGTATCAAACGGCATAATGGACATGACTGGACCAAAAATTTCTTCCTGGTTAATCCGCGCGTCATTGCCAATATCCGCAAAAATAGTTGGGCGAACATAATAACCTCGGTTCAAACCTTCTGGACGCCCAAGACCACCTGCAACTAAGGTTGCTCCATCATCTTTGATGCCTACTTCGATTAGCGTTTGGATTTTATCAAATTGTAATTTACTTACGACTGGTCCAATATGTGGACCATCTTCGGAAGCTGGAGCTACCTTGATTGCATTTGCCGCAGCTGCAGCCTGCTCGAGGGCTTCGGCGTAGCGAGACCTTTCAACAAGCATGCGTGTCGGAGCATTACAAGATTGGCCAGAGTTACGCATGCAACGCCCCACACCATTTGTGACAGCGTTTTCATCTGCATTTGCGAAGATGATATTAGCTCCCTTCCCACCCAGCTCTAGGCTCACACGTTTTAGCGTATCTGCGGCGGCTTTTGATATTGCAATACCTGCACGTGATGATCCCGTAAAGCTTACCATATCTACGTCAGGATGTACGGACAGCTGACTACCGACGCCAACGCCATCGCCATTAACCATGTTAAAAACACCAGCTGGGAAACCAGCTTCATGCAGCATTTCTGCAAATAGTAAGCCAGATAAGGGTGCGATTTCTGATGGCTTCAAGACCATAGTACAGCCTGTTGCTAAAGCAGGAATTGCTTTGCAGAACGATCTGGTTCATTGGCCAGTTCCAAGGTGTGATCAATGCAGTCACACCAATTGGTTCCATTACGGTACGCTCATTTGGAGCCTGTGAACCGAGAGGGCGGTCAAATTCAAAGTCCCGGAAGGCATTAATGAAGCCTTGCAGGTGCCAAATGCCGGCGCCGACTTGCTGTGCGCGTGCTAATTTTTGTGGAGCACCCATTTCGAGGCTAATCGCCTGCGCCATTTCTTCTTGACGGGCTTTGTAAACTTCAAGCAATTTCTCAAGGAGGAGCAAGCGATCCTCTTTAGAGGTTTGTGACCAAGATGGGAACGCAGCTTTTGCTGCTGCAACTGCTGCATCAGTGTCAGCTTGGCCACCTAATGAGATAACACCAACCACATCCTCTGTGCTTGGGTCTATAATATCAAAATCATTGGCTACAGACGAATTGGTCCACTGGCCGTTTATATAAAATTGGCGTTTATCGATCATTTTTGTCCCCAGAAATTTATAAAGTCGCAGGAACAGTGTCACTCTACGGTGTTTTTCGCAAGATAGAGATGCAAAAGGAAGAAATAATTTTCTAAGAAAAGTAACTCTCTACAAACATATTTAACGCCTTTAGAAAGCATCTTTGTAATATAAAAAAAGGCCCCGTAAAAAGTGGGGCCTTTTCTGTTTTCTTGGTGTAAGGGTGCAGAGAAAACCTACAAACAATTATTCCTCAGGTTTAGCTTCGTCCACGATTTCGTTACCAGTTTTTTGATCAACCATTTTCATGGCTAAACGAACTTTGCCGCGATCATCGAAGCCCAACAATTTAACCCAAACATCTTGACCCTCTTTGAGGGCGTCAGATGGATGGTTTAAACGGCGGTTTTCGATTTGGCTGACGTGTACTAAGCCATCGCGTTTTCCAAAGAAGTTCACAAACGCGCCAAAGTCTACAACTTTGACAACTTTACCCTGGTAGATTTTATTAAGCTCAGGTTCGGCAACAATCGCGTAGATCATGTCGTAGGCTTTTTTGATACTGTCAGCGTTTGGACTTGCGATCTTGATTACGCCTTCGTCGTTGATATCAACCTTGGCGCCGGAGACTTCTACGATTTCGCGGATCACTTTACCGCCCGAACCAATAACTTCCCGAATTTTGTCGGTAGGCACATTCATAGTTTCGATACGAGGTGCGTGAACGCTAAACTCTTGGGCACCAGTAATCGATTTGCTCATTTCGTCCAAGATATGCAGACGGCCTGCTTTGGCTTGCGCCAAGGCCTTCTTCATAATGTCCTGAGTGATACCAGCAATTTTGATATCCATTTGCAATGAGGTAATCCCTGCTTCGGTACCTGCTACCTTAAAGTCCATATCGCCCAAGTGATCTTCGTCACCCAAGATGTCTGTCAAAACAGCGTAATCGCCATCGTCTTCCATGACTAATCCCATAGCAACACCAGCAACTGGCGACTTCAATGGTACACCGGCATCCATCATTGATAGAGATCCGCCACATACAGATGCCATCGAGGAAGAGCCGTTGGATTCAGTAATCTCGGAGACCAAACGAATCGTGTAAGGAAAATCAGTTGCTGCTGGTAAAACTGCCTGAAGCGCACGCCAGGCCAATTTACCATGGCCGATTTCACGACGACCTGGAGGGCCAAAGCGCCCGACTTCGCCAACTGAGTATGGTGGAAAGTTATAGTGTAAAAGAAAGTTTGATTTATACATGCCGTTCAGCGCATCAATCATTTGCTCGTCATCGCCTGTACCCAACGTGGTCACAACCAAGCCTTGAGTTTCGCCACGGGTGAACAAAGCCGAACCGTGCGTCCTTGGTAAGAAGCCAGTTTCACAGTTGATGGCCCGAACTGTATCTAGCGCCCGGCCGTCAATGCGCTTGCCGTTTTTCACAACGTCACCGCGAAGAACTTTTGACTCAAGTTTCTTCATCGCTGACCCAAGGTTTTCATCGGCAAGCTGTTCATCGTTTAGAGCAGCTTTAATTGCTGTTTTGGCATCACCAACTGCGCCTGTGCGCTCTTGCTTGTCGGTGATAGCATAAGCGGCGCGCATCGCATCTTCGCCAGCAGCTGATACAGCAGCAAACAAGTCGCTATAATCTGGAGCGTGAAATGCGAAAGGCTCTTTTGCGCAATCTTCTGCAAGGTCAACGATTAGCTCGATCACTGGCTGAATTTGCTCGTGAGCAAATGCAACAGCACCGAGCATTTCGTCTTCTGTCAGCTCATAGGCTTCTGATTCAACCATCATTACGGCGTCTTTTGTGCCCGCAACAACAAGGTCTAAGCGTTGCTCTGGGTTCAGGCGCAGGTTGTGCATATCATCAATCGTTGGGTTCAGAACATAATCACCAGCTACAAAGCCAACACGCGCAGCGGCGATTGGTCCCATGAATGGAGCACCTGAAATTGTCAAAGCAGCTGAAGCCGCGATCATTGCAACCATATCTGGGTCATTGACCAGATCGTGCGAAAGTACGGTACAGATAACCAAAACTTCGTTTTTGAATCCTGACACAAACAATGGCCGGATTGGACGGTCTATCAAGCGTGAGGTCAGCGTCTCTTTTTCTGTAGGACGTGCTTCGCGCTTGAAAGAAGCCACCAGGGATTTTACCTGCGGCATAATACTTCTCATTGTAGTGGACGGTCAGAGGAAAGAAATCCTGACCCGGCTTTTGTTGCTTGGCGAATGTTACGTTCGCCATAACTGAGGTTTCGCCAAGTGTAGCGATTACGGTGCCGTCAGCCTGACGTGCAACTTTACCTGTTTCCAGAGTAAGGGTTTCTTCACCCCACTGCATGGACTTTTTTGTTTCTGTAAACATTTATATTTTCCTATATGGCCCAATGGCCAGTCACATGGCGACCCCATTGCCGCCGACCCCAATATCTTATTTTCGGGCGCCGGAGTCTGGGCGCCACGTTTCAGATATCGTGCGTCTACAGTAACTTGGCGTCCGTGGAAAGGGGGAGGCTGGATTTGTGTCAAAATGGCGAGGGTCCAGAATGTGGTGTGGCTCTTAGTCGGGGGAGGGGCTTGCTAGAATTTCTACGAAACACGCTCAATAATAAATACAGCGCCAAGCCATTCGATAAACCCCGTTACCTCATTTGGCAAAAAGAGGCTTGCGGTGAGTGTCGCAACCATGACTTCACTCATCATTAATAGTCCAACCCTGCCGGGGTATAAAAATTTTTGCGCCCAAAAGATAATTAGCATGCAAGGCAAAATGATCAAAAGATATATGGCGATTGAAATCGGAACAACTTCAACCAACAAGCTTAAACTGGGTGTGGGCGATTGGCCTGAGATTAAGTCCAAAAACAAAGCAGCAAGTGCCGCAAAGAGTAATTGAAAAAACAGTAGGCTGCTTATTGGAACTGTGTCGTAGCAGTTTTGCCATTGAGCCACCAACAGCAAAAGTGATGCCAGCAGTAAAGCCGTAAAAATCACCAATATTTAAAGGAATTTGTCCACCACCTTGTGAGATTAAAAGTGTGAGACCCAAAAGGCCTATGCATATTGCTAATCAGTGGCTTTTGGTTGTTGGCTCGTTAAGCCAGTACATCCCAATTAGGGTCGACCAAATGGGTGTTAGGTAAAATAGCAACGTAACCCTTATAACAGAGGAATAAACTAACCCCATTGTAAAAAAGGCGACGGTAAAACCCATCAATATACCAATGGCGAGGGCTCATGTAAGATGTGGTCTGTGTATTCTAAATTGTGCAAAAAATGCGATGGAAATTATGGCAGCAGTGGGCAGTTCTTATAAGAACTACTGTCTGGGCTTCAGCAACGCCAACACTCTCAATTTAGCACAAAGGCACCCAATATAATCCCCAAATAGCGGCTGATATTAAAACAGCAGTAGAGGCAAATGCATGAGTGGGTTTGCGAAAGTTCATTATTCGCTTTCATATAATTAATCAGGATTGTTGAGTGCCTTATTTGAAAGGCATCCATAAAAAAAGCCGCATCCAGACAGATGCGGCCTTGTAAGCTGTAAATTCCAACGTCTTTAGCGGCGTAGGCCTAACCGTTTAATAAGGTCCTGGTAACGAGCCTCGTCTTTGCCGCGTGCGTAATCCAGCAATTTGCGACGAGTTGCGACCATTTTTAATAGACCACGTCTGCCGTGGTTATCTTTTTTATGAGTTTTAAAGTGCTCTGTCAAAGTCGCGATGCGAGATGATAGTACAGCAACCTGAACTTCAGGGGAACCTGTATCACCCTCTTTGGTTGCAAACTCTTTCATAATGCGTACTTTTTCTTCTGGCGTAATCGACATCGGGGACTCCTTTAAAAAGTTAAGGGTTATGGCGCATGCCGGGATGTCGTCCAGCTAGGCCCGTGGAGATAGCGTACAGAATCTGTGATGTGTGTCTCCTTAATCATGTTTTTATAAAAAGAAAAGTGTGTTTTTCATTCAATTAAGCGAACATGCCTTATGCCGATAATTCAAAAACTCTCTATTTTAAAACTAGTTGGCAAAAAATGGTAGAAAAGTATCTAGAACAGCTTGTGGGTTTTCCTCCATTACGAAATGGCCAGATTCACAAACTGATACGTCTAAGTCGCTTGACCAACTCTGCCAGAGCGATACGACGTTGCCGTTTTCAGCGGGAAAACCATGAGCTACATACAGGGCTTTGGTAGGTGAGGAAATTTTTCTGGATTTTGATTGATCCTCGAGGTCGATTCGACGATCTGTAGTTGCTCCAGCACGGTAGTCAGAACACATTGCGCGAAGACGAGCTGGATCGCCGGCTTAATTTCGGTAGCTTTCTAAAGCCTCATTCGTAAATACATTCAGAGTTTTATTCAGTGTCCATTGTTCTAACGTCCATTCAATATAGCTGTCTGAACTAGGCCCACTCATGTGTTCTGGCATCGGGTATGGTTGCGCTAAGAAGGTCCAGTGATAAGGCTGCCACCAGTATCCATACGGCCAACCGCCACTGCGTCCAACTCAAACGTCAAGTCAACTCTTTCCAATTCTGCGCATTTTGCTTTACATTTGCGGGCATGATACCCGACACAACAACACTAGATACAACGAGACGTGCAATCGTCACTCGATTTGCACTGCTGTATAGCCATGCCTCGATCTGGATCATGACAGGGGTTTTGATCGCCGCCATCGCATTCATCACCCCCCATTGGACGATACTGCTAACGGTTCTGATCATTGCAGGCATCGGTGGCCAGATGTTGACAGAATACAATATCCATCGCTTCATCTTTCACCTACCCCCACCACAAAATCAAACCGCGTTTAACCTGCTGTACCTTTGCCACTATGGCCACCACGATTTCCCGACCAACCCTAAACTGTTCTTTGTGCCGATCTGGTTCATGTTGCCCGTTCTTATCGGCGGCTTTCTGATCTACTGGGCCATCTTTGCAACCCTCGGGTTTTCAGATGCACTTCCAATGGCCGTCGCCTTTGTGTTCGTTGGCCACGTCATGACGTTTCTGGGGTACGAGTGGTATCACATGACGGCCCACCTCAATATTCGCAAATTCGCAGCTGAAGTCGCCGTCACCCGCAGCCATAACATGCACCACTTCAAGGATTTTTCAAAAATGTTCCACGTGTCCTACGGCGGCCACATTATTGATCGCGCCATGGGAACCGAGATTACGCCAGACCACCGCGATAAACTTTCACGCATAGAATTTATTCGAACTCTTGGCATGGAACCCTACGACCCACGCCTTGTTGCCGCGCGCGATATCTACGCTGTGAAACTCGGCCTCAGCGAACAACAACGCCGCACCGCACAACGCTAATTTTCCAAAGCTTAAGAGACAAAATGCCAATTTTGAACCGCATCGCGGATCTTGCCCCGACATGCTTGAATGGCGTCATCACCTCCACTCTATCCCTGAACTTGGCTTTGATCTGCATAAAACCTCAGCTCACATCGCGGATAAATTGCGCAGCTTTGGGGTGGATGAATTGCACGAAGGCATTGCAAAAACAGGCGCAATTTTCTCAAAGCTTATATGATTTTATGGATATCCGTGAAGTATTAGCCGTGTCTTGCCTTTTCCAGCCTTATAAAAATGCGATGTAAACACCATAGCAATGTAGGACTGACTTTTTAAAACTAGAAATCATTTCCACATCTGCGGTTGTTGGCTGTAGGCAATATATAGTGGATGTTTTGGGTGGCCCTCTTTGGATAACCCTAGATGAAAAACAGGTTTTCTAGAGCGTCGAATAATTTCTGCTACCTGTACTCCACGGTCTAGATAAGCTCCATGAGTACCCCAAGCTGCAATAATCTGATCTGCCCAATTGCAGGCGTCTGAAATAGCTGTGTCATTTTCAGGCCCAATGGGGTCTCTTGCGGCTCGCATCTTTTTTGGATCCGTGTCGCGCCAAGCAAAAATATTAGTCACACGAAATCCACCGAATCCTAAAGTGCGCGCTCGTCTTTCACATCGCTCAACTGTCGGATCATTTTGAACCTCCGTGGCGGTAGATGGGTTTAGCATCACAAAGTTTACCTTCAAGCCTTTTGGACCCCAGACCCTAGTGAGCGCATATCGATACCGCTCGCACTCTGAAAAAACTGCAATACTAGGCGCGTCACCTTTTGTATGGGACCTGGTAATCATTCACCCATGCTGGGGGAACTTGGCAACAAGTTCAAGAGAGTAACCAGGTGTCGGCATAAACAGTCAGTCGTATTGTTCTGAGGTTTGTAGGAACACGCGAGCTGGGTGGATTTCTCCAGATTTGAAGCGACCAACAGCTTGGGCTTTGCCGTCGTAGCTTACCCAAATTTCGTCGCCATACTCTGCTTTTATATAGCAAACTGCAGGATTTCCATTACGCAGTTTTGCGGCACCCTCGGCATTTGTTGTGCCGTGGGGTAGATCAGTGAGACCCTCCTCTAGGGGACGAAGAAACTGATCTATTTTTGAGGTTTTGGCAAAAGATTCAACTTGGTCAAGTGAAACGGCGTATTCCAGATCAAAAGGACCAGACCATAGGCGACGCAATTTTGCCACATGTCCGTAACAACCCAAAACTTCGCCTAAGTCTCGTGCAATTGATCGGACATAGCCACCCTTACCGCAGGTCATTTCCAGGACGGCAGTATCTTTTGATGGACGATCTACCAAGATCAGTTCCTCGACAAATAAATGCCGAGCGGCAATTTTGACGTCTTCGCCGGCACGCGCCAATTTATAGGCTCTTTGCCCATCAATTTTCACAGCTGAAAATTGTGGGGGTACTTGCGTGATATCACCTAAAAATTTTTGCAAACCTTCAACAATTTCAGCGTCAGAAGGGCGCAATTTAGAGGATTTAATGACCTCTCCTTCGGCATCATCTGTATTAGTGGAGGAGCCAAAATTGATGGTGAATTCGTAACACTTGGTGGCATCTGTGATATAGGGAATTGTTTTTGTGGCTTCACCGAACGCAATGGCTAGCAAACCAGTGGCTTCTGGGTCAAGGGTTCCTGCGTGTCCCGCTTTTTTGGCATCAAACGCCCAGCGCACTTTGTTGACAACAGCAGAGCTGGTAAGGCCTGCGGGTTTATCAACGATCAACCAACCGGAAATATCGCGACCTTTGCGTGTACGTCCCATAATACCCTCACTTATTGCAGCTGGTGCCCTAACCTGGAGAAGCGTGGGGGTCAATCTTTACCCTGTTCTCAGTTTCGTTGCGATGTTTGGCACTAATCATCCAAATCGCGTTTTACTTCGTCGCGTTCAAACAAAATTCGTGTGCTTTCCATACGATCAAATGTATCGTCGATACGAAAGCGCAAGTCAGGTGCGAACTTCAGTCCAGCTTTGGTGCCTACGAAATGCCGCAACTGACCTTTGTTGCGCGCCAAAGCTTCGATGGTCTCTGCGTATTGAGTGCCGCCCAAAGGCATCACGAACACGGTTGCAATCTGGAGGTCAGGGGAGGTTCTTACTTCAGATACTGTGATTGAAATACGGTTCAATTCTGGATCGTGAACTTGGCCGCGTGCCAGGACTTCGGATAGTGTCCTACGAATAACTTCGCCGACTTTAAGCTGCCTCTGCGAAGGGGCGCCATTTAGATTTGATCTCTTTTTAGCCATAGCTGCGACATAGACTTTGTCTCAATAGGTTTGCAAGTAGCAAAACTTTACGTCAAATACACTGCAGAGGAGAACATCATGGCTGAAAACCCAGGAATTACTATCACCGGGGCCTCAGGGCGTATGGGTCAAGCGTTGCTTAAAGCGGTAATGGAAAGTGACCGCGCGAGGCTCGTTGGCGCAGTTGAGATCGCTGGCCATCCATGGATTGGCCAAGATGTGGGTGAAGCACTGGGCGGGCAGCCAATCGGGGTTAGTGTCACTGATGATGCTTTGGAGGCTTTTGCGGTTTCGCAAGCTGTAATTGATTTCACAGCCCCAAAAGCGACACTTGAATTTGCGGCTTTAGCAGCCCAGGCACGTGCAGTCCATGTGATTGGCACGACTGGCATGACAGATAGCGAAATTTCCCAGCTTGAGCCTGCAAGCCGCCACGCGGTGATTGTGCGTGCTGGTAACATGTCTTTGGGTGTTAATTTACTAACAAAGCTAACTGAAAAAGTTGCAGCGGCATTAGATGAAGATTTTGATATTGAGATTATTGAAACTCATCATAATCATAAAGTTGACGCCCCTTCAGGCACGGCTTTAATGTTGGGTGAGGCAGCAGCGTTAGGTCGGAATGTCACCCTTTCTGATGTTCGTGATAGTGGACGTGACGGTATTGCAAGCGGGCGAAAACGTGGTGACATTGGGTTTTCTGCAATTCGCGGCGGTGACATTGTAGGTGAGCATGATGTGTTATTTGCGTCATCGGGGGAGCGCATTGTTCTGCGCCATATGGCAACGGATAGGGGTATTTTTGTGCGTGGTGCAATGAAGGCTGCCCTCTGGGGACAAGATAAAATGCCCGGTCACTACACTATGATGGATGTTCTGGGATTGTGATCCAAATCTTTCCAAGATGCGTAAAAAACGTAGTCGAAAATAAAGAATGACCATGCGCACATTATTTACTCTTCTTTTAATTATAACAGCATCTTGTGCGCAGGCTCAATCTGAGAAAATTATTATTGATAGAAGTGAATTTCTTGCAGTTGTTGAAAATAAATCTCTTGAGCTTTGGCTGTTTGGGATCCGCCTGCAAATTTCTTCAGATGGCACCATTCAAGGAAGCGCGCTAGGGAGAGATGTCAGCGGAAATTGGGCTTGGGAAGATAATTATTTTTGTCGAAATATGGTCTGGGGCGATCGTGATATTGGTTATAATTGCCAATCAGTTTCGATGGTGGGAAATAAAATACGCTTCACCAGTGACAGAGGTCTCGGGGCAAATGCCCAATTTACATTGAAATAAGCTTTTTACTCAGTTTTTCTAGAAATCAACTGCTATGCCCTTGCGTTCCCAGTCACCAAAACGAACGGGCTCTGGACCATCCCTTCCGCCTAGCTCAATCGGAAGTTTGTTTGGTGAGGAACCATTTTTGCGTTCTTGCGCTTCGGCTAAAGCACGTTCTGCTGCAGCTTTTAATAAGGTTTTCTTGTTTTCTGACATAAGGTTGATATATGCCGCTTTTATTAGATCTCAAGGATATTATATGCCCAGCCCTCCAAAAAACTTTAGCCAACCCGGAACCTCACTTGCAGGGAAGAGCGTTAAACGTCCAGTTTTGAACGTGGCCCGCTTGGCCGCGATAGGCATTTTAAATGGTGTTATGACTGAGCAAAAGCAATTGTCTGAAATGATTCAGACCGAAGATTTTCGAAATTTGCCCTCAGAAGAACGCGCGCGTGCGCAGAGGTTGGCAACACACACTTTGCGGCACGTCGGTCGGGCTGATCGTGCCTTACGCTCACATCTGTCAAAACTACCTGCCGTTGAGGTTTTAAATATTCTACGTCTTGGTGTGGTTGAGATTGTGGCGCTTGACGCTCCAGCGCATGCTGTGGTGAATGACCTTGTATCGATTTGTGCGGCCAATGGGCAGACCCGTGGCTTCAAGGGTCTGATCAACGCAGTGTTGCGAAAAGCTGTAGCTGATATTTCAGGAAAATGGGATAAATCACCCGTCCAAATGATGCCTAAATGGTTGCGGAACCCTTTGAAGGAAGCCTACGGAAATGGTCCGATAATGGCCATGGAAACAGCCCATATGCGTGGTGCTCCAGTTGATCTTAGCGTTGTGTCAAACGCTGAAAAATGGGCAAAATTATTGGGAGGCACCATTCTACCCAATGGATCTGTACGTCTTGCAGAAATGGGTCAGATTACGAAACTTGATGGTTTTGCTACTGGCCAATGGTGGGTTCAAGATGCGGCAGCCACATGGCCGGGCGCTTGGCTGGCAGTTAAAGAAGGTGAGACCGTCCTAGATGTTTGTGCAGCGCCAGGTGGAAAAACGATGCAGTTGGCCAATGCTGGTGGACAGGTCACAGCTTTGGACATCTCAAAGCACCGTATGGAGAGGGTTACAGAGAATTTGGTGCGTACTGACTTACATGCAGAAACAATTATTGCCAATATTTTAGAATGGGATGACGTCCGTAAGTTTGACGCGGTTTTGTTGGATGCGCCATGCTCTGCAACTGGCACGATCCGACGTCATCCAGATTTACCGTTTGCCAAAGATGGAACGGGCATATTTGAACTGATAGACTTACAGTCAAAAATGCTTAATGCGGCCTCCCAACGTGTGAAACCGGGAGGGCGATTAGTATTTTGCACCTGCTCTTTGATCCCGGATGAGGGTGAAGTCCAAGCTGAGAACTTTCTTCTTCGTCACAAAGATTTTAGCGTTGATACTTCTGTCCCTCAAGGAATGGAGGTCGAGTGGGCCACTGAAGAGGGTGGATATCGCTTAAGGCCGGATTATTGGGCAGAGCATGGTGGCATGGATGGTTTTTATATAATCCGATTTAATCGTGCGGGATAAATCATATGGGGGATAAGCGTCGTGGACAAAATTTTATTTGCAAAAACCATCACATTTTGGAGATTATAGAAATTCTCCAGGTGAGACGAGAATAAACGCGATCTACGGTAAATTGAAAAACTATATTATTTGGCTGTCCACACAAAAAACATTGGCGTTCGTTAGTCACTAGCCAAAGCACAAGAAAAGCTTCAAAAGCATATCAAGAAGGCCGGACAGCTTGATGCGGCACATTTTTAGGATACCTCATGACTGGCCTTGCCCCTCTCAAACGTGCTTTGATATCTGTATCTGATAAATCTGGTTTGCTGGATCTGGCACAAGCGCTGGCTGTGCGTGATGTAAAGCTTTTGTCGACTGGTGGGTCTGCCAAAGCGATGCGCGATGTAGGGCTTGAAGTGACTGATGTTGCGTCAGTTACTGGCTTTCCAGAAATGATGGATGGCAGAGTGAAAACATTACACCCAAATATCCATGGAGGGCTTTTGGCGCTTCGTGACAATCCTGATCATGTGAACGCAATGCAGGATTACGGTATTGTTGAAATCGATCTTTTGGTCGTCAACCTTTATCCGTTTGAGCAGACCATAGCGAACGGAGCAGATTATGTAACTGCCATTGAAAACATTGACATCGGCGGCCCTGCCATGATCCGAGCTGCTGCAAAAAATCATGGATTTGTTTCAGTTGTGACAGATCCACAGGATTACAAAGCGCTTTTGACTGAGTTAGACGAAAACGAAGGGTGTACCAATTACGCATTTCGTCAGAAACTGGCACTAACGGCCTATTCGAGAACGGCTGCTTACGATGTAGCGGTTTCAAATTGGATGGGAAAAACTTTAGGCGTGACCCCACGCCGCAAAGCCGTTGCTGGAAAATTGGCTCAAAAGCTGCGCTACGGCGAAAACCCCCATCAATCTGCAGCGTTCTATACGGATGGTCAAAACCGACCTGGAGTTGCGACTGCAGTTCAACACCAAGGAAAAGAGCTTTCTTATAATAACATCAATGACACGGATGCAGCTGTCGAACTTATCGCAGAATTTCATCCAGAAAAAGGTCCAGCATGCGCAATTATTAAACATGCGAACCCCTGCGGTGTGAGCCACGGTGCGACTTTGAAGGGGGCTTATGAAGCCGCATTCCAATGTGATCAAACTAGTGCATTTGGTGGTATCGTTGCATTAAACCAAACCCTGGATGGTTCAACTGCAGAAGAAATTTGTAAAATATTTACAGAAGTTGTGATAGCCCCAGATGCTGATGAAGATGCGCGTGCAATCTTTTCGCAGAAAAAAAACCTTAGGCTTTTAACTATGGGTGCGTTTCCAGATGTGAATACACCCTACCAAACTATTCGTCAGGTTTCTGGCGGATACCTTGTTCAAGATAAAGATGTGCGGCAGATTTTGCCAGACGAGCTGAAAGTAGTCACCAAACGTGCTCCAACGGCTCAAGAACTGACTGACATGCTGTTTGCTTGGAAGGTTGCAAAACATGTTAAATCAAATGCCATTGTTTATGTGAAAGATAGTGCGACTGTTGGGATTGGTGCGGGCCAAATGAGCCGGGTTGACAGCACGCGCATTGCCGCGCGCAAGGCCATTGATATGGCTGAGTTTCTTGGTCTTTCTGCGCCACTTACACAAGGTTCGGTTGTTGCGTCTGACGCCTTTTTTCCTTTTGCTGACGGCCTTATCACAGCCGCAGAAGCTGGGGCTACAGCGTTGATCCAACCTGGTGGCTCAATGCGTGATGAGGAAGTAATTGCAGCAGCGGATGCGGCTGGGTTAGCAATGGTGTTTACAGGTATGAGGCATTTTAGGCATTAATATGAAAAAAACTATCATCTGGAGCGCTACTATCTGCTTTATTCTCGATCAATTGAGCAAGTGGATCGTAGTGCAGTGGTTAGATCTTCTAACGCTTGAATCGATAAGTGTATTACCTGGTTTCATCCATTTCCATATGGCCTGGAACACAGGCATTAATTTTGGACTGTTTGCAAATAATGGTGAAATTGCACGATGGGTTCTTATTGCAGTTGCGGTCTTAATGTCCGGATTTATTGCATTTTGGATGCGTAATGAAGTAAGGACAATAGCACTGATTTCGGCGGGTCTGGTGATCGGTGGGGCTGTGGGCAATGCAATCGATCGGCTTATTTACGGTGGTGTTGCTGATTTTTTAAATGTGACGTGCTGCGGTATTCGCAACCCGTTCTCGTTCAATGTGGCTGATATTGCAATATTTCTTGGATTATTGGGGATTATTTTCTTTGCAACTGATTCAAAAAAAGAAAGCTGACTGATAAAACCAGATTATGTTTGTGACTTTGGGCTTGTAAGCAAGAGGATTACATCTAGCTATTAAATCAGACGGAGGAGTGTTCATGTTTTCAAGATTTTTTTTGGCAGTCGCGGCATGTTTTCCGCTGCAAGTGGCAGCTGAAGCCAGTGTAACAGATTTTTTCCTCGAAAATGGGATGCAGGTTGTGGTCGTCGAAGATCATCGTGCTCCAGTTGTTGTACAAATGGTTTGGTACAAAGTGGGGGCTGCGGATGAAATGCCTGGAAAATCTGGTATTGCGCATTTTCTTGAGCATTTGATGTTTAAGAAAACCAAAAACCTCGCTTCGGGGGAATTATCTGACACCGTGGCAGCCAACGGTGGTTCGGACAATGCATTCACGTCTCATGATTATACTGCCTATTATCAACGTGTGGCCTCTGATCGGCTTGAACTGATGATGCAAATGGAATCAGATCGAATGACTGGTTTGGAGTTGTCTATTGATGACATCGCAACGGAGCGTGATGTTGTGATAGAAGAGAGAAATCAACGTACAGAGTCCTCTCCTGGATCTTTGTTCAATGAACAGAAGCAAGCTGCGCTCTACATGAACCACGGCTATGGCGTTCCGGTAATCGGTTGGATGCATGAGCTGCAGGACTTGAACTTGGAAGATGCGGTTGCATTCTACAAACTGCACTACGCGCCCAACAATGCTATATTGGTCGTTGCGGGTGATGTTTTGCCGGAAGAGGTTAAAGCGTTAGCGAAGCAATATTACGGCGTAATGCCAGCCAACCCGGAGGTCAAGCCTCGCAGGCGCTCAAAAGAACCACCACACCTCTCACCGCGTCGCATGATTTACCGTGATGAACGTGTTGCTCAACCCTATATGACAAGGGTTTATTTGGCCCCTGAGCGCAAGTCTGGAAGTCAAAAAACCGCGGCAGCTCTTGTTTATTTAGCTGAGATTTTAGGAGGGTCTGGCGCGACTTCAGTACTTGGAAAAGCTCTTCAATTTGAAGCTAAGAAAGCTTTGTATACAAGCGCATATTATGGCGGCATGTCTTTGGATAAAACAACTTTTGGTTTGGTCGTCGTGCCATCTGCGGAAGTCAGTTTACAAGAGGTTGAAGATCTAATGGATGCAACGATCGCAGAGTTCATTCAGCAGGGCGTAAATTTGGAAGCTTTTGAGCGGATCAAATTACAGCTACGTGCCAGTGAAATTTATGCGAAAGATAATGTACAGGGTATCGCTAACCAGTATGGGTCCGGATTAACCCAGGGCCTAAGCGTGCAAGATGTGCAGGCCTGGCCCGAGGTTCTACAAGAGGTGACGCCTGCTGATATAATAGCAGCAGCTGAGATGATTTTTGATGATAAATCTTCGGTGACCGGATGGCTAATGGGTGTGCAGGAGGATGTGAAATGATCCGTTTTATAGCTACAGCATGTGCCGTGATCTGGGCTTCGCTTGCTAACGGCGAAGTCGCGATAAAGGTGACTAATAGCCCGGGTGGAATTCAAGCGTGGAGTGTAGAAGAACCATCAATCCCATTCACGGCATTAGACCTAATATTTGCAGGCGGAGCTGCTCTTGATCCTGAAGGTAAAAGAGGCGCCGCATACTTAATGACAGGCTTGCTAGAAGAGGGAGCCGAGAACATGGACGCGCAGGCATTCGCTGCGGCTCAAGAGGCGTTAGCGGCGTCTTTTCGGTTTAATGTTTATGATGATAATCTAACAATTTCAGTTAGGTTTCTGACAGAGAATAAAAAGGCTAGCTTAGCGCTTTTGAAAACAGCCCTGATGTTCCCAAGGTTTGATCAGGCTGCAATTGACCGGGTGCGTGGGCAGGTATTATCCAACATCTCTTCAAAGGCGAAAGATCCTGATTCTGTGGCGAGTGCTACTTGGGACAGTTTGGCCTTTGGAGATCACCCTTATGGTGGTGCGTTGGAAGGAACAGAAGTTTCTGTGCAATCCCTGTCTCGAGCCGACATGAAGGCAGCTCATAAGCGCCTTTTGGTGCGTGATACTCTTTATGTTGCCGCAGTTGGTGATATCTCCGGCAATGAACTTGGATTACTTTTGGACGATTTATTGGGAGATTTGCCCGAGGGAGAGGGATTGAAGACACCACCAGCTGGGTTCGCTTTGGAGGGTGGTAGTACGGTCATCGACATGCCAACCCCGCAATCCGTAGCGCTATTCGGGCATGCAGGGATCGACAGGGAACATCCTGACTTTTTTGCGGCCTACATTCTTAATACTATACTTGGGGGGCGTGGTGTCGAAAGCAGGCTTACAGCTGAAGTGCGCGAAAAGCGTGGACTTACGTACGGAGTGTCCACCTTTCTTGTTGGTAAGGAAGAGGCAAACATGCTTATGGGACAAGTGGCCAGTGCGAATAATCGGATTGCTGATGCGATTGAAGTGATCCGTGATGAATGGGCAAAAATGGCTAAATTTGGTGTCACCGAAACGGAACTGAATGACGCAAAAACTTATTTGACTGGCGCTTACCCTTTGCGTTTCGATGGCAATGCAAAAATTGCAGGTATACTTGTTGGGATGCAACGTATGGGGCTTAATCCTTCCTACATTACAACACGAAATGAAAAAATAAATGCTGTCAGTTTGCTGGAAATTAACCGTGTCGCACGGGAATTATTGAAACCTGATGATTTGCATTTTGTTGTGGCTGGACAACCGATAGGGCTCAACGAAGAGTAGCAGAATCGGATTAGGGCATGCTATGTATAGTAGCATGTCTCATCCGAACCCCAACATAAGCCAAAAAATGCCAGTTATTCGGCAATTAGACGAAACGGCGATTAACCAAATTGCAGCGGGTGAGGTCGTTGAACGGCCAGCTTCAGCTATTAAAGAGTTGGTTGAAAATGCGATAGATGCAGGGGCGTCTCGGATCGATGTCGAATATGCGGACGGTGGTAAAAGTCTTATCCGTGTAACCGACAATGGGTGTGGTATTTCTGCGGAAGATTTACCCCTTGCGATGGCGCGTCACGCGACGAGTAAAATTGACGGCAAGGATTTGCTGAACATTCAAAGTTTTGGGTTCAGGGGTGAGGCCTTACCATCGCTTGGGGCTGTAGGAAAATTAACCTTGACGAGCAGGTGTGGGCAGGCATCTGGCGCGGTGCTTAAAGTTGCTGGAGGAAAACTAAGCCAAGTTGTCCCAGCCGCTATGCAACCAGGCACCCAAGTCACTTTGCGAGATCTGTTTTATGCGATTCCGGCGCGGCTTAAGTTTTTGCGGTCTGATCGCGCAGAGGCGCAAGCGATTTCAGATATTGTCCGTCGCTTGGCTATGGCTGAACCCTCGATTTCTTTTTCACTTAAAGATACCGGTGCCAACCGAATGGTCTTGCAGGTGCAGGCAGAGCAAGGTGATTTATTTGATGCTCTGCGTGGCCGTTTGGGTCAGCTGATGGGACGTGAATTTGTTGAAAATGCAATTGCGGTGGATGCTGAGCGTGAGGGCCTAAGGCTGACAGGGTTTGCTGGATTACCGACTTTTTCGCGCGGTGCTGCGGTAGCGCAGTTTCTGTTCGTGAACGGCCGACCTGTCCGGGATAAATTATTACTAGGCGCATTGCGTGGGGCCTATTCGGACTTTCTGTCCCGCGATCGTCACCCTGTTGTTGCTCTATTTGTCGAATGCGATCCGACCCGTGTGGATGTGAACGTACACCCGGCAAAATCTGAAGTCAGGTTTCGGGAACCGGCGGTGGTACGTGGACTGATAGTTTCAGGTCTAAAGCATGCATTGGCTGAAGCTGGCCATCGAGCATCGACAACAGTTTCGGATGCGGCTTTGGGGGCGTTTACTGTGAACACGCAGCCTCGACTGTACCAAATGGATATTGCGTCTCGAGATAAGCAGAGTTACTCGGAAGTGGCAGAAACTAGAATGTTTGAAACGGCTCCCTCCGCTCGAGTTGAGGAGGTTCCACAGCTTGACGCTCAGCACCAGCCACTGGGAGCCGCTCGAGCTCAATTACACGAAAATTATATTTTGTCACAGACGGATCACGGTTTGGTCATTGTGGATGCGCATGCAGCCCATGAGCGTCTGGTATATGAAAAATTAAAAAGCCAAATGGCTGAAAACGGCGTAAGTGCGCAGGCCTTGCTTATTCCTGAAGTGATAAATTTGTCTGAAGGCGATGCCGTTTTACTATTAAGTCAAAGTGAAACCCTTCACCAATTAGGCCTCACGATCGAACCTTTTGGTCGAGGTGCAGTTGCCGTTCAAACTGTTCCTGCGATTTTGGGCCAGATTGATGTGGTTAAATTAGTGCTAGATATTGTCGACGAACTGTCTGACGCTGGCTCCAGTGAAAGCTTGCAAGAGCGGCTTGATGCAATACTTAGTCGGGTTGCCTGCCACGGATCTATTCGAACTGGTCGGCGTATGCAGGCGGATGAAATGAATGCATTGCTACGTGAAATGGAGGCCACTCCTCATTCTGGTCAATGTAACCATGGCCGGCCAACTTACGTTAGTCTTGCAATGGCTGATATTGAAAAACTGTTTGGACGCACATGACCTTAACTCCTAATTTAATACTAGTTTTATTTATTGGATCTGCAGTTTTTGCGTTGGTTGTGGTTCTACTATTGATTTCCGTCGCGCGTGCTGCGGGAAGGTCGGCGCAAGCAACCGCTCCTTTGACCAGTCAAATGGAATATCTCAATCAGCGCGTGCAGGTACTTGGTGATGGTCAGCAGCAACTAGTGGGTGGTCTAACGCATGTTTCAGAGTCGCAAGCTTCGCAGCAAAGCAATATGCTAAAGCTGATGGAAGCCCGTCTTACGGCAGTGCAGGAGCAGATGAATGTGAATTTGCAAACCAGCTCTAAAAATACGGCATTATCTTTAGGTGAACTACAGCAAAGACTGGTGACGATTGATAAAGCACAGGATAATATTCAGAAGTTGTCTGGTTCAGTTTTAAGTCTTCAAGATATCTTAGCAAACAAACAGACCCGTGGTGCATTTGGTGAAATACAATTGCAAGAAATTGTCAGCAAAGCTCTACCCTCTGATGCATATACTTGGCAGGCTACGCTTTCCAACGGCAAACGAGCAGATTGTTTGATCCACCTACCAAACCCTCCTGGTCCAATCGTTATTGATAGTAAATTTCCCTTGGAGGCCTACGAGGCCCTGCGAAAGGCTACTTCTGACTGGGACAAAAACGAAGCGGTTAAATTAATGCGAGTGAGTGTGAAGTCTCATATTAAAGCAATTGCAGATAAATATATTTTAGATGGAGAAACTGCAGATGGAGCTTTAATGTTCCTACCTTCTGAGGCTGTTTATGCAGAACTACATTCTAACTTTCCGGAGTTAGTGCGCGAAGGGTTTGAAGCACATGTTTGGATAGTTTCACCAACAACCTGTATGGCAACGCTTAATACCATGCGTGCTATTTTGAAAGATGCTCGCATGCGTGAACAGGCTGGTGCAATACGGTCTGCTCTTCGGCACTTACATCGTGATGTCGAGTTAGTCGTTGAGCGTGTGGAGAAGTTGAACACACATTTTGGTCAGGCCCGCAAAGACATCGAAGGTATTTCTACTGCGGCCGAACGTGCAGGAAAACGCGCACACAAATTAGATAATTTCGATTTTGAAGAAGTGGAAGTGGTTGAGACAGTTGCAGCGTCGAAAAAGCCTCAGATAGCCCAATGACTGAGTAATTAAGAAATTATACCTAAAAAAGCGGAGAGGATTGTGACTGAAACACTGTATAGGTAGGGAATTACAGCATATATTACCGCTCACAGTCTACTAATCAAAACCGCCTTGAAAGGAAGCACTCAAATATTTAAAAATGGTTGCACGATACGTGGAACCAGACCGTTAAATCGTAGAGGCGCATCTGTTGCTGAAAGGCAAATACAATCTTCCCCTATTTCTGCAACGGGCGTATGCTCGATATCCTCGTTGGCTACTTCAACATCACCCACTGAAAATCTAGCTGTCTCATCGCTAAACGCGCCCTTTATAACTAAAGTTAGTTCTGTGCCTTTGTGGCCATGAACTGGTAGAGCTGAACCTGCTGGGATGTAAAGCAACCGAGCTGTAGCGTTTTTTGAGGTTTTTAATATTGCCTGACGCACACCCATGCCCACAGGACGCCACTTCACGCCCTCTAAGTCGTCGCCAATATAATCTACTAATGGACCGGGGAGACTTGATGTTGGGGCAAGTTTTTTTACAACTGGTTTGGCTGCGATTAATTTCATCGTTGCCGCCAGTGACATATCATCCATCTTCGATGTCTCGTTGGTGTCAAGAAGAGAGCCACCCACCGCGTCAAATGCGTGCAGAGCAGCTCTACAATTGTCACACATGGAGAGATGTGTCGCTACCACAAGATTAAATGCCTCAGGAAGGTTTCCAGAGGAATAACCCATTAGCAATTGATCAGTTAGGTGATGATTAATCATTTTCATATCGTTCATTTCATTGTCTGTCTTAACTTTACTAACGCCAATCTAAGGCGCGATTTGATTGTGCCAAGGGGTAGCCCGGTCTCAGCTGCAATTTCACTGTGACTTAAATCTCCATAATAGGCCCGTTTAATCAAATCACGTTGTTGTTCGGGAAGCCTAGTGATGGCCTCGGAGAGGTTTTTGGTTTCTTGTTGTAGTGCTAAAACATCAGCGGCTTCGGGTTCTGCTTCAGGCCCCCACGTCAGATCCTCTGGCTCAGGTCGGCGTTGTTTGCGTAACGCATCAATTTTTTTATTTCTTGCAATTGTAAAAATCCAGGTGCTTACGCCAGCTCTACTAGGATCAAATAAATGGGCCTTGTGCCACAAAGTCGCCATTACTTCTTGGGTACATTCTTCGGCTAGTCCGGGATTAGCACCAGACTTGATTAAAAATGCCTTAACGCGCGGTGCAAAATAAGAAAACAGTTCAGCAAATGCTTGTTGATCCTGATTTACTTGAATCCGACGAAGGTGATCTACCCATTTAATTTTAGGTGTTGAATTTTCCAAATGTAAAAGAGATGCTTTCTGTTTAACGGGTGTCGAAACTTCAATCCTATCATAGTTCACCTGATCACCAGATGCACCTGAAACTTGCAACATTTCTAATCCGTCAAACATAATGCTATTACGTCTTAAACTACAAAGCGGATCACAAATTTTTTTTAATCCAATTTACATCGGGTTGCGTATTAAATTTATGATTATAATAGGAACACCTTAATGCCGTTTGAAAACATCCAATCAGGTTCTAAGCGCATTGCAGTTATTGGGGGTGGCATCTCTGGAATGGGGGCAGCTTACGAATTGCGCCATTCTCACGAGGTTGTTCTGTTTGAGGCGGAGCCACGGCTAGGTGGTCACGCGCGCTCAGTCATGGCTGGAAAAAAGGGTAACATGGCCGTAGACACTGGCTTCTTAGTCTTTAACAACCAAAATTATCCACACTTGGTACGCTTGTTCGAAGAACTAGATGTTCCAACGATCCCCTCTGATATGAGTTTTGGTGTATCAATCAATGATGGATGGCTTGAATACGGTATTCTAGCGCCTTCCGCCATCTTTGCCCAAAAGTTAAATCTGCTGCGTCCAAAATTTTACATGATGCTGCGTGATATTTTGCGTTTTAACAAACGTGCCAAAGAGACGCAAATCAGCGCCACGATTACAATCGGGGAGTTGATTGATGATTGGGAGCTTGGAGATTGGTTCCGAGACTACTATTTAACCCCGTTTACTGGTGCTATCTGGTCCACTCCAATAGACAAAATACTAGACTTTCCAGCGCAATCCATGATCACTTTTATGAAAAACCATGCTTTGCTTGGAGCTTCTGGGCAACATAAATGGCGTACTGTCCAAGGTGGATCGACAGAATATGTTAGTCGTCTAAAAGAGGAATTAATTAGAACCGGTGTCGAAGTTCGATTGGCGACCCCAGTAACTGCTGTTTTTCGGCAACCTGGCAAAGTTGAGGTCATATCCAAAGGATTTGGCCCAGAAGTTTTTGATGAGGTTATTTTTGCAACTCACTCAGACATTTCACTCAAAATTCTCTCTGATGCCACGCCAATTGAACGGGCCGCGCTTGAGGCTGTTAAGTATCAGTCCAATGAGATGGTGCTTCATGCTGACACGACAATTATGCCAAAGCGCAAAGCGGCTTGGGCTGCTTGGAATTACACGGAAGATAAGGATCGTAAATCTGACCGAATTGATCTGACCTATTGGGTTAATAGGCTGCAAAGCCTGCCTAAAGACGATCCTTGCTTTGTAACACTGAATACACAACGCAATATCGATGAAAAGCTTATTTATGATAGGTGCACTTTCCAACATCCTGTATTTGATGCATCCGCCATGCTTGCTCAGAACGTGATCAAAGAATTCAATGGGAGCTACGGGACATGGTTTTGTGGGGCTTGGATGCGCAACGGTTTTCATGAAGATGGTTTGGCCACCGGAATTGAGGCCGCCCGCCAACTTATAGAGCGAGATAATGCCCTCCCAGGAGTGCAGGTGGCGGCTGAATGAATGTAATGGACCATATTCAAGCTCATACATATCATGGCCGAAAAGGTGCTGTTGAAAATGCATTTAGATACTCCATTGACTATGTTCTGCTTGATCCAAAGTCCAAATTGCGATCTGCAAAATTGTTCTCACGTAACCGTTTTAACCTTTTTGGAATATACGATAAAGATCATGGTGGCGCCGTAAAGGCGGGGAGGGGTACCGCTTGGGTAGAGAATATTTTACAGGCTGGCAGCCTTCCCGGAACATCAAAAATTTTGCTTTTAGCGCAACCGCGCATTTTAGGACACGTTTTCAATCCGGTGAGCTTTTGGTTATGTTATGACGACCGCCAAGATTTAAGAGTTGTTATAGCTGAAGTTAGTAACACGTTCGGTCAAAGGCATAGCTATCTGTGTCACCGAGACGATCTAGGTGTAATAACAGCACAGGATAAGATTAGTGCTGAAAAAATATTTCACGTCTCACCATTTCAGCCTGTCATAGGAAGCTATAAGTTTTGCTTTGATATTTGTCCTAATAAAATAGAAATTACGATTGATTATACTCGTGAGGGTGGGGGGCTCATCGCGACTTTGGTAGGTAAGCGAATGCCTTTGACAAACATTTCTATGATCAAAGCTTGCATACGACGTCCGTTTGGGTCGCGCCGAGTTTTAGCGTTAATTCATTGGCAGGCTGTTAAGCTCTGGTGGCGGAAAGCCACATTTAGATCCTGCCCAGATGCCCCAAAACAAGATATCAGTAGATGAGTACTATTCTGCGCCCTTCACTCCCAGCATTTGCGCTGTTTGGTGGCATGCTTTCTGTAGCGGGGCTGCCTATATATATTTTTGCACCAACGTTTTATGCAGAAAATTACGGAGTAGGCCTTACAGCAATAGCGGCAGTTTTGTTTTGGTTGCGATTAATAGATGCGGTACAAGACCCACTGTTTGGATGGCTGTCAGAGCGGTTAGACAAAAACCGCTCACGTTTAGTGGTATTGGGGGTTTTAGTGTTAATACTCTCCATGATCCTTTTGTTTGCCGTTCCACCAAAATTTACGCCGTTGGTATGGTTTGCCATTTGCATGACGACGCTCTTCAGCTCTTTTAGCTTTCTGACAATCAATTTTTACGCGCAGGGTATAGCTGCGGCCGCGTCCCTCAGCGGTGGACATATGCAAATGGCAGCTTGGCGTGAAACAGGAGCGCTCATTGGGATTTGTTTAGCTGCAATAGCACCGGGCGCCATTGCTGTCTGGTTTGCTAAACCAATGATAGGCTTCGTTATAGGTTTTGCTGGCATTGGGCTTCTCGCCACTTGGGGTATGCGCAACCAATGGTCGGCCTTTACTGAGCGACAGCCTTCTAACTTTAGTGTGATTTGGCAGGATAGAAATGCTCGCAGATTACTTGTGTTGGCCTTTGTGAATGCACTGCCTGTAGCAGTTTCATCCTCCCTATTTCTATTTTTTGTAGCTCACAGATTGCAGGCAGGGTCCTGGGCAGGCCCACTTTTAGTTTTATTCTTTTTGTCCGCGGCGCTGTCAGCACCTTTTTGGGCTGGAGCAGCACGTCACTTTGGAACTCGACGAGTATTGTTGATCGCAATGATAAACGCTGTGATGATTTTTGGGTTCTGTAGTTTCTTGGGAGCTGGAGACGTGGTGTTTTTTGCGGCCGTTTGTATCTTGTCAGGTGCCAGCATTGGGGCGGACTTAACGCTGATGCCTGCGGCTTTTGCCCAAAGGTTGGCTTTTATTGCGCCGCACGGTGGGCAAGGGTTTGGGCTTTGGTCACTCATGAACAAGATGACTTTGGCGCTTGCGGCTATAGTTCTGTTTCCTATTTTAGAGCTTGCGGGCTTTGACGCTACCGCGTCTGAACAAACGACAGAGGCGCTTGATACGCTTATGATACTTTATGCGGTATGTCCGCTAATTCTAAAACTGGTTTCGATTGTTCTATTGATCAAAACCCCATTGCAGGATGATCAGATATGACTTTGATGTTTTTTGGAATTTTAATTTCTATCATTCTGGCTGTAGCCATAAGCCGTAGGTTTGGCTTTCGATCGCAAAAGCCGGACCATTATAAAGCGGGTACGCCGGTGTTTGATATTAGGCAGCATATGAAGGGAGATCTCCTGTGCGAGGGCGTTATATATGGCCCTTTTGGGCGCGTAACTTCTCGGTTTGTTGCAAAAATGCAGGCTGATTGGAGTGGAAACGTGGGCCGCATGACGGAAGAATTTAAATATGACAGTGGCAACATTCAGCACCGAGAGTGGACTTTATGTGTTGAAAATGATGGTACCATCCAAGCGGATGCTCCGGACCTGATTGGAACGGGTCAGGGTTATCAATCTGGCAGTGCGGTGTGTTTGAACTATACTATAGAGCTGACGAAAGATGCAGGAGGGCACGCGTTAGACGTTGTTGATTGGATGTATTTGATGGAAAATGGCGTAATAATAAATAGGAGCCAATTTCGTAAGTTTGGTATTAAAGTGGCTGAGCTTGTTGCCACGATGCGCCCTGCTATCATTAATCAGATTGCTTCTGAATGAACTTTGAGGGCAAGAAGTATTGGCTGGTGGGGGCCAGTGAGGGACTGGGAAGAGCGTTGGCTCTTAGAATGAGCCAAGCTGGTGCCGAGTTAATTTTATCTGCCCGCAATTCCCAGCGGCTCGTTGAGTTGAGCGCAGATTTGCCGGGACCATCTCAAGTTTTGGCGATGGATATTTCTGACACAGACAGTGTAGCGCGTGCTGGTGGTGAGCTGCGAGATATTGACGGCGTAGTTTTCCTTGCGGGTGTCTACTGGCCCATGCCTGCGAAAGATTGGAACGGTGCGGACGCACTCGCTATGGCTAACATTAATTTCACTGGAGCGTTTCGCGTACTTGATCAAGTCATGGAACAATTTCTATCGGTCGATAAAGGCCATATTGTAATTACGGGCAGTCTGTCTGGTTTTAGAGGTCTCCCACGGTCCATTGGATACAGCGCTTCTAAAGCTGGAGTTATGGCGCTTGCAGAAAGCCTCTATGCGGATTTGCGTACAACCGGGATCAGGGTGCAAATAGCTAATCCGGGTTTTATCAAAACCCGTTTGACTGAAAAAAATTCATTTAATATGCCTTTTATTATGTCAGCAGATGAAGCGGCTGACCACATGATGCGACACATGAGATCCACAAGGTTCAAATATAGTTTCCCAACTCTGTTTTCATGGTTGTTTCGATCCAGCCAGTTTCTGCCAGATTGGTTGTATTATCGGATTTTTAGTTAGTCTAATCCTAAGGCGTAGGAATCGAAGATCCTGCGAGCTTTGCCCCATACTCCGTTCTCAATATCGTCTAATTTCAATAAGCTTGGCAATAATTGTGCAGCAAAATCTTCAGAGCTTTCACGTGGTAAGATAGATGGCAAATTATCAATTGCAGTAACATCCAAAATTGGGTCGGAATGGACTCGCAGCGCCGGAACCGACCAAGACGTTGATCTATCATAAACTTTTATGGGTGAATAATAACTGTCTGGATCACAGGCAATATCGCCGATAACAGTAAGATTGCGCTGAACTGTCTTCGCGTCTGCCCCCACAAAGACCGGCGTGTTGTGATTTGCTAAAATACAATTCAGAAAAATATCATGCTCTAAAATCTCAGGAAAAGGCCCCCCATGGGCGGTTTCTGCCATATCCCAACTTGTGACTAATGATCCAAGGTCGTTACAGAGATCGCGCGCTCCGGATCCAACACGTCCATTGGCACCAATGATAATAACGCGTGGCTTGGCGCCTTTAAGCTCCATACTTACGTTGGATTTAAGCGCTCGTGCATCTGCAAAAGCCGATACCGACGAACATAAAGAGCGTGCCTCGGCGGATGCCCAACATTTTAGGGCAATAGCCGCTCCTGCATACCCAGCCCAGTACCCAAAGGCGGCCACGCGTTTGTTTGCGGTATCAGTCAAATACTCTAAATCGTAAAGGGTGCCTCCGCCTGCTAAAAACCGGTTTAATAAGCGCAAACCGTTTGGTTGTGATTTATATGCGTGCCCAAACATAATATGGCGGTGCGGTAGTGGGCTAGCATCGTCTGGGAGCTCCTTTAAACCCATTATCACCGCGTCATGCGGCGCACCGGGCCAGCTTCCCATCGGTGCAGTGTCGACTGTTGGATATTCGGTTAGAGGAATCGCTCGGGCTGGATTGTGCTCAATAGTAATTTTATAACCCGCTTCTATCAGGGCTTTTACACCTGCTGGGCTTACTCCAACACGGCCTTCGTTTAGGCGTTGTTCGCCGCGAATCCAAATATGTGTCATAGAAGGCCTCGCGCGCGGACACATGCAACGGAGGGTCTCGTCGCAAATTCACGTTCGAATCTGGCAAGTTTAGGGTAGTTTTTTATCTCTACTTCATCACCTTTTAGCCATTGTGCGATAGTGAAAAGATGCGCATCTGCAATAGTTATTTTGGAGCCAAAAATATAAGGTCCACTAATTATTTTCTTCAAATACGCGCAGCTTTTGGCTATTGTTGCAGGGACTTTTATGACCATACTCTTAACAGCAACTGGATCGTCTGCCCAACTTGCTCCACGCATTTTATGTGCATGGTTTACGTGCATCGTAGACGCTAAATAATGAATAATTTCACGCACGCGAGCTGCCGAATAGGCGGCCTGCGGTATAAAGTCAGGCGCGACATACTCCAAGATAGCACTAGTTTCGGTGAGCATGCCATGCGGTGTTACGAGTGCAGGTACTCGGCCCTTTGGGTTAATGTTAAGATAAGATTTTTTTGTTTGGTCAGCCTGAGAGAAATCTAAAAATTCAAGTTTATATTCAGTTTCTGTTTCTTCAAGCATAATTGCAGAAGCAACAGAAACTGAGCCTTTAGAGGCAAAAAGTGTTAACATAATCAACCCCTAAATTGTGGTTCGCGCATGCAAGCGATCAGCCATATCCAAATGCGGTGTCCCATTGTAGCTCACCAAATGGGTTTCATCGTCACAAACCTGAAATCGGTGCATTGAAGAATTATTTATTGGCAGCATTACACGCGCAAAACCGTCTGGTCCTAGGGCGAGATGCTGCACAATTGCCATGCCAATGACTCCGCCAGATGTCACAACTAAGCTGCGGCCACTTAAAGCTTTCAACTCACTCATCACGTCAGCAAAGCGCTGGGCGAAGGCTATGTAGCTTTCATGTGCCGAGTCTAATTTTCCATGGTGCCAGGCATTAAATACCTGAGGCAGATGTGTAGAAAATTCAGCGGGTGATTCTGGAACTGGTGTGCCTGTGAGGAGGCGGAATTCTTCGGCCAAATCGAAATATCGCATTTCATTGACCCTTGGATCTATCTGAACGTCATACGGCAAATTTAATCCCGTTGCAGTTTCTTGATGACGGCGCAAGCTGCCGCAGATGATACGATCAAATGTATCTCCATTAGTCTTCAGGTATTCACCCAACCACTTGGCCTGTTGGTGACCTGTTTTGGAAAGCATGTCATAGCTTCTCTCATCCCTTGCGCCTGTGTTTGCTTGTCCATGGCGTATTAAAGTGATGTCGTTTATTGTCATTAGGTTTTGGTAACTTGTTTCGAGAGTTTTGCCAATCGGAGTAATTGGAGTAAATAGGAAACATTGCTTGGCGCAAATACGAGCAGGTCTGTCGTGTTAGACCTGTATCAAAGCAATCTCGCATGTATTACAATAACATAAATTTTGTAGGAGTTTCTCTATGTCTGACCATATTAGTTTCACGCTTGATGGCGTCAAAGTTGAAGCCCAAGCTGGCCAGACCATTTGGGAAGTAACCAAAGGGCAAGGTTTTATTATTCCGCATTTGTGCCACCGTGATGAACCAGGGTACCGCTCTGATGGGAACTGTCGAGCTTGTATGGTCGAAGTAGAGGGTGAGCGTACTTTGGCGGCCTCCTGCATCCGTCCAATTTCTGAAGGAATGGTTGTACACACGCAATCTGAGCGAGCTGATCGCGCACGTAAAATGATGATGGAGATGTTAGTCGCAGATCAGCCTGAGCCGGAAGTGGCTCATGATAAATCCAGCCATCTTTGGGGAATGGCTGAAGCTCAAGGTGTGATGGAGAGCCGGTTTCCAAAAATAGAGGAGGGGCGTATCCCTTTGCTTGACGATAGCCATGTTGCGATGAGTGTTAGCTTGGACGCCTGTATCCAGTGTGGTCTTTGTGTGCGTGCGTGTCGCGAAGTTCAGGTTAATGACGTGATTGGAATGGCTGGACGTGGACATGATTCATATCCCACATTCGATATTGGAGACCCAATGGGCGAAAGTAGCTGCGTTGGCTGTGGGGAATGTGTGCAAGCCTGCCCAACTGGAGCTTTGATGCCAGCAACTGTGACCGATGCGCAGCAAGTGGGCGACAGCAAGGACTTTGACAGTGAAGTCGAAAGTATTTGCCCTTTCTGTGGCGTGGGCTGTCAAGTGAGCTTAAAGGTCAAAGATGGCAAGATCAAATATGTTGATGGTATAAATGGCCCAGCGAATGAGGGGCGTCTTTGCGTAAAAGGTCGTTTTGGATTTGATTACATCCACCACGAACATCGTTTAACAAAACCACTGATCCGCCGGGATGATGCACCTGCAAAAGGTTTGAACGTTGATCCGGGCAATTGGGGCGAAGTTTTCCGTGAAGCTAGTTGGGACGAGGCGCTTGATTTTGCAGCTGGTGGTTTGGCGAAGTTGAAGCAAGCAAAAGGTGGCGCGTCAGTGGCAGGCTTTGGGTCTGCAAAATGTACAAACGAAGAAGCCTATCTGTTCCAAAAGATGATCCGCCAAGGTTTTGGCCATAATAATGTTGACCACTGTACTCGCCTTTGCCACGCCTCCAGTGTTGCTGCATTGATGGAGAACGTTGGTTCTGGTGCGGTTACGGCAACGTTTAACGAGATCAAGAATGCTGATGTGGCGATTGTGATTGGGGCTAACCCAATTGAAAACCACCCAGTTGCCGCAACGTATTTTAAACAGTTCACCAAGCGTGGTGGTAAATTAATAGTTATGGATCCTCGTGGTCAAGCGTTGAAGCGGTTTGCCAGTCATATGCTGCAATTCCGTCCTGGTGCTGACGTAAGCATGTTAAATGCAATAATGCATGTCATTGTTGAAGAAGAACTTTATGATAAGCAATATATTGAGGCCTACACGGAAAACTGGGAAGCTGAAAAAGAGCACCTCAAAGGCTTCACACCCGAAAAGATGTCTGAGGTCTGTGGCATTGCACCGGAGGTTCTACGCGATGTCGCTCGTACCTTTGCGGGTGCAAAATCGGCAATGATTTTCTGGGGAATGGGTATATCTCAGCATATCCATGGTACCGATAACTCGCGCTGCTTGATAAGCCTCGGCCTGATGACTGGCCAAGTTGGGCGTCCTGGTACAGGCTTGCATCCTTTGCGTGGTCAAAACAATGTTCAAGGTGCATCAGATGCTGGTTTGATCCCGATGTTCCTGCCAGATATGCAAACAGTCACCAGTGATGAGGTGCGGAAAAAATTTGCTGACATTTGGGCTTTGGATGGAGGTATCAACGAGCCTTTGGACCCGAATAAAGGCCTGACCGTGACTGAAATTATGGATGAGGTCCATGCAGGTTCCATCAATGGGATGTATGTTTTGGGTGAAAATCCTGCGATGTCTGATCCTGATGTAGAGCATGCGCGGGATGCGTTGGCAAAACTCGATCACTTGGTAGTACAGGATATTTTCATCACGGAAACAGCCAATTATGCGGACGTGGTTTTGCCAGCTTCAGCATTTGCTGAGAAAACTGGGACGGTTACGAATACTAACCGTCAAGTACAAATGGGTCGCCCTGCAGTTGCACCTCCTGGTGAGGCGCGCGAAGATTGGTGGATCGAAGTTGAGCTGGCCAAACGTCTTGGATTAGGTTGGACATATGACCACCCAAGTCAGGTTTTTGCAGAGATGAAGTTAACGATGAATTCGTTTGATAATATTAGTTGGGATCGACTTGAAGGTGAAAACGCAGTGACCTATCCGTCTTTGTCGCCGGAAGATCCAGGTCAGCCAATTGTGTTTGGGGATGGTTTTCCGCGTGCTGATGGCCGTGCGAAATTTACACCAGCAGATTTAATTGCGCCGGATGATACACCAGATGATGAATACCCAATGATCCTCACCACGGGGCGTCAATTGGAGCATTGGCATACAGGTTCAATGACACGTCGCTCTAAAGTGTTGGATGCGGTTGAACCTGAGGCTAACTGTTCGCTTCATCCGTCAACCTTGCGAAAATTAGGTGTGGAGCCTGGTGGGCATGTACGACTGACCACAAAACGTGGCAGTATCGAAATTATGGCGCGTGAAGACCGAGGTGTATCTCCTGATATGGTGTTTTTGCCCTTTGCATTTGTAGAAGCTGCTGCGAATGTTTTGACCAACTCTGCGGTTGATCCCTATGGTAAAATTCCAGAATTTAAATTCTCAGCCGTAAAAGTTGAAAAAGTAGAGATGCCCTCTGTCGCTGCGGAATAACCTATTTTTTGTGGTAGCCCTAATCAGTTTTGGTTTTTTAAGAGGGTTAGCCACTGTTCGTTAAAAAACGCATGGATTTTATGAGGATCCAACTGATTATGTCGTTTTAGTTAAGGCGAAAAGGGACATATTTTTGTAGGATAGTGAATTATCAGAAGATCTGTCAAATTGGTATGTAGTTTTGCAAATAATACTTTTGATGCTACCATTTATTAGCCCATGATGGCCGTACAGATGGATGATAAACAGCAGGTTTTTAGATGTAAGGTTCCGCTGCACATGGGTCCACTCATAAATCATTACTTTAAAAATAAGTGGATAATAGTCTTAGGATTAGTGGCAGAGTTCGGCATGACGGGGTTGTCTATTGATTAAACAGGTGATTGTTTCTCAGACTGTTCAAGTCGCCCCAAAGGTGCTTTTGGCTGCTCTATTTGATGGAACTGCCAGTACAGGATGCCATGTGGTTAGGTCCTCAGCAGTGGCTATGGGCCGTACTAAATATGGATGTCCAAATCGAGATTAGGCGCTGCCCTTAAGCCTACTGTAAGTAACAGGTTTACCCACGTATTTCGTTCTTATAATTCGCATTTCGTGCACCTAGACATGCATTCGAAGTTTTTATGCTAGAAGTAGCCCCTGAGTTGCCGTCCTATCTATAGACGGTGTTTTTGTCCGGGAGGACGTATAATATCTAGCAAGTTTTTATTGACCTTTCTCTATATTTGGTCTCATGATCAGATCTGTTTTTTAGAAATAGAACTGCGAAAATTGACCTCCAGGAGGGTAATAATTTGACTGCCATTGATGCTGCAGACTTAACATCCATTCCGGCGCTTCTTGCGCGCAACGCACGCAAGTTTGGTGAAAAAGCAGCTTATCGCGAAAAAGAATTCGGCATTTGGCAAAGCTGGAGTTGGGCAGAAGCAGCTCAACAAGTGGAAAATTTGGCGCTAGGGCTTTTAACACTAGGGGCAGAGAAGGGCGATCACATTGCGATTGCAGGACGAAACCGTCCTTATTTTTATTGGTCGATGCTAGCTGCGCAATCTATTGGTGCCATTCCTGTTCCAATATACCAGGATGCTGTTGGTGATGAGATTTCCTATGTTTTAGATCACTGCAACGCCAGGTTCATAGTCGCGGGAGATCAAGAGCAAGTAGATAAAATTTTAGAAATCAAAAATGATCTGAAAAATTTAGAACACATCATTTATCTAGATGCGCGTGGTATGCGTAAATACGACCACGCTATGCTGTCACAGTTCCATGAATTGCAAAAAGTGGGTGTCGCTGCAAAAGCTAGCTTGGCTGCAGACCTAGAATTCCGTAGCGGTTCATTGGGCTATGACGATACCTGCATTATGTTGTACACATCTGGAACAACTGGGCGTCCAAAGGGTGTCGTATTATCTAATCGTAATGTGATTGAGACATCAAAAAACTCCTCGATCTTTGACGATTTGAAAGCTAGCGATGAGGTTTTGGCCTACCTGCCAATGGCTTGGGTTGGTGATTATACTTTCTCGATGGGCCAAGCGCTTTGGACAGGGTTTTGTGTGAACTGTCCTGAAAGTCCAGAAACTATGATGACAGATCTACGTGAAATTGGTCCGACCTATTACTTTGCACCGCCGCGTGTCTTTGAAAATCAATTGACCGATGTGATGATCCGTATGGAAGATGCGAGTAAGCTAAAGCGCTGGATGTTCAAAAAAGCTATGGCGCATGCCAAAACTGTTGGACCTGCTTTGTTGAGTGGGCTTTCTGTGGGTCTTATGGATCGCATCAAGTACCTGCTTGGCGACATTTTTATTTATGGTCCTCTCAAAAACACACTTGGCTTTAGTCGCATTCGTGTAGGCTACACTGCTGGTGAAGCTATCGGACCTGAACTTTTTGATTTTTACCGTTCAATTGGGATAAATCTCAAACAGCTTTATGGTCAAACTGAAGCGTCAGTTTTTATTACACTGCAGCCGGATGGTGAGGTTCGTGCCGATACCGTTGGCGTTCCTGCTCCAGGAGGTTGAAGTGAAAATAGAGATGCAATGGAGAGGTTTATTATCGTTCGCCTGGTGTTTTTGTTGAGTACTATAACAATCCCAGAAAGTACTGCTGAACTAAAGATGAAGAGGGTTGGGTGGCAACTGGAGATGCTGGTTTTTTGAGGAAGGCACCGGTCATCTTCGGATCATTGACCGGGCAAAGGATGTTGGAAAATGGCAGATGGTGTCATGTTTGCGCCCAAATATGTCGAAAATAAACTCAAAGTTTTATCCCAGTATTCTGGAGGCTGTGGTGTTTGGAGTGGGCGCGAATATTGCTCGTGCATTTATCAACATCGATTTGAATGCCGTGGGCAATTGGGCCGAGCGCAACAATATTTCGCTATGCCTCATATCAAGAACTTGCCGGGCATCCCGCAGGTACTGGACTGATCCAAGAGCATATTCGAGGAAACTCAATCTACAGATGGCGTCGATGATATGCTTTCTGGCTGCCAAGTCCACCGGTTTCTTGTTCTTGCACAAAGAACTTAGATGCTGATGACGGCGAATTGACCCGGACGCGTAAAGTACGCCGCAAGGATTACTGAAGAAGAAATTCTCTGATCTGATCAGCGCTGTATGATGGCTCTCAGCGATATAGCAACAGAGACCGAAGTGACCTATGAAGACGGGCGCAAGGGTCAATTTCAGCCCTTGGAACATGCGAGAGCGGCCTGTTGCATAAAGTTGCAAGGAATGGCGGCGGAATGATACCAGAATGGCAGATGTCGGGCTCATGGACCACTAGTGACGCGATGGCCGCACCATTGGCGGCGTCATGATGGAAATGAAAAATATCACCTTGCGATTTGGCGGAGTGGTGGCAATCGAGGATATCTCTTTTGATATTCGCGAAGGTGAAGATTCGCGCAATTATCGGCCCAAACGGCGCTGGGAAATCCTCGATGTTGAATGTCATTTCTGGATTTTACCATCCTCAGGATGGCGAAGTCATGGTAAAAGGCGCACGTCGCCCTGATGAAGCCGTTTGAAGTGGCGCGCCAAGGCATCGCACGGACCTTTCAAAACATTGCGTTGTTTGAAGGCATGAGTGTTTTGGACAATGTGATGACCGGCCGCTTGAACCACATGAAAGCGGGCATCTTTGAGCCAAGCTTTTGGTGGAAAGGCGCGAGCGTGAAGAGATAGAAAACCGTGCAGTTGTGGAGCGGATCATTGATTTTCTCGAAATTCAAGCAATCCGAAAAACACCAGTTCGTCGTTTGCCTTATGGTTTGAAAAAGCGTGTTGAATTGGCGAGGGCACTTGCTGCAGAGCCTAAGCTGCTGCTTCTTGATGAACCGATGGCAGGGATGAATGTTGAAGAAAAAGAAGATATGAGCCGCTTTATTCTGGATGTGAATGATGAATTTGGTACCACGATCGCCTTGATTGAACATGACATGAGCGTGGTAATGGATATTTCTGATCGAGTGGTGGTGATGGATTATGGCAAAAAGATTGGTGATGGAACGCCCAAGTGAAGTGCGCAGCAATCAAGCTGTGATTGATGCCTATCTGGGGGTGGCTCATGATTGAGTCCAAAAATAAGAGGTTACATCTGTTGCTAGATCCAAAAACCGGCGTGGAGGCTTAAGTTATGTTGCCAGATCAGTTTTTATTTGCTGTTGAAGTTATGCTAAACGGCCTGATGGCTGGGGTGCTTTATGCGCTGGTGGCCTTGGGTTTGTTCTAATTTTTAAAGCCTCGGGCATTTTTAACTATGCGCAAGGGGTGATGGCGCTGTTTGCGGCGCTTACTCTGGTGGGTATCAAAGATGGTCAGATTCCTTTTGCCATTTGATCAATGCGATTTTTGGCACTGAGTGCACCACTTTGGCTGGCATGCCCGCCTTTCTTGATCTATTTTACTAGTAATGGTGATGATGGTTTGCCTGGTTGTCAGTTTCTATTTAGAGCATTTGGTAATCAGGAGCCGATTATCTTGTTCATGGCGACTATTGGGCTTGCCTATTTCATGGAGGGTTTTGGTGACCTGATGTGGGGCTCTGATATTAAAAAGTTAGATGTTGGGATTCCTCAGGGTGGCAATGTGGATCGAAGAGGCGACCGCCTTCTTAGGTGGCTAAATTTTTATGGGTTCTTCATCGATAAATTGGATATAGTTGCGTCCTTGTTGGCATGTATTCTGGTTATCTATATTGGTGGCGTTCGCCCAATATACAAAACAGGGCACGAGCGATGCGGGCGGTAGCAGATGATCACCAGGCCGCTTGTCGGTTGGAATTTCACTTAGGTATATATGGGTTTGGTTTGGTCGATCGCGGGTTTGTGGCTTTAGTGGCGGGTATCATGTGGGGCGCAAAGTCTGGAGTGCAGTTCTCGCTCTCCTTGATCGCGCTCAAGGCTCTGCCAGTTCTTATGCTGGGGGGTTTTACCTCTATTCCTGGTGCGATCGTTGGAGGGTTGATCATTGGCGTTGGTGAAAAGATATTTGAATTTCTGATTGGTGCGCCCTTCTTGGCGGTGCAACAGAGAATTGGTTTGCGTATATGTCTGGCGCTCTCTATTTTGGTCTTTCGGCCTCAGGGCTTATTTGGCGAAAAATTATTGAGCGGTTTAATGATGGGAATGTTAGAGCGGGATGAACATTCACAGAAAACCTAGAGATAGATTTCTTGAAAGGGATGGCGCATGTTTATCGTGAATCTGGGATTTAGCACAACATACGGCAGACAGCAAACCTTTCCAATCAGAGTTTGATCGCTACCGTTATTATGCAGTTTTAGGTAGTTGCATTCCTAGTCATCCCGTTCTTGATAAATGATTACTGGGCAAATGCGATTTTGGTGCCATTTCTTAATTTATGCGATTGCGGCGATTGGGCTTGAATATCCTTGTGCGGGTATTGTGGCCAGGTGTCGCTTGGCACTGGCGGCTTTATGGCTGTTGGGGCATATGCCTGCTATAAATTAATGACAGCTTTCCCGATATAAGCATGTATCTGCATATATTGCTTTCTGGGGGTATTACGGCTGCAGTAGTGACACTTGTTTGGTCTTGCCAAGTTTCAGAATTAAAGGTTTTTATCTTGCTGTGGCCACACTTGCTGCCCAGTTTTTCTTAGTTTGGTTATTTAATAAAGGTCGCTTGGTTTTACAATATATTCTGCTACTGGTATGATTAACGCGCCAGAACGCACAGTGTTTGGTTATTGCGTAACGGGTCCATAATACCGAAGCATGGGCAAAGTATATGTTTGCCTTGTTTTTCTGTACCTTCGCTGGTGTCGTGGCACGAAATCTAACGCGGGGATCTGTTAGGCCGAAAATGGATGGCTATTCGCGATATGGATATTGCCGCTGAGATTATTGGAGTTAACCCATTTACTGCCAAGCTTTACGGCCTTTGCAATTACTGCTTCTTTATGTGGTGTTGCAGGGGCCTGCTATTTTCAGGTCTATCTGGGTGCGGTAGAGGTTGGAGAGGCTTTGGGTTGAAAAATCGTTTTGGTTCTATTTATGATTATTATTGGCGGTTTGGGTCAATATTTGGCATCTTTGCCGGAGCGGCCTTTATGGTGTTGCTGCCTGTCTTCTTAAAAATATATTTGTGGGTGGCTTGGATGGGCAACGGATCTGGCGGCGCACCTTGAATTTATCATTGTGGGGGCTTGATCATTGTATTTTCTGATTCTAGAACCGCACGGGCTTGCACAACTTTGGCGCGTAGCCAAAGAAAAATTAAGACTTTGGCCTTTCCCACATTAGGGACGGCTAACTGAGTATGGCCGGACAAACCGGCAGATGTAAAGCAAACCTTAGGGAGGAAATAGACTGATGAAATAAATATAGCAATCGTCACATTGGCAGCCGTATGGCAGCGGTCCAGTCATGGCCGATCTGGTGTTTCCATCGCTTAGCTATCGGACAGGAGCCTATGCGCGGGTGGTATTCCATTTGCGGATGGCTATGCAGACTACATGACGCTTTTGAACGAACGTGATGGTGGAATTGGTGGCGTTATGACACGCCTTATAGAATGTGAAACTGGTTATAACACTGAAAAAGGTGTTGAATGCTATGAAGCGACTAAGGGTGAAGGCTCCTTAGTGTATCAACCTCTATCTACGGGCATTACCTATCAGCTGATTCCAAAAGTTACGGCTGATGGTATTCCTATGCACACCATGGGCTATGGCCGGACATCGGCTAGCCAATGGTAAGGTATTTTCCAACGTGTTTAACTACCCTGCCAACTACTGGAACGGCGCGTCACTGGTTGTGAACCACCTTTTGGATCTTAATGGTGGCGATATTAAAGGTAAAAAAGTTCACTTAGTTTATCACAACTCGGCTATGGCAAAGAGCCAATCCGGACTTTTGAAGAACTCGCAAAAAAGCATGGTTTCGAACTAACCTTACTTGCAGTTGACCACCCAGGCCAGGAGCAGAAATCCCAATGGCTACAAATCCGCCGTGAACGTCCTGATTATGTCACCATGTGGGGATGGGGTGTGATGAACGCAGTTGCAATCCAGGAAGCTGCAAACATAAAATATCCAATGGAAAACTTTATCGGCGTATGGTGGTCTGGCTCTGAAAATGCTGTTCTACCCGCTGGAGACGGAGCCCATGGCTACAAAGCTATTACGCTTCCACAACGTTGGTAGTGACTTCCCAGTATTTGGCGACTTAGCAAAATACGTTGTTGACGCTGGTAAGGCTGCTGGTGCGGGTGACCAAATTGGTACTGCAATTTACAACCGTGGTTTCTACGCGGCCATGTTGGCTGCTGAAGCAGTGAAAACTGCTCAGAAAATCCATGGCGTTGCAGACATCACTCCTGCAATGATGCGTGACGGAATGGAAGCCTTAGAAATCACTGAAGCAGTAATGACCGATTTGGGCATGCCAAACTTTGGCCCATCATTCAAAGTGTCATGTGAAAACCATGGTGGTCCAGGTCTTGGTGCTGTGGCACAATGGGACGCGACCAACAAAAAATGGTCTTTGATTAGTGATTTTGCTGAGTCTGACATGTCAGTTATCCAGCCACTAATTGATGCTGACTCTGCAGCCTATGCCGCAGAAAACAATATGGAAACTCGCTGTAACTAAATTTTTTAATAGCGCTCTGGCCCTCTCTGGGCCAGAGTATCTCATATAGGATTAAAGTTATGCTTGACGCCAACCCAACGCATGAAACTCTTTTAGAAGTCAATAATATCGAGGTGATCTACAATCACGTTATCTTGGTATTGAAGGGTGTGTCTTTAAGCGTTCCCAAAGGTGGGATTACAGCTCTGCTGGGTGGAAATGGTGCTGGTAAGACTACAACACTTAAAGCCATTTCTCAATTGCTGCACTCCGAGCGGGGTGAGGTCACGAAAGGGTCGATTGAATATCGTGGTCAATCTGTATCGGGTTTGAACCCTTCAGATCTCGTAAAGCGTGGCGTCATTCAAGTGATGGAAGGTCGACATTGTTTTGAGCATTTGACGATTGAAGAGAATTTACTAACTGGCAGTTATACCCGTCGTGATGGCGCGGCTGCGGTGGCGGCTGATTTGGAAAAAGTATACGCATACTTTCCGCGGCTAGGCGAACGTAGTAAAAGTCAAGCTGGTTACACCTCCGGTGGTGAGCAACAGATGTGTGCTATTGGGCGGGCCTTGATGTCGCGCCCCGAAACCATTTTACTGGATGAGCCTTCTATGGGCTTGGCGCCGCAATTGGTGGAAGAGATTTTTGGCATTGTAAAAGATTTGAACGAAAAGGAAGGCGTGTCCTTCCTTTTGGCGGAGCAAAACACTAATGTTGCCCTGCGCTTTGCACATTACGGCTATATTTTAGAATCTGGCCGAGTTGTGATGGATGGACTTGCCGCTGAATTGCGAGAAAATCCAGACGTTAAAGAATTTTATCTCGGAATGTCAGATGAAGGTCGTAAATCCTTCCGTAATGTCCGCAGCTACCGGCGTCGTAAACGGTGGTTGAGTTAAGCTAAATTTCTAGCCTTTAAGATTTGGTTTTAATGGTTTGGATAAATTCTTGAATTTGGCTCTGTGATGTCACGCCTGCTGAATTCCATAAGGGATGAGATTTTTTTATGAACTATTTTGATGAATTAGAGGTGCGGACAGCTGATGCGCGCGCGGCATCTCTTGCAGAATGCTTGCCAGCTTTGCTCGCTGAAGCAAGTGATTTACCAGGTTACGTTAAGTTTCGCGAATATGATCTTTCCACTATTACATCGGCCGTAGCTTTAGAGCGTCTACCAGTCTTGCGAAAATCTGAGTTGGGCGCCGCTCAAAAAATGCTCGCGCCTTTTGGTGGCTTTGTGGGTCCAAATTTTGAATATGCATTTCAGTCACCAGGACCATTGTATGAACCCGGGCGTACCACCCACGACTGGTGGCGATTTGGCAGGTTCCTGCACGCTACTGGAATTGGTCAGGGTGATATTATACAAAACTGTTTTTCATACCATCTCACTCCTGCAGGAACAATGTTTGAGAACGGAGCGCATGCTGTTGGGGCGGCTGTTCTGCCGGCAGGGACTGGACAAACTGAACTACAAGCTCAAGCTGCACATGATGTGGGTGTGACTGGCTACGCGGGCACGCCGGATTATCTCAAGATAATATTAGAAAAAGCTGATGAAATGGGCCTAAATTTGGCGATTACAAAAGCTGCAGTCGGTGGGGGGGCGTTGTTTCCGTCTCTGCGGGATTGGTATACAGATCGGGGCATAGCCTGCAGGCAGTGTTATGCTACGGCTGATCTTGGAAATGTTGCATACGAGAGTGCAGCTATGGAAGGATTAATTCTAGACGAAGGTGTTATCGTTGAAATTGTCACGCCGGGTACGGGGAAGCACGTAGTTGAAGGTGAAGTCGGTGAAGTTTTAGTAACGACGCTTAACCCAGACTATCCACTAGTCCGGTTCGCAACTGGAGATCTCTCTGCCCTCATGCCTGGGCAAAGTTCATGCGGTAGAACCAACATGCGCATCAAGGGCTGGATGGGCCGGGCTGATCAGACTACTAAAATTAAAGGCATGTTCATTCGTCCCGAGCAGGTAGCAGCCTTTGTTGCCAAGCATCCTGAAGTTACACGGGCGCGGGTAATTGCTACGCGCGCTTCTGAGACTGATAATATGACGGTTCGGGTTGAGGGAAACCCGGCCCACGCAAAAGCTTACGTAGCTTCCATCGCCGCAACGCTTAAACTAAAAGCAGATGTCGAAGTCGTATCGGAGGGTTTTTTGCCCCGAGACGGTGTAATCATCGAGGATCAACGTTCTTATGATTAGATAATTTAGGGTTACTGCTTTTTGTAACACTGAAGAATAAATTTATTATTTAAATAAAATATAAAAAAAGCCGCCCGAATAGGGCGGTCTTTTCAAAAAGCTTTGTCAGAGACTAGCCCTGACGTGCTTTAAAGCGAGGCTGTGTTTTGTTGATCACATAAACACGGCCCTTACGGCGTACCACACGACAATCGCGGTGGCGGCTCTTAAGCGAGCGAAGCGAGTTTTTGACCTTCATAGCCTTCTCCTTCAGTATCAGACCGCGGTTAAGCCCGAAAAAATTACATGGTGGGCACGACTGGGATCGAACCAGTGACCCCTTCGATGTCAACGAAGTGCTCTACCGCTGAGCTACGCGCCCGTTGAACCGACCCAAATCTTACGTCCCACAAAGACATGCCGTGAGAATACGCGCCGGTAGGCGGCGTATATGACGCGTGTGAAGAGTCTTCAAGCAGAAATCTAGATAATCAGCTGAATAAAGGCCTCTACTAGTGATTTTAGTAGTATCAAATAGGAAATACTTTCACAAAACGGCTGTTGTGCTATTTGTCCATTATGACCAGGCCCGCCTACATGCTCCTTGAGCCAGAAAACCTTGAAAATGGCGTTGTTTTTGCTTCGCCACATTCTGGCCGTGATTACCCGCAAGAAATGCTGGACGTCTCGGTGCTTGATTCGAAAACGATTCGATTGTCAGAAGATGCGTTTGTAGATGAAATTTTTGCATCAGCTCTTGAGCTAGGTTCACCCCTTTTGGTGGCCAATATGCCTAGGGCCTATGTTGATCTCAATCGAGCAAAAACTGAATTAGATCCAGCCCTAATAAAAGATGTTCGAGGTTATGGGTTAAACCCCCGTGTCGTGTCGGGTTTAGGTGTGATCCCGCGTGTCGTCGCAAATGGTCGACCGATTTATGATGGAAAATTACCATTCAGTGTCGCCGAGCGCCGTCTTAAAGAGTGCTGGATTCCTTATCATAGCTGCCTTCAACGGCTATTGGACCGAGCGAGAGAGAAGTTTGGGCGCTCAGTATTAATCGATTGCCATTCAATGCCACATGCGGCGGTTAGCCCTCGGAGTATGAATTTGCCTTCACCAGAGGTTGTTATTGGAGATCGATTTGGCGCTGCCGCTGCGACTGATCTAGTTGAGGAAGTCCATCTAGCGTTTGAGCGTGCTGGGTTCTTAGTCGTACGAAATACTCCGTTTGCAGGTGCATATATTACTCAGCATTATGGCCGGCCGTCGCATGACCAGAATGCCATTCAGATTGAGATTGATCGAAGTCTTTATATGAATGAATCGACAATTGAGCGCTTGCCAAGTTTTGATGATTTTTGTGCAAGAATGCGGGCAGTTATTTCGGATATCTCGAAAATTGATCAAAACAACATCAAACTGGCAGCTGAGTAAGCTAACTTAATGACCGACCCTTCAAAATCGAATTATTTCCAAATTTAGCCCTAATTTCATCTGTTGCACGCTCTGCACGATTACGCTTTTCTGCATCTGGATCGAGCAAGTCACCAGTCAAATCACTGTCACTGTCACTAACTAGGTTGGAGATCCCTACGCCGATGAGTCGGTATGGTCCTTGGTTGCCGGCTTGTTCAAAAAGGTCGCGTGCCGTGCGATAAATTTTATCAGCAATTTGCGTTGCCTCACGCAAAGACTGGCGTCGAGAAAGCAATGTGTGATCCGCACGTTTTAACTTTAAGGTAATAACAAGCCCTGCCATATCGCGAGCTTTTGCGCGATCACTGACGCTTTCTGCCAGCCTCCAAATATGCCCGTCTAAAATATCCAGGTCAGACGTATCTTCATAAAAGGTGGTTTCATTTGAAATGCTTTTAGTTGGGGCATTGGATGTAACACGGCGGCGATCTTTCCCCCGGGCCAAGTGCCAGAGCCGGTCGCCCATTGTACCAAATTTATTAGATAGATCTTGGCGCTCCCAACGCAAAAGGTCAGCAAATGTGCGTATACCCGCTTTGCTAAGTGCTTTTTGGGTGATTTCTCCAACCCCCCAAATTAGTCCAACCGGACGACCCCGCAGGAACGAGTCAGTCTCATTGACCCCAATGATTGAGAAACCACGAGGTTTGTCTAAATCACTTGCTACCTTAGCCAGAAATTTATTATGTGATAATCCAATTGAACCAGTGAGACCAAGTTCCTTTTTCATGCGATTTACGAGGCGTGCAAGCATTACGGCTGGTGGGGCGCCATGCAACTTAGAGGTGCCAGCCATGTCCATAAAGGCCTCATCCAATGATAGTGGTTCAATGGATGGTGTAAGGTCTTTCATCATTTCTTTTATGGCTTTGCTAGCTTTCACGTATTCTTCCATACGGGGACGCACAACGACAGCCTCAGGGCAAAGTTTGAGTGCTTGAAACATAGGCATTGCGGATTTTACCCCACGGATACGTGCGACATAGCACGCCGTACTCACAACACCCCTTCTTCCACCACCAATTATCACGGGCTTATCCGCAAGCTCAGGCTTGTCTCGTTTTTCCACCGATGCATAAAAAGCATCACAGTCCATATGAGCGATTGTGAGGGAAAATAATTCTGGGTGCGAGGTGATGCGGGGACGGCCACATTTCGAACACCGCCCAGGGGCAGTTTCAAATGTTGTCAGGCAGTCTCGACACATAGCGGGCATGGACTTAAGATATAGAGTATGTGGAAAGACGTCCACGCTGCAACTTAGTATGTGAGTTACAGGTTTAGATTTGTTTTATGAATATTTGAAATAATATTGAAAGTGCAGTTTAGTGTCTGGTACGGGTTAAAGTGCTCGGTGCTTTAAATTGCGTAATGCGTACCTTTTGTGAGCTTAATTTTTGAGGTCTTTTTATGGATATTGAATATATTGCAGGTGAAGCTGGCCAAAGTGGCTTTTATCTTGTTTTGGCTGCTTTTCTATTGGTGGTTATTTTCACTGGAGTGCGCATCGTACCTCAAAGTGAAAAACATGTTGTAGAACGTTTTGGGCGTTTAAAATCAGTTTTAGGCCCAGGAATTAACTTCATAGTGCCCTTTTTAGACCGTATTCGGCACAAAGTTTCTGTTTTGGAGCGACAATTGCCAACAAACAGTCAAGATGCAATTACAAGCGATAATGTCTTGGTGAAGGTTGATACTTCAGTATTTTATAGGATTACTGAACCTGCGAAGACGGTTTACCGTATTCGGGATGTTGATGGTGCAATCTCAACAACAGTTGCTGGTATCGTGCGAGCTCAAATAGGGCAAATGGAATTGGACGAAGTGCAATCCAATCGTTCGCAGCTCATAGATGCGATTAAGACTTCGATTGAAGTCGCAGTGAATGAGTGGGGTGTTGAGGTTACACGTGCTGAGCTGTTGGATGTCAATTTGGACCAAGCGACTAGAGATGCAATGTTGCAGCAATTGAATGCTGAGCGCGCGCGTCGGGCGCAAGTCACTGAGGCTGAAGGTACCAAGCGGGCTGTCGAACTTAATGCAGATGCGGAGCTTTATGCAGCCGAGCAGGGCGCAAAGGCCCGCCGTGTTCAGGCTGATGCTGAGGCCTATGCAACAGGAGTTGTAGCAGCGGCTATTGCCAAAAATGGGCTTGAAGCTGCACAATACCAAGTGGCTTTGAAGCAGGTTGAGGCATTGACTGCACTGGGCGGCGGGGAAGGTAAACAAACTATTGTTCTGCCATCTAACGCAATGGATGCATTTGGAGATGCTTTCAAAATGTTGCGGGGAGGGAAGTGATGCAAGAAGCGATATATTTTGCTTGGTGGGCTTGGGCAATTATTGCACTGATCTTTGTATTCTTTGAAATTGCCTTTCCAATTTTTTTATTTTTGGGACTCGCCATCGCAGCAACTTTTATTTCACTTCTGATGTTGTTGAGTGGGTCTGCGATACTAGGTGGAAGTGTATCGATCGCACTGCTGCTATTTGCGGGCACAGCTCTTTTGGCGACACTGCTGTTGCGCCGATACTTTCAACCGCCCAAAGGGCAGGTAAAAACTTTTGAGAACGACATCAACGAGTAACCTAAAGAGATACTACCTGTTACGACTTAAAGTTTAGGCGTGGCTGAGTTCTGCCAGAATCGCAGCGGTGACTTCGCTTGGGAATTGAGCCTGCCAAATAGGGCGTCCGACAACTATGTGATCTGCACCATCTGCAACGGCACGCGCGGGGGTTGCGACGCGCTTCTGATCACCGAGCACAGCTCCATCGGGCCTTACTCCTGGCGTCACAATGAGTTTGCCTTCTGCTTCTGGCAAAGCGCGAATAAGAGCGGCTTCTTGTGGGCTTGCTATCACGCCATCTGCACCTGCTTCAAACGCTAGGCCCGCACGTTCCATAACCAAATCAGGGATTGTGCCAGATTTAATCAAAGCCATATCAAGATCACTGCGATCTAGGGATGTCAAAATTGTGACTGCAAGAATTTTAAGATCTTTGCTTGTTGAGCCCTCTTTTGCGGCGCGAACCACGTGGGGGTCACCGTGGACAGTCAGAAAATCTAAATCAAATTGTGATAGACCGCGAACTGCGTGTTCAACGGTCGCGCCAATATCAAACAGTTTCATATCCAGAAAAATACGCTTACCAAACTCAGATTTGAGCTCATTTGCAAGTGCAAGCCCGCCTCCAGTAAGCATGCCAAGGCCAATTTTGTAAAAGTTTACAGCATCACCAAGTTTTTCAGCCAGTTTTAGGCCTTCGATGGCGTTTGGCATATCCATAGCAACAATTAAACGATCATCTGCCATGGTGGCCTCCTTAAATGTCTAAGTGCGGCCTACCCATTGATTTAGCGTCTGTCCATGGTGATGCTGCTATTTTCTAATGTGGCATGAGTTTCAATTTTGTGAATCTAGGAGCAAAGAAACCTAGAAAATCCTAGTTGGTGTTGAAGAATTTGAGTGGGCCTCTTGTCTAAGCTTTTTATCCTTCCCAAATAGAGCGTAAGGTCGCGCAAAGGTTGTGCCTATACGGGCAACCATTCGAAGCGACGCTTATCGAAGGAGAGAGTGATGAATTTAGAGAAATTCACTGAAAAGTCGCGTGGGTTCATTCAATCAGCCCAAACAATTGCACAGCGTGAAGATCATCCAAGCCTCGGCGCGGAACATTTACTGAAAGCACTGCTTGACGACACTGAAGGGCTTGCAAGAAACTTGATTACAAGAGCCGGGGGCGTGCCTCAATCGGTTCTTGATGCTTTAGATTTGAGCCTATCCAAAATTGCCAAAGTGACAGGTGATAAGCAAGTCTATCTTGAGAGTACTACAGTGAAAGTTTTAGCTGAATCTGAGAATCTAGCTAAAAATGCTGGAGACAGCTTTGTCCCGGTTGAGCGTTTGCTAATGGCACTTGCTATGGTGCAGTCAAAAGCAAAAGAGGCGCTCGATTTTGGAGCGGTAAAAGCACAAAAACTTAACGCGGCAATTAATGATATACGGCAAGGGCGGTCCGCAGATAATGCTAATGCTGAGGACAACTATGAGGCGTTGAATAAATATGCCCAGGATCTGACAGACCGCGCACGTGAAGGTAAGATAGATCCGATTATTGGCCGTGATGAGGAAATCCGTCGGGCCATGCAAGTTCTATCGAGACGCACGAAGAACAACCCTGTCTTGATAGGTGAGCCGGGTGTGGGCAAGACCGCAATTGCAGAAGGAATGGCGCTACGGATAATCAATGGGGATGTTCCAGAAAGTCTACGCAATAAAAGATTGTTGGCTTTGGATATGGGCGCCTTAATTGCTGGTGCAAAATATCGTGGTGAGTTTGAAGAACGGTTAAAGGCCGTACTCAATGAAGTCTCGATGGCGGCGGGTAAAATCTTGTTATTTATAGATGAGATGCACACGCTGGTCGGTGCAGGAAAAGGTGATGGCGCCATGGATGCCGCCAACCTTATCAAGCCGGCTTTGGCGCGCGGGGAGCTCCACTGTATTGGAGCCACAACCCTAGATGAATACCGCAAATATGTCGAAAAAGATGCGGCATTAGCACGGAGGTTCCAGCCGATTATGATAGAAGAGCCAACGGTGGTAGATACAATTTCAATTCTTCGTGGAATCAAGGAAAAATATGAGTTGCACCATGGTGTTCGCATTGCCGATGCGGCGCTGGTGGCAGCAGCTTCCTTGTCTAATCGCTACATAACGGATCGGTTTCTGCCGGATAAAGCGATTGATTTGATGGACGAAGCGGCGAGCCGTTTACGGATGCAGGTTGATAGCAAACCAGAAGAGCTTGATGCATTGGACCGTGAGATCTTGCAAAAGCAAATTGAGCTCGAGGCGCTGAAGATGGAAGAAGATACAGATTCCAAAAAGAGATTGTTGAAGCTCGAAAAAGATCTAGCTGTATTGCAGGGAAGGTCTAGTGAGCTGACGATGCAGTGGCAATCTGAGCGCGACAAGCTGGCATCAGCGCGAGATCTGAAGGAACAACTGGATCGTGCGCGCGCTGATTTAGATATTGCCAAGCGTGAAGGGAATTTGGCTAAAGCGGGTGAGCTGTCGTATGGCGTCATTCCGGACTTAGAAAAACAACTTGAATCAGCCGAAACCGCTGATGGCCAATTGGTCGAAGAAGCTGTACGCCCTGATCAAATTGCAGGAGTAGTGGAACGGTGGACCGGCATTCCGACTTCGAAAATGTTAGAGGGTGAGCGTGACAAACTTTTGCGCATGGAGGATGAGCTGCATGGTCGCGTTATCGGCCAAAACTCAGCTGTTCGTGCTGTTTCAAATGCGGTTAGACGTGCGCGTGCGGGTTTGAACGACGAGAATAGACCTCTGGGCAGTTTTCTCTTTCTTGGTCCTACTGGTGTTGGGAAAACAGAGTTGACTAAAGCCGTCGCGGAATTCTTATTTGACGATGACAATGCGATGGTGCGTGTTGACATGTCTGAGTTTATGGAAAAGCACAGCGTTTCTCGCTTAATTGGTGCCCCTCCAGGTTACGTTGGGTATGATGAGGGCGGTGTCCTGACTGAGGCTGTGCGACGTAGGCCCTATCAGGTTGTGCTGTTTGATGAGGTTGAAAAAGCGCATCCAGATGTTTTCAACATTTTGTTGCAAGTTCTAGATGATGGGATCCTGACCGACGGTCAGGGCCGCAAAGTGGATTTCAAACAAACTTTGATTATCTTAACGAGCAACCTTGGAGCGCAAGCCCTAAGCCTATTACCAGATGAGTCTGATGCCTCAGATGCCCGTCGGGATGTTATGGATGCCGTGCGAGCGCATTTCCGGCCTGAATTTCTCAACAGACTGGATGAAACCATCATTTTTGATCGCTTAGACCGGAAAGATATGGACGGTATTGTTGATATCCAACTAGGTCAGCTGATTGGTCGTTTAGCGCAGCGTAATATTAGTCTTGTTCTAGATCTGCCTGCAAAAAAATGGCTGGCGGATCAGGGCTATGACCCTGTGTTTGGAGCGCGTCCACTGAAGAGGGTTATTCAATCGGCTTTGCAAAACCAATTGGCGGAAATGCTGTTGTCAGGAGATCTCTCCGATGGTGATGTAATTCCGGTGACTGCAAGGTCAGAGGGTTTAATAGTGGGTGATCGAATTAGTTCATCAATGGAAACCCCTCCTGAAAATGCTGTCGTCCATTGAAGCGTTTCCGTATCGAATAAGTCGTAGTCTGTAGCCTCTAATTTATTGTGTATGGCTACAGTATATTGATGAGATTAAGGATTTATATTTTTTTACTTAATTGGTGGTTTCTCATTATTCTTCCTTTACTCGTAACGATGGCAGGCCGATGCCTGTGCTCTCAAAGCCACCGTCGACTGAGATGTTTTGCCCGGTCACGAAGCTGGCTTGCTCAGAGCATAAAAATGCAATCACCTGGCCTATTTCTGCTTCACTGCCGTATCGGTTTAGGGGGATTGCATCGTGGTAGGCATCGATAATGTCTTGGGTATGTACGGCCATTGCCAGTTTTGTCCGCACAGGGCCGGGAGCTACTGAATTTACGCGGATGCCGTACTCTCCCAACTCCACTGCTTGTTGTTGCGTAAGATGAATAACTGCAGCTTTGGACGTGCCATAGGCGACTCGTAGTGTTGAGGCGCGCAGGCCTGAGATGGATGCAATATTGACTATAGCACCGCGGCTGGCCTTAAGGGCTGGGATTGCAGCTTGAGTACATAGAAAAACACCATCAAGGTTTGTCTCCATTACTTTGCGCCACCGGGCAAAGGTTGTATCTACAATGTGGCCAAAATCAGCAACGCCTGCGTTATTGACCAAAGCATCGATCTGCCCTTGCACGGACAATGCCTCTGCAATCATGGTATCGACTTGTTGAGGTTGAGCTATATCATAACACAGTGGTGTCACTTGAGATCTACTTAACGCCTCGTCAAAAAGTTTGGTTTTATCGCGATCCACCATAATCACATGCCACCCTTGGCCGTTTAAAATATCAGTTGTTGAAAGCCCGATTCCACGGGCAGCGCCAGTTATAAGAGCTGTCTTCATAATAATCTCCAAGCTTTACCCCAAGTTGCCTTTTGATCGTGAGGCTTGCAAGCAATGTATTTTTTGCAGTGTTATGGCGCTAGCGTTTCTGTTGTGCCTTGGCGTTGGGCGATCTTCACTCTACATGTTGTTCTAATGAAAGGACATCCAATATGGCCCACCGCTGGAAAAACGATCTAACTTATGCTGATGTTACCGCCGAAACTGTGTGGTTGAATCGCAGGCAGGCTATTGCGGGAGCTTTGGGTGCTGGTGCTATGGCGACAATTGGGGGTCCAGCTTTAGCCGAGGATCTTAAGCCCAACAGTTGGAAAGACATTACCACTTATAATAATTATTATGAGTTTGGCACTGGTAAAAACGATCCTGCAAAATATGCCCACAAGCTCAATACTAAAGACTGGTCTATTGAAGTAGATGGCTTGGTTAATGCTCCAGGCCGCTATTCGGTCGCTGATCTCACCTCGGACTTGACCGAAGAGGAGCGCATTTACCGGTTCCGTTGTGTGGAGGCCTGGTCGATGGTTGTGCCTTGGAATGGGTTTGAACTTAAAGATATCCTAGATAAAGTTGGTGTAAAGCCAGACGCCAAATATGTAGCGTTCCAGACGGCATTACGCCCAGATGAAATGCCCGGTGTCCGCTACAGCGTTTTGGATTGGCCTTACCGTGAGGGGTTACGTTTAGATGAAGCGATGCACCCTCTAACCATGATGGCTACAGGTATTTATGGCAAAACCATTCCTAACCAAAACGGAGCACCGATTAGGTTGGTTGTACCCTGGAAATATGGCTTCAAATCCATCAAGTCCATAGTGCGTATAACGCTTACTGATAAAGAGCCAGTGACGAGTTGGAATATGGCGAACCGGGGGGAATACGGTTTTTATAGCAATGTTAATCCAAATGTTGATCACCCGCGTTGGTCACAAGCGACTGAGCGCCAAATTGGTGGTGGATTGTTTGCTAAACGAGTGCCGACTAAAATGTTGAATGGATATGAGGAAGAGGCGGGAGTTCTTTATGCCGGTTCTGACTTGAATGCTTTATTCTAAACTAGATAGGTGGTGTATGATTTTGCGTGAAATCTCTTTAGATTAGGGACTTTGTCGAGGGAAAAATGTAGTGAAAGTGAAAAAGCTTGAGGTTATACCGCTATGGGTAGGGGCACTAATGTAAAGTGTGCTGGCTGCATAAAGCGCCAAACATCAAAGGGACACCTTTAAAGGTGAAAGTAATTTTACTAGCTTTCAGCAGCGAATAATAAAAACCTTCCCCCTGCCAATCCTTTAGCAATTTGCACCGCCTTATTGTGTATCATGGAGTGCAGAGGGATGGGATTTACAAAAGGTATTGAAGTCTTCTCGGTCCAACTGTTTTGTTCTCTATAAGACGCCGTCAATGAAATAGATTAGTAATACCTTCGGAAGGACTGAGATGGGCTTATATTGTTTGATGGCTGGGGTACAAAGCTTTAAGTAATGGGATTAAACGGATATTTTCAAATGTTAGTTCGAACCATTAATTCTGGTCTCCGTAAAGTCCCTGTTTGGACCCTCTATATTTTGCTGCCATTACCGGCGATCGTTGCGGTGTATTTAGCTATCAGTGGGCAACTTGGTGCTGAACCTATCAAGGAGCTCGAACACGAATTGGGCTCTGTCGCATTGAAGCTTCTGATTATCAGTCTAGCAATTACGCCCCTTCTTAAGTTTGCAAAGATCAATCTCGTAAAGTTTCGCAGGATTATTGGACTTGCTGCCTTTTTCTACGTCTTTGTTCATTTGTTGGTCTGGCTTGTCTTAGACGTACAGGTAATAAGTCATATTTGGGCAGATATTGTGAAGAGACCTTATGTAACTGTTGGCTTTGCTGGTTTCCTGTTGATGGTTCCGCTTGCGGTAACATCCAATAACTGGTCTGTGCGGAACCTCGGACCAACATGGAGAACAATACACAGGTTAACCTATGCAGCTGCAATTCTTGGAGGAATACATTACATAATGCTGGTGAGGGGTTTTCAGTTAGAGCCACTGATTCACATGGCGGTGATTCTGGCCTTTTTAGCTGCACGGTTCCCACAATGGTGGAAAGAATGGGTCCGAAGATCGAGTTAAATCTTGTTAGGTCCAATGTGGTTGAGCCACGATTCCTCAACGTTATGATTTAAGTGGAATAGTATGATTTGAGCTTGATATGACTAAATATTGATTTTGAGTTAGCAAAATGCACCGCTATGTATTCAAATTTGGAAACCATTTTGATAAATTTGGAACTAATGTTCTAAAGTTTTTGAGGGTTTAGAAGTAAAAACAATAAAAAAGCTGTTTTACTAAAAAAAGCTCTTGCGGCTTCTGACCAGTAGACTTAGAAGCCCTCTACCAGCAACGTTGAGAAACGAATCTGGTCAACACGGAGATAAGATCGAGCGAGGCGCGCTTATATATATTAGCGCATCTTGTTTTGTTTTGTGTCACGCTATTTGAAACTACTGATATCTGAAGAGATATGTGGGCGGTTTGGTTCATTCGATGAACAGACAACTGCATATCGACTTACTAGGGCTACCGCATTTATGTAGATGTCCGATGATGTAAGGTCAGCTTCACTGTTTGTTTGGTTTTTGTTTCTTTTGAAACTGAAGCACAATAAACAGATTAAATGATGTCCCACCTGAACAGTGGGACGATGTGCAGAGGTTCGAACGTCAAGGTTATACAAGTAATTGTATTTCAACTTGAGAGTTTGATCCTGGCTCAGAACGAACGCTGGCGGCAGGCCTAATACATGCAAGTCGAGCGCATCCTTCGGGATGAGCGGCGGACGGGTGAGTAACGCGTGGGAATATGCCCTTCTCTAAGGAATAGCCTCGGGAAACTGAGAGTAATACCTTATACGCCCTTCGGGGGAAAGATTTATCGGAGAAGGATTAGCCCGCGTTAGATTAGGTAGTTGGTGGGGTAATGGCCTACCAAGCCTACGATCTATAGCTGGTTTGAGAGGATGATCAGCCACACTGGGACTGAGACACGGCCCAGACTCCTACGGGAGGCAGCAGTAGGGAATCTTAGACAATGGGGGAAACCCTGATCTAGCCATGCCGCGTGTGTGATGAAGGCCTTAGGGTCGTAAAGCACTTTCGCCAGAGATGATAATGACAGTATCTGGTAAAGAAACCCCGGCTAACTCCGTGCCAGCAGCCGCGGTAATACGGAGGGGGTTAGCGTTGTTCGGAATTACTGGGCGTAAAGCGCACGTAGGCGGATTAGTAAGTTAGAGGTGAAATCCCAGGGCTCAACCCTGGAACTGCCTTTAATACTGCTAGTCTTGAGTTCGAGAGAGGTAAGTGGAATTCCGAGTGTAGAGGTGAAATTCGTAGATATTCGGAGGAACACCAGTGGCGAAGGCGGCTTACTGGCTCGATACTGACGCTGAGGTGCGAAAGTGTGGGGAGCAAACAGGATTAGATACCCTGGTAGTCCACACCGTAAACGATGAATGCCAGACGTCAGCAAGTATACTTGTTGGTGTCACACCTAACGGATTAAGCATTCCGCCTGGGGAGTACGGTCGCAAGATTAAAACTCAAAGGAATTGACGGGGGCCCGCACAAGCGGTGGAGCATGTGGTTTAATTCGACGCAACGCGCAGAACCTTACCAACCCTTGACATCCTGTGCTACTACCAGAGATGGTACGTTCCCTTCGGGGACGCAGTGACAGGTGCTGCATGGCTGTCGTCAGCTCGTGTCGTGAGATGTTCGGTTAAGTCCGGCAACGAGCGCAACCCACATCTTTAGTTGCCATCAGGTTATGCTGGGCACTCTAGAGAAACTGCCCGTGATAAGCGGGAGGAAGGTGTGGATGACGTCAAGTCCTCATGGCCCTTACGGGTTGGGCTACACACGTGCTACAATGGCAGTGACAATGGGTTAATCCCAAAAAGCTGTCTCAGTTCGGATTGGGGTCTGCAACTCGACCCCATGAAGTCGGAATCGCTAGTAATCGCGTAACAGCATGACGCGGTGAATACGTTCCCGGGCCTTGTACACACCGCCCGTCACACCATGGGAGTTGGTTCTACCCGACGACGCTGCGCTAACCCTTCGG
>CAJJBP010000016.1 GCA_905182425.1 uncultured Planktomarina sp. | reverse complement strand
GCGTGCCATCAACATCAAATAATATGAGCGTGCGTAGCGCAGTCATTCATCCCCCTCGAAAGGATCAAGCTTCACATCTCTTGGGTCCCACTGCATCTGATCCCAAGTCCGCTGCATGTGCTCAGGCAAAGGTGCAGTAAACGACAATATCGCTTTGGTGACAGGATGCTCTAGCCTTAAATGTCTCGCATGGAGATGCAACTTTTTGCTAATATCACCTCCAAGCTGCGAGCCCCAACCGTTGCCAAGGTTTTCTTGAGCAGATCCACCATACTTGCCATCACCTACAATTGGGTGTCCCATTTCAGCCATGTGCGCCCGCAACTGATGCGTACGACCAGTTACAGGAACCAGTGCGACCCATGATGCACGGCTGCCCAAAGGCGCAAGCACTGCGTAATCAGTCGTGGCTCGCTTGGCCCCATAGGTTTCGGCGACCTCACGCGGGTGGACACAGTGCATCTTCTCACCTTCTCCACCTTTGCCGTGACCAGCGGCCTTTACTAAGCCATATTTAATCGTACCCATCTTTGGATGCGGAACACCAGCAACAACGGCCCAATATATTTTACGGGTCTCCTGGTGGCGGAAAGCCTCCGCTAGTGCCGCAGTAATTTGGCGTGTTCGACCAAGGATTAAAACACCCGAGGTATCTTTATCCAACCGATGCACCAGCCTTGGGTTTTCATCGCTTCCAAACCGCAGTGCTGGCGTAAGCCCATCCACATGCCGATGTTGCTTGCTTCCACCTTGCACAGGTAGACCCGCAGGCTTGTTCAGCACAATAATCTGCTCATCACGGTAAATGACGCAAGATTGTATCATTTTCTCATCTGCATCACTAATTTTCTTATCAACGATCGCAGGCGCCGGCGTATCGGGAAGTGGAGGAACCCGGATGGTTTGCCCAGACTCTAAGCGTGAATTCGACTTAACCCTACCACCATTCACGCGAATATCGCCTTTACGGCACATCTTTTCAATCTGTCCCTGCTGCACTTGTGGAAACATTCGCCGAAACCAACGATCTAAACGTTGATCACCATCCCCCTCGGCGACTTCCAAAAGTTGTACTCGGCTCATGCCCAAATCCCTCGCGCAATAATCAGACCCAAAACTAGACCGCCTATCGATAAACCGACTGACAAGCTCACATAAAGCACAGCAAGCCCAAAGGCGCCGCGCTCAAACAGACTAACTGCCTCAAGTGAGAAAGCGGAAAACGTCGTAAACCCACCAAGAAGCCCCGTCAGTACAAATGGGTTGAGTTGCGTAAACCCTCGGTGCGCCGCAAATACAACAAACATACCCATTAATAGCGAACCCAGAACATTTATACCCAATATTGCCAATGGAAAACTTGAGCCCACAAGACGCAAAATGCCAACCCCAGTCAAAAACCTTAGAGAAGCACCAATTGCCCCACCTAAGGCTACTTGTATCGTTGTCGATAGCATTAGTTTGCAATGTGCCGTGGGCGAAGGATTGTCAACCATCACGCCGTTGGCGCAGCTTCTCAAAATATTCTAGTCTTTTACCTAAATCGCGCTCAAAGCCGCGCTCAACTGGCACATAATATCTAGGACGCTCCATGTTATCAGGGAAATAATTCTGACCTGAAAACCCATCTTCGGCATCATGATCGTAGGCATAGCCTGTTCCGTAGCCTTGGTCCTTCATCAACTCAGTTGGGGCGTTCAAGATGTGTTTCGGAGGCGGAAGTGAGCCGGTGCTTTTAGCGCCCTGCATCGCAGCCTTAAAGGCAACATAAGCCGCATTAGATTTTGGCGCTAAAGCAAGATACGTAACTGCCTGCGCAAGCGCTAACTCGCCCTCTGGGCTGCCAAGCCTCTCATATGTCTGCCAAGATTGCAGACATACCTCCTGAGCTTTTGGATCAGCCAATCCTATATCTTCGACAGCCATCCTAGTAATTCTCCGCGCCAAATACCGAGGGTCTTCTCCAGCCGTTAACATGCGCGCAAACCAATACAAAGCAGCATCAGGGTCTGAGCCTCGAATAGATTTATGCAATGCTGAAATCAAATTATAGTGCGCATCGCCAGATTTGTCATAAATAGCCGCACGTTTCATGAGCCTTTCGGAGAGCTCTTGCTGATTAAGAGGCGCGTTCAACTTCCAAGCAAAGACCTGTTCTGCAAGGTTCAGCAAGCTACGACCATCACCATCTGCCATCTCTAAAAGATTAGCGCGCGCTGCTGGCTCTAAGGGAAGTGATTGTTTAATCTCAGCCTCCGCCCTCTGGGCCAAAAGTTCCAAATCGTCTATATTTAATCGCTCAAGAACCATAACCTGAGATCGCGATAAAACAGCAGCATTTAATTCAAACGAGGGGTTTTCTGTGGTAGCACCAATAAGGACTATGGTGCCATCTTCCATAAGCGGTAGAAAGCTATCCTGCTGAGCTTTGTTGAACCTGATGGACTCTCGTCTACAAACAAGAGGGTGCCCTGCCCATTATCCCTGCGGATTCTAGCAGATTCAAAGACCCGTCGGAGTTCCGGAATACCGCTAAAAATTGCACTTATTTGCACGAAATATAAGTCAGTTTCTTGGGCCAACAAACGCGCAATTGTTGTTTTACCTACACCCGGTGGTCCCCAAAAAACAATCGACCCCAGAATACCCGAATCCAGCATTGTAGACAAAGACCCGTTTGATCCCAGGATCTGGCACTGGCCAATAACATGAGATAAGATTTTTGGCCTCAATATATCAGCCAATGGCCGTTGTGCCAAATCTTGAGAGGGGCTTGTTGAACCAGAGCTATCAAATAAATCCATCATCATTAACTATCTTAAGCAAAGGACCCCGAAAAGAAAACTCACTGCCAGTACAAATCATCCCACCAATAGCAAAAGCCCTACCAAAGGCAGGGCTCTAAAAAACTACTTATGTGCAGCTTATTCGCTAGCGGGCTCCAAGCGCGCTTTATCAGCAGAACCCTTTGCAGCAACATCACGGTCTACAAATTCAATGATCGCCATTGGCGCCATGTCACCGTAACGAAAACCAGCTTTCAAAACACGAACATAGCCTCCTTGACGCTCCGCGTAGCGCGGGCCCAGGACATCAAATAGTTTTGTTACAAACATGTGCTGCTTCAAACGGCTCATTGCTTGACGACGTGCATGTTCATCACCACGTTTGCCAAGTGTGATCAGCTTTTCTATTATGGACTTTAATTCTTTTGCCTTAGGCAATGTTGTTTTAATCTGTTCATGTTCGATCAAAGAGCCCGCCATGTTAGCAAACATTGCTTTGCGATGTTCATGTGTTCTATTTAGGCGGCGGTAGCCTCGTGCGTGGCGCATATCGTTTCTCCGTTTACATTTTGCTTTGTCTGGGGGTCCATGCGAGTGAACCCCTCCCTATTGGGGCTTTATTGCCCAGCCTTATGGAGGGCAGGTTTCCCCGCCGACCAGTTAGAAATTATCTTCAAGCTTTTTTGCCAAATCTTCAATATTGTCAGGTGGCCAATCCTCAACGTCCATGCCAAGATGCAAGCCCATACCTGACAGGACCTCTTTAATCTCATTCAAAGATTTTCGACCAAAGTTCGGAGTGCGAAGCATTTCAGCTTCAGTTTTCTGAATCAGATCGCCAATGTAGACAATATTGTCATTTTTGAGGCAGTTTGCCGAACGTACAGACAGTTCCAGCTCATCTACTTTCTTAAGAAGAAGTGGGTTGAACTCATGCCCATCATCCTCAGATGCGTCATTTTCACTTTCTGGCTCATCGAAGTTCACGAAGATCGACAGTTGATCTTGCAATATCCGCGCGGCGTAAGCTACGGCATCGTCTGGTGTCAATGAACCGTCTGTTTCGATTTTCATCGTCAATTTATCGTAATCCAGAACTTGACCTTCGCGTGTGGGCTGAACGTCGTAGCTCACTTTCGTAACCGGAGAGAATATGGCATCGATTGGGATCAAACCAATAGGAGCATCTTCAGGACGGTTCTTATCGGCCGCAACGTAACCTTTGCCAACACTCACAGTCAGTTCCATGAATAATTCGGCGCCCTCGTCGAGGTGGCACAATACGTGCTCTTTATTAAGCACTTCAATCCCAGCGGTTTCAACTATATTACCAGCTGTCACAATGCCCGGGCCTTTAGCCTGAACAGTCAACCTCTTAGAGCCTTCGACTTCCATGCGGATCGAAACACCTTTAAGATTCAGAACAATGTCGGTTACATCCTCACGCACTCCAGCAACGCTGGAGAATTCATGCAATACATTATCAATTTGTACGCTGGTAATCGCAGCTCCTTGCAGCGATGACATCAGTATGCGACGCAGCGCGTTACCAAGTGTAAGGCCGAAGCCACGCTCAAGTGGTTCTGCAATTAATGTCGCTTGACGGCTAGGATCATTACCCGGCTTTGCCTCTAGCTGCATTGGTTTAATCAGTTCTGCCCAATTCTTATGGATCATGCGGTCCTCCATTCTTGTCTTTGCTCCATGTCCATAAAAACAAAGACGCTCGAGGGAAAAAAACGACCTTCGGACACTCAGCCAGTACTGTGTGTCCGAAGATAATAGAATTTATACGCGGCGGCGCTTTGGTGGGCGACAGCCGTTGTGTGCCATTGGCGTTACATCACGGATAGAAGTTATGTTCAAACCAAGTGCAGCTAAAGCGCGCAGCGCGCTCTCGCGGCCCGATCCTGGACCCTGGACTTCTATTTCCAAGGTTTTTACACCGTGATCCTGCGCTTTTTTGCCTGCATCTTCAGCAGCCATCTGTGCGGCATACGGTGTAGATTTCCGTGAACCTTTAAACCCCATAGTACCTGAAGATGACCAGGCTATCGCATTGCCCTGCACATCGGAGATCAAAATCTTCGTATTATTAAATGAGCTATTAACATGCGCCACACCGGCTGCAATATTTTTCCGCTCTTTGCGCTTAGGCGCTTTTTTATCACGTGCCATTTATCTGCCCCTACTTCTTCTTGCCAGCTATTGCTTTGCTTGGCCCCTTGCGCGTACGCGCATTGGTATGAGTCCGCTGACCACGAACTGGCAAATTACGACGATGGCGTAGTCCTCGGTAGCAACCTAAATCCATCAAGCGCTTGATGTTCATTTGAACATCACGGCGCAGGTCACCTTCGACGGTATATGTCGCGTCAATGTGTTCACGAATAGAAATAACTTCCGCATCGTTCAGTTCATTTACACGACGTGTTTCATCGATTTTAACGCTGGTGCAAATTTCTTTAGCCGATGTTAGGCCAATTCCAGTAATATAAGTTAGGGCGATCGGGACCCGTTTATGGGTCGGGATGTTTACGCCGGCAATACGAGCCAAGGCATATTCCTTTTTAAACTGCGGTTCCGTAGATCCGGAACCTTTTTTCACAGGTACAGGCAAGAGGTCAACGCCTTCCAGCCTGCGATTAAGGTAATTTGATTCTCTATTACAGAGAGGGTGAATTATGGGGGTTTCCCCTGAACGTCAAGTGGCTAAACTAATACATTTGAAATAGACGATTGTACTTCATCAATTTCTGCTAAACCGTCTACGGAGGTTAGCATCTCTTTAGCGTAGTAATAACCAATCAACGGAGACGTTTCTTTATAGTAAGCCATCAGTCTTGTTTTCAGACTATTTTCGTTATCATCAGCCCGGCGCTTGAATTCAGTGCCACCACATTTCACACAAGTTCTGTTTAAGGGGATTGGTTTTGATACATCGTTATAACCCTCTTCACATGAACCACATGTTGAACGGGCCGTAATCCGACTGACCAAAGCTGCATCGTCTACTTGCATTTCAATCACGTGGTCTAAATTCGTACCTTTTGAGGCTAATAATGCTCCCAAAGCATCGGCTTGGGCCAACGTCCGCGGGAAACCGTCAAAAATAAAACCTCCCGCTGCGTCACTGTCGAGTTGTTCGGATATAAGTCCAATTACAATCTCATCGGTTACAAGATTTCCTGCATCCATTACAGCGGCAACTTTGTTGCCCATCTTAGTCCCAGATGTTTTAGCAGCACGAAGCATATCACCTGTCGAAAGTTGTATCATATTATGACCATCGACCAACATTTTGGCCTGTGTTCCCTTACCGGCACCAGGAGGTCCAAGCAAAATGATATTCATTGGCGTGTCACCCCACCTTTTTTGCTACGACGTTTTCCACGTAGCTGTGATTTTTCGAGCAGGCCATCATATTGATGCGCCAACAAATGTGATTGCACTTGCTGTATAGTATCCATCCCAACGGAAACAATAATCAAAATCGATGTTCCACCAAAATAAGCTGTTATCGAGAACTGGCTTCTTAGAACTTCTGGTAAAAGGCAAACAAGCGCCAAGTAGCCAGAACCGAGAACCAAAATACGAGTGACAACGTAATCAAGGTATTCAGCTGTTTTCGCACCCGGTCGAATTCCTGGTACAAACCCATTTTGGTTTTTCAGATTGTCTGCAACTTCGTCAGTTTTAAAAGAAACTTCCCGAGTATAAAAATAGGTAAAGAATACGATCATTGCCGTAAAAAATACTAGATATGCAGGTTGGCCCGGGCCAAAGTACGCCAAAACTGTTGACATAACCGGGCCTGACTGACCTCCTGAAAAAGTTGAAAGTGTTGTTGGTAGAAGCAACAAAGCCGAAGCAAAAATCGCAGGAATAACGCCTGCTGGGTTTACTTTGATTGGAAGATGGCTTGATCCGCCATCATAGGTTTTCATTCCAACTTGGCGGCGAGGATATTGAATATGAATTTTACGCAGGCTGCGTTCCATAAATACTACAAACCCAAGCGTCGCTATCAACATTACCAGAACCGCTAACATCGTACCGGTGCCAATAGCACCAGATCGACCCTGTGTGAAGAACTGACCAAATGCAGCAGGAAGCTCAGCTATAATACCAACAAAAATGATAAGTGAAATACCATTGCCAATCCCACGAGCGGTGATCTGCTCTCCCAACCACATCAAAAACATCGTGCCACCAACCAGAGTGATTACACAACTAGCGATGAAGAAGAACCCGGGATCAGAAACAAGATCACCCGCCTGCAAGCTTGCGGCAAGACCATAAGCCTGGAAAGTCGCCAACAGCACAGTACCATAACGTGTGTATTGATTGATCTTTTTGCGGCCGGCTTCACCCTCTTTCTTCAATTGCTTTAATGGCTCCCACATCGCGCCAAGAAGCTGAACAATGATAGAAGCAGAGATATAGGGCATGATGCCTAAGGCAAAAATACCCATACGTGCTAAAGCTCCACCTGTGAACATCGATAAAACGCCACCGATCCCGGAGGCTGCTTGATCCATGAACTCCTTGAGAGCAATTGCGTCAATACCCGGAACCGGGATATAGGTACCGATCCTATAAACTATCAATAGGCCAACAGTGAAGAAAATACGGTGGCGTAACTCGGTAGCTTTACCCAGTGTACCCCAGCTTAAATTCGCGGCCATTTGTTCGGCGGCAGATGCCATTTGAGAACTCCCTAAACAAGTTCACCGCCAATCGGGTTCCCCGATGGCGGCGCTTGGAAAACTTATAGATATGTAAGCAGTCTAATCGCTGCTAACAACCTCTTATTCTGCCGCTGCTACCGCAGGTATGACTGAAAGTGAACCACCAGCTGCTTCAACCGCAGCTTTCGCTGCCCCTGAGGCGCCGGTCACAGTGATAGATACTTTTGCCGTGAATGCACCTTTAGCTAACACACGCACACCGTCAAGCTTACGACGCACAAGTCCCGAAGCAATCAGACTATCTTCAGTGATGTCACCATTTAACTTACCGTCATCGATGAACTTTTGGATGAGACCCAAATTTACAACTGCGAATGCTTTGCGGTTTGGATTATTGAAGCCACGTTTAGGCAAGCGTTGGTACAATGGCATTTGGCCACCTTCGTAACCCTTGATAGCAACACCCGAGCGGGATTTTTGACCTTTGATACCACGACCAGCGGTCTTACCTTTTCCAGAACCTGGGCCACGGGCAATACGTTTTTTAGTTTTTGTAGCGCCTGGATTGTCACGCAGTTCATTAAGTCTCATATCGCTTCTCCTTTGCCGGATGTGACCCCTGAAGCGTAAGCGGGTCAACCTCGGCTTTGATTGATTCTAACGAGCAGTTTTTTACTCATTAACGGCATATAGATTGGTGTAGCTTTGGGATCAAGTGTAAAGCTATTAGCCACTTTTCCAATTTATATCTGTAATATTGTTTCAACCCTCTACGACTGCACCAATAAGCGACTTCATCAGTGCCATACATGGGCCTTAAATGTGCTAATGCACCAGCCATAATGTTAGATTTGTTATAATTCTCCAATTTATTTATTTTGTTCGCTACCATTAGACGGTGATTAGTCTCAGAACGTTTTTGAAATTTTAACGTTTTCGATATAAAAAACCCGCCTGTCCTAGGCGGGTTTAAAATAATCTATCACGGTGACCCAATATTAGGTCATCCTTTTTCTTCGATAATCTGAACCATGTGCGAAATCTTATTTACCATGCCACGCACGGATGGAGTATCTTCTAGTTCACGTGTCCGGTGCATTTTATTCAGACCCAGCCCTATTAGCGTTTGACGCTGCTTGGCCGGTCGGCGGATCGGTGAACCGATTTGTTTTACAACTATCGTTTTAGCCATTGGTCCACTCCTTAAGCTTCTGCGGGTTCTGCTGGGGCAGCTGGCACATCACCCTTGTTCAGGATGTCTGCAACCTTCTTACCACGGCGTTGTGCTACCATACGCGGGCTACTTTCTTTTTGCAGGCCATTCATTGTTGCGCGGATCATGTTGTATGGGTTTTGTGAGCCCAAAGATTTAGCAACAACGTCTTGCAAGCCAAGCATTTCAAAGACAGCACGCATTGGACCTCCAGCGATGATACCGGTACCTTGTGGTGCCGAACGCATCACTACTTTACCGGCGCCATGACGGCCTTCCATATCGTGGTGCAACGTACGACCCTCACGCAAAGGAACCCGAATCATTTGGCGCTTGGCTTGTTCCGTGGCTTTACGGATCGCTTCAGGCACCTCTTTCGCTTTACCCTTGCCAAAGCCTACGCGACCTTTTTGATCACCAACAACAACCAAAGCAGCAAAGCCAAAACGCTTACCACCTTTAACTGTCTTAGACACACGGTTGATCGCGACCAATCGATCTGCAAATTCTGGGGTTTCCTCGCGGTCGCGACGATTTCCCCGTTGGTTATTTCTTTCAGCCATTGTGGCCTCCTGAATTGTGGGCACTTAGCACCCTATGTCTACGATGTCCGTCGATCTATAACCGCGGCACCATCGAGGCAAGCCAGAAAGCTCACCTACACTGATCTTAAAATTTCAACCCACCTTCTCTGGCGGCTTCTGCTAAAGCCTTCACTTTCCCGTGAAATAGGAAGCCACCGCGATCGAAGAGTACGACTTCGACACCCGCTTTTTTTGCACGTTCTGCAATTGCAGAACCCACTTTTGCTGCGGCATCAACGTTGTTTTTGCCAACACATCCCAGATCTTTTTCCAATGTTGACGCTGATGCCAAGGTTATACCTTGAATATCGTCAATCACCTGAACAGAGATGTTTTTTGAAGAACGGTGAACCGACAACCGGGGCTTCCCAGTGTTAATTTTCCGCAATTTGTTCCGAACGCGCAGGCGGCGCTTTAGAAACAGAGTTCTTTTGCTGTTTGCCATATCCTGGGTCCTTTACTTCTTCTTACCTTCTTTACGGAAGATAAACTCACCTTTGTACCGAATACCTTTGCCTTTATATGGCTCTGGTTTCCGCCATTCGCGGATATTCGCCGCTACCTGGCCGACAAGCTGTTCATCCGTACCTTCAACTGCGATTTCAGTTGGCTTGGCTGCCGTCACTGAAACGCCTTCAGGGATTTCAAAGTTTACGTCGTGGCTGTAGCCAAGGGACAGTTTCAAGATAGAACCCTGAACCTGTGCCCGGTAACCAACTCCGTTGATCTCAAGCTCTTTTTTGAAACCGGTGGAAACACCAGTAACCATATTAGCGATCATCGTGCGGGACATGCCCCACTGCTGACGCGCACGCTTGGACTTGCCGCGAGGCTCAACCGATACGTTATCTTCATTAACTGTGATTGTTACATCATCAGCTGCGGTGAAGCTGCGGGTCGCTTTGGGACCCTTAACTTCAATAGTCTGGCCGGACACAGATGCAGAAACACCTGAGGGCAGCCCGACCGGTTTTTTACCAATACGAGACATACCTAACTCCTTAGAAGACCGTGCAAAGCACTTCGCCGCCAACATTGTTGGCTCGTGCACTTGCATCCGACATCACACCTTTAGGGGTGGAGACAATCGACACACCTAAGCCCTGACGGACGATAGGAATATCCTTTACACCCAAATACACACGTCGCCCAGGCTTTGAAACGCGCTTAACTTCGCGAATTACCGGGGTGCCGTCATAGTACTTGAGGCTGATTTCGATGGCCGGGTGGCCATCTTTACCAGTCATTTTTTCATAACCACGGATGTAGCCTTCATCGGCCAGCACATCCAGTACCCACGCACGCAGTTTTGACGCTGGCGTTTCCACAGTGGATTTGCCACGCAATGACGCGTTACGAATACGGGTCAGCATATCACCAATAGGATCGTTCATTTTTTAAACTCCTCTACCAGCTTGACTTAACCATACCGGGGATTTGGCCTGATGAGCCAAGCTCCCGCAGCGCGATCCGGCTGACCTTCAACTTACGATAGTAAGCGTGAGGACGACCAGTGAGCTGACAACGGTTATGAAGTCGTGTTGCAGAAGAATTACGCGGCAATTTAGCTAGCTTAAGCTGTGCCGTGAAGCGTTCTTCCATTGGAAGGGATTGATCCCGTGCGATGCCTTTGAGTTCAGCGCGTTTAGTGGCAAATTTGTCCACTAACTTTTGACGCTTAACTTCTCGGGCGATCATTGATTTCTTAGCCATGTCGCAGATCCTTAACTGTTGAAAGGCATGTTGAAATGCTTCAACAGCGCTTTGGCTTCTGCGTCCGTCTTTGAGTCGGTGCAGATTATAATATCCATGCCCAGCATATCGACAATATGTCAAAATCGATTTCAGGGAACACGATGTGCTCTTTAAGGCCCATGGCATAGTTGCCACGACCATCGAACGAAGAACTTTTCACGCCGCGGAAGTCGCGTACACGTGGCAAAGCGATTGTGGTCAGCCTGTCCATGAATTCGTACATTCGATCACCACGTAATGTAACTTTGGTGCCCAAAGGCATTTCTTCACGAACGCGGAAGCCGGCAATAGACTTCTTAGCATGAGTGACCAAGGCTTTTTGCCCCGCAATTAATGTCAATGCTTCTTGCGCATGCTTCACTTTTTTAGTGTCTTTCACGGCATCTCCGATACCCATGTTCAGAACTATCTTGTCCAAACGAGGTATCATCATATCGTTTACGTAACCAAACTCTTCCTTCATCGCTGCCTTAATTTCGGCCGCATAAAGAGCTTTCAAACGCGGAGTGTAATTTGCTGTATCCAACATTATACGGTCTCCCCAGTTGATTTAGCAAAACGGACCTTCTTGCCGCCCTCCTCACGAAAGCCAACACGTGTCCCTTTACCCTTACTGTCAATCAATGCCAAATTTGACAGCTGGATCGGCATTGCTTTTGGAATGCGGCCACCTTGATCAGATTGAGACTGTTTTGTGTGACGAATAGCCATATTTAGCCCTTCCACAACTGCTTTGCCCACAGAAGGATTCACAGAAGATATTTCGCCCTGCTTCCCCTTATCTTTGCCAGACAGAACGACGACCTTATCGCCCTTTTTCAATTTAGCAGCCATATCACAGCACCTCAGGTGCAAGTGAAATAATTTTCATGAAGTTCTTGCCGCGCAATTCACGAACAACTGGGCCAAAGATACGTGTACCTAGTGGCTCATTAGTATTCGTCAAAATTACAGCTGCATTGCGATCAAAACGGATCGCTGTGCCATCTTCGCGACGAACTGCTTTGGCTGTGCGAACGACGACTGCCTTGCGGACGTCACCTTTTTTGACACGGCCACGTGGAATGGCTTCCTTAACCGAAACGACGATAACGTCACCTACGGATGCGTATTTACGCTTGGATCCACCCAAAACCTTGATGCACTGAACACGACGAGCGCCGCTATTGTCAGCCACTTCTAGATTTGTTTGCATTTGGATCATGTGGTTACTCCCGACCTATGAGGGCGCTATGCTACGATCCCCAGGGTTTCGATTAATCTGTAAAGTTATTCTGCAATAACTTCCCAGCGTTTAGTTTTCGACTTAGGTGCACATTCTTGGATGCGAACAAGGTCACCTACGTTAAAAGCGTTCTGTTCGTCGTGAGCCCGGTACTTCTTGGACTTACGAACTGTTTTTTGCAGCAAAGGGTGCTTGAATCGGCGTTCAACCGATACAGTAATTGTTTGCTCGTTTTGGTTCGATGTTACGACGCCGGACAGGATACGTTTGGGCATAAGACTTACTCCTCGCCTGCGGCGGCGGCCGCTTTTTGGTTCAAAATTGTATTAACACGAGCAACACCACGGCGCACTTGACGCATGCGAGCAGTGTTTTCCATTTGGCCTGTCGCTTGCTGAAAACGAAGGTTAAAGGCCTCTTTTTTCAATGAAACCAGTTCATCTCGAAGCTGGTCCGGGGTCTTATCCCGTAGTTCGTTGGCATTCATTGCCTTTTCCTTTCACATCACCGGTGGGCTCAATTGTGGTTACCCTGATTCCAGTGGAGATCATGATGAACTGCCGCTTTAGAGGGGTTACAGTCAGTTAGCAACCCTTTCATGCTCGCATTAATTAATTTGCTTCGATATTATCAAGTTATGTCAGATATAAAATCGCTGTTCGCGACCCGCCTTTACACCGCCGCTTTGTCAGATTTCAGCACATTGATAGATGGCTCCGAGTTAGAAAGCTCATGCCTTGCAATAGCCGAGGACGACGAAGCCGGGCAGAATTGGTGTGAGGAAAACGATTTTCCAGGGTATACCAGCTATGCTTCTCTCACCGATCTCGACTGGCGTTTTCCAATTTTCAAAGACCTTATTACCGCGCTTGATATGCACGTTGAGGCTTTTGTGCAGGATTTAGATTTTGATCTCGGAAACAAGAAAATTAAACTTGATAGCCTATGGATTAATATTCTTCCTTTTGGAGGGGTCCACACTGCGCATATTCACCCCCATAGTGTAATTAGTGGTACAACCTATGTAGCAATGCCCGCAGGAACCAGCGCAATTAAGTTCGAAGATCCTAGGCTTGCAACCATGATGGCAGCGCCAAGCCGAGCCAAGGATGCTCGGGAAGAACTCAGAAGCTTCATTTACGCGGAACCAAACATTGGTGATGTATTACTTTGGGAAAGCTGGTTGCGCCATGAGGTTCCAATGAACATGGCTGATGAAGACCGCATTAGCATCAGCTTTAACTATAGCTGGTCTTAATAAAATACCCCCACCGATTTCTCGATGGGGGCCTATTTTGGTAGGTGGACTAAAGCCTGCCTGAATTGTTACCAATCTTCACGAACCACGACGCGCGTTTTGATCGGCAACTTCATAGCTGCTAGGCGCAATGCCTCACGTGCGATGACTTCGTCAACGCCGTCGATTTCAAACATCACACGACCAGGCTTAACTTTGGCGGCCCAACGGTCGACAGAGCCTTTACCTTTACCCATACGAACTTCGAGTAGGTTTGGCTGTGATTGGCACATCTGGAAAAATACGAATCCAGACACGGCCCTGACGTTTCATGTGACGTGTCATCGCGCGGCGAGCCGCTTCGATTTGACGTGCAGTGATACGCTCAGGTTCTGTTGCCTTAAGACCGTAAGTCCCAAAGTTCAGATCGCGCCGCCCTTAGCAAGGCCCTGAATGCGAGCCCTTGAGCTGCTTGCGGAATTTGGTACGCTTTTGGCTGAAGCATCTGTATCTCCCCTAGCGACGGCACGATTGCCGCCTGCACCACGAGGTGCTGGGCCTCTTGCATTCTTGGCTTTACGGTCACGGCTGCAGGATCGTGTTCCATGATCTCACCTTAGAAAATCCAGACTTTGATCCCGATGATACCATAAGCTGTCAGACCTTCAGCGTGAGCGTAATCAATATCAGCACGCAATGTATGCAACGGAACTCGACCTTCACGGTACCATTCGGTACGCGCTATTTCTGCTCCGCCCAAACGACCTGCAACATTCACACGGATACCTAAGGCACCCATGCGCATTGCGTTTTGAACTGCACGCTTCATGGCACGACGGAAAGATACCCGGCGTTCCAATTGCTGTGCGATGACTTCAGCAACAAGTGGCGCATCAAGCTCAGGCTTGCGTACCTCAACGATGTTGAGGTGCAACTCACTGTCAGTCAAGCTTGCGATCTTTTTGCGAAGACCTTCGATATCAGCGCCTTTTTTGCCAATAATCACGCCCGGCCGTGCTGTATGTATTGTCACGCGGCACTTCTTGTGTGGACGCTCAATAATCACACGGCTAATGCCGGCTTGCTTGCACTCTTCGCCAACAAATTCTCGAATTTTTAAATCCTCAAGCAGCAGATTACCATAATCTTTGGTGTCTGCGTACCAGCGGCTATCCCAAGTACGGTTGATCTGGAGGCGCATTCCGATTGGATTGACTTTATGTCCCATTATGCTTGCTCCTCAACTTGGCGAACTAAAATTGTTAGTTCGGAAAATGGCTTAATAATCTTTCCGAAACGACCACGTGCCCGGGGGCGACCGCGTTTCATTGTCAAGTTTTTACCAACATAGGCTTCCGCCACCACCAGTTCATCCACATCCAAGTTGTGATTATTTTCAGCATTCGCAATTGCGGACTGAAGACATTTCTTAACGTCATCAGCAATCCGCTTTTTGGAGAAAGTAAGGTCCGTAAGAGCCTTATTAACTTTTCTCCCACGGATCATCTGCGCAACAGGTTCAGCTTTTGCGGGCTGGTGCGAAGCATGCGAGTTTTCGCCATTGCTTCGTTATCAGCCACGCGGCGGGGATTTTTATCCTTGCTCATGGCTTATTTCCGCTTCGCTTTTTTGTCAGCCGTGTGCCCGTAATAGGTACGAGTTGGTGAATATTCACCAAACTTTCTGGCCGATCATTTCTTCGGTGACGTTGACTGGAATGTGCTTCCGACCATTATAAACACCGAAAGTCAAGACCCACAAATTGTGGCAAGATTGTTGAACGACGTGACCAAATCTTGATTACGTTGTTACGATCGCTTTCCCCGGCTGCTTCGGCTTTCTTAAGCACATAAGCATCGACAAAAGGACCTTTCCATACGGAACGAGACATCTATTAACGCCCCTTCTTTTTGGCGTGACGCGAGCGGATGATAAGCTTTTGCGACGCTTTGTTTTTGTTACGAGTACGTGCACCTTTGGTGGGTTTACCCCATGGGGAAACCGGGTGACGACCACCAGATGTCCGACCTTCACCACCACCGTGAGGGTGATCGACCGGGTTCATAACGACACCACGTACAGATGGACGACACCCTTGTGGACGCATACGGCCCGCTTTACCGAAGTTTTGGTTGAGTTGTCTGGGTTCGACACGGCACCAACGGTGGCCATGCATTCCTGACGAACCAAGCGCAATTCACCCGAGCTCAGACGGATCTGGCGTAGCCGCCATCACGGCCTACGAACTGTGCGTATGTACCAGCAGCACGAGCGATTTGACCACCCTTTGCCAGGCTTTCATTTCGATGTTGTGGATGATCGTGCCGATTGGCATGCCAGAGAACGGCATTGCGTTGCCTGGCTTGATGTCCGCTTTGGCCGCATGCAATGATCTTATCACCAACAGCCAAGCGCTGTGGCGCCAATAGTATACTCTGTTCACCATCGTCATATTTGACGAGAGCGATAAAGGCTGTGCGGTTAGGGTCATACTCGATGCGTTCGACAGTTGCTGAACGTCAAACTTATTCCGTTTGAAATCACAATACGATAAAGGCGTTTGCCCCCCGCCACGACGCCTGATGTGATCCGTCCGGTGTTGTTCCGGCCGCCCGATTTTGTCAAACCCTCAGTAAGAGTTTTGACTGGACGCCCTTTCCAAAGCTCCGAACGGTCGATCAGTACCAGCCCGCGCTGGCCTGGCGTCGTCGGTTTATACGACTTTAGTGCCATGCTTTCTGTCTTCCGTTTGCTTCGTGCAACCCCGAAGGGCCGCTGGTGTTTAGGGCCCCGAAGGTCCCCGTTTAGATTGGGCTTCCCCATACCCCATCCATCCCAGACGAATCTGGCTGGATAGCGTTGTCGGCTGATAGCAGGGGGGGTGGAGAAGGGCAAGATCCTAATGTTGTTGGTAACAACGCAAATTTTAATTTAGTTCAAATTCCTACCAACACTTTATGACTGAAGTTTGCTCGACCACGATTTTACTTCAATTTTATCGCGGTTCATAGACATTATAATTTAAAAATAATTCTCAACACACCAATATAATGGACATTAATTTAACAAAGAAAGCTCCACTGTTTCCAGCAGAGCTTTTCTTTAATATTCAACTGATCCTTACAGGCCAGTCGAGACGTCGATGGTGTTACCTTCTTCGAGAGTCACATACGCCTTTTTCACATCGCGGCGCTTGCCCAGCATCACCGCGAAACCGCTTAGATTTCCCTTTGGTGATGGTGGTGTTGACAGCCTTCACCTTTCACACCGAATAGGCTTTCAACCGCTTCCTTGATGCTCGGCTTGTTGCTGTCGATCGCCACTTCAAACACAACGGCACCGTTTCTCAGACGCCATAGTTGCTTTTTCAGTGATAATCGGCTTACGGATCACATCATAATGTTCTGCTTTAGCAGCTCATTTCAGACGTGCCTCCAGAGCTTCGATACCGGATTTCGTGATCACCAAGAGTATCACGCTTTAGGATGTCAAAAACGTTTGCACCCATTGTCGGCAAGATATCCAAACCTTCAATATTGCGCGCGGCTTTAGCAAATGATCGATTCACGGCAGTCCCATCGATGATCAACGCACGTTTCCAACCAAGGTTTTTCAACCAGTCTTAGCAAGAGCGTGTTTTACCATCAGATGTTGCGTCATCAATGATGACCAACTCGCCGGCTTTAGCTTTGGCGACAGCGCGTGCTTAAGACCCAATTACGCGCACTTTTTGGGCAGATCGTGGCCGTGGCTGCGAGGCGTTGGACCTTTGTAAATACCACCACCACGGAAGATCGGAGCAGAACGAGCACCGTGACGGGCGCCACCAGTACCTTTCTGACGATAGATCTTTTTCGTGGAGTAGTTCACTTCTGAACGCGTCTTCACTTTGTGTGTGCCGGCCTGCGCATTGTTGCGCTGCCAACGGACGACACGGTGCAAAATGTCTGCACGTGGCTCAAGGCCAAACAGAGCATCGTCCAGATCGCAGAGCCAGCGTGTCGCACCGTCCAGTTTGATGACATCAAGTTTCATGCTTCACCACCTTCCGACAGGAGCTTCGACAGTCTGACCGGCTGCGGCTGCTGATTTAACGCGGCTGGGAAAGGCACGCCATCAGGCAATTTCTTTTTAACAGCGTCTTTGATTGTGACCCATCCACCCTTGGAGCCAGGAACAGCGCCTTTGATCATAATCAAACCACGATCTGCATCGGTGCGCACAACTTCAAGTTTTGAGTGGTACACTTTAGCCGCACCCATGTGACCCGCCATTTTCTTACCCTTGAAAACTTTACCAGGGTCTTGACACTGACCAGTAGAGCCGTGGAGCGGTGGCTGATGGAAACACCATGCGAAGCACGCAAGCCAGCAAAGTTGTGACGCTTCATAGGCACCTGGAAAGCCTTTACCGATTGATGTGCCTGACACGTCAACCTTTTGACCGTCAAGGAAGTGCTCAGCGGAAATTTCTGCACCAACCTCAATCAAGTTATCCGGAAACCCGGAATTCAGCAACTTTGCGCTTTGGCTCAACCTTTGCTTTGCAGAAGTGGCCGCGCATGGCTTTGCTACACGTTTACCTTGTGCGTACCTGCACCAAGCTGAACGGCTGTGTAGCCGTCTTTTTCCAGTGCGTTGTGCAACAACCTGAAGCCATCCAATAGACAGAACAGTCACAGGGATCTGTTGCCGTCTTCCATGAAAAGCCGGGTCATGCCGACTTTCTTTGCGATAATCCAGAGCGCATCATCTTGTGCCCTCCTAAGACTGAATTGATCTCGACGTCCACACCAGCGGCAAGGTCGAGCTTCATCAGCGCGTCCACGGTCTGTGGTGTTGGATCAACAATATCAAGCAGGCGCTTGTGCGTGCGGATTTCAAATTGGTCACGAGATTTCTTGTCGACGTGTGGACCACGCAACACAGTAAACTTCTCAATTTTATTCGGTAGCGGGATAGGGCCGCGAACCTGTGCACCAGTCCGTTTGGCGGTGTTGACGATCTCTTGTGTGGACGCATCCAGCACACGATGGTCAAACGCTTTTAGACGAATGCGGATATTTTGACTTTGCATTTCGTTACCCCTTTCCAGGGCTTGAAGGCTGTTGATAGGAGGACAGTAAACTCTGCCCTCGTCGAACGAATGCAGGCCACTATTGGCGGCCTGCGATTATTAATTACTCGTGAATTTTAGAAACAACACCGGCGCCAACAGTGCGGCCACCTTCACGGATCGCAAAACGCAACCCTGTTTCCATCGCGATAGGCGCGATCAATTCAACGTCAAACTTCAAGTTGTCACCCGGCATAACCATTTCTGTGCCTGATGGAAGAACAACTGTACCCGTTACGTCAGTTGTACGGAAATAAAACTGCGGACGGTAGTTTGCAAAGAAAGGTGTGTGGCGACCACCCTCATCTTTTGTCAGAATATAAGCTTCTGCTTCAAATTTTGTGTGTGGGTTAACTGAACCTGGCTTACACAGAATTTGGCCACGCTCTACGCCATCACGGGCTGTACCACGCAAAAGAACACCAACATTGTCACCAGCTTGGCCACTGTCCAGCAATTTACGGAACATTTCAACACCAGTACATGTGGTTTTTGTTGTATCACGGATACCAACAATTTCGATCTCTTCACCAACGTTGATAACACCGCGTTCAACACGGCCAGTTACAACTGTACCACGACCTGAAATCGAGAATACATCCTCGATTGGCATCAAGAACGGTTGGTCAACAGCGCGTGCTGGTGTGGGATATATTCATCAACAGCCGCCATCAGTTCTTGCAATAGATTCTGTACCGATGGCTGGATCACGATCTTCCAACGCAGCCAAAGCAGAGCCTGGAATCACTGGAATGTCGTCGCCAGGGTATTCGTATTTGGACAACAACTCACGGATTTCCATTTCAACCAATTCCAACAACTCATCATCGTCAACTTGGTCAACTTTATTCATGTAAACAACCATATAAGGAATACCAACTTGGCGACCCAACAAAATGTGCTCACGTGTCTGTGGCATTGGACCATCAGCTGCATTCACAACCAAAATAGCACCATCCATTTGTGCCGCACCGGTGATCATGTTTTTCACATAGTCAGCGTGGCCTGGGCAATCAACGTGCGCGTAGTGACGCGCCTCGGTTTCATACTCAACGTGGGCAGTCGAGATAGTGATGCCGCGTGCGCGCTCTTCAGGCGCTGAGTCAATTGATGCATAATCCTGAAAATCACCGAACTGCTTCGTGATCGCAGCTGTTAATGTCGTTTTGCCGTGGTCAACGTGACCAATCGTGCCGATGTTTACGTGTGGTTTTGAACGTTCAAACTTTTCCTTGGCCATGGGAGGCTCCTATTTTGTTTCGTGGCGGTGGGCCGTTGGCCCACCCTACGGGTTGGTGTAGGGTGGGCCAACGGCCCACCACGTTTATGCAAATTTTGCTTGAATCTCTTCCGAAATATTGTTTGGAACTGCTTCATAGTGGTCAAACTGCATGCTAAACTGTGCGCGACCTGAAGACATAGATCGTAATGTATTGATGTACCCGAACATGTTCGCCAAAGGTACCATTGCCTCAATCGCTATTGAGACACCACGAGCGTCTTGACCCTGAACTTGTCCACGACGGGATGTTAGGTCACCAATGATACCACCGGTATAGTCCTCTGGTGTAATTACCTCAACTTTCATGATCGGTTCAAGTAATTTGGCGCCTGCTTTACGCATACCTTCACGCATTGCCATACGCGCAGCGATTTCAAACGCTAGAACGCTGGAGTCAACATCGTGATATTTGCCTTCAAGCAAAATAGCTTTGAAGTCGATGACAGGGAAGCCCGCTAATGGGCCGGAGTCCAGAACAGATTTAATACCCTTTTCAACACCTGGGATATATTCTTTTGGAACTGAGCCCCCGACCACACGTGATTCAAAAGAATAACCCTCGCCTGGCTCCGTTGGTGCGATGATAAGTTTAACTTCTGCATACTGGCCAGAACCACCAGACTGTTTCTTGTGTGTGTATGTGTGCTCAACTTCATGACCAATTGTCTCACGGTAAGCAACTTGTGGAGCACCAATGTTCGCTTCGACTTTGAATTCACGGCGCATACGATCCACGAGGATATCCAAGTGTAATTCGCCCATTCCCTTCATGATAGTCTGACCCGATTCAATGTCAGTCTCAACGCGAAAAGATGGATCTTCTGCAGACAGCCGCTGCAAAGCTAGACCCATTTTTTCTTGGTCGCCTTTAGTTTTTGGCTCAACAGCAATCTCAATTACAGGATCTGGAAAAGTCATCGTTTCAAGAACAACAGGAGCATTGACTGCGCAAAGAGTATCGCCTGTTGTAGTGTCTTTCAGCCCACCCAAGGCGATGATATCACCTGAGAACGCTTCGCTAATTTCATCGCGATCATTAGAGTGCATAATCATCATCCGGCCAACACGTTCTTTTTTACCCTTCGTAGAGTTCAAAAAAGTGTCGCCCTTTTCCAATTTACCAGAATAAATCCGCGTAAAAGGTCAAAGAACCAACAAACGGATCATTCCAAATTTTGAACGCAAGGCCAGAGAACGGCATTTCGTCATCTGCCCGGCGTGCAATGTCACGCACTTCGTCATCATCGCCGGGCCGAAAGCCCATGTAGTCAACAACGTCCATAGGTGATGGAAGGTAATCAACAACAGCATTCAACAAGGGTTGAACACCTTTATTTTTGAAAGCAGAGCCGCCTAAAACTGGAACAAATGCAATGTCCAAACAACCCTTACGGATCAATTCGCGCAGCGTTGGAACATCAGGCTCATTTCCCTCCAAGTACTCCATCATTGCTTCGTCGTCTTGTTCAACAGCATTCTCAACAAGCTTAGCACGCCATTGGTCCGCTTGATCTTTCAACTCATCACGAATTGGAGCCTTAATCCATGACGCGCCAAGGTCTTCGCCCTGCCACAGCCACTCTTCCATAGTGACCAAATCAACCAAGCCTTCCAGCTCAGTTTCAGCACCAATTGGGAAAGAAACTGGCACAGCTATTGCGCCAGTACGATCTTCGATCATCTCAACACACTTGAAAAAGTCCGCGCCGATTTTGTCCATTTTATTTACGAAAACCATCCTAGGCACTTTATAGCGGTCAGCCTGGCGCCAAACAGTTTCTGTCTGAGGCTCGACACCCGCGTTTGCGTCGAGAACGCAAACGGCACCGTCGAGAACTGCCAACGAACGCTCTACTTCAATTGTGAAGTCGACGTGGCCCGGTGTATCAATAATGTTAAAGCGGTGCCTTGGGCTTTCCGCGTTTTCGCCATCTTCGGTACGTTCCCAGAATGTAGTCGTCGCCGCAGAAGTAATGGTAATACCGCGCTCCTGCTCTTGCTCCATGTGGTCCATGGTTGCAGCGCCATCATGAACTTCGCCGATGTTGTGCTCTTTACCCGTGTAATACAAAATGCGCTCAGAACAGGTGGTTTTACCTGCATCTATGTGGGCAATGATACCGAAGTTCCGGTATAACTCTAATGGGTACTCGCGTGCCATATCTGATCAGCCTCTAATAAGTTACCAACGGTAGTGACTGAACGCTTTATTTGCGTCAGCCATTTTGTGGGTGTCTTCGCGCTTTTTTACAGCATTGCCACGGGATTGTACCGCATCCAGCAATTCGCCAGCAAGACGCTCTTCCATGGTGTTTTCATTTCGCTTTCGGCTAGCTGTGATTAACCAACGAATAGCCAGTGCTTCGCGGCGCTCAGGACGAACTTCAACCGGTACTTGATAAGTTGCACCGCCAACCCGGCGCGATCGAACTTCAACTGAAGGCTTTATATTTTCTAAAGCTTCATGGAACAGCTCAACAGGAGCGCGTTTAACTTTAGATTCTACACGTTCAAGCGCACCGTAAACAATGCGTTCAGCAATAGATTTTTTACCATCCAGCATCAGGTTGTTCATGAACTTTGAAAGAACAAGATCACCAAATTTGGCGTCTGGGAGAATGGAGCGCTTTTCAGCGGCGTGACGACGAGACATATCTTAATTCCCTTACTTAGGACGCTTCGCGCCGTATTTAGAGCGACGTTGCTTACGATCTTTGACACCTTGAGTATCTAAAACACCGCGCAGGATGTGGTAACGGACACCTGGAAGGTCTTTCACACGACCACCACGGATCAAAACAACAGAGTGCTCTTGAAGGTTATGGCTTTCACCAGGAATATAACTAATCACCTCAAAACCGTTCGTTAGGCGAACTTTCGCAACTTTCCGCATAGCCGAGTTCGGCTTTTTCGGAGTCGTTGTATAAACCCGCGTACATACACCACGCTTTTGAGGGCACTCTTGCAAGTGCATTGACTTACTGCGTTTAATTTTAGGCTGCCGGGGTTTCCGGATCAGCTGTTGGATCGTTGGCATTGGCGGTTCTCTTCCCGTCTGGACATATATGATAGTGGGACGTGGCCCACCGATTTTCAATGTTAAGCGCCAGGTGCGTCCACCCATCGCCGGTTTCCGCGTCTGATCGCGGTATTCTTTTACCAAAGCACGACTAAAACCGCGTCCCGTTCTAAATGAAGAAGGCGGCAGCGGCGGATTCCAGAGGAACAGCAAGCTGTTCTTGACCACTTCAAATTTTGATGTCGCGCAATGAGGTATCCCCCACGGCAGATGTGGAGTCGTATATGCAGAGTCGCTTTTGGTGTCAACAGGAAGGAATCTGTTACAAAACTTGATCAAATATTTGCGATATTAGTCGCATAAAAACGGTTTAATGCCCAGAAATTCGTAACTTTTGCCGGTAAAGCGTGAAGGCACCAGTGCTGACAATTATCCCAGCCCCTGCCAAAGCCCATGCGTCCGGCCATTCTGCAAAAAATACATATCCTAAAATCAGTGCTACGATGAGGCCAACATACCTAAACTGCGCAGTGAAGCTAACGTCACCGATTCTAATTGCCAGAACACTAACTATATATCCAAAAAAGATTGCCACCGATGATCCTATCAATGAAGCCCAGGCTACAAAAGTGATGGGTATCCAAGGTTCATACACTGTCGCGCAGGTCGCCGCTATGAACACGCCTAGCCCAGCGAAAAGTGACATCTCTTGGGACGATAGCTTCGACCCCAAGCTGCGGGCAGTTAAATCGCGGATAGTCACACACACCACTGCTGCTAAACCGAATAGCGAGTAGGCATTAAAACCATCACTTCCAGGCTTTACGATCAAAAGCATTCCTATAAACCCAATTCCAATAGCCATTAGTCGTCGCCAACCCAAAGGTTCTCCCAGAAAGGCAAATGCTGTAAGCGGAATGGTCAGAGGTAAGATCTGCAGGATGGCCGTCATATTCGCTAGCTCCATATTAAAAAGAGCATTTACGATGCAGAAAGCAGCACCAATTTCGGAAAGCGCACGGATACCTAAGATTATCTTGTCGCGCCGCTTCAAAAGATGGGATTTCCATCCTGAACGTACAACAAGTACCCCCAAGAGAACTACTACTATGGCGCCACGTACAGAAAGGGTTTGAAAGACAGGGAGAACCCCACCAAGCGATTTAATAAGCGCATCATTGCACGCAAAACAAACCATAGAGACGATCATAAAAACCGCCCCACGCATATTGTCCGTCACAGCGCAGCTCCTTTAGTTGCCGATTAAAATTTAATATTTTCACTCGGCTTTATTTCAGAACAACGTTCAATAACAAAAGAAAAAGGCCACTCATACGAGTGGCCTTTTCAAAATAAAATCAGAGCAGTTTACTCTTCGTTACTCTCTGACGCGTTCGCTACCAATTCATCAAACAACTTCTCCGGTGTGGAATCTACAGCAACTGGAGCAGCCAAAGCAATTGCTTCTTCTGCTTCTGCACGGCGTGCTTCGATCACAACGTTATCACGATCAGATGCAACCCGTCGCATTTTCTGTGTAGCACCACCAGTCCCAGCAGGGATCAAACGACCCACGATCACGTTCTCCTTCAAGCCAATCAGCTTGTCACGTTTGCCCTGAACCGAAGCCTCAGTCAGAACACGCGTTGTTTCTTGAAACGACGCCGCTGAGATAAATGAACGTGTTTGCAACGACGCTTTAGTGATACCCAAAAGAATTGGCTCACCCTGTGCAGGGCGGCTACCTTTTGATAATGCTTTTGCGTTAGCGGCATCATATTCAGCTTTGTCTACATGCTCGCCTTTGAGTAAGGTGGTCTCGCCAGCTATCACTGATTTCCCATTTCTGCAACATTTGACGTACGATAACTTCGATGTGCTTATCATTTATTTTGACACCTTGCAGACGATAAACATCTTGAACTTCGTCGATCATATAGTCTGCCAAAGCCTCAACACCCAACACCGAAAGAATATCATGAGGCGCTGGATTGCCATCCATGATGTAATCACCCTTTTTGATGAAGTCACCTTCCTGAACAGGAATGTGCTTACCTTTTGGCACCATGTATTCGACTTTTTCCATGGAATCATCGGCCGGCTCGATAGCAATGCGACGCTTATTTTTGTAGTCTTTACCAAAGCGCACATAACCATCAATTTCAGCAATGATGGCATGATCTTTTGGGCGACGTGCTTCGAACAGTTCTGCAACACGTGGCAAACCACCTGTGATATCTTTAGATCGGCCACCTTCACGTGGAATACGCGCCAAAATATCACCAGCTTTGATTTCTTGACCGTCTTCAATAGACAGAACGGCATCCACAGACATGGCATAAGCGACTGGGTTTCCATCTTCATTTCAGCAACATCTCACCATCATCACCAGTAATAATGATTTCTGGTGCTAGTTCGTTGCCTTTTGGCGCAGCACGCCAGTCGAGTAACGATTTTCTGGGTCATGCCTGTTGCGTCATCGGTTTCGTCACGTACGGCGATACCAGTGACAAGGTCAACAAATTTCACAGTCCCGATTTTTCAGCAATCATTGGCAAAGTGAAAGGATCCCATTCAACATACTTATCGCCAGCAGTCAGTTTGTGCCATCTTTTACCAACAGTTTCGAACCATAGCCACTTTGTAGCTGGCATCTTCGGCACCATCTACATCCAGGATCGACAATCTTCATGCTGCGACCCATGAACATGTGTCGCCTAGAGCAGTTTGTCAACAGATTGAGCATTTTCAAATGCAATCTTTACCAGCTTGCTAGCTTCGAGGAAGACTGCTGGCCACCACCTTGCGCAACACCACCAATGTGGAATGTGCGCATCGTTAGCTGAGTACCTGGCTCACCAATGGATTGAGCGGCAATGATCCCAACCGCTTCGCCTGGTTAACCTGGGTACCACGTGCAAGGTCACGACCATAGCAAGTGCACAATACGCCTTCTTCAGCTTCACATGTCAAAGGTGACGCGAATCACATGATGCAGACGCCAGCATTGTAAACATCGATATCAGTCCGCTGTCGCTCGTCAATCAACGTCACCATTTGCGATCAATACTTCATCGGTACCTGGCTTCAGATATCTTCAGCCACAACCCGGCCCAGAAGACGTTCAGCCAAGTAGAAACAACTTCACCATCGTTCACAGCAGCATCTGCAGTGATCGAGTTTTCAGTGCCACAATCATGTGACGCACGATGCAATCTTGAGCAACGTCAACCAAACGGCGGGTCAGATAACCCGAGTTTGCTGTTTTCAAAGCCTGTATCTGACAAGACCTTTACGAGCACCGTGGGTAGAGTTGAAATACTCAAGAACCGTCAGACCTTCTTTAAAGTTTGAGATAATAGGTGTCTCGATAATGTCACCGTTCGGTTTCGCCATCAAGCCACGCATACCGCCCAGCTGTTTCATCTGCGTGACAGAACCACGCGCTCCGGAGTGAGCCATCATGTAGACAGAGTTTGGTTCATCTCGGCACCATTCTCATCAGCGTAAGTGGGCAGAAATCGGCACCCATCATCGCGTCAGTTACTTGTCATTACACTTCGACCACGCATCCACAACTTTGTTGTACTTTTCACCCTGAGTGATCAGGCCGTCCATGTATTGCTGTTCAAAGTCTTTTACTGAGCTCGACGTGTCTCATCAACCAATGGTCCATTTGTATCAGGGATCAAGCATGTCGTCTTTACCAAACGAGATACCAGCCTTGAAACGCTTCACGGAAACCCATGGTCATGATCTGGTCACAGAAGATCACTGACTCTTTCTGACCGCAATAGCGGTAGACCGTATCGATGACCTGCTGAACTTCTTTCTTGCGTAAAGACGGTTCACCAATCAAACGGCGCTTTTGCGTTTAGTGGCAACAAAGCACCCAAACGGACACGACCAGGTGTGGTATCAAAGCGTACCATGCACTCGATTACCCTCAGCATCAATCTGCGGAAGACGCGCTGTGACTTTGGCGTGCAAGTGCACTACACCTGAATCCAACGCGTGCTGCACTTCGTCGATTGAGCAGAAGACCATGCCTTCGCCCTTCATACCTTCGCGATCGAGTGGTCGTATAGTAGAGCCCCAAAATCATATCCTGTGATGGAACAATAATCGGTGCACCGTTGGCAGGTGACAGAACGTTGTTCGTCGACATCATCAAACACGCGCTTCAAGCTGTGCTTCAAGGAAAGCGGCACGTGGACGGCCATCTGGTCACCGTCGAAGTCAGCGTTGAATGCAGCACAAACCAGCGGATGAAGCTGAATTGCCTTACCTTCAATCAAGACTGGCTCAAAGGCTTGAATACCCAGACGGTGCAAGTGTAGGCGCACGGTTCAGACATGACCGGATGTTCGCGGATCACCTCATCAAGAATATCCCAAACTTCCGGACGTTCTTTTTCAACCACTTCTTGAGCTTGCTTTACAGTGTCGTAGCACAGACCTTGAGCTTCTAGACTTGCGTAAATGAAAGGCTTGAAACAGCTCGAGCGCCATCTTTCTTGGGCAAACCACACTGGTGCAGAATTAAGCTCTGGCCCACGACAATAACCGAACGACCAGAGAAATCGACGCGCTTACCCAAAAGGTTTTGACGGAAGCGACCCTGCTTACCTTTAAGCATGTCAGACAGTGATTTCAATGGACGCTTATTGGCCCAGTGATCACCCGACCACGACGGCCGTTGTCGAACAATGCATCAACAGATTCCTGCAACATACGCTTTTCGTTGCGTACGATGATGTCGGGCGCACGCAAGTTCGATCAGGCGCTTTCAGACGGTTGTTACGGTTGATCACCCGACGATAAAGGTCGTTCAGATCTGACGTCGCAAAACGACCGCCATCCAAGGGCACCAAGGGACGCAGCTCTGGTGGAATCACCGGGATCACGTCAAGAATCATCCACTCTGGACGGTTGCCGGATTCGATGAAGGACTTCAACGATTTTCAAGACGCTTGATGATTCTTCTTTGGCTTCAATCACCTGTGGCTTCAGCGAAGATCAACACGCAGCTGCTCAGCTTCTGCTTCCAGATCAATCAACGACAACATTTCACGGATCGCTTCAGCGCCGATATTGGCAGTGAAGGCATCCATGCCGTAGATGTCCTGCGCGTCGAGGAACTCTTCTTCGTTCATCATCTGACCATAAGTCAGGTCAGTCAGCCCGGCTCGATGACGACGTAGTTTTCAAAATACAGAACACGTTCCAAGATCACGCAATGTCATGTCCAGCATCAAGCCGATGCGGGATGGCAAGCGATTTCAGGAACCAGATGTGTGCAACTGGTGCCGCAAGTTCGATGTGGCCCATACGCTCACGACGTACTTTTTGAAGCGTAACTTCAACACCACATTTCTCGCAGACAACGCCGCGATACTTCATGCGCTTATATTTGCCACATAGGCATTCGTAATCTTTGATTGGGCCAAAGATACGTGCACAGAACAGGCCATCACGCTCAGGCTTAAATGTACGATAGTTGATGGTTTCTGGCTTTTTGATCTCACCGAAAGACCACGACAAGATGCGCTCTGGCGATGCCAAAGACACTTTGATCTCATCAAACGCTTTTGCAGGCGTCAGTGGGTTAAACGGGTTGTTTGTAAGTTCCTGGTTCATTTTCAAATCCTTGAAAGGGAGGCATCAAAAGAGAGTTTCGGTAAGGCGGGTTATTCCCCGCCTTGATCCGTTATTCTTCTTCCTCAGCATCCAGGAGTTCCATGTTCAGGCCGAGGCCACGGACTTCTTTAACGAGAACGTTGAAAGACTCTGGAATACCAGCTTCAAAATTGTCCTCGCCTTTGACGATGCTTTCGTAGACTTTCGTCCGTCCAGCTACGTCATCCGATTTTACGGTCAGCATTTCCTGCAAGGTGTATGCAGCGCCATAAGCTTCAAGTGCCCAGACCTCCATCTCACCAAAGCGCTGTCCACCAAATTGCGCTTTACCGCCCAATGGTTGCTGTGTGACCAGCGAGTATGGACCAGTAGAACGCGCGTGGATTTTGTCATCCACAAGGTGGTGCAGTTTAAGCAGGTATTTAACGCCAACTGTAACCTGACGAGAGAACTTCTCGCCTGTGCGACCGTCAAACAAGTCAGACTGTCCAGAAGTGTCGAAACCAGCACGTGTTAGTGCGTCGTTCACGTCAGCTTCTTTCGCGCCGTCAAATACTGGCGTCGCGATTGGAACACCGGTTGTGACGTTGCTGGCTGCATCCAGCAATCAGCTCGATCCATGACCGCAATACCTTCATCATAGACGTCATCGCCATAAGCCAACCGCATCGCGTCACGCACAGGTGTCAGATCGCCAGAACGGCGGTACTCTTCAAGGCCTCATCAATCTTAATGCCCAAGCCACGTGCAGCCCAACCCATGTGTGTTTCAAGGATCTGACCAACGTTCATACGTGATGGAACGCCAAGCGGGTTCAAACAGAAGTCGACCGGAGTACCATCGGCAAGGAACGGCATGTCTTCCATCGGGACAACCTTGGAAATAACACCTTTGTTGCCGTGACGACCAGCCATTTTATCACCCGGTTGAAGCTTGCGCTTCACCGCGATGAACACTTTGACCATCTTCATCACGCCTGGTGGCAAGTCATCGCCACGACGAACTTTTTCGACTTTGTCTTCAAAGCGGGCATCCAAAGTACGCTTCTGTACTTCGTACTGCTCGTTCAAGGCTTCGACAATTTGTGCTGCATCTTCGTCCTTAAGGGCGATCTGCCACCATGCGGAGCGTGGATACGCTTCCAACATATCAGCATCAACAGGCGCGCCTGCTTTTACGCCTTTAGGGCCTTTCAACTGCGTTCCTTCGATCAATCGCGCAGACGTGCATAGATGTTGCGATCCAAGATGCTCAGCTCGTCATCGCGGTCACGGGCCAAGACGCTCAACTTCTTCACGTTCGATCTGCAAGGCACGTTCGTCTTTTTCAACGCCGTGACGGTTGAACACACGCACTTCAACCACGGTGCCGAAGTCACCAGGTTTAACGCGCAAAGAGGTGTCACGAACGTCAGAGGCTTTCTCACCAAAGATGGCGCGCAGAAGTTTTTCTTCTGGTGTCATCGGGCTTTCGCCTTTTGGTGTGATCTTACCAACAAGAATATCACCCGGCTCAACGTCCGCGCCGATATAAACGATACCAGCCTCGTCGAGGTTGCGCAGCGCTTCTTCACCAACGTTTGGAATATCGCGTGTGATTTCTTCTGGGCCTAACTTTGTATCACGTGCGGCGACTTCAAATTCTTCGATGTGGATCGAGGTAAAGACGTCATCGCGTGAAACGCGCTCGGAGATCAGAATGGAGTCTTCGTAGTTGTAACCGTTCCAAGGCATAAACGCGACGACCACGTTTTTACCTAAGGCCAATTCACCCATGTCCGTAGACGGACCATCAGCAATTACCTGACCTTTTGTCACGCGTTCGCCAACTTTAACCAGCGGGCGCTGGTTGATGCAGGTGTTTTGGTTGGAGCGTTGGAACTTGCGCATGCGGTAAATGTCTACGCCTGCGTCGCCCAGTTCAAGATCTTCGGTCGCACGTAAAACGATACGTGTGGCGTCGACTTGGTCGATGATGCCAGCGCGTTTCGCCATGATGCCGCACCAGAGTCGCGTGCCACAACTTCTTCGATACCAGTACCAACAAGTGGCGCCGTTGCCTGAAGCAATGGAACCGCCTGACGTTGCATGTTGGAACCCATCAGGGCTCGGTTCGCATCGTCGTTTTCTAAGAAAGGGATCAAGGAGGCCGCAACCGAAACCAACTGCTTTGGTGAAACATCAATCAGATCAACGAGTCAGACTGTGCCAACGTGTAGTCACCATTTTGACGTGTTGAAACCAAATCATTTTCAAACTTGCCGTTCTCATCCAAGCCGCGTTGGCCTGCGCCACAGTGTGGCGCATTTCTTCAGTGGCGGACATGTATTGCACTTCGTCGGTAACCATGCCGTCTACAACTTTGCGGTACGGTGTTTCGATAAAGCCGTACTTGTTTACGCGTGCAAACGTAGCAAGGCTGTTGATCAGACCAATATTCGGACCCTCTGGAGTCTCAATTGGGCACATACGGCCGTAATGCGTTGGGTGCACGTCGCGCACCTCAAAGCCAGCACGTTCACGTGTCAAACCGCCTGGGCCAAGCGCTGAAAGGCGACGCTTGTGCGTAACCTCGGACAGCGGGTTGGTTTGGTCCATAAACTGCGACAGCTGCGAGAGCCGAAGAATTCACGTACCGCAGCGGCAGCTGGTTTCGCATTGATCAGATCTTGCGGCATGACGTGTCGATTTCGACAGAAGACATACGTTCTTTGATCGCACGCTCCATACGCAAGCAAGCCAACACGGTATTGGTTTTCCATCAACTCACCAACAGAACGCACACGACGGTTGCCCAAGTGGTCAATATCGTCGATGTCGCCTTGGCCGTCACGCAAGTCAACCAATGCTTTGATACAAGCAACGATATCTTCGCGACGCAGCGTACGCTGAGTGTCTTCTGCATCCAAAGCCAAACGCATGTTCATTTTCACACGGCCAACCGCGGAAAGATCATAACGCTCACTATCGAAGAACAACGTGTCAAACAGGTCAGACGCGGCATCAACGGTGGGCGGCTCGCCTGGGCGCATGACGCGGTAGATATCCATCAGCGCTGTGTCGCGGGACATGTTCTTATCCATCGCAGTGTGTTGCGCATGTAGGGCCCACATTGATGTTATCGATGTCGAAGACTGGGATATCCGTGATACCGGCTTCGATCAACTCTTTAGTGTACCCCCGATCAGATCGCCATCTTTGTCCAACTCCAAGGTCAACTCGTCGCCAGCTTCGACATAAATCGCGCCAGTTTCTTCGTTGATGATGTCTTTGGATACGAACTTGCCAAGAATTTGATCAAATGGAACCAACAAGTCAGTAACAGCTGCCTTCGTCAATCAACTTCTTGACCGACGCGTGGCGTAACTTTTCTTACCAGCTTCAGCAATCGATCTCGCCTGTTTTAGCATCGACCAAATCAAATGTTGGGCGCGTGCCCCGCACGCGCTCTGGGAAGAACTTGGTGACCCAGCCGCTCCTTTTTTGAAAGTATAGTCAACTGTTTCATAATATGCATCCATGATGCCTTCTTGGTCGAGACCCAATGCATAAAGCAGTGTGGTAACTGGCAGTTTGCGGCGGCGATCAATCCGGGCATAAACGATGTCTTTGGCGTCAAATTCAAAGTCCAACCAGGAACCACGATACGGGATGATCCGGCATGCAAACAGCAATTTTCCAGAGGAATGCGATTTGCCTTTGTCATGATCGAAAGAACACACCAGGCGAACGGTGCATCTGGGAAACGATCACCCGCTCAGTGCCGTTCACAACAAATGTGCCGTTTGGCGTCATCAAAGGCATATCGCCCATAAATACGTCTTGCTCTTTAATATCTTTAACAGACTTCGCACCGGTGTCTTCATCCACATCAAAAACGATCAAGCGCAGCGTCACCTTCAAGGGAGCTGCGTACGTCATGTCGCGCTGTTGGCACTCCTCAACGTCGTACTTGGGCTTTTCGAGCTCGTACTTTGAGTATTCCAAAATGGATGTTTCATTGAAATCTTTAATCGGGAAAACCGACTGAAAGACGCCAGTGATACCTTCACCATCGGTGGGGGTATCGGCCTCACCAGATTTCAAGAACAAATCATACGATGATTTCTGTACTTCTATTAGATTTGGCATTTCCAAAACTTCACGGATTTTACCATAATATTTGCGCAAACGTTTTTGACCTAGGAATGACTTAGCCATGCGTTACGTAACCTTTCATCTCGCCTGTCACACTGCCGTCGGGGACCGGCAGTGCCAACATCTGAGAACGGGTGATGGTTCGGCCTATTCTTGAATGTCGTCCCAAAGACATCCGCCCGACCTGTGAACCTACCCAGAAAGAAGCCCAAATTAAAGGCGCCTATCAGGAAAGGTGCGCTATTTCTAAACCTAGGCCAAAGCCTATCAACTTAGAGACGGCAAAGGCTGGGAGCAGAAACCACCCCCAGCCAATTTTAAAACAATTCTGAAATTACTTTACTTCAACTTCTGCGCCAGCTGCTTCCAACTTAGCTTTGATGTCTTCAGCTTCAGCTTTGTCGACGCCTTCTTTGACAGCTTTACCGCCAGCATCAACCAATTCCTTAGCTTCTTTCAGACCCAGGCCAGTGATGGCACGGACTTCTTTGATCACGTTGATTTTAGAAGCGCCAGCAGAAACCAGCATTACGTTGAATTCTGTTTGCTCTTCAGCAGCGCCAGCGCCGTCTGCAGGGCCCGCCATCATGACAGCCCACCAGCAGCAGGCTCAATGCCATACTCATCTTTAAGGATGGTTTTCAGTTCTTGTGCTTCAAGCAATGTAAGACCAACAATGTCTTTTGCCATTTTTTTCAGATCAGCCATTTTAGACTCTTTCCAATTATTAAGTGTGTTCCAACGACGGGCATAAGCCCAGAAGGATGTTTCGGTTGCTTAAGCAGCCTTCTCTTCGATCGTAGAGAGAATGCTTGCGATGTTGCTTGCAGGTGCGCCAATAGCCCCAGCGATGTTGCTTGCAGGTGCGCCAATGCAACCCACGATAGAAGCAATAAGCTCCTCGCGACTTGGCATTGCGGCAACTGCTTTCACACCGGCGACGTCCAACGCGTTATTGCCCATCGCACCACCCAAGATATCCAGTTTAGGATTTCCCTTTGAGTACGCCTGAACCACTTTGGCAGCTGCCACAGGGTCTTCGGAATAGGCGAGAACGGTCATACCCGTCAGAAGGTTGGCAATGCTTGCGCAAGGCTTCCCATCAAGAGCGATTTTGGCGAGCCTATTTTTGGCAACACGTATTGACCCACCAACTTCACGCATTTGCGCGCGCAGGTCTTGCATTTCGGCAACTGTCATACCCTCGTAGCGGCTAACCACCACGACGCCAGAGCTTTCAAAGATTTGACCGAGTTCGTCGACCAATTTCTCTTTCAGTGCTCTATCCACAGTTTCACTCCAAATTATGAGGGGCTTTTAAGGTCCCCTCGGCTCAGTTCTGTAACGGTCACCCGCCACGTTTGAGTCCATGATATGAGACCAAATCCAAAACCACCCGAAGAAAACCTTACGGGAAATTCGTCCTAATCTCCATCTCAGGCAGGATATTAAGCCATAGTGGCCCCCACCATCTCGGACAGAATGACACCCAAGTCAAAAACACTAAGGCATCGAGTGGTCATTTAGGGGATTTTTTGCCCTTGAGCAAGGGCCTAAGTAAAGTTCCACCGGTTCGTGCAAGGCTGTCCAGATCAAACTGATACAATTACAATCTAATCGTCCATTTTATAGGCGGCTTTGGTCAAATTCGAGGGCTTTATGGATAAACGAGATCGATTTATATTACCTAGTAAAATAACGTCACAGCCAATTTATCGATCCAGTAAACTTGTATCAAGCTACTTGTCCGAATCAAAACTAGACCATTGTCGTATGCCAAAATTAAAAATGGCGAGACCGCAGACCCGCCATATTTAATTAGATGCTGACATAGGATTTACTGGCCGGTCGCGCTGTCTACACTCAATGTTACACTTGGTCCCATCGTAGAGCTTACGGCGATCTTTTTCATATATGCGCCCTTAGAGCCCGTTGGCTTTGATTTGGCAACCGCATCAACAAAAGAACGAATATTTTCAGCTAATTTTGCATCGTCAAAAGAGACCTTGCCAATGCCTGCGTGGATCACGCCTGCTTTTTCTACTTTAAACTGGACCTGTCCACCCTTCAGCCTCAACAGCCTCTTTAACGTCCATCGTCACTGTACCAATTTTTGGGTTAGGCATGAGATTGCGTGGGCCCAAAACTTTACCCAGACCGACCAACAACCGGCATCATGTCAGGTGTCGCAATGCAGCGGTCAAAATCGATCGTACCACCTTGAACGATTTCCATCAGGTCTTCGGCGCCCACAATGTCTGCACCAGCGGCCTGAGCCTCTTCGGCCTTGGGACCCCGAGCAAATACGGCCACACGAACCGATTTACCGGTGCCGTTTGGCAGGTGAACCGCTCACAACCTGATCAGATGTTACGTGGGTCAACCCCAAGGTTAACCGATCGTCGATTCCTTCAGCAAACTTAACTGTTGATTACCTTCGACAATAGATCAACGGCAGCAGTAATCCATATACTTTGCCAGCTCAAAGCAGCGCGCGCTTCGGTAGTGCGTTTTCCATATTTAGCCATCTTACTTCACCTCTATGCCCATAGACCGAGCAGAGCCCAGGATGATTTGCATTGCGCCTTCGATATCGTTGGCGTTTAGGTCTTTCATTTTAGCTTCGGCGATTTCTTTCACCTGAGCCACTGTGACAGTTGCCACAACTTCACGACCGGGATTTTCCGCCCCACGTGGACGGTTGCGTTTTCCAACTGGCTTCAAGCCCGCAGCTTTTTTCAAGAAATAGGACGCTGGTGGCGTCTTGATTTCCATAGTGAAAGACTTGTCCTGGTAATATGAAATTACTGTTGGGCAAGGTGCACCTGGCTCAAGGTCAGCTGTTTTAGCGTTAAACGCTTTACAGAATTCCATGATGTTGATGCCACGTTGACCCAATGCTGGGCCTACTGGCGGGGAAGGGTTTGCTGCACCTGCAGGAATCTGCAGTTTCATCTTACCAGCGATTTTTTTAGCCATAGTGGCTGCTCCTTTTCAAACACCCATGATCGCGATCGATGGGCTATGTTGATGTGGTACGGGTCATCACGCGTGACGTCTGCCTCCCACATGCCCTTACGGGCCATTTGCGCGTTATGCGCTAATCGCTCAGTTCTGTTTAGAAACTTGAGTGAATTCTAGTTCAACAGGTGTGGCACGGCCAAAGATGGACACGGACACTTTTAAGCGTTGATTCTCTTCGTCAACCTCTTCAACGCTGCCGTCAAAGCCTTCAAAGTGGCCACCATTGATCTTCACTTGTTCGCCAATCTCGAAATTTATTAATGTACGTGGGGCTTCCTCACCTTCCTGCACACGATTCAAAATTTGGTTTACCTCTGCATCGCGCATGGGCATTGGGCGCCCCTGTGGGCCCAAAAACCCAGTAACACGGTTGATCGAAGTGATCAGATGATAACCCTCGTCAGAAAGCTCCATCCGAACCAAAACGTATCCTGGCATAAAGCGGCGCTCTGTGGTAATTTTTTTACCACGGCGAACTTCAATTACTTCTTCCGTCGGAACCAAAACTTCCTCAATTTGATCTTCCATATTGGAATCAATAACCGATTGGCGAATGGTCTCAGCGATCTTCTTTTCGTAGTTAGACAGAACACTTACGGAATACCATCTTTTTGCCATTTTATGGCCCTTCACCTTGCTCGGGAATAACCCGAATATTCAATCTTCAGCACAGACTGTGCGAAATAAAAACTGGCGCGAAGCCGAATCGCCGCACGCCTCTATTTTGTTCTTAGTCGAGTTACCCGCCCAAAGCCCTGTTTTCAAGAGCCCGTATGCCCCTTAGCCTAGAACAGGCCCAAGATAGAGCGCAAACCCAAGCGTATTAACGCATCTATGCCAGAAAAGAAAATGGCTGCGATGATTGATAAGGCTAAAACCATCGCCGTTGTGATTAGCACTTCACGACGTGTTGGCCAAACAACCTTGGTAACCTCTGCTCGTGTTTGTTGAATAAATTGAAACGGATTAGTACGCGCCATGATGATCCTCAGAACATTTGTTTCTTGTTCAGTTACGCTGTGTTGCGGCCTGTTTCAACCCTTAGCAACACTTCAACTAGGGACTATGATCCCATCAACCAGATTTTGCTGATCAATGTCGTTTGGATGTACCTCCTATCTAATATACAAGGTAGGCGCATATTGCGGTGCAACGCATAAATAACCCTTTTATATGTTGTACTCTCTTTCACCAAGCTCCTCGGAAGCCCATTCCACCCCTAGTGGGCTGCTGAGCACTGACTGGAAAGTCCCCCCATACGGGCAAACCCCAGGACGAGATTCTACATATAAACCTGGGATATTTTTAAAAACTTACACAAGAGCTAACGCTCTTAGGCTCACGTTTAACAGCGTTTGCTTTCGCGTAGTTGTGGATGCTGGAATTTT
>CAJJBP010000015.1:122500-133968 GCA_905182425.1 uncultured Planktomarina sp. | reverse complement strand
AAGACCGTCCTCCAATGTTGCGACGCCCTGATCTTCATATCTAAATACGGTAAGTTCCTCAGGCTTTAGACCCTCAGCCAAAACTTGCCAATATTCATTATATGACATAGCGGACACACAATCTGCGTCACCCTGCGTCAAGGGCAAAATATCCCAACCCTGTTTGAAAACAGAAACTCCACCAGCACTTCCATCAGTTGCTAGCCCTAGTTTGTTCATCCAACTTAGGAATGGCCACTCGTTTCCGTAATACCAAACATAAAGGTTCTTATCTTTTAGATCAGCAACTGAACTAACACCTCTATCTTTTCGGCAGACCAACATCATTCCAGACCCAGCAAAAGGCTGTGCTATGTTAACATTTGCAAAGCCCTTTTCTCGTGCAGCTAAAGCTGAGGGCATCCAAGTTACAGCAACATCCGCCCCACCACCGGCAAGAACACTCATTTCACCAATATCAGGACCACCGGCTTTAATAGTAACATTAAGGCCCTCCGCCTCATAAAAACCTTTATCCTGAGCAACATAATACCCAGCAAATTGTGTTTGAGTTACCCATTTTAATTGGATCGTTACGTCGTCTGCTGCAGTGGCAATTGAAGCAGTAAACGCAGCGATAGCTCCAATTGTAAAAGTTATAAATTTTCGCATATTATTTCTCCCTAGGTTAAATTTAATTATGTTGATGCATGCACCTATACCTACCTTTGCGACGGGTGCCAAAAAGTTACCCACTTTTCTAGCAATACTATCCCCCCGTAGAACAGCGACCCCGCCATCGCCGCTACTGTTATTTCTGCCCAGACCATATCTAAATTAAAACGAGAGGCTTCGATCGATATTCTGAATCCCATGCCCCTAATTGGGGACCCAAAAAACTCAGCAACAATTGCTCCTATCAAGGCTAGCGTTGTACAGATCTTAAGTCCATTGAAAACAAAAGGCATTGCCACCAAAAGTTTCAATTTAAGTAATGTCTGGAGATAGCTAGCATTATAAGTTTGCATCAGATCCTCATGAATTTTATCAGACATTTTCATTCCCTGAACCGTGTTTACCAATATTGGAAAGAAGACCATAACCGCTACAACTGCAGCTTTGGAATGCCATCCGAACCCAAACCACATAACAAGTATTGGAGCGATCCCAACAATTGGCATTGCAGCTAAAAAGTTTCCAATTGGCAATACACCTCGCCCAAAAAACCTAAATTTGTCTGCTAAAAGGCTGACAGCAAAGGCAGTCACACACCCTATTAAATATCCTGATAACGCACCCTTTACAACTGTTTGAACAAAGTCTTTCCAAAGAATCGAAGTGCTCGATATAAACTTATAGTAAATTGCAGAAGGAGGTGGCAAAATTATTGGACTTACTTCGAAATGCAAAACTGTTGCCTGCCAAATGAATATGATGCTCGCACCGAACAATATCGGCGGAAATAAATTTAATATCTTTTTTTCTTTTTGACGCGCGATCCAAATATTTATCGACCAGGCTAAAATCCAAAAAACTATTGCTCCCCAAAAAAGTGCCATTATGATTCCAACGCCATTCTTTTTAGTACAAGTCTTTGAACGATACTAATAATTGCAATTAAAGAGCCAGCAAGTAATGCGGCAGCAAATAAACCGCTCCAAATATGCAAAGTATTCCCAAAAGAACTTCCCGTAAGCATTCTAAAGCCAAGTCCTCCACCGTTGCCAGACGGCAACTCACCAACAATTGCACCCACCACTGAAGCGGCAATGCCTAGCTTCAAAGATGTAAAAAGATAAGGCGTCGAGCGTGGTGCCCTCAATTTGAATAAAATTTGTACTTTTGATGCAGACCAAGTTTTCATTTGATCAATTTCCAGCTGTTCTGGGCTTTTAAGACCTTTGACCATACCTACGACTACCGGAAAAAAAGAAAGGTACATTGCAATAACTACTATTGGAACTAGCCCTCCAAAACCAACAGAGCCTAATGCAACTACAATCATCGGTGCAAGAGCAAGTATCGGAATGGTTTGGCTTGTAACAATCCAGGGCATTACGCTCATTGCCGTAGCCCTATTGTAAACAATACCTATCGCTAACAAAATGCCAAGACCCGTTCCAAAAGCAAAACCATAAATAGTTTCATAAAAAGTAATTAATACGTGATAAATCAATGACCTTCTAGACGTTACTTTTTTATTTACTGTTGTATCCCAAATCTCTCCTAAAACCTGATCTGGAGTTGGTAATTTTGGTCGTTTTTGCGACCAGGTATTGCTAACTAATTCAGTCGTGGACAGCGTAATCGAATTTCTTTTAGCCTTGTCGAATTCCCATGGAGCATTTAGAAGGATAGAAAAACCGTACCAAATGACAACAATAAAAGTTATCACGCAAATGACAGGTAAAACTTTATTATCTGAATCTAGACCATAGCTTTTATTCATCAATGTGACCCGCACGTAAACCTTCTCGAACTCTTTGAGATATTTCAATGAATTTTTTGGAGTCTCTTATTTCAAGTGGTCTGTCTACCGGCAAAGTACTTTCAATAATGTCCACAATCCGTCCAGGTCGCGGTGACATCACAACTATTTTTGTCGATAAGTAGACAGCTTCAGGTATTGAATGAGTTACAAAACAGATGGTTTTATTTGTTGATTTCCATAGGTTTAGCAGTTGCTCGTTTAAATGATCACGGACGATTTCATCTAATGCCCCAAACGGTTCATCCATCAAGAGAATATCCGCATCAAATGATAAGGCTCGAGCAATACTCGCCCTTTGTTGCATCCCTCCTGAAAGTTGCCATGGGAATTTTTTTTCGAAACCCGTCAACTCCACTAATTCTAAAACTTTTTTGACTCTTTTCAGCTGTTCCTCTTTGGAATAGCCCATGATTTCGAGGGGTAACTTTACGTTTGCAGCGATAGTACGCCAAGGATACAAACCAGCTGCCTGAAAGACATAACCATAAGCCCTAGACTCGCGAGCTTGCCGAGGACTTACTCCATTCACAGTTACATTTCCATCGGTTGGCTCATCAAGGTCAGCTAAAACCCTTAATAAAGTTGTTTTACCACAACCAGATGGTCCAATAAAGGAAACGAAATCGCCTTTATTTATTTCCAGGTTTACATTTTTTAAAGCATGCACAGGTCCATCATTTGTCTCAAATGTAAGATCAAGGTTCGAAACATTTATTACTTCAGATTGCACCACAAAAACCTCTTATAAACATAAAAACCTAGATTAATTCACTTCAAAATTTGTATCTTGAAGAGCACTCACATTTCATTTCTTTATGTTGAAAGATGAGGTTTTTCTGTAGCATTTGGCATGCCAGCCAAGGCACCAATTTCTTCACCTTCACCCGGCCAGGGATCAGATAAATCCCATGCTGCATCAAATGTACCAATTTGATGTTGCGTGGCACGTAGAAAAATCCAAAGCATTTTCGACCTTTCATAGTCTGTGGCGTTGGATCCGTATTCATTTAAACCAGCTTCAGCGGCGCTTCTCAGCTCCTCGTAGAATGGGTCAACCCATTGTTCCACCCACTCCATTTGAAGTTCTGATAACCCTGTCGTTTTCTCACGCTTTAGGCGCTCTCCAAATGTACGTGGAAAAGAATAGCATACATAAAATGCACTACAGATGTCACCGAATGTCCCTTCATAAACGGTTCTGAGCCAAAAGTTGATGATCGCTTCACGTTGGGGTCTGGCGGCCCAACGTGTCTTAGCAAACTCCGTGTCCTTCATTTCATTAAGGACACGCAACTCAACACGTGAACCGGTGGATCGCCTTTCATATTCCTTTTGAAGACTAACCCAAGGGTTGTTTGGTGGTACTTTGGGCGCGGCCACCAAGGCGATATGCTCGCCTAGGTAAGGTAAGTCTTGAATAAGCCAATACTTAAAACGCTCCTCTGATAATTCACCAGCAAACATAGCATTAATCCATGGATGATGAGTAAACCGAGACCATACAGGACCAGAATACTCTATACATTCTTCAAGAAAAGTCATTTCTACCTCCATTTTTTATATGTTATGTTTGGTGCTGACTCAGAGAGAGTAAATGTACTTCTCTTTCAAGGTCAAGTGAAGTTTTTCTGCTGTGATCATCATCTTCTACTCCAATGCTATCTCCTCCAAAAATGAAGTCAAATCTAGCTTTCTATATTAAACTCCACTGGCAGGAATACCTGTACGTTCTACAGGATACGGTGATGTTAACGCTTTCCAAGATGATAGTGCTTTATTGGTAGGCGTATTTCCATCACGTTTAACGAATTTTCCGTGGCCCTCTACTGTACGAATTTCACCGTCATAGACAGCTACTTGGCCACGCGTCAGTGTAAAGCGTGGGAGGCCTTTAACTTTTTTGCCCTCAAAGACATTGTAGTCTATCGCAGACTGCTGGTTAGACGCTGAAATTATTTTTTCTTTATTGGGATCCCACACAACAATATCAGCGTCAGCCCCAATTAGAATTGCACCTTTCTTGGGATAGCAATTTAGGATCTTGGCTATATTTGTAGAAGTTACAGCAACAAATTCATTTGGGGTCAAACGCCCCGTCTCTACACCGTGCGTCCAAAGCATTGGCATCCTATCTTCGAGACCACCCGTACCATTTGGAATTTTTGTGAAATCTCCCAAGCCAAATCGTTTTTGGTCTGTCGAAAATGCGCAATGATCTGTGGCAACAACACTCAAAGACCCCGACTGTAGTCCAGCCCAAAGGCTGTCCTGATGCTGCTTATTGCGGAACGGAGGTGACATCACGCGGCGTGCAGCGTGGTCCCAATCTTTATTAAAATATTCACTTTCATCGAGTGTCAGGTGCTGAATTAATGGTTCACCCCAAACCCTCTTACCTTGCTGCCGAGCTCGACGTATGGCTTCGTGGGAATCTTCACAAGAGGTATGAACAACATAAAGTGGAACACCTGCCATATCTGCAATCATAATTGCACGGTTTGTAGCTTCGCCCTCAACCTGTGGAGGACGTGAATAAGCGTGTGCTTCTGGGCCAGTGTTACCTGCTGCTAAAAGCTTAGCTGATAATTCAGCCACAACATCACCATTTTCGGCATGAACCATGGCGATTCCACCGAGTTCAGAAAGTCGGCTAAAGCTGGCATAAAGCTCATCATCGTTTACCATCAACGCGCCTTTATAAGCCATGAAGTGTTTGAACGTGTTGATACCACGATCTTTGACAACAGACTCCATCTCATCAAAAACTTGCTCACCCCACCACGTTACAGCCATGTGAAAAGAATAATCACAATTTGCACGTGTAGACTTATTATCCCACATTTTAAGGGCGTCGTGTAAACCTTGGCCAGGGCTCGGTAGTGCAAAATCGACAACCATCGTTGTACCACCAGCAAGTGCGGCGCGTGTTCCACTTTCAAAGTCATCAGTTGAGTACGTACCCATAAATGGCATCTCAAGATGGGTGTGCGGATCAATACCACCTGGCATGACATAGCAACCAGTAGCGTCCAAGTGCTCCTTTCCAGACAGACCCTGTCCAATCTCAATAATTTTACCATCATCAATTAAAATATCAGCTCTATAATTAAGATCATGGGTAATGATTGTGCCGTTTTTGATAACTGTGGTCATTATAATCTCCTCGCCTTTTAGTCGGTACTTCTCACACCTAAGTTGTAATAATTGCAGTCTCCAAAACTGCATGCAGTAAAACATCGGTTCCTGCCGCAGCCCACTCGCGGCTAATTTCTTCAGCTTCATTATGGCTGAGGCCGTCAACACATGGGCACATTATCATCGCAGTTGGTGCTACATGGTTTATCCAGCAGGCGTCATGTCCCGCCCCAGAGATCAAGTCCATATGGCTATAGCCTAGCCTGGCCGCAGCATTTCGTACCGCTTCCACACATGTTTCATCAAATACTACAGGATCAAATCCACCCACTTTTTCAAACAATATCTGCATGCCCATTGCATCACAAATAGCCTGCGCATCTGAGCGCAGCCGAGTTTCCATATCCATGATCACAGCTAAATCTGGTGATCGGAAATCAACAGTAAATACGACTTTTCCTGGGATGACGTTTCGTGAGTTTGGGTAGACGTTAATTTGGCCAGCTGCACCAACAGCATGGGGCGCATGCGACAGCGCTATTTCGTCAACCTTGGCCAAAATATAGGCCATCGCCAAACCAGCGTTTTTGCGCATTGGCATTGGTGTAGATCCGGTATGTGCGTCTTTTCCAATAATTGTGACCTCAGTCCAGGAAAGGCCCTGACCATGGGTTACAACTCCAATTTGTTTTTTCTCAGCCTCCAGAATAGGACCCTGTTCAATGTGCAACTCAAAGAATGCATGCATCTTGCGGGCACCAACAGTTTCTTCACCACGCCAACCAATACGCACGAGTTCATCACCAAAAGTCTTACCTTCTGAGTCCGAACGGCTGTACGCCCATTCCTGAGTATGCAAGCCCGCAAACACACCAGAAGATAACATGGGAGGTGCATAACGTGTGCCTTCTTCATTCGTCCAGTTGGTTACTACGATGGGGTGCTTAGTTCTGATATCAAGATCATTCATTGTGCGCAGTAGTTCTAGACCACCAAGAACCCCAAGAACTCCGTCGTATTTTCCACCTGTTGGTTGTGTATCCAAATGCGAACCAACGTATACTGGCAAAGCGTCTGGGTCAGACCCCTCTCGCCTCGCAAACATATTTCCCATTTGATCTAACCCCATCGAGCAGCCAGCGGCCTCACACCATCCTTGAAATAAGTGTCTGCCTTCGCTGTCTTCATCAGTCACTGTTTGGCGATTATTACCGCCTGCGACGCCTGGGCCTATTTTGGCCATTTCCATTAGACTGTCCCAGAGGCGGTTACTATTTATCTTAAGGTTTTCACCAATTGCAGCCATGCGAAGGATCCCCCACTCCGTAATGTTTTCTGGCTAGTTAATTATTCTAGCCATCTCGAAAAATTAACGCTAACAGAGGTCAAGCACGAGTCAAGGAATTGCTGTTAAAAATTTTATCTCAGTTTGCGAAGTGCTATCATTTAATCGTTACTCGACTAGCTTTTCATAGGATAATTAGATATGAGGAAGTATGAAACACGTATCCAAAAGAAAAACCATTTAGCCATTTTGGACGCAGGTCTAAAAATCTTTTCGCAGTTTGGTTTCAGGGGTTCAACATTAGACCAAATCGCTACTGAATCAGGCCTTTCAAAACCTAACATACTTTATTATTTTGCATCTAAGGAGGCTATCTATGAGGCGCTACTTGCTCAACTTCTTGACAATTGGCTCCAGCCTGTTCGCGACATCAACCCAGATGGTGATCCAATAGAAGAAATATTGGGCTATGCAAAACATAAGATGATGATGAGCCGGCTATATCCACGCGAGAGCCGCCTATACGCTAATGAAATCATTCAGGGTGCACCACGAATTAAGAATGCTTTGACGGGAGAGTTGCGCGAAGTGGTCGCCACTTTGGTAAAACTGATGAACAAGTGGTCAAGTGCTGGATTAATCCGCTCAGTAGACCCGTACCATCTTATTTTTTCTATCTGGGCAATTACACAGCATTATGCTGACTTCGATGTACAGGTGCAGTCCGTTCTTGGAAAAGGAGATCATTTTCCAGATGCCGAACGCTATTTTGAGGATATGTTACGCCGAATGCTAACTATTTAAATTTGTGTAGCGCATTAATATCAAAATGCGCTACACATCATAAAATTATTCATTCAGCAGCAACACCTGGATTGTTAGGGTGTGTAGTCCAGTTTGCGTAATCTGCTGATACAGTTTTGCCAGTCCTTAGGTCAACAGTTCCCTTTTCTTGCTCCACCATCGTGATGCAATTTTCTACAGGGCAAACCTCAACACATAGGTTACATGCTACACATTCTGAATCAATTACTGTGAACGTACGGTCATCTGACATTGCAATGGCTTGGTGAGATGTATCCTCGCAAGCAGCATAGCAACGGCCACAGCTTATGCAGTCATCTTGATTAATTTCAGCTTTAGCTATGTAGTTAAGGTTTAAATTTTTCCAATCAGTAGTATTTGGTATCGCTGCACCCATAAAGTCTTGAATTGTGGTGTGGCCCTTTTCATCCATCCACTGAGAAAGACCAGAGATCATCTCTTGAACAACTTTGAACCCATACGTCATCGCCGCCGTACAAACCTGTACATTGCCGCAGCCCAGCGTAATATATTCAGCTGCATCGCGCCACGTGGTCACGCCACCAATGCCTGATATTGGCAGTCCAGCGGTTTCGGGTGCACGTGCAATTTCTGACACCATAGACATCGCAATAGGCTTGACAGCAGGACCACAATATCCACCGTGGGACCCCTTGCCGTCGATTGAAGGCTCTGGGCTCATTGAATCTAAATTAACAGAAATAATCGAATTTATGGTGTTGATTAGAGATACAGCATCAGCACCACCGCGCTGTGCCGCGGCCGCGGGCAAACGTACGTCAGTTATATTTGGCGTTAGCTTTACAATTACAGGTTTGGAATAATACTGCTTACACCAACGTGTTACCATTTCGATATATTCAGGTACCTGTCCAACCGCTGCGCCCATGCCGCGTTCCGACATACCATGTGGGCAACCAAAATTGAGCTCTATCCCGTCAGCACCAGTGGCCTCTACTTTAGGTAGGATGTCTTTCCATGCCTGTTCTTCACACGGCACCATAATTGATACGATCATTGCGCGATCAGGATAATCCCTCTTAACGCGAGTGATTTCTTCCAGGTTCACCTCCAAAGACCTATCTGTAATAAGCTCAATGTTGTTGAGACCAAGCACCCGGCGATCAGCCCCGTGGATCACACCATAACGCGGGCCGTTTACATTCACGACAGGCGGCCCTTCAGCACCAAGCGTTTTCCAAACGACTCCACCCCAGCCAGCTTCAAAAGCCCGGCGGACATTGTATTCTTTATCCGTTGGGGGTGCAGATGCCAGCCAAAATGGATTTGGGCTTTTAATACCTAAAAAATCTGTTGTTAAATCAGCCATTGTTAAGCGCCTTTCATCAAGGTTTTATGAATATCCATTGCCGCGTCACGCCCTTCAGCCACGGCAGTTACAGTAAGATCATCACCGCTGGACGCACAATCCCCACCAGCCCAAACTCCAGCACGACTGGTGAGGCCAGCGCTATTTACAGCAATTTTTGGACCTTCAAGTGTCAGACTAGCATTTGTTTTTAGTGTTTGACCAATAGCAGTAAAAACTTGATCTGCGGACAGATGTAGAGTTTCACCTGTGGCTTCAAGGTTACCGTTTTTATCAGCGGTATATTCAAGCTCCAGCATGGCCACAGCTCCGTTGCCGTGGAGCCTTTTGGGTTGAACGTTGAACATCAATTTAACTCCATGCTTCGCAGCAAGGTCTTGCTCATATCGGCTTGCACTCATCGCTTCACGACCACGTCGGTAAACAATAGTGACTTGCTCAGCGCCCAATAACTTTGATTGCACAGCCGCATCAATGGCAGTCATACCGCCGCCAATTACGACAACATTTCTTCCTATTGGAATAGTTGAAAGGTCAGATGTTTGACGGAGTATTTCGATGAAAGCAACAGCATCAGATACGCCTAATTTATCACAGCCTCCAATGTCTAAGGCATTGACCCCACCTAGCCCAACACCAAGAAAAACAGCATCAAAATCATGCCCTAGGTCGTCAAGATTAATATCTTTACCTAAAGCTTTGTTATTTTCAATTGTGATTCCACCAATAGATAGCAACCATTCGACTTCCTTGGCAGCAAACTCATTCGTAGATTTATAAGCAGCGATGCCGTATTCATTTAAGCCGCCTGCTTTGGGTCGCGCATCATAAATAGTAACATCGGTCCCAAGAACTGCCAATCGGTGCGCGCAAGACAGCCCAGCAGGTCCTCCACCTACGACAGCTACTTTTTTTCCAGTTGAAGCAGCCCTCGAATAGGGATGAACGTCTTGCATCATCAAAGTATCAGTCGCGTGGCGTTGTAGGCGGCCAATTTCAACAGGCTTGCCTTCTGCCATCTCACGCACACATGCTTGTTCGCAAAGATCTTCTGTCGGGCAAACACGTGCACACATGCCGCCTAAAATGTTCATATCGAAAATAGTTTTAGCTGCAGCCTCTGGGGTTCCAGTGCTAATCTGACGAATAAATAGTGGAATATCAATATCAGTAGGACACGCCGTCACGCAGGGTGCGTCATGGCAAAAATAGCAACGATCAGCTGCTACTTTTACCTCATGTGGTTGAAGTGGAGCATGTAAGTCTGTAAAATTCTCTTTAAGCTTGTGGCTGCTGAGACGGTCGGCTGCGATGCCTGATATCATTTGGCTAGTCATAGATTCCTCCAACTGGCTTATTAGGAGACATTATTACACAAATTTTTTTTTATCAAACGGTAAAATTTAGAGTAGGGTTTTGTAAGCATTTTTTATGTGCTGGACCTCTACAAGCCCGCATAGTTTGAGTAGGCATGTCTATTTATTGAACTAAGGAGAGCCACTGCTTCAAGGGGCTTAGAATTATTTCATTATAAAATTGTTTCAAAGATGGGACAGATGTTAAGGTTCATAGTATTCTTTCTTCGGGCTTCCAAGAGTAAAACCTTATTACATTTAGCGCTGGTTATTCGATTGGCTAATACGCATCCTGCAGAAACTTCTATGCTCTGTTTGCCTGAGGTGGTCTGGGATCAAGCCAGGCAGGCCTGCGTTGGATCAGCTTAAGCCCTCTTAATATAATACTAAATATTGATATAAAAATTATTGATTTAAAACCTAACGCAGATACTGTTGTTGGTAAGTGTTCGGGCATAGGCTGGGTTGACACATTTAGGAAGTTATTTAATGGCACGTATAATTAAGCATGGTGAAATATCCACTGTTACACCAATCACCGATGATCTTGAGGGGTGGGTGGTAACCGAGGGTACTCCCAGCATGAAGACTTGGATCATGCACAGTAGTGAGGACGGCACTATGATCTCTGGATATTGGGAAGCCACACCTGGCACATACCATGCGACGTACACAGACTATGAATTTGTACACTTAATTCAAGGCGAGATTGTAATCGCTGAGGACGGAAAAAAACCAGTAACATTGAGGGCGGGAGACGCATTTGTTGTAGAGGCTGGGTTTAGTGGTAGCTGGAAAATCGTCGAAAGTGTACGAAAGCATTTTGACATTAGGCTCAAATGAATAATGCACCTAAGTGAGAATGAGCCCAATCTGCTGTTTGAACGTCACAAAATCAATTGCCAGATATTTTGCTTAATACGGCTCATTTCCTATTAATGGCCTGAGGTTCGTTACTAAAGATTAGAACCATAAGTATTCATTTAGAGTTTGCTTCGCAGACTGTTGATGGGAGTATTGCAAAGTTGTTTAAAGCAAGCAGTTTTTAAAAATAAAAATACACATAAA
>CAJJBP010000015.1:0-120000 GCA_905182425.1 uncultured Planktomarina sp. | reverse complement strand
AGTTCACAATGTAATTTTGTTCCAAGTAAAGTACAATTATACCAAACATAGCCTTACGAGGTTATGTTTTCTGTTTCTGTTCGAAAGAGCGGAAGCGGCACGAAAGTAACCCCCTCTTTGAACCAGCGGGGGTTGCGGGAAATAATTTGTATGACTTTTGGTTCAGAACTAGGCCATCTTCGGATGGTGTTGATAGGACACGCAAAAGGCCTGTCTTCTTCTGGATCAAATCAAGCGCGAGAAGGGCGTTTGGTGAATGCCTTGGCAGTAAGAGGCGATGAAGGACGTGATACTCTGCGATAAGTTATGGGGAGCTGAGAATAAGCTTTGATCCATAAATTTCCGAATGGGGCAACCCACCTGATATTCTACTATTGTTGCACTTCGGTGCATTCAATAGTCGGGTAAACCAGGTATTTATAACTTGAATACATAGGGTTATAAAAGCAAACCCGGGGAACTGAAACATCTAAGTACCCGGAGGAAAGGACATCAATTAGATACTCCCCTAGTAGCGGCGAGCGAACGGGGATCAGCCGAGCCATAAATGTGACTAGAATGTGTTGGAAAGCACAACCAAAGTGGGTGACAGTCCCGTATAGGAAGCATGATTGGACGTATTAAGTAGGGCGGGACACGTGAAATCCTGTTCGAAGATCGGAGGACCACCTCCGAAGGCTAAGTACTCCTTACTGACCGATAGTGAACCAGTACCGTGAGGGAAAGGTGAAAAGCACCCCGACGAGGGGAGTGAAACAGTTTCTGAAACCGGACGCCTACAATCAGTCGGAGGCCCCTTGAGGGCTGACGGCGTACCTTTTGTATAATGGGTCATCGACTTAGTGTATCTAGCAAGCTTAAGCCGTTAGGTGTAGGCGCAGCGAAAGCGAGTCTTAATAGGGCGAATGAGTTAGATGCATTAGACCCGAAACCGAGTGATCTAGGCATGACCAGGTTGAAGGTACGGTAACACGTACTGGAGGACCGAACCCACATCTGTTGAAAAAGATCGGGATGAGTTGTGCCTAGGGGTGAAAGGCCAATCAAACTCGGAGATAGCTGGTTCTCCGCGAAATCTATTTAGGTAGAGCGTCATCCGAATACCCCGGGGGGTAGAGCACTGGATGGGTAATGGGGGCATACAGCCTTACTGATCCTAACCAAACTCCGAATACCCGGGAGTAATAGATGGCAGACACACTGCGGGTGCTAACGCCCGTAGTGAAAAGGGAAACAACCCTGACCGACAGTTAAGGCCCCTAATTCATGGCTAAGTGGGAAAGCAGGTGGGACGACCAAAACAACCAGGAAGTTGGCTTAGAAGCAGCCATCTTTTAAAGATAGCGTAACAGCTCACTGGTCTAAATAAGTTGTCCTGCGGCGAAGATGTAACGGGGCTCAAGCCATGAGCCGAAACTTCGGATGCATTTTTAATGCATGGTAGCGGAGCGTAGTGTGACATAGTTCCATGCGTCCTTAACTTCCTTTTGGGAGTATTGGACGCAAGGAGCTTTCAGTGAAGCCGGCCTGTGAGGGATCCGGTGGAGAGATCACTAGTGAGAATGATGACATGAGTAACGACAAAGGGGGTGAGAGACCCCCTCGCCGAAAATCCAAGGGTTCCTGCTTAAAGCTAATCTGAGCAGGGTAAGCCGGCCCCTAAGCCGAGGGCGAAAGCCGTAGGCGATGGGAACCAGGTTAATATTCCTGGGCCAGGAGGAAGTGACGGATCATGAAGATTGTTGGATCAGGCGTAGTTGCCCCAGCAGTTAATTGGTTCCTGGAAATAGCCCTCCATCAGACCGTACCCTAAACCGACACAGGTGGATAGGTAGAGTATACCAAGGCGCTTGAGAGAACTATGTTGAAGGAACTCGGCAAAATACCTCCGTAAGTTCGCGAGAAGGAGGCCCGGTTTCTAGGCAACTGGAAGCTGGGGGCACAAACCAGGGGGTGGCGACTGTTTACTAAAAACACAGGGCTCTGCGAAGTCGTAAGACGACGTATAGGGTCTGACGCCTGCCCGGTGCCTGAAGGTTAAAAGGAGGGGTGAGAGCTCCGAATTGAAGCCCAGGTAAACGGCGGCCGTAACTATAACGGTCCTAAGGTAGCGAAATTCCTTGTCGGGTAAGTTCCGACCTGCACGAATGGCGTAACGACTTCCCCGCTGTCTCCAACATAGACTCAGTGAAATTGAATTGCCTGTCAAGATGCAGGCTTCCCGCGGTTAGACGGAAAGACCCCGTGCACCTTTACTACAACTTTACACTGATAACAGGCACAACATGTGCAGAATAGGTGGTAGGCTTTGAAGCGGAGACGCTAGTCTTTGTGGAGCCTCCTTTGAGATACCACCCTTGTTTTTCTTGTTATCTAACTGCGGTCCGTTATCCGGATCCAGGACCCTGTATGGTGGGTAGTTTGACTGGGGCGGTCGCCTCCTAAAGCGTAACGGAGGCGCGCGAAGGTTGGCTCAGAGCGGTCGGAAATCGCTCGTTGAGTGCAATGGCAGAAGCCAGCCTGACTGCAAGACTGACAAGTCGAGCAGAGTCGAAAGACGGCCATAGTGATCCGGTGGTCCCGAGTGGAAGGGCCATCGCTCAACGGATAAAAGGTACGCCGGGGATAACAGGCTGATGGTGCCCAAGAGTCCATATCGACGGCACCGTTTGGCACCTCGATGTCGGCTCATCTCATCCTGGGGCTGGAGCAGGTCCCAAGGGTACGGCTGTTCGCCGTTTAAAGAGGTACGTGAGCTGGGTTTAGAACGTCGTGAGACAGTTCGGTCCCTATCTGCCGTGGGTGTAGGATACTTGAGAGGAGTTGCCCCTAGTACGAGAGGACCGGGGTGAACGATCCACTGGTGGACCAGTTGTCGACTACGGCAGTGCTGGGTAGCTACGATCGGACAGGATAACCGCTGAAAGCATCTAAGCGGGAAGCCCCCCTCAAAACAAGGTATCCCTGAGGACCGAGGTAGACCACCTCGTCGATAGGCCAGAGGTGTAAGCGTGGCAACACGTTCAGCTGACTGGTACTAATGGTCCGATAGGCTTGATTTGATCCAGTAGAAGGCTGACCAGCCCTATACATCAAAAGCCATACAATACACCGCCGCATAATTGCGCATTACTTGGAACTCTCTGACTTTGACATTTGGGAGAAATCCCGGATCCAAACCTTGATCTATCTTGGTTTGGTGATCATAGCGCCAATGAAACACCCGATCCCATCCCGAACTCGGCAGTTAAGCATGGTCGCGCCGATGGTACTGCAGCTTAAGCTGTGGGAGAGTAGGTCATCGCCAATCCTAGATAGAACAAGTTATCTCTCATAACAAAAACAATTAATCCTAAGTAGGCTAGTTTGCCGCAAATATACCTATCCTATACCACCAGGTGTGACGCAGGGTGTCATATTGGCTTACAGTGTGATCAGTTATGGACAGATCTGGAGGTATCATTTTGTAAATACCTTACGGCCTCTTGCGTGTTTCGAAAATGAGATTACAAAATAACTATGGAGGACCTTATGTTTGCAAGAATTTATCAGCCATCAAAAACTGCAATGTCATCAGGCACCGCGTTAACGAAATCATGGGTCTTAGAGTTCTCACCCTCCGAGCAGCGCAACATCGACCCTTTAATGGGCTGGACTTCCAGTGATGACACTCAGACCCAGGTCCGTATAACATTTGGAACAAAAGAAGAAGCTGTCTCATATGCATTAGCTAACAATATAGTGGCGTCTGTTCAGGATCCACAAAAGCGTTCTGTTAACGTTCGTCCTGGTGGATATGGTGAGAATTTCTCCACATTTCGTCGCGGTGTCTGGACCCACTAAAATTCTATCTATTAATGGAAACCGTGAGTTTCAGTTTGGGTAATTTCAACCCCATAACATTATTTATAGAACTTTTTAGAAGTTTTATTTAAATATTGATTTTATTGGTGGTTATGACTGGCAAACTGAAACGTAGTATCCCTAGGTTAAAGGGTCAGTAGAGAAGAGGGTATATTTTTTGTCGTTGGAGAAAGTCTTAACTTGATTGCCTTGATATGGTTGTGCGGCCCGTCTCATGTGATAATCTACATTGCATTGGGGTTTTCGACTACTGTTTTGTGCCTCCCATCTTTTATGAGATGGGAAAATTAAAAACTATGGATTGTTTAACTTAGGGCACGCAATGAAAGCAAATACCAAACAACGACAGCTAGGTCAAAAACACATGACAGGTGCGCTATGGATGGGTCTATCCGGCCTGTGCTTTGTCGGAGTTTATGTGGGCGTTAAATTTGTTGGTACAAGACTACCAGCATCAGAAAGTGCTTTTTTACGCTATGCATTAGGGTTGGTTTTTTTGATTCCTGTCGCGCGTGGGCTGTTACTGGAAGGTTTGCCGTGGACAGTAATTAAGCTAGGGGCAGGGCGAGCATTCTTGCACACATTTGCTGTGACCCTTTGGTTTTATGCAATGGCACGCATTCCAGTGGCAGAAGTTTCTGCGATGGGATATTTGACGCCAGTTTTTGTTACTATCGGAGCAGTTTTGATCCTACGTGAAAAGCTTGCGCTGAGGCGAGGGCTTGCGATTATGTTGGCAGTGATCGGTGTGCTGGTAATCTTGCGACCTGGATTTCGTGAGATATCCAATGGACATTGGGCAATGCTTGGAGCAACCCTATGTTTTGGTGTTAGCTACCTTATGGCTAAGAGGTTAACGGATTTGGTTAGTGCAAATATGGTTGTCGCATTGCTGTCTGTCGGGGTTACAATTGGGCTGATCCCCTTGACTATTCCGGTTTGGATTGATCCTAATCGCTTTGAGGTTCTTATGTTAATGATGGTGGCAACCTTTGCGGTTGCAGGACATTATTCTATGACCTTTGCATTCCGGGCAGCTCCTTTGACCGTGATCCAACCTGTAGGATTTTTGCAGCTCATATGGGCTGTTTCGATAGGATATTTCCTATTTGGTGAACAGATTGATATTTTTGTGATTTTGGGGGGTATGACAATTATTGGTGCGGTTCTGTATATCACGATACGTGAAGCACACCTGAAGCGAAAATTTGACAAGGCCCAGTCGTGATCAATGCTTGGCAGTTTTTCAATTCCTTCCAAAGGATATGTAAAACTTTAAAGACATAAGTAATCCTTAACTCTAATTAATTTGATAAGGAAGAATGCCACGCTTGTTGGGATTGACCTGTAGGTCGCGTTCTAAGGGTGGCACTGAGCGTTGATGGCAATTACGCCGCTCGCAGATACGGCAGGAAATCCCAATGGGTTCGCAGGTGCCGTTGGCGCTGGTGTCGAGATCATCTGTGTAAACCAAAGCACTGGCGTGACGCATTTCACAACCTAAACCAATCGCATACCTGCGCACTGGTGCTCCCCACGCACCTCCTGATTTAGTAACGTCGCGTGCGAGGCAGAAGTAGCGTTTTCCATCAGGTGTTTCTGCTAATTGGCGCAGGAAGCGACCGGGTGTTTCAAAGGCGCGGTGTACATTCCAAAGTGGACAAGCCCCACCGAAGCGAGCGAATTGTAGGGAGGTGGCAGAGTGTCTTTTGGTGATCGTGCCGGCTTGGTCCACGCGGACGAAAAAAAATGGAACTCCCCTTTGATCTGGGCGTTGGAGGGTAGAAAGGCGGTGGCAAACCTGCTCAAAACTTGCACCAAACTTATCTGCAAGAACCTCAAGGTCATGTCTATTTTTGTGCGCGCTCAGTAGGAACGTTGTATAGGGCATAAGGGCGGCGCCAGCAAAATAATTTGCTAGTCCCAATTTAGCAATATCTCGCGCAGCAGGTGTATGGAAGCGGGCTGAGTCAAGCGTAGCGTCCAAAAGATCATTTTGGGTGAGTAAAGCCAGTTGAATTAAGATTTGGAACGTTGCTGTCGACTCTGTCACTTGGGTGGACAGAGTTAGAGTTTTTTTCTGTGGGTCATAAATGCGTAGCGCCGACGCAGCCTTTCGCTCAACGATAACTCCTATAGCCTTGAGGGCTTCAATTGAGTGATCAAACATCCTCCCCTCGGAACCTTTGCTAAATTGTTCAGCGGCATGGTCCACAGCATCAATGTAGTTGTCACAGTAATGAAAAAAATCACGAACTTCTTCCCATGGACTTGATTGCATACTGCTATCTTCGCGCCCTAGTGCCTCGTCAAGTGAAGCGAGCCTTTCATGAGTTTCTCGGTAGACCCGGTGTAATTTCAAAAAGGCCCGCGCTAGCCCTGGGGCGTTATTTGCGGTCATTCTGAGATCAGCTAAAGGTGGGGCGTCATCACCAAAAATTGGATCAACTGACACTTCGTGCATATCGCTGACTAATCGAGCGCTATCCCCAGTTGCCAGTTCGGTGACATCAAAACCAAAAACATCTGCTAAAGCGAGAATTACTGAAGCAGATATAGGCCGATTATTATTTTCCATCTGATTTAGATATGGCAAAGATACTTCCAGCCGCTGCGCAAACTCACGCTGCGTTAGATTAACCTTGCGTCGTAATTCCCGTAACTTGGTGCCCGCGTATAGTTTTTGTTTGGCCATGGGTTTGACTAACACGATAAATTTGCAAACTCAACTTTGCTAGTTTGCGAAATCAAGTTCTTTAGCGCGACGGACGACATAGGAAATCGAAATAATCGACATGATTGTGCATGCGAGCATGATCAATAGAAGGGGTAAAATACCAGTGCTTGGCGTTAAGATCGCGCCAGTTGCTGTGGCTATCGCCGCGCCTCCGGCTGTGTTGATCGTTCCCCCAATACCAGATGCTGATCCTGCTAAATGCGGTCGCACCGACATCATTCCAGCGGTCGCATTTGGCAAGACCATTCCATTGCCTAGGCCCATGAAGCAAACACAACCAAAAAAAGAAAGGGGAATGGGGACTGTAAATAAGAAAAGTAAGATACAAAATGTCATCCCTACTGCAGTGATAATGGTTCCTGTTAAGATCATTCTGTTGATGCCAAGACCTACGGAAAATCGTCCTGATAGCCCGTTGCCTGCAATATAACCAACAGCTGGGGCGCCAAGGTAGAAGCCCAGTATTCCTGGGCTAAGATTGAAAATTTCGCGTCCTACAAATGCCTGCTCCGCCGAGGTAAGCAAAATAAGCGCCTGCGCTGAATGTAGCCGTGATGCAGTAACCCCAAAACCGGCGAGAGCGCAACAATTCAGGATAAGCACGAAACTGTACAGCCATTGAAGATGATTTTTGTTTGTTAGTTTCGCCCATATCAAAGTAGGCTAGCGTAAAGACTAAAATACCAACGCCTAGTAGCACCCAGAAGCTAGCTACCCAACCGAAATGAACCTCTAAGTTGCCGCCCACGGCAGGACCGACTAAGGGGAGAATAGCCATACCCATTGTTGCATATCCGAGTACAGATGCTGCTCGATCTTGGCTGTAAACATCTCTAATCGCGGCTCGCGATAAAACTAAACCAGCGACAACAATCGCTTGGATTAGTCTACAAAATAAAAACATTTCAAATTTTGTGGAAAATATGCAACCAACAGAACTTACACAGAAAATAGCCATACAGATTAAAACTATTGGACGTCGTCCAAAGCGATCAGACAGAGGTCCGACGACAAATTGGAATACCGCATTCATTGCCAAAAAGAGCGTAACTGTAAGGGTGGCGGCTGAGTAGCTTATGTTGAATGTATCGGCCATTGCGGGAAGTGATGGCAAGTGCATGTTCATGGCCAAAGCGCCGACTGCTGAGAGGCAGATTATTGTGAATATGCTAGGGGGAGTCGATCTGTCTAAAAATTTAATAGTTGAATTGTTTATCATCCCAAATCGCTACTGGCGGTTTAACGAAATGTCTAGATAGTTTGCAATTATTCAATTTAACAAATCTCTAGTGCAAATAAGTTGCAAATTTGCGAAATTTTACTTCGCTTTGGTGAGTTTAGCGGTTAAACATGAACAAAGAGGAACTGCTATGAACAATATATTGACTGAGTTGGAAGCGCGGCGTGATGTAGCACGCTTGGGTGGTGGCCAGGGTCGGATAGATGCACAGCACGCCAAAGGCAAACTGACTGCGCGTGAGCGTGTTGATTTATTGCTTGATGAAGGAAGCTTTGAAGAATTTGATATGTTTAAGGCACACCGCTGTGTTGATTTTGGAATGGCTGATCAAAAATACTCTGGCGATGGGGTTATTACCGGTTGGGGTACAATTAACGGTCGGATGGTGTATCTCTACAGTCAGGATTTCACTGTGTTTGGTGGCTCACTTTCAGAAACGCATGCAGAAAAAATCTGCAAAATTATGGATATGGCCATGCAGAACGGCGCGCCTGTCATTGGTCTCAGTGACTCGGGTGGTGCGCGAATTCAAGAAGGTGTGGCGTCACTGGCAGGTTATGCTGAAGTGTTTCAACGCAATATTATGGCTTCGGGTGTGGTTCCGCAAATTAGCGTGATCATGGGTCCGTGTGCTGGTGGAGCTGTTTACTCTCCGGCGATAACTGACTTCATTTTTATGGTCAAAGGCAGCAGCTATATGTTTGTAACAGGGCCTGATGTGGTGAAAACTGTTACGAATGAAATCGTGACTGCTGAAGAGTTGGGTGGTGCCATCACGCATACGAAAAAGTCATCCGTTGCAGATGGCGCTTTTGAAAATGATGTCGAAGCCTTGACTGAAGTGCGCCGCTTGTTTGACTTTCTACCTCTGAGTAACCGAGAGAAGCCGCCAGTGCGTCCGTTCTTTGACGAACCATCCCGCATTGAGGCCAGTTTAGATACTTTGATCCCAGCAAACCCAAACCAACCCTACGATATGAAGGAGCTGATTACGAAGATTGCAGATGAGGGTGATTTTTATGAAACTCAGGAAGATTTTGCAAAAAACATTCTCACTGGTTTTGTACGGATGGAAGGTACGACTATTGGTGTTGTTGCCAACCAACCAATGTTTCTGGCTGGTTGTTTGGATATTGATGCGAGCCGTAAAGCAGCGCGTTTTGTACGGTTCTGTGATGCTTTTGAAATTCCGATTCTAACTCTAGTAGATGTTCCTGGCTTTTTACCAGGAACAAGTCAAGAATATGGTGGTGTTATTAAGCACGGTGCTAAATTGTTGTTTGCTTACGGCGAAGCGACCGTTCCAAAAGTAACGGTGATCACGCGTAAAGCTTATGGTGGGGCATATGATGTGATGGCCTCCAAGCATTTGCGGGAGATTTTAACTATGCATGGCCAACGGCTGAAATTGCTGTAATGGGTGCAAAAGGTGCGACAGAAATTATTCACCGATCTGATCTCAATGATGCCAACAAAATTTCGCAACATACTAGCGATTATGAAGAGCGCTTCGCCAATCCATTCGTAGCGGCTGAGAGGGGCTTCATCGATGAGGTTATTATCCCTGGCTCAACCCGTCGCCGTGTCTGTAGGGCATTCGCAAGTTTACGTGGAAAATCTCTTAAAAACCCATGGAAAAAACATGATAATATTCCATTATAAAAAAAACCCCCTTTAACTGGAATGTTGTTAAAAATGGAAAAGCATCGTGGATTCGCGAGTAGACTTGCTGGAACAGATTTCCAGTTTACTGTTCGACGGGCAAATAAAAAGGGCGCTTCACCAATAATTCGCCGTGAACGCTATGCAGATCGTCGTCCGCCAGATCGGAGGGCAGATGAAGCGTTTCTTTATAATCTTATAGAATATTTTGGTGAAGAGCCCTTTCAACGGGGCAATCTTGATAGTGGTCGGATCTCTTGGCTCTTTGGACGTGAAATTGAGGCGGCGGAGGAGGATTTCAATCCAGTGTCTTACGAGTCTTTGCTGAAAGTAAATCTGGCTAAGGCACAGGCCTCTTTCCCACAGATCTTCGCATCGGGGTGGTCGGCATGATTTCGCTGAACCTTCATGCAGTAATTGCGCGATTTTGTGCCGAAGTGCGCAATATATTAATGGCACCCCTTGGCAGTGAAGAACCTGGGCTTCATATTGTATTAGAGATAATTCTTTTTGTGATCGACTTCTTTGCATTTGCTTATCTTTCCTTTCTTTCCTTAACCGGTTCTGGCTTTCGCCAGTGCCGGTTCTTTTTTTTGAGACAGTTCGGTTCTGGTCCGTCTGCGACTTGAAGGATTCATAAATGTTTAATAAAATTCTAATTGCAAACCGAGGTGAAATTGCCTGCCGTATTATCAAATCTGCACAGTCTATGGGAATTAAGACAGTGGCAATTTATTCGGATGCTGACGTGCAAGCCTTACATGTTAAGATGGCTGATGAGGCAGTGCATATTGGCCCATCACCAGCAAACCAGTCTTACATCGTAATAGAAAAAGTAATGGATGCTGTGCGCAAAACAGGCTCCCAGGCAGTACACCCGGGGTATGGATTTTTGTCAGAAAATCGTCTATTTGCAGAAGCATTAGAAGCTGAAGGTGTGGCTTTCATTGGGCCTTCTGCTTATGCAATTGAAAGCATGGGTGATAAGATCACGTCTAAACAGATTGCCCAGAAAGCTGGCGTAAATACAGTTCCTGGCTACATGGGCCTGGTCACGGACGCCAAAGAAGCTGTAAAAATATCAAACGAAATTGGTTATCCCGTTATGATCAAAGCCAGTGCGGGGGGTGGTGGAAAGGGAATGCGCATCGCGTGGAATGATGATGGGGCTCGTGAGGGGTTTCAGTCCTCAAAGAACGAGGCTGCTAGTAGTTTCGGCGACGATCGTATTTTTATTGAAAAATTCATCACCCAACCTCGGCATATTGAAATCCAGGTGCTAGCAGATAGTCATGGAAATTGTATCTATCTTAATGAACGTGAGTGCTCAATTCAGCGACGCAACCAAAAGGTTATCGAAGAGGCTCCTAGCCCTTTCTTGACCCCCGAAATTCGTAAGAATGATGGGTGAACAGTCTTGCGCTTTAGCAAGTGCCGTAGGCTATAAAAGTGCTGGTACAGTTGAGTTCATAGTTGACGGAAATCATAACTTTTTTTTCTTGGAGATGAACACTCGTCTGCAAGTTGAACATCCTGTAACCGAATTGATTACAGGTGTGGATTTAGTTGAGCAGATGATCCGCGTGGCGAATGGTGAGGCTCTCAGCCTACATCAGGGGGACGTCAAAATTAATGGATGGGCAATCGAGAGCCGTCTATATGCGGAAGATCCATATCGTGGCTTCCTTCCTTCAATTGGTCGTTTGACTAAATACCGACCAGCGCAGGAAGTGAATAATGATTTTGGTGCCGTCCGTAATGATACAGGAGTCTATGAAGGCGATGAAATCAGTATTTTTTATGACCCAATGATTGCAAAACTGTGCACTTGGGCTCCAACACGTAAAACTGCGATCGCAAAAATGCGTGATGCCTTGGACAGTTTCGAAGTTGAAGGCATCGGTCACAACATTCCATTTCTTTCGGCTGTTATGGATCATCCAAAATTTTGTGCAGGTAAAATCACAACAGCCTTTATAGAAGAAGAATACCCTGAAGGTTTTGAGGGCGTTCAGCTCTCTGAAGATATGCTGCGCCAAATTGCGGCCTGTACGGCTGCGATGTACCGGGTAAGTGAAATTCGACGCACGCGCGTATCGGGCCGAATGGACAATCATGAACGCCGCGTTCGTGACGATTGGGTTGTTTCACTTCAGGGCTATCATTTCCCTGTAAAGATTGCCGCGGATCCAAACGGTTCAACAATTCATTTTGATGGTACAACCCATCGAGTGTCGAGTGATTGGACCCCGGGCAAGTCCTTGGCTTTAATAAATTTAGACGGTGAGGATATTGCGCTTAAAGTTGAAAAACGTCCAAGTGGTTTTCGTATTCGCTTCCGTGGAGCCGACTTTCGGGTTACTGTTTGTAGTCCACGTCAGGCTGAATTGACCCGGCTCATGCCTGAGAAAGTTGTACCAGATACGTCGAAACTTCTGTTGTGCCCAATGCCTGGTCTAATCGTAAATGTTGCTGTCCGTGCAGGTGATAAAGTCCATGAAGGGCAGGCGCTCTGTACGGTAGAGGCCATGAAAATGGAAAATATTCTGCGTGCAGAAAAGAGTTCTGTTGTGACAAGAGTGAATGCTTTGGTTGGTGAAAGCCTCGCCGTTGATGACATTATCATGGAATTTGAGTGATTTAATGTTCAAAAACAAAAACTTTAATTCACATTCTGCGAATCTGTTTGATGGTATGGGTCTAGGTTATTTGTTGTTTAATTGCTGCTGTCGCATAGGCATTTTGTCAATGACACGACCAAGTTCTCGCATGTCCCATGCGAAGGGCTTGCGCAGTTTTACCTTCCCATCTTTGCCTATCAATACCCAAACAAATCCTTTGGGTCTTAAAGAATTGCGCAGGGCACTGTTAAAAGCAGGTTCTGTATCGATCACAATCATTAAGTCACGTTCCGCGGCGGCCTCTAAATCTTTAGATAGTAACTCCATCTGGGCTCTAAACGTAGGATCAAGTGGACTATTTGCAAATATCACCAGTGGCCTAGCAGACCAAATTACGTCGCTGAGATCCACTTCAGAGGCGGCGAATATCCGATGTGGTTCCGCAAGCCATGAGTCCTTAGTAGCCCCTGCGAAAGCCGGAGTAGTCAAAGCGATGAAGGTTGTGAGTGCGGTAATAATACGAATGGTCATGAAATCTCCCCTGCATCTATACATAGGGGCTTTTCTCCACATAGCGAAGGGGACCACAAAAAAATTACTTGGCTTCGGGATATTTCAGAAGGAAAACAATGATGAATGATAAAAAATCTTGGAGGCAAATGGCTGAAAAAGAACTACGTGGGACGCCATTGGATGAACTAACTTGGGATACGCTTGAAGGCATCAAAGTTGCGCCGTTATATGTCGCTGAGGATATCGTTGACCTAGATCATATGAATGGTATCCCTGGAACTGCCCCATATGCTCGAGGTGTTAAAGCTACTATGTACGCAGGTCGGCCGTGGACCATTCGGCAATATGCGGGTTTTTCGACTGCTGAGGAATCTAATGCTTTCTATCGCCAAGGGCTAGAAGCGGGCCAGCAAGGTGTATCAGTAGCTTTTGATTTGGCTACACATCGAGGGTATGATAGTGATCATCCCCGCGTCGTTGGCGATGTTGGTAAAGCTGGGGTTGCGATTGATAGCGTCGAGGATATGAAAATCCTATTTAACGAAATTCCATTGGATAAGATTTCTGTTTCTATGACTATGAACGGTGCCGTTATCCCAGTTTTGGCGTCTTTCATAATTGCTGGAGAAGAGCAGGGTGTCAGCAGGTCAGCTTTGTCGGGCACCATTCAAAACGATGTGCTCAAGGAATTTATGGTTCGAAATACCTATATTTATCCACCTGAGGCATCGATGCGCATTGTGGCGGATATTATTGAGTACACTGCTGCTGAAATGCCTAAGTTTAACTCGATTTCAATTAGTGGATATCACATGCAAGAAGCTGGTGCGAATTTGGTGCAGGAGCTTGCCTACACAATTGCAGATGGTAAGGAATATGTGCGAACAGCGATCGAGAGAGGGATGGATGTGGATGCATTCGCTGGTCGTCTTTCGTTCTTTTTTGCGGTTGGCATGAATTTTTTTATGGAGATAGCCAAATTACGTGCAGCTCGAGTTTTGTGGCACCGCGTAATGGCCGAGTTTAAACCGAAGAATCCAAAATCCAGCATGCTCCGAACCCATTGCCAAACCTCTGGCGTAAGTTTGCAGGAGCAGGATCCTTACAACAATATTGTGCGCACGGCTTTTGAAGCGATGTCGGCGGTATTGGGTGGAACGCAGTCTCTGCATACAAATAGCTTTGATGAAGCTATAGCTTTGCCGACTGAAGCCTCTGCACGGATTGCGCGCAATACTCAATTAATCTTGCAGGAAGAGACTGGCGTCACGAAAGTCGTCGATCCATTGGCTGGCTCTTATTACGTGGAAAAACTGACTGCAGACTTGATCGATGAGGCTTGGAACCTGATTGTGGAAGTCGAAGAAATGGGTGGGATGACTAAAGCTGTCTCTAGTGGCTTGCCTAAATTGAAGATTGAAGAAAGTGCAGCCAAGAGGCAAGCTCAGGTTGATCGGGGTGATGAAGTGATTGTTGGGGTTAACAAGTATAAGCTCGAGACGCAGCCGGAAATTGATGTTCGTGATATAGACAATAACCAAGTTCGCGATGCTCAAGTCGCCAAGCTAGCGCATATTAGGGCAGCTCGTGACACTTCCGCCTGTGAGTCCGCACTACTGGAAATCGGCAGGAGGTGTGAAGAGGGTGGTAACTTGTTGGAGGCCGCGGTTGAGGCTGCTCGCCATCGGGCAACTGTGGGGGAGATGTCATTAGCGATGGAGGGCACATTTGGACGTCACCGTGCGGAGGTTAAAACATTGGCTGGAGTATATGGATCTGCCTACGAGGGCGACGAAAGTTTTGAAGCAATACAGAATTCGGTCGAGGAGTTCGCTCGTGAAGAAGGTCGGAGACCGCGGATACTGGTTGTAAAGATGGGACAAGATGGACATGATCGGGGTGCTAAAGTTATTGCAACGGCCTTTGCTGATATTGGTTTCGATGTAGACGTTGGCCCTTTATTTCAAACCCCAGAGGAGGCGGCGCAAGATGCTCTTGATAATGACGTACATGTCGTTGGTATATCTAGCCAAGCCGCTGGGCATAAGACATTGGCGCCCAAGTTGGTTGATGCCCTAAAAGAGGCTGGTGCTGAGGATATTCTGGTCGTATGTGGAGGTGTTATTCCTCAGAAAGACTATAAGTTTCTCAAGTCCGCGGGTATTGCGGCGATCTTTGGGCCTGGAACAAATATTCCGGATGCCGCACAAAATGTATTAGATTTAATACGAGCTGGCCGTAAATAGGGCTTCAAAGTATGTTCACATTAGATCATATCGCCGTTGCAGGGCACTCGCGAAAAGAGGCTACTAGTTTGGTTCAATCTTGCCTGGAAGAGGCTCCAGCCGCAGCTGGCTTGCATCCGCATTTTGGCACTCATAATCATCTGTGGGGAATGGGTGATGACTGCTATCTTGAATCCATTGCTATTAACCCTGAAGCGCCAACGCCGCTTTTCCCACGTTGGTTTGGCCTGGACCATTTTTTTGGACAGCCACGGATTGCTAGTTGGATCCTTGCAACATTGGATATCAATGCTGCTATCGACAATCTTGGCCCCGAGTTTGGCACACCGATTACGCTAGAACGTGGACCCTATAAATGGGCAATATCAGTTTCAAACACTGGTGAGTTACCGTTTGGTGGTTATGGTCCTGCATTAATTCAATGGAATGGAACATCGCATCCAAGCCAGGATTTGGCGGACAGTGGATGCCGACTACAAACGTTGGTAGTCCAGCACCCGCACGCCGCTAAGATGCAGGACACGTTTGGAAAAATGATATCAGACACACGCGTGAGGATTGTCGAAGGCCCTTCAGAAATATCTGCTAAAATTCGAACGGGTAGTGGCGTGGTTCTTATGAAATAGTGACGATTGCCTCTTTCGTGTATTTGATTCACGTTTTATAAATAAGTATGTCAATTTGGACTCGAATTTCAGAAGCATTGTCTGCACTAGCTAAAGGTGAAGGACTGTCGGCGGTTTTTGAAAAACTGCGTACTCCGCCTGAGAAAACTGTTGGTTTTACAATCGCAGTGATTGCTTTAAGCGCTAAGATGGCAAAAGCTGATGGGCAGGTGACCCGCACTGAAGTACGGGCATTCCGCGAAATCTTTCATATTCCTGATAAAGATGAAGCAAATGCTGCACGAGTTTTCAATCTGGCGAGGCAAGACGTAGTTGGGTTTGATATTTATGCTAAGAAGATCAAAGCTATGTTTGGTACACGAACGGGTACTCTTGAAGATCTCCTGGAAGGGTTGTTTCATATAGCAGTTTCGGATGGGAACTTTCATGAAAATGAGGATAGGTTTTTACGTCATGTGTCTGAAATATTTGGACTTTCGGAACGTAGCTTTCGGGTTATTAAAGCTCGATTTGTTAAGGGATCTCCAGCAGACCCATATGACGTTTTAGGAATTTCTCATGGCGCTTCAAAAAAGGAAATAAGGATGGCTTGGCGTAAGCTTGTATCGGAAAACCACCCAGATCAGTTAATGGCGCGGGGGGTTCCCAAAGAAGCTATAACCTTGGCTCACCCACGAATGGTGGCGATCAATCAAGCTTGGGTCGAGCTGAATTCGATCCAAGTTTAGGTGAGCTTCATATCCACTTGCGTGGTCGCGTTTAACGCAGATGCGAGAGGCTTCAAATCTAGCCTCTGCCACCTCACCAAACAATGGGTAGGCTTCAGCCGTCAGCGTTAACGACAACTTCATCCTCTTTGGTGCCCAGACTATTTTTGCGGTGCCATCATCAGAATTTGCCCAGAGCATCGCTCCTAATCGCATGGCTTTTCCTAATACCTCAGCTTGTTTTAGATCTACTTCTGAAAGTAGAGAGAGCAGTGCTTCGAACCGTGTTCCCTCGCGATTGTTGCGGTATCTGTGCAAAAGGGCCAGTCCCAGAAAAACTCGCTCTCGGTGACGCAAACCGCCTAAATTAGCGCGGGTGGCGTATTCAAAACAAACTTCGCCTCTGAAATCTGAATGCGCACGCCAGCTTACATCATGTAGTAGACATGCAGCGTGGATGAGACGCTCACGATCAACTGTGATTTTTGGAAAGAGTGGTGCAATGAATTTATGTAAGCGCATTCCAAAACCGGGTAAGCGTGCGTCTTTCCGTTCGGCAAAACGGCAGCTTTCAATCAATGGATCACGATCTCGCATGGCTTGCGGCATATGTTCGTAAAGCAAGCCTTCCCGAATACCATAACTTGAAACAGCTATATCATGGGGTTTGAAGTGACGTAGAATGCCTTTGAGAACATCTATGGCAATAGGGACTAAGTCCATACGCGCAGAGGAAACACCGGCTAATTTTCGCAGATGGTCTTGATTGTTCGCTTTAATATATTCGGACGTTTCGCGAATATCTCGTGGGGTCATCCGGTATTCATGCATAACGTGCAAGGGATAATCGCGTCTTTGCATATCAATGCGCGCAATAGCTCTCCAAGAGCCGCCGACCAGGAATAATCTATCTGATTGTTGTCCCAGTTGTGCGCGTAGACCCTCTAAGCTTTCCGAAATCACTTTCTTACGACCCTGTTTGCCGCCCTTAATGCTAGCAAGCCGCAAAGGCCCCAATTGTGAGGTCATCCGCTTTCCAACCTGCCCATTAGAAATTTCTGCCAGTTCCATTGACGCGCCTCCAATGTCGCAAACTAGACCATAAGCCCCTGGCCAACCAAGAAGAACGCCCTGAGCTGATAACCTTGCCTCTTCAGATCCATCTATCACATGAATTTTTAGCCCAGTTTCCGCCAAAACTTGACCTACAAAGTCAGAACCGTCTTTGGCTTCTCGAACCGCAGCTGTAGCGACAGCAGTAAGATCAGGTAGGCCAATGTCTTTGGCTATCGTACAAAATCTACGTAGTGCAGCCAGCGCCCTTATCCGTCCTTCGGGACTTAGATTACCTGTATCGGCTAAACCAGCACCCAGGGCACACATGACTTTTTCGTTGAAGAAATAGGCGGGAGATCTTGCGGCCCCATCAAAAACTACAAGACGGACTGAGTTCGACCCAACATCAATAACGCCAACGCGCGAGAGGTCCCGTGATTTGGGATCCGCGAAAAGGGGCCTGTGAAAGTGTCCCCAATCTTGAGATGTTTTTTCTGATCCATCCATATCGAATTCCTCAGTTTGTATCGACGTTATCAAACCCGGCGGCTTGGTCAATTAATCAACTATTAGGCAATGCTTGCGACACGTCACTGTGTGTGAGTTTAGGCACATCTCCAGCACCAGCGGTACCACGCCCGGATAAAGATGGATTTTCCATGAAAAACCGGTGACAGCTGAAGGCGAAGCTCTGTTTTGGCCAGGTGGCTCTGACATAGCTTCCGTCCGGTTCCATGATCCACGACTGCGCAACGTCTGCGAGGTTTGCTGCCATGACTTGATTGACAATCTGAGCTTTCACTGTTGCATTTTTGATTTCGACCAAAGTCTCAACGCGACGTTTCAAATTGCGATCCATCCAATCAGCAGATGAAATATACACGCGTGCTTTAGGACTAGGCAAATTTTGAGCGTTGGCAAAGCAGACAATCCGAGAGTGCTCTAAGAATCTGCCAACAATTGATTTTACTCTAATATTCTCTGAAAGGCCTTTAACACCGGGACGCAGACCACAAATTCCACGTACCACTAGACTAATTTTGACGCCAGTTTGGCTGGCCGCATAAAGCGCATCAATTATATCTGAATCGATAATAGAATTTACTTTGGCCCAAATCGCTGCTGGTTTACCTTTTTGGGCATTTTCCGCCTCAATTTCTATCTGTTTCAGAAGCGTAGACTTCAATGATAGTGGAGATATTGAGATATTTTCCAGAGTGTTGGGTTGAGCATATCCTGATAGATAATTGAACACTTTGGTGGCGTCTCGACCTAAGGCCGCATCGCAGGTAAACAAGCTTAAATCTGTGTAAACTCTCGCAGTAATAGGGTGATAATTCCCAGTGCCGTAATGAGTGTAGGTGATTAGGCGATCCCCTTCCCGCCGTACGACTGTAGTTATTTTAGCATGGGTTTTAAGATTCATAAATCCATAGACGACATGGGCACCTGCGCGTTCAAGACGCCGGGATTGTCGAATATTTGCTGCCTCATCAAAGCGTGCTTTCAGCTCAACCAATGCTGTAACGGACTTGCCGTCCTCTGCCGCTTCACACAGTGCCTCCACAATAGGTGAGCGTTTGGAGGTGCGATAAAGCGTCTGTTTGATTGCTAACACATTTGGATCACGAGCCGCTTGTTGTAAAAAACGTATAACCATATCGAAGGTTTCGTAGGGGTGCTGCAGCAACATATCTTTTTGTCGAATTGCAGCAAACATATCTCCATCATGATCGGAGAATCTCTCTGGAACGCGTGGAGTGAATTTAGGCCATAACAATTTTGGGCGATCTTCAATTACCAATTCATGGAGATTTGATAAGCCCATCATACCATCTATTTCGACAACCTCAGTTTCTGTAACAACAAGCTCAGCCATAATTGCGTTGCGCAGATACGAAGGTGCATTTTTTGTGATTTTGAGACGAATAACGTCACCACGCCGCCGCCGCTTGAGTGCCACTTCGAATTCCCGAACCAAATCTTCTGCTTCGTCTTCAACTTCTAAATCACTGTCGCGCAATATTGAAAACGCACAGTAGTTATTCAGTTTATAACCAGGAAATATTTGCTCGAGTTGCATCAAGATCAATTCTTCTACCGGTAAATACCGATAGCCCTCGCCGGGCAACTGGATGAAGCGCTGCACGAGATGAGGGATGGGCACCAAAGCACGTAAACTTCGTTTGTCCGATATACGCTCCAATTGAAGCGCGAGAGCAAAGCCTGCGTTTGGAATAAACGGAAATGGGTGAGCGGGATCAATGGCCAAAGGTGATACTACGGGGAAGACGTCCTGAAGAAATACCTGTTGCAGGTAATCATAATCTGTCTCTGCTTGCCCTGCTGTTAATATATGAATACCATTTTTAGTCATCTCGTCACGTAGGTGCGTCAGGACGGATTGTTGTTTTTGCATCAACTTACGGGCATTTGCTTCTATCATAAGTAATTGATTGGCTGGCGTGCGACCGTCAATGGCTGCAGCCTTGCTGCCGGCGCGGGCCAATTCACGGAGGCCAGCGACGCGGACGGAGTAAAACTCGTCTAGGTTGGTGGCGGAAATAGATAGAAATCTAATACGTTCCAAAAGAGGTACATTGGAGTTGTTGGCCTCTTCCAAAACCCGCCAATTGAAGGCTAACCAAGATAGCTCCCGGTTCAGAAAACGGCTCGGTCCAGAGAAATCCTCGTTACAGCTAAGTGCGCTGGGAAAGTCTGAATTCAGAAAATCAGCCGTGCTAGCCATTTTTTGTCCTGTGTGAAAGGGTTTAATTTATCTGAAATTTTTCGAAATTGTAAGTGTCAAACTTGGAGGTCTTTGGCTTTAATACTTTAAACTCAGAATGTCAGCCACCATTTTGCGCCCGATAGGGCGTTTTGAAGCCATGCTTTGAGCATCCAGTTCGGTAACAAGCGCACTTGCTGCAATAAACGTACGATCCATATTTTTTAAAATATATGCAATAATAGTTGGCGTTGGTGACAGTTGTCGATCCATAAAATTCTTAAGCAGTACTGCATGTAAAAGATCGTCATCAGGAGCCTCAATTCGTGTACAAGCCGTCCCTTGCAGGCGGCTGAGGAGATCCGGTAATTGGAAGCCAGCCTGCGTGACAGGTAAGCTCGAAGCCATTAGTAAAGCTCCACCCGTTGATTGAAGGTGGTTGTGCAAATGAAACAAACGCGTTTCGGCTGGTAATATCCCTGCTATGTTTTGCAAGTCGTCTAAGACGATATTCGCGCCTGGTTCTGGAAGATCGAAGACCGCAAGTGGATCAAATTTTTGAGCTGCATTATCACTGATCCAAATATCTAATAAATGTGATTTTCCGCAACTTTCAGGTCCTAAAACCATCATTTTACGTTGTGGCCAACTGGCAAGGTCATCTATAGTAGCAACCGCCATTTGGTTTGCCGCTGATAAAAAATATTCAGTACGACCAGTTGCCACCCGAACTGGTAGCTCAAAGGAGAGTTGGTCACTCATCTTTAGCATCATCACTCAAGCCACGATACAGAAGGCCAGTCTTATATTGGGAAATTAAAAAGCGAGTTATGACCCCTATCATCGCAGCGACGGGCACTGCTACTAGCATACCAATAAATCCAAATAGGCTGCCAAAGACGGAAAGGGCAAAGATAAGCCATACCGGATGCAGGCCAACAGATTTTCCAACCAGTTTTGGAGTTAGGAAATTACCCTCTAAAATTTGTCCAATTGCGAAGATGAAGGCTATGGTACCAATCGCAAGCCAATCACCCCAGAATTGAAAAAGAGCCAGTCCAATGGCTAAGCCTCCGCCCACAAGCGCTCCAATGTAAGGGATGAATGAAATTAATCCTGCAACAAAACCTACGACTAGGCCATAGTTTAATCCAGCAAGCATAAGCGCAAAAGCGTAGTACATCCCCTGAATTGCGCAAACAGTCCCTTGGCCGCGAATGAAAGACGCTAACGTTGCATCAATTTCTTGGCCTAAGCGACGAACATTTTGGACATGATCTCGTGGCAAGAGTTCATCAATTTTTGTAACCAATTTATCCCAATCAAGTAAAAGATAAAATGTGACAACAGGAACAACAACGATGATCACCAAAATATTAACAATTGAATTGACGGAGGTAAGAAGACCATTCACTAGGTCTCCGCCCCGCGATTGAATAGTCTCACCAACGCCGTTTAACGATTGCCGGATTGTACTAGTCTCATCTAAAAGTGCTGGAAAGCTTTCAGTCAGAAAATCCCATAGATCGGATGTGATTTTAGGCACCGTGTTGAAAAGCGATATTGCTTGGTTGGCGAATACTGGAATGACCCAAAGCATTATTATGATAAAGATAATGATTGCGGCCAGGGTGATAATAGTAGTGGCAATCATGCGAGAGAGTCCCAAACGTTGCAATCTGTCAGCAATCGGGTCTAGGGCATACGCAATTGCTCCGCCCAAGATGAAGGGTATTAAGGTGTTGCCCAAAAGCCAAAGCACGAATGAAAAAATCACAGCCGAAATACCCCAATACTTCAATTGTGTCGAAATAGGTAAAGCCATGATTTCTTTCCTTTCGTTATTCAATTTGCGCATTGTGGGTAACCTTGCAAGGGTAGACAACAAATTTTATTGCATTGAATGGCCTTTTGAGTGGCTTTAGCTTGTGACGCAGGGTGCGGGTCTCTAAACAGGACATCAAGCTAAATCGGAGTTTCTCATGCGTTTAAGTCGTTATTTTTTGCCTGTCTTAAAAGAAAACCCTGCGGAAGCGCAGATAGTATCGCACAGGCTTATGCTGCGTGCAGGAATGATCAAGCAATCTGCTGCTGGAATTTACTCCTGGCTGCCTTTAGGACTTAAAGTCCTCAAAAATATTGAAAAAATAGTACATGAGGAGCAGGAAAAGGCTGGTCATATGGCGATGTTGATGCCAACGATCCAATCTGCCGATTTGTGGCGCGAATCTGGTCGCTATGATGATTATGGCGAGGAAATGCTCAGGTTCAAAGATCGCCACGGCCGCGATATGTTGTTTACTCCTACAGCTGAAGAACTTATCACTGATATTTTCCGTGGTCATGTAAACAGCTATAAAGATCTGCCGTTGACCATGTATCAAATTCAATGGAAGTTTCGTGATGAGCGCCGGCCTCGGTTTGGGGTTATGCGTGGCCGTGAATTTTATATGAAAGATGGTTACAATTTTGATTTGACCAAAGAAGATGCTTTGCATGCTTACAACCGACATCTTGTCAGTTACCTGCGCACTTATGAACGCATGGGTCTTCAGGCGATTCCAATGCGGGCTGATAGTGGACCAATTGGCGGAGATGATACGCATGAGTTTTTGGTTTTGGCTGAAACGGGGGAAAGTGAAGTTTTCTATGACAGCGCAGTGACTGATCTTTCTTTTGGGGGGCGTGATATCAATTTTGACGATGTCAAAGAATGCCAATCCATTTTGGAAGAATTCACAACGAAATATGCGCGTACGGATGAAACCCATGATGAAGCTCTGTTTAGAGAAGTACCAGAAGAGCGCCGCAAGGTTGCCCGTGGGATAGAAGTTGGACAAATTTTCTATTTTGGTACAAAATATTCAGAAGCATTAGGGGCTATGGTTCAAAATGTGGACGGTAAAAAAGTACCTGTGCATATGGGTAGCCATGGTATTGGTGTTAGTCGCTTGGTTGGTGCTATTATCGAAGCCAGTCATGATGATAAGGGTATCATCTGGCCTGAGGGTGTCACGCCGTACCACTGTGGGATTGTCAATCTTAAACAAGGTGACGCAGAAGCTGATGCGGCTTGTGAAAGCCTTTACAATCAGTTGAGAAATGCGGGGCTTGAGCCATTGTATGACGATCGCAACGAGCGCGCGGGCGGCAAATTTGCGACTATGGATTTGATTGGTCTTCCATGGCGCTTAACTGTTGGGCCACGTGGCCTGAAAAACGGTGTGATTGAACTGGCAGGTCGCAAGACTGGTGTTAGCGAAGAAATGACCCCAGAAGCTGCAATTCAGAAAGTGATAGCGCGCTACAGATAATTAATTTTATAGAAAATTTCATCTTAAACATTTGTTTATATGTAAATAAATAATTAAATAGACGTGATGAGCTTAGTTTAACAGAAGGTACAAGTTATTATGATCCTGTGTGCAGTCTACTTTGAGGGTGTGAGAAGGTTATGAGCCGAGCCCCACTTTTTTCGCGCTTTGAGTTTATGATAGCATGGCGGTACCTCTGGGCGAAACGCTCCGAAGGCGGGGTCAGTGTCATGACCCTGATTAGCCTTACTGGGGTCGCGCTTGCTGTGGCGGCATTGGTGATAGTATTAGCTGTGCGTAGTGGTTTTAGGACAGAATTCGTCGACACAATATTAGGTTCAAATGCGCATGTAACGGTCTTTAAGCACAGCTTAAACATCGAAACTGAGCGTTACGATTATAAGATTAAAAATTATGACGAATTGACTGCAAACATTTTAGCGGTGCCTGGTGTCGTTCAAGCTGCGCCGCTGATCCGAGGTCAGGTTATGGCTAATGTTGGTGAGCAGAACCATGGCGTTTTGGTTTTTGGTATCAGTCTAGAAAATCTTAAAAATATACCTCGCGTAGTTAAGGCTGAGGGTAGCATAGGTGATATAGAAAACTTCTCAAAAGGTGTAGCGATTGGTGCCGGCGTTGCACGGGCACTTCGTGTTACTGTTGGCGATCGAATAAAATTGATCTCTCCGAATGGAGTAAAAACCGCTTTTGGCACCAGTCCTCGTGTGAAATCTTTTTCTATCACTTACATCTTTACAGCCGGCCACTTCAACATTGATGAAACCCGACTATATTTACCTTTTAGAGATGCGCAAAGCTTCTTTAACCGTGAAGGTTTTGCAGATCAGATTGAGATCTTCGTAAATACGCCTGAGAACATTAGTTTGATGGAAGCTGATCTTTTGGCTGCGGGTGGGGAGGGCGCTGTTTTAGAAACTTGGCGTGACTATGCAGGAGGGTTTCTCCGCGCTCTGGCAATCGAAGATAATGTCATGTTGATCATAATGATAGTACTAATCTTACTGTCGACTATGAATATTGTATCTGGTCTCATAATGTTGGTTAAAAATAAAGGTCGTGATATTGGAGTGCTAAGGACCATAGGTTTTAACGAAGGAACCGTGCTTCGCGTGTTCTTTTTGTGTGGTGCGGGAATTGGTCTCCTAGGAACAGTGCTGGGCGTATTAATTGGAATTCTTTTTGTTTTAAATATAGATGCAATATTCAGTTTGGTAAATTACCTTTCCGGTGGAGATGTTTGGGACCCTTCAATCAGGGGCATTTACCATTTACCTTCTGAATTGCGCTTAATCGATGTGGCCAAAGCTATTGGTATTTCCCTTTCCCTCTCATTCATTATCACCATTTTTCCGGCAAGACGTGCCGCTCGAATGGATCCGGTGGAGGCCTTGCGAAATGAGTGATCCGATCTTAAAAATTCAGGGGCTGGTTAAGTCTTACAATACTGGCCGGCCAAATGAGGTGCAGGTTTTACGAGATTGTGATCTAGAACTATTTGCGGGTCAGGTGGTTTCATTAGTTGCTCCCTCGGGTGCCGGTAAATCGACCTTACTGCATGTAGCCGGATTGCTTGACACACCAAACGGTGGCCTTCTACAAATGTCTGGCAAAAACATGTCTGCCGCGACTGACCGAGTGAGGACTGATATGCGGTTGATGAAAATTGGTTTCATCTACCAATTCCACCATTTGTTGCCTGAGTTTTCAGCAGTTGAAAATATTATGCTGCCACAGCTCGCAGCGGGTTCGAACGATCGGCAAGCGCGTGCACGCGCACTTCAATTATTGGATAAAGTTGGTCTCTCTCCGCGTGGGAATCACCGCCCCAGTGAGCTCTCAGGAGGTGAACAACAGCGGGTCGCATTTTGTAGGGCTTTGGCCAATGCGCCAGATCTACTGCTCGCTGATGAACCGACTGGTAATCTTGATCCGGAAACATCGGATCATGTTTTTAAATTGTTGATGGACCTTGTTCGCTCAACCGGAATGGGAGCCCTCATTGCAACTCACAATATGGAACTTGCAGCCGGTATGGATCGACAGATCCGATTGGAAAAAGGTAAAATCTTTGGCTAAATTTACATTAATCAAAAAGATTTTTGGCTTCTTTTTCCTTGATCGTGAACTGATTAACTGATTTTTCATATTTAAGACTGCAATTGAGTAATTGTAGTATGCTTCTAAGGTTGGGAAAAATAAATGCCTGTCATCTCTGTAGCTGAAATTGAAAGTGCCAGTCGTAAAGCTTTAAAAGTATATGGTGCTAGTGAGTGGATTGCCGCGTCTGTTGCACGTGCTGTGGCCGATGCCGAGGCATATGGAAATGTTATTTGTGGGCTGTATTATCTAGAAAGCTATTGCTTGCAGTTGGCCTCAGGCCGCGTGAATGGCACCGTTATGCCTGAAGTCACAGCACCACGCCCAGGGTCAATCTTGTCGGATGCGAAATTCGGATTTGCCCAGTCTGCTTTTCAGATGGCGCTTCCTCAAGCGGTCGCAGCAGCTAAAACAAATGGTACCGTGTCATTAGCAATTGCCCATGCACATACCTGTACTTCACTCGGGTTTTTTACTGCGCAATTGGCTGTTGAAGGCATGCTCGCTATTGGTTTTACAAATGCTAGTCCAGTTGTTGCTCCTCCAGGGGGGAATCAGAAAGTCATTGGCACAAATCCAATAGCGATGTCTGTACCAGATGGGCAAGGCGGAATTTCAATGCATTTTGATTTCTCAACCTCAGCAGTGGCGCTGGGCAAAATTACGATGGCTAAAGCTGCTGGGAACGATATTCCTATCGGTTGGGCCGTTGATAAAGATGGTGCCCCAACCACGGATCCAACAGCGGCTTTGGGCGGAGCTTTGGTCTCTTCTGGTGGTTATAAGGGATGGGGTTTTGGCCTTATGGCTGAGCTGTTGGCTGCTGGGATCACCGGGTCTGTAAACTCTTTGGACGTAGGGGCTTTGAAACTTCCTGATGGTGCGCCACATGGATTAGGTCAATTCTACTTTGTCGTAGATCCAAGTACGCATCACCATGGTTTTGCTACTCGATTTGAGCGCTTAGTTGAGGCGGTAAGCGTGCAAGAGGGAGCTCGGTTGCCGGGAAGTAATCGAAAAGCTTTGACAGAAATTAATGTTCCAGATGCATTATGGGCCGCGGTTTCTGGATTAATCAAAGGCCCCGTTTAGGCTCACATAAGGGCCTACTTATAAATACAAATTAAGTGATCGGCTTGATCCCTAACTGTGATGAAGCGATAAGATTATGAAAACCGATTAGTTGGGAAACTAAATACTCTTTTGGGTTAACACTACTCCGGCCGTCATAAGTGCTAGTCCACCCAATCGTGAGGCGCTCAAAGCAACCTGTTGCGCGCCGAACAGGCCAAAGTGATCAATTACAGCCGCCGACATTAATTGTCCGATGAGAACAAAAAAAACTGCATTTCCAACCCCAAAACGAGGGGCTATAGTAGTAATAGAAAGTACATAGAAAGCAATTAGAACACCGGCAAATAATAAGTGTTTAGGTGCTGAGGCGAGTTTCACAATCGCACCGGGTCCGGTAATTAAAGCCACAATTGTTGCTGTTAAAAAACCAACGGCCAACAAAATTGCACTTGCCAAAACTGGGGCGCCCAAATAACGCCCCAACGCTGCGTTCATGGCGCCAAGAAGCGGTACTCCAATCCCGGCGATTAACATTGTTAGGGCGTAGGTAGGCATAGGAAGTCTCCTCATTACATTGCATTATGAAGGCCAGAATTCACTTTGAAAGGTGCAAGATGTTTTCACCATGTGAAGTCTATACGTCCAGTTCCTCCACAAACCGCGCATTTTCTTGGATATATTCATAACGCTTCTCGGGCTTTTTGCCCATCAACCGCTCAATCAGATCGCCCGTTTCCCCAGGAATATCTTCGTCGACAGTGACGCGAATAAGTTTCCTGGTTGTTGGGTTCATCGTAGTTTCTTTAAGGTCCTTGGCATCCATTTCACCCAAACCTTTAAAGCGACTAAGTTCAATTTTACCCTTACCACCAAGGCCTTTTTCTAACCAAAGGTTTTTCTCTGCTTCATCTAAGCAATACACTCTTTTTGCGCCCTGGGTCAGACGGAATAGAGGGGGGCACGCAAGGTAGAGGTGCCCGGAGTCAATGAGTGGGCGCATTTGTGAGAAGAAGAATGTCATCAACAAACTTGCAATATGGGCCCCATCCACATCGGCGTCTGTCATTATGATGATCTTGTCGTAGCGCAGGTCATCAATGTTGAACTTAGTGCCCATGCCGACGCCTAGGGCCTCGCACAGATCATTAATTTCAGCGTTTGTCGTCAGCTTGCTTGAAGCTGCCCCAAGCACGTTGAGAATTTTACCTTTTAGAGGGAGTAGGGCCTGGTTAACACGGTTGCGCGCGCCCTTACCCGAGCCGCCGGCGCTGTCGCCTTCCACGATGAAGAGCTCAGTTCCTTCGCGAGTTTTGGATGTGCAATCCGTCAGCTTACCTGGAAGGCGTAACTTTTTGGTCGCTGATTTTCGGGCAGTTTCTTTTTCCTGGCGTCGGCGCAATCGTTCTTCTGAACGTAGGATAAGAAAATCCAGAATAGCGCCAGCTGATTTTGTATCTGCTGCCAGCCAGTTGTCGAAACGGTCGCGGACAGCATTTTCAACAAGACGCTGAGCCTCTACTGTGGCAAGCCTATCCTTAGTTTGCCCAACAAACTCTGGCTCGCTTATAAAGCAGGATACGAGGGCACAACCACCAGTGCTTAAATCGTCCCGATTGATTTGACCTGCTTTTCTGTTGTTAACCAATTCGCCGTAGGCCTTGATGCCCTTGAGAATTGCTGACCAAAAACCACTTTCATGAGTGCCACCCTCAGGTGTTGGGACGGTATTGCAGTAAGACTGAATGAAACCATCTCTCGAAGGTGTCCAATTAATGGCCCACTCGACTTTACCTGGTAAATTAAATTTTTCCTGGAAGTCCACAGCGCCTGCAAAAGGTGCATCTGCGTAGGTACTGGCGCCACCAAGTGTTTCTTTGAGGTAATCTGCGAGCCCACCGGGGAAGTGGAAGGTAGCTTCAGTTGGTGTTTCACCGTCATCGATCTGGCTTCTCCAGCGAATTTCAACGCCTGAAAATAAATAAGCTTTGGACCGGATAGAGCTAAACATTCGCGCTGGCTTAAAACGATGCTTTCCAAATATATCAGGATCTGCATGAAAGGTTACAGATGTGCCACGCCGGTTTGGGGCGGTACCAATTTTTGCAATTGGGCCAATTGGGATGCCGCGAGAAAATCGCTGCTCATAAAGTTCGCGGTTTCGGGCAACCTCGACGACCATAGAGTCTGATAGAGCATTCACGACTGAGGCGCCCACGCCGTGTAGCCCTCCTGATGTTTGATAGGCTTTACCGGAAAACTTACCGCCTGAGTGCAGCGTGCATAATATCACTTCAAGCGCCGACTTATCAGGAAATTTGGGATGCGGGTCGACCGGAATACCGCGCCCGTTGTCCCGGATCGTGACTGAATGATCCGCCAAAAGTTCGACCTGAATGCGATTGGCATGACCGGCAACGGCTTCGTCCATTGAGTTGTCTAGGACCTCTGCCACCATGTGGTGCAAAGCGCGTTCGTCTGTGCCGCCGATATACATGCCAGGACGTTTGCGAACAGGTTCTAGCCCTTCGAGAACTTCAATTGATGAGGCGTCATAGATGGGCTCAGAAGCGTTCGATAAAAGGTCTTTTGACATATGCCTACTCTTTCATTGATTAATACATATGATGCCAGAAGTTACGCTGTAATAAAAGAGCTTGGCCACATGTGATGTCATGTTCTAAGCACTAAACTTTTTAACCAACGCCGTACTCGTTAAATTTTCACTAAAAAATAGTGGCAACGCCCGAAATGTGAGTATAGGCGTTTTGCTATGACTCAATCCAGAATATTAAAAACAGAGGCACGTTCGTTACTTTTTCTGGGCATCCCTCTGGCAGGGAGCCAAGTGGCGCAATTTGCTGTGCATACCACGGACACTTTAATGTTGGGTTGGTACTCTGTAATTGCTCTAGCGCAAGTAACGCTTGGTGCTCAAGTCTTGTTTGTAGCCTATATTGTAGCCTCTGGTTTTGCTTTTGCCATATTACCCATGGTGGCAAAAGCGTCGGCAGAAGGCGATTTAATTCAAGTGCGGCGCGTGACCCGAATGGGTTTATGGCTGTCTACACTTGCGGCAGGTATTTTATTTTTGCCAATGTGGTTTGCGGCTCCGTTACTGGAGGCCATGGGGCAGGATCCTTTGGTGGCGCAAGGCGGGCAGGAATATTTACGTATTGCGGGGTTCGGTCTCTGGCCGGTATTATGGGGTTTGGTTTTGCGAAGTTATCTCTCAGCACTCGAACATACGGGAATTGTGCTTTGGGTGTCCCTTGGCGTGTTAGTAATAAATGCCTTTGTTAATTATGCGCTGATTTTTGGTTATTGGGGCTTTCCAGAGTATGGTCTAAAGGGGGCAGCGATAGCTTCCGTTATTGCGGGAGCACTGTCTTTTTTTGGATTTGTTATTTATATTCAAATTTACTTTTCTGAACAAGAGATGTTTGCACGGTTTTGGCGAACTGACTGGGTAACCATCAGTGTCGTCAGTCGAATGGCCCTGCCAATTTCTGCGACGGCACTGGCAGAAAGTGGGCTGTTCGCAGCTTCAGCTCTCATGATGGGTTGGTTGGGGCATCTTGAATTGGCGGCACATGGAATTGTTTTGCAATTGGCCGCAATGACATTCATGGTCCACATGGGGTTAGCACAAGCTGGTACAGTTCGGGTAGGTAAGGCTTTTGCGCGACAAGAATGGGATGCGGTCAGGTTGACGGCGAAGGTATCAATTTCGCTGTCTACGGTTTTTGCAATAATTACGATGGCCTGCTTTTTCGGAATACCCAATTTTCTAATTGGCATTTTTTTAGATCATAAGGATCCCTTTTCTGTTGATATTTTGCGCATCGGGACATTGCTTCTGATTTTTGCTGCCCTTTTTCAACTTGTGGATGGTGCGCAAGTTATTGCATTGAGTATTTTGAGGGGCATGCAAGACACACGTAGTCCTATGATTATTGCTGCCGTATCATATTGGCTTATAGGCTTGCCGGTTGGGTATGTCTTGGGGTTTATTTATGATTTTAAAGAAGTCGGAATTTGGTTAGGTTTGGTCGTGGGGCTTTTGGTGGCAGCCGTTTTGTTGTGGGCCCGGTTTGTGATATTGGTTCGTAATTAAATGATCTCCTAACCTCTAGCTGCGTTTTGTATGGTCGATGCTATGATAATTCTCATTGAGATAATAATTAGTGAGTCTGATCTGACGCTTAGCGACCCAGCACTGGATAGAATTCTTAGCGTCCTAGGTGTGAACCCTTAGCCTTTAATGTTTAATGCACAATTGAGACCTTGTTTTAAATTAAACGGCGGCAAAAATTTTGAATTCTTTTGCAGGCTTCCTGAAGGTTTACATCTGAAGTTGCGTAGCTGACCCGAAAGTTTGGGGATAAACCAAAAGCAGCGCCAAAAACGACGGCGACGCCGACATCGTCAAGTAAAGCCGTTGCAAATGTTTCGTCATCTTTAATTATCAATCCATTAGATGTCTTTTTGCCAATCAATCCTGCGACGGAGGGATAGACATAAAAAGCACCTTGGGGTGTTGGGCAAGTGATGCCTTCAGCTTCGTTTAGCATCTTGACCACAAGGTCACGTCGACGAGAAAAAGTGCGATTATTTGTAGTTAAAAATTCTTGGGTTCCGTTTAACGCTTCAAGTGCGGCCCATTGGCTGATTGAGCATGGGTTTGATGTTGATTGCGACTGCACCTTGCGCATTGCTGCAATCAAATGCTGTGGACCTGCAGCATACCCAATACGCCAGCCGGTCATAGCATAAGCTTTTGACACACCATTGCAGGTAAGAGTGCGCTCGTACAAAGCAGGCTCAACCTCAGCAGGAGTGCAGAATTCAAAATCTTCATAAGCCAGATGCTCATACATATCGTCTGTCATGATCCAAACATGTGGATGACGAAGTAAGACATCGGTTAGTGCTGACAACTCATTCCAGTTGTAGCCGGCGCCGGTGGGGTTGGATGGGGAGTTGAAGATCAACCATTTGGTTTTTGGTGTAATAGCGGCTTCAAGCTCGGCTGCGGTTAACTTGTAACCATTTTCGAGGGAGGCTTCTGCAAAGATGGGTGTTCCACCTGCCAGAAGAACCATATCAGGATAAGAGACCCAATAGGGTGCGGGAATTATAACCTCATCACCTGCATTTATGGTCGCAATTAAGGCGTTATATAAAATTTGTTTACCACCAGTACCAACACTTACTTGGGCTGTTGTGTAGCTCAGTTTGTTATCTCTCAAAAGTTTTGTACAAATTGCTTGTTTTAACTCGGGCATTCCATCGGGGGCTGTATATTTGGTTTTACCTGCTGCAATAGCTCGAACAGCTGCCGCCTTGATGTTTTCAGGCGTATCAAAATCGGGCTCACCTGCACCAAGAGCAATAATGTCCCGACCAGCGGCTTTTAATTCAGCAGCTTTTGTTGTTACAGTTATTGTCGGAGAAGGTTTTACGCGATCAAGTGTTTGGGATAAAAAGGGCATGGCAACCTCAGGCTGGGAGTTTACATACAGGTGTAGTAGAACTCTGAAAAGATTGCTGCAAGTAGAACCGATTGGAAAGAAGCAATAAGATGGAAACAAGTGAAGAAGCAGAATTTGATTGGTTTGGACCCGAGGCTGCCACATTTGGCGATCGGGTAGCTGGTGCGCGCGAGAATGCTGGGATGTCCCAAATAGAATTATCCAGGCGTCTTGGCGTCAAGCTTGTAACTTTACAGAGCTGGGAAGAGGATCGATCTGAGCCGCGTGCCAATAAGTTACAGATGCTGGCGGGAATGCTAAATATCTCCCTCCTTTGGGTCCTTAGTGGGCAAGGCTTTGGTCCTGATGAACCAGGCATTGATCCGGTGCCGGATGATATTTCTAGTATCCTCCTCGAGATTAGATCCATAAAAAATTCGATGATACGCACCTCTGATAGATTGGGTCAATTAGAGAAAAAACTTCGTTTGGCAGTTAAGTAATGGAAACTCAAGAACATTTTGTGAAGCGTCTCAGGATGCGATCGATGCGTCGTGGTATTAAGGAAATGGACATAATTTTAGGTCATTTTTCAGAGATGGCTCTTGATTCCCTAAGTGTTGAGCAACTCCAAAACTATGACGTTCTATTGTCGGAAAACGATCATGATTTATATGCATGGGTGTCTGGTGCGTTGCCTCCACCCGATAAGTTTTCCCAAATTATCTCTAAAATTGTTCAGAAAATGGCTCAAAAAATATCATAGTTGCCGCCGTTCATAAGGGCTTGGGAAATTGCTTGAAGCAAGAGTTAACTACCTTAAGCAAACAATAGATCTAGCCAATGACTTTATAGAAAACCCCCTTGATAACTGGGGTCGCTCCATTCGAACACCAAAAAGTGCATTGGCGCACGGGCCATAGGAAGCAGGTTTTGTCGAACTTTTTAGGTTTTAGCAAATGGGCCAATTCATTGGTTTGTAAAAATATTCTGTTGTTTAATAGGCCCAGATAAATTTAGAGCCTGCACTAAAGCTTGCTGGCATGCAGCTTTTATAGATTGCGGTGCATGAACAAGTCCAAATAAGACCGTTGCTACTAAACCATCAAAATGTGGATCCAAAACCTACCAATGGCTAGTATTCTCCATTGACAACCAGGGTTCGGAAGGGACTTTGCTATCCCCAGACTGCAAGAGCTCAATTGAAATATTATCAGGACTGCGGACAAAAGCCATTCTTCCGTCACGGGGAGGGCGGTTAATCACAACGCCATTTTCCATCAAAAATTCACAAGTTTTGTAAATATCCTCTACCTCATAAGCAAGGTGGCCAAAGTGGCGACTGTCGGAGGGTAGCCCATCGTCACCATCCCAGTTATAAGTCAACTCAACTGGACACTCAGGTTGACCAGGAGGAGCCATAAAAATTAAGGAAAATCGTCCAGCATTATGATCCAATCGACGCGTTTCTTTAAGTCCCAAAAGGGTAAAAAACGCCATTGAAATTTCCAAGTTAGCCACGCGGACCATTGTGTGTAGGTATTTCATTTTCTTTTTCCTCTATATAGTAGGTTCATCCTTGGCACACATCCATATATAGTGTGCAGGGAATCGTACCAGATTGCTTTAACTTAGGGGATAGTGATGCCGTTGACACCAGAACAACAAGAAGAAATTGATCAGTTGCGATCAAATTCTGTTCCAACCCTTCGGGCAGTAGCGCCGGGTATGGAAAATCACCTTTATAAAGCGGCTCCAGTTTTGGATCATGGTTTTGTTCGGGTCGTTGATTACATGGGGGATGATGCTGCGATCTGCCAGGCTGCAAGAGTAAGTTATGGAAGGGGGACAAAATCTGTTCAAAATGATGAGGGCTTGATCCGATACCTTATGCGGCATTGGCACTCTACCCCGTTTGAAATGTGTGAAATCAAGCTACACGTTAAGCTACCAGTTTTTGTTGCACGGCAGTGGATTCGTCATCGAACTGCAAACGTAAACGAATACTCTGCCCGCTATTCAATATTAGATCGTGAGTTTTATATTCCAGAGCCGGATGCCTTGGCAGCGCAATCGGTTGTTAATAACCAAGGGCGTGGACATTTGCTGGAAGGTGCTGAAGCTGCGCGAGTGTTAGATATTTTGAAATCTGATAGTAATCGGGCATACGATAATTATGAGGCTATGATCTCTGATGAGGGCCAAGACGGCCTCGCGCGTGAACTTGCCCGGATGAACCTTCCGGCCAATATATATACTCAATGGTACTGGAAAGTCGATTTACACAACTTATTCCATTTTCTACGTCTGCGCGGTGACCCTCATGCGCAATATGAAATTCGCGTCTACGCGGACGCTATTTGTGAAATGGTACGCGACTGGGTACCAGCAGCGTATGGTGCCTTTGAAGATTATCGTTTGGGTGGCGCTGTTTTGTCCGCCAAAGGTCTTGATTGCATGCGTCGGATGTTGGCTGGTGAACCAGTTACACAGGAGACGTCGAGTATGAGTAAAGGAGAATGGCGTGAGTTTGAAATGCTGTTTCGTGATTGATCGTATTGACTACTATACCTAGCCACCAGAAAAGCCGCGGCAAACCATAGGCTAACCTCGTCATTAGTAACTTCGTCTCGGCAGTGTACTAAACGCGTGTTTTTAGTCTGTGCTGCTTATATCTCCGGCCATCTTTCGGCCATCGCGTCCTTCAACTAGTTCATAATTGACCTTTTGATTGTCGGTTAGGCCTGTCATGCCAGCGCCTTCAACTGCTGAGATATGTACGAATACATCGTCTCCGCCGCCGTCGGGCTCGATGAACCCGAATCCTTTAGAGGTGTTAAACCATTTTACTGTGCCGAGTGGCATATCTAATTCTCCTATTAGTCTTCGCTCGCCGGCTCCATTTCCGGTGGCATAACAGCTAACAATAACTTACCAATTTATTAAAATTGGAGAAATCGTCAGAAGTCACAATTCCATCAACTATCCGTTTAAAAATAAAATCAAGGAAAATATGATGATCTTATATGGCCTGAAAGCCTGCGATACCTGCCGCCAAGCCCTAAAATCCCTTCTAAATAAGAAGGTTGCCTTTGTTGACGTACGTGCAGAAGGAGTTCCTAAAAATTTACTAGAAAAGGCATATGCTCAATTTGGAGATGGTCTTATCAATAAATCATCCACAACATGGCGAGGCCTTAATGATATCCAACGCTCATTAGATCCTATTATTTTGCTTGAAACATACCCAGTATTAATGAAGCGACCATTGATAGTTCAGGGGGTGAATATGACCTTGGGTTGGAAGCCAGACGTAAAGGCTCAGTATGTTAATTAAAACTTAATATAAAAAGGTCCCAATTTGGGCGCCTTTGAAGCGGTGTTTCTAATTCTGTTCAAGCATATCGGGCGGGGTAGATTCGGTTGCAAGATTTTGCACCAATTGTTCTAGGCTCATTATTTGGCTTTGCTTGCTGCCAAGTCGGCGGACAGAGACTGTGCGCTCCTCTACTTCTTTCATGCCAATTGCTAAGATAACTGGGACTTTAGCAACGGAGTGTTCACGCACTTTATAGTTTATTTTTTCATTTCGAATATCTGCTTCAGCACGGACACCTGCAGCGCGCAAGGCCGCAACTGCTTCGTGCACAAAAATATCTGCGTCTGATACAATGGAAGTCACAACGACTTGGCGAGGTGCTAGCCATAAAGGGAGCTTGCCGGAATGCTCTTCGATTAAAATACCAATAAAACGCTCGAATGAGCCAAGGCAAGCACGGTGCAACATGACTGGGCGATGCTTGTTTCCATCTTTACCGATGTAAGAGGCATCCAAACGTTCAGGCAAAACGAAATCGACCTGATGAGTACCACACTGCCAATCTCGGCCAATGGCATCTGTTAGAACAAATTCAAGTTTAGGGCCGTAAAAAGCGCCTTCTCCTGGGTTCATTTCAGGTTCAATCCCTGCTTTGCGCGTCGCCGCCAATAACGCTGATTCTGCTCTATCCCAAACCTCATCTGAGCCGGACCGATTTTCAGGGCGGTCACTAAATTTTACACGAAAGTTTTCAAAACCAAGGTCTTTGTATACGGAAGTCAGGTACTTGATGTAGAGTGCTGTTTCTTCCTCAATTTGGTCCTCACTACAAAAAATATGCCCATCATCCTGAGTGAAGCCGCGCACACGCATAATGCCGTGTAAAGCGCCCGACGGCTCATAGCGGGCACAGCTGCCGAATTCTGCCATTCGGAGAGGTAAGTCGCGGTATGATTTAAGGCCTTGATTGAAAATTTGCACATGGCAGGGGCAGTTCATCGGCTTCAAAGCATTAACTGCTTTCTCGCGGGCGTGCTCTTCGTCCACTTCAACGATAAACATATTCTCCTGATATTTATCCCAATGGCCAGAGGCAATCCAAAGCTTGCGGTCCACGACTTGAGGTGTGTTGACCTCTACGTAACCGCCTGATCGTTGTTTGCGTCGCATATAATCTTGTAATTCGGTATAGATTGTCCAACCATTTGGATGCCAAAAAACTTGGCCAGGGGCCTCCTCTTGCATATGGTAAAGGTCCATTTCACGACCCAATTTACGATGGTCACGCTTGGCTGCTTCTTCCAGCATATAAAGGTGCTGCTTTAACTTTTCTTTATTGGTGAAGGCCACCCCATAAATACGCTGTAACATCGCTCGCTTACTATCACCGCGCCAATAAGCTCCAGCGACGTTCATTAATTTGAAAGCATCTGCTGGAAGTTGGCCAGTATGTTGCAAATGTGGACCACGGCATAGATCTTGCCAGTCTCCATGCCAATACATGCGCAATGGCTCATCACCTGGGATAGACCCAATAAGCTCAACTTTATAGGGCTCTTTGGCATCTGTGTAATGCTTAATCGCGCGCTCGCGATCCCAAACTTCGGTCCGAATGGTATCACGTTTGTTTATGATCTCTTTCATCTTCTTTTCGATGATGACCAAATCTTCTGGTGTGAATGGTGCCTTGCGGTCGAAGTCATAGTACCATCCGTCTTTGATAACGGGGCCAATGGTTACTTGAACATCAGGCCAAATTTCCTGAACAGCACGTGCCATGACATGCGCCAAATCATGGCGGATCAGCTCGTTGGCTTGCTCTTCATCTTTCAAAGAATGAATTTCAATAGTACAATTTATCTCAATCGGCCAAGCCAGATCAAAATGCTGCCCATTAATTGTCGCTGAAATTGCTTTTTTGGCCAACGATGAAGCAATGTCTGTGGCCACTTCTGCTGCGGTGGTGCCAACTTCGTAGCTGCGCACAGAATTATCAGGAAAGGTAAGGGAGACTTCGGCCATCAAGGGCACTCCTCGTCGGTTTGGCGCCCACGGAACGCCCGATTGCGGGAAAAAATAACATATTACGTCACTTTGATGCTTTGGACCTTGCTGTCAACAGGGCATTTTAATCAGAGCTGTCTGAAGAATTAAAAAATTAAGCTAGTTGCCTTTTGGAAGTAAATATAGGTTGTAGTAGAGGCTAATTAGTCACATCTTTATATGCCTCATTTATTTAAAGTGGGTCTTAGCATCAAACGGGTTTGTTTTCCCCGCGATGTATTTTAGATGAGACATGGGTGGTGGGTCTCTTGAAATTTCATAAAACAAAAACTGGACGAAAAATCGCCTACGTTAAGACGAAAGGCACAGCTCCGGGCATAGTTTTTCTCGGTGGTTTCATGTCTGATATGTCTGGAACCAAAGCACTGCATCTCGAAGCGATGTGCAAAGAGCAAGGACTTTCATTCCTGCGTTTTGATTATTCAGGCCATGGGAAATCTTCTGGGGTTTTTGTCGACGGCTGTATTGGAGATTGGGCTAACGACGCGCAAGATTTGCTTGAAAATGTTACGGACGGTCCTCAAATATTGGTTGGATCTTCCATGGGTGGCTGGATCGCGTTGTTACTAGCGAAACGAAATTCTGAAAAAATTGCAGGTATGGTTACAATTGCTGCCGCTCCAGATTTCACCGAAGACGGGTATTGGGCGGGGTTCAATAAAGCCACTCGCCAGCATCTGTTAGAAGAGGGAGTAGTTAATATCCCCTCTTCCTACGGTAATCCTTACCCAATTACAAAACGGCTGATTGATGATGGCCGGGCCCACCTAGTATTACGCCAGCCTCTTGATTTGCCTTTTCCTGTCCGATTACTTCAGGGCGATTTGGATGAGGATGTTTCGATAGAGCTTGCAAATAAACTTTTTGCGCATATCCAGTGTGCAGACGTGCAATTGACCCTGTTGAAGGGAGCAGATCACAGCTTTTCAGCACCAAACGCTTTATCACTAATTCGAGGCGGCTATAACAAATGTTGTTAGCGTAGTGCTTGAGCAAAATAATAATAATTAACAGCATAAGATGCCAAATTATTCAATAAACTATCCTAGTTAACCAAAAATGAACAGTCCTGAGGAGCGTCTGGCTCATATGACGAAGTTGATGGGTCGGCGGCAGGGTTTGGGTAATTCAATGGCGCGGCTGGCTACTGTTATGAAAATTGAAAAATGTAGGGCCAGGAGGTATCTTAGGTGGGGGTATCTTCATCACTGAGATTTTAGTTGATGTAGCTGAAGACATTGATGAAACGGTTGTAATTGCGCAAGTAGGCCTTTTCCCTTTATACGAAATTACTGGCCTGTCAGAATGAGGGATGTGGGAAACTCATACTATTTCAGCCTCCCGTTGCATTGGTTAATGGTCAAGAAAGCAGCTTTATTAGTAGGAACCGAAAATGGCACTGTCGAGAACTCAAAAAGCAGGCTGGGGCCTAGCTGACATGGGGATCGTGGTTTTTGTAGTTATCAAACAACTTCTGGTCTTAGCATTTTTGACAAACTATCTTGGGGTTCCAATTGGGTTGGCTGGAATTGTAACTACTGCTATTTTAATTTTTGACATTTTTACGGATCCTATCGTGGGCTGGCTGTCTGATAAAACTAGCAGTAAATGGGGTCGACGTGCTCCGTGGATTTCGATTGGGGCTTTGATTATGGTTGCAGGCATCCTTGGCCTTTTTGCAGCGCCGGGGGATATTTCTTCTGGCTTTGCGGCACTGTGGGTAGGTTCATTTTTTGTCGTTGCGACAATTGGTTTTACCATGGTCGCTATTCCTTATGGAGCAACAGCCGGTGAAATGACCCAAGATGCAACAGAGCGTTCTGAGATGACAGCTTGGCGTATGGGGTTTGCGAGCCTTGGTATTTTAATTGGTGGGGCAGTGATTCCAGTATTGGCTGGTAACAGTCGAGAGGGTTTCTTTTGGGCGGCATTATTAATTTCTCCCTTAATTGTTGGCGCAATATGGTTATCTGTATTTATTACGCGCAATGCACCACGCATTACAAAGCCAAGCGTGCTTGATCCAATTTCAATGCTATCTTTAGTGTTTCAAAACAAGGCTTTTGTCATGTTAACATTACTTTATGGTGTTATGACTTTGGCGGTTGCCCTTATTACTGCAGGCCTACCGTTTGCCGCTCTTTATCTTATTTTGGATGATGGTCAGACAGCTCTGTCTGGATTGGCCGCTGGATTGGGAACAATGGCAACACTTTTTGCTGCCTTTGTATTGGGCTCAATTTTGTCACAAGTTTTTTGGGTTTGGGCAAGTAAAAAACTTGGAAAAGTCATAGCTTTAGTCTGGGGGTTGGTATTTTATGTTTTTGTGTTGGCAGGCCTTTATTCTGCAATGCCATCTGTTAATTTAACCGCTATTTCTGGGTTGTTTATTCTGGCCGGCATGGCCAATGGTTCCTACCAGCAAATACCCTGGGCGATGTATCCCGACTTAATGGATGTGACGCGCGCCCAAAGTGGCGAAGCCATAGAAGGCGCATTCTCTGGACTTTGGTTATTTGGACAAAAGGTTGCGAATGCATTTGCTCCCTTATTACTTGCTACAATTTTAGGAACTTATGGCTGGCGCGAGACTACTGACGGATATGTGGAACAACTCCCAGATGCAGTTGCAGCACTGCACGTCAGTGTCACATTAATTCCAGCTGCTATTTTGATGGTTGCAGCACTTTTGATTATCGTTTTTTACAAGCCACTCGCTGCCAAAAGTCTGGGTTAAATCTTTAATGGTACCAGTCGTGGAAAATATTATAACTTGGCTCGCGGATCGTGAAGCGCAGGTTCCGTCTTTGAGCAGCCAAATGCGCAAACGCGTTTTGTGGGCAGATCGTCCGAGTTGGCAGCAGGATATTTCCGTCGTTTTTATTCATGGGTTTTCGGCAAGCTCTGAAGAGCTTCGTCCCTTTCCTGACCAAGTTGCAAAACATTTAGAGGCAAATCTATTCTTCACACGCCTAACTGGGCACGGGCAAGATAGTTCTGCTATGGGACTGGCGCGTCTTGCAGATTGGCGGACGGATACAGACGAAGCCTTGCAGATTGGGCGAAAAATTGGTAGGAAAGTAGTCGTTATTGCCTGTTCAACAGGCGCGCCATTGGTTTTGCGCGCACTTAACGAAAACCAAAGTCAAATTGCTGCCTGTGTATTTGTATCTCCAAATTTTGGGTTAACGAAGGGCTGGCTAAACACTGTATTACAGCTGCCGGGCATTCGATTTTGGGGGCCCTGGGTTTTTGGAAGTGATCGTCAAAGTGAGCCACATAGTGCTGCTCATAATGCCTATTGGACACTAAACTATAGCATCCAAGCTGTTTTCACGATGATGGATGCAGTTAAAGATGCAGCAAAATTGCGGTTCAAAAAATTCAAAACTCCTTTAGCAGTTATATACTGTTACGAAGATCAGGTGGTGTCGTCACGAAAAACACATCGACTTTTGCAGCGCTGGTCTGGGCCCACTGAGCAGCTTCGACTTCCTGGCGGGGATGATCCATATGGACATCTTGTGGTTGGTGATCTTATGAACCCTAGCCAAACAGAAACAGCAGTCAAATTCACAAATGAATTTTGTGATAAATACTTGGGGTAGTTTTGGCCTTGGTACTACTCGGGTTTGATTATAGCGTTTTAAGGCAATACTCTGAAAAGATATTTATGGCTCAAAATGCGGGCGTTCATTCTAAGTTTCAATGCGTCGGCGTTGACTGAGCCTTAGAAAATTAATTAAAACATTAATAATTTCCTATGTGACTTGGCACAGACTGTGAAACTTGCAACAAACGTTTTATGATATCTGAACCAATTGTATTCTTACCTGATCTGATGTGTGATGCGCGCTTGTTTGCACCACAAATTGATGGCCTGTCGCATGCACGTGCCGTGATGGTTGCGCCGATTCACATAGGTGAGCGTATCGAAGAGATTGCCAGTGGAATTCTTGATGTCACGCCGCACCGTTTCGCGCTATGTGGATTGGGAATGGGTGGCATGGTTGCTATGGAAATTGTAAGGCGCGCACCTGACCGCGTGACCCGGTTGTGTCTGATGGATACTAATACCATGCAAGAAGCCCCAATAAGGGCTGCTGAACGTGAGCCGTTAATAGTCTTAGCACGTGCGGGAAATCTAGAAAAAGCGATGCAAGAAGAACTGGGCCCGGGATATTTGGCTGATACACAATTCAAAGAAAATATTTCAAAGTTGATTTTTGATATGGCGATATCTCTTGGGACATTGGCTTTTGTTAGGCAATCGCGTGCTATGCAGCGTCGTCGAGATCAGCAGGCTTTACTTCGCAAAATCAAATGTCCGACCTTGATCTTATGCGGAGCAAAAGATCCATTTTATCTTCCAAAAAGGCATGAGTTTATTGCAGAACTGATTGAGACAGCGCATTTGAAAGTTATCGAAGATGCGGCACATTTTCCAACTTTGGAACAACCAAAAGAGACCAACGACGCTTTACGCGCATGGCTGAGTGCCTCTTAGAAGAATTTTTACCTCTGTTATGCTTGTGAAATATGAAGCGTATTACACGTACGCTCCCTAAGCTTTAGGAAAGCTGAAACAAATTTTTTGAGGTTTAAGTGGATTTTTGCAATCCTATCAGAAGATAGCAAACGTTGGCTGTGGCCAAGGGAGGGTTGAGTTTTGGGTGGCACGGCTCAGGCATTAGGACCATAGAATTTAAATTTTTTTTAAGTGGGTTTAGAACGATTTTTCAATCGATGCTACGGGGACTTACTCAGATCACAACGCAATGTTCTGATAGCAAGGCTCGTAAGTCTCAAAAGGCCTTTGGAGCTCTAATATTTGATGGGGCTTTACACATTATGCCAGTTGCATTGCCTGGGACCTGTTTGCTGGCGGCCCTGTCACGCGTGGCGGCGCAGGATGGCTTTTTAGCCATGTATGAGGCCAAACAATGATAAGATTGGCCTGCCTTGGGGGGGGGCGATTGGCGGCAATATGATAAATACCAACTAATTCAGAGGTTACTCTCTATTTATGATTTCTTTTCTTGCCTTTGGTGAGTTTACTGCGGCCTTTGTCACGGTAACTCTTTTGGGCCAGCGCACTCGTATTCTCTTGATCTTCTGCTACAAGTTTAACCCATCGCTGTACCCGTGCCACGTCAATTTCTTTGCTCTTGATTGCTGCTGTAATTGCGCACCCCGGCTCTTTGTTGTGTACGCAGTCGTTGAAACGGCAGTTTTGCGTCAACGCGTGCAGATCAGCGAAGGTTTCTCTTAATCCGACGGCAACATCGGTGAGTTGCAACTCGCGCATGCCTGGCGTGTCGATGATAGCACAGCCTCCCCCCAAGATATACAATTGTCGGCGTGTTGTTGTGTGACGTCCACGGTCATCGGCCGTACGGACATCTTGCGTCTCAATGTCGTTATTGCCGGACAACGTGTTTACTAAGGTGGACTTCCCGACTCCCGAGGATCCAAGAAAAGCGACGGTTTGTCCCAGTACGCACCAAGGTGCGAGCTGCAAGCGTGCTTGGTTATGACGACCATCTAAACAAATCACAGGGACACGAGAAGAGATTGACGAGGCCCGTTTTGCATAGCTTTGTGGGTCGTCACTAAGGTCATTTTTTGTTAAAATAATGACGGGAGCTACTTCAGCGTCATGCGCCATGGCAACATAACGCTCTAGACGTGCTATATTAAAGTCCTGATTGCACGACGAGACGATAAACGTGGTGTCAAGGTTGGCTGCGATTAATTGTTCTTTACGATCATGCCCAGGGGCGCGTCGTTTTACCAAACTTTTCCGTTTAAGAATAAGACTGTTTCGTGGATTGTCTTTGTCCAATAACAACCAATCGCCGACAGCCACTTCCAGCACAGCTGGAATTTTATGGTCGATATCAACTCCCATGATGTTTATCGTATTACGGTGTACTTGAGTAACGCGAACAGGAATGGAGGTTTCTTTGTTAACAAATGTAATTTGATCTTCAAAAAAGGACTGCCAGCCCAGAGCTACTAACTGAGGCTCGTCAGTTTCTAACTTAATAGTGAAGTTTGCCGCGGGGTCTTGAACCATTAGGGAAACTTCCTTCGGTGCTCTTGATGCTCGGGTATGGAAATGAGGGCGGGAATATCCCCGCCCGAAGCATCGTTAAGCGACATCAGAAAATACTTGTTTTAGTGCGGCTTCAAGTTTTTCAAACATCTCGTCGATGCGAGATTCTGTGAATATGAAGGCCGGGCATAGAACGATTGATTGTCCAAGTGGCCGACAAATTAACCCGTGATCTGTACAAGTGTTTGCGATCCGCTCGCTAATGGAAAGATCGGCAGCAAAAGGCGTCTTGGTAGATTTGTCTTTGACGGCCTCCAGTGCGCCCATCAGGCCTTTTCCGCGGGCTTCGCCGATATTTGGGTTTTCCAGAAGCCGTTTCATATGTGCTTCAAAATAGGGGGTTAATTTGCACACATTCTCTGCAAGTCCCTCGTTCATGATAACATCAATTGCCTTCAACGCGATCGCAGACCCAACTGGATGGCCGGATGCGGTGAAGCCGTGAGGAAATTCCTCGATAGCCTCAGATGCAGCTTGCATTCGTTGAGTAAGTTGTGGCCCTAATATGACCGCACCCATAGGGAAGTAGCCAGCGGTCAGGTTCTTGGAACTGATAATTGCGTCAGGAACAAAGTTGTAAGCCTGACATCCCCAAGTATGACCTGTTCTGCCAAAGCCACAAATAACTTCATCTGAAATTAGGGGAATGTCATATTTTTGCAGGATTGGTTGTAGCGCTTGAAAATATCCTTCGGAGGGTGGAATAACGCCACCGGCGCCCATTACCGGCTCAGCAAAGAATCCCGCAATTGTGTCTGGACCTTCCGATAAGATCATATCTTCGAGTTCTCTGGCCATGCGTACTGTGAATTGAGCTTCGGTTTCACCATCTTTTCCCTCACGCCAATAATGGGGGCAGGTGAGATGTAGGAATTCTGGGAGAGGCAGACCGAATACAGCATTATAAGGCTTGCCGGTCATTGACGCTGAGACGGCAGTTACACCATGGTAAGCGTTTTTACGTGTGATAATTTTTCGACGCTTAGTGTTTCCCTCAGAGCCATGTAGGAACCACAGCATTTTGACCATTGTGTCATTAGCCTCAGAGCCTGAATTAGTGTAAAAAACCTTTCCAGATTCATAAGGAGAGACCTCGATTAGTTTTTCAGAAAGCATCACAGTTTGATCGGACATACGGCCAAAAAATGCATGGTAACCCGGGAAGCGATCAAATTGATCCTTGGCAGCCTGTGCCAGGCCTGCGTGGTCAAAACCTGCGACCATGTTCCAAAGTCCTGAGTTGGCATCTAGAAATTTTCGACCGTGAACATCAAAAACATAGGGGCCTTCGCCATGTGTTAAGATTGTGGCGCCGCGGTTTTTGATCGTTGGTAAGTCAGTGAAGCCATAGAGAGAGTGGGCGTCTGCGCGTGCTTCCCAGCTGTTAGGGGATTGGTCTTTCATTTTGGGACCTCATGTTTGAGTAGCGAAGTAATCTAGTCGCCAACGGAAGTATTTTCGGCTAAAATTAGGTGTTAGCCCGGGGCAGAGTTAGTGAACTTTGGACGGGTATCGTCCAGGTTCAGCCATCGGAGTTAATTTTTATGCAATAAGTGAAATTGTTGTGGAAAACCTTCTGGGTACACGTTGCGCTTAGAAAGTAAATTTTGTTAGGCCAACGGTTAAAGTAGTATTCCATCAGGGAGCCGCATTTTTCACAGAAGCATCTAATAACCCTGCTGATAAAGCATTGGTTGAGGGTGGAGCACCGGCCCAGGCCCAGGACCCACTTGCCACTCCGAACCAACCAGGTACTCTGCTCGCCGGTCTATACCTTTCGCAGTGATATAGTCCCCGCGAACTGAGATGATCAGGCTCGAACTGCGATTTGGCCACGCGGACATAGGTAATCAATCCAAACGTTCATATTCCTAGTTTATCGCGTAAAGAGAACCATGTCATTGCTAAAGTCATAATTGGGCTTCTCAGCGTTTGCCCGCCTGGAAAAGATGGAGTTGGAAGTTTTTCTAAAAGGGTAAAACGTTCAGTAGTACCAGCGATTGTTTCAGCTATTACTAGACCTGCAAATCCAGCAAGGGCTACGCCATGACCGGAATATCCTGCAGCAACGATCTGTTTGGTTCCTGTACGAGCGAGCACTGGTAATCTCGTTGTGGTGATTCCAAGTGTCCCTCCCCAAGCGTGAGTTAGCTTTACCGCTGAGAGTTGTGGGAAAAGCTCAGTTAGAGGTTTTCGCACTTTGCTGAATAAATCACGTGGGAAACGGGCACCATAACTTTCACCTCCTCCAAAGATAAGACGATTGTCATCGCTCAGGCGGTAATAATTTAAAACAAAGCGGTTATCTGCTACTGCAATGTTTTTTGTCAAAATGGAGCTTGGGTTTTCTAACGGTTCTGTAGCAACAAGGAAATTATTAATAGGCATAACGCGCGCGGCTTGTAATCTGTTTAAGCTGGTATGATAGCCATTTGTGGCATGTACTACATACTCTGCTTTGATTTGCCCGCGGTCAGTGTGGAGGATATTTGGATTTCCGTCATCGATGCGCATGACTGGGCTTGACTCGTGAATGACAGCACCTGCTGCCTCGGCTGCGCGGGCAAGACCAATTGCGTAGCGCAACGGGTGTAAATGCCCGGCTCCCCAATCTATGACACCACCCTTATATCTATCTGACTTTATAAGAGAGGCCATATTAGATTGAGTAAGACACTCCATCTCGGTATAGCCATAGCTCCGCGCTAAGTATTCTGCATCTAAGTGATTTTGTTCTGTATCACTATGTGAAAAATTTGCTGTGGCGACACCGGGTTGATAACCAGCTTCGGGCGCATACTTTTCGACTAAGTCCCGGGTTAGGGCTTTAGCGTGATTTGACATTTCCCATAGTCTCCGAGCAGGATCAATACCCATGGATTTTTCGAGCTTTTGCTGACTTTGATTCCAGCCTGATCCAACCTGGCCACCGTTGCGGCCTGAGGCCCCAAATCCGACACGGTGGGCGTCGAGTACCATCACTTGAAAACCTTTTTGGGCTAGGTGCAGGGCTGTGGATAGTCCTGTGAATCCTGCACCGATAATGCAAACCTCACAACTCACCGAGCCTTTTAGGCGTGAGCGCGGTTGATCCATGCTCGTAGTCGCGGCGTACCAACTGGATGGGTAGGTGGAGTGTTCATCGTTGACATATAGAAAACTAGACATTCAGCAAAAGATGCTCGCGCTCCCAAGGTGAGATAACTTGCAGAAACTCACTATATTCGGTTCTTTTTACAATTGAATATACTCTAGCAAACTCTGGTCCCAGCACCTTGTGCAGCCGTTCTGCTCCGTCGAACACATCAAGTGCTGTAAATAGATCATGTGGAATTGCTTCCTCACCATCGTAAGCGTCGCCGCGGTACTGTTTGTCGGGGCGTTCTTGATCTTCTAACCCTAAGTAACAACATGCCAAGGATGCTGCTATGCCGAGATATGGATTACAATCCATCCCAGCCAAACGGTTTTCGATCCGCCGTGCTTGTGGGTTTGACAATGGAATTCTAATACCTGTCGTTCGATTGTCACGGGCCCATTCCAAGTTAATTGGTGCAGCATGGTCTTTTACGTAACGGCGGTAGCTGTTTACATAGGGGGCAATCATGGGAATTACGGAGGGCAAGTGGTTTTGCAGCCCAGCAATCATATGATAAAAAATATCAGTTTCACCGCCTTGAGGGCCTAAAAACACATTCTGTCCATCGGCGTCTAAAAATGAGTGGTGAATATGCATGGCTGAACCTGGTTCTTCGGCAATTGGCTTGGCCATGAAGGTAGCAAAACAATCGTGCTTTAAGGCAGCCTCTCGAATAAGTCGTTTGAAGTAGAAGACCTCATCGGCTAATTTAACAGGATCACCGTGACGTAAATTAATTTCAACCTGTCCGGCACCGCCCTCTTGAGTTATTCCATCAATTTCAAATCCTTGCGCTTCTGCAAAATCGTATATATCGTCAATCACTGGGCCATATTCATCGACTGCTGACATTGAATAGGCTTGTCGAGCCGCAGCAGGGCGACCAGAGCGGCCCATCATTGGGGTAATGGCTTGAGCTGGATCTATATTGCGGGCTACTAAAAAGAATTCCATCTCGGGAGCAACAATTGGCTCAAGACCCTTTTCGCGAAACAGCTGAACAACGCGCTTTAGGACATTACGTGGGGCAGTCGCAATCGGATTATCATCGCGTCCATAGGCATCGTGAATTACCTGTAAGGAAACGTCTGCAGTCCAAGGTGCAGCGGTAGCTGTATCCATGTCGGGCTTTAGAATCATGTCAGGTTCGATCCAACCTTCATCACCTGCTGCCTCTGCCCAACCACCAGTGAGGGTCTGCATATAAATCGAGTTAGGGAGGTAGAAGTGGTTTTGCTTAGCAAATTTTGAGGCAGGCACTGCTTTCCCACGTGCCACTCCAGGGAAATCACTTATGACGCATTCGACTTCATCAAGTGTACGGCCACCGATATAGGCTTTTGCCGCGTCTGGCAGAGTGCTCTCCCAACTCATGAGATCACCTTGGCTTCAAAATCTCCTTTGAAGAACGCAGCAAAATCTTTGGCAATAGTTGAAGTGTGTATTTTTATTTTCGTAAGGCTTTGTGCAGTTTCCATCAAATTTTTAGGGTACGCGGGACTGGATCTTCGGGCTATTAGATAGTCTTCCATTATTTTGTTGCTGAACTCTGGATGTGGTTGAATCGTGAAGGCTTTACGCCCGTAAACTAGGCCTGCGTTTTTGCAGAAATTATTTGTTGCTATTATTTCTGCATCTTCTGGACGGCAGGTGACTTGATCTTGATGCCACGCGTTTAGTGCCACGAAATCACCAGCGCCTAGCGTGTATTCTTGTCTACCCACAACCCAACCTCCATTAAACTTTTCAACTTTACCCCCAAGAGCTTGGGCGATGATTTGATGTCCAAAACACACACCAACCATCGGAGTTTCCTTGGCATAGATTTTCTTGATTAGAAGTGAGAGTGGGGAGATGAAGCTATGATTTTCATACGCCCCATGTTTAGAACCGGTAATCAACCACCCGTCAGCATCGTCCACTGATAAGGGAAACTCATTGTCTACTACGTCCCACGTTTTATATGTGAAATCATGCCCGTGCAGTAAGGCCTTAAACATTACATCAAAGTCCCCATGCTTTGCTTGCACGCTGTCTGGCGCATGTCCACACTGCAATATACCGATGCGCATCAAATTCTCTTCCAGTTTTCACTCAGCTTAGGTCGAAAAGCTGGATTTGGAAAGACAATATCACGCGGTTTCAATCAATGCCAAGAGTGCATCATGATCCGACATGCATGCAAATAGTGATAGCTCTTGACGTTTTGTTGCTGCCAAATAGGCCAAAAGCCGGGGTGGCATGAAATTGGTCAGCATAGGATCTTCAAGATTTGTGATGGCTTGCTGTAAGTCTGATGCGAGGCCTGGCAGATCGCTTGGCTGTGAATAGGCATTTCCTGACAGTGGCGCTGGCGCTTTTTGCTGAGTTTCAATGCCGCCTAGTGCTGCTCCAAAAATCACCGCAAACATTAGATAGGGGTTCACGTCCCCACCTGATACGCGGTGTTCTATCCGCGTTGCCGCTGCAGGGCCGCCCGGAATGCGTATTGCGACGGTTCGATTTTCGTAGCCCCAGGTCGCTGTGGTTGGCGCATGTGCACCTGGGGTGAATCGGGAATAGCTATTTGTGAAAGGAGCAAAGAATATTGTGGAAGCCGCTAAAGCATTGAGACAGCCAGCGACCTGCAGATGTTAGCTGGGGTTTGTCACAAAAAATGTTAAGGCCGTTTTTATCGAGTACGGAAAAGTGTGTATGAAGCCCGTTACCACTTTCTGTAGTGAAAGGCTTGGCCATAAAAGTTGCGGCCATTGCATGGTTTCGTGCAGTACCTTTGATCAACTCTTTTAGTAATATTACGTTATCTGCCATGTATAAAGCTGGCCCATGACACATGGTCACTTCAAATTGTCCAACGGCGGCCTCAGAAGTTATTGTGACATCGCCCAATCCCATCTTCTCAGCACCCTGTACGATATCATTGAAAAACGTATCAAAGCCATCAAGCTCGCGCAAAGATAGAACGTCGGGCGCGGATAGGCGCTGTCGTGTTTTAGGGTTTATAGGCGGTGTCAGATTTCTGCCATCTTCAATTAAAAAGAATTCCAACTCGCAGGCTGCTATAACGCTCCACCCGCGCTGGGCATAACGGTCTAAAACGGCGCTCAGTGCCAAACGGGGATCTCCTACAAAAGGTGTTCCATCATCTTGATGCATGGTCCGCAGGTCCAAATAGGCGGAACCTGCGACCCAGGGCAAAGGTATCGGCTCGCGGTTTGCCGTCACCATAATGCCATCTTGGTCACCGCTGTCGAATACTAACGGAGAGCCTTCAATATCCGCTCCAAAAATGTCCACGTTGAGAGCTGATAACGGGAGGCGCATTTCCTTGCCCATGAAGCTGGTGGCAACTCTTTTTCCACGAAATTGCCCGTTAAGGTCAACCGTTGCGATACGTAGAGATTTTGTCATCTGAATATCTGAGGCCTGTATTTAATACGGGCTCGGTCTTCATCCGGTAAATGACGGTTCAGTCGCTGGTTAATCAAGCCGAACAGGCCAATAAGGCAAAGGGTCAATACCACAAAGTAAAATGCCAGGATAGGATAAGGTATAAAGGGGTTGAAGGTTTTATCCGCAAAATAACTTGCATAATAGAGAGCGTCTCCACGTTGTTGCCATGTTGGGAAGCCTGAAAAGAAAACTAGAGTTGTCGCATGGAACAGAAATATGGCTTCATTGGTATAGGCGGGCCATGCAAGTCTGAGGGTGGTTGGCCATATGATACGTCGGAACCTATTCCAACCTGCCATTCCATAGGCATCAGCGGCATCAACTTCGCCCTGTGGAACCGATCGTAGAGCCCCGTAAAGTATTTCGGCAGAGTAAGCTGCCGTATTGAGGATCAAGACCAAAAGTGCACCAACCTGAGCAGCTGTCAGCCACGGCAATAACCCCTGTTGTTTAAGGCGTAGAAACAGGAAGTAGGCCAAGAAAAACTGTATAAACAGAGGTGATCCGCGAAAGATTAAGATAAACCATTCAGCTGGTTTGCGCAGAGCTGAGTGGGAGCTAAATTTAGCCATAGCCACAGCATTTGCGATGAAAAACCCAATAAAAAGTGCGAGAACTCCAAAGTAAATATTCCAAAGCAGACCCGATCCTATCAGCGTAAAATGTTGGCATAGTGTGAAATCTGTTTTTGGCAGGATCCGCACACCATAACCCAATGAGCGTAAGCCGTAGTCAAGAATTGTTTGCGTACAACTCATACCTGACCCCCCAATGTTCCTTGCCCGTGGGTGAGCCGCGTCATAATTTTTTCGAGCACAAACTCAGAGAGCTTGGTGAATGCGAGATAAAAAGCTAGTAAAAAGAGAAAATAATACATGCGCCAGTCACCATGTGGATACGCTGAAAACCGAGCTTGTTTCGTAGCTCCTAATTCGCGAGCCCAATATACGATGTCTTCGACGCCTAAGAGAAATAAAAGCGGCGTAGCTTTAATTAGAACCATCCAAAGATTTGACAGTCCCGGCAGTGCATAGACCCACATCTGTGGTACGGTGATACGCCAAAATACTTGACGCAAGGTCATGCCATAAGCGTGAGCTGTCTCGATTTGTTCTTTAGGAACAGCGCGCATCGCACCATATAAAACATTTGCAGCGAAGGCTCCAAATACTATCGAAAACGTTAAGATAGCGGTGAAAAAACCATATATCTCATGCATATACTGTGGTGACGTGCTCAATGGTAACTTCGCAGCAGCGCACACAACGAAGTCGTTACCTTGGCGGATGTTGTCAGGCCAATCTGAACAAAAAGCTTGATGGCGCAGCCACTCAAATCCCTGATCCAATGCTATAACAAAAAATAAAAAGAATGCGATATCGGGAACGCCGCGCACTGCTGATATATAAGTTTTTCCAAGTAAGCGGATTGGCAATAGTCGCCCGCGTGCCAGAATTGCACCGCCAAAACCAAAAATTAATGCACAAGGCGCAGTAATAGCAAGTAATATAAGAACCGTGATAAATGATTGATAAAACAGCATGTGCTTACCTGTAGTCAGATAGCAACTGAGCCATGGTAGGCCGCTAAGTACACCTGGATCTGAGCAAAAACTAAAAATCGCATTAAGCCCTTTGATGAAGTGCGAGATAGCACCTTTGAAATTTAATTAATTTAGGCCTTAAAAAAAGGGGGCGAGATTTTAAATCCCGCCCCTGCAAAAAATAGTTTTTTAAAACTTCTCACCAACACCCCATTCAGCGATGAGGGCGTTCAAAGAACCGTCTGCTTTCATGGATTGGATAGCTGTGTTAAATTTTGCACGAAGTTCTCCGTCAGACTCACGGATGCCCATGCCTACGCCGCCGCCAATCATTTCTTGTTGTGCAAGAAGGACCAGACCTGCGTCAGCGTCTGCGATTGGAAGTAAATAATTGCGGTCAGCCAAGACGGCATCTGCCTCACCAGATCGAACTGCTGCCACTGTTTCATCCGCTGTTGCAAACTCAACCAAAGTTCCGCCCGAAGCTGCGACGAAACCAGATTGGATGGTGTTTGTCTGCGCTGCGATCACAGCACCGTCAAGATTGACGTCAGCTGAAAGAGCCATGTAGGCGGACGGATCAGGCTGAGTGTAGGGGTCTGTGAAATCGATGACTTCATCTCGCTCGTCTGTGATGGACATGCCAGCGATGATTGTATCGTAGTTGCCGGAAACGAGGTTTGGAATAATGGTATCCCAATCATTTATGACCCACTCGCACGTTAAGCCAGCACGTTTGCAAAGCTCGTCACCCAAATGTTTTTCAAAGCCATCTAGCTCGCCATCATCGTTGATGTAGTTGTAAGGTTCGTATGCGCCCTCCGTGCCCATGCGGACTGTGTCGGCAAATGACATGCCTGCTGTGAGTGCGAATGCGGCGGTAGTCAAAATCAGCTTGTTCATAGTTTTCTCCCGTAGATGAGTGGCTGAGTAATATTAGGACACGGCAGCCAGAAACTGCTGTAGCCTTTGCGATTTAGGTATGCCAAAAATGGCACTTGGTGATCCTTGTTCTTCTATGACACCATTATGCAGAAATACAACATGATCGGCTACATCGCGAGCCATTGCCATGTCATGGGTTACAATCAACATTGTACGCCCTTCAGCTGCAAGGTCTTTAATAACTTGAATGACTTCCTGCTCGAGCTCTGGATCTAACGCTGATGTTGGTTCATCGAACAGGAGCGCTTTTGGCTCCATAGCAAGAGCGCGTGCTATTGCGGCGCGTTGCTGTTGACCGCCCGACAGTTGAGCTGGAAACACATCAGCTTTCTCGCTGATACCGACTTTTTCAAGCAAAGCGCGCGCACGTGCCTCGACCGTGTTTTTGTCTTGTTTGAGTACAGTGACTGGCGCTTCCATCACATTTTGTAGAACGGTCATATGCGCCCAGAGATTAAACTGCTGAAAAACCATGGAAAGATTCGTGCGTAGTCTTGTGACTTGTGCTGCATCTTCAGGCCTACGCCTACTGCCCGATCCAGTCCACTTGACTGGCTCGCCTTTGAATATGATGGAACCTTGTTGGCTAATCTCAAGCATGTTACAGCACCGCAAAAGCGTCGATTTTCCTGAACCGGATGAGCCGATAAGGGCAATAACATCACCGCTGTGAGCCGTGATATCGACACCCCTAAGCACCTCCAACTTGCCATAAGCTTTGTGTAGGTTTCTTATTTCAATCACTGGTGGATTTTGATCAAGCACAGATTTTTCCTATAAACTCCATACAAGGAGTAGGCCATATTAAGACAATTCATACAATCTAAAAGCGGGATTATGGCGTGGGGGGAAGTGGGTATTGTGTATAAATATCGGCGGAAATGTCTATTAAACCAAAAATTTGAAGTGTTTCACGGTCTTGTGCACATAATTCGAGAATCGCTTTATTTAGAGCATCGCGTAGCGGTTTGGGATTATGGGTGCGGGCAGTAATGTATGGCAACGTCGGTGTGGGGGGTGTTTTTGCGACGACCTGCAGTGCGTCTGCTTGATCCCAATCTCGGCACAAGAAATGCCAAGTTAATGCATCAACCGCCGCAACATCGGCTCGGCCCTGTTTTACGGCTAATGCTGAGGCGGCGTGCCCACCTGTTTGTAGTCGAGACTTTCCGACAATACCCACTGATGCCGGTGCCGCCCAACCGGATTGTGACAAGGGTTCATTAAAAGCCAATATGAAGTCATTGCTGGGCAGATAGGGTGCACTACCAGATCTGGCTAGAATAACAGAATTGTAATACCCATCAGGACAGCCTTCATTATTATTGTTTGGGCTTGCTACTAAATTCACATGGCCGTGAAGCTTGGCGCGAAAGGGCAGGCTACACGTCTGGGATAAAAACAGATCCGGACGCAGCCAGTCCGCTATCAAATCGTTATCAGCAGAGGATAGTTCAGGCGCTTCCGGTACCGATTCCTGAAATGCCTGCCAAAGCCGCTTATGGGCGGCGCTGTTTGACGGAAAATCGTACATTGGTAGATGGGCAATCACGCTGTCAAGATTTCTGACGTGCGATGGCACTGTCGCGATCGTTTACGCCAAGAAGGCTGGCCAATAGGCGCATCAAGGCATCCTCTTCAATATCACGCTCACCATCGGCGAGAACAACTTGCCAAAGGGCTTTGACCACCTCAAACCTATCTTCATAAGGTACTGCGTCTTTAATTGCGCGAGTGAAGCGCACTGTATCAGGAGCTTGGGCCTCTATGGTCTCTGCTTCTGCGCGGAGATTTGCAGCTACCTTTGGACTAAGATTGTAATTCAAAGCTAAAATAGAATCGATGCGTTGGGTTTCACGCTCTGAATAGTCGTCATCGGAGCGTGCAATTCGAACCATGAGAGCGGCCAGCGCAAGCTTTGCTTCATAACTATTGTCCTGGTCTGTGGCGTTAATAACGCGAGAGAATATCTTGGAAAACATAGTGCCTCGTTGTTGTCTGAAGTGCCCATCTCTGAATTCTTTCAGATCAGAGCGTTTAGGTGTCACAGCCCTCTGCAATCGTCAAACCACTATCTACTAAAGATAGGCGAATTTTCTTTGCGAGCTGATATTCAGCATTATTATAGCAAACCTGAGCAGCTTGGTAGCTTGGAAACTCAATTACAATTGTGCGTGGGTGAGGGGTGCCCTCAAGAGTTTTGCTACGGCCAGCTCGGACCAAAAATTGTGCCCCGTAAGCTCGAAGGGCGGGTGCCGCCGCTATTTTATAAGCTCCATAGACCTCGGCGTCTTTTACCGGATTGTGTGCAATCCAGTATCCTTTAGCCATTAAACCAATCTCCTGTAATAAATTATACCAAACGGCTCATTTTCTTTGCAGCGCGAACAAAGTCGCGGAACAATGGATGTGGTTCGAATGGCTTTGATTTTAATTCAGGATGAAACTGAACGCCAATAAACCATGGGTGGTCTCTAAGCTCAACGATCTCAGGCAAGCGACCATCTGGCGACATGCCGGAAAAAATCAGACCTTTCGCCTCTAATTGCTCAATGAACTTGGCATCAACTTCGTAACGGTGTCGATGACGTTCCTCGATTGTAGAAGTGCCATAAATTTTTGCAACCAAAGATCCCTTAGAAAGTTGAGCACTGTAGGCTCCAAGGCGCATCGTACCACCTTTGTTGTCAGTTTCTTTGCGACTTATTTTATGACTGCCCTGAACCCATTCTTTGAGGTGGTAAACGACGGGTGTGAAGCGCTTGCCGCCTGCCTCATAATCGAATTCTTCTGAACCTGCGTCGGTGACTTCAGTCAGGTTTCGTGCAGCCTCGATTACAGCCATTTGCATCCCTAGGCAGATGCCAAGATAGGGAATTTTGCGTTCCCTAGCAAATTGTGCTGCCTTAATTTTGCCTTCAGTCCCTCGTTCGCCAAATCCACCTGGGACCAAGATAGCGTGGAAGCCTTCTAAATATGGGCCTGCATCTTCGTTATCGAAAACTTCGGCATCGACCCATTTAACGTTAACCTTAACACGGTTTGACATGCCTCCATGAGTTAAGGCCTCTTTGATTGATTTATAGGCATCTTCCAGTTGAGTGTATTTTCCAACTATGGCCACATTTACTTCACCTTCAGGATTTGTGACACGGTCTTGGACATCGGCCCATTTGCTTAGCTCTGGTTTTGGTGCTGGTGCAATGCCAAACGCATCGAGCACTGCTTGATCTAGCCCTTGGTCGTGATACGCTAAAGGCGCTTCATAGATGGATTTCAAATCGTATGCTGCAACAACCGCCTCTTTGCGGACGTTACAAAAAAGAGCAATTTTCTCACGCTCTTTTTCGGGTATCGGGTGCTCAGAGCGACACACTAAAATATCTGGTGCAATACCTATAGATTGTAGTTCTTTCACGCTGTGTTGCGTTGGTTTTGTCTTCAATTCCCCGCTTGCAGATAGATAAGGCAATAGAGTGAGATGCATGAAAATGCATTCGCCACGCGGCTTGTCATGAGCAAATTGGCGAATAGCCTCAAAAAATGGAAGGCCTTCAATATCACCAACCGTACCACCAATTTCACAAAGCATAAAATCAACTTCGTCGTCACCAACTTTAAGAAATTCCTTAATTTCGTTTGTGACATGCGGAACCACTTGAATAGTTTTGCCTAGATAATCGCCACGGCGTTCTTTTTCTAAAACGGTCGAATAAATCCGACCAGATGATACGGAATCGGTCATACGCGCAGCTACGCCCGTAAAACGTTCATAATGGCCCAAATCAAGATCAGTTTCTGCACCATCGTCCGTTACGAAAACTTCACCATGCTCGAAGGGAGACATCGTTCCAGGATCAACGTTGAGGTAGGGGTCCAGTTTGCGAAGACGGACAGAATAACCACGCGCTTGAAGTAAAGCTCCTAAGGCTGCAGAGGCCAGGCCTTTGCCAAGTGAGGAAACTACACCACCAGTAATAAAGATGTATCGCGCCATAATTTAGGGATCCCCGTGCTGCGGATTTCAGCGAGAAAATTCTTCCTCACCACGGGGTTAAACCCTTATCATCGTGACGTTGATTCTACAACGTGTAGATCAATATAAAGTAGCTGAATTCTTTTCAGCCGCAACATTTTGGTTAATCAGCGACTGGCAGCAAAGGCTCCGCGTCTTTGGAAGAAGGGGGCAGTAAGCTACCAGCATCTGCTGGTGACGACTGCGTTGTACTTGGGACGAGCTGATCTAGCACGGAACCGCCTGAAGCCTTTTGAGCTTGGATTATTGTTAAGCCAAGGGAAGTACATATGAAGGCAACGGCTAAAACCCAGGTTAACTTTGTAAGGGCTGTTGCTGCCGCGCGCCCGCTCATTGCCCCGCCACCGCCACCGCCTACGCCCAAGCCACCGCCTTCAGAGCGTTGTAAAAGAACGAGGCCAATTAGCGAAACCGCTAATAGTAGGTGAATGATTAATACGACGTTTTGCATGCTAATTTCCCGGTTTAGTGAGTTGGTATCTACGAAAGGTTCTCGTGTTTGCCAAGTGCAAACCTAAGTATTGAACCGTTCAGATCCAAGTTGAGAGCGTATTAGTACAAAAAATTGTCCAAAACCCCGTTCAAAAAGAATTACTTTTAAAGTAAAAAGCGCATCGCTCAACGTCTGTGATTGGGTTGAGTTGTGACTAGGATTTTAGATTGTATGGAAAAATAACCACCTTGAAGTTTGCAGTTTCCCCCAAGTGACATCCCCGTTATACGGCAACCGTTCATCCGATAAAAAGAGGACCCCGAATGGCCAACGTTGTTGTTGTAGGCACCCAATGGGGTGATGAAGGTAAAGGAAAAATTGTTGATTGGCTTTCCGAACGTGCTGATGTGATTGCGCGTTTTCAAGGCGGACACAACGCTGGGCATACTCTTGTGATCGGTGGCGAGGTTTATAAGCTGCATGCTCTTCCATCTGGTGTGGTGCGTGGTGGAAAGCTTTCAGTGATTGGCAATGGTGTTGTTTTGGACCCTTGGCACTTAATCAAAGAGATTGCGGGTATTCGCAAGCAAGGCGTTGATATAAATCCCGAGAATCTGATGATTGCAGAAAATACTCCTTTGATTATGCCGTACCATGGTGAATTGGACCGCGCGCGCGAGGGTCAGGTCTCTATCGCAAAAATTGGGACAACTGGACGGGGTATAGGTCCGTGCTACGAAGATAAAGTGGGTCGTCGCGTTATCCGCGTAGCTGACCTTGCTGATGAGGCTACGCTAGAGCTGCGGATTGACCGTGCGCTTTTGCATCATAATCCCCTGCGCAAGGGTTTGGGGCTTGGTCCTGTTAACCGTGTAGCTTTGCTGGACTCGCTACGTGAAGTTGCTACTCTAATTTTGCCTTATGCTTCGCCTGTGTGGAAAGTTTTGAATGAAAAACGCCGTGCGGGTAAGCGAATTTTGTTTGAAGGGGCCCAGGGCGCACTATTGGATATTGATTTTGGAACTTACCCTTTTGTTACTTCATCAAATGTGATTGCAGGCCAAGCCTCAACTGGTACTGGCATTGGGCCTGGTGCAATCGACTATGTTCTGGGGATTACTAAAGCCTACACAACGCGCGTCGGGGAAGGTCCTTTTCCAACGGAACTTGATGACGATGATGGCCAACAGCTGGGTGAGCGTGGACATGAATTTGGAACTACGACTGGCCGTAAACGTCGTTGTGGTTGGTTTGATGCCTGTTTGGTGCGCCAAACTTGTGCAACGTCTGGTGTAAATGGGATCTCGCTGACAAAACTGGATGTTTTGGATGGATTTGAAGAACTAAAAATCTGCGTGGGCTATGAGCTTGATGGTAAGACGCTGGATTATTTGCCAACGGCTGCAGATCAGCAGGCGCGGGTTCAGCCTGTTTATGAAACCATTGAAGGGTGGTCTGGCAGCACTGCTGGGGCGCGCTCTTGGGCGGAGTTGCCAGCTCAAGCGATCAAATATGTACGTAGGATTGAAGAGCTAATTGATTGTCCCGTGGCGCTTGTGTCGACCTCACCTGAACGTGATGACACAATCCTTGTCACTGACCCGTTTGCAGACTGATGGCGTTAAGTTACAAAGCTAGACGCCGGTGGTCGTTGCTCATCTTGCTGATTGGTATGCCTGTTTATATCATAATAGCGGTCAATCTTGTGGCTTTATTGCCAGAACTTTCTAAAATTGTTGAATTTATCATGTATGTGGTGCTTGGTATTGCGTGGATCATACCTTTTAAATTTGTTTTTATGGGCATTGGGCAGGAAGAGCCTGATGCACAGAATAAAAAAGATGGGCCAAACTAGATTTATTTTTAACGTGTTATTATTTTTTAACCTGCTTCCAAATCTTTGCGCTATTGGACACTGAGGTCTAAAAGATCCCTTGAGCGTTCTTTAGTTTTTGGATGGTTTGGGTCGTTGAGTGACAAGGACAAAGGTGAAGTTGAAAATGTCTACCCCTAGAGTTCATAAATCCTCTTCAATTTTATTGATTGGTGCTGGTCCTTGCTCTGCGAAACTAGTCAATAAAGCGTTCTCATTTGCAGAAACAGTTGTAGCTGCTGATGGGGGATATAATCACGCAACTGAGGCGGGTTTACAGGTTGATTTGGTTGTTGGAGATATGGATTCGCAATCTGATTTACCGGCAGAGGTCAATAGCTTCGTTTTGTCAGATCAAGATAAAACTGATTTTGAAAAATGCTTGTCAGTTTGTGATGCTGAGATGTTCCTGGGCGTCGGCTTTTTAGGAGGACGGCTGGACCACCAATTTGCAGCGTTTTCCGCACTACTAAAAGATCCCAGACCAATTTTACTTCTAGACGATCAACAGGTGGTATTTATTGCGCCAGAGACAATTGAAGTGGATGTGGCTGCTGGTGGACAAGTTGGCTTTTATCCGCTGCTGCCAGTGACGGTTGATATTTCTGGCGTGCGATGGCCTTTGTCGTCGGTAAAACTATCACCTGATGGTCTGATTTCTACATCTAATATTGCTGATGGTTGCCGTATAAGCATTGGATCAGATTGTCGTGGACTGCTGGTTATCTTACCTGCGAATGCGATTAGAAATGTTACTGACGCGTTTGCAGCGCTAAGTTTTACTAAAGTGCAAAACTAAAGCTCATGCAGCCATTGGTAAAATAATTCCAAAGGCGGCGAGTCCATTTGGTAGGGCGCTAAAGATGATCCAACCGAATAGAGCTCCGAATGGGATCTCCAGACGTGCAAAGACTTAACACTAATGGCGTCGCTTTTTCACCTGAGAACCATCCCACACCCAGAATAAAAATGAGTAAAGCATATGCGATGGCGAGGGCATCAGCCAGCGGCAAGTATCCTAGGGCTAGAAAGAAAAACCCTATTGTGATTAATTGAAGTATCAATCTAATAATAATCAAGCCGATGAGGTCACTGCGCTTTCACGTCTCATGACGTACGGTCCAGGTTTTGCGGCGAATTAACAAAAGCTGTGCCGCAAAGTGCGCTATCAGAACCTGCAGGATAGGCATGCTGTCTCCCAAAACCTTGACCAATGCATCGTTGGCTGGAGCAAGAACACAGAAAATAATCATCATAAAAACGCCAAGGCGCGGATTAGCTAAGGCCATACTAATAGCTCGCATTGCGGTTTCATTTTACTCAGCAGTTTGGGACGTTAACTGCCAAGCCGCCGAGAGAGGTTTCTTTGTACCTCTCGTGCATGTCTATTCCGGTTTGGCGCATAGTTTCAATACAGGCATCAAGTGGAACCAAATGGGTGCCATCGCCACGCATTGCGAGGCTTGCTGCGGATACGGCTTTGATGCAACCTAATCCATTGCGTTCAATGCATGGGACTTGAACCAAACCTTTTACTGGATCACAAGTCATGCCCAAGTGATGCTCCAATGCTATTTCAGCGGCATTTTCCACCTGTAAAGGTGTGCCTCCCAATACCGCGCACAGGCCAGCAGCAGCCATTGCAGCAGCACTTCCCACTTCCGCTTGGCATCCACACTCGGCACCTGAGATACTTGCGTTGAATTTAATCAAACCACCAATTGCAGCAGCCGTTAACAAGAAGTCAGGAATTGCACTGGCTTGTGCACCAGGCACATGGTCCTGCCAATAACGGATTGTTGCAGGCACTACCCCAGCTGCTCCATTAGTGGGGGCAGTCACCACCTGACCACCCGCCGCATTTTCCTCATTCACAGCCATTGCGTAGACGCTCATCCAATCGTTGATTGTGTGTGGGGCTGTAATATTCAATCCACGTTCGGCAATAAGTGCGTCGTTAATGCCTTTTGCGCGACGCTTTACGTTCAGGCCGCCTGGTAAAACTCCATCAGTGACTAGACCTCGATCAATGCAGGCCGTCATAACGCTCCAAATTCGTTGCAAACCTTTGTCCAAATTGTAGGCACTAAGTCGGCTCAGCTCGTTTTGGCGTTTAATATTTGCGATAGATTCATTTTGTGTTCCACAAATTTTTAGGAGCTCTGCGGCTGTTTCGAATTCATGAGGATAAGGAGCCAAATCGCCCGTGCCACCTCCCTCGTCCATCTCTCCTGCTGTAACAACAAAGCCGCCACCAATGGAATAATATGTTTCCTGTAGAATGACATCATTCTGCGCATCTATAGCCATCAAAATCATGCCATTTGCATGACCAGGTAGTGCGGGTCCGTAGTCAAACATGATATCTTGGGTTGGATCGAGCCGCATTGGTGGCAAGCCATGAGGTTGGACTACCTTGTTTATTTTTATGTCGGCCAAGGCAGCCATACCCTCTGTTGCATTATATTTTTCTGGCTCAAAACCAGCTAGTCCAAGTAATGTTGCTCGGTCAGTTGCGTGCCCCACGCCTGTGAATGCCAACGAGCCATGAAAACGGGCCTGCAAACCTGCAGGAGCAAATGGGCTAGCGCGTAATTTTTCAAGGAACATGCCGGCGGCAATCATGGGGCCCATTGTGTGGGATGAGCTGGGCCCTATCCCAATTTTAAACATATCAAAAACTGACAAAAACATGATGAGATCCATTTTACTTACGTTTAGCGTTGAACATGATTTTAAATTAAATAGACCTAAAAATGCGACTCTTTGAACGGTTTCCACGGCTAACGCGCTGGAAGTGATATATTTTGACCTCGCACCCACTGCTAGGTTGGGGGTATACGATGCAAAAACCAATAAGGAGTCGTGTTTAATGTCGTCAAATTTATCTCCTACTGATCGCGCAAAGTTTGCATCTGCGCAAAAAGCGAGTTCTTTTGTCGAAGATGGAATGAAGGTTGGTTTGGGTACCGGCTCAACGGCCGCCTGGATGGTGCGTTGCCTGGCTGAACGTGTGAAAAACGAGAAACTACGTATACAGGCTGTCCCGACCTCTTTGCGAACAGCAAAGCTAGCCACGGAGCTTGGAATTAAGATAGCGACACTAGATGCGCTGGGCCGCCTTGATTTGACAATCGATGGGGCTGATGAGTTTGATGCTGATCTCAATCTAATTAAAGGGGGAGGCGGTGCCTTGCTACAAGAAAAAATAGTAGCAGCCGCTAGCGATAAAATGATTGTGATCGCGGATGTTGAAAAACGCGTCGAAACGATGGGCCAGTTTCCACTTCCTGTTGAGGTGATTGGCTTTGGCTGGCAAACCTCACAAAAATTAATAGAAAAAATTCTTGTTTCGCATGATTTGGGTGGGCGAAGGATTTCACGGCGTATGTTGGGTGATAAACCATTTGTAACTGATGAGGGAAACTTCATCTTAGATATGCACCTCGGACAAATTGGGGATGCGCCACAATTGGGAAAATCTCTCAATCAAGTTCCTGGAGTGGTTGAAAATGGTTTATTTATTAATATGTGTGCTGTAGCCGTTATTGGCGCACCTGATGGCTCCGTGGAATTGCAAGGCAAACGCAGCGCAATCTAACATAATTGGCCCTGGGCATGGCGTTCGAGATTAAGTAGCTATTTGGATGAGCTTATGTCTTTTGATTATGATCTATTTGTTATTGGCGGCGGGTCTGGCGGCGTGCGAGCTGCACGCGTCGCAGCCGGTGAGGCCGGCGCTAAAGTAGGCCTCGCGGAAGAAAGCCGCTATGGAGGCACATGCGTTATCCGTGGCTGCGTTCCAAAAAAGCTTATGGTCTATGCTTCGACATATGCTCAGGCAATGAAACAAGCCGCACTTTATGGTTGGGAGGTGAAGGCTGGTGTTTTTGACTGGGCTTCGTTTCGTGAGAAGCTTGAGGGCGAGCTGGACCGTTTAGAAGGTATTTACCGTCAGCTTTTGGAAAACGCTGATGTTGACACATTTGATTGCAGGGCCACAGTCGCTGGAATTAATGAAGTTCAACTTGCTGATGGTCGCAAGGTTACTGCGAAAACAATTTTGGTAGCAACTGGCGGGTGGCCGGTGGTACCAAACATACCGGGTGCGCAGCATGTGATTACCTCTAACGAGATCTTCCATCTAAATACCCTGCCAAAACGCATGTTGATCGTTGGCGGAGGATACGTTGCATGTGAATTTGCTGGCATAATGAATGGCCTGGGTGTTGAAACGCATCTTTGGTATCGTGGAAATCAAATTTTACGAGGTTTCGATGGCGAAGCAAGGGAATTGATTGCACAAGGTATGCTTGACCGCGGTGTCCAATTGATGACCGAAACAAACGTCACAAAAATTATAAAAACTGATGATTGTGTTGAGGTAACGGGATCACAAGGCCAAGTTCAGAGTTTTGATGTTGTGATGTATGCAACTGGCCGCGCTCCAAACAGTGCAAATTTGGGGCTTGAAGCTTTAGGCATCGAGCTGGACAGCAAAGGTGCTGTGAATGTTGATCAATATTCCGCAACTGCAGTATCATCAATTTATGCAATTGGAGATGTAACGAACCGAGTCAATTTAACGCCTGTAGCGATTCGTGAAGGCATGGCTTTTGTGCAAACAGCCATACTCGGGAACCCAACCTCAATTGATCATGAACTGATCCCGTCAGCGGTTTTTACGCAGCCTGAATATGGCACCATCGGTTTAAGCGAAGAAGATGCAAGCAAGCAGGAACCCATTGAAATTTTTGCAACGTCCTTTCGCCCGATGAATACTTCGTTTATTGGAGACTCAGATAAAGTTTTGATGAAACTCGTTGTAAGCAAAGCCACACGCAAAGTGTTAGGCTGCCATATTGTGGCAGATGGTGCAGGTGAAATGATTCAAATGGCTGGCATCGCTGTCAAGATGGGGGCAACAAAAGAGGAATTTGATCGGGTGTGCGCAGTACATCCGACGATGGCCGAAGAATTAGTAACAATGAAATCTCCTGTGCGCACGACTTGAAAATCTTGAAGTGAAACACAGGTATGTTAAAAGGCATAAACACCGTGAAGGGAATTCGCTGAATGTCAGATGATAATGGAGGCCCTTGGGGCGGCGGCGGAAGCGGCGGCAACAATGGCAAGAACAACGGCAACAAAAATGGTGGAAATAACCGCCAACCAGATGGGCCGCAAATCCCGGAAATTGATGAGTTGATGCGGAAGGGCCAAGAGCGGCTCCGTGTATTGATGGGCGGTAAAGGCGGCGGTGGAAACGCCTCTGGTGAAGGTGGCGGAGGGTTGCCGCGCGGCACGTTCCTTTTTGGGGGTCTTGCAGCGGTTGCTCTTTGGCTTTTTGCATCATTTTACACGGTGAAACCGGAAGAACAGTCAGTTGAATTGTTCCTAGGTGAGTTTAATCAAATTGGAACAAACGGTTTGAATTTTGCACCTTGGCCAGTTGTGACGTATGAAAAATTTAACGTCACGACCAACCGCACGGAGTCTCTGGGTATCAATGGATCTCGCGACTCGGGCTTAGGTTTGATGCTGACAACGGATGAGAACATCGTCGATATTGATTTTCAAGTTGTTTGGAACATCAAGAACTCACGTGATTTCTTGTTCAGCTTAAAAGCACCTGAGGCCTCTATCCGTGCCATTTCGGAAGCTGCGATGCGTGAAGTAATTGCGCAGTCTGAGCTTGCTCCAATCTTAAATAGAGACCGAGCCCTTATTGAAGCCAATGTCCGTGAGTTGATCCAAAAAACTTTAGATCAACGGGAGACAGGCATCTCAGTTCTTCGTGTTAACTTTAATAAAGTGGATCCACCCAGCCAGCAAGTTATCGTAACGTCAGTGGATGGTTCTTCGCAAAAACGCGTTTCTGTTATTGACGCGTTCCGTGATGTACAAGCTGCGGAGCAGGAGCGTGACCAGCGTGAGCGCCAAGCGGATGCTTATGCTAACCAACGCCTCGCGGAAGCGCGCGGCCAATCTGCTCAAATTGTTCAGGCTGCAGAGGGCTACCGCGCAACAGTAGTAAATGCTGCATTGGGTGAGGCGAGCCGCTTCTCAGCTGTCTTGGCAGAGTATCAAGTTGCGCCAGAAGTGACCCGCCGTAGGCTTTACATTGAAACTTTGGAGAAAGTTTTGGGTAATGTAGATAAGATCATTATGGAATCTGGGGAGGGTGGCCAAGACGTTGTGCCCTACCTGTCACTCAATGAATTGAACCGTAACGCGCAGAGAGGATCAAACTAATGTCAATGAAATCTCGTATTGCACTGATCTTTGCCGCAGGCCTTGCCACACTCGCCATGATGTCGATTTTTATTGTGGACGAACGCGAAAAAGCGCTCGTTTTGCGGTTTGGTCAGATCAAACAAGTAAAAATAGAGCCTGGTTTGGGCTTTAAATTGCCTTGGCTTGATCAGGTTGTTCGTTTTGAAGATCGAATTCTTTCACTCGAGACACCTCTTATTGAGGTTACTCCTGCGGACGATCGTAGGCTCGAAGTGGATGCGTTCGTTCTGTACCGGATTGCTGATATAGTTAAGTTCCGGCAAGCGCTTGGCGGCGGTGGGGAGCGTGAAGCTGCCATGCAGCTGATGGATATTTTGGATGGTCAGATTCGAGCGGTCCTTGGGGCTGATGGTGTTACGTCTAACGCAATATTGTCTCCTGAGCGTTCAAAGCTGATGGAAAACATTCGTGTTGCAGCTCAGGTAAGGGCTCTTGATCTGGGTCTGGACGTGGTTGACGTCCGCTTGCGTCAAACAAACTTGCCAGAGCAGAACTTCGATGCGACCTTACAGAGGATGATCGCCGAACGTGAACGTGAAGCAACTGATGAACGGGCGCGTGGTCGTGAAGCCGCTCAGCGTGTAACGGCTGTGGCAGACCGAACATATGAAGAAAAACTGTCAGAAGCTCGTCGTGATGCATTGGTCATTGAGGGTGAAGCAGATGCGTTGCGAACGAAGATTTTGGCTAAAGCATTCGGAGCTGACCCAGAATTCTTCGACTTCTACCGTTCACTTGCGGCCTATGAATCCTCGATCAAAGCAAGCAATTCTACTTTCGTGATTCCACCCAGTCATGAATTCTTGAACTATTTGCAATCTGCAGCACCACGCGTCTCAGATTGATTGAAAACATTATTTTTGGCCTTGGTGCCATTATGATTGTGGAGGGGCTGGTATATTTACTGGCCCCTTATGCTATTGAAAAGGTATTAAATTTATTGAAAAATTTATCTATTTCAGTGCGACGTCAGATGGGCGCTTTGCTTTTGGTAGTTGGTCTTATTCTTGTCTTCTTGGTCTATAAACCAGTTACTGCTTCTCTGGCTTCAATCACCTGTTGTTAAGGGATTGTGACCACCTATTGCGTTGATAGCCGAGTGAGCTATATCCACTTAAACATTAGTTGTTCAATGATACTTTCTACTCTGTTGGAAAGCATCCCCCAGGAGAAAACTATGAATTCTGTAGCAATACCGATGCGTAAAAATTTCAAACTGAAACAGGTGGGTTTTATGATGACCGCTGTTTTGTTGTTGCTATTGCTACAAACTTTGGAAATTACGGCGCAAATGATGCCGAACACGTTTGCCGATTTAGCTGAGGACAGCAGTCCTTCTGTGGTTAACATTACTACCTCAACTGTCGTGGCTGGTCGTACTGATGCAATGCCGCGCGGGATTGTACCCGAAGGATCTCCATTCGAAGATTTTTTCAAAGAGTTTCAAGACCGCCGCCGCGATGGCAGGCCAGGCGCACGTCGTTCGTCAGCGCTTGGATCTGGTTTTGTGGTATCTGCTGATGGCTTTATAGTGACCAACAATCATGTGATTGACGGCGCAGATGAGATTGAGATTGAGTTTTTTACTGGTGAGATTTTACCTGCAACAGTGATTGGAACAGACAAAAATACAGATATTGCTGTACTGAAAGTTGAATCTGATGTGTCACTTCCTTTCGTAAGTTTTGGTGATAGCGACACCGCAAGGGTGGGGGACTGGGTTGTTGCAATTGGCAATCCTTTAGGGCAGGGGTTCTCTGTCTCTGCAGGAATAGTGTCGGCTCGTAATCGAGAACTGGCAGGACCTTATGATGATTATATTCAGACTGACGCAGCAATAAATAGAGGCAATTCTGGTGGACCGTTATTTAATCTTGATGGGCGGGTCGTGGGTGTGAACACTGCTATTCTTTCGCCAAACGGTGGATCTATTGGTATCGGCTTTTCAATGGCGTCCAATGTGGTGAGCCGTGTAGTAACTCAATTAACTGAATTTGGCGAAATTCGACGTGGCTGGCTGGGCGTTCGCATTCAAGACGTAGACGAAGATATAGCTGAAAGCATTGCTGGGCTTGACCGGGTTGCAGGTGCATTGGTGTCTGGTGTTCCAGATGGTCCTTCAAAGGACGCAGGAATAATACAAAATGATGTAATTTTGGTCTTTGACGGACATGAAGTCGAAGATGTTCGAGATTTGATCCAAACTGTTGGCAATACTCCAGTAGGAAAAGCTGTTGATGTGATTGTGCTGCGCGGTGGTGAGCGTCTGACACTGAGTGTGACTTTGGGTCTGCGTGATGACGAAAATTTGGCGCGCGCCGTCTTGCCACCTGAACTGGATGAGGCTCCTGAGGCACCGAAAGAATTGGCACTGTTTGGGATTACTTTGTCCAACCTCACTGATAATATGCGTAAGGGTCTGGGTTTAAAGTTGGACGCGAGCGGGTTGCTAGTGATGCATGTCGATGAGACATCTGATGCATTTGAAAAAGGTTTGCGTGCTGGTGATTTGGTCACTGAGGCTGGTCAGAAAAAAGTTAACACTGTTACTGAGTTTCAGGAGCAAGTCGCGACGACAATTGAAGGTGGACGCAAGACGATGATGCTTTTAGTGCGCCGCGGAAATGATCCTCTTTTCTTGGCGCTGTCCATGAAAGACTAAACTTCTTCTTGTCCTTTAAAAGGCGGCCACTGTGTCGCCTTTTTTGTGCGTGAGGGTAAGTATTAAGGTTGTTCGGTGGCTCGACTGGCCTCAGGCTGTAATAACTCATCTAGCATATACGAGATATCCTCAATAATTTCTGCAATCACATGGCAGACTGCTCCCTCGCGTTGAATGTGACCCGTGATCCGCAGCATGCGCCCAGAAATGACTGCTCGACGATATGTCTCATAAAGCTTACGCCAGACAATCACATTGCAAGTGGTAGTTTCGTCCTCAAGGGTTATAAAAATTACTCCATTGGCAGTTCCCGGACGCTGACGTACTAGCACCAATCCCGCTACTGTGATCCGAGCTCCATTGGGGGGCAGATCGAGCATATCATGCGGTATGGCTGCGGGGGGCTTAGGCCATTGGTGAGGATCTGAAAAGTTCATAGAACAAAAGTAGAACATATACTAAATTTCGCAAGCAAATTCTTATTTTCCTAAATGGGGCTAGAAATTTGTGTGTGAAGTGATAACTCGGTGCTGAAACAATCTAATGAGACAAGTTACATGGCTAAAATTACATATATAGAACACACTGGCACTGAACATGTTGTTAATGTTGCTAATGGTTTGACCGTTATGGAAGGTGCCAGGGACAACAATATCCCAGGCATTGAAGCAGATTGTGGGGGTGCATGTGCATGCTCAACTTGCCACGTATATGTTGACGCTGCTTGGGCCGATAAACTTCCCGCTATGGATGGTATGGAAGAAGATATGCTGGATTTCGCGTTTGAACCAAAACCAGGCCAATCGCGCCTGACATGTCAAATACGTGTATCTGAGGATTTGGATGGATTGGTTGTGAGTATGCCTGAGCGACAAATTTAAAGTTTATTCACTATGTGGGTCTTGGGCTTTTGTATGCTGTATTCTTCAGCCGCGTTCCTCTCTTATTGGCCCAGAGAATCATAAAGTTAACTATGAAGAGATTACAGGTGAAGTGTGCAAGATCTGGCGATCTTCATCCGTAGCTTCTATAATGCGCTTGGCCTGGAAATTACATTGCTGTTTCCATTCAAGGATCTAGCTGACAGATCGCCGAAGCCAACCTTACGATAAACGTGAGATCAAAAAATTAAAAACCTGCTGCCGTCTATTAAATTTTAGCTCAAAGCACGCCAACCGATATCACTTCGGTAAAAACCTTCAGGCCAGTCAACTTGCCTGACCATTTCGTAAGCTTTTTTGCGTGCATCCTCTAATGTTTCGGCTCTTGCCGTCATATTTAAAACACGGCCCCCTTGGGCGGTTATACCCGTTTCGGATTGGCTGGTACCTGCATGAAAACACATAGCTTTAGATGAGGATTCAATGGTGTTTAAACCCAAAATTAAAGATCCTTTGTCGTAGCTTTTAGGGTAACCTTCCGCTGCAAGTACAACGGTCAAAGCATGATCATCAGCCCAATTGACACGTGCTTGTGCAAGGCGACCCTCAGCACAGGCGAGCAAAAGGTCTAGAACTTGAGCCCCGAGACGCATCATCAATACTTGGCATTCAGGGTCACCAAAGCGCGCGTTGTATTCGACCAAACGTGGTGCACCATCCTTGATCATCAGGCCAGCATAAAGCACACCCGTATAGGGTGTCCCACGCCTAGCCATTTCCGCAACTGTAGGCTTTATTATCTCATCCATTGCTTTTTGGGCGATTTGATCTGTTAAAACTGGCGCTGGGCTATAGGCACCCATGCCACCTGTATTTGGACCAGTATCGCCGTCACCTACTCGTTTGTGGTCTTGTGCAGTTCCGATCGCCAGCACATCAGTGCCATCGCAGAGGATAAAATAGGACGCCTCTTCGCCTTGCATGAACTCTTCAATTACAACTTCAGCGCCGGCTCTGCCTAATTCGTGGCCAAACATATCGTCTAGGGCTTCTAGGGCCTCTAGAAGTGTCATCGCAACAATAACACCCTTGCCTGCAGCCAAGCCGTCGGCCTTGACTACAATGGGAACTCCCATCTTTTTAACATAATCTTGTGCCGACTGTTTGTCTGTAAAATGACCATAAACAGCGGTTGGCACTTTGGCCGCATCACAAACGGATTTTGTAAAGAATTTAGAGGATTCTAGTTGTGCTGCTGCCTGACTAGGCCCAAAACATAAAACATCTTCAGACCGCAGGACATCCGCGATACCTGCCGCCAAGGGAGCTTCAGGGCCAATTATAACGAAGTCAATTGAATTGTCTTTTACAAATGTAAGGATCTCGTCGCCGTCTACAATATTCATAGCTATACACTCGGCTAAATTCGCAGTTCCAGCATTGCCAGGAGACACAATTAATCGATCACATTTTGGATTTTGTGCTATCGCCCAAGCTAAGGAATGCTCGCGACCACCGCCGCCTAAGATTAAGATGTTCATTGCTTACTCTCCCCTTGGCCTTTGCTTAAGGGCGTTCTAAGCTGCAACAACTCCGGTCACAAGGTGTCACAATGTCTGATCTAATTGATGATCCACGCGTGGGCGAAAATGCCCATGAATTTACTGTTACAGAAATCTCTAGCGCGGTTAAACGCTCGCTAGAAGCTGAGTTTGGGCGGGTTCGTGTTAAAGGCGAGGTTAGCCGTGTCGTTCGCGCCCGCTCAGGACATTTGTATTTTGACGTTAAAGATGAACGAAACTCGCTCGCCTGTACTTCATGGAAGGGGCAAATTTCCAAATTATCTGTTCTTCCAGAAGAAGGTATGGAGGTTGTAGTAACGGGAAAAATGACGGCGTTTGGTGGACAATCAAAATATAATCTAAATGTGGACGATGTCGCGGTTGCTGGTGTCGGTGCGTTAATGGCAATGTTAGAAAAACGAAAACAAGTCTTGGCTGCTGAAGGGTTATTTGATCCATCTCACAAAAAAGATTTGCCATTTTTGCCAGAAATTATTGGTGTGGTGACTTCTCCAACTGGAGCTGTAATCAGGGATATTCTGCACCGTTTGCGTGATAGGTTTCCGCGCAAGGTTTTGGTATGGCCGGTAGCTGTACAAGGCGCGAATTGTGCTCCAGAAGTCGCGGGAGCGATTGATGGGTTTAATGCGCTGACGCCGGGAGGCTCTTTACCGCGCCCTGATTTGATCATCGTAGCTAGGGGCGGGGGGGCTATTGAAGATCTCTGGGGTTTTAATGAAGAAATCGTGGCCCGCGCCGCTGCTGCGTCTGATATTCCTTTGATTTCAGCTGTGGGTCACGAAACAGATACCACTTTAATTGACTTCGTTTCAGACCGCCGAGCGCCAACACCTACAGCTGCTGCTGAGTTGGCAGTTCCTGTTAGGTTAGATCTTTTGGCCCATATCGGCTCGATGAATGCACGTGCGTCTCTGGCACAGGCAAATACTTTCGCCCGGCGCGAACAGCGATTGGTGGATTTGGCTCGTGCGCTCCCAAAGCCAGAAAATCTCATTTATCAAGCTCAACAAAGGTTTGATGTTTGGGATGGGCGATTGCCATCAGCGCTTCGGTCTTTAGTGCAACGCCAGGAATTACGTTTGGTAACAATGGCTTCACAGATTAAGCCATCTGCTCTAAACCGCATAGTAACTCTTGAAAAGCGGAGACTGCAAGCATTCACGGACCGTTTGTCGCCGGCACTTTCACGTATTAAAATTGAGACCCGCCAAAGACTAAATACCACATGCACTCGATTGTGGCTGGTTCCTTTTGTGACACGCAGTAACAGAATGTATGCTGAGCTGGATCAGAATCGCCTACGTTTGAATCAGAATCTTACTCGCCAGATTGAGGATAAGAAGAAGCAATTGAACGGTATAGACCGTTTACGAGAAACCCTTGGGTACCGTGAAACTTTAAGGCGAGGATATTCGGTTGTACGGGATGGGGTTGATGTCATCACCTCAGTGGGGCAGGCAAAATCTGCAAAATTTTTAGAGGTAGAATTTGTGGATGGCCGTGTTTCATTTGGTGAGAGCTTGACGCTCACTACGCCAACTAGCCCGAGCAAAAGGCGCAAGCCAAAGCCCCCAGAGCAGGGGCAACTATTATGAAGTATTTCCGTTTGGCTAATTTGAAGAACAATAGAAACGCATCTGATGCCTTTGGTGTCGCTTTTCACACTACTTTGGTTAATTAATGCAGGCTAGACCCATCGCAACTGACCGAGGAAGAACGCATGTCTGACGCATCACAAAAGGGTGTTTGGAAATCTGGAAGAGGTCGCGGGCGGGTCCGCCCCAAGGGCCGTCAGGTTGAAGATAATGCCTTATCCGCAGTCCAAGCGCTCCTTGGGAACCAACCCCGCAAACGTGACATGCTTATTGAATTTTTACATCTCATCCAAGATGCACATGGTTGTATCTCTGCCGAGAATATGTGCGCGCTGGCTGAAGAGATGCGTCTAAGCCAAGCTGAAATATACGAAGTAGCAACTTTTTATGCCCATTTTGACGTGGTCAAAGAAGGTGAAACGCCACCTCCTCCACTGACTGTTCGGGTTTGTGATAGCCTCTCGTGTGAATTGGCAGGTGCAACTACGTTGCAGCGCGCTTTGGAAAATGGCTTGGACGCCTCTAGAGTTCGAGTTGTGCGAGCGCCTTGTATGGGGCGTTGCGATACGGCACCTGTTTTGGAGTTAGGTCATTACCACATCGATCATGCGACGCTTGAAAAAGTTCAAGTGGCAGTTGCCGCCGGTCACACGCATGCAGATATTCCTGACTATGAAGTTTTGTCTGCGTACCAAAAAGGTGGTGGCTATGCCCAATTGGCCGTGTTGCGAGTGGACGGTAGTTGGGAAGACGTGCAAGCTAAAGTAAAAGAAAGTGGCTTGCGCGGCCTGGGTGGTGCAGGTTTTCCATCGGGCACAAAGTGGGGGTTTGTGCGTAGCAATGAAGGTCCACGTTATTTGGCTGTAAATGGTGATGAGGGCGAACCCGGCACCTTCAAGGACCGCTACTACCTTGAGCGGACACCACATCTGTTTTTGGAAGGTATGTTGATCGCGGCTTGGGCGGTAGAAGCGGAGACTTGTTTTATTTACATGCGGGATGAATATCCAGCAGTGTTGCATATTTTAGCGATCGAGATTGCGGCGCTAGAGGCTGCCGGTATTGTTGAAGCAGGCTATATTGTTTTGCGTCGTGGCGCTGGTGCATATATTTGTGGCGAAGAAAGTGCGATGATTGAGAGTATTGAAGGCAAGCGTGGTCTCCCACGACACCGTCCACCCTTCGTGGCGGCCGTGGGTATACACAATCGCCCAACCCTTGTTCATAACGTGGAAACTCTTTTGTGGGTGGCGCGGGTGGTGCGAGAAGGCCCTGAATGCCTCAATAGCACAGAGTTGAATGGACGCCGCGGTTTGCGCAGTTATTCTGTTTCTGGGCGAGTTCAAAACCCCGGAGTTTATTTGCTGCCGGCAGGATCCACAATCACTAACATTATTGCAGTTTGTGGAGGAATGCTCGACGGGCATGAATTCAAAGCCTATCAACCGGGGGGGCCCTCTTCGGGGCTCTTGCCAGCATCGATCCATGATATTCCGCTTGATTTTGATACCTTACAACCCTTGGGCACGTTTATTGGCTCTGCCGCCGTGGTTGTATTATCTGACCAAGATAGCGCACGTGGTGCTGCGTTGAACATGTTGCGGTTTTTCGAAGATGAAAGCTGTGGCCAATGTACTCCATGCCGGGTCGGTTGTGAAAAGGCAGTTAAGTTGATGCAAGCAAAAGAATGGGACAAACCACTTTTGAGTGAGCTAACTGTCGCAATGACGGATGCTTCAATCTGTGGTCTTGGACAAGCAGCGCCAAATCCAATCAAATCTGTCATTAAGTATTTCGAAGATGAAATCTAAATCCCTGGCGATGGGTATTTTTTGCTGATTTAACTTGGTGCATTATGAGAGCAAACGTAAGTCTTTTTTGAAGAATTAATTAGGCTAATGAATATGTGCCATTGGCTTCTGCTTCCCTGATCATTACCTTCTGCTAAAAATCAAATAGGCTCAATTTTTTTGGATGTGTTTGGTCGGTGAAAGTTTTGGAGCGCTTGAATGTCCTTTTTTGGGAAATTAAAATCACGATTATTTAAATCTTCTGCAAAGCTAGAAGAGGGTCTGAATGCCATTGTTGATGAGAATACCGTCGGCGAGAGTGTTGAATTAAAGCCTGATGCTCAAGGGAAACAATCCGTGGTTGAGATACCAAAATCCAATCAGGAGCCTAATCCTGATGGGGGATCTGAAGGTGCTGTTGACCCGACGCTCTCGGAAATTCTTTCTAAGGCTGAGCTGGAAACGGGCGCAGTAGCTATTGTTGCGGAAAGGGACCTGGTGGAAAAGTCTGCCGTGCCAAGCCCTGAAGCTGCAAGTTTTGAAAAGCTCGTCGTTGACACTACACCTCCGAACCCCTTGCCTGAGAAAGGTGGTTTATTTTCGCGAACGCCGCGCCGAGTTCTTGACGATGAGATGTTAGAACAGCTCGAGGAGTTGTTGATAGCATCCGATATGGGGGTTGATACAGCCATTCGAATTACAGCGAATTTGGCACAAGATCTATATGGCAAAAAGATGTCGACTACAGAAATTAAGATAGCCCTTTCAAAAGAGATTTCTCGGATCATGAAGCCCGTTGCTCGGCCTATGCCGATCTACAATAAGAAGCCCCAAGTGATTTTGGTTGTTGGTGTGAATGGGTCTGGGAAAACGACAACTATTGGTAAATTGGCAAGCCAATTTAAGATTGCTGGAAAATCAGTTGTAATAGCTGCTGGGGATACGTTTCGCGCAGCGGCTGTTGAGCAGCTTAAAGTCTGGGGAGATCGTGCTGGAGTACCGGTAATGACTGCCCCTCAAGGATCTGATCCTGCCAGTTTGGCTTTTGAGGCAATGACACAGGCTGAGGCAGATGGGGCCGATCTGTTGATGATAGATACTGCCGGGCGTTTGCAAAACCGAGCAGATTTGATGGAAGAACTTTCAAAGATCGTACGGGTTATCCGCAAAAAAGATTCAACAGCCCCGCATAATACACTTTTGGTTTTGGATGCGACCACTGGCCAAAATGCATTGAACCAAGTGGATGCATTCCAAAAACTGGCAGATGTATCAGGTTTGATTATGACTAAATTGGACGGGACCGCAAAAGGTGGCGTTCTGGTGTCGCTTGCAGATAAGTTTGCGCTTCCTATTCACGCAATTGGGGTGGGTGAGAAAATAGATGATCTCGACGTTTTCGATCCAGAAGATTTTGCCAATGCGTTGACTGGAGTCTAAGCTTTTGGGCGAATGGGTCCTTTTGGTTGAAGGCACAGAATTAGGCCGAAGTATCGCTATGTGTTTAGCGCTTGTGGCTGCTGTTTTGCATGCTGCGTTTGCAGCAATGCAGAAAGGCATTGTGAACCCATGGATTATGCGCGGTGCTATAGATATCAGCTATGGTATTATTGCTCTACCTATTGCACTGATTGCGGTGCCATGGCCTGAGCCTCATATGTGGTTAATCTTTGCGGTCACTTGGGGAATTCACACAGCCTATAAGGTTTTACAAGCTATGGCTTATATGAGAGGTGCCTATACAGTTGTTTACCCAGTAGTGCGAGGATCAGGGTCATTATTCACGATCATTGCGGCATTTTTATTTTTTGGAGAAGTTTTTAGTTGGGGCCAACTGGTAGGAGTAGCGGTCCTTTTGAGTGGGATATTTGGGCTGGCGTTATACAATTTAAAAAACCTAAAGCTCGAGCGTGAGACTTTAAACGCAGCATTGGGGTTTGCACTGGCCACAGGTGCTTTCGTAGCTTTGTACACTAGTTATGACGCCTATGGGATAAGGGCCTCAACTGATCCATTTACTTTCTTAGCTTGGTTGTTTGTCATCGACAGCTGGTCCATGCCTATCTTAGGATTAATTTATGCGCGAAGTCGTAATATCTTGCTCGGCGGCCAGGGATTGTTATGGCGCGGGCCTTTGGGTGGCATCGTTGCCATTGCCTCTTTTGGGTCTTTATTGATGGCGACACGATTAGGAAAAATTGGTGAAGCTGCTGTGTTGAGGGAAACCTCAACAGTATTTGCAGCCCTCATCGGCTGGGTTTTCCTTAAAGAGACGGTTGGACTGAGCCGGGTTGTGCTGATAGCGTTGATCGCGCTGGGTGCTGTGATAGTTGAATTTGCGAGATAAAAGGAACTAATTAATATGGCTGAAGATACACTACCCAAATGGGTGAAGCCGTTGCTGGAGTTGGGCCCAATTGTAGCTTTTTTTGTGGCCTACATGCGTTTAAAAGAGAGCATTTTCACCATTGGGGGAAGTGATTACCAGGGTTTTATCGTAGTTACTGGCTTATTCATTCCACTTTTACTTTTTACCACAGCAATTTTGTGGAGGTTGACTGGTAAAATTTCACCAATGCAAATCATGACTGTGGTCTTAGTGACTATCTTTGGGGGGCTAACCGTTTGGCTAAATGACCCAAGTTTCATCAAAATGAAGCCAACAATTATCTACCTCTTATTTGGTGGGATTCTTGGAATTGGGTTATTACGAGGGCAATCCTATTTGCGTGTGGTAATGCAAGATCTAATACCTCTTGAAAATACTGGCTGGATGATATTGACCCGACGTTTCACAGCTTTCTTCTTTGGTTTGGCCCTCGCTAACGAGGCTGTCTGGCGTAGCTTTTCAACCGATACTTGGGTTTATTTTAAGACGTTTGGCTTAACCGCTGCTTTGTTTGCGTTTTTCATGATGCAGAGTGCATTGCTTAGTAAATATGCTATTGGAAAGAGAGATTGACTTAGAGAGTGAAAAAGACCTCCTGGAAGATTTAAATTTTGCTTTGGACGTTGCTTTTACCAGTGCGTAATTTAGATAATCCTCTTGAATTACTTTAAATTGAGCTAATTCTTGGACATACAATTACAAATAGCGTATCATTCTTAAGTTGATAAGAAAGGCCCGCACCTGAAAGACGGGGAAATTGCCATGAACATCCATTCCACTAAATTGGAATCTCCCCCGACACGTGAAGAGGCGGAGACGGCCCTATTGCTCCTAAGGACCTGGGTCGCCGGTGCAAGCCCTGTTGAAATGCAGGATCTTGATCCACTGATTGGACGGCTCCTACCAAGTAATACTGCAGAAAACTACCCTGCTTTAGCACGTGCTTATCCTGAAGATTTCGTAGTTGATACGGCTTATAAAGCGAGCTTGCCAGATCTTCAAAATGGCCCCTCTTCTTTAATTCGCGGCGCTAAACAGCAAATTCAACATGTAGGTATTTCAAATTTTCGCCTACCTATTAGGTTTCAAACTCGGAATAATGGGCCGGTTCAGCTTGAGACCTCCGTCACAGGTTCGGTGTCCTTGGAAGCTGGAAAAAAAGGTATAAATATGTCGCGCATAATGCGCACGTTCTACCGTCGTTCCGAGGAAACATTCAGCTTCGATGTTATCGAGCGCGCACTGGACGATTACAAAAACGATCTTGACAGCTTTGATGCTCGAATTCAAATGCGACTGTCGTTCCCTGCGAAGGTCGAAAGTTTGCGTAGTGGCTTAAGTGGATATCAATATTATGATATAGCGCTAGAACTGGTTGAGGTAGAGGGCGTACGTCACCGCATAATTCACTTGGACTATGTCTATTCATCAACCTGTCCATGCTCGCTCGAATTGGCCGAGCATGCGAGATCCATGCGCGGTCAATTAGCTACGCCCCACTCGCAGCGATCGGTGGCACGCATTTCGCTTGTTTTGAATCCACAAAAGAACTGTCTATGGTTTGAGGATCTGATTGATCTGTGCAGACTTGCGGTTCCGACAGAAACACAAGTCATGGTCAAACGAGAAGACGAGCAAGCCTTTGCAGAGTTGAACGCTGCCAACCCAATATTTGTGGAAGATGCCGCTCGCCTGTTCTGTGAACAGTTGCAGCTGGATCCTCGGGTTGGTGATTTCAGGGTTATTGCGAGCCATCAAGAAAGTCTGCACAGCCACGATGCTATATCAGTGCTAACTGAGGGTGATACATTCGCTCAGACAAGCCTTGATCCCCAGACCTTCTCTGGTTTGTTTCACGTTGGTTGATTACTTGACTTGAACCTGAAACGCAGCCAACGCTTACCCCATGTTCGATGTGCGACCCGTCTTAAATGTAATTGGATTGTTGGTTGGCTTTCTTGGCCTCACAATGCTGTTTCCTTTTGCGCTAGATTTAGCACGTGGTAATAATCATTGGGGTGTCTTTTTGGAGTCAGCCCTAATAACCATTCTGTTTGGAGCAATGCTTTATCTTGCAACGCGTAGGGAAGAGGCGCGTGGGCTTTCGTTGCAGCAAACGTTTCTTTTGACTACGAGTGTTTGGATAGCATTACCTATTTTTGGAGCGCTTCCTTTTGTGATGGGCGCTACTGAGGCCAGTTATACTGATGCATTCTTCGAGGCGATGTCGGGTTTGACCACCACGGGTGCTACGGTTTTTACTGGTCTTGATAGTTTGCCTGATAGCCTTTTGCTTTGGCGGTCAATCTTGCAGTGGTTAGGTGGCATTGGAATTATTGTTGTAGCGATGGTATTTTTGCCTGAACTTCGCGTTGGTGGAATGCAGATATTTCGGTCGGAAGGGTTTGATACTTTCGGGAAAATTTTACCCCGAGCAACTGAAATTGCTTCGCAAATCGCATGGCTCTACTTCGCGCTAACTACTATTTGTGCACTAGTCTACCTGGCTAGTGGGATGCGCACTTTTGATGCGCTGCTTCATGCTATGACCACCATTGCAACAGGTGGGTTTTCGACATACGACGCCTCTTTTGAAAGGTTTGGTGCTAGTACAGAATACGCTGGGGCATTCTTTATGTGCCTCGCAGCATTACCGTTTGTGCGATACGTGCAATTGGTAAACGGACAGCCACAATCTTTGTTCAAAGATACTCAAATCCAAGCTTTTTTTGCAATCTTAGCCGTTGTTGTGGGTATTTTGACGTTGTTGTTGTGGCAGGGTGGTGGTTTGGCTGGTGAATTAGGGTTCCGCAAAGCGCTGTTCAATGTGGTATCAATTGTTACTGGCACGGGTTACGCAAGTGCGGATTATAGTAGCTGGGGCCCTGTTGCTGTCATTGTCTTTTTCTACGCTGGCCTTATTGGAGGATGTGCGGGATCTACCTCATGTTCGGTCAAAGTTTTTCGCTACCAGTTGTTGTTTTCTGCAATTCGAATGCAGTTAAACAAAATTAACAGCCCTAATGGTATATTTACGATGCGCTATCAGGGGCGAATTGTGGGGGGCGATGTTGTGAATTCTGTGATTTCGTTTTTTGTGATCTTTTTCGTGTCCTTGGGTGTATCTGCTTTGGCGTTGATCTTCACTGGGTTGGATATGTTAACGGCGATTTCTGGTGCAGCGGCAGCAATTGCGAATATTGGACCTGGCCTAGGTGAGGTGATCGGCCCTTCGGGAAATTATGGAAGCCTAAATGATGTCGCCAAATGGATTTTGGCCGCCACTATGCTCCTGGGCAGGCTTGAACTTTTGGCCGTATACACATTGTTGACACTTAGATTTTGGAGAAACTGATGCAAGATAGGAAAACGTTAGGCGCGCAAATTTCTCATATGTTGAAAGATCGTGGCGTTGAAGTGATTTTTGGTATTCCAGGTGTTCACAATCAAGAAATGTATCGCGGTATTGAGGAAGCGGGTATCCGTCACTTTTTAGCCCGTCATGAGCAAGGTGCTGGTTTTATGGCTGATGGGTACGCGCGTGCAACTGGAAAACCTGGCGTTGCCTACGTGATTACTGGCCCGGGCGTTTGCAACATTATGACTGCAATGGGTCAGGCATATTCGGACTCAGTGCCTATTCTTGTGTTGTCGAGCTGCCTTGACGAAGTAGCAGCATGTCGCGGACAACTGCATCAAATGTTGGATCAAGAATCTGCTGCGGGGAGTGTGTGTGATTGGTCCTACCAAGCGAATACTGCCAAGGCCGTATATGCGTTAATTGATCGAGCTTTGATGGAGTTCCAAACACAGCGTCCAAGAAGTAAGCATATTCAGATACCAATTTCACAGCTGGAAGGTTTAGCAGTCCCGGCTCCGGCCAATACAACAACGCTTACTGCGTCACGCGGAGAAACCGACTTAGATTTGAACGGTTTGGCACACGCATTGACCAAAGCTCGAAAGCCCCTTTTTATAATTGGTGGTGGAGCCGCCGATGCCGGTTCACTATTATATAGCACTCATAAGGCCTGTGGTGCGGCGTGTTTTGAGACCTACGCGGGACGGGGTATCGTCCCTTTCAGTTATCCGTTGAATTTTGGAGCCGCTTTGGCGCGACCTAGTTCTGCCCAAATTATGGCCGAAGCGGACTGTGTCGTAGCCATTGGCACAGAGCTGAGTGAGGTGGACTTATGGCGCGATCATATCGGTCATAATTGTCCACTGTACCGCATCGACATTGACCCCGAATGCCTCAGTGACCATCACCGTGCAGATGTTGGAATACAAGCGCGTGCAAAAGATGCGTTAGTCGCACTATTGCGCGTTTTACCTAAATCTCAATCTAAATGGGAACCATCACAAGTTGTTAGCCAACGTAAGACATGGCGAGCTGAGACTGAAGCAGAGCGCCCTGGTATTATAGCCATAGCTGATGCGTTGCGGGACGCCATACCTAATGAGACGATGATCTATTCTGATATGACCCAATTTGCATATGTGGCGAAAGAAGTTTGGCCTCTGGAACAGCCTAAACATTGGCATCATCCGTCAGGGTTTGGTACGTTGGGTTACGCGCTGCCAGCTGCAATAGGCGGTGCGGTTGCCCGTCCAAATAAGCCAACTTTAGCAATAGCGGGGGACTATGGATTTCAGTATACAGTGCAGGAATTAGGAACAGCTGTCGAATTAGGGCAGGCTCTACCGATAATCCTTTGGGATAACGGTAAACTAAAGGAAATTGAGGATAGTATGCGCACTGCGCAAATTGCACCCAATGCAGTTGTCGCTAAGAACCCAAATTTTGTAAAACTGGCAGAAGCTTATGGTGCGGCGGCAGTGGCTCCGAAAACGATTTCTGAAATGCAAAAAGCTGTTGCTGATGCGTTCGATGCAGATGGTCCAACACTGATTTATTTAACGCCAGGTATTTTGGGTTAAAATTTCTGTTGAACGGTGTCGAAGAATATTTGCTTTAGATTCTCAATCCCAGCATTGTACTAGCACTACAGTTTCTAGTGCTAATTTGGATAGTGAAACCGTATCAATTTTTTTCAAATTGGTAGTAGGTTTCGATGTGACACCAAGGACTTGCATAAGTTTACTTATCTGTGCGGAGGCTGCAAAGTGAACCCCACTTGGCAGTTGCTTGTTGGTTGGTGCGCGGCTTGGTAGCAATATTGCTATTAGAGCGCCGGTTTTATCAAAAACTGGTCCACCGATGTCTCCAAGCAGAGTATTAACTTGCAGGCGTATGATACCGTTGCGTCCCTCTAAATCAACCAAGCTCTGAACGCTTCCAAGTGAAATTGTTGGTGCACCAAGCGCTCCAGCGTAAGAATATCCTCCAATAACAATTGGATGGGGCACTTGGATTGGTGAATTTCGCAAACGTGCTATGGTGCTTGGAGCGCGTCGGGTTGTCGGCTGTAGTGCTATCAGGTCATCTGTTTTTGCGGCAATGCCCACATTCGACCCATCGCCGAGTTTTATGTTAGTACATGTATCAAGATCATCGCGTGCTGTAATAACAGTTGCTTGCTGATCTACAAAAACGCCCGAACGTGATAGGCTGGGCTGTTTAAGTTCCAAGCCTGCCAAATAATCAGTCGGACTAACGTCAGTATTCAAGTTTTCTGGATCCTCCAAAACGCCCGAAATGCGCGTGAAACTACCAAAAATCTCATCTTCAACGCGCTGGTAGTCCGCGCCTCGCTCGAGTGGCCAAACGAGGATAGCACCTTTTATTTCACCTGCATTCAAGCGAGCAAAACCGGAAATGTAGTGTAAATCAGTCTCACCCTCAAATTTAAAGTTTGATTTACCCAGCTCTTTTGAGCCGTTCGTTGGAAACAGTTCTAATGTTTGCAGCACATCGAAGAGCGCTATCAAGCGGGCTTGGCCACCAGTTTGGCTTATTAAAATGAGCCTTGCATCTATTAAATCTTTTGATTCAAAGCGGATGAAAGGTGGATCGTATTGGGCGGAGCCTAGAATGTTTTTTGGCACTTCAACCGAAATGCCTGAGCGAAGATCGAAAGCCGTACCAAAACCCATATCCGCTAAGAACGAATTATAGACATTCAATGCGCTTTCACGCTGCAATGCAGTTAAGACACCTGTTGGCATAAATCCATTTTCGGTTTGCCATAGGGTCATAGCGCCTCGCGTTCCGGGGCCGTAAAGGCCATCAATCTTTCCAGTATAATGGCCAGACCAAGCCAATGCTTTTTGCAAAATTTGTTTTTGCTTCCTACTCATATTTCGCTCGGATGACTGGGCGCGGGCAAATTGTTCTTCTGGTCTTTCAGCCTCCACTTCAGCCGCAACAGAAATCATTGGTGCTTCTTTGGTATTTTCTGCCTGAACAATCTGTGACCCGGTAGTTACTGAGTCGCCCAGTATGGTTGTTTTAGGAGTCTCAACTTGCATGGTTTCAGTATTCATCAACGGGTAGTATTGTGTCTGGTAAGATGTGCCATTTGATACAAAACTATCTTCTGGAATAAGGCCTGAGCCAATGTATTCGTTCAAAGCATCTTCTGCAAAGGTTCTCGTGTAGGGGCCAAGTGCAATACCGTACCAACCGCCTCCAATTTCGTAACCGACGACGTTGCCAAAATTTTTGGTGTAATTTCTGATGCGTTCAAGGGCTTGGAACTTCTCTGGATGAGCCGCTATTTGCACCCAGGAAAGCCCAGATGGCACAGTTTGAGCCAGCACTACTTGGGTCCAAATTGCTAAAATAGCGACAATCGTACTAATTGATGATTTTCTCATGAAACGCCCTAAGTATTTTCCAGAGGTTATTTGTGTCTTAAGTTCTTAAATCAAGTGGCTTGAGAAAACTTTCCGTTAAACTGTGTAATACTTGCCTCGGTGTCGATTGACGATGTGCCCTGCAAAGCCTATTCAGGCCATGCTCCTAAGGCTGAGGATAACATGGATACTCCTAAATCATTTCAAGAGATAATAATGCGATTGCAAGCCTATTGGTCGGAGAATGGATGTGCGATACTGCAACCCTACGATATGGAGGTTGGTGCCGGAACATTTCATCCTGCAACTACTTTAAGGGCTTTGGGGCCAAAGCCTTGGGCAGCGGCTTATGTGCAGCCCTCCAGGCGACCCACTGATGGTCGCTACGGTGAAAATCCCAATCGCCTACAGCATTATTATCAATATCAAGTTTTAATAAAACCAAGCCCGCCTAATCTTCAAGATCTTTATCTTGGCAGTTTGGCTGTGATTGGGATTGATGCAAAATTACACGATATTCGCTTTGTTGAGGATGATTGGGAAAGCCCGACACTCGGCGCTTGGGGCCTTGGTTGGGAAGTTTGGTGCGACGGTATGGAAGTGAGCCAGTTTACGTATTTTCAGCAAGTAGGAGGGCATGATTGTCGCCCAGTCTCAGGTGAATTGACATACGGTCTGGAACGTTTGGCGATGTATGTGCTGGGCATTGATCATGTTATGGACATGCCATTCAATGATCCTTCAGCGCCGACCGCGATGAAATATAGTGATGTTTTCAAACAGACTGAAGAAGAATATGCGCGGTGGAACTTTGATGTAGCCAATACAGATGTTCTTTTGCGTCACTTTGAAGAGGCGGAGATTGAATGTGAACATATCTTGTCGCAAGCGCATATTGACCCAAAGATGGCTAAAAAAATTATTATGGTGCATCCTGCCTATGACCAATGCATAAAAGCCAGTCATGTTTTTAATCTTCTTGATGCGCGCGGTGTGATTTCAGTCACTGAGCGGCAGGCTTACATTGGCCGAGTGCGCGCTTTGGCCAAAAAATGTGCAGACGCTTTTGTTCAAACAGCAGCAGGGACCGCTTAAATGGCTGTGAGTGGGAAATTAGTAGTTGGTGGTATTCTCGCGGCTACTGCAGCTTTCGGTGTGGGCGTTTATTATGCTCAAGTTTACGGCTACTATGAGACGGTAGTCTTACAAGAAGTCGAACTGACAACGCTTGCGACAGGTGAAGTTGAAATGATTCCTACCGCTGGGTTTGAGGGTATTGATGCTGGTAGTAGTCCAATTCGATATCGCTCTTGTTTTCAAACAGAATTAAGTATGGATTTTCTTGAGGAAACCTACAAAATTTTTAGCAAGGCTGAGCCGCGGAATGCCCCTGATTGGTTTGACTGCTTTGACGCTCAGAAAATTGGTGAAGATTTGCAATCAGGTGTTGCAACAGCTTTTTTAGGACAAGCAAATTTTGAATTTGGTATCGATCGCATTGTAGCAATTTACCGAGATGGTCGTGGTTTTGTCTGGCATCAAATAAATGACTGTGGTGATAAACTTTATGATGGCTCGTCCGCCTCGGATGATTGTCCAGAAAGGGATCAATAATGGCTGATCTTCTCATAGAATTATTTTCTGAGGAAATCCCAGCAAGGCTACAGTCAAGCGCTGCTGACAACTTGCAGAAACTGATGACGAACGGAATGGTTGAGGCTGGGCTGACCTATGCAAGTGCCGCTGCTTTCCATACGCCACGGCGTCTGACGCTAACGGTTGAGGGTCTGCTTGATGCAAGTCCGACCGTATTCGAGGAGCGCAAAGGTCCCAAAGTTGATGCGCCTGAACAGGCGATACAGGGGTTCTTGCGCGGCACTGGTCTGTCGATGGATGATCTTGAGATCCGAGACGATAAAAAAGGTCGAGTTTATTTTGCCAAAATTACTAAGCCAGGCCGTCCAGCTACTGAGATTGTGTCTGAAGTTCTAGAAGCTATAATTTGTAACTTTCCGTGGCCTAAATCCATGCGCTGGGGCAGTGGATCTTTACGTTGGGTAAGGCCTTTGCATTCGATCCTATGCCTTCTGACATCTGAATCTGAATGCGAAGTCGTTGCCGTTGAGATAGATGGGATTGTGGCTGGTAATACTACACGTGGTCATCGCTTTATGGCGCCGGATGCCTTTATAGTTAAAAGCTTTGATGATTATGAGGCTAAATTAAAGCGAGCCAACGTGATTTTGCGCGCGCAAGAGCGTAGTGATTTAATTTGGCAAGATGCCACCAACCAAGCCTTCGCATTGGGGCTGGAAGTCGTTGCCGACCCCAGTCTTCTAAATGAGGTTTCGGGTTTGGTTGAATGGCCTGTGGTTTTGCTGGGTCAGATCGATGATGAATTCCTTGGATTGCCTTCGGAGGTTTTAAAAACCTCAATGAAAGAACATCAAAAGTTTTTTTCTGTTTCTAACCCAAAATCAGGAAATATTGAGTGCTTTGTGACTGTGGCTAATATTGAAACTGTCGATAAAGGCGTGACCATTTTGCAGGGTAACCAAAAAGTGCTGTCGGCACGTTTGGCCGATGCCAAGTTTTTTTGGGAAAATGATTTACGAGAAGCTAAAGCTGGTATGGTTGGTTGGCAGGCCTCATTGGAGAATGTCACTTTCCATAACAAACTTGGCAGCCAAGCTGAACGAATTCAGAGAATCACCATTCTGGCCCGCGAATTAGCCATTAGTGTTGCGGCAGATCCCGATATGGTAGAAGCAGCTGCCCGAATTGTTAAGGCAGATCTTAGCTCTGATATGGTGTACGAATTCCCTGAACTGCAGGGGCGTATGGGTCGCTATTATGCCATTGAGGCTGGAATGTGCATGGATATAGCTATTGCGTGTGAAGAGCATTACTCTCCGCTTGGTCCATCTGATGATGTACCCTCGGCCCCCGTCTCAATTGCCGTTGCATTAGCAGATAAGTTGGACACATTGACTAGTTTCTGGGCGATAAACGAAAAACCAACAGGCTCGAAAGATCCTTTTGCACTGCGGCGCGCAGCCCTTGGTGTCATTCGTTTAATTTTGGAGAATGATTTAACACTTCCGCTTCTGAGTGTTTTAGGCCGAGCAAATAAGGGTGCAGGAGCGGAAGATCTTTTAGTGTTTTTTCAGGACCGAATGAAGGGATATTTGCGTGATCGCGGCATCCGTTATGATGTGATTGATGCGTGCACCGCAATGCCGGGTAATGATGACTTAACATTGCTAATCAAAAGGGCAAATGCATTACAGCAGGTTCTGGCGACAGACGACGGTGAAAATTTAATCCAAGGTTTCAAGCGAGCGAATAATATTCTAAACCAAGCCGAAGCCAAAGATGGTGTTGAGTACAGCTATGGCGCTGATATTAAATTTTCTGAAAGTAATATCGAAAAGGATCTGTTTACTGCGTTGGATAGCGCTGAGGCAAAAATAAAGGCTACGATGGCCACCCAAGATTTCACAACGGCGATGGCTGCAATGGCGACATTGCGTGGCCCAATTGATGCGTTTTTTGAGGCTGTAAAAATTAACTCAGATAGTGAATTGATCCGCCGAAATCGCTTAAATCTGCTGAGCCGAGTTAAAAAAACATGTCTTGCTGTAGCAGATTTGACTAAGCTGGAAGGCTAGTCTGAAGCTTGCTTTGCGGTTGGAAGCGCTTAAACTGCCTAATAACAAAAGGATGCTGTAGTGCTGAACGAACCAATCTATGCGCCAGTTGTATTGATTAGTAATACGACCCTAATGACCGTAGCGGCCTATGGTGGACGTGCGAAATGCGCACAACGTTTGATCCGACTTGATATGCCAGTTCCAACGACGGTCGCTTTGGCCTTCACAGTGGTGCATGATATTGCAATGGGTGGCTCAATTGATCTGAGTAGTGTTTTACAGCATTTTGAAGAACATCCATTGATATCTGTGCGACCTTCATCCGCAAGTCCTGATTGGGGCGGACCAGGCGCTATTTTGAATATTGGCATGAACGATAAGAAATTTTCCGTATTGTCTAAAAAAATTGGTGAAGTCGCGGCTGCAACATTGTATCTACGGTTTGTGAATTCTTATGCGACCCATGTCGCTCGTCTTGATCCAGATGCGTTTGAAGATCTTGAAAAACCGTTAGTCGCCGACGTTAAAGCAGCATTGACCATCTACGAGGAAGAGGCTGATGAGCCGTTTCCACAAGATGTTGATGTCCAATTGGCGCATGTTTTGCGCTCTATGGCGCGCGCGTGGGAAGGCACCAGCGCACGTCTGTTAAGGCAGGCCAAAGGAGCGCCTGCAGATGCTGGACTCGGACTTGTGGTGCAAGAAATGGCGATCGGTGTTGGGCATGGAGAATGTGGTTCGGGCGTAATTCAATTTGCCTCCTCTGAGACGGGTCTTCCAGAGATACATGGACGCTATCTGCGGCAGTCACAGGGCCGCGAGGCGTTGGACCGTCAAGGGGGTTCTTTGTATTTGACGAGTGATTCTCGTGGTGCCTCTCTAGAAGACACTTGCCCTGAGGTTTTTGCACAACTTTTAGCCCATTCAGTTTTAGCCCGTCAGCGTTTGCGCGAAGAAATGCAAATTGAGTTCACCATTGAAAACGGAGAATTGACGATATTAGACGCTGTACGAATTCAACGTTCATCACGTGCAGCTGTCCGTGTTGCGGTGGCCCTTGCCGATGACAAAGTGATTTCCCGAGAAGAAGCTTTGATGCGTGTTGAACCGAAAGCTTTGTCTGAACTTTTACATCGGCAAGTAGCCCCCAATGCATTACGCAAGATAATGTCAAAAGGAATTCCGGCCAGCCCTGGTGCTGCAACAGGTAAAATTGTATTTACTGCCTCTGATGCGCAGGCCTGTGCCGCACGGGATGAAGCTGCCGTGTTGGTGCGCAGGGAGACCGGGCCTGAAGATATTCGGGGGATGCATGCAGCCGTTGCGGTCGTAACGGAGCGGGGCGGTGTGACCAGCCATGCAGCTGTGATTGGCCGCGGTCTTGGCCTTCCTTGTGTTGTTGGAGCTTCGGATATGTCAATTGACGCGCAAGGTGCAGTGATTATTGGGCGTGGACAGCAAATACTTCGAGAAGGGGATATAATAACTATTGATGGGACTTCGGGAGAAATTTTAGTTGGGCATGTTGAAACGGTTGAGGCAGGACTAGATAGTTCTGTGAAAACTCTTTTGGGCTGGGCAGATGACGTTAGGGATATTGGTATTCGTGCAAATGCTGACACACCACGTGATGCGCAAACGGCCAAGAACTTTATGGCGGATGGTATTGGTCTTTGCCGTAGTGAACATATGTTTTTTGAAGCAGACCGACTGACTGTGATGCGTGAGATGATTTTTGCGGAAACGGTAGAGGACCGTGCTGCATCTCTTGAACGGCTTCTACCAATGCAAAAAGCTGATTTTACAGAACTATTTCAAATTATGGAGGGACGACCTGTTTGCATTCGTTTGTTAGACCCCCCTCTACACGAGTTTTTGCCAGCAGATAGAAGTGGTTTACGAGATTTGGCTGAGGCGCTGAATTTGCCACTATCAAAAGTGACAGAACGCGTTGGTCAATTATCTGAATATAATCCTATGCTTGGTCTTCGGGGAGTGCGTTTGGGTATCACAGTTCCTGAAATCTACGACATGCAAGCTCGGGCGATTTTTGAAGCAGCAATTGATAGCGGCGTGAACGTAGCACCAGAAATTATGATTCCCCTGGTATCCGCATGTCGTGAAGTTGAGTTGGTTAAATCACGTCTTGATGCCACAGCGGCCGCTGTACGAGTGGAGCGCGGACAGGATTTCAACTACTCTTTAGGTGTTATGGTTGAAACCCCCCGAGCGGCTTTAAGAGCCGGTGAAATTGCAGCTCACTCGCAATTTTTGAGTTTTGGAACAAACGACCTTACACAGATGACCTACGGGTTATCCCGGGATGATGCTGGCCGGTTTATGTCGTCCTATGTACAGCAAGCCGTATATGCAGAAGATCCGTTTCACAGTCTGGATACAGACGGTGTGGGTGAGTTATTAATATTAGGGGCTCAGCGTGGAAGAGTGGCAAGTCCTGAGATTGTTTTATCTATTTGTGGAGAACATGGGGGTGACCCTGAAGCAATATCTTTCGTACGTAGATGTGGGTTTACATACGTATCATGTTCGCCGTTTCGTGTTCCCGTAGCAAGGCTGGCAGCTGCACAATGCGCCATTTCAGATATACTGGATAGTTGATCTTAAATTGGCTGGATTATATAGACTAATGGAGTCGCTAAGATGCCTAGGCGACTGGTTTGAACTTTCTTATATCAGAAATGCTAATGGGGGATTGTAGTTGTGGTTCGCAAAGTAACTTATGTCCTATGGGTTGGATTTATTTATTTACTTTTTTCGTTTTCTGCCACAGCGCAAGATATGCAGAAATCTGTTTTCGAACCCAAATTGATTTTAAAGGCACTTACATTTGAAGCTAAATTGATCTCGTCAGTACCCAAGAAGAATGTTAAAGCATTAACGTCTTTGCAGCCTGTTGATCGCCTGGAACCCGATGGCATTAAATATTCATCAAGGTGGCTAAGAAGTTTGAAAACTCCTGTAATTGATAAGCAGTGGAAATGCTTGACTGAGGCAATATATTTCGAAGCACGCAGCGAATTGATAAAAGGTCAATTCGCAGTGGCTGAGGTCATTTTAAATCGGGTTGATAGCCAGAAATTCCCAAACAGCATTTGTGGGGTGGTGAACCAAGGTTCAAATCGCCGAAATGCTTGTCAGTTTAGTTACAATTGTGATGGATTGATGGAATATATCGAAAATAGAAAAGCTTATAACTTAGCCGGAAAGATAGCTCGGGTTATGATAGATGGCGGGGCTCGAGAGTTAGTGAAGGGAGCTACGTTTTATCATAACAAAGATGTCAAACCATCTTGGTCGCTAAAATTAAAAAATACGGCTAATGTTGGTGATCATAAGTTTTATACACCCGTTAACGGTCAAATTGAATCTAAATCTGCCCCAAGCTTAAAGTGGTTATTTTGGCAGAGGAGCTAAAAGATGTCTGATGATTTAAAAACCGCATTTGCCTTTCTTGAAGCCCGCTCAGCAACTAACCCAGTTCCACCATTTGATAGAATATCGGTCAGAGATCACGTGATTACTATTGAGATTGGTGCATTTCAAGCAGAACGTGGTACAACGCAACGAATTCGATTTAACGTGGTGGTCGAAGTGCGTCGATTAACTGGACAAATCAAAGATGATGTAGACCGTATACTCTCGTATGATCGAATAACTGAGGCGATTAATGCGTCGCTGTCTGAGGATCGTTTGAACCTACTAGAGACGTTGGCCGAATTAGTAGCCGAGCGGATTTTGACAGAGCCTCAGGCTCAGCGTGTTTTTGTCAGGATAGAGAAACTAGATAGAGGTCCAGGAAATTTAGGCGTTGAAATTGTACGTTCAAAATCTCCAGATAAAGATTTGCGGACATTGGCAGATACACCACGTCCGATTGTACTTTTTCTAGGAAATTCAGTTGTTTCTGGGCCATATCGCGATGCATGGATTACTGCCGCTAAACTTCATGATCGACCGGTCATTATTTGTGTGGATACACCAGAGGCTATTGCGCCGCAGGTACATCAACATAAGATGGTGCAGCGCAGAATTGATCTTTTAGCGATTGAGCAAAATGCATGGGTTTTGGCTAGTTATGACGACAGGTGTGTTGTCGTTGGTACAAAGACTGAGCTGGATTGGGGTATGCGTAACGATCAAATTAGTGTTTGGGCGCCCTCAAAAATTGTGCTGGATGCTGTGGATGGCCCTACGTCTCAGATCGCTGATATGGCAGCTTTGGTCGAATGGTTCGCAATTCATATGCATTCGGTAAAAGTTGTTTTTGTTGGAGCAGAACCGAGTGGGGCTTTGGCCACTGCAGTTGAGGCCTTACCCGCGCAGATTAGTTTATGAGCACCTATTATCGTCCATTGATTGAAGCGTCTGGATCTCACGTCTTGGCTGGGGGGTGGTGTCGTTTTGAGCGTGTTGAAGTGTTGGAACGAGGGCAAAACTCAAAGATTTGCTTAGCGGCTGAGATCCCAAAAGCTTATTTGAAAAGATTAATAAGGCCGCGACCTAATGTTGGGAGTGTCAAAATAAGGCGCCCGCTGGTAATGGGTATTCTGAACGTCACGCCGGATAGCTTCTCGGATGGTGGACGATTTGAAGGGTCTGAGCTCAGCACAGAACGTGCTGCAGAGATGGTGCATGACGGCGCAGACGTGATTGATATCGGCGGAGAAAGTACGCGACCGGGCGCAGATTTTGTTCCCCAAGAACAAGAAAAAAGTCGAACAAGGCCCGTCATTATGGCTTTGCGCCAAGCTGGCATTTCTATTCCCTTATCTATTGATACGCGGAAGGCAAGTGTCGCGGCTGCCGCGCTTAAAGCTGGTGCAGATTGGCTTAATGACGTGTCTGCGCTGACATATGATATTGGCATGGCCGAGGTTGCCGCTCGTAGTGGTGCGCCTATCTGTTTGATGCATGCGTTAAGTGAACCTCAGACAATACCGCAAAAACCCAACTATGACGATGTTGTACTCGATGTTTATGACTACCTTAAGGGTCAAATAGACTCTGCCGTGGCGCAGGGTGTGCGACGTGCCCAAATTATTATTGATCCGGGGATTGGTTTTGGAAAAACGCAGTACCATAATTTGCAAATATTACGTAATCTATCGATCTTCCACGGGCTGGGTTGCCCTCTATTGCTTGGTTGCTCTCGCAAGCGTTTCATTGGTATAATTTCTGGGGTTGAAAAAGCTGAAGAGCGTATGCCAGGATCGGTTTCAGTTGCCCTTGCTTCGATAGCGCAAGGTGCTCAGATTATACGGGTTCATGATGTGTTGGAAACTGTTCAGGCCTTTAAACTTTGGGCTGCGGTGCATGGCTAAAAATAGATTTCAGAACTCCGGCTTGAATGATAGCGACGCCTAATAGTATTAGCGCAAGCGCTAAATATAAAGTTGTGGGCAGTGTTTCCCCCATGAAGATACTGCCAAAGAGAACTGACCAGATTGGAACCTGGTAGTTGGTTAATGTCATGAATGATGGACCTGCACTGCGAATGACGGCGACTTTAATAATAAACGCGAATGCAGTCGGCACAATGCCGAGATAAAGTATCGCTACAAGCCCGCCAGTGCTGGGCATGGTTGGTATTCCATCGATCATAAAAGCGAGCGGAACTATGCCAATAGCGGCCAGACATAAAGATCCGGCGGAGAGTGCTAATTCATTCACAGGTGGGCAAAGACGTGTGGCTATCGACCCAAGCGCATAACATAATGCACCGATTATGCAGGCGAGACGTGCGGTTGTTTCTAACGGGCCCTCCGAGACGCCAAGGCCGCTGGTCCCAATCATAAGAAAAGCACCGATGAAGCCGACCGCAAATCCTACCGCTTTGCGAAAAAATATGCGTTCATTTGGAACTAAGAAATGGGCTAAAGGCAAAACAAACACCGGTAGTGCGGCCATTGTCATACCCGCAAACGCAGATGGGACATGTTGTTGACCCCAGCTTAGGAGCGCAAAGGGCATCGCGCTGGATAAGAGGCCTATCAGGAGTGCGAAACGCCAAACCTGTGCATCACGAAGAGAAGGCATTTTTATGCCGCGGAAATGCATTAGCAGCAAAATGGAGATAGCACCTATCGTGATGCGGCTGGCGGCTAAAGTAAGTGGTGGAAAGTCGACCAAAGCAATCCGCACCACCATGAATGCACCCCCCCAAATCAAAGCAATGAGAATGATACGAAGCCAATTAATTAACCCAGGTGAAGCCACGACACTATTCTTTCAATTTAGACGAAAAAAAGAGGGCACAATCAAATAGACTGTGCCCTAATTTATAAGCCTTGTAAAAGCTCATTTCAATCCTAATTCCTTGATTTATCTACCATTTTTCCAGCTGAAATCCACGGCATCATGCCGCGGAGTTTTTCACCTGTGGCCTCAATTTGGTGTTGATCATTAATCCGACGTGTCGCTTTAAAAGAAGGTTGCCCAACAGCATTTTCGAGCATGAAGTCTCGCACGAATTTACCAGTCTGAATGTCGGCCAAAACTGCTTTCATTTTAGCTTTTGTTTCGTCGTAAGGTAAAATCCGTGGACCAGATACATATTCGCCATACTCAGCCGTATTTGAGATTGAGTAGTTCATGTTGGCGATGCCGCCTTCATAGATTAGGTCCACAATTAATTTCACTTCATGCAAGCATTCGAAATAAGCCATTTCAGGTGCATAACCTGCTTCAACCAGTGTTTCGAAGCCCATACGGATCAACTCAACCAAGCCGCCACACAAAACAGCCTGTTCTCCGAATAGGTCAGTTTCACATTCTTCGCGGAAGTTGGTTTCGATGATGCCTGAGCGGCCACCACCGATGGCTGAACAATAAGATAAACCAATTTCCAGTGCTTTGCCTGAGGCATCATTGTCTACAGCAACAAGGCAAGGAACTCCGCCACCTTTGGTGTATTCGCCTCGTACTGTGTGACCTGGGCCTTTTGGAGCCATCATAATTACATCGACACCTGCTTTGGGTTCGATCAGTCCAAAGTGTACATTCAAGCCGTGAGCGAAAGCGATAGCTGCGCCCTCACGAATGTTGTCGTGTACGTATTTTTTGTAAGTTTCAGCCTGCAATTCGTCTGGCATTGTGAACATAATCACGTCAGCCCATGCGGCAGCTTCTGCGATGCCCATAGTTTTCAGGCCTTCACCTTCAGCTTTTGCGATCGAGGAAGAGCCATCGCGCAATGCAACGACAAGGTTTTTGGCACCGCTGTCACGTAAGTTTAATGCGTGTGCGTGACCTTGGCTACCGTAGCCCAAAATTGCTACTTTTTTATCTTTGATCAGGTTAACATCGCAATCGCGATCATAATAAACGCGCATTTTGGCATCCTTTCAGGGTTAGGTTCTATCACACATGGATATAAAATTAAAAATAATTATATAAGTTATCTATTTTCAATTATTATTTAATTTTTAGTCAATTGCATTCTCATAATTAGTTATTTATGTAATTTTAATGCTTGATAATCTTGATCGGCGCATTCTGCGCTACTTACAATCTGACCCATCTGCACCAATGGCGGAAGTGGCAGAACAGTGCCAAATGCAATCTGCGACTGTTGCCCGGCGGCTGGATCGCTTGACGGCACGTGGGATTTTGAAGGGGCAGCACGCTGTGATCGACTGGACGGCTCTTGGATATACAGCCGAGGTTAGTTTGCGATTTACGCTTGATAAGACCAATCCCAAGGCGTTTGATGAGTTCCTAAATGAGGCACGCCACATTCCTCAAGTTATCGCTATTCAAACATTTTTGGGCCGTGTCGACGTGCGGCTTTTGGTTATTGCCCGAGATATGAAGGATTATCAGCAGCTTTATCGAAACGAAATCCTCAATCTTCCACATATCGCAGAACTAGAAGCTTTGATGCACGTGGCCACGATCAAAACAACTGAGGCGTTGCCAATATGAGTGATTGGGACGCGACTGATTATGCAATATTGCGGGCTTTATCACGTGATGCCACGCAATCCGCAGGGGCTTTGGGCAGGATGATTGGTCTTAGCCAACCTGCAACTTGGAGACGTATTAAACGTCTGGAGCAGGTGGGAATTTTGGCGGGACGCAGAATTGAACTCGATGCTGAGAGCATTGGGTTTGGTGTGACCGTATTTCTCGGAGTGAAACTCGCGACTAAAGGCCGTGTGTCTTTGGAGGATTTCGAGCGTGCCGTGACCGCGATTCCTGAGGTGCAGTCAGTGCAACACGTTTTGGGTCTGTATGATTACAGGTTGCGCGTAGTTGCGCGTGACATTTCTGATTTTGAACGTGTTCTACGTCGACGTATCATGGCACTGCCAGGCGTAGGTAATGTTGAGGCCAACGTTCTTCTCAGTGAAGAACGGATGCTTGGGCCTATTTAACGTCGGCCTACCCCCAAGCGCATCACATTTTTTCGCAATGGTGCGATTTGGTGTAAGGTAGATAGCCCAGCAGAACGGGCTTGAAGCAGAAGTGAATTATCCGCCATCGAAAGTCGATTTAGTGCACTCACGGCAAGAATGCGGCCTAAAGCGATCGCTCTCCGCGGCTTGGAATAATTGGAAAGAAGTGTTGTTGTATCATGATTTTTCGTTTTTGTTGACCACAGATTAATCAAAAGTTTTATATCGCCAATACTAAGGTTCAGTCCTTGCGCGCCGATTGGTGGCACTACATGCGCGGTCTCACCAATAAGGGCTGTACGCTCGGCGTCAAACCGATCTGATAATTGGCTGATAATAGGCCAAACACTACGTGCAGTAACAAGTTTTAAGTTGCCATTAACATGTCCAGATCTTTCAGTGATAGCCGCGTTGAAGTCTTCTATTGGCAAGATGTGACGAGCCCGTATTTCAGTGGCTTTGTCCATCCAGATAACCGCTGAGGATGGGGAACCTTCGTGATCAGGTAGAGGAACCAGAGTGAAAGGGCCGCCAATTTTATGAACTTCAGTCGATATATTTTCATGGGGCTGCGTATGAGTAACCGCAAAGCTTAGTGCTAGCTGGTCAAATTCTGTCCGCCGCATGGGTATCTTGAAATGCTTGCGAATTTCGCTGTCTCGTCCATCTGCAGCAATTAAAAGTTTGCAGCTTATCTGATGCCCATCGCTCAAATATATGCGCGCCTCGGTGCTACGTGTCCGCACTGCGGTGGTTGTGATCTGAGTTCTGATCTCTACATTGGGAAGCTCGTCTATGCGCATCATAAGGCCGGCACGCATCTGCCAATTTCCAACATTCCACCCGAAAGGTTGGTCAGAGATATCTTTAGCATTAAAGTCTTTTGTTACTAATTTTTCCACGCCTACGTCCGAGACGCGCATAATTTGTAAGGGTGCAGAATGCATTTTCACATGTTTCCAGACACCAATTTTTTCCAAAAAATCCTGTGCTGGCTGTAGATATGCGGTCGTCCGTAAATCAACGCCTTTAGCTGAGTTCTCCGCTATGGGTGGATTTGGTTCCACGCAGAGGACATCAAAGCCTGCATCTCCGAAGGCAGTGGCTGCCACTAGGCCTGCAATCCCTCCACCGGAAATTACTACGTCTTTTGTTTCTATCATTGATCTAGTTCTAATTCGTTTAACTTATCCGAAAAGCACTCTGCGACAAGACGCTCCAGGCAAGCTTCGAGATCTGTATAATGAAAGTCAATATAATTTGGTACTTCAGTATCTGGTGAGATGAATATTGTTTTCATTCCCAGGTCGGCTGGTACCTTAAGATTGCGAGGCTCGTCTTCAAACATCGCAGAGGTTGTCGGTGTAATTTTTGACTGCGCAAAAACCTGATGGAATGCTCCGGCTTCGGGTTTGGGGCGGTAGTTTGCATGTTCAATACCGTAAACACCTTCGAATTCTTGCTCCAAACCCCGTGCCCGAAGAACTTCTCGGGCGTATGGTTCTGTACCGTTAGTGTAAACAATCTTACGCCCCGGTAATGATTTTAAAAGCTTCGCCAACCTTGGAGATTCGGACAGAACCGAAAAATCAATGTCGTGAACGTAATGCAAGAAAGCTTCGGGAGGCATGCTGTGCATATCCATCATCCCAGCCAAAGTCGTACCATGAATTCGCCAATATTCTGCTCGTAAAATATCAGCTTGATGGAGATCAACCCCCAAGTAATCCGAAACAAAATAGCGCATTCTTTCCTCGATTTGATCAAATAGGCGCATAGCCGGAGGATACAAGGTGTTGTCGAGATCAAAGACCCAAGTGTCGACAGTTTTGAGCAACCTAAATTCCATACTTACTGGTACCAAATGGCGCAGAGGTTTCAATGCTGAAATACTTGCGCGATGCTAACAACTGGCGAATAGTTATCATATTTATGAGATAAAGTTTGAGTTACGAAGTAGCTTGATGGAGCCGACTAGTGTAGCGTGATGCTTATGATTTGATCCTTGAGGCAATTGACGTTGGCATTTGTAGGCTCGGCAGCCGGGTTGTTGAAATTGAGTTTGTGGAGCGATTTGCGTTGTTTCGAACTAAGCGACGGTTTCACAAGCAGCTGCACTTGGCCATTATATAATCGCTTTTTGGTTGCCCAATTGGGTTTAGTATACCCGTTCGTGGGCCTTTTTGCGACGACGTCACTGGCTGTATAGGGACGCGGGCTTGTGGCGCTTGACGAGCATCAAGAGATTGTTACTGCTATTAAAGAGAGCGATGGAGAGGCCGCCTAAACAGCTGTGAAGGTGCATCTACCTCAGGCTTTTGTGACCCGTCTTAAACATGATGCGAACGCATTAGCCTAAGAAATGTGATCGGAGCATAACATTTAAACCAAATTATTTAAGCACCGACACTTGTTCCCATCGCCGCTGCAAACTTTTCAAAAAGATAAAAACTATCCTGCGGCCCTGGGCTGGCTTCTGGATGATATTGCACTGAGAAAACAGGACGATCTGCCATCCTAATACCGCAGTTAGAGCCATCAAATAGTGAGACATGGGTTTCAAGAACGCCGTTTGGCAAAGATTGACTGTCAACGGTGAACCCATGGTTCATGGACGTGATTTCGACCCGATTTGTCTCTATATCCTTCACTGGATGATTAGCCCCATGGTGCCCGTGATTCATTTTCACAGTCTTTGCCCCAAGCGCCAAAGCTAGCATTTGATGGCCTAAACAAATTCCAAAAACTGGAATCTTACTGCGTTCCAATATACCTTGGATCATTGGTACTGAGTAAGTGCCAGTTGCAGCTGGATCGCCAGGACCGTTCGATAAAAACACACCATCCGGTTTATGAGCTAGAACATCTTCCGCTGTTGATTTTGCTGGTAAAACTGTCAAATCACATCCAACTGAGGCAAGGCAGCGCAAAATGTTGCGTTTTGCTCCGTAATCAACAGCGACGACTTTAAATTTGTGTGTTTCCCGCTGTGAATAACCGTCTGGCCATTCCCAGCGTTTTTCATCCCATTTGTAAGACTGCGTGCAGCTAACGCCTCTCGCCAAGTCAATGCCTTCCAAGCCAGCAAAATTTTGCGCCTGGGCTAACAGTTTTTGTACATCAAATTCACCATCAAGTTTATGGCAAAGGGTCACATGCGGTGAGCCTTGTTGGCGAATGGCGCGGGTGAGGCGTCGCGTATCAATTCCGCCAATAGCAATACGACCCCGTGCTTTTAACCAGGATGGCAATTCGTCGTGGGCGCGCCAACTTGAAGGATCAGTTGGATCCCATTTGACAACCATACCAGCCGCGTAAGGTTGGGAAGTTTCGTCATCTTCTTGTGTCACACCAGTATTCCCGATGTGCGGGAAGGTGAATGTTACTATTTGGCCAGCATATGAGGGATCAGTCATGATCTCCTGATAACCTGTCATGGCAGTGTTAAAGCAAAGTTCGGCGACAGTTGTGCCAATAGCTCCAAATCCATAGCCGTAAAAAATTGAACCGTCCGCAAGCACTAGGCAAGCAGTCGCTTTTTGTATCGCTGACATTGTCATGAAAGTATCCTCGGCAGATTGAGGAGGTCGTAAAGTCTGCTGGGAGTGGGGTCAAGGGCTTGAGGAGCCTCTAGTCGTTGTAAAACATGTTACCAGACACTATAAAGACGTGTCGAAACTGTTCGAGGATGAACATACTATGAGCTTGAGAGATCGTTTAATCGTATCTTTGAAAGAAGCGATGAGAGCTAAGGATGCAACGCGATTGATGACGTTGCGTTTAATCAATGCCGCTATCAAAGATCGCGACATTGATGCGCGGGCTGACGGCAATGAATCTGGTGTGCCAGACGATGTTTTATTGGCTATTTTAAGCAAAATGGTTAAACAGCGGCAAGAAAGTGCGCGGGCCTATGAAGAGGGTGGGCGTCTAGAGCTTGCTGAAAAAGAACTTTCAGAGATCACGATTGTTGAAGAGTTTTTACCACGACAATTGAGCGCTGAGGAAACAGAGAAGGCCATTTCATCTGCTATAGCAGAATCTGGCGCGAGCTCGATTCGTGACATGGGCAAAGTGATGGGTGTGTTGAAGTCAAAATATACCGGCCAGCTCGATTTCGGTAAAGTAGGTGGTACGGTCAAGGCACAACTCAGCGAGGTTTAGTTGCTGCGTTGAAAGCCTTAAGTAAGTCTCTTTCCAGCAACGGACGTTCATCTTCTGATAAAAATGCTCCTATTTCGACTTCGCGACTATTTCCCCTCAAAGTGAGGTAATTCGAAACGTAACTGTGGGTGGGGATCAGCCTAATTTCTGTCCAATAAGGATTTGCCTGCCATACCTGTGTGGACCCATTTGGGTTAAAGCGCTCAAGTAAAACACAATCCGACCAAACTGAAAGCTCTTCTCGTAGCTGTCCTTGTTTCCAACTGGCTTTTAGGGCCAACCAGGTTGCTGCCAGACAGGTTCCTAGAGATCCTGCAATAATCCACATAACAATCTGACCCAGAAACGCAAGAATTGGGAGCAACATAAGCACAGCCATAAGAGTAATAAATTTTATAAAGCCATTAGCATTAAGCGAATTATGAGTGCGTATTGTTAATACAACCGGAGCGGGACCATCAGACTTTTTATGAAACAAAGCTTTTTCGGGTAGGGTGGACCAAGAGTAAGGCATTGGAAGATGATAAGGTTAATACCTCAAAGGTCCACTGTGTCATAGTGTCATTGCTGCCGTGCCAGAAATTGCATTAAAAAAAGACCTCGGAATTATCCGAGGTCTTTTTATTTCAGCTTTTGTAAAGAGTTCAGTGTGGAGCTTTATCCCAGTCTTCCTGTTTTGCCAGGATTTCGAATGTATGCTCAGGCGGAGGCGATGCAATAGTCCACTCCAAAGTGTCTGCCCACTCATTCCAAGGGTTGTTCGCGTTAACTCTACGTCCTGCAAAAACTGCCCAGAATACGATTCCAATAAATAAAAGGAAGGAGGCGAATGAAAGGAAGGCGCCCCAGCTTGACCAATAATTCCAGTAAGCAAATGCTTCAGGGTAATCAATATAACGACGTGGCATACCTTGGCGCCCAAGGAAGTGCTGCGGAAAGAAGGTTATATTCGTTCCGATAAAGAACATCCAGAAGTGAATTTTACCTAGTGCTTTCATTGTACCAACGACCAGCCATTTTTGGTAGGTAGAAGTATACACCAGCAAAAATACCAAACGCCGCAGCAATTGCCATCACATAGTGGAAGTGGGCAACAACATAGTAAGTGTCATGATAAGCCCGGTCGACAGCCGCTTGGGACAGAACAATGCCTGTTACGCCTCCTACAGTGAACATGAATACAAAACCCACTGCAAACAACATCGGGGTTTTGAACTCGATCGAGCCGCCCCACATGGTTGCGATCCATGAGAAGATTTTAACACCAGTCGGCACGGCGATAACCATCGTTGCCAGCATAAAGTAGGATTGCTGGGTCAGTGACATTCCAACGGTATACATGTGGTGCGCCCACACAACGAAACCTAATGCGCCAATTGCAATCAACGCCCAGACCATTGGAAGATAGCCAAACACCGGTTTTTTGGAAAATGTCGCTATCACGTGTGATACTATTCCAAAGGCTGGCAAGATTACGATATAAACTTCTGGATGCCCAAAAAACCATAGAATATGTTGATACAAAATTGGGTCGCCACCGCCCGCAGGGTTAAAGAAAGCTGTATCAAAGTTACGGTCGGTCAACAGCATCGTGATCGCACCCGCTAAAACAGGCAGGGACAAAAGGATAAGCCACGAAGTTACGAAAATTGACCAGGAGAACAGCGGAACTTTGAATAAGGTCATCCCGGGTGTACGCATGTTCAGGAATGTAGTGATCATGTTGATTGCGCCCAGAATAGAGGAAGCACCAGAAAGGTGAACCGCAAAAATGGCAAAGTCCATAGACATACCAGCCTCATTTACGGAAAGAGGGGGATACAGTACCCACCCAACACCTGAGCCTGCTTGCCCATTTCCACCCGGCATCACCACTGAGAGGATCGCCATTGTTGTACCTGCGACATACATCCAATAGGATAGGTTGTTCATTCGAGGGAATGCCATATCGGGCGCGCCAATTTGCAAAGGCATGAAATAGTTGCCAAACCCTCCAAAAAGCGCAGGAATGACGACAAAGAACATCATTAATATACCGTGACCAGTAATTAAAACGTTCCACAAATGGCCGTTTGGTGTGCAGTCGCCTACTGCAGCAGCAGTAAATCGCGCACCCTCCATACACATGTATTGAACGCCTGGCTCCATCAGTTCCAGCCGCATATAGACGGTAAATGCTACAGAGACAAAGCCTGCAAGGCCGCCGGTCAAAAGGTATAGGATACCAATGTCTTTGTGATTGGTGGACATAAACCAACGTGTGAAGAAACCGCGGTTGTCTTCATGATCGTGTCCGTGTGCGGCTGCATCGGCCATCAGGCTCTCCCGTTTATTAACTAATTGAACAGGTCAGTCGACTCACGACTAAACTGTAACTACCTTAACAGTCTCTAACGAGGTGTGCTGGTCAGCGCAACGCGCTCTGAGTGGTTTTTGCTGGGGTAAAATGGCGCAGGTCGCGGTTTGTGATCCCGAATGGCTATGGATCAGTTACCATAATGACTTTTAGAGCGCTCTATCCAAGTTTTTGTACAAAATGGCATTTAGATTACTGATCAAAACACTTTTTAAAAGTACGCTTTAATGCCAGATCCAAATCAATCATAGACACAGGTAAGCCCAAATCGACAAGAGATGTGATCCCATGCTCAGCAATGCCGCAGGGCACGATGCCGCTGAAATGCTCAAGATCAGGCTCTACGTTGATGGAAATCCCATGAAAACTGATCCATTTGCGTAGTCGAACTCCAATTGCGGCAATTTTATCTTCTGCAATATTGCCACTGGGGGATAGGGGCTTATCAGGACGTTGTACCCAAATGCCGACACGCCCAGAGCGAGTTTCACCAACTATATTGAACTCTATAAGGGTCTGGGTCACCCAATTTTCCAGATCCTGCACAAATTTACGAATGTCGCGGCCTCTTTTGTTAAGATCCAGTAAAACATACACGACCCGCTGGCCTGGCCCGTGGTAAGTGTACTGGCCACCGCGTTGCGCTTGATGAACTGGGAACCGATTGGGATCTTTTAAATCTTTAGCTTTGGCGCTGGTCCCGGCTGTATAGAGTGCAGGGTGTTCGAGTAGCCATATTACCTCTGATGCCGTCCCCGTGAATATTTGAGTTACACGGGCTTCCATCCAAGCTACCGCTTCATCATATTGAACCGGTTGATCAGAGGTTTTCCACTCAACAGTAGAAAAAATGTCTTCAACTTGCTTCATTTTGCAACACAGCCCTTGAGTCCTTATTATCCTTTCGATATGCGCCTCTATATTCACTATGGCAAGCGGTCGTGGCGGAATTGGTAGACGCGCAGCGTTGAGGTCGCTGTGAGGTAACACTCGTGCGGGTTCGAGTCCCGCCGACCGCACCAAAACCTCTTTTGGAAATTTTCGCTACAACAACTTGTCAGAAGTTTCTGGCAGTCACAGGAAACCCTGTGGGTGTTTCGTTACGCATTCTTCTTCATATCTATGCGTATTCCCTCTGGATAATCTCTGCTTGACGTATTAACCAAAAAGAATGCGTCTCCTTAGCTCAGCTGGATAGAGCAGCCGACTTCTAATCGGCAGGTCGAGAGTTCGAATCTTTCAGGGGACGCCAATTAAATCAATGACTTAAAGATAAATCCACTGAATGCATTGTTGCTTCGGGTTCCATATGGGTTCCAACCATTTGCAAAAAGCATTCAACGTGAATTAGATTTACCAGTATATAGTTGGAGTGCTCTACTTGATTATGCATATTCAGTTGTTGTTCATAGAGATTTTTATGGTCATGTTTAACAAGTACTTATGAGACTTTTGTAACTTACTTTCAATTGCTTGATAAATCATATTTTCGAAACCGTTTGAAGCGCCAACACAGTTAAATTTTTTCACAATTCTTTATAACAGAAACCATGGTCTCAAACTCTTGCCGGCACTGTATGCTCCACTGATACAGGCATGGTCCATAATCGCTGGGTTCTGCATAGAACTCATCCAGCCACACCTTGGACCAAGCGACGCGGTTCTCAAGGAGTTGTTCAACTTCACTCCAGCAATGGTCATATATTTCTATACTGGCGTCGCTAATAAGGCCCTTCGCAACCCATTTGGGTTGCAAAAGGTTTTCAATTGCTATGACTAAATGGGTTGTATTGCTTCCAGAAGCGGTTGTAGCGGCAATGTATAGCATCGCTTCAAGCGTTATAGTTCGTTTTCGAAAGTACACCGATAATTCATTAGGGCTAATCGCAAGTTCCTTTGCGCCCAAAGCAGCCGCTTCTCCAGTCGAGGGCGGCTCTTCAACCAAAATTCTGTAGAGATCCGTTACTATTTTAGAGTATTTATTTTCATGAGATTTTAAAAGGAACGTTGTTAACTTTAAAGCGCAGTAAAGTGTAACAAGCGCAAGTGCTGCTGCTGCTGCCATCTTACTTAATCCATCCCAATAAGCTTCGTATGCAAGAACAAAAGCTCCTAGCGTCGCCACCCCAGCCAGCAACACAACAATGACTTTTAATACAAAATTCATTGCTGCTTAATCTCCCCAACAGGCCGCGCTTGGTCGAAACCATCCCCTCCTACATAGTTGAGGTTTAGATTATGGCAACGTGTTTCTCCTCCAATACTTGTCAATGAGCTAGCTCTAAATAAGCCTCGTCAATACTTACAGGGAGGGTATGATGAGTGTTTATAGCGTCCTGTGTCTAGGACTTTGGATTTCTTTTATGTGCTTTGCCGCAGTGCACTGCCATGCCGCTGAACGGCCTAAAGATGTCTGTACTACATTCACTTTAGCTTTAATGAGAGCCTATGTTCCAGTTTCAAAAGGTAATAATAACTTAGTGTAGGGTTCAGTTCCAGCTTACAGTACGTATTGAGTAACCAAGCTTGAAAAGGTCGTCGCCTTCTTTCCTTGGGGAATTCAGCTCAACTTAATTCAGGACATGATACGCTGACAGAAGTGCGACTGAGAAAAACTGTTGTTTAATTGCTATGCAGAGCAAGCCATGTCTTGGCCGCAGCAAATAGGTGATTTAATTTTACCTTCGCATTTTGGACACTTAGAGATTTGAACCACCGATCCAGTGTCTAGCGTAATTGATCCATTTTCCAATGGAGTTTTACAGTCTGAACAACTTGCATCTACGCCCATGTTGCAAACGCTGCATCTATATGTACTCATTAGCTTTCCTTCATTATGACGTTATTACTGTTCCAGTATGCTGCATGAGACAAAAGATTATAGCAAGCAAATCGTTGGCTATCACACATGGATACATGGTTCATATGTGAATTTCCAAATTAATGATACAAGTATTCTACAGGAGTAATACAGATATGGAGTTGCCTAAGTTTAGATATAATAAACTAAGTGCTTCTTGTAATTTTTGTGACCGAACTCGAAATCCACACCCTGAGTTTAAAGACGAGCCCATCGTGACTACTCGATTGGTAGTCAATCAAAAAAAACTAGAAGTATGCATCAACTGTTACTGCGAATTAACCGATGCGGCTGACGCATCTAAAAAACCACTCAATTTACTTATCGAAGAAAAAATTAACTTGATACGAATACTAAATAAAAAATCTAACCTTTAGTAATTTTTATTCACGTTTATTTCATCCTATTTCATGTAAAAAGGTTTAAGCTGACAGCATGATTTTTATAAAACAGACTGGTTGAGTGAGAAGCATATGATAGGTCCAATGCAACATTAAAAATACATGACTTTAAGGTATGTATAGCTGGACTGAAATATCGAAATCAAATTGATATTTAAAGATGATTTGGCATCTTTTACTGTGCTGATGATGCTTGTGAAGATGTTTAGCACAAAAATCTTATCAGTTTGATAGGTGAGAATTTTACCAATTGTTTAAAATAAAAAAAACCCCAGCCTGAGGATTTAATCAGGCTGGGGTTGAATATTCTTTCTGCATGAAGCGGCCGCGAGGACGCTTCATGTAGTTGTCTTAAGCTTTTGCTTTGTCAGATTCAGTAACAGCAACGTTCCAAATGATCACACCAAACGCAATTTTATTTAGTACGTCTGCGAAGTTATAAATAATGTTAAGCGTTTCTGCAGCTGCTGCTGGATGCGCCTGACAAGTATCCCATAAAATAACCAAGTGGGTAAATTGCCCATCCAATTGTAACAATCCAACGCATCGTTGAAAACGCTGATTGAACAGAGGCTGGCGCTTTTTCAGACGCTACTTTGCCTGCTTCACCAGAAGAAGATTTCATAAAGGATATATGCCCATCCGACTATACCGATGAAGAAACCGATGGCTGCGCTGATGTAACCAGCTTCACCCATGTAACCGGCGGCCAACATGACAAACGTACCAATCATCAGTCTCCAGAAAACACCACCAGAAACGGCTGTGATCGCACGAAGGATGAGATAGAATTCGACCATAAGGAGAGGAACTGTGATCAGCCAATCGATATAGCGGTAAACCAGTGGAGTTTCGCCAGTCTCAACCCAAACGTCTCGCATGTAAAAATAATGGACCGCTGCAACAAGCGTCACGAGGCCGGACACTGTGAGCGACGTCTTCCATTTACCTTCAACGCGTTGCGTTTCCATGAAGAAAAACGCTGTTGCTGCTACTAGTGCCATAGATATTAGCCAAAACGATATTCCGACGAAATCGTCTGACTCTAAATTGGCTGCCGCAGAAGCTAAGTTTGGTAGAACCCCAATAATCGAGGTAGCCAGACCTAGTTTAATTCCTTTAAGTGTAATCTTCATAATAAACTCCTTGAGAACCGAGGTAACATTTGGTCAACCCCGCTAAAACAATGCAAAATGCTGTATATATAGATTAACATCTTGAATCGCAGATATCTTCAACAAATTAGCTTAGATGTCACTAGTGACGCTAGGTAACTTTAACCTTCAAAAGCCTGTTTTCCTATCTCAAGTACTTTTTTTACAGAATGAGCGTAAGAAATTTCCTGGAAAGCCAACAGAAATATTGGTGGAATTACCTTGGGTTTGAATAATCTTTTTACAAAAATTTCTATTTAAAATCTTAATTAGACGACAGAATGGCGAAACGATTGGCTTGTATGGTGCGGCTAACGCTATTGTGGTTTCAACCCGAAGGCCGTTTATCAAGGACTGTGCTTTAGGAGTGAAGGCTCTGCTTTTTTAAGGACTGCTCACATTTTTTTTGTGAGAAGGGAGCGGCTAAAATGTTTTAGTCCCAATCTACTAAGAACATGGCTTCATTTCTTCTTAAGAATGCCGGTGTAAATGGGCCATTGTAGATTGCTTTTATGGGACGGTTTCTGAAAGTAACTCCATCTTTATTTAGTGCTTCCTGCAACACTGTTGAATATTTTTGATGGTTTTGATTGGTAGAGCGGCCTGAGTATCTTACGACAGCATAATAACCGCCTTTTACAATGACGAGCTTCACATTTTTAGCCTGAGGTGCTGGGGCTGACTGTTTAGTGTAATTTTTTGGAAGAAAAAAATGCATAAGCGATCCATTGCCTTCATCCACCTCTATAACGGGTGTTGTCATTGAAATTTTTGATGAGCTTTGATTGGACCCAGATATGTATTTAAATAGGCGCCCAAATGCCTGATCGTTTCCAGACGATTGAAGGGTTTGGACGGCGAGCCTATCCTCATAGTACCTGATTTCATAAACATCGGTACTTTTAATAAGTCGATAATCAGGTTCCTCATATGCCATTGCGCTTCCAATATAAGTTAATTGAATAAGAAAACTTACACTTATCAATATATAAAACTGTTTAATTTTTTCTAAACTCATAATGTGCTTTATGTCCTTTTAAAGATTTTGAAACAAAATTTATAATCGTTAGACTCGAGCAAGACAAATACGTACTTTTAAGTGTGCTATTCAGCAGCTCGTTTATCTCGAAGGTTCTTGATAGACGTCTCCAAAATCTTAACCACGCAGATGGTCACAATATCTATTTAAACTTATTTATAAAAGTTTTTAAATGACCACACTTAATCGTTGTTATGCTCACCAAGGCCCGGAGCTGCTCGAACGAGTTGCAATTCACTATCAGAAAATTTTATTGGGGTACGAACACCAGGAATTCCCTCAGGTGAAATTCGCATTTTACGGTGCAACGTCTGTGGGTCTTCCAGGGCCTCCGCTATGGTGTTTATGGGACCCGATGGGACGCCTGCTGCCTCTAAAACGGGGAGTATTTTTAATTTTTCCCAATTATTTAGTTCGGCAGTGATCGCCGACACAACTTCAATGCGGTTTGCAATCCGCGTTATATTATCATAAAAAATTGGATTTTTAATCCATTCTTCGCGGCCAAGTGCCGTGGCTAAATTGTGAAATTGACGATTGTTACCGCAGGCAATAACGATATGCCCGTCACTAACTGGAAACACTTGGTAGGGTACAATGCTTGGGTGGGCATTGCCCATCCGCTGAGGGCTTACTCCTGAGATTAAATAGTTTAAATTCTGATTTGCTTGGGCTGCGAGCATGCAGTCGAACAGGGCCATATCGATATGTTGGCCTTTGCCTGTTCGTGTGCGCTGGACCAAAGCCGCTTGAATTCCAATAACCCCATAAAGACCCGTAAATATATCAGCAAAAGCCACCCCGACTTTTTGAGGCATTCCACCAGGCTCACCAGTAATATCCATAATACCTGACATTCCTTGGATCATAAAATCGTAGCCGGCTTTGTGTGCCCGCGGACCGTCTTGTCCAAAGCCTGTTACAGAGCAATATATAAGTTTTGGATTATTTTTGGAAAGTGTTTCGTAATCAAGGCCAAATTTCTCAAGGCTCCCAACTTTAAAATTTTCAATAACGACATCTGCAGATGCAATCATAGACTTAAGTTTAGCCAGCTGATCTGAATCATTGAAGTTAACAGTAATACCCTGCTTTCCGCGGTTAGTGCTGTGAAAATATGCAGCTGATTCATCATTGCCTTTGGTTACAATATTATCGCCCCAATCACGGGTATCGTCACCCTCAGGGCTTTCTACCTTCACGACATCTGCGCCCAAATCAGCCAAGGTTTGACCAATCCAAGGACCGGCCAACACGCGTGCAAGTTCTATTACTTTTAAACCTTCTAGCGGATACATTTGGGTTCCTGTGAATTGTGTTGCTCTATTTAGCGATGGGTATGTTCCTAATATTTGGCATGGTTTTAACACAAGCGCACCTTGTATTATTTTTGACCTAAGATTTAAGTTAGTTCCCACTATGAGCGGCGAAATAATTGATCTTCTTGTGTACGGTTTTGCCTAGCACTATTCAGACAAAAAGTGGCCGCTTGTCTTAGATTTAAAAGGACGACCAGAAGGCCTTGTTGAGCCGGCTCCTCAAATTACGCTTATTCAAGATGCCATGGAATACTTTTTTTACCACAGTAAATGAGTTTTTTCAGCATAAATGTTGAATGGAATGAATAAATTACACGGGCTCTTTAGATCAAATTTCATCAAAAAGATGTGCACCCCTTGTTCTACCCGGGGCACAATACTAGAACTCCACAATGACATCGGCGATATGCCGTAATTTTAGAGCAGCAGGCGGACCAAATGAACGACCCAGTAGAAACCTATATGAACCTTGTCCCTATGGTGGTGGAGCAGACCAGCCGTGGGGAACGCGCCTATGATATTTTCTCACGCCTACTTAAAGAGCGCATTATTTTTGTAAATGGACCTGTACACGACGGAATGAGTACTCTGATCATAGCGCAGTTACTTCACCTTGAAGCGGAAAACCCATCAAAAGACATAAGCATGTATATCAATTCCCCTGGTGGTGTTGTGACGGCCGGTTTGTCGATTTATGATACAATGCAGTACATTAAGCCCAAGGTCAGCACTCTTTGTGTTGGTCAAGCGGCTTCTATGGGATCTCTTTTGCTGACCGCTGGTGCAAAGGATATGCGATTTTCGTTACCAAATTCCTCGATAATGGTTCATCAACCTTCAGGTGGATATCAGGGGCAAGCGACAGACATTATGATCCACGCTGAGTTTACGCAAAAACTAAAACGACGTTTAAACGAGATCTATGTCCGGCACACAGGTCAAGATTATGCCTCTGTTGAAGCCGCGTTAGAACGTGATAACTTTATGTCACCAGAAGACGCTAAGGCTTGGGGTTTAATTGATGAAATAGTCGAGAATCGTAAAGAAGGTGAAGCGTAACTTTATTGAGAAATAATATCAGGTTGTGGCTTTAAGCCTCGTAGCATAAGCTCTACCTGATTTAATAATAAAACAATCATATAAGTTCGACAATTTTAGAGTGCTGAACGGTGAAAAGGTGAAACATGGCTGAGAGTTCAAGCGGCGACGGGAAAAACACCCTGTACTGCAGTTTCTGCGGCAAGAGCCAGCATGAGGTACGCAAGCTAATTGCGGGCCCAACAGTATTTATTTGCGATGAGTGTGTCGAGCTCTGCATGGATATCATTCGCGAGGAAACCAAAGCGACTGGTCTGAAGGCTTCAGAGGGCGTGCCTGCGCCTGCTGAAATTTGTCAAGTTCTAGATGACTACGTGATTGGCCAAATACACGCAAAACGTGTACTTTCTGTTGCGGTTCATAACCACTATAAGCGCCTAAACCATTCCGCAAAATCTGACGAAATTGAGTTGGCGAAATCCAATATAATGTTGATAGGCCCAACGGGTTGCGGCAAAACTTTATTAGCGCAAACCTTGGCTCGAATTTTGGATGTTCCGTTTACGATGGCGGACGCAACCACATTGACCGAAGCTGGTTATGTTGGTGAAGATGTTGAAAACATAATTTTAAAATTATTACAGGCAAGTGAGTATAACGTTGAACGCGCTCAGCGTGGAATTGTTTATATTGATGAAGTTGATAAAATCACACGCAAATCCGACAATCCATCGATTACACGGGATGTTTCTGGGGAAGGGGTACAGCAGGCATTGCTTAAGATTATGGAGGGCACTGTCGCAAGTGTTCCGCCGCAAGGTGGTCGTAAGCATCCGCAGCAAGAGTTTCTACAAGTTGATACAACCAATATCCTGTTTATTTGTGGTGGCGCATTTGCTGGGTTAGATAAAATTATTTCAGCACGTGGCAAAGGTTCATCAATAGGTTTTGGTGCTGATGTAAAAGAGAACGATAGCCGTGGCGTTGGCGAAGTATTTTCGGAATTAGAGCCTGAGGATCTGCTCAAATTTGGTCTCATACCGGAATTTGTAGGCCGTTTGCCGGTTATTGCCACTTTGACAGATTTAGATGAAGAATCTTTAGTAACAATTTTGACCAAGCCGAAAAATGCTTTGATTAAGCAGTATCAACTTCTTTTTGAACTGGAAGACGTCACTTTAACATTTACGGATGAAGCCCTTGTGGCCATCGCTAAACGGGCGATTAAACGCAAAACAGGCGCACGCGGTTTGCGGTCTATTTTGGAAGACATCCTGCTTGATACAATGTTTGATCTTCCGAGCCAAGAGAGTGTAGAGGAGGTTGTTGTGAATGAGGAGGCGGTAAACTCTGTTGCGACACCCTTGATGATCCACGGTGAAAGTAAGCGCGAGCCTGCCTCCGCAAGTTGAGCTAGTTCATTTATTAAAGGAAACGGCAGAATTTAATCGCATTACTGCCGTTTTTTGACTGCTTAACTACAATCACTAGACGCTTGTAAGTAACTAAGGCATACCTTGCTGTAAATCGCTTTGGAGGTACCCATGGGCATTTTTTCTAATCTTCTGCGCGCAGTAACTTGGTGGAACGGTCAAACATTGAATACTCAATTGTTTACTTGGCGCAAAGGCGTGAAAGTGGGTGAAGACGAATTAGGCAACATTTTCTACCAGACCAAGAACGGTGTTAAACGGTGGGTGATCTTTAATGGTGAAGCCGAAGCGAGCCGCGTGAACCCCGAATGGCATGGTTGGTTGCACCATACTTGGCCTGACCCTCCTAACAAAACACCGTTAACCCGTAAATCCTGGGAAAAGTCGCATCAAGCGAATTTAACTGGAACAAACGAGGCATACATACCCGCAGGCTCATTACGTCAGGCCGTCCCGCAGTCGCGTAGCGACTACGAGGCTTGGTCGCCCGAGTAGATTATGCGCGCGTCTTGGACTGAATTCCTTATCGGTACTTTTGTGCTGTTTGTGGCTATAGGCTTTGCAGTCGTTGGCTTTCAACGTGGTGGTTGGAGTTCAAACGGAGAAACATATACTTTGAATGCCAGCTTTAGATCAATTGAAGGAGTTTCGGTTGGGACAGATGTTCGCATGGCTGGGGTGAACGTTGGCAAGGTCGCCAAGATCCATTTAAACTCTCAAAACTTTCGCGCCGAAGTTGAGATTGCTGTTTCCAATGACATTTTGCTCCCTGATGACTCGGCAATTTTAATTGCATCTGAAGGTTTACTCGGTGGTAACTTTGTGGAGCTCCAACCTGGAGGCTCACCGTTTAATTTTAAACCTGATGATGTGATCTTAGATACGCAAGGATCTGTTAGCCTGTTGAATCTCCTTATGAAATTTACAACTAGTGGTGGGGGTGAATGACAAGGCTATTAGGTTTATTGTGCCTTTTAGCTCCTGGTCTGGTTTTAGCTCAGGACGCTGAAGAAACGACTGCCGCAGAAATCAGATGGCTGGATCGAACAACTGGCCGCTTGGAAACTCATCTTATCACCGTTGGTTTTCCTTTGACCTTGGGTGGACTTGATGTTCACCTTAAAGCTTGCAGATTTCCAAAGGGTCAAATTAGCCTCGATGCTTTTGCTTTGTTCGATATTTATGACACTCGTAATACTGATCAATTGTTCGAGGGTTGGATGGTTGGATCCTCACCTGCTTTAAATGCATTAGAGCATCCGCGTTATGATGTTTGGGTTCTGCGCTGTAAAACGTCCTGAACGCTTGGTAAGGGCTGCGATATGATTGACACTGGTAATTCAATTGCCTGCGCCAACTGACGTCGATAGACTGCCCGTGTAATTTCTACTGCACCTAAACTTGCTAAATGGTCGGTAATAAATTGAGTATCAAAGAGAGTAAATCCGCATCTTTGTAGGTGAGTAGTTAGAAATGCCAATGCGGCCTTTGAGCCATTGTCTCGTTTCGAAAACATGCTCTCCCCAAAAAAAGCGCCCCCAATTGTTAGGCCAAAAACTCCGCCTATAAGGTTATCGCTTTGCCAAACCTCCAGGCTATGGCACCGACTAGCAACATGAAGCTGATTGTAAAGAGTATGCAGGGTGGGGTTAATCCAAGTCTCTTCGCGATCGGCACAATGTGCAAGAACTACCGCAAAACTACGATTTAAAGTAGCTGATAGTTTATTTTTGAGCATAAAGCGGCGCATGCTGCGCGAAATCCGAAACTGATCTATGGGAAAAACACCGCGATGCTCAGGGTCGACCCAGAATAGTTCTGGGTTCATTGATGTTTCTGCCATTGGAAAAATGCCCTGCGCATAAGCGTGCAGCATCAGCTGTGGGTCCAAGGCGTCTTGCATCATTTTTCTGTGAACTTGGTTTCCAGCCAGTTTTCGAGCCAGTGAATGTTGTAGTTGCCTGAAAGTACGTCAGGTTCTTGTAATAAAGCATGGAATAAAGGAATTGAGGTTTCGATACCATCAATGATTAATTCGCCTAAAGCACGGTCAAGACGCGCCAAGGCAGATTCTCGGTCGCGACCATGAACAATAAGTTTGCCAATTAAGCTATCGTAATACGGTGGAATAGAATACCCAGCATAGAGAGCGGAATCCATACGCACGCCAAGCCCACCCGGCGCATGATAGGCGTTGACCTTGCCAGGGCGTGGTGCAAAGCCCGGAAAGGTTTCTGCATTGATACGAACTTCAATTGCGTGCCCGTTGATCACAAGATCGTCTTGTTCAAATGACAGGTCATGCCCCTCTGCAACACGGATTTGCTCACGCACCAAATCAACACCAAAGATCGCTTCAGTCACTGGGTGCTCGACTTGCAAACGTGTGTTCATCTCAATAAAGAAAAATTCACCTTTTTCATAAAGAAACTCAATTGTACCTGCACCAATGTAGTTAATTCGAGCGACAGCATCTGCGCAAACTTTTCCAATAGCCGCACGTTCGTCTGCACTAATTGAGGGTCCTGGGGCCTCCTCGAAGACTTTTTGGTGACGCCTTTGAAGTGAGCAATCTCGCTCACCAAGGTGAACCGCTTTGCCTTTACCGTCGCCGAAAACTTGAATTTCGATATGGCGGGGTGTTGTGAGATACTTCTCAATATAGACCTCGTCATTCCCAAATGCAGACTTGCCCTCCGCGCGAGCTGAGCGAAACGCTGTTGGCATTTCTGCAGCGGATTTGGCAACTTTCATACCACGGCCGCCGCCACCCGCTGTTGCCTTAATGATAACGGGATAGCCAAGTCCTTCACTGACTGTCAGCGCGTCGTCCAAGCTTTCCACACCACCATCAGATCCTGGAACGCAAGGCACCCCGAGATCTTTCATTGTGTCTTTTGCGCTGATTTTATCGCCCATAATGCGGATATGTTCCGCTGTTGGGCCAATAAAGCCGATGTCGTGATCTTGAAGTGCTTGCACAAACACAGAATTTTCCGATAAAAAGCCGTAGCCTGGATGGATTGCATCTGCGCCGGTGATTTCTGCTGCAGCGATGATTGCTGGGATAGACAGGTAGCTGTCAGTGCCAGGAGCTGGTCCAATACAAACGGACTCGTCGGCCATGCGGACATGCATCGCATCGCTATCAGCTGTTGAATGCACAGCCACGCTGCCTATGCCCATTTCACGTGCGGCACGAATAACGCGAAGAGCGATTTCGCCCCGATTAGCTACAAGGATTTTATCGAACATTATTCGATAATTACCATTGGTGCGCCGTATTCAACAGGTGCGCCGTCTTCTACCAAAATTCGCTTCACAGTACCGCCGTGTGGTGCTGGAATCTGGTTCATTGTCTTCATCGCCTCAATTATCAGAATTGTATCACCTTCGGATACTACGCTACCCACAGCAATAAAGGCGGGCGTTCCTGGCTCTGCCTGCATGTAAACTGTACCAACCATAGGGGAGGCTACGGCCCCTGGGTGCGATGCAGGATCTTCCGTAGCTTCTGGGCCTGCCGCCGCCGGTGCAACAGCTGCTGCTGTAGAGGCAGGTGTTGCGATCATTGCGGGTGTTGCGGCCATTTGAATGACGTTTTGAGTTTTTGAAATTCGAACATTTAGACTGTCATCTTCGCCGTAATTCCGATTTACTTCAATCTCGGTCAAATCCTGTGCACTTAGCAATTCAGCCAAGGCTTGGATGAATATCACGTCGGTTTCATTTGCTTTTTTAGTCATGTGATCCCTTTTGCGTCTTTTAGGCGCTATCTAAAACTTTATAAGCCAACAATAATGAAAGTGGAAGACGGTCATTGTTGCTGCAATGCCTGAACATTGTCTTTTGGATGCAAACGCAGACTGATCTGGACACTAGCCTAGTTTTTAAATTTTGCTTTGGTTCATTCGGTTTTCGATTAAATCGTCGACTACTGACGGGTCAGCAAGGGTTGATATATCGCCTAAAGCCGCAAAATCATCCTCTGCAATTTTGCGCAAAATGCGACGCATAATTTTCCCTGATCGCGTTTTTGGTAGTCCTGGTGCCCACTGGAGTATATCTGGGCTTGCGATTGGTCCAATTTCTTTGCGGACCCAATTTCGCAATTCAAGGCGCAGCTCTTCTGTTGGCTTTTGCCCCGCCATGAGTGTCACATAGCAATAGATGCCTTGGCCCTTAATAATGTGAGGATACCCCACCACGGCAGATTCAGAGACCTTAGGGTGCGCCACCAATGCACTTTCGATCTCTGCCGTACCCATTCTGTGTCCAGACACATTGATTACATCGTCAACACGACCAGTGATCCAATAATAACCGTCTGCATCGCGGCGGCATCCATCCCCAGTGAAGTAGTAGCCTTTGTAGTCACTAAAATATGCGGATATAAAACGATCATGGTCACCCCAAACTGTGCGCATTTGGCCCGGCCAGCTGTCTTTAATACATAATACACCGGAGGCCTCTTCCTCGTGAAGTTCAGCGCCAGTGGTTGGGTCCAAAATAACCGGTTGGATTCCGAAAAATGGGAAAGTGCAAGATCCGGGCTTCGTATCGGTGGCGCCAGGTAGTGGGGTCATCAGGTGGCCGCCCGTTTCAGTTTGCCACCATGTGTCCACGATTGGAGCTCTACCCTTTCCGACCACTTCATTGTACCAGTTCCATGCCTCTGGGTTGATTGGTTCACCTACAGTTCCTAAAACCTTAATAGCGGATAGATCATATTTCTCGACGTAGCCTTTCCCTTGACCCATAAGCGCGCGGATTGCAGTTGGCGCTGTATAAAATTGGTTGACCGTATGCTTCTCACATACGGCCCAGAATCGACCAGCATCTGGATAAGTCGGTACACCTTCAAACATTAAAGTTGTAGCGCCGTTCGCTAAAGGTCCGTAGATGATATAACTATGACCTGTTACCCAACCTACATCAGCTGTGCACCAGAATACATCTCCATCGTGGTAATCAAAGGTATATTGATGGGTCATTGAAGCATAAACGAGATAGCCCGCAGTAGTATGAACGACGCCCTTCGGCGCGCCAGTTGATCCAGAAGTATAAAGTATAAACAAGGGATCTTCGGCGTTCATAGTTTCAGGCACGCATTCTGCTGAAGCACTTTCCATCATCTCTGAATACTTGTGATCCCGACCTGGTTTTAATGGAAGATCTGCGCCTGTACGCTCAACAACAAGCGTTGTAACATCGCCACATATTTCTAACGCTTTATCGACATTGGCCTTAAGAGGCGTAACTTTACCACCACGCGGCGCTTGGTCCGCTGTTACAATCAATTTTGCGTCGCAGGCTGAGATCCGTGCGCTAAGTGCCTCAGGAGAGAAACCGCCAAACACAATTGAATGCACTGCACCTATCCTATTACACGCCAACATTGCGTAGGCTGCCTCAGGGATCATTGGCATATACAAAACAACCCGGTCGCCCTTAGCCACGCTGAGCGTTTTGAAAATATTTGCGAGTTTACAGACTTCTTTATGCAATTCATTGTAGGAAATGCTTTTGCTGTCATTTGGATTGTCACCCTCCCAAATGATCGCTGTTTGATCTCCACGGCTTTCTAAATGTCGATCAATACAATTTGTTGAGACATTTAACTCACCATCTTCATACCATTTAATTGATACGCTAGCATGCTCAAAGGTAGTATTTTTAACTTTCTTAAATGGAGTTATCCAATCTAACCTTTCACCTTGTTGCGCCCAAAAAGATTCTGGGTCTGCAAGTGATGCAGCATACATCTCATCGTAAGAAAATTTGTTGATATGAGCATTTTTGGAAAAGTCAGCTGAAGGTGGAAATAGTGTATTGGCCATGAAAATTGGTCCTTGAATAAAAAACTTAAGATCTGTCTCGCATGAAGGTCAATAGACAACCCTTTTGCATTATTTTGCTGCGCGACTGAGCGCTAGGGCCTCTAGTTGTGGTCGTAGATGTGAAAGCTGAAATCCTGCGGCCTCTGTTGCCTCTAAAATAGCATTGGTTTCAATCATACCAGCTTTTGCAAAGGCCCAAATAATGCTGCACCTATTTCCAGATGTACAGTACGCTAGAACTGGCCTAGACATTTCGACCAAAAGTTGAGCTTGTCGATCGATTTTATCCATTCCGAAGGTGGATGGACCAAATACGTTTTCTGCAAATTCCAATCCAGCGGCTATGGTGCGAAGCTTTAGAGCCTCAATCTGCAAATTTATTGGATTTTCTGTGTCTGGTCGATTGCAAATAATAGATTTGAAACCGGCGGCAACGATGTCTGGAAGATCATCGGCGTAAATTTGTGCTGATACTGAGTATTCTGATGAAATCTTATTTATAATCATGGAGCCTCACAAAATGCAGAATATTTTTAATTATAGTCAAAACATTCTTCATGGTAACAGATTTTTTTGAGGATGCCTGATCTGTTATAGTAATACGCCAACAGCAACTATCATAAGCCCCAATCCTGAACATCCCATAGCTCCTAAATTCCACGTGATTGCTACCTGCAGCTGTGCCTGCATGTCGGCTTCGCTAAGGCCTTGTCTTTTAGCCCTAAAAATAGTCATAATTGTATATGACAATAAAGCGAGTCCGATACAGGTAATGATAATGCCGGGGATAATTAGCCAATCCATCTTGTTCTCCGAATTTTGATTTATGACACAGTTGCGAAGGATAGCGCCTTGCGCAAGACCAAAGCGAAGAGTAACGCTTTTTCACCACTATTTTCTTATGGAGCATACCATGTCAGAAATCGATAGTAGTTACCGAGTAACTGCAGATGAATTGCGTCAATTTATTGAGCGTATTGAACGTTTAGATGCTGAGAAAAAGGACTTAGCTGAACAGCAAAAAGAAGTGATGGCTGAAGCTAAAGGCCGTGGATATGACACCAAAGTCCTGCGCAAATTGATCTCCATTCGGAGGCGTGACGCTAATGATATTGCTGAGGAAGAAGCAATTATGGAAATGTACAAAGAAGCTTTAGGCATGTAGTTCTGAAATTCAGTTTCAGGTCGAAAACACCTTTTGTTTTTAATCAATGTTCACTTTTTGTTGTACACCCTGAATGGATCTTTTATTACAACGTCTGTTTAGCCAGGAGTTTTCACCAATGGGAATTTTAAAACAGCATCCACGTCTGTGCAATCAGCCTCAATGTGATAAACGATTATAAATTAGCAAAGGTTTTTTGAGAAATACTTTGTCAGTGAATTATAGTAGCCGTTTATTAATAGAAAAAACCTGCTTGTTTTAAGTGGAGATCAGGTGTCCTGGAAAATGAAACATCAAATTCCAATGGGAATGTTACTTTCAATTGGTTTAGGCTTAATTGTTTTATTACCTATTTTTTCCATTCTTTGGCTGGCATTAGGAGCCGAAAATACTCAGTGGTCACATCTATTTGCGACGGTACTTCCACGTTATCTTTGGAATAGCCTGATTTTAATGGCAGGTGTTGGAGGGCTGAGTATGGTGCTGGGAACTGGGCTTGCCTTCGTTGTAACTCATCTTGAGTTCCCCGGACGTAAAGTTATTCAATACGCCCTGTTCCTGCCGCTCGCTATGCCTGCATTTGTGGCTGCTTATTCTTGGGTGGAGTTGCTCGAGTTCGCAGGGCCAGTACAGTCGTTTATGCGGGCTCTAATGAGCTGGAACTCCTCACGAGATTATTGGTTTCCAAATATCAGATCTTTGCCTGGCGCTATTTTAGTTTTGTCTCTCACCCTATATCCTTATGTTTACCTATTGGCCCGCGCTTCTTTCAAAGAGTTGCCAGCGAGTGGGCAAGATGTGGCGCGTACCCTGGGCTTAGGTTTTGCACAGCAATTCTTGAGAGTAGCATTGCCGCAGGCACGACCAGCAATAGCTGCAGGTACAGCCATCGTAATGATGGAGACTATCAATGACTTTGGCACTGTAGATTATTTTGCAGTTCAAACATTAACCACAGGTATCTTCTCACTTTGGCTTGAGAGCTATAATGCAGGTGCAGCGGCGCAGCTTGCATGTTTTGCTGTCATGATAGTTGCCGCTCTATTATTAGTTGAAAAAATTGGTCGTAAAGGTGCACGTTTTAATAAATCAGGTCGACAGGTAGCGCGTATCCATCCTCAAATTCCACAGATCGGAATTGCTTATGTGTCTCTGGCATTTTGCGTGCTTCCAATTCTACTGGGTTTTGCTGTGCCCTTGTTCGTTTTAATTGAGCCCACGCTTACAGGCGGCGCGTTTTGGGGTGGGATAAGCCTGTGGCGTGCTGCTTTACACAGCTTAATGCTTGGTGGCGTGAGTTCTATTCTTGTCGTAACTTTGGCAGGAATTATGGTTATCGGTTTTCAAGGGCGTCAACAACGTTGGAGGCGCCATGCCATTACATCTACAACTTTAGGATATGCCTTCCCCGGGGCAGTGTTAGGACTTGGAATATTATTACCCTTGGCGGCGTTTGATAATTGGTTTGCAGATCGCGTTTTGGAAGTTTTTGGATTAGATCCTGGTTTGCTCTTAACTGGCAGTGCTGCTGCATTGGTAATTGCATACTTTGTTCGCTTTTTTGCTATTGGAGTTGGTGCTGCAGAGGCAGGTTTGTCTTCAATATCGTCAAATATTCCTGCGGCTGCACGTTCTTTGGGGGCTAGCAAAAAAAAGTTGGTTTGGCGTATTTATCAGCCCTTGATGCGTGGAAGTCTTGGCTCAGCCTTAGTTTTGGTTTTTGTTGATTCTTTGAAAGAGTTGCCTGCTACCTTATTGCTTCGTCCTTTTAACTTCGAAACACTTTCAACTCATATTTATGGGCAAGCCAGCCTCGAAAATTTTAATGGAGCAGCCCCTGGTGCGCTATTAATTGTTTTCTTTTCATTGGGAGCTATAATTCTTTTGGCAAAAGCTAACCGTTAGGGCTTGCCTGTCAAGAATTTATGTCTTAATCAGCCGCGACGTGCCCCTATAGCTCAGCTGGTAGAGCAACTGATTTGTAATCAGTAGGTCCGCGGTTCGAGTCCGTGTGGGGGCACCACTAAAATCAATGACTTAGAAGATCCCAACGGGAAGTGTTCCATTCCCATTATGCCCTTGGGTTACAAATGGGTTACAAAAAACCGCTGTTTAGCGGTGAATCAGGCCCTATTTGATGCGCTTTTACCCAATACGTTTAGTAAGCAGCCAGCCAAAAAAACCTCAGGGGCCCGTCACGCTTTTGGAAGTAACTCATCTGGCTTGTTTGCGCTCGCTCAGCAGACCGTAGGTGGGCCTTCGCGGGCCGCGGGCCTTGGGCCATGTTTTTGGGAAACGTTTTGTG
>CAJJBP010000014.1 GCA_905182425.1 uncultured Planktomarina sp. | reverse complement strand
AACACGCTAATATAATAAAGTATTTCAAAAGTAATTTAGCACAAAAAATTCCAGATGAGGTATATTCAGCAGACATATATTGTAGCATATTTATGTTTAATTACATGACAATTTCAGAAACAGTTTCTGTTTTAAAAAAAATAAAAGAAAAAAGTTTAGTTAGTAATCCGCGATTAGTATTCACTTTACCTCATCCATTTATGCCCTTTATGAGTGATGTGAAATATCCTTTTTACTTCGAAACACACGGTGAGGACTATTTTGAAGCAGAAGGCCTGGAACTTTTTGGAAGTATTTACACGACAACTGGAGGTGAGTTACTGGTTCGGAATGTGCACAAGACCTTTGAAAGTATCATTAATGCACTAAGCTCAACTGGCTGGCAAATACGTTCTCTTCAAGAAATTAGGGTAACTGAAGACCTTTTAAATTCTAACCCTAAGTTTTTTGGTCCTATAAAAGGTATTCCACTGCATATTCTCATCGATGCAAATGCGTAGGGAAGTATTATTACCGCGTGCAAACGATACTCTATTTTTAGGAGCACTTAGAAGTCTAAATCAGTTAGGCAGCGACGTTATCCCTTTAACGTACCAGTGGGATGGTTCTCCGAAGTGGCACTCATCAAAGTCGAAATTTTTCAATTCTGAAACTCCAGTCACAAATCCGCATTTATCTCAAGAAAAATATGTTTCTGATATTCTTAACACAATAGCGCAAAAGGGTATAGAAAGCCCTTTTTATCTGCCCACCAGCGACACTAATCTGATCCCACTTTATAAAAATAAAAAGTTGGTACAAAATGTAAGTTACTTTGGGGACCGTTCTAATTTCCAACTTATTGATGCGTTCAATAATAAAGGCCTTCTTTATGCCGAGCTGTTGAAATTAGATATACCCACACCAAAGACCTGCTATCTACCAAATATATGCCAATTCACGCCCAATTTGTTGTCGCCATTAAGCTTTCCAATAATATTCAAACCAGCAGAGAAAGACACTGGTCAGACATTTTATAGTTTAGCAAAGCGGTACAAAGCGGTAGAGATTAAATGCAAAAATGACGTGGAAAAAAAGTTAAAGCCTTTTCAGCAGTATAATGGCCCACTAGTTTTTCAAGAGAAAGTTGTTTTTTCTTCAGAAGATAATGAATTACCCTTGTACATGAATGTAAGTACAAACGGTTCAATAATTAGTAGCGTTTGTGGGGTAAAGCATCTGATTAATCCTCCACGCTTCGGCACTGCAGCAATCTTGGGCGTCTGCGCTCCCCCCAAGGAACTTCTTGAAATTGGAGAATTAATTGTTTCGCATTTCAATTGGTTTGGGCCCATAATGATAGAATTTATTTTTAATGAAAAAAATGAAAATTGGGAAGTGATTGAAATAAACGGAAGACCATGGTTGATGATTGATTTTTTCAGACGTATTGGATGTAATTTTCTGTCCACTTTAAAGAGTGATCAGCACCATGATGCAAAATTTGTGTCAGATTATGCGGACTTCGTGCATATCGATTTAAGTCTTTTATTTTATGCGTTTAGAAAAAAATTAGATGGTTTTGTGCTTAACAACTATTTAAACGAGCTTGATAAAAAAGTTACGTTTACTCATTTCGATCCAAAAGACCCAGAGCCCGGACTTTCAGAAGCACATATAATTTCTGAGTGGACTGGAAATTCAATTAAAAGTCTAATTAAAACTATCGATAAGTTTGGAGTTAATTAAATGGAAACAGGTCTATCTCTGCAAAGTGTGGTATCAATTACATCCACCATTTCTCAGGAAACTTGCGACCCAGAAATAGCAGACTTTGCATTTAAATTGATTGAAAGAACATTCGGAGACCTTGTCGAACAGAAAGATTTTAGAACCATTTTTGCAATTGGAAATTGAACTTTTTGCAAGTTTTCTCCTGAACGGTGAGAATGAAGAGCATTACGCCAAATATTTCAGAGCCATGAATACTGCCTTTGGCGACTTAAAAATAGAATCTCCCCAAATCGACCTCAGCATTCAAATGGGCGAAGAATTAAAAAAAATCGATTATATTTTTGTATTGCACTCATCTTATATGCTGGCACACACAACACTATTATATGATTCAATAGCAAACTCTCCATTAGATATCAGGAAAAAAGTTCTGATATTTCTACTTAGTGATCCAACTCCAGAATTCGTTAATAAATGGTCAGAATTAGGAATTACCGTAACAAACCCCAGCCAAGATTTCATTACCTGCATGCAGGTCTTACAAAATTTTCAAATAATTAATCCAGGACTGAAGACTACGTGGATGTGTACCCCTGTGGGCCTCAGGCTAGCCAGTGCCATGCTAGATAAGGTTAATTGGTGGTCAGTAAAATTTCATTCTCCCATTGATAATATTAACAAATATATTGGGGATATCGGGACTGGGGAAGACTTCGATTTTTTAGGTAAGCCGTGGAAATACTTCAAAGCACCTCTGAAGCTTGAAAATGAAGATATACCGCAGGTTAATTTTACCGCGCGCAGGGACTCTTTTGGAACCTTCACAAGAGACGAGTTAATTGATCAGAAAGATCACTGGAAAAATATCGAAATAATATTAAAATCTTCACCTGGGTTGGAGTATCATTATGCAAGCCAGAACTACAGTTCATCTTAAGTTTGATTTTTTGATACCATTTCACAACCGCATTGTTCATGCTGGCTGGCTGGAAAAACCAGCAGAATATATCGCAAACATGTGTTTTTTAGTTGACCCACATCCATATGGGCACGGAATACTTTTACGAGAAGCAATCGCAGCTGGCGTTCCGGTTATTTATAACAGGAAATCAATTTCTAAAAGCTCCAATTCCCCCATTCGAAAAATAATATCTGCAGAATCATTAAAGTTTAATGAGTTTATTAAAGATTTAGGAATTGAACTTGAAAATGTTGAACTTACTGAACGAAATGTTTGGTTTCGGAGAAGAATACATCAAAGTTGAATATCTGACAGACGAAAATTACAACCAACAAGTAGCCGCTGCCTATAAAAAAATATTGCCGTCAAAATTGTCTCAGACTAATGCAATTCTGGCTTTTCTTGAAACACTTTGTTGAATTTGGTCCACCTAGTTTCTTGTTGGTTTTCTTTTTTGATCAAGGTTTTTGTACAAGGTTACAAGACCAGAAAATCGGCCATGACCAGACCTCTGTGCAAATGGCTTGTGTGTATCAATTTCCAAGCAGCCATGCTCAGTCGCTGAATTGTATACTGCGATATCCCCAACCTCTGTGAAATCTTCATAAACTGTAGTTTTGCCATCAATTACTGCAAATCCACCGCCCGTCTCATAGTCCAAACCCTTTTGGGACATCACCATAATCGGCTGAAAAAAGCCCCTCCCAACAGCACTATCTGATATGACTTTTGGTGCCACAGTATCCGAGTGTGAACTCATAAAACCGCCGCCCGTTGGAAAATGATGAATACGAGACGCAGTCCATAGCTCTGCATTTGGATCATCATCTAATCCAAAATTTGAGCCTATTCCCATCAGAAAATTTCGCACAATTGCTAAATCTTTAAACGAAGAATTCAATCCAAATTTATCAGTCTTGTTTAATGGGCAATACAAAACCCTTTTTAAACGTGGCCTAACAATTTCTTCGTTAATATTAACGCTCTTTCCACTATGTCTTCCCTCACCTAATGATAGTTTCATAAAATAATCTTTTACTACAGAAGCGTCTTCACCAGTTACCGCAGCATCAGTATTTTCGGAAATATAAGTCTTAACCTCTTTAATTCCCTCAATAATTGAATCTTGGTTGACAGCTCCTCGAAGCACGCAAAAATTATATTTTTGGAGTAAATTTTCAATTTCATAAATCTTTTTTGCGATTCCTACCGAAACGTCCACGATCAAATTATTCATTTTAAAAACCTCCAGAAGTTTTCTTTTTAATTATTCACTGTCTAGCATACTGTTAGAACAGCAAGTATTAATTAAATTCTGTATTTTGTTGGTTATAAGGTTTTTTATTATAAGCGATAATATGAACCTGGGAAAGAGATTAACTCATGAGTAAACGTTCGCAAAGAGGCATTAGTAACGTAGAATACGTACAGGCAGAGGAAGATCTTTTCAGACATTATAAGGACAACAAAATTTTTCCTGACGAACTTCTCGAGCAGATGAATTTGTTTGCCACAGCTCAACACAAGCGGAGAGAACTATTTCTTTATGAAATATATAAACTTTTAATCGACAAACCAGGAGCAATTGCACAGTTTGGTGTGCGCTGGGGTCGCGAAATTGCGCTTTTTGAAATGTATCGTACTATTTTTGAACCCTTTAATCATTCGAGGATTATCTATGGTTTTGACACTTTTTCAGGTTATCCGACCGTTTCAAAAACTGAACAAAATGAACTCCTGAAGATGGGCGGGCTAGGATTATCCAAAGGTTATTTTGATTATTTACTAGAAGTATTACGCACTCGTGAAAAACTTAATCCACTGCCACAAGTTGAAAAATTTGAGCTTATTAGAGGGAAAGTTGAGGATACGCTGCCTAAATTTTTAAATGATAAACAACACCAATTATTTGTTTTAGTGCATCTAGATTTGAACCTTGGAAATGCTACGCGTTTTGTTTTGAAGCATATTAAAAAGCATTTATTTAAAGGTAGCATTATTGTAGTTGATGAAACGTGCCATCCTAAAATGGCAGGTGAGACCCTAGCTGTATTAGAAGAGTTTTCAGGGCATAAAATTGCTTTAAAAAGGTTTCCATCAATTAACACCACTTGGCAAAGTTATTTTATTGTTGAATAAGCTACTGTAAATAAAGCCTTAATCAATAAATTTATACCTAATCAACCACTGATGCTACCTAGACCATATGAAAAGCACTTATTAATTCTGTGATAACTTTCTGCACGTGCACTGGTGTCATCAATGGCCAGATAGGAAGCCTTAGCAGACGCGGCGCGATATCCTCGGTTATGTTTAATTCAAACGGAATGTGTCCGTATTGTCTCCCCGCAGGAGACAAATGTAATGGTTCATAATGGCTGTAGGCGCTTATGCCTCGCAGTGCTAAATACTCCGCAATGAGTTTCCGGTTATGAGGTTTACTAATAAGAATATAATAAATATGCCCATTGACAGAGGAGCCTTTTTCTATCGAAGGTCGCGTTATAAGTCCATCACTTTCCAACTCTTCTAAGCCTAAGTGATATTGCTGCCATATTGCCGCCCTAAGGCTAGTAACTTGCTCTTCGTCTAAGAGTTGTGCTGCTAATAACGCAGTCTGGATATCACTTAAAACATATGAGGAACCTAAACTTACCCATTCATATTTATCGATACTACCATTAATTTTTTCGAGCCGGTTAGTGCCTTTTTCAATTATATGTGCAGCACGATCATGGTACTGACTATTAGAGGAAATAAATAAGCCACCTTCCCCGCATTGAATATTTTTTGTTTTATGGAAACTGATAGCACCAAAGTCCCCAATGGTACCAAGCGGCATGCCATTATAATACGATCCTATGGCCTGCGCTGCATCCTCAATCACTAGAAGACCATTGTCCTTTGCTAGCTTAAGTATAGCATTCATATTACAGGCTAAACCCGCATAATGGACCACAACAATCGCCTTAGTTTTACTAGTAATCGCCAAATTAATTATGCGTTCATCAATATTTAAGGTGTCAGGTTTGATATCTACAAAAACAGGCACGCCCCCTCTGAGGGCAACAGCATTAGCTGTTGAACTGAACGTAAAGGAGGGCATAATAACTTCATCACCAGGCTCCAAGTCACTTAAAATAGAAGAAACCTCTAGAGCCGCGGTGCATGAACTAGTTAGATATACAAAAGAGCTTTTCAGCTTTTTGGCAATGATACTTATGCATTTTTTTTCAAACTGCTTGTTTTCCACAGTTTCGCTAGGTGTGAGATATTGCCCTAGATAATTAGCCTCATTACGCGCCAGAAATCTCTTATTGAATATAATTTTTTCCATATTTATTAAATAACATCTTTCTCACTGTGCTCAATATATTTTGTCTGAAGAGAGTAAAGTCGAAGGAGGCGCCACCAGAAAACTCACCTGCAACACTTTAAAAATGCGGCCATAATATTCGTAAAAATGGCTCTTATATTTGAGTTTCCCTAAATTTACCTTCCTTCGGTAGCTCCCATTTTCTAACCCAAAGTTTAAAATAGTTCATTGGTGGGGCAGCTTAAATCCATAGTATCACTATATTATTAGATGATTAATTACGTTGGGATTTAACAAGAAGTGAGGAAATTTCTTTGACATTCTGATCACAAAACTCAGATGATCCTCTCACCTCCACATTCAGGCGAAGTAGATCTTCCGTTTGTGACAACCGTAGATTGAATCGCCAATTTTCGAAAGTATAGGTCGCCCCATCGAACTCATCCACCGAGGTAGCCTTTTCAGTGTAAGCTAGGTAAACAGTCCTGAATGCCAGGGCCTTGTCCCTAATTTCAAAATTTATTTCACCCGATGCGTGGAATTCTTTTCGCATAGGAGCCGCCAGCTCCGTCAGGCTTTGACCACTGTATGCCATAAGTTCTGCCACCTTTAACCAAGTTAACATCCCACTATCACAATAATAGAAGTCTTTATAGTAATGGTGACCTGAGTATTCTCCACCGTACGCTGCTTCTTCCTGGCGCAGAACACGCTTAAAATTTGGATGACCAGTCATGGAGACGATTGCACGTCCTCCAAAGCTCTTTAATTGCCTCCCTTAGAGCGAGTGTCACTCTTGTATCATGTATGATCGCGGCTTTCGGATCAGAAAGCAGAGCTGTACGAGCCAAGAGCGCTACAGAATTCTCACCTTCTAGCAGCTTTCCATTTTCATCCAAAAGCGCACAGCGATCAAAGTCACCATCAAAAGCGACACCTAAGTGGCAGTCATCCCGCCGCATCCATAAAGCTAGTCGTGCGTTTTGATCAGGCCTCATCGGATTTGGGATTCCAGCTGGAAAATTCGGATTAGGTTCACTATTGTAAGCAATAATCTCAATTTTCGAACCTCTACTTTTAAGCTTCATACTTAGAGCCATCAAGGTAGGGCCTACAGCGTCATCAAGAGTTTGTTCCAGCGGTGCATCAAAGCTTTGCTGCTTTACGATATCAATCAATTTTTCTAAATAGACGGCTCGAGCTTCCACAGCGGCAGAGCGACGCTTGCCGAGTAAACTATTGTGTGGTGATACGGGGAGCGGTGCCCGAGCTGTCGAAGCTATCTTGGAGAATTCGCTTTCAAACTCTAGAGGACGTGCCATTGGGCCAACAATTTTGATTCCGTTATAATTTATTGGATTGTGTGAAGCAGTGACCATAAGGCCAACGTCTGCTCCAAACTCTGCAGTGGCAGCATATACCTCTTCCGTGCCACACAAGCCAATTTCAATGACATCTACACCCGCTTCAGTTAGACCAATAGCAATCGCATTTGCAAATTCTGAGGAAGTTGCTCTGGCATCATAGCCCACGATTGCGAATTTGGCTTTCATAACTATTCCGGCCGCATAACCAATGCGATGCGATGCGTGCTTATCGATTGTTTCACCGATGACACCACGCACGTCGTAAGCCTTAAAACATTTAAGCGTTTGGTGGCTTGCCCTTAACCTAAGAGCCTCCGTGTCATTAATGGTGGAGATGTGATTTTGCATATGATCAACCAATTGAATTTCACTACCGTGCCACAGTAAATTTTATAACAATATTTACGACGGAATAACTTTAGGAGCAAATTTTTATAACAAAACACTTTTACAAAAACCTTTTCAATACAAATTAAACCCTATGTGGGCTTTTAAATCGAAAACCTTGGTGGGTAATAGCTCATTTGTGTATAAGAGAATTCTCCAATTTTATTCTTACCAAACTTTTGAGCTCTTGCCCTTAACTGAGTTTCATTAATCCATTTAAGTTGATAGGCTACTTCGTCTGGGGAGCCAGTTTGCAGCCCTTGCCTTTCAGTCAGAGTGCGCACGAAATTACCTGCATCTAACAAGGTATCATGAGTGCCTGTATCCAACCAAGCAAAACCTCTCCCCATTTTTTCAAAACCCAAATCAGACTCTTCCAAATAGCTTTTTAGAATACAGGTTATTTCCAGTTCCCCACGTGCGGAGGGCTTAACATTTCGAGCGCGTTCAGGCGCAGTTTCATCAACAAAGTAAAGACCTGTAACGGCAAAACTAGAAGCTGGGTTTGATGGCTTTTCAATAATTGAGTTTATGCCCCCATCTGCAGCAAAACCCGCAATACCATAACGCTCTGGATCACTTACATGGTATCCAAAGATAGTCGCCCCTGAACTTCTATGATTTGCTTTGGAGAAGCTGGGAAAACCATTTCCAAGTTAATTGAAATATATTATCACCAAGAATAAGAGCTGATGGAGATCCTTCCAGAAAATCTTCTGCTAATATGAAAGCTTGTGCGAGCCCATCAGGGTTTGGCTGCGCCTTGTAGCTGAGCTGCAACCCCCATTGGCTTCCATCGTCTAAAACGCGCTGAAATTGAGCTTGATCATCTGGCCTTGTAATTATTAATATTTCTTGAATCCCAGCCAACATGAGTACTGAAAGTGGATAAAATATCATTGGTTTATCATAAACTGGAAGGAGCTGTTTCGAAACACCAATTGTGAGCGGATAAAGACGGCTTCCAGATCCGCCAGCGAGAATAATCCCTTTACGCCGCTTCATAAATTAAACTCCAATTCTGCAATGTGACTCTCACTCTGCGTAATTAATCTGGATTATCAACATTTAATCGTCTAACCGAAGGAGTTAAATTTTGGGATATGTGTAAAAGCTTGTTAGGAATTTCCTGTATTTATCCAATGACTAAAATAATGTACCTAGCCAAAATCTTTGCCAAAATCGTCATTCTCGAAATCATGCAGCCACCAATCCTGATTATTCAAAAACCATCGGATCGTTTTTTCAAGTCCATTTTCTAAGTTAATAGATGGCCGCCAGCCAAGTTCGTCTTTTATACGACTTGAATTAATCGCATACCTTAAATCATGTCCAGGCCGATCAGGCACAAATGTAATTAGATCAGAATAACTTCCTTTTGCTTGTGTTTGTCTAATATTTCAAGCACTGCTTTACAAAGGTCTAAATTTGTTTTTTCGCTATCACCTCCAACAGCATAAACTTCTCCTAGTGTTCCTTTTTCAAAGACCCGTTGTATTGCTGAACAGTGGTCTTGAACAAAAAGCCAATCTCTAATATTTTCGCCTGTTCCGTATATAGGCAGTAGGCTCTCTCAGCGAAGTGCATTTAGTCTTAAAGATGGTAGGAATAAACTTTTCTGGAAAGCTGATAAGGGCCGAAAGTTATTGGAGCAATTTGTTACTAAAATTGGCAATCCATAAGTTTCATACCAAGCACGTACTAAATGGTCAGAACTTGCCTTGGATGCTGCATATGGGCTCCGTGGATCATATGCCGTATCTTCAGTAAAATAAACGTTAGGCGTATTTGGCAAGCTGCCAAATACTTCATCTGTACTAATGTGATGAAATCTAAAGGTCTCGGGACATTGATTTGATTGCCAATATGCCCGAGCCGCTTCCAGCAGATTGAATGAACCATGTACATTTGTCTGAATAAATTTTTCTGGATCATCGATTGAGCGGTCGACATGGGTCTCCGCGGCAAGGTGCATAATGGTGTCTGGTTGGAATTTTTTTAAAGTCCGCAGCAGGGCCGTTCCATTACAAATATCTTCTTGCACAAATTGGTAATTTGGATGTTCCGCTACTACTTCAACATTTCTTAGGGAGGATGCGTATGTGAGTGCATCAACATTTACCACAGAATAACCACGTGAAATAGCTAACCTTACAACCGCGGATCCGATAAAACCTGCTCCACCTGTGATTAGGAGTTTCATGATTTCCCACCATGGGTCAATTGAACATTAAAATTAGTTACGGACGACACGATTGCATAAACCTAGATTAAAAAATGGATCACCATTTTGTGAGCAAAAAATTCCAACACGAGGTGCAAACCGAACGCAACTTCTTCTTGGCCATCGGTTCAAAGTAAGTTGAGGAAGCTTAGAACCAATCACCCACAGATCGTACATCCTCTGCAGCCCCTTCTAAGACCGAACTGGTAGCTACAAAAATCCCGCGAGTTGTCCCACACGAAGACAACATAAAGAGAAGTACCAATGGGATACTGGTTTTGAAAACATTATTCATTAGGCACTCCATAACACTTATTGATAACACTTCCTAATATATAAAATGGTCTTGAACAATAATCATTTTGCAAATAGCGGCGGCGATTTTCTCAAACAAGTTTCGCTTTGGTCTCTAACAGACACAACCCCATTCAGGTTGATGACTAAGTCGGCTACCATTGTGAAGTCTACGTTTCGATGAAACTATTTACGGCGTCATGTGACCCAAACGAGGCGATGCCATAATTGCTTAAAGTAGCACCTTGGTGCCATAGCTTTGAAGGGCTAAAGAATTGTGATTTGAGGAAGTCGTAATTTCTTGCACTTTAAAAACCCGGGCTGCATACTCGGCATTCTTGGAAGCGGCTAGTATTTCTACCAGAGTAACAATTAAACTTGAATATAAGAGGCGTGCCGATTGCGAAGCTAAATTTACTTTGACTCCATGCACCCCCATAACGTCAGTGAGAGCCCTATCAACACATCAGACACAGGACGCGCAGGACATATTCTCAATGGAGAATGAAATCTTGTCGAAAAGTCTCATGTGCGTTTCCTTGTTGCAAGCCCTCTACATAAAGTATCCACCTACTAGAGGACCAATAGGTCAAGATTAAATCTTGGAATTTTTCTTGTTTCAATTCTTCTAAAAAAATTGCTTCAAAGGCAATTTTGTTAACGGTTTATCAATTAAGATGTTAAACAATTTAGGAACAATCTTTTTATAGAAGGTCACTTTATGGAAAACTTGAACGAAGGTGGACTAATAACGGTTATATCTGACGCGGGTGTTGAGGCAGACGCCATTATTGTTACACTAAGCCAGACTAAGATTAGGGTTAACATGCAAGGAGTTCCAATGGACTTCCGCAAAGATGCTATAGGGAATTGGGTAGCAAATTTTTACAGAATCTTGGAGATAAATTAAGTCTCCTATTTTTAAAATATCATAAAAGTTGCATGAATTAGTTGCTTGTGTGAATACTATGTAGCGTAAACTGTTGTGGAATGATCGACGCCTCCAGATCGCAACTTGGCGGATTAGTTATATTGAAAGCTTTGTAGAGCAACACTTTATCTATGCTATGTAACAATGGGCACGCCCCTTAACAATGCGAAATGTAACTTTTAGTCCTAGCCACCGCAGTGATACTGACAGCCTGAGACTAGCGCTTTTATTCCAGCGATATGCCCCTACCAAAACCTTATTAAGAATGTCATTAGAGCTGCAGGTTCCCGGTAAAAATGGCTACAGCTAGGCCCAATACAGTCCCAAAAGAATAATAAAATAGAAAGTGTTTGCCTGTGGTGAGGTAGCAGCTAAGCCATGAGAGACTGGCAAGAGTACTTGGATCTGAGCAGAAGCTAAAAATCGTATAAACCCCCGGCAATAGTGCTGTTTTATAGCCTAATAAATATTATTGAAATGTAGCCAAAAGGAGGGGCAAAGATTAACCCTTTGCCCCTCAGTAATAAATTTGAGCTGGTTGCATTTGAGTGGGGCGTAACAACTCAGACTGTTCGTCGTGATCTTGCTGAGCTTTGCAAAGCAGGTTTGGCTATGAGGACGCGTGGTGGAGCGCGACGAATGATCACCAGTCCAGTGATCGCTTATGAAGATCGTCGACTTAACCAAACTGAAGCAAAGACTTGCATCGCAGATGCAGCAGCGGCACTAATCCCAAATGGCGCTTCATTAGCAATCAATATCGGGACAACAACAGAAATGGTGGCCGAGGCGCTCCGATTGCATAAAGATCTGACAGTAATTTCAAACAATATAAATATGGTGCCCATTCTTAGAGCATCTCGGCTGAAATCCTTATTCCTTATTGGGGGTGCCGTAAGACTTTCTGATGGCGCTATTATTAGTAGTGATGCAATAAAAGAAATTTCTAGCTACAAATTTGACTTTGCTGTGATTGGAGCTTCATCATTAGACGCGGATGGCTCAATTCTTGATTTTGATCAACGTGAAGTTTTAGTGACACGTGCAATTTTACAAAATGCCCGTAAGACAATCCTCGTTGCAGACGTGTCAAAATTTGAACTTTCTGCACCCTTTAAAATCTGTGATGCCAAAGATCTGGACTACGTTATTCTCAACGCCCCTCCACCAGCAACTTTTGAAAATTCATTGTTGGGACAAAGTACCACACTCATAATTGCAGGAGAAACAAATGCTGGAACAAAATAAGCCACTTGATTTGTTCGTCATTGGTGGTGGAATTAATGGGTGCGGCATTGCTCGTGATGCAGCAGGCCGTGGCTACACTGTGGCCCTCGCAGAAATGAACGATTTAGCTTCCGCGACTTCTTCTGCATCAACAAAATTATTTCACGGCGGGCTACGTTACCTTGAGTTTTTTGAATTTAGGCTCGTACGAGAGGCTCTAATTGAGCGTGAGGTATTATTAAGGGCTATGCCCCACATAAGTTGGCCGATGCGCTTCGTTTTACCGTTCCACAAAGAAATGCGGTTCGAGGCAGACACTCCCGCTTCAAAACTTCTTTCTTTTTGTCTACCTTGGATGAAAGGAAGGCGTCCGGCTTGGCTTATCCGCATCGGTCTTTTTCTTTATGATAATTTAGGCGGAAGAGAAATTTTGCCAGCTACAAGAACCTTAGACCTAAAATCCAATCCAGAAGGCAAGCCTTTGGTGCCAAAACTAGAGAAAGCCTTTGAATACTCCGACTGTTGGATCGAGGATTCTCGATTGGTAGTTCTTAACGCTCGAGATGCGCAGAAAAAGGGAGCAAGCATCAACGTAAATACAAAAGTAATCTCGGCCGAGTTTAAAAACGATTTATGGTATGTAATCACCAAAAGTGCGAAGGGTCTTGAGAGTACAACTACAGCCAAAATGATTGTTAACGCAGGCGGCCCTTGGGTTGAAGAAATAATTCAAAACACTGTTCGTTTGAATTCAACAGAAGGTATCCGGCTCGTTCGGGGAAGCCATATTGTTACCAAAAAACTATATGAACATGAAAAGTGTTACATCTTCCAAGGCGAAGATGGACGGATCATTTTTTCGATCCCATACGAAGATGATTTTACACTCATTGGAACAACTGATGCAAATCATGAAGCCTCAAGTGTCAAACCAGTTTGCACACCTGAAGAACGCAATTATCTTATTGATTTTGCAAATAAATATTTTAAAAAAAGCATCTCTCAGAACGACGTTGTCTGGACGTATTCTGGCGTTCGACCTCTCTATAATGATGGCACAAGTTCCGCAACGGCAGCAACACGTGACTATGTCTTGAAAGTAAACCAATCTGCCGGTGGACCTGTTTTAAACATATTTGGTGGTAAAATTACGACTTATCGGCGCTTGGCGGAAGCGGCTCTAGACTTAATAGATACTCAGTTCGATCAAAAAACCTCAAAGTGGACAGCGAAGGCGTCGATGCCAGGAGGCGATTTTCCCGTACATGGAGTATCTGAGCTTCGCAAGGCGCTCTCAAAATCTCTACCCTTTCTATCAAGTCAAACGATCAGACGCCTAATCAGACAATACGGGACCGAGAGCCGATTGATCTTTGCAGGTTGCCAAACTTCTAAGGACCTTGGTCAAAATTTCGGCAATGAAATATTCCAGCGCGAACTAGACTGGGCCATCGCAAACGAATGGGTTTCTTGCGCAGATGACTTTCTTTGGAGACGGTCTAAACTTGGTTTACGTGTCGCTTCAGAAGAAAAAAGTAAAATTGAGTGCTATATTTTAAATATTACGCGATAGAAACGACCTTTAAAAATGAGAAGTCTAATTTAAGTAAACCCTGATAGATTTGCTTTATTTCTAAACGGTCAATTGCATTAATTGCTCCAAAGGCTTCTTCGTTGGTGTTGTCAGATAAAACCACTTCAGATCGTCCGAGCGACTTTGCATCCCCGTCTAATGACAAAACACTCCCTCATATCGATACTTTAACGAAGAGTTTTTAGATGTCGCCAATAATCAATTTTGTTCTACTTCATTTTTATGCTGGGCCACTACAATCAAAACGCCCGCAAATATAATTAATGAAATGCCAATTACACTTAACACTCCTGGGACAATTCCCCATAATAACCAACCAAAAAGACCAACTGAGATTAGGTAGGCATATTCATAAATCGCTGCATAACTTGTTTTTGTTAATTGATATGCTCGGGTCATCAAGGATAGAGCAGCCGAAGCGCCAAAAGCAATTACCACCATCCAAAGCCAGAACGAAAATCAGTAGTCTGCCAACCCTTGAATAAAAAAGGGGCTTGTTCAAGCAGTTCAGAAGACACTGGCAAAACAGTGAACGTGGTTGTCACCACAGCACCACAGACCCCAATGCTCACAATAAAACTCATCAAAATCGCAAGTGCGCTCTCATCGCGCAGGTAGCGAAAGGTAATAATTGATCCCATAGCATAACAAGCCCCCGCCATCACTGGCAGCGTGTGATACAAAGAAAAGCCCTCATTGCCGGGCCTAAAAACCAGCATTACGCCAAACGTGCCCATAATAACCGCTATTATCCGACGCCAACCAATGCGTTCCCTGAAAAGGATAGTCGAAAAAATTAATACAAAGATTGGTGAAGTAAAAAGGCCAGCCCCAGCCTCGGCGATAGGCATCATCGGCATCACGCCAAAATAGAGCAGTATAGCCGTGACCATAAAAACAGTTCGTGCCAATACTGGTTTCCAATATCTGGGTATAACGGCAACGCCAAGGATGCGACCAAGAAATGCAACCATCAAAACAAAAAATAACGATCTACTAAAATGGAATTGACCAACACCAACCTGATCAGAAACAAGTAATGTAAGATTATCGGAAAATCCAAAAATGGAGATGCCTAAAACAAGAAGGAGGGCTCCGCGTGTTGTTGGCGGAACGCTATTTAACCAATTCAACAATACAAACCTAATTCCTCAAAAATAAGCTGAAAAGATAGTTGTACTATAACAAAACGGCAAGCTGTTAAAAGTAAATATAGCCATATCAGGGTTACTATTGCCTAATAAAAAATCAAATCTAAATTATGTTAAATAAGATTATTTTAAATTTAAATTAAATCAGCCACTTAATTAGTATATGTGGCGGAGGAGCAGGGATTCGAACCCTGGGAGGACTTTCACCCTCGTCGGTTTTCAAGACCGGTGCATTCGACCACTCTGCCACTCCTCCGACAGAAGTTCTCTAATGGGCCCAAAATGATTCATCAAGGGGCCTAATGCATGAAGAGCGCAAGAATTTGCCACTTATTTTTGTGTTAATACGAAAAGGGTTCCACCTTTTTTTTAATTGCGTATGCTCAAAAGTGCGAAGTAGCCAATCTCAGTGAGCTCTGGGCCGAGTATAAAAGGAACGCCAGATGACTTATGAAAGGAAATCTCACTATCCAGTAAGGGCTCAATATACCTAAATGATAAATAAAAACCGTATTCTTAAAACTTTTGTCCATGCCCGACGAGACTTTTGGCGTTGACCAAACCACAGCACCTTTGTTTATGAGTTTTAATAGCCTAAAAGACAGTTGCGAGGGGGATCATGTTTGTACGTAACAAGCTCATAATATTGAGCACTCTAATATTAACTCTATTTGGATCGAATGCATCAGCTTTCGACACCACAGCTCAAGCAGCCTACGTCCTAGATCAAACAACGGGAACGGTGCTACTCAAAAAGCGTGCTGAAATCGCATTGCCACCGGCTTCTATGTCGAAGTTGATGACGTTATTTTTAGCCTTTGAAGCCCTTGGTGATGGACGTTTACTTTGGGATGAAACACTCCCGGTGTCGCAACACGCTATGAATTATGGCGGATCGACGATGTTTTTGGATACTACAGACCGCGTAACCGTCAAAGACTTAGTGCGAGGAATTATTGTGCTGTCTGGAAACGATGCTTGTGCAGTAATTGCGGAGGCATTGTCGATTGATGGGACTGAAGCAGGCTTTGCTAACATGATGACGGCTCGGGCTAAAAAATTAGGCATGAACAATTCTATATTTGCAAACTCAAACGGTTGGCCACATCCGGGACAAAGAATGTCAATGGAAGATCTTGGCATACTCGCAGATGAAATCATTACGAACTTTCCAGAGCTTTACACTTTGTTCGCAGAAAAAGAATTCAAATTTGATGGTCGATCCGCAAGCAACACGCTTAACCGCAACCCTCTATTAAGCATGGGCATAGGTGCAGATGGCTTGAAAACCGGTCACACAAGTGAAGCGGGTTACGGCTTGGTAGGGTCTGCAAAACAGGGAGAGCGGCGGATCATATTTGTAATAACCGGATTGGAATCTGCCAAAGCGCGTGCTGATGAAGCTGCCCGGATAATCACATGGGCATTTCGACAATTTTCGAACAAAAATATATCTCTAGCGGATCCTACTCTGGCTCAAGCCTCAGTTTGGATGGGAAGTAGTCGCACAGTAGGCCTCAAGATGCGTGAGCCGTTGCAAATATTAGTTCCAACAACGGGCTCATATGAAATCAAATCGAAAATTTCTTATGCAGGACCTCTTCAGGCACCCATTTCAAAAGGTGATGTTGTGGCTGAACTCATCGTTTCGGTGAATGACGTTTTTGAAACACGGGCGCCACTAATAGCCGCTACATCAGTACCCCTTGGAGGACTTCTGACAAAGCTTCGTACGGTGGCTATTATTCTTTTGCGCACAATAAATGGGGGTCTTTCAGGCACGTAAATGCACCAAGCGAGGTTTATCAGTTTCGAAGGAATCGACGGCTGTGGAAAATCCACGCAAGCCCACCTTTTAACCAACTATTTTTCCGCAAAGGGCGTTGATGTTATGCGAACCCGGGAGCCTGGTGGGAGCCCTGGTGCCGAAGCTATTCGCGCGCTATTACTTACAGGTGCTACAGACAAATGGAGTGCTGAGACGGAATTACTGCTGTTTACAGCGGCTCGGCGGGATCATTTAGAAAAAACTATTGAGCCCGCTTTGATGGCAGGCCAGACCGTAATTTGCGACCGTTTCGCCGATAGTACTCGAGTTTATCAAGGTGCTACACGAGGTGATTTACGCGAAAAAGTGGATCATTTACATAAAGAGATGATTGGCAGAGAGCCGGATCTTACTCTTATAATCGACGTAAACCCAAAGATTGCGCTAGCCCGAGGCCTAGCACGCAATTCAGGTGAAGATCGTTTTGAGGATTTTGGTTTAGTTTTCCAAGAAAAGTTGAGAGACGGTTTTTTAAAGTTGGCAGAAAGTTTTCCAGACCGTTGTATTGTTGTAAATGGAAACCGAACCACTGAAGAAGTGTTCAAAGACCTTCTAACGCTAACACAGCTATGAACGATTTACCTGAATCAGATAGAATTTCTGGCGTGGCACACCCAAAAGATAATGACCTTTTATTTGGTCATTCCATTGCCGAGGCTCAAGTGTTGGAGGCCTTCAATTCAAGTCGGATGCAGCATGCATGGATGATCACAGGACCAAAAGGAATTGGTAAAGCCAGCCTGGCTTACAAAATTGCACGTTTTTTGCTTGCTCAGCATTCTTCTGACAAGAGCTTATTTGCTACTACTTCCCCGACTACTAGTCTACAAATTTCACAAGATAACCCGGTTGCAATCCGCATTAGAGCCGGATCAGAACCAGGTTTGTATGTTCTGAAACGTCCCATTGAAGAGAAAACAAGCAAATTAAAAACCGTGATTACAGTGGATACAGTTCGCCAATTGAGACGGTTTTTTGAGATAACAGCGAGTGGTAATGGACGCCGCGTTGTGATTATCGACTGCGTCGATGATATGAACGCGAATGCAGCAAACGCACTTCTAAAAGTTCTAGAGGAACCACCAGAAAATGCGTTGTTATTGTTAGTCACACACCAGCCAAGTCTAATTTTACCAACGATCAAATCACGCTGCCGAAAACTAGCTTGCCACCCTCTTTCACCTAAAGATATGCAGGCCGCATTTCAGAAAATCTTGCCAAATCATAATTTTGATCCCAGTCTGGTTGCCTTAGCAAATGGCTCCGTTGGACAAGCGACTGAACTTATTTTGAAAAACGGACTTGAAACTTATGCTGAGATCGTAGCCTTGTTTCATACACTCCCAAAACTAGATCGTACTAAATTGCTAAAGCTTGCCAACTCAGTTGGAAACAAAAGTGAAGGAAGTTTTGATCAACTTTTGGGCCTTTTTAACATATTTTTAGCTCGCTTGGCTCGTTCATCCGTGGCCGCAAAAAGTGAATATCAAGCAGCTCTCGGCGAACGAGAGGTTTTTGCTAAACTTTGTCCGGATAAGACTGCAGCGAACCATTGGGCAAATATTCAGCTTGAATTAGGCGAACAAGCCAGACAAGGCAAAACGGCGAACCTTGACCCAAGCTCACTGATCTTGGATATGTGTTTGAAAATCGAGGAAAGCGCTGCACAAGCATCGCGCTAGAGAGGCACGCTTTGACGCTACCACCCCGCATTACAGACAGCCACTGCCATTTAGATTTTCCAGATTTTGAAGGGGACTTGAACGATATCATCACAAGAGCCCAAGCCGCTGGCGTGCACCGAATGGTAACAATTTGCACGCGGTTATCACAAGAAAAAAATGTGCGCACGATTGCGGAAAGCTATAGCTCAGTATTTTATGCCGCTGGAACGCATCCGATGAATGCTGACAAAGAACCAATGGTGACATCAAGCGAGCTGATTTTGTTGTCAGCCCATGAAAAATTCGTCGGAATTGGGGAGACTGGGCTCGATTATCACTATACGGCAGAAAGCGCTAACTTACAGAAAAAATCGTTGCGGTTGCATATTGAAGCTGCACAGGCGACAAAATTGCCTCTGATCATCCATTCACGCTCCGCCGATCAAGATATGACTAATATTTTGCAATCTGAATTTAAAAACGCCCCTTTCAGCTGTGTAATGCACTGTTTTAGCTCTTCTCCAGAACTTGGCAAAGTGGCGTTGGATCTAGGCTTTTACTTATCAATGTCAGGGATCGCAACTTTTCCAAAATCGCACGAACTGCGCGAAATTTTTACTTACGCCCCCTTAGACCGGGTCCTAGTTGAAACCGATGCGCCCTATTTGGCGCCACCACCCTTCAGGGGCAAACGCAATGAACCCGCCTATTCGGCTTTCACCGCACAAGTCGGAGCGGACATTTTTGAAATGTCTCTGACAGATTTTGCATCCCAAACAGAAGCTAATTTTGAACGACTATTTTGGAAAGCCATATGACACTAAAGATCACTTTGCTCGGATGTGGATCATCTGGTGGCGTCCCACGTTTAGGTGAAAAATGGGGTGCATGTGATCCGCTAAATCCTAAAAATCGTCGGCAGCGATGTTCTGCGTTGATTGAAAAAAAGAACACTAAAGGTACCACGCGCGTTTTGATCGACACATCTCCTGATATGCGCGATCAATTATTAAGCGCAGGTATCGGAGAATTGGATGCCGTACTTTATACACACGCACATGCAGATCACGTTCACGGATTAGACGATCTGCGCATGATTGTGATCAACATGCGAAAGCGCTTGCCAGTTTGGGCAGATGCTGCAACTAAAGCTGATCTAATTTCCCGGTTTGGTTACGCTTTTGAGACCCCTAAGGGATCCAACTATCCTCCAATACTTGAGATCAATGATATTGATGGCCCGTTCAAGATTGAGGGCGCCGGTGGGCCTCTCAGTTTTATTCCCCTTGAAGTCAACCATGGCAACATCGATGCTCTTGGCTTTCGTGTGGCCGATATCGCATACTTACCAGATGTTTTTGAAATACCGGAATATACATGGGAGAAGCTCATGAACTTGAAGCTTTGGGTGGTGGATGCATTGCGCTACGAACCGCACCCTTCTCATTCTCATCTTGAAAGAACATTAGAATGGATTGAACGGGCCAAACCGGAACGTTCAATCATAACAAACATGCATGTTGATCTTGATTTTGAGACCCTTTATCACGAACTGCCGATAAACGTTGAGCCAGCTTTTGATATGCTCTCCATTACGTTGTAAATATGGGAATTTTACTCGAAGTCATTCTCCCTGTTTTTATTGTGATTGGCTTTGGGTACCTGGCAGTTTGGCAAAAGTGGTTTTCCGAAGCAGGCGTCGAAGCTTTAATGAAATTCACGCAAAACTTTGCTATACCGTGCATGCTGTTTCGCGCAGTTTCCACACTCAACATTAGCCAAACCTTCAATCCAACACTACTTGGAAGTTTTTATTTTGGCGCAATTTCAGGATTTTGCCTTGGCTTATTCGGTGCGCGTTACATTTTTAATCGTAACTGGGATGATAGCGTTGCGATAGGTTTTTGTTGTTTGTTCTCCAATTCAGTCCTTCTCGGGCTTCCAATCACGGAACGTGCTTATGGCGTAGACGCATTAAGCGCCAATTTTGCAATTATTGGGATACATGCCCCAGTCGCTTATGGGATTGGAATTACAGTCATGGAATTGGTTCGATCTCGAGGACAATATGGCATCAAACTTGCTTTCAAAGTTGCAAAATCCATGTTTCAAAACGCTCTAGTAATTGCTTTGATTGCCGGGTTTACACTGAATTTATCCGGCATGGAAATACCAAAGATAATCACCGACGGTTTTGATCTACTAGCGCGAGGAGCCCTGCCTGCAGCTCTATTTGGCCTCGGTGGAATACTGGTGCGCTACCGCCCAGATGGAGATTTAAGAGTAGTTTTTTACGTTTGTGTAGTCTCATTGATAATTCACCCCAGCTTGGTTTGGATCACAGGTCATTACTTCGAACTGACAGCCAAAAATTTACGCAGTGCAGTCTTAACAGCAGCAATGGCTCCTGGAATTAACGCCTACATTTTTGCCAGCATGTATGACAGCGGCAAACGTGTTGCGGCCTCTGCAGTCCTCATTGGGACGGCCCTTACAATCTTAACTGCAAGCTTTTGGCTTTTTGCACTGCGTTAAACCTCGAAACGTGCTGGGCTAAAGTCGGCAAGCAACGCACTCTTTGAGCCCAACAGCATCTGAGCAGCCAGCAACTCTCCAACCAATGGCCCTAATGTAACCCCACTATGCATTACGGCTGTGAAAAGGCCATCCAGCTCATTCACGGCTCCTATGACTGGAAATCCATCTTTTGGCACGGGCCTTTGCCCAACTTTTACATCTGCAAGCGTCATTGTCTCAACATTCTTCAGTTGCGCTCGTATACGCTTCAAAGTTTGCATTGCCAGAGTATTAGGATTAGCCGCTGGGTTAAAGTCACCACCAAATATTTCACCAGCGGTTAAGGAACCATCTACATTCTGGCGGAAATGAACATCAGATGTCATGAGCGTATGATTTAAAAACGGTGGCAAACGATTTGTTTGCAGTATCATTCCAGTTTTATTAGCCATTGGCAAAGACCAATCAAGTCCATCCATGCCAGATTGCGCCTGCGCACCAGTGGCTAAAACAAGCATATCACAATTAAAATCACCTACGTTTGTTTTCACTCCATGCAAACGTCCATAATGGCTTTGAACCCCAGTCACCATGCAGTTTTCAATCAATTTTCCACCATTTGAAGACACATGCTTCAATATAGATTTAGCAGTTTCATGCGCCAAGGCAGCCCCTTCGGCATAAGTTAAAATTGCCTTCTCCGGCGCGTCTACCAAATTAGGCTCCAGTACCGAAACTTCATCTTTATTCAGAAGCCTCGCGGCATAACCGTTCGAGAGCATTTTTGTCCATTGTGCATCAAAGTCAGCGCCAGCATCTTCCCACCAAAGCGTGCCTTGCCAACGCAAGCTATCTTTCAAATCCAATCGTAAGCCTAAGTTGCGGAAACCCTCGATAGCTTCAAGCCGTAAAGCATAGTACGCAGAGCTTTCTGCAAAGCTTGCATTGATCCAGCCAAAAGAGTTGCCGCTGGCTACACCGCCGGATGTACCTTGCTCCAACACTAGAATATCAGCATTCAAGTCTTGGCATGCTAAAGCGATGCTTGCGCCAATAATACCTGAACCAACAATAATTATCTTGGGTAATTGGGTCATATCAATTCACTTTGTTTATAAGCGTTCCAAGTGAGGTTACCTTTACACAAACCGTGTCACCAGAGCGCAAAAATTTTGGCGGCTCAAGGCTTCCACCACTCCCTTCAGGAGAGCCTGTTGCGATGATGTCACCAGCACTCAATGGATAAAGATGCGAAAGATAAGATACAATTTTACCCAAAGAGAAAATCATTTGGTTCCCAGTAGCTTTCTGACGCAACTCATCATTGACCCATGTTTCAAGCTCCATTTCCTCAACTTGCTTTGCGTCATTGGCAGAAGTAATCCATGGTCCCCAGCTTCCAGATTGATAAAAATTTTTTCCAGCGTGAACTGAGTGCTTCTGATACCCACGAACAGAACCCTCATTCATTATAGAGTAACCAAATACATGGCTTAAAGCCTGAACTTCAGACACCTGCCATGCCATATCCCCGATAACAGCAACAATTTCACCCTCATAGTCATAGGATTCACTAGCAGGCGACATCTTTGGAAGCTGCAGGCTTTCTTCATGCGCCACTAAAGTATCCTTGAAACGGGCAAAGACGACAGGTTCAGTTGGCAAAAAAGGAGCTTGTCCCTCGACCGGGTACTTTTTTGAGTAGTTTAAGCCTACACAAATAATTTTTTCAGGATCTGGGATTGGTGTTAAAATTTGTACGTCTGACAATCCAAGTGAGTTTCCCAGTTCGAGCTGTTCGGTAACCCTGCCTGCAATTGCAGACACAAGGGTTGGATACCGCCCCAAAAAATCCTTTGTAACAGGAAAAAGCCTTGCCACCATCCAAAATACCATAACAATCTTGCCCCTTAAATCGGAAACTTATATAACGCATCAAAATTGCTCCTCAGTGCGTCTTACAAGAGCACTAATTGCCGTGTTGTAGGGCGATTGCAATCCATGTCGCTTAGACACAACGGGCACCATACCGTTGATGGAGTCAATCTCAGAGCGCCGTTTCGCTGCATGATCTTGTCGCATCGACGGACTAGCCGCCGGCATCATTGCGACAAAGTTTTTAAGATAAGCCACCGGATCAGAAAAGGAAAATTTTATACCTTCAGCTTGCCCTGCTAAAAATGCTTCACGCAGACAGCCAAACGCAACAAGTCTCCACTCAGGATTTTCAAGTAACTCCCCAATAGCACAATCAAAGACAGTACACGGCCCAGACAAGGCCACATTACAAATGAATTTCTCCCAAATTAGTTGATGAATATCATCGAATGCTTGCGCATTAAAACCAGCACTAATCCATAGATCCTCAAGCCAGCTTAACCGGAGAGAAGCGCCACCGTTTAATTCACCTAGGCGGATCAACTTCATCGCATCATGATGCGCATGCCCAGGGCCACAAATCGATGCCCCAAATCCATCGGCAACACCCAACAAGATGGCTTCACTATTCAAAAACTGTGTAATCCTATCCCCTGCGCCCAAACCATTTTGAATTGAAAGGACCATCGCATCTATAGGCTTAACTTTCGCAATTGCTCGTGCGGCGGCCTCAACACCGGCTCCTTTGGTGGCGAGGATATAGAGTTCACAAGGACCCGCTAGAAGTAGATCATTAATGGCAATAATTCCATTAACTACACGGTCGCCACTTGTTCCAGACAAGCGCAGTCCAACTTCATTGATTGCATCGACATGATCTTGCCAGATATCGATAGCCCAAACTTTATGTCCCGCCTCAGCAAAAAGAGCCGCATAAATTGAGCCCATAGCACCCGTGCCAACAATAGCAATATTCATTTTAGAGCCATTTCTATTAATTTATTTGTATCATTAGGGTTGCACACATTTTTGTAAATTGCAGGTACATTAAAAACTTTAAAAAGGCGCTCAATCACTTTTTGCAACACTGCCCCTTGCAAGCAAACAAAAGAACGTCACATCTACGTATCAGCAGGGAATCATCACATGCACAACAATTCATCGGAAAATATGTCAGTCCTGAAAAATTCTGCCCTCGATGTGCGTGGACGCGAAAAACTGGAAGGTGGCAGGACTTTTGATCTTAAGACCACCTTTTCGGCGGCAGGCGATCAGCCAACTGCTATAGCCGAGCTATACGAAGGCTTACTCAGCGGTGAGCAAAACCAAGTTTTGCTTGGAGCCACGGGAACTGGCAAGACATTTACAATGGCGCGCTTAATTGCAGATACACAGCGCCCAGCCATAATACTGGCCCCCAATAAAACATTAGCGGCCCAACTCTATGGAGAGTTTAAAGGCTTCTTTCCTAATAATGCTGTCGAATACTTTGTAAGCTTTTATGACTACTATCAACCAGAAGCTTATGTTGCGCGCTCGGACACTTACATTGAAAAAGAAAGCCAGATTAACGAGCAAATTGACCGAATGCGTCACTCGGCAACACGCGCTTTATTAGAACGTGATGATGTAATCATCGTGGCATCTGTTTCGTGTATTTACGGCATAGGCTCTGTCGAGACTTATGGTGCCATGACCCAAGATTTATATCAGGGACGCAATTATGAACAAAGAAAAATTATAGCAGACCTCATTGCGCAGCAATATAAACGTAACGACCAGGCATTTCAACGCGGTACATTTCGCGTGCGTGGCGACAGTTTAGAAATTTGGCCAGCACACTTGGATGACAGGGCTTGGCGACTGAGCTTCTTTGGTGAGGAGCTGGAAACAATTGTCGAGTTTGATCCTCTTACTGGCGAGAAGACAGATAAATTTGAGCGTATTCGAATATATGCTAATAGCCACTACGTTACCCCACGCCCGACAATGCAACAGGCCGTTATTGAAATCAAAAAAGAGTTGCGTGTAAGGCTGGATCAATTAGTTGGGGACGGCAAGTTACTCGAGGCTCAGCGTTTGGAGCAACGTACGAACTTTGACTTAGAAATGCTTGAAGCAACTGGCGTCTGCAACGGTATTGAAAACTATTCACGGTATTTGACAGGACGAGCACCCGGTGAACCACCTCCGACCCTATTCGAATTTATACCTGATAATGCCATTGTATTTGCAGATGAAAGCCACGTCAGCGTGCCGCAAATCGGCGGTATGTATAAAGGCGATTATAGACGCAAATTTAACCTAGCCGAACATGGTTTTCGGTTACCATCTTGCATGGATAACCGACCACTGAAGTTCGAAGAATGGGATGCAATGCGGCCCCAGTCAGTATTTGTGTCAGCAACTCCAGCAGCTTGGGAAATTGAGCAAGCCGGGGGCGTGTTCACCGAGCAAGTCATTCGCCCAACAGGCCTTTTAGACCCCCCAGTTGAAATTAGGCCTGTTGAAACACAAGTTGATGATTTACTTGACGAAATTCAAATAGTTTCCGCCGCTGGCATGCGAACCTTAGCAACAACTTTAACCAAACGCATGGCAGAAGATTTGACTGAGTATTTGCACGAGCAAGGTATACGTGTTCGCTACATGCACAGTGATATTGATACAATCGAGCGCATAGAAATTCTTCGAGACTTACGCTTGGGTGCCTTCGACGTTTTAATTGGCATAAACCTTTTACGTGAAGGTTTAGATATTCCCGAATGTGGGCTGGTTGCAATTTTAGACGCAGATAAGGAGGGGTTCTTGCGATCTGAGACGTCTCTTGTGCAAACAATTGGGCGTGCCGCTCGAAATGAGAAGGGCCGTGTAATCATGTACGCCGACCGCACTACCGGTTCGATGGAACGTGCCATCGGCGAAACAAACCGCCGTCGTGAACGTCAAATGGCATATAACAAACTGCATGGCATAACCCCAGCTACAGTTAAAAAGAATGTTGAGGATGTGCTGGCTGGTCTCTATAAGGGCGATACCGACATGTCCCGCGTTACCGCCAAAATTAGCCCTGACTTACAAGGAGCTAACCTAAAAACCATATTGGGCGGGATGCGTGACGACATGCGCAAGGCCGCCGAAAATTTAGAATTTGAAGAGGCTGCACGTTTGCGCGATGAGGTGAAACGGCTTGAGACCGTATCACTTACAATCGCTGATGATCCATTGGCTCGGCAATACGCTGTTGAGCAAGCGGTAGAGAATGCTCAAAAAGGTTCAGGTCGTTCCACCGGTGGACGAGCGGGGCAACGTGGAAGTGCAAGGAGACGTAGATAGTATCAAAGCAGGAACAACAATCCGAACTGCTTGTGAGTTCTACATGTTGAAAAGGTTCTCCCGTACTGCAAATGATATTCAGTTTTTAAAAAAGGCCTCGGCATTCATTTAGCATTTTTTGGCATTAAACACCGACATCTCGTGTGGGCATTAATCTTACGCCCTCAATTCGCCAAACTCCGTCAAGATTAATCATTTTGTATGCCAGAATATGGTATTGCCCTATTGCATCACGAATTTCAATCTTTTGCCAGATTTCATCTTCCAACCTCTCCAACGTTAGGAAAAGTACGTCTGACGGTCTGTAGACCATCGGGTAGCCCTTCTGGACCATCGCTCCAAAACGTTCTGCAGTTCCAAAAATACTACGGATATTTGGCGCGGCTATCTCAAAAGCGGAAACAAAATCATCATCCTGAAATGCATCCAATTGGGCTTGAATCGTACTCTTGATTTCAGCTTCATTAGCCACAGTTGGCGCAAAGCTTGCAGCCCACAGAACCAGCGCAATAACGAAATGTTTCATAACTCTCTCCTGTTTTATCTTGAGTTGGAGTTAGCCCAAAACAGTAATTCGTCAAATTAGCTCAGCTCTCCATCCAAACCTTTATTAATTAAGGCAACACTTTCTTTGATTCCTAGAAGTGCTATAAAGCCTCCAAACCGTGGTCCCTGCGACGCGCCTAAAAGGACCTCGTACAAAGCTTTAAACCAATCACGCATCTGATCAAAACTTTCACGTCCACACGAGAAAACCAAACTTTGCAATGCGTCTGAGTCCAAGCCTTGGTCCCACGAAGTCAAGCCATCACGTAAAGCAATCAATGCTTCACGTTCACGCTCAGATGGTGTTCTAAATGTCTTTGCAGGTTTCACAAAATCATTATAATACCTCACTGCAAAACCTGCAGCCGCGTCAAGATCCGGATTTGTTTTAGCAGAGGCATCTGGTGCATACCGCTGAATAAAACCCCAAAGATGGTTTTTGTCTTCCGCTCCCGAAACCGACGCAAGATTCAAAAGCATTGAAAAAGGCACTACCATTTTGCTTTCTGGAACATTACCACCATGGATATGCCATACCGGGTTGTTTAGTCGCGCTTTATCGTCTTGCGTGGCGTATGCGCGCAACTGCTGATGATATTCATCCATTGCTTTTGGTATTATGTCAAAATGCATCCGTTTGGCAGTCTTGGGCTTGAGGTACATAAAATACGAAAGGCTTTCGCTGCTGGCATAAGTCAGCCATTGATCAATCGAAACTCCATTCCCAGAAGTCTTCGAAATCTTCTGCCCGTTTTCGTCTAGAAATAGCTCGTAGCTAAAATGCTCCGGTGCACGATGGCCAAGGATACGACAAATCTTGTCGTAGATGGGCGTGTTAGTAGAATGATCTTTCCCGTACATTTCAAAATCAACCCCAAGGGCTGCCCAGCGAGCACCAAAATCTGGTTTCCATTGTAATTTCACATTGCCACCAGTTACAGGCAGTGTCATTTCTTTGCCTTCTTCAGTATCAAACGTGATTGTTCCGTCTTTGGCATTTACACTTTTCATTGGGACATACATCACCCGCCCAGTATCTGGATTTATTGGGAGAAAAATTGAATATGATTTACGACGCTCTTCCCGCAGGGACTGCAGCATCACGTCCATAATTGCATCGTAGTTTTTTACTGCACACAGCAGGACCTCATCCAATTGACCGCTTCCGTAGAATTCTGTCGCACTGATGAACTCATACTCAAAGCCAAAGGCGTTCAAGAATCTACGCAGCATTGCATTGTTATGATGTCCAAAGCTTTCAAACTTTCCAAATGGATCCGGAACAGAAGTTAGAGGTCTCTGCAAGTGCTCAATCAATCTATCCGGATTTGGAACGTTGCTGGGAACTTTTCGCATGCCATCCAAATCATCAGAAAAACAAACAAGTTTGGTAGGAATATCACTGATTTCTCTGAAAGCACGCATCACCATCGATGTGCGCGCAACTTCGCCAAACGTGCCAATGTGCGGCAATCCACTTGGCCCATAACCTGTTTCAAACAATACATAGCCCTTTTCAGGAAGTGTTTTTTGAAAGCGCTTTAAGATCTGACGCGCTGCGTCAAAAGGCCATGCTTTAGATTGGAACGCGGCTTCACGCAAATCAGACATATCAAACTCCAGGTTTACTACCGCTTCCCTATTGCCGTGTGGGCTTAGGGTCAATAAGTTGTCGGAACAAGCTTTAAAGGACATTTATAAATTGACTGACTTAGCTCCAGTACTTTCGCCACAAGATTGTCTTGTTGTCGTTATGATCGCAGTATCTGCAAGTGACGAAAATATTCGCACCTCGGAACTGGTAACAATTCAATCAATTGTTAATCATTTACCAATTTTCAGCAAATACGATGTTGATCGAATCAAGGCAGTTGCCACATTAGTGCTGGACCTTCTTAGTAAAGAAGATGGCCTGGATACTCTTTTCAGCCTTGTTCGCGATGAATTACCCACTGGTTTAAATGAAACAGCTTATGTGATGGCATGTGATGTTGCTGCAGCAGATGGAAAGCTTGGGCAAGATGAACTGCTAATGCTCCGTGAAATTCGCCACGAATTGAGCATTGATAGGCTTCATGGAGCCGCTATCGAGCAAGCTGCCCGTGCAAGATTCCGCAACCTAGCGTAAAAATTAACGCGTCATTAAACTATCCATAAAAGGTAGTTAATTGGCACGGCCGTCTGAAAGCAAAGTCAAAAGACAATGTATACAAAAAGGGTTAAACTAAAATACTGGTATCACTTTTCTTTCGCTGGTAACTCACGACTATGTTGCGAGCCATTATTTTCATGCTTATCGGGATGGCACTCATCCCAACTGCAGATACAGCAAGTAAATTGCTCTCTAACTCACATGGTTACCAACCTTTATTTGTAGCATGGTCCCGGTTTGCAATCGGCACATTAATGGTTTTACCTTTTGTTCCTCTTAAAAGCTTTAAAGCTTTTAAGAGCCCTCTTGCGTGGTTGCGAGGGTTAATACTCGCAATAGGAATTAGCTCCATCAGTATTGCGTTATCTCTAGAGGATCTCGCCGATGTCTTCGGTGTATTTTTTATCGCACCCATAATTAGTTATATCCTAGCAACGCTACTTCTCCGTGAAACAATAAACCTGCAAAGAACCGTTCTGCTGCTTATTGGCTTCTGTGGCGTTCTTTTAATTGCCCGTCCTGGATATGGGTTAACAGCAGGGCACGCCTTTGGCATTTTAGCGGGGACGTCATATGGGCTATTTCTAACGCTTTCTCGATTAGCATCGCACAACATCGACGCCTTTGGCTTGTTGATTACTCAATTGGCTATCGCCGGAGTGATTACCGCGCCCGCCGCAATATTGTTCTGGCCATCTATGAATTTAACAACCACATATCTACTTGTTATGTCTGGCGGCGCATCGATGTTGGGCAATTTATTTTTGATTTTAGCTTATGGATTAGCACCTGCCACTCAAATGGCCCCTTATGTTTACTTCCAACTACCGTCAGCAGTAATTTTGGGATGGGTAGTCTTCGGAAGCCTTCCAGATATCTGGGGAGTTTTAGGCCTCGGTTTGTTGATTTTTTCAGGTCTTGGCTCAGCCCTAGTTCGCCGCTAAACCCATTCACCTTTTTCACGAATTGCGGTCGAACTGGAATGGCTAAGAGGTAAATTCACAAAACACCAAGCCGGCACTTTCGAGCTTGGCAAAGCCTGCGACGCATCACTAGAAATTCTTCCTCGCTCAAAGTGGCGAGCCGCAACTGAACATCTGGCCAGAAGACCCTGGCCTGGACGCGCCAGGACCCCAACTGGCATAATCTCAAAAATGTGTTTCCAATCTTTCCAAAGATGCATTTGTGCCATGTTGTCTGCACCCATTAGCCATATTAAATTGGTTTTTGGGTAGAGTGCTTTTAGGGCATGAAGAGTATCACAAGTATAATAAGTTTGAAGATACGATTCAATTTTGGTAACTTTAACTTTGGGATGATTTACCGCTTTTTGCGCAAATTTGACGCGCAGGTCAAGCGCAGCAGGTCCATTATCTTTTAAAGGGTTACCCGGGCTTACAAGCCACCAAACTTGATCCAAATCAAACTGCTTTAAGGCCTGAAGCGAAATTTTGACGTGCCCTTCATGGGCCGGATCAAACGATCCGCCCAAAATGCCAACCCGCAAGCCAGCCCGAGATGGTGGCAAATTAAATCTCATGATTCATACTGTTTACCCCAGATTTAGTGAGGCGCAAGCTATCGTTGAGCACTATCAAAGTATAAATTGCCAAATTGACATTTGCGCCCACCGACTTGCCAAGGTAACAGATGCTTCAACATTGAATTTCAGCACCGGAGGTAGTCATGGCCGCATATCAATACGTTTACCACATGGACGGAGTTTCGAAGACCTACCCCGGTGGAAAAAAGTGCTTTGAAAACATTCGCTTGTCGTTTTTACCAGGCGTAAAAATTGGAGTGGTTGGCGTCAACGGCTCAGGTAAATCAACTTTGCTCAAAATTATGGCTGGCCTTGATACTGAATTTTCGGGTGAGGCGTGGGCAGCCCAAGGCGCAAAAGTTGGATATCTTCCGCAAGAACCAAAGCTCGAAGAAGAATTGACAGTACGCGAAAATGTGATGCTAGGGGTGAAACCCAAGAAAGACATTCTTGATCGTTACAATGATTTGGCGATGAACTATTCAGATGAGACAGCTGAGGAGATGGCTCAGCTTCAAGATGAAATTGATGCTCAGAATCTATGGGACCTTGATGCACAGATCGATGTCAGCATGGAAGCGTTGCGCTGCCCAGCTGATGAGGCGATGCCGACAACTTTGTCAGGCGGTGAAGCCCGCCGTGTGGCTTTGTGCCGTCTCTTGCTTGAACAACCAGATATGCTGCTACTTGATGAGCCGACCAATCACTTAGACGCCGAAACTATTGGCTGGCTGCAAAAGCACCTTATGGACTATGCAGGTACTATTTTGGTTGTTACCCACGACCGATACTTCCTTGACGATATTACAAGCTGGATTTTAGAAATTGATCGTGGCCAAGGTGTTCCCTACGAAGGTAATTACTCAAGTTGGCTTGGACAAAAAGCCAAACGCTTGTCCCTTGAAGCCCGCGAAGACAAATCCAAGCAGAAAACTTTAGAACGCGAGTTGGAATGGATGCAACAGGGCCAAAAAGCTCGGCAAGCAAAATCCAAGGCCAGGATTGCAGCTTATAACGACATGGCCAACCAATCCGAGCGCGAAAAAGTAGGTCGGGCCCAGATCATTATTCCCAATGGTCCAAGACTTGGCTCCAAAGTGATAGAGGTCGAAAGCCTTAAAAAGGCAATGGGCGATAAACTTTTGGTTGAAGACCTATCATTTTCCCTACCACCCGGAGGAATTGTAGGTGTTATTGGCCCAAACGGTGCAGGTAAAACTACTCTTTTCAAAATGCTTACTGGACAAGAACAACCTGATGAGGGGACTGTTGAATTTGGCGATACGGTTCAGTTATCGTATGTTGATCAATCCAGAGATGATCTGGATCCCAACGCGAACGTATGGGAAGCTATAGCCGATGGTTTAGACATCATTCAGCTTGGCGATGCAGAGGTGAACGGCCGAGCTTATTGCTCGGCATTTAATTTCAAAGGATCCACACAACAAAAAAAGGTCAGCTTATTATCAGGTGGTGAACGTAATCGAGTTCATATGGCTCGTCTGCTTCGCACAGGCGGCAACGTGCTACTGCTCGATGAACCAACCAACGATCTAGATGTTGAGACATTACGTGCTCTCGAGGACGCATTAGTAGATTTCGCAGGATGTGCTGTTGTAATTTCTCATGATCGCTTTTTCCTAGACCGGATTTGCACACATATTCTGGCTTTTGAGGGTGAGGCTCATGTTGAGTGGTTTGAGGGCAATTTTGAAGACTACGAGGAAGACAAAAAGCGCCGCCTAGGCGCAGATGCTATGGAACCCAAGCGCATCAAACACAAAAAATTTGCGCGTTAAAACTTATTTATTCAATTTCTGGCGAGGTTTTTGGTTTTTTAATTCCAAATTGCATCATCCACTAAAGTAGGTTTTACCTATTAAGAGGTGTTTCCAGTTCTTCTGGTTAGCAAATTTTTTATTCTACTTAAATGTATGTTTCTAGTTCACATAATCTTGACGCTTGCAATATTGCTAGAATTCGCGCATACGACACCGGCTACGTTACCGCATATCGACCAACTGTTCTCCTAATTCGGCCACAGTCCTCGACATGAATTGACTGACGCCGACCTGCCGCAATTCCGTGGGCAGTTATTAAAGTGGAGTAAACGGATGGCTACTGGCACCGTAAAATGGTTTAATGCAGACAAGGGTTATGGTTTTATAGCACCGGACAATGGCGGATCAGACGTATTCGTGCACATTACTGCTGTACAGCAAGCAGGATTGGACGGCTTGAACGAGAACCAAAAAATTAACTACGAAGTTGAAAACGGCAATAACGGTCGTGAATCCGCGACTAATCTGCAAGCACAATAATAAGTCTAGGGCCGAACAATACAACAGAACATTTCCTGCAATGTCGTTTGGCCCTTTTCTATCAATAAAGCCAAGAAGGCATGTTAAACTTGAGTTGCGTTTACAAGCATTGATATGAATAGCATATCAACGGGGTCAATGGTATCACAGTGATGTGCCGTGGCCGGTTAACTTTTGTAAATTTTGCTCTGCGTCCGCCTTCCATAATTTCTACTTTTGATCTACCTTTTTATAACCTTCAAAAGTGGTAAAAGCGTGCCCATGTCTGGACCATGTGACATACCCGTCAACGCCTTTCGAAGCGGCATGAAAAGGCTTTTGCCCTTACGACCAGTTGCAACTTTAACCTCTTGTGTCCAAGTGCTCCATGTCTGATTGTCAAAAGGTCTATCTGGAAGCAAGGCTATTGCTCGCGACACAAACTCTTGATCCTCATCATCAATTTTAGGGTCAGCACCTTTTTGAATTAATCCCCACCAACTGTCCAGATCCTTAAGTGTTAAAATATTACCACGAACGGCATTCCAAAAATTTTCAGCTTCATCAGTGGGGACACCCATCGCCGAAATCTTTCCCAAAACAGCCGATAAATCAAGGTTTTGTAGATATTTAGCAGTGAGCGGATAAAGATCGGCCTTATCAAATTTTGTTGGTGCAGACCCAAATTTCTTGAGATCAAATCCAGCGACAATCTCATCTATAGAACCACACAGCTCAACTGGGTCAGAAGAGCCAAGCCGTGCCAAATGACTAAGAAGCGCCATAGGCTGCACGCCAGACTCTCTTATATCCCGCAACGCAAGTGAGCCGAGCCGTTTTGACAGCCCTTCGCCCTTAGGGCCCGTCAGTAGCGAATGGTGTGCAAATTCTGGAACCGTACCACCGATAGCCCGTATCATTTGAATTTGTGTTGCCGTGTTTGTAACGTGGTCAGAGCCTCGCACAACATGAGTTACTCCCATATCCGTATCGTCACAAATTGACGCAAGCGTATAAAGAACCTGACCATCACCACGGATCAACACTGGGTCACTAACCGAGGCTGCATCAATGGAAAGGTCACCCAAAATTCCATCAGCCCATTCAATCCGATTTTGATCGAGCATAAAACGCCAGTGGGCGGCACGCTCTGATCGCAACTCGTCACGTTCTGCCTCTGTCAAAGCTAAACCTGATCGGTCATAAACAGGTGGTTTACTCATATTAAGTTGTTTTTTTCGCTTTAGGTCCAATTCCACTGGCGTCTCAAAACACTCATAAAATTTACCCATATCACGAAGTTGATCTGCTATTTCAGCGTATCGATCAAAGCGGTCAGATTGATGCTCAACCCTGTCCCAATGCAAACCAAGCCATTCCAAGTCTTGTTTAATGCCATCTACATATTCTTGCTTAGAACGCTCTGGATCCGTGTCATCTATGCGTAAAATGAATGTTCCACCTGATTTACGCGATATAAGATAGTTAAACAGCGCAGTACGCAGGTTTCCGATATGCATATAACCGGTAGGGGATGGTGCAAAACGTGTAGTACTCATGGGTATCTCCTGTTGGCGCTGTATGTACACTTAGGGCATGCGTGATGTCCACATTGTAAGAGATTTATTGAGTTAAGTGGACTGCTCTAAATACTTTCAATCTTAATCGCGATCACCCCGCATAATCTCAGTTGATTATCTTCTAACAACTCTATAAATTCAATTTCTAAAAAATTACTTTCCAACCCATAGCGTAAATATAATGGAAAGACTCGCACCCAATTACGAATTCTTCCCACATTTTCAATCGCTATCCTGGCGAATTTTCAAAAGTTTTTCAGATTTGTTTTGCATCTCGTTGATTTAGCTCTTCCAGAACTAATTAAAGAAATATAGCACTCTACGCTTTCATTACTGGGATTTTATTCTTCACCACCCAAACCTCAATATGCAAGTTTATTCAGAAGGACAAAAACTTCAATTTATGATTTATCCCGCCAGCCATGTGCAATAGGATAACGCCTGTCTAGCCAAAGTGCACCGCTGGATAGACGCGTGCCTGGTGCAGATTGAAATCTTTTATATTCACTAATATACAATAAATGCTCGATTTTCTTGACGGTTTCACGATCAAAGCCGGCGTCTAGACAGTCCGACACAGAGGCATCTTCATCTACGAGCATAGTCAAAATACCATCGAGAACTGGGTATGGCGGTAGGCTGTCCTCATCTTTTTGATCTTCACGCAGCTCGGCAGTTGGCGACTTGTCGATGATATGTGGCTCAATCATAACTCCCGCAGGGCCCATCATCCAAGGTCGATGATTTTCATTACGCCATTTGCAAATGTCAAACACACGAGTTTTGTAAAGATCTTTGATGGGGTTAAAACCACCCGCCATATCTCCGTAAATTGTAGAGTAACCAACAGCAACTTCAGACTTATTCCCAGTTGTAAGAAGCATATGCCCTTTCTTATTTGAGATCGCCATAAGCAATAGCCCCCGAAGGCGCGATTGAATATTCTCTTCTGTAAGATCCGCGGCAAGCCCTTCAAACAATGGAGCCAAGGCGGAAGCCACAGCTGACCGGGAACCTTCTATTGGCACGCTGTGTAAAACAGCACCCAACGCCTGAGCAACAGATTGTGCATCATCCAGAGAGCGTTGACTGGTATATTCAGAGGGCAACATTACACAATTTACATTTTTTGCACCTATGGCGTCGGCTGCAATAGTTGCAACGATTGCCGAATCAATTCCGCCAGAAAGTCCAAGAACAACCGAAGAAAACCCTGTTTTTAAAATGTAGTCGCGTAAAGATAAGACCATTGCATGGTAATCTTGCTCAAGCGGCTTTGGCCAAACCATACGGTTTTCTGGTTCAGCAAGCCACCCTTTGGGCGTTTCCAAAAAGCGCACATGTGCAATACAGGTTTCAAACATCGGCAAGGATAAAGCAAGTTCACCACCAGGATTCAAAACAAAAGAACCGCCATCAAAAACTTGATCATCTTGGCCACCAACCATATTCAGATATACCAGCGGCAAACCAGTTTCGATTACACGAGAGACCATAAGGTCAATTCGCCTATTACTTTTCTCACGTTCGTAGGGTGAACCGTTGGGAACAAATAATACCTGAGCACCAGTTTCAGCCAAGGCTTCAGGGACCTCACTGTGCCAGGCGTCTTCACAGATTGGCGTTCCAATGCGCAAGCTACCAACTTTATAAGGTCCAGAAATTTCAGCACTTTTATACAAACGTTTTTCATCAAACACAGCATGATTTGGCAAATTATGTTTTCTAACAATAACTTGAATGGATCCACCTGACAAAATGTAATAGGCATTATAAAGACCATGAGCATCTCGGCTTGGCCCACCAATACCCATCGTCGGACCATTAGCGCAGCGCTTGGCAAGACTATCGATATGGGCAATCGTATCTTTCAAAAAAGCGGGCTTCATCACCAGGTCTTGAACCTGATACCCAGTCGCAAACATCTCTGGCAGCATAACCATGTCAGAATTCGCCGCAGTCGCGGCCTCCCATGCCTGGAAAGCCTGCTCACAGTTACCTGAGAGATCTCCAACTTTTGCGTTCAATTGTGCCAGTGTCAGTTTAAATTTTTGCTGCATGTACTCACTCAGTCTTACGTTTATCTCTCCTTATCTATCAGAGATGCTATTGAGGAAAAGGCTAATCGGTATGGAAATGTGGAAAGACATTGCTCTACAGAGTCAGGTTTACTAAGTTCAGTGGTAGATACATCGATCCAACCGAAAAGTTTGGCCATCTTCTGGGAGAAAATATTTAAATGCTAACTAGGTTTGCACCACTTTTATTGGCGGCGGTAGCTTTTACAGCCGCAAGCACGGCAACAGGCCAAACATCCAGCATTCTAACCAAACAATATGAAGATGGTGGGGTTTACGAGGGCACTTTCAAAGATGGGCGCCAGCATGGCATTGGCACCTACACGCTTCCATCGGGCTACGAGTACACCGGTGCTTGGTTAGATGGTGAAGTTGAAGGACAAGGCATTGCAAAATTTGAAGATGGATCAGTTTACGAAGGTACTTTTTCCAGAGGCAAGCCAAGCGGACAGGGTAGGATTGTTTACGGAAATGGCAACACATTTGAAGGCTCCTGGGTCCAAGGTAAAATTGATGGTAACGGCGTAGCCAAATACGAAAACGGGATCACATATAAAGGTCAATTTAGGACATCGATGCACCATGGCGCTGGCACACTGATAACCGACGACGGTTACAGCTATATCGGGTCATGGGTCGACGGTCAGCGTATTGGGAGAGCTTCGATCACATACCGTGACGGAAATACATATTTAGGCCAAGTCCAATACGGATTGCGTCATGGAAAAGGTGTCTTAAAGACAGCCACTGATGTCGAATATGAGGGCATTTGGAAAAACGATACTCTCACTGGAACAGGAACTATCACACATCCAAACGGGGATATTTTTGTTGGTGATTTGGTGAATGGCCTTCGCAAGGGCAATGGTGTGGTAAATTTCTCAAACGGCGATACCTACGAAGGTAAGTTTGCTAATGACATGTTACATGGTAACGGGCAATTTTCTAGCAACGACGGCTCCATATATATTGGTCAATGGGCAAACGGTAAAATCTCAGGCCAAGGCACCATGAGCCATACAGATGGTTCAATTTACATAGGCTCATTTAGTGAGGGCCTGGCAGAGGGCAAAGGGAAGATCACCTATTCAGACGGTGCAACCTATGAAGGCGACTGGCTTGCAGGCAAAATCGAAGGTGAGGGAAAGGCTACTTACGTCAGTGGGCTCGTTTATAAAGGTTCATTTAAGAATGCTCAAAACGACGGGTTTGGTGTGATGACTTTTGGTAGAAGCTATCGTTATGAGGGCAACTGGAAAAATGGAAACCGCCATGGAACAGGAGCAGCATCTTACAGAGATGGCACCGTTTACAGTGGGAATTTCAAAAACGGGCAACGGTCAGGACAAGGCGAATTGAGAATGCGCGATGGCTTTACATACACTGGTAATTGGGAGGCCGGCGAAATGTCAGGATATGGTACCGCTAAAGATAAAAGTGGGGACACTTATGTTGGTGGGTTTATGGCTGGCCAAAGGCAAGGAAACAGGTACACTGACCAAATCTAGTGGTAAAGTTTTCAGTGGCAACTGGACCGGCGGCAAGCTAGATTAGGAAGCTAATCTGCCCTTTATATTATTTTCAAGTTTGAGCTACTTGGTAGAGTAGCCTTATTGTTAACTACCATGGGATCTCCAAGCCGTTTTGGTCGAAGAACTTCCCTGTATCGCCCGGTGTTCTCCGTTCGATCACCTCGTAAAGCATTTCTGAAGCTTGATCTGGAGGGAGCGATCTATTATTTTTAAGGAAGGCTTTGGTAAGCCGCGTCTCAACCGTGCCCGGATGAAGTAAAATGCATGAAAGTAAAGGATGGCTTCTAGAAAGTTCGATCGCTGATGTTCGTACGATTTGGTTCAGAGCCGCTTTGGCAGCACGGTACGAGATCCACCCCCCTAGCTTATTATCAGCAATCGAGCCAACCCGCGCCGAAAGCACGGCAATCCGAGCTTCCGTTTTGCGTGGCAAAAGGCGACCTATCTGGCTGAGTATCAAAGCAGGCCCAATTGCATTAATACGCATTTGGTCCTCAATGCCTTGCTGAGTTAAGGATTTGATGGTTTTCTC
>CAJJBP010000013.1 GCA_905182425.1 uncultured Planktomarina sp. | reverse complement strand
CTATATCGCCCCAACCAAAGATCAACAATTTATATTGCAAGAAGTTCTTAAGGTTGGTGCTTCAAATATCCCCGGCTATGCAGATTTAGATCCTGATTTTACGACCGCAGTTCTTGGTGAATCTGGTCGTTTAGCGTCAGAAATAATGGCACCGTTGAATGCTGTCGGCGACAAAGAAGGTTGTTCCCTTGAAAATGGAGTCGTGCGAACCCCAACAGGTTTCAAAAAAGCGTTTGACCAACTAAAAGAAGGGGGTTGGGCAGGAGTGGACATGCCTGAACAATATGGTGGTCAAAATATGCCTGCTGTGATGGGATCTGCTGTGAATGAACATTTTCTTGCAGCAAACCAGGCACTGTCCATGTACCATGGACTAACACACGGCGCTGCATCAGCAATTTTAGCCCACGGAACCGAAGCTCAGAAAGACACCTATCTACCCAATTTGGTCTCATGCGAATGGACAGGAACCATGAACTTGACCGAACCACATTGTGGAACTGATCTGGGTCTCATGCGAACAAAAGCCGAAATAAACAAAAACGGCAGCTTTGCAATAACTGGTCAAAAGATTTTCATATCATCAGGTGAGCATGATATGGCCGAAAATATTATCCATCTCGTTTTGGCAAAAATTCCAGGCGGTCCTGATGGGATAAAAGGGGTTACACTCTTTATTGTTCCTAAGTTTCTTGTAAACGAAGATGGAAGCCTTGGGGTACGTAATAATCTGAGCTGTGGTGCAATTGAAGAAAAAATGGGCATCCACGGCAATTCCACATGTGTGATGAATTATGATGGGGCCACGGGTTATGTTCTGGGCGAAACTCATAAAGGTATGCGGGCTATGTTTACTATGATGAATGAGGCACGGCTGGGAGTCGGCATGCAAGGTTTGGGACAAGCCAGCATTGCTTATCAAAATGCTGTTATTTACGCCAAAGACCGGCTTCAAGGGCGTGATGTCACAGGCATAAAGAACCCTGACGGTCCAGCTGATCCACTGATTGTTCACCCAGATATCCGTCGCAGCCTGATGGATCAGAAAAGTTTTATCGAGGGCGCGCGTGCATTTATTCTTTGGGGGTCATCTCTTTTTGACCAATCTCAACGCCAAGGCGATACCAACGCCGATGGCCTTCTGTCTCTTCTGACACCCGTGGTTAAAGGCTTTCTCACAGATCAAGGTTACGCAATGACCGTGCAAGCCCAGCAAGTTTACGGAGGCCACGGTTATATTGAGGAATGGGGCATGTCACAGTTTACCCGTGATGCCCGTATTGCTATGATTTATGAAGGTGCAAACGGCGTTCAGGCTCTTGATTTGGTGGGCCGGAAGTTAGGTCAAGATGGTGGCAAACATGCCATTGCATTCTTTGAAATTGTGAAAGACTTCTGCAGAAATAATCCAGAATTACCCGAATTTGTCGAACCACTAAAGCAAGCGTCTAAAGATCTTCAGGCAGCAATGATGTATTTTATGCAAAATGGCATAAAGGATCCCAACAATGCTTTGGCAGGCTCCAACGATTTCATGCATATGTTTGGACATGTCTGCCTAGGATTAATGTGGGCGCAAATGGCAAAAGCAGCGCAATCTGCGCTAGGTGACGGCACTGCGGATACTGAATTTTATGAAACAAAACTAAGTACGGGACGTTATTACATGGCGCGCCAACTCCCTGCTACAGGTTTGCATTTGGCTAGAATAACATCTGGCGCTAAAAGTGTTATGGAATTGGATGCATCTGCTTTTTGAGCATACAACACTTCCAGTAATATAGAGGTTACATCTGTGAGGCTAATATCACTAAACACCAAAATACTTAATCAAGTAGAGAATTTTTAGGAGATAATTATGACTGTCCAGCTGCATTGCTTTGGAGAGAGTGGTAACGCCTACAAGGCGGCGCTGACATTAGAACTTGCAGGGATCAATTGGGCTCCTGTATTTGTTGATTTCTTTAGTGGACAAATGCGCAGCGATGCATACCGTGAGCTGAATATAATGGCTGAAGCCCCTGTATTAATCGATGGCGATTTCAAACTGTCACAATCAGGAGCAATTCAACAATGGGCGGTAGATCAAAGCGGCAGATTAGGTGGTGTGCCTGAAGATAAATATGAAGTTCTCCGCTGGATTCTTTTTGATAATCACAAAATGTCATCCCAAGCAGGTATTACCCGATTTTTGCTGAATTTTCTGCCTGAGGACAAGCGCCCTCACGAGGCTATTAAATTCGTGCAAAATCGAATGATCGGAGCGCTTAAGACGATTAACACACACCTTGAGGGCCGTACATGGCTTGTTGGCAAGGATATGACAATCGCTGATATAGCAAACTGTGGATATCTATTTTACCCAGAACCCTATGGATTTGTGCGGACTGACTGGCCCAATATAGATGAATGGCTGAAACAGATTGAGACAACACCCGGTTGGAAACACCCGTATGACTTGATGCCCGGCAACCCTTCTGATCGCGTTTAAAGGAAAAGAAAATGACCGAAGCCTATATTTATGATGCAATACGTACCCCTCGGGGCAAGGGCCGTAAAGACGGCAGTCTGCATGAGGTCACAGCATCTCGCCTGTCTGCAGTGGTTTTAAATGCTTTAAAGAAACGTAATGGGCTTGAAGGTCATGCTGTTGAAGATGTTATTTGGGGCAATGCTACCCAAGTCATGGAGCAAGGTGGATGCCTAGCCCGAACCGCAGTCTTGGCATCTGAATTGGATCAGAGCATTCCAGGGCTTTCAATTAACCGCTTTTGCGCAAGCGGCATGGAAGCCGTCAATCTAGCTGCTAATCAAATCAAAGGCGGGGCCGGCGCTGCTTACATCGCTGGCGGAGTTGAAATGATGAGCCGGATTACGATGGGCAGCGATGGCGCAGCCATTGCCGTTGATCCGTCCTTGACCATGGAACACTACTTTGTGCCTCAAGGTATTTCTGCAGACATCATTGCCACCGAGTATGGCTTCTCACGCGATGATGCGGATATGTTGGCAGTTGAAAGTCAAAAGCGTGCTGCCGCGGCATGGGCAGATAAGCGCTTTAACGGTTCAGTTGTAGCAGTGCGCGATATCAATGGATTGCCAATATTAGAGCGTGACGAATATCTGCGTCCTGGTACAGACATGCAATCTCTCGGTGGGCTGAAACCTGCGTTTAAAGATATGGGTGAGAGCATGCCTGGTTTCGATAAAATTGCTCTAATGAAATATCCACACCTTGAGCAGATCAACCACATCCACCATGCAGGAAACTCCTCCGGAATCGTTGACGGCGCGGCAGGTGTTTTAATTGGATCCAAAGAATATGGTCAGGCTAATGGGATCAAACCAAGGGCAATCATTCGCTCAACTGCAAAAATTGGGACCGACCCCACCATCATGCTAACAGGCCCAGGTCCCAGTAACTGAAAAAATTCTTGCCGAGAGCGGTATGTCAATTGACGACATTGATTTGTTTGAGGTCAACGAGGCTTTTGCATCCGTTGTGCTTCGCTTCATGCAGGCCTTCAGCGTGGATGAAAGCAGAGTAAACGTTAACGGTGGCTCTATCGCTATGGGTCACCCTTTGGGCGCGACGGGTGCGATTATAATCGGAACCTTGCTCGATGAGTTAGAACGCAGTGGTAAAGGCACCGGACTTGCTACGCTTTGTGTTGCGTCAGGAATGGGTGCAGCAACCATTATTGAGCGCGTTTGAAGCTGTGCTTACCACAGCAAGGATTTGGACTATGATTTGCTCCTGCCGTGTTAATCCGCGCAGGCGAAACTCCACGCCTTAGTTATGCTATAAATGCTTTGGGCCACTTTGTTAAGGTAGCTCGGCCAGACCCAATATGAAGGGATATCAGATGTCTGATTTTACCAAAACACATGATGCTGACGGCATCGCCACAATAACTTGGGATTGCTATGAGCGCCCAATGAACGTGATGAGCGAACAGGGTTTCTTCGATCTTGACGTAATGGTCGATGACTGTCTTGCTGATGAAACGGTCAAGGGAGTCATAATCACATCTGCAAAGTCAGATTTTGCAGCGGGTATGGATTTAAGTGTGATTGCACAAACCAAAGAAAAAAATCCAGAAAACCCAGCACAAGGTTGCTTTGAGATGGTTACTCAAATTCATAAAATCCTTCGCAAAATTGAACTTGCTGGTATGGATTTCAAAACTAAGAAAGGCGGCAAACCTTTTGTGGCTGTCTTGCCTGGAACTGCACTAGGTATTGGTTTGGAAATTCCACTTGCGTGCCATCACATTATTGCGGCAGACAACCCCAAGGCTAAAATTGGCTTACCAGAAATAAAAGTTGGTATTTTTCCCGGTGCAGGTGGCACCACCCGCCTCGTCCGCAAATTGGGTGCAATGGGCGCCAGTGCCATTTTACTGGAAGGCAAACTAAACAACCCTTCTAAAGCAAAAGCTGCAGGTATTATTGATGCTGTTAGCATGACCCCAATGGATGATGCTAAAGCTTGGATTTTAGCGGCAAAAGATGCAGATCTGGTTAAAGTTTGGGATGCTAAGGGCTATAAAATGCCTGGAGGAACACCCTACCACCCAGCCGGTTTCATGACTTTTGTTGGAGCTTCAGCCATGGTGAACGGTAATACGATGGGTGTTTATCCCGCGGCCAAAGCATTACTTAGTGCGGTTTATGAGGGCGCTTTAGTCCCGTTCGATACTGCGCTAAAAATTGAAACACGGCACTTCACCTCCGTATTAGTTAATCCGTCTTCTTCTAACATGATCCGTAGCCTATTTATCAATAAAGGGGCTTTAGAAAAAGGTGCGGTACGGCCCGCCGGACTACCAGACCAAACCACTCTTAAAGTTGGGGTCGTGGGTGCTGGTATGATGGGAGCGGGAATCGCTTTGGTTTCAGCACAGGCTGGCATTGAAGTTGTGCTGATAGACCAAAAGCAGGAAAGTGCAGACAAAGGTAAAGCCTATGTCGAAGCTTATTGCGATAAAGGAATTGCGCGTAAAAAAACGACGGTAGAGCAGAAAGAGACCTTATTAAAAAATATCACTGCAACAGCTGACTATAAAACTTTGTCAGATTGCGATTTGATAATTGAAGCAGTTTTTGAAGACCCGTCAATCAAAGCTACGGTTACCAAGGCGGTAGAGGCTATTATCCCTGAAGATTGTATCTTCGCAACCAACACCTCAACCCTGCCAATTTCCGATTTGGCAAAATCGAGTGTGCGCCCCGAACAATTCATTGGTATACACTTTTTCAGTCCTGTTGAAAAAATGCTGTTAGTCGAGATCATCAAGGGCAAAAACACTGGTGACCGTGCTGTAGCAAAAGCGTTGGATTACGTACGTCAGATCCGCAAGACACCTATTGTGGTTAACGATGCCCGTTTTTTCTATGCCAACCGGTGTATCATACCCTACATCAATGAGGGCATTCGCATGGTCAAGGAAGGCGTAGAGCCTGCATTGATTGAGAATGCTGCAAAGTTGATGGGAATGCCGCTTGGACCACTTCAACTTAATGACGAAACATCAATCGACCTTGGGGTTAAGATAGCCAAAGCTACGAAAGAAGCAATGGGTGAGGCCTATGATAACGATGAAGCAGACGAAGTTTTGTTTTGGCTTTTTGATCAGGGCCGTTTGGGACGTAAGTCAGCGGCTGGCTTCTATGAGTATGATGCTCGTGGTAAACGTGTCGGTATCTGGCAAGGGCTACGCGACCAATACACCAAGGACGGTGCAAACCTTGATTTACTTGAGGTCCAACATCGCCTGATGTTTGCTCAAACCTTAGAAGCCGTACGCGCGTTAGAGGAGGGTGTTCTGATGGATGTACGTGAAGGCGATGTGGGAGCAATACTAGGCTGGGGCTTCGCGCCTTGGACAGGTGGTCCATTGTCATGGTTTGACATGTTGGGGGCAAGTTATGCCGCCGCACGCTGTGATGATTTAGAGGCCAGCTATGGGCCACGGTTCAAAGCGCCTGATTTACTGCTTGAAATGGCAGAAGAAGGTGACGGGTTTTACTCTCGTTTCGCAGCATAACCTAACTACTCCTCATTAGATGCGCTGCCTGCTTGGCGACGCATCTAACCCGTTTAGTTAAACAGTCGGAGCCGTACGAGATCTTATAGTTATTAAAATACCAGTTCCAATAATAATTCCAATTCCACATAAGCCCACGATCCCTAGCATTTCACCAAAGAGTAACCAGGCTGTAATACTGGCAAAAATAAGCATTGAATATTCGAAGATTGAGACGTAAGTAACTTCTCCAATGAGGTAAGCCTTCATTATAAAGCCTAAACCAACAAGCGAAAAAATAGCTTGGATAATTATCCAAATCCAGACCTGAAAAGAGGGCCAAACCCAGGCTCGAGTTAGATAGTTGTTCTGATCACCTGGAATAAAATAAAAATATAGAATACCGATGCCGCCAAAAACTAGCATAAGGAACATATAGGACCATAAGAGTGCAACAGCACTTTCACCCTCACACCATTTACGCGTAGCCACGTTTCCAAACGCATACATCAGTCCTGCAATCACGGGAATAAGGTTAGCCCAACTCAACCCACCAACCTCAGGGTTCAGCACCATAAGCGTTCCCACAAACCCAGCAAAGGCGGTCATTAGCCTTATTGGACCAATAGCCCTCCGAGACCATACAGCATCAATTAACATTACCAACACAGGCGCGGTAAACAGCCCTGCCGCTACAGCTGAGATCGGGAAGAAACCCAAACTGCCAAAATATATAAACATTGCACTAGCTAAAAACATATTCCGTCCAAGAACTGGCCAGATGCGTTTAGGCTTCAACTTCCAACCCACAGCAAGTCCAAAAAGAACGATTACAGGTACTGCTATCAAACTACGTAAAAAGTGAAATTGCCAAAGGCCAATTTCGATAGCAATAAATTTTACAAAATTGTCGATGACACCAACAATCGCCATTCCGGTCACCATTAACAAAATTGACGCAACTGTTTTTGATTTTTCGTCCATTTCCAATGCATGGCCTCTTGAAAACTTTCGTGCAAGCACGATAGTGCCAATCAAATGGGAGGAATGCGACATGGGCTGGATGGCAGACGAAAGCGGTTTAAATAAATGCACAGCAAATTATGTGCCTCTTACGCCCTTATCTCATATACAGCGGGCGGCTTCAGTTTTTGCAGAGCACACTGCAGTTGTTTACGGATCGCATCGCACAACCTATCGTGAATATCATGCCCGAGTAAGCAAGTTAGCCAGCTCTCTAACCAAACTGGGTGTCATGCCAGGCGATGTTGTTGCAACGCTCATTCCAAATATAACTGCTCAAATAGAGGCAAGCTTCGGCGTCCCGGCATGTGGCGCAGTTCTAAACACCATTAATACCAGGCTCGATGCTGATACGATTGCCTATATTTTTGATCACGGCGGCGCAAAAATAGCCATGGTTGATACACAGTTTCTACCAGAAGTTGAAGCAGCTCTTAATCGCATGGACGGCACACCACCTCGGGTCATCGAAATTGCTGATACTGAGGCTGGATTTAAAGCCACTGGTAAATATCCAGAGTATGAAGATTTCATAAAAAATGGAGATCCAAATTATTCTTGGGTTATGCCCGACGATGAATGGGAAAGCCTAGCTCTCAATTATACCTCTGGCACAACGGGCAGGCCAAAAGGTGTCGTATACCATCACCGTGGTGCGTATTTAATGACAATGGGCACGCCGATAAGCTGGCGTATGACGTTAAACCCAGTGTTCATGGCCATAGTCCCTCTTTTTCATTGCAATGGGTGGAACCATACATGGATGATGCCCTTGTTGGGTGGCACAGTTGTGGGCTGTCGCGATATATCTGCAAAGGTTATTTATGATGGGATCGCAGATGAGGGCGTAAGTCATTTCGGCGGCGCTCCCATTGTTTTAAATTTGATTGTGAATGCCGATGAAAGTGATCGCCGCTCGTTTGAGCACACTGTTGAAGTTTTCACAGCCGGCGCCCCACCCGCACCTGCAACGTTAGCTGGAATTGGTAAGCTTGGCTTCAATGTCACACAAGTTTATGGCCTGACCGAAACATACGGGCATGTTGTGGAATGCCTTTGGAACTCCGCATGGGACGACTTTGAAGAAGACGCGCGATCTGCGATCAAAGCACGTCAAGGTATTGCAATGCCAATGATGGATATGACCACAGTCGTTGATCAAAGAGGCGTCCAAATTCCGATGGATGGATCAACACAGGGTGAAATAGTAATGCGCGGTAACTCCGTTATGAAAGGCTATTACAAAAATCCCTCAGCCACGGAAAAAGCATTTTCAGGCGGTTACTTCCATTCTGAAGACATTGCCATCCAACATCCCAACGGGATGATGCAAATAGCTGATCGCATGAAAGATATCATTATTTCAGGTGGTGAAAATATCTCGAGCATTGAGGTAGAAGGAGCTATAATGGCCCATCCCGCAGTCAGCCTCTGCGCAGTCGTTGCCAAGCCAGATGACAAGTGGGGTGAGGTGCCATGCGCGTTTGTTGAGCTTTTGCCAGATCATACTTCATCGGAAGGTGAAATAATTTCCTTTGTGCGGGGTAGCCTAGCCAGTTTCAAAACACCAAAACGGGTTTTGTTTCAAGATTTACCCAAGACCTCTACTGGCAAAATTCAGAAATTTGAACTCCGCGTCATAGCAAAAGACGCTTAGGGATCGTAACAATTGTGTCCTCAAGATTGGAAACCGTTGCGATCATAATGTATTGCGCCTACTCTGTCCCAAAGAGGCAGGGCAGGCCTAAATGACAGCACTTAAAACATACGAACGACTTGAATGTACCGGGCTATGGCGCCTTGATCGAGAGACCCAACGACGTGAAGTTGTAGTCTCGTTTGGACAGGCAAGTCTTGTTTTGACTAATATACAAAATAAACCTTTAACACACTGGTCACTAGCTGCGATTGAGATGCATAAAGGCGAGGCAGGGCAAACAATATTAAAACCAGGCGAAGATTCAAACGAAACCCTCGAGATTTCTGACAAGATAATGCTCGATGCTATATCCCAAGTTCAAAAAGCAATCTTAAAAACCCATCCACACCCCGGCAGGCTTAGAAAGATCTTAACAATTACATTTCTGTCTTTATTAACATTTATCGGATTATTTTGGGCACCCCAAGCCATTGAGCGTTATGCTGTAAAAATGCTCCCTCAATTCAAACGCGTTGAATTAGGTCAAGCGATCGCCGATCAGATTGGAAATATTGCAGGCCCATTTTGCCAGGGGCCGGACGGCACCACGGCCGCGGCACAATTAGCGACACGACTTAGTACGGGAGAACCTTTAAAGTTTTTAATTTTGCCAGGTCATAGAGATAATGTTGTAACGTTGCCAGGTGGTATCGTTATCTTATTCGAAACTATGATGACGCAGACCAATGATCCAAAAGTGCTCGTTGGCAAAATCTTATCTGCGCGCGCCGAAAAAACCCGAGACGACCCCCTGAACCGATTGATGTCTGGTGCAGGACCCTTAACCGCACTGAGGTTAATTGCGTCAAGTGAGCTTTCTGGAAAACAGCTTAACGAGCTCGCCAAAATTGCTTTATCATCCACTACAGTAAAAATTACTGCTGAAGAATTACTTGCGGAATTTAAGACCATGGAGGTTAACTCTACCCCATATGCCAAGTCAGAGTTCACAGATGATGATCCAACTCGTCTGGAATTGATTGCCCAGGACCCCTATCCGGCAGGTGCCACAAGAATTGTACTAGAGGATGGGGCATGGTTGGTACTGCAATCAATATGCACTGATTTGTAAAAAGTTGTAACACTAGTTGATTCTAGATAGGCATCCATTCATTTGGTCCCAAACATCCGGTCGCCCGCATCTCCTAGGCCCGGTAAAATATAACCAATATCACTCAGCTTTTCGTCAACAGCGGCTGTTACAATATCGACATCTGGGTGGGCGTCTTGCATCCGAGCGATCCCCTCAGGGGCTGCCAGTAGGCATAAAAATTTTATGTCGCGCGCTCCAGCCTGCTTTAGCAAATCAATAGCAGCAACACTCGAATTTCCAGTTGCAAGCATTGGATCAACAGCAATTACCACTCTCTCAGACATATTGTCCGGCGCTTTGAAATAATACTGAACTGGTTGCAGCGTTTCCTCATCACGGTAAAGGCCAACAAAGCCCACTCGTGCCGAAGGAATCAGCTCAAGCACTCCATCTAGAAGACCATTCCCTGCCCTTAATATTGAAATCAAAGCAAGCTTCTTCCCAGCTAAAACAGGGGCCTTCATCTCCATCATCGGCGTTTCAATTGAGCGATACTCAGTAGGTAAATTACGGGTGACTTCATATGCTATGAGATGGCTTATTTCACGCAGTAATTGGCGAAATTGGTTGGTCGGCGTGGCCTTGTCACGCATCAAAGTTAACTTGTGCTGCACAAGCGGATGTTCAACAACAGTGAGGGTCATTAGGTGTCCAATCTTTTTGAAATAATTTCTTTGGTGGTTGCATCACAAAATGCAGCCTCCAGTGCTGTCTGGTTTAGCCTCTTAAAATCGTCGCTCCCCCATCCAAATGCCCTTTCAAGTTCTTCGAACTCACGTGTCATTGTGGTATGGAAAAACGGTGGGTCATCCGTGCTCACTGTCACCTTCACGCCCGCGTCCCGTAGTTTGGCTATTGGGTGCTCGGCAAAACTATGAAACACGCCTAGCGCAACATTTGATCCCGGATTAACTTCTAAAACAATACCAGTTTCAGCCAAATAACGTACCAAATTGAGATCATTGATTGAGTGGACACCGTGCCCAATACGCTCAACTTTAAGGTCGTTGACTGTCTCCCAAACTGACTGAGAGCCGCCCCACTCACCAGCATGGCTGGTTAGACGAAGGCCGGCTTCGCGGGCTATGTCAAATGCATAAGCAAAATCGGTAGCCCGACCAACATCTTCAGCACCACCCATACCGAAGCCAACAATCCAATCGCTAGCTGTTTCCGCTGCGCATTTCGCAGTTTCTCGTGCTTTTTCGGGACCAAAGTGCCGGATGCAAGTGACTATACCTTTTAGCGTAACGCCCGCAACATGCGCTTCTTGCATTGCTGCCAAATATTCACGCCAAGCACCTAAGTCCCGCCCACCACAAAAATCAGGAGAAATAAAAGCTTCAGCATATACAACATTGTGCTCTGCCAAATTCTCCAAAACAGATTGGGTCAGGCGCTTGAAATCATTTGGCGATTGAAGCGCCTGCGTAGCGGCTTCATATGTCGATAGGAACTCTCCAAAGCCATCGTATTTATAGTTCCCATTCTCATCAAATATCTTTTGGAGATCAATCGATTTTTCTTTGGCCAAACCGCGAATAAACGCCGGGTCTGCTGCGCCCTCAAGGTGCAAATGCAACTCGATTTTAGGAAATGATTTCCAGCTCATAAGAAACTCCTACCTAGGCCATGTGCGGTCACTTCCAAATGTGCAGCAACACTTGCTGCGACATCAATAAATTGAATGTCACCTATTGCCCCTATCCTAGGTCCAAATTTTTCACAATGCACCAAAACAGGTACTTGCTCACGGGTATGATCACTACCTTTCCATGTTGGATCATTTCCATGATCAGCAGTAAAAATTACCAAATCATCAGGTTCAGTTTTCCCAAGAATTAAACCAATCTCGGAATCAAACCACTCAAGCGCCCTTGCATATCCTTCGACATCCCGGCGGTGTCCATACAAGGAATCAAACTCAACAAAATTTGCAAACGTGAGGCTGCCCGCAGGCGCGTTTTCAACCTCGTCTGCCAGATACTGCATCAGCTGCGCGTCCGTCCCTTTACGGCACCGGTTAATTCCACGCATAGAAAAAATATCACCTATTTTACCGACCGCGTGTACTGCATGCCCGGCGTCGAACACCCAATCACAAAGGGTTGGTGAGGGTGGATCTATGGCAAAGTCCCGTCGGTTTTGCGTACGTATAAAACCAGCAGCCTCATCACCAATGAAAGGCCTTGCAATCACCCGTCCAACCCGCATTTTATGCAAAATGGCAGCAATTTTCTCACAAAGATAATATAATTTTTGCAGCCCAAAATGTTCCTCATGGGCTGCAATCTGAAAGACACTATCAACAGATGTATAGCAAATTGGGAGACCTGAGCGAATATGCTCAGCTCCAAACTTCTCAAGCACTGGTATGCCAGAAGCATGACAGTTTGCCAAACTTCCACCCGCTAAGTCGGTGATGGCACTCATGACCACTTGTGGAAATACAGGGACTGTTTTTGGAAAAAAATGCCAATCCCAGGGCACAGGAACACCCGCCAACTCCCAGTGTCCGGAGGGTGTATCTTTACCATTTGATACTTCAGTTGCTGAAGCCCAGCACGCATCCGGGGGTGTCTCCCATGGAGAACTCATTCCACTTGCGTTTTCCAAAGCAGCCCCCAAACCCAAGCGAGCAAGATTGGGCACCTTCAAATTGCCACCTCGAGCTTTGATGATGTGACCCAGTGTATTTGCTCCAAGATCGCCAAACTTTTCAGCATCTGGTGCACCACCGCAGCCAAGCGAATCTAAAACAATCAAAAATGCGCGGCTCATGGAGCAATCCGCTCCAAAATCAAAGGGCGGAGTGATGGGGCTTCTGGGCCTAATATTATGGCATTTTGAACTGCTTTGGTAATTTTTGGTCCTATTGTTTTTTCAGAACAATGGAGCAGTGCAATCGGTTGGCCTTTTTTCATCTTTTTTCCAAGAGGTACTATCTCAGAAAGTCCGACAGAATGATCTATTCGGTCATCTTCACGTTGGCGCCCACCACCAAGCTCGACAACAATCTGACCCAATGCCGTGCCATCTATTTCTTGGACATATCCGTTATGAGTCGCCAGAACTTCATTTGACGGTGCTATTGTTAAGTAATCTTCCCAGCGATCAGCAAAGTTTGCAGGTCCTTTTTGGGCAGCTACCATCTCGCCAAATTTAGCCTTTGCACTGCCATCTGTTAGGGTTTTTATCAATCGATCGCGTGCGCCTTTCTCTGTAAAAAAAAGATGGGCCTGGACCAAAAGCTGAGTGCCCAGCTCTATGGCCACATCCACTATTGCACCATTGGCACTTTCGAATGCACGCATCACATCTGCAACCTCGACGGCATTACCGATGCTTGGTAAGAGCGGCTGGTTCATATCCGTAATAAGCGCACTCGTCGGACAGCCGGCTCCATTGGCCGTTTTGACCAAGGCTTGGGCCAGAAAAATAGCCTCTTGCATATCTTGCATCACAGCCCCAGATCCCGTTTTTACATCAAGAACTAAAGCTTGAAGACCTGCGGCAAGCTTTTTCGACAAAATAGATGAGGTAATCAAATCTAGAGATCGCACCGTACCTGTTACATCACGTACGGCGTATAATCTTTGATCCGCCGGTGCGATACTTGCAGATGGTGCTACAATTGCACAGCCGACTTTAGCAACTATTTCTTTAAATTGCTTTACAGAAAACTCAGTTTGAAAACCTGGAATAGCTTCTAGCTTATCAAGGGTGCCACCAGTGTGTCCAAGCCCACGCCCTGAGATCATCGGAACAAAGGCGCCAGCCGCCACTAGCATAGGCGCTAATAACAGGGATACGGCATCACCTACGCCTCCGGTAGAATGTTTGTCGATAACTTTTCCGGGAAGATCCCATTGCAAAACTTCTCCACTGTCTCGCATGCCCAAAGTTAATGCCACGCGCGCCTCATCAGTCAATCCGTTCTGACAGACCGCCATCGCGAAAGCACCAGCTTGTGCATCACTCACAGCTTCACTTCCCAAGCCTTTCGCAAATATGTTCACAGCATCCCGAGAAACAACATGGCCTTCACGCAGGGCAAGCAGCAGATCACGGGCTTGCATTAGCTGTCGGAAACCGTAATACCGGCTTCAAGATATGCGAGGCTAAAAGCACCTGGTAAAAGTGAAGCCACCGTCGTCACATCTTGCCCACCCTCAGCTGCAACCATGGTGACTGCAACATCTCCGTTGGCAAATTCAGAAAGCTTCTGGCGGCAGCCACCACAAGGAGGAACTGGTCGATTTCCACCTGCGATAACAGCGACCTCCAAAATTTCATATTCCCCAGCAGCGCACATCGCAGCAATAGCACCTGCCTCGGCACAAGTTCCCTCTGGATAAGCCGCGTTTTCAACATTGCAGCCAACGTATATCGCACCACTCGGCGTACGAATTGCAGCGCCCACATGAAATTTGGAGTATGGGGCATATGCTTTTTCGCGCACGTCAGTGGCGGCTTTGATTAAGTTTTTGCTCATTTCTCTACTTTGAACCATTTAGTAAAATACGCAAGTAAGAGCAGCCCAAAATGTCCTGTTTTGGAAATGCTAATACGCCACAGTGTGAGGGTTAATTTGTAACAGAACTTAAAATATGGGTTTCAAAAACACCAGGCAGGCTAACCTCTAGGAGCTCTAGGTTATCCGAGGGATGCTTATATAGGACGGCCATCAGCGGCGGAATCACAAAGGCATCACCGGCACTCAAAACCTGAGCCTTTTGGCCCTCCGCCTCCAAAACCAGCTCTCCAGCCAATACAAACGTAAAATGGATGTCACTATTATGCGAAGTCAAAACAGGACAGCCTTGCCCACGTCGCACAACACTAACCCCAGCAATACCTTGCGTATTCGCATTAATTGTTGTGTCACAAGCCTCAAATCCTGGTAAACGAAACGGCTCCCAAACAGCCTGTTCCACTTTATGATGTACGAATTTCTGTCCTTCAAATATTCGGTCAGGGTTAATACCCGCAGTGGGCAGTTCCAAAATATGATCGATTGTTGTTGTATGCTCTGCTGGAACCCCGATCTCGATCACTTCAATATTTTCGCTAGCAAAGAGAACGCGATGCCGAATCTCAGGTGGTTGGATGACGCAATCACCAGCATGAAGCCGGAACTGTGGGCCTTGATCTTCATAGACCAAATCAACCCACCCTTTATAGCAATAGATTAGTTGAAAACCAATAGAATGGAAATGCACCATGTCAGGCACAGGACCACCATCAGGAATTCGAATATGACTGGCAATGATGGAGCCTCCGAGGCGGCTGGGTATAAGATCACGATACTGCATCCCTGCCCGACCAATCACCCAAGGCGCTTGATCTGCCATGCGACGCACGACAAAAGCATGTTTTGTGGGCGGCATAACCACTGGTGGCGCCAATTGCACTATTTGGATACGAGTACCATTTGGGGCTACCAATTCAGTTTGTCCACCGGCAATCAAAATAGGGTCGTCACAAAGAATGCGCAGCACTCCTGGCGCTACATCAGCATCTTTTTGGACGCGCACCCTCAGACCAAATCCAGAAAATACGGCAACATTTGGATCATCTGAAGGGAATATCTCGTCCATTTTCATCCCTAAAACCTTAGTAAAAAAAGGAATATCTTCTCGTAACTCTTTGGTTGGTAACAAGACCTCAGCACGGATATTTTGCATAGTGAAACTCCCCATAACTGTTGCCCGCAGAGCGGATCAATAACTGCATCCGACCATCTCAACCTGATGCAGGCCTGTCGTGCTAAAAAAGATAAAACTCACCTTAGAATCCATGAGTTTTTCTAGGAATGCAACAACACGTTATACTTTAATAAAAATTAATTCCCCTGAATTTGTACCATTTTCCAAGTTGGCATTGGCGGCGCCTTGCACGACAGATGCGCATAAGAGATAACAGATTGAAAATCTGGCCTAAAAGGTAGGTGATAGGATGTCATACAGAGATATTTATGAAGGTTGGAAAGCGGACCCCGAATCATTCTGGATGAAAGCCGCAGAGGCCATTGATTGGGTCAAGCCACCCTCACGCGCGCTTTGGTCAGATGATGCTCCACTCTACGAATGGTTCAAAGATGCTCAGGTAAACACATGTTACAATGCCGTGGATCGACACGTTGCCGCGGGAAATGGAGACCGTGTTGCTATAATTTATGATAGTCCAATAACCAATCAAAAATCAAAAACAACGTTTAAAGAGCTACAGATACAGGTTGCCGCACTTGCCGGCGGCTTGGCGGCCAAAGGTATTACCGCCGGAGACAGGGTTATTATCTATATGCCAATGGTCCCCGAGTCATTGGTAGCAATGCTAGCTTGTACCCGAATAGGTGCGGTGCACTCAGTTGTTTTTGGTGGCTTTGCTGCAAATGAGTTAGCAGTACGAATTGATGATGCAACACCAAAAGCAATTATAGCAGGGTCCTGTGGCGTTGAGCCAGGCCGGGTTGTGGAATACAAACCTCTTCTAGATGGCGCGATTAAGATAGCTGAGCATAAACCAGAGTTCACGGTCATTTTTCAACGAACAGAATGTAAAGCAGAACTTGGCCCAATCGATGTAGAATGGCATGATCTTCAAGCTGGCACTATTCCCGCAAAATGTGTTACCGTCTCAGGCGATCACCCCGCTTACATTCTCTATACATCTGGGACGACAGGAGCTCCCAAAGGCGTGGTTCGTCCAACGGCTGGTCATTTGGTCGCTTTGAATTGGACAATGAAAAATATCTATAATGTTGACCCAGGAGACGTATTTTGGGCTGCCTCTGATGTTGGTTGGGTCGTCGGACACTCCTACATTTGCTATGCACCCCTCATTCACGGCAACACAACGGTAGTTTTCGAAGGCAAGCCGGTTGGAACTCCAGATGCCAGCACTTTCTGGCGCGTTATAGCAGAGCATGACGTTCGCAGCTTCTTCACCGCTCCAACTGCCTTCCGCGCCATAAAGCGAGAAGACCCAACTGGCAACTTGATCAAGAATTTTGATATGTCACGCCTAAGGGCACTGTATTTAGCTGGCGAGCGCGCAGATCCGGATACTATCATGTGGGCCCAAAGGGTGATTGGCGTGCCAGTTTATGACCATTGGTGGCAAACTGAAACCGGCTACACTATCGCAGGCAACCCAGCTGGCATCGAAAAAATACCAGTAAAGATTGGATCTCCATCCGTGGCCATGCCTGGCTATGATATCCAAATCCTCAACGAAGAAGGGGATCAAATCAAAGCTGGGGAGCTAGGCGCAATCGCCATAAAACTGCCCCTACCACCCGGCACTTTACCAACTCTTTGGAAAGCACCTAAACGTTTTGTGAGTTCTTATTTGACCACTTTTCCGGGTTATTATGAAACTGGCGACGCAGGCATGATTGATGAAGACGGCTACCTCTACGTCATGGCGCGCACTGATGATGTAATCAATGTCGCCGGGCACCGACTTTCAACTGGTGCAATGGAAGAAGTACTAGCGGCCCATCCCGAAGTTGCAGAATGTGCTGTTATTGGCGTGGGTGACGATCTTAAAGGCCAACTTCCAATGGGATTTTTATGCCTGAATAAAGGGTGTACAATTTCAGAGGCTGAAATAGTTTCGGATGTTGTGAACTTGGTACGTGAGAAGATAGGGCCTGTAGCTGCCTTTAAATTAGCTTGCGTTGTTAATCGTCTACCAAAAACGCGATCTGGTAAAATTTTGCGCAGTACGATGGTTAGTATTGCTGATAGCAAACCATTCAAAGCACCCGCAACAATTGACGACCCAAAAATTCTTGATGAGATCAAAATTGCTCTGCAAAATTTGGGTTATGCTAAATAAACATTAGAAAGCTGAACCCAAACTTAAGTGATCCATGGCCTATAAGTTTGTGGAGATCAGTAGCGAAAAGTTTAAACACCAATTTAGATTAAGCAAATTGCTCCTGGATCAATCTTTCTTCCAATCCATGTCCAGGATCAAAGAGCAACCTATGTGAAATGTCACCCGCACTTTCTATTTCAACAATATTTACATCTCGGACGGAGCGACTATCAGCGTCGGCCATAACTGGCCTTTTTTCGGGGTCGATTACTTCAAATCTTACTTTTCCAACTTTTGGCAACACCGCCCCTTGCCACCTACGTGGGCGAAAAGCCGCGATGGCAGTAAGCGCCAGAACCTCTGACCCAATTGGTAAAATTGGCCCATGCGCAGAATAATTATAAGCGGTGGATCCCGCGGGTGTTGCCACTAATGCACCATCACAGTCTAGCTCATTTAAACGTAATTTCTCATCAACATAAATACGCAATTTTGCAGCCTGAGGGCCTTGCCGCAGTAAAGAAACCTCATTGATCGCCAACTCGGTATGCCGGCTTCCGTCTGTACAGATCGCTATCATACGTAATGGGTTTATAACCGCCTCTTCTGCTGCCTGTAATCGCTCCAACAAGCTATCTAAAGAAAATTCATTCATTAGAAAACCAATGGTGCCTCGGTTCATGCCATAAACAGGTATGTTAAGACGCTCAGTCGCATGAAGCGTTTGCAACATAAACCCATCTCCACCAAGCGCAACTATGATCTCAGCATCGTCCAGCTCAAAATTCCCAAATTTTTTAACAAAAAAATTCAATGCTGATTGCGCCAATTCGGCTGAGCTGGCTAAGAAAGCTATTTTTACGCGATCATTTTTAGGCATTTAGGAAACTCCGTTTCCGCACCCTAAGCTGGGCGGTGTTAAAAACGCAAGCAATGCAAGGAATTGCTTGATTTAGGTCAATAAGTCGCGGCATCTGTCTTTGACATTTCCTTTAGGAAACTCAATTAGGGATGCATGTCGCTTCAGGAGAAAAGCAATGTCAAATAACACCTCAGGATTTTTTAACGCAGATTTGTCACAAACGGATCCAGCATTGGCTAAAGCGATTGACCTAGAACTTGGTCGCCAACGCGATGAAATCGAATTAATTGCATCTGAGAATATCGTTTCAAAAGCGGTTTTGCAAGCGCAAGGCTCAGTGATGACAAACAAGTATGCAGAAGGGTATTCCTGGACGCCGTTATTACGGTGGCTGTCAACACGTTGATGATCGCATTGAAAGCGTTGCAATGGAAAGAGCGTGCTTGCGAACTTTTTGAATGTAACTTTGCAAATGTACAACCTACACTCTGGCAGCCAAGCAAGCCAAGGCGGCAGTTCAAGCTTGGCCATCATCAAGCCCTGGAGATACGATACTTAGGTATGTGACTTGATGCCCATGGCGGGCATCTTAACCCACGGAGCGGCTCCAAACCCAATCTTTCTGGCAAGTGGTTCACTGCAGTCCAGTATGGAGTGCGCAAAGAAGACAACCTGTCTGGATTACGATCAAGTGCAAGAGCTCGCGACAGCAGCACCAACCCAAAGCTGATCGTAGCTGGTGGCTCGGCCGTTCCCACGCCAGATCGATTTTAAACGTATGCGCGAAATTGCAGACAGCGTTGGTGCATATTTGCACGTTGATATGGCACATTTTGCAGGCCTTGTTGCGGCCGGTGAACATCCAAGCCCGTTTCCTTATGCGCATGTTGCAACAACGACGACTCACAAAACATTGCGCGGCCCACGCGGCGGTATGATTGTAACCAACGATGAGGCTTTGGCCAAGAAATTCAACTCGGCTATCTTCCCAGGTATTCAAGGCGGCCCCTTGATGCACGTGATTGCTGCGAAAGCTGTTGCCTTTGGTGAAGCTTTGAAACCAGAATTCAAGACTTATATCCAAAATGTAATCAAAAATGCTCAAGCCCTTTCTGATCAACTTATCAAAGGCGGTTTGGACACTGTTACCCATGGTACAGATACGCATGTTCTGCTGGTTGATTTGCGCCCCAAAGGCGTCAAAGGCAACTCCACTGAGAAAGCACTCGGTCGGGCACATATCACGTGCAATAAAAATGGCGTCCCATTTGATCCAGAAAAGCCAATGGTCACAAGTGGCATTCGCTTGGGCAGCCCTGCAGGAACAACCCGCGGATTTAACGAAGATGATTTTCGGCAGATTGCCGATTGGATTATAGAAGTTGTGGACGGCTTGGCGGCGAATGGGGAAGAAGGAAACGCAGCGGTAGAGGCTAAGGTAAAAGCCGAAGTCGCAGAATTATGTGGACGCTACCCACTCTACTGAGATCAGGACGGTGGGTGGGACGCTTTTAGAGCGGTCTCACCCGACCCAAGCAGGATCACTCAATGCTCTCTATGTCTGACAAACTGGGTACATCGCGATGCACAAGAGCCGCAATTGCCTCTGCTACGTGAACATCTGAAATGGCTGTGTCCCCCGCAGCAACCCTGATTCGGTGTGCTTCAAACAAAACCCGTGCGTATGACACGCCCCGAGGTGGCGTAAACTTATACGATGCAAGTTCAATTAAAAGGCCCAGCGGCTCTCTGAAATAAATCGAGGTCATAAACCCTCGATCTTTCAGGCCAGAATGCGCAATACCCATTGCTTTCAGCTTCTCAGGTAGATGAATCGATACAGCTTGGCTGACTTCAAATGCCAAATGATGCACAGCGCCTGGGACCATTGGCGCATTTCCTGAATGAGGCGCCCTGGTCTCATCGCAAAAAACTGTAATAAGTCGATCGTCACCGGGATCAAAATATAAATGGTTTTCGTCTGGATTGTCCAAGTTGGGTTGCTCAAACACAAATGGCATCCCCAAGACACCTTCCCAGAAATCTAGTGTAATCTGACGTCCAGCTCCAGTTAGGGTGATGTGATGAACACCTTGCGTCGGAATTGCGCGCTTTGCTTTAGTCATTTAAATCTCCAACATTTCTACTGCCGTCAACATACAGGGGCTGGCGTGGCATGCAAAGGCGTCATAGATTATAGATATGTTAAATATGATCTCCCACGGCGCCCCTAGGTCTGAAAATCAGCCACCCCTCATTATTGCCCATGGGCTTTTTGGCTCAGCGCGAAATTGGGGCGTAATTGCAAATAGGCTATCTGACACCCGTCAGGTCATCGCAGTTGATATGCGCAATCATGGCAACAGCCCGTGGATGGAAGATCAAACCTACCCAGCCATGGCAGAGGACTTAAATGAGGTGATCGCCGAGATCGGAGGTCCCGTTGATCTTCTTGGACATTCTATGGGCGGGAAAGCCGCCATGGTTGCCGCATTGGGGGGAGCTAATCTACGGCGTTTGATTGTCGCTGACATCGCCCCTGTTTCTTATGGACATACGCAACAACACCACATTGATGCTATGCAAGCCCTACCCTTAAGTAAAATCATAACTCGCACCGATGCAGACAAGTTCCTTGCCACAACAGTCGAAGATCCCACCATCCGCAGCTTCCTTCTCCAAAGCCTAAATTTAATGGATAAATCTTGGCGGCTCAATTTGACTGCCCTCACCAAAGATATGGTTCAAATTTTGAGCTTTCCCACCATCACAGGCGCATTCGAAGGCAGCGCTCTATTTCTTACAGGGGCCACCTCAGACTATGTCCGCACGGAGCATAGACCCATGATAAAAAACCACTTTCCCAAGGCGCGATTTGCCAAAATACCAAATGCAGGCCATTGGCTGCACGCCGAACGCCCACGGGCGTTTGAGACGGCAGTCCGGGTTTTCTTAGATGCGTTTTAGACGGTAAATAAATGGGCCAGAACACTTACTAAATTTAATCACGGCAATGAATTAAGCGTATAAACGGCGCTTCACGATTATTTCCATTGGTGAAACCCAAAAACAGTGCGCACCAGTCAGAATATTGTATCGTTATTTCTTAATCACAAACTCAGGCAGGGTCACAATTCTCTGACCTGCAACCCGGCCCTTAATATGATCATTATTATCTTGCACCAACGAGATACCACGCACAGTGGTGCCCCGCTCGGCCGTAAAGCGCGCGCCTTTGACCCATAGATATTCGAACAAGACGGTTCAACATACGCGATGCCAGGACCAGACCCCTGCCTCCTCAGACCACATGGTCGAGGCCAATCCACGCCAGTGACTGGACACCAGAGAACCAACATCTGCTCCACACATAAGACACACACAGCAACACTTGCCCCAACTGGTCCCAACTTGGTTCACAATGATACGGCAGGGTCTTGAAGGGGCGTGCCCAAAGTGCATAGAGCGCATGTCATGGTGGTTCTGTCTAGTTGATACCGTAAAGCGGCGCAATTTTCTCATTCTGATAATAATGCTGAGAAAGCCGATCGTATAAAATTAATCGCTACAAAAAGGAACAGCAATCAAATAAACTACCCATCCATCTTCAACGCTGAAATAAACGCTTCCTGAGGGATATCAACTTTACCAAACTGGCGCATTTTCTTTTTGCCTGCCTTCTGTTTTTCCAGTAATTTTTTCTTACGCGTAGCGTCGCCACCATAACACTTGGCTGTAACGTCTTTGCGCATGGCACTCAGAGTCTCACGGGCGATTACCTTACCACCAATTGCTGCCTGAATCGGAATTTTAAACATATGGCGGGGGATCAGATCTTTGAGTTTTTCAACCATCGCACGACCCCGCATATCAGCGCGGTCGCGGTGCACCATCGTGCTCAGCGCATCAACCGGTTCATCGTTTACTAAAATACTCATCTTCACCAAGTTATCCGGGCTGTAACCAATCATTTGATAATCAAATGAGGCATATCCTTTGGTCACAGATTTCAGGCGATCATAAAAATCAAACACGACCTCGTTCAAAGGCAGATCATAAACAACCATCGCACGCGCACCAGCATAAGTTAGGTCTAACTGCACTCCACGGCGGTCTTGGCAGAGCTTCAGTACGTCACCTAGATACTCATCCGGCACCAAGATCGTAGCTTTGATGCGCGGTTCTTCAAGGTGGTCAACCAAAGTGAGGTCCGGCATGTCTGCAGGATTGTGGAGCTGCTTGACTACCCCATCACGCATATGAATGTCATATATCACCGATGGAGCCGTAGTAATTAGGTCGATATCATATTCGCGTTCAATCCTGTCACGGATCACCTCAAGGTGCAGAAGGCCTAGGAAACCGCAGCGAAAGCCAAAGCCAAGAGCCGCTGAAGTTTCCATCTCGAAGCTGAAGCTGGCATCGTTTAGAGCTAATTTATCAATGCTATCACGTAGATCTTCAAACAATGCCGCATCCACAGGAAACAAACCACAGAAAACTACAGGTTGCGCTGGCTTAAAACCAGGCAGTGCTTCAACTTCTTTTTTATCATGCGTGATCGTATCGCCAACCCGCGTATCACGAACCTGCTTGATTGAAGCGGTTAGAAACCCGATTTCTCCTGGACCCAATTCATCAATCATTTCCATCTGCGGACGAAACACGCCGATGCGGTCCACATGATGGGTCGAATTGTTCGACATGAACTTTACCCTATCGCCTTTTTTCAATTTGCCATCAATTATTCGTACAAGGACAATCACACCCAAATAAGAATCGTACCAGCTGTCCACCAACATTGCTTTGAGCGTCGCATCAACATTCCCCATCGGCGCAGGAAGTTTGTTGACAATTGCTTCAAGTGTTTCACTTATGCCTTCACCGGTTTTTGCAGAAACGCGGATAGCCTCTGACGCATCAATTCCGATCACATCTTCTATCTGTTCGGCCACACGGTCACAGTCAGCGGCTGGCAAATCGATTTTATTAAGCACAGGCACAATTTCATGGTCGGCATCCAAGGCGTGATAGACATTGGCCAGAGTTTGGGCTTCAACACCCTGCGAGCTATCTACAACCAGCAAGGAGCCTTCAACAGCACGCATAGAACGCGAAACCTCATAAGCAAAGTCGACATGGCCAGGAGTATCGATAAGATTCAAAACATAAGATTGACCATCTCGCGCAAGGTAATCAATCCGCACTGTATTAGCTTTAATCGTGATCCCACGTTCACGTTCAATATCCATACTGTCAAGCATCTGCGCTTGCATGTCCCTCTCCTTAACAGTTCCAGTTTCCTGAATAAGCCTGTCAGCAAGAGTGGATTTTCCGTGGTCGATATGCGCCACAATCGAGAAATTTCGTATGTTAGATAGAGGTGTCATAATCAGGATATGGAATAGAGATATGAATTGGTCAATGGGCCAAACACCAGCAGTGCTATTTGCCGCTATATTATGTGGCTACAAACTCCAATTTCATAGCCATAAAAACCGTTTTTTCAAAATAGCAAAGTCTAACACCCATAAAAAAAGCCCCGCTTCCACAGGGCTTTGGCATTCAAGTTGAACGTTTACCTTAAGCTTCTACAGCCTGGGCTTTCACGATATCTTTCTTGATCTTCAAAGCAGTGGCTGAAAGCTCAACATCTTTGGCCTTAGCAAGAAACGCGTCCAAACCACCCCGATGATCTACAGTGCGTAGAGCAGAAGCAGAGATACGAAGTTTGAACCCACGTCCCAAAGCATCAGAATGCAAAGTAAGTTCGTTCAAATTTGGCAAAAACCGACGACGGGTACGATTTTTGGCGTGGCTAACATTGTTTCCACTCATTGGGCCTTTGCCCGTCAGTTCGCAGCGTCGTGCCATCTTTAACGTCCTTGTTCAGAATATTAGCAACCCGAGTCACAAGCTCCTGGTTAAAATCTTGTTGGCGGGGTGTAGGATTATACCATTGCAAGGTCAAGCCTAGATAACCCCATCACAAGCTGTTTGCTCATCCTTTTTGCCCTTTTCCAACGCTGATAGCAAAATTTCTGAAAAAAGATGGTGCAAAAACTCCAATTATCGAAACAGTTTTTATTTTTGCGTCGAAATTTTTCTGCTTGGCCCAAGAAAAGAATCTACCACCTGCTCTGCTGCAACCGAGGGCGCAATACGTCCCAAACGGACATCTTCTTGTAGTTCACAAGACTTAGCCCCAGCATTGGGATCATTTTCAAGACGAGACAAAAGCGATTGTCGCATTTCAGCATTAAACCAATAAATATTTTGAGATTCTCTTATTTGATCCCAAACACCGGTTTCCTTACGCCAGGCCACCAGTGTTTGCATCTCGCACCAAGCCTCTGCAAGGCCACTCCCTTCAATCGCTGAAACCATTAAAGCTTTTGGAAAGTCTTTAGGATCTTGCATGCGTGAGCGCATTAAACGCAGGGCCCCTGCATAATCTGCGCAGGTGCGGATAGCTGTTGGCTTCAAATCTCCATCAGCTTTGTTGATCAAAATAATATCAGCCATTTCCATGATTCCACGTTTTACACCCTGCAACTCATCACCACCCGCAGGAGCGAGCAAAAGTACGAATAGGTCGGCCATTTCAGCGACCATAGTCTCAGATTGCCCCACCCCTACAGTTTCAATCAGTACCACATCAAACCCAGCAGCTTCACAAAGAGCGGTGGCCTCGCGAGTACGTCGTGCCACACCCCCCAAGTGCGATTGGCTTGGCGAAGGCCTAATAAACGCGTTAGGATTGCGTGAAAGTAAATCCATCCGGGTTTTATCCCCAAGAATTGAGCCTCCAGACCGAGCAGATGAAGGATCAACCGCAAGTACCGCAACCCGCAGGTCAGCTGCTATCAACTGTAGACCAAAATTTTCAATAAAGGTCGACTTCCCAACACCGGGCGTACCAGAAAGACCGATCCTTATTGCATGCCCAGCCGGAGGCAATGCGTTCAAAAGCTCAGATGCCTGGACACGGTGATCAGGGTTAGAGCTTTCCACCAATGTAATCGCCCGAGATAAAGTGCGCCGATTGCCATTCACAATTTGCGCTGCTATTTCGTTTGGCTCAAATTCGTTTCTAATCATCTTTGCTCCATGGCGAGAACTCGCCCAACTTGGTATTCAAATAATTCTGTGAGTTGACCATCACCTAAGGCCCTGACCAATTGCAAGTACCGTTATTCGAGGGCTCTCGCACCATACCGAGCGGAATTAAGGAGAACATTTCTAGTGTTCAAAATTATCTTTCTTAGCTTCAGCCTTTTTATGGCGGCTCTTTATGCCGAAAAAGCAAGTGCACTTGGCACGATAGGCCAAACAAGTGCCAACTACTCCGTCGCAGTGAATGGTATCCCCGTAGGCCGATTAGATGTAGCCGCGAATGTATCTAAAACTCAATATTCAATTGTCGCAAACCTGCGTTCTAGCGGGTTAGCATCAATCTTCACAAAAATAAGCTTTTTAATCAAATCAAACGGCCTTTTAGCCGGAGGGGATCGCTACAGCCCAAGAAATTATAGTGAAGAATCGAACGTGGGCAACGTTAATGATTTCCTGACAATGAAGTATCGTAATAACCTTCCTATTCCATCCAAAATTTTCCCTGCCCCCGCTCTTTTGGCGAAGAACCAGTTTGGAACCATTGACCCTATGACGGCTATTTTTGCAGTCTTCCGGGATCGCCCAAAAAACGAGCTGTGCAAACTTGATTTAATATTATTTGATGGAAAAAAACGCACGGCTGTAAAATTTATTCCTAAGGAACCCTCAGGAAGTGACGTGCGTTGCGACGGGTTTTACTCCCGTATTGGTGGGTTTTCAGATAAAAAAATTACCTGAAGGAACAGAGTTTCCACTTGAAATTGAATACGAATTGATAGGCGGCATCTACCAAGTTAATTGGCTTGTTATAAAATCACCCCGTGGACGCGCCTCGTTTTCTAGAAGATAATGTCGATGTGAAATTTAATTTACCTATAGACGCGGTTCTACCGCAGGTTATCGACTGCCTGAAAAAGTCAGGTCGCGTTGTACTGCAGGCTCCTCCAGGTGCAGGGAAAACAACGCGTACCCCTCTTGCCTTACTTAATTCAGACCTCTGCTCTGGCAAAATTATAATGCTTGAACCAAGGCGTCTCGCCGCACGTGCAGCCGCTGAACGCATGGCGGACACATTGAATGAAAAAGTTGGACAAACTGTTGGCTATCGAATGAGAGGAATTTCCAAAGTAGGATCTGATACCCGTATTGAGGTGATAACTGAAGGCATCCTAACCAGGATGCTTCAGTCCGATCCAGAGCTACCAGGCATTTCCGCAATTCTTTTTGACGAATTCCATGAACGATCTTTGGCCGCTGATCTAGGATTAGCTTTAGCATGGGAAGTTCGCGAAACCCTGCGCGATGACCTATTGATTGTCGTAATGTCAGCAACTTTGGATGCAGCCCCTGTTGCTATACTCATGGATGATGCGCCAATCATTACGAGTGAAGGCCGCAGCTATCCAGTTGAAATAAATTATCTCCCGCGTCCCCAGTCAAAAGAAACTCCACTGGAGGCGCAGGCAGCTAACCTTGTGCTGAAGGCGATCCATGAAACCCAAGGTGGAGTACTTGTTTTCCTACCTGGAGAGGCGGAAATCAATCGTACGGCCCAGCGTTTACAGGCAACGATGCCCAAAAACTGTATTTTGCGCCCTTTGCTTGGCAATCAACCCTTCGCAACTCAACAGCTGGCAATACAGCCCGAGCCACATTTCCGAAAAATTGTATTGGCCACTGCCATCGCAGAGACCTCACTGACCATTGAGGATATTCGTGTAGTGGTGGATTGTGGGCTTGCTAGGCGCGCTTATTACGATCCAGAAAAAGGCTTGCAGAAATTGATCACAGAGCGGGTAAGCAAAGCCGAAGCAACTCAACGCACTGGACGCGGAGGACGAGTTGCTGAGGGACAATCCTACCGACTTTGGGCTAAGGCTGAAGAGGGCGCAATGGCAGCCTTCCCACCCCCAGAAATTCAAATTGCAGATCTGGCGCCGCTCGCGCTCGAATTAGCAAAGTGGGGCAGCAAGCCAACGCAATTATCATTTCTTTCGCAGCCACCCAAGGGGGCTTGGGCGCAGGCACAAAATTTATTGAGCCAACTCGGCGCGTTAGAAAATAACCGTTTGACCCCACACGGGGCAGCTCTTGCCAAGTTGCCACTACACCCAAGACTCGCCCAGATGCTCGTTCTGGCCGGTCCGCAAGCCGCGCCAATGGCTGCTCTTCTCTCTGATCGTGATATACTCGCATCACGGCAAATTGACCTCAGCCCAGCCCTTCTTGCCATCGCGCGAGGATCCAGAGCCGACGACAATGATATGCATGATCTTGAAGCTCTAAAGCGTATCAAGGCAGAGGCTAAAAAGTTGTCATACCTTGTTCCAAAAGGAGCTTTCACCTCTCGTTTAAGCCCTGCGCAATGCCTCGCTTTAGCCTATCCAGAAAGGGTTGCTTTACGCAGGAATGGGCCGCAGCCCCGTTATATTATGGCTGGAGGTAAAGGCGCAGTTATGGCGCGCGATGACGGCCTGATCAAAGCACCATTCCTAGTCATTTCAGACCTTGGGAGTCCCCAGAAAGGTTCGGGCCCCGATCCAAAGATTCGCCGTGGCTTGCAAATTTCTGAAATGGAGTTGCGCGAGATATTTTTACCTCAAATAAGCTGGATAACATCCTGCAAATGGTCGAGCCGAGATCGCCGCGTTCTGACCACTAAAACAGAAAGCTTTGGTGCTTTAATACTCGCACAAGAAACCTGGTCTAAAGCTCCAGCCGACTTGATTGCAAAAGCAATGCTTGATGGGGTCCGTCATTCAGGCCTCCACCTCTCCAAACCAGCCCAGCATCTGCAGGCGCGCGTTGCAGCCGCCCCCGCAAATACCTTTCCAGATATCAGTGACTTAGGTCTTCTAAAGTCGCTTGAAATCTGGTTACTTCCCTATCTCACTGGCGTTACTTCAGAGCAGGATTGGAAGAATTTTGATGCTCTTCCCGCTTTAAAGTTCTACATCGGATGGTCAAATCAAGAACGGCTTGATGAGCTTGTGCCTAGTCATTTCACAACTCCTTTAGGGCGAAGGATTCCGATTGATTATAAGGGAGATATTCCAGAAATAACATTAAGGATTCAGGAACTTTTTGGTCAAACTACCCACCCAAAAATTAGCAATCAAGATCTAAAAGTAACCTTGCTTTCACCAGCACACAGGCCCATTCAAGTAACTACAGATATCCCAGGGTTCTGGACAGGAAGTTATGCTGATGTGAGAAAAGACATGCGAGCGCAATATCCCAAGCATCCCTGGCCCAAGGATCCAACCCAAGCGAATCCAACTCTTAGAGCAAAGTCACGCAAAAAATAAGATCGCCTAACTAAGATTGCATTATCCATCTTTACGCATCCATGGACCGTGGTGATCACCGTCCATATCTATACGCTTGAACGAATGGGCTCCGAAGAAATCGCGCTGGGCTTGGATCAGATCAGTTGTTCCACGCGCCTGTCGGATCGTATCAAACCAGCTTAGAGCTGAAGACAATGCAGGAACTGGCAACCCTTGTAAAACGGCAGCGGCTACAACCCGGCGCAATCCACCCACATTTTGGGTCAAAACCTTGATAAAGTGATCTGCCAAAATAAGGCGACCACGCGGGAGGTCAGTCCGAAAAGCCATCGCGATATCATCAAGCATGGCCGAACGAATAATACAGCCTGCACGCCAGACTTCAGCAATTCGCGCGTAATCAAGATCCCATTCAAACTCAACAGCCGCAGCCTCAAGTATTCTGAAACCCTGAGCATACCCCAGAACGCGGCCTGTCACCAAAGCTGATTCCATGTCTTGCTCAGACACCTTCGCAATTGGATCTATACCAGCCGGCACCAATAGTGGTGCCGCAATCTGGCGGGTCAGTTTATGTGAGCTTAAAACTCGCGCACCTACAGCAGCTTCGATAATACTAGCAGATTGCCCCATACGAATAGCTTCGATAACAGTCCAGCGGCCCGTACCCTTTTGGCCTGCCTGGTCAACTATCATATCGACCATCTCCTCGCCTGTCTCCGGGTCTTTAGCGGCCAAGACTTCCGCTGTTATATCTACCAAATAACTTTCTAATGGACCACGAGACCATCGACGGAAGACTGGCGCAATTTCACTACCAGAACGGCCCTCACCGTCACGCAATAAACCATATACTTCCGCCAGCATTTGCATCTCAGCATATTCAATGCCGTTATGAACCGTTTTGACAAAATGCCCTGCTCCATCCGGACCCAGACGCGCTACGCACGGGTCGCCCTCAAAGTTGGCAGCAATTGCTTGCAGCACGGGCTCCACAATGGCGTAACTCGCCTCAGTTCCCCCTACCATGATAGAAGGGCCATGACGCGCGCCCTCTGCTCCGCCAGAGATACCTATACCTAGATACGCAAGTCCGGCGGCTTCGACCCTTCTGCACCGTGCAACAGTATCACGGAAATCTGAGTTACCACCATCAATGATAGTGTCACCTGATGAAAGCAATGGGATCAAATTATCAATCGTTTGATCAACTGGCGTGCCCGCAGGGACCAACAAAATGATTGCACGAGGCTGCGGCATTGCCTGAACCATCGCTTTAATACTATCGGACTTTTTTAATTTCTGCGCCAGTGGCCCCGCAGATGCAATCAACGCATCTATATCCAGTAAATCCAAGTTCCAAAGGGCAACATCGGTACCGTTTTCCGCTATATTCAACGCCAGAGCGCCGCCCATAGTTCCAACACCAATCAAACCCATGCTTACTTGTATCATTTCACCCTCCCAGGTATCAAAAACTGCTTAGAGCAATTTAAGTGCAGGACCAAAGGTCGACTTGAGAAATTCTGGCTAAACAAACAATTTTCCAGATTACTGCGACAGACACCAACGCATTACAGCCTTTTGAGCATGCAGTCGATTTTCGGCCTCATCGAAGACTACCGATTGCAAACCGTCCATTACCGAGCTGGTCACTTCTTCATTACGGTGCGCTGGCAAGCAGTGCATAAAGATTGCATCAGGTTTTGCGTGTTTCATTAATGAATCATTCACTTGGTAACCACGAAGTTGATTGTGACGCCGTTCGCGTGCAGTTTGACTGTCGTGCATGGAAATCCAAGTATCCGTGACCACTAAATCAGCCCCAGTCACAGCCTCAACTGGATCTCGAATAATCTCAACTCGTACTCCTTTGGACTGTGCTTCATTCATAAATTCTGGTTCTGGCTCCAGCGTTTGAGGGCCAGTAAAGATGAAATCAAACCCAAATTGTCCAGCAGCATGAATAAAGCTGGCGCAGACATTATTACCGTCTCCCGTCCAAACGACGCGCTTGCCACGTATTGGGCCACTGTGTTCTTCAAAAGTCAGAATATCTGCCATAATCTGGCAAGGATGAGTGCGATTAGTCAGTCCGTTGATAACCGGCACCGTCGCGTGATCAGCCATTTCCAACAAGGTTGCTTCGTCAAAAGTTCTGATCATTATCAAATCAACGTAACGACTTAAGACGCGTGCAGTGTCGGCAATTGTCTCACCATGCCCAAGTTGTAATTCGCTGCCAGAAAGAACCATTGTTTCGCCACCCATTTGGCGCACACCCAAATCAAAGCTGACACGAGTTCGCGTAGAGGGCTTTTCAAAAATCAAAGCAACCATTTTTCCAGTTAGCACTTTTTCTATGTCTTTTGTGCCCTTCGGTAGGCCTTGTCGCGCTATCTTTATGCGACTTGCTTCATCTAAGATTCCGCGCAATTGATCGGGAGCAATCTTATTGATATCCAAAAAATTCTGCATTTAAATTTCAAATCCTATTTTTGTTCCAACAGCAGCTCTGTGATAACAAGATGCTCGTCTTTTCGTTTTCTTGATCAACCTCAGACATCGGACTGTAACGAAGTTGCAGCCTTTCGAAGTCGGTCAACCGCCACCTTGATGTCTTCGTCAGCGATATTCAAAGCGGGTAGCAAGCGCACCACATTCTCCGCAGCCGGAACAGTTAGAATTTCTGCATCATAGCCAGCTTTCACCACGTCCATGTTGTTTACCTTACACCGCAAACCAACCATTAAGCCTAATCCAATGATCTCATCAAAAATGTCTGGGAACTCTGCAATCAACCCTCCAAGGCCTTGATGTAGCAAACCCGATTTACGATTGACGTCTGACAAGAACTCGGGGTCCGACACATGGTTCAGTACGGTGCTACCTACAGCACAGCCTAGAGGATTACCCCCATAAGTTGAACCATGTGTTCCAGCAGTCATTCCATTTGCAGCATCTTTAGTGGCCAAGACAGCCCCAATTGGGAAGCCTCCACCAATTCCCTTTGCGACCATCATGATGTCAGGCTCTATGCCCGACCATTCATACGCAAACAACTTACCTGAGCGGCCAACTCCACATTGCACTTCGTCAAGAATCAACAGAATCCCGTGACTATCACAAAAATCACGTAATCCTTTTAGGCAATGATCTGGAACCCGACGAATGCCACCTTCACCCTGAATAGGTTCAATCAAAACTGCCGCTGTTTTGTCAGTCACAGCTGCATGCAATGGATCATGTTGTCCAAATGGAACTTGCACAAACCCCGGCAGTACTGGGCCGAAACCCTTTATCATCTTCTCGCTACCCGCGGCTGCGATTCCAGCCGATGAGCGGCCATGAAAAGCCCCATCAAAAGTAATGATCTCAACCTGCTCAGGGTGACCTTTATCATAAAAATACTTGCGCGCCATTTTGATAGCTAATTCGCATGCCTCCGTTCCAGAGTTGGTGAAAAATACTGTATCTGCAAAGGTCAAATCTACCAACTGATCCGCCAATGTTTGCTGAGCCGGAATATGATACAAATTTGAAGTGTGCCAGAGTTGCGCCGCCTGCTCTGTCAAAGCTTCAACCAATGCAGGATGCGCATGTCCTAAACTATTCACTGCAATCCCCGCACCAAAATCTAGAAACCTACGGCCGTCGTCTGTCGTTAACCAGCTGCCAGTGCCAGAAACAAAACTCAAGGGCGCGCGGTTATATGTTGGTAAAATGGACGGGATCATAAAAAAGCCTTTCCTGTGAGAATTATGGACGAAACCAAAATGTAAGGATGGGATGAAGAAACAAGATCAGAGAGGCCACTGCCTTCTAAAAAAATCAGATTAACGACGTCGGAGTGTTTTAACAGTTTGCTTTTTCATTCACTTATTATACCAAACCAATCCACACTTGAAAAGACGAAATTTATTTTCTCCTTCTTCAACCGCTTTAAATTGCTAGGATTTCAGGCGATACCCGCGCGAGAACCAGACCCAGACCAAGCTCACAGCAAAGATGTTTGCTACTGTTATCACTACAAGTGCAGTCCAAGGACCACTATCAGATACACCCAAAACACCAAAACGCCCGCCATCAATGATATAAAACATCGGATTGGCCCGAGTAATCGGCTGCAATATTTCAGGAAGTGCTGTTATCGAATAAAACGTACCAGAAAGGAACGCTAACGGTGTCACAACAAAATTGGAAATAGCAGCCATCTGATCAAATTTATAGGCGAATATACCGCCCAATAACCCTAGAGCACCCATAAACATGCCCCCCATCAAAACGAAGACCATTGTCCATAGTAGGTGAGCGGGCCAAACACCGAGAGTGATCCCCATCGCCAGTAACAAGACAAGCCCAATCATCAAGCCACGGCCTATCCCACCCGCTAAGAATCCTAGTGTCATCTCCATCGGAGATAAGGGCGGCATCAAAGTATCGACAATTGAACCCATTACTTTCGCCGAAAGCATAGAAGATGATGTGTTTGCAAAAGAATTTTGTATCACCGTCATCATCAGCAGTCCGGGGGCAAGAAAGGCCACATAGCGAAAACCCATCACGTCAGCCCTATCGGGGCCTATAGCAACGGAAAATACCAATAAAAACAGACCGGCTGTCACTAATGGTGCAAAAATAGTTTGCTGCCATATAGCCAAATATCGCATGTTTTCGCGCTTAATAAGGGTCCAAACTCCAAGCCAATTAGCCCTTCCAAAGCGTCTCACGCCGTATTCCGAAACATTTGCCACAGGTTATCTCCGTTTGGGTGGTTGTCCTTAAGCAAAGTAGAGCTTAAAGTAAAATACTTGCATGGTTTCACCAAGTATTGTCACTGAATTCAAGGGGGGGCGTCATGTCCTGGACTGATGAGCGCGTTGAAGTTCTAAAAAAAATGTGGGGCGAAGGCCAATCGGCTAGCGTCATTGCGAAGGAATTGGGCGGCGTTACACGAAACGCCGTGATTGGGAAAGTCCATCGTCTGGGCCTATCAAATAGAGTGACATCCACCACAGCAAAACCTGCTGCGAAGGGTAAAATCAAAACCCAAGCCAAGCCAAAGTCCACCGCAACCTCCACTCCATCAAAGCACGGTGTGACAATCTCAGCGGAGCCAGTGCGGATTACTCCACCAGCTGTTCGCAAAATTATACCTGCAGGCCAACCTCTACCACCACAGCCTTCAGCCAATGAAATTAGTCCCGAGGCCCTAGCCAAAGTAAACGAAATTGAGAAAACCGCTAAGAAAATTGGTTTGATGGAGTTGACTGAGAAAACCTGCAAATGGCCGGTTGGCGATCCAGCAACTGATGACTTTTGGTTTTGCGGGCTTGGAGTAAAAACTGGAAAGCCTTACTGCGAGGCGCATGTGGGCGTTGCATTCCAGCCAATGTCGAGTCGTCGGGAACGTCGCCGTTAATTCAGCCCAGGATCATAAAAACCTTTAACGCACCCTACACTTTAACGTATCGCATGGTATAGGGCGGGCTATGGCACAGAATCCATCAAACATCCGTCCAGATATAGCTCCAAAAGTTAGGATCAACACTCCTCGCCCCGGTCAGCCGACAATCGGCATGGTTTCATTGGGTTGCCCCAAAGCTTTGGTCGACAGTGAACGCATACTCACCCGTCTAAGAGCGGAAGGCTATGCTATCAGCCCTGACTATTCCGGCGCAGAAGCAGTGATCGTAAACACCTGCGGATTTCTCGACAGCGCTAAAGCAGAAAGTCTCGAGGCGATTGGTGAAGCACTGGACCAAAACGGCAAGGTTATTGTAACCGGCTGTCTCGGCGCTGAGCCTGAATACATTACCGGTGCGCATCCAAAGGTTTTGGCAGTTACCGGCCCACATCAATATGAGCAAGTTCTTGATGCTGTGCATGCCGTTGTCCCACCCAGCCCTAATCCCTTCGTTGATCTTCTGCCAGCCTCCGGTGTCTCTTTGACACCACGCCATTACAGCTATTTGAAGATTTCTGAAGGCTGTAACCATAAGTGCAAATTCTGCATCATTCCAGATATGCGAGGCAAACTTGCAAGTCGTCCACCGCGGGCCATCTTACGAGAAGCAGAAAAACTTGTTGAGGCTGGCGTCCGTGAACTATTGGTAATTTCTCAAGATACCAGTGCCTATGGCATTGATATTAAAAATCAAAAATTGGGTGATGTCACTCCACACATTACTGATTTGGCCCGTGAATTGGGACAGTTAGGCGCGTGGGTGCGGCTGCATTATGTCTACCCCTACCCACACGTACGCAAACTTATCCCCCTGATGGCAGACGGGTTGATCTTACCGTATCTCGATATTCCGTTTCAACATGCACATCCAAATGTTCTGAAACGTATGGCACGCCCTGCGGCTGCGTCGAAGACCTTGGATGAGATCTCAGCTTGGCGTTCAGATTGCCCAGATATCACCCTGCGCTCAACTTTCATTGTGGGCTTCCCCGGTGAGACTGAAGAGGAATTCCAAACCCTACTTGATTGGATGGATGAGGCGCAATTGGACCGCGTCGGGTGTTTTCAGTATGAAAACGTAGCCGGTGCGCGATCGAACGCCCTACCAGATCATGTTCCTGCAGAGGTTAAGCAGGAACGTTGGGACCGGTTTATGGAGAAAGCGCAGGCTATCTCAGCGTCGAAGCTCGAAGCCAAAGTTGGGTCAGTTATCGAAGTGATTGTTGATGACGTCGACGCCGATGGCATCGCAACTTGTCGGACCAAGGCAGACGCTCCCGAAATCGATGGTAACCTGTTTATCGACGAAAACGCCTCAATCTTAACCCCTGGCAATATCGTAACCGTTAGAGTGGAAGAAGCTGGTGAATACGACCTATGGGGCCGTTTGGTGGAAGTTTAGCCGCCAGTCTGTTAAGAACTAGGTGCGTTATTTACGACATTCTCAAAAGAATATCACGTTTTTATCGCTCCAGAAAATGATGTTTTTAAGATTTACAATATTAATTATTTGCGTGATTTATATGGTTGATTATAAGAAAATTATTCCCTTTCTAAATACATCCTTGTCGCATCTTGAACATGCCTAAATCTATCACCTCCAAGGTGTTTACCACCATACCAGCGGGTCACGATAATTAATTCGTTTTGTCGCTTAGCGCGTTCCAACATCCGCAAGATCACCATGCCTGCACCACTTTCCCCATCATCTGATTTTAACGGTATTCCGTTCAAAAGTGCGCCCCAGATATTATGTGTGGCCTTTGCGTATTTCTTGTCCCTTTTTAACTCCTTCAACGCTGCATAAATGGAGTGTCGGTCAGTGACAGCACAGCCCGACACCGCATATTTTGAACCACGATCACTGAGAATTATACCAAGTTGTTTCAAACAAGATCTACCACTTCAAAACCCCACACCCGTAGATAACGCAGTTAAAGCTACTCCAGCACTGCCTGCGCCAATAGCGGCCTTCCCTAGAGGGTGTAGTTTAGAGGATCGGTAATCCACTACCCACTTAATGGCCGTGTTGGAGCATTCAGCTGCAAGGACCAAAATGCCAAGACATAAGATTATCACACGCAGGATCATATCAATAGGTAACCACAGCGCCAATCCAGAAGACGCTAAATCCATGTAAAACCAAAATTGGAAGGAATTCTCCTCATGCCGGGCCAAAATCAACCCAGCAGCTGAAAATAGACGGCGTCCACAAAATCGACGGCATTCTCCTATCAAAATTCGCTTCATTTGCCCACCGCTGCACGCACTGCCGCAATCCGGGCACTATTTGGCGGATGCGTTCCTAGAAATTTATTCCCAGGGTCCGCAATGCGAGTAAAATAAGCAGCACCCAAGACGGGATCATATCCAGCCTGAAATGTCATTTTTGCCCCAAGTCGATCCGCCTCCAGTTCGTAATCCTTGGAGTAATTCCGCGCGCCAACAGCAGCACCCATATCTACAGCAGCATCAACAGACTCTATGGATCCACCCAATGCAGCAGCCAACACACCAAATATCACTGCCCCACCTTTCGCAGAATTCCTCTGCCTATTAAGATGTCCTAAAATATGATGCGAAGCTTCATGTCCAATAACAAAGGCCATTTCGTCTTTGCTATGCATATCCATTAGTAGAGCGAGACTGAAGCCAAGCACCGGACGTCCATCACTCCTTATAGATTGGAACGCGTTCGGTGGCGCTCCGGATCGGCTATCAAGTTCAAAATAAAAGTCACAATTGAGCTTTTTTGTCGCCTGCGCGCAGGTCTCCAATATAACAGGTCGCATGCGCCTTAGTGCCATGGCAAAGTTCTGTGCCACAGATTCACGTTCACCACTCGTAAAAACCGGGCGATCAGTCTTTAAAGCCACACCAGTGCTACTGGACTGTACTGAACAACCGACCACAGCCAAAAACAGCAAGCCCACAAACGCACGCATACAGATGCTCTCCTTTTTCTAGATCAGATCTTATCACCTAATCAATCCTGGGCCAGTCCTTTGACTTGCACGACTGCATAATCCCGATAGGGTTATGACATGTTTGGTATTGAGCATGGCTTCGAGGCCACAACTATAACTTTAATCGACGATGCTGAAACGCATCTACTTGAAGATGTGACGATCAATACTTTTGACGATTGCGTTACACTCGAACAATGGGACCCCGGAAGAGACAGATTACACAAAATTAAACTCTCAATGAATCAGCCAAAGGATTTAGCGGCCGCGCTAGACTTACCTGAGGGCGTATATCAGCGCCAATAAAAATGAATTTTGGCCACAAAAGGACAGACAAATGACAACGGGTTTTTATTGGGATGAGCAATGTTTCTGGTTTTCAGGCGGCAACTACGCCTTCACACAACCTGTTGGCGGATTAGTGCAACCACTGGCCGCAGGGGGCATACCTGAGAGCCCAGAAACCAAACGGCGCCTGAAAAACTTAATGGACGTCACTGGCCTAACACGCACACTCGTCAATAATAGTGCCAATGCGGCCAGTACTGAAACCCTATTGCGGGTGCATCCCCAGTCTTATTTAGAGTCATTTTTTAATGCATCTCAAGGCGCCGGGGGCGAGCTAGGTCTCCGAACTCCTTTTGGTCATGGCGGATACGAGCAGGCGGCCCTATCTACGGGCTTGGCCTGTCGAGCTGTGACCGATGTAATGGCTGGCCGAGTTAAAAATGCCTATTCTTTATCGCGTCCACCAGGCCACCATTGCTTGCCTGACTTCCCCAATGGCTTTTGTTTATTTGCGAATATAGCTGTGGCTGTCCAAGCAGCCCGAGCCATACAGCCAGAGTTGAAAGTCGCAATTTTAGATTGGGATGTCCATCATGGCAACGGTACAGAGGCCATCTTTCTTGAGGACCCCAGTACGTTAACCCTCTCAATACATCAAGAAAATAACTACCCATTGGATACAGGTGCGGCCAATGTGCGAGGCGTTGATAATAGTAATGTTAATATCCCTCTTCCCCCAGGAGCGGGCCATAAAACTTACCTCCGTGTTTTTTCTAACATAGTGCGGCCTGCCCTAGATCGGTTCAAACCTGACTTGATAGTAGTTGCATGCGGCTTTGACGCCTCATCTATTGACCCATTATCACGTATGCTGGCCACCGTCGCTACGTTTGCGGCACTCACTAGATCGATAAAACAAGCAGCACATGATCTGTGTGGCGATAGATTGGTTCTTGTGCATGAAGGCGGCTATTCAGAGGTCTATGTACCGTTTTGCGGCCATGCAACGATTGCCACTCTTGCAGATAGTTTAATCGATGCGCCCGATCCATTTATGACTACATTTGAACGTCGGCAGCCGGCCCAACGCTTTCAAACTGTCTTTGACGAATACATAGACGAACTTGCAGAGTTTCATGCAAAGTAGCCATTACTTTAGAAATCTAAATATAGGCAACATTTGTAACAAAATTCGATAACATTGACTCCTGCCCACTTGTGGAGCGCGTTGGGATGCCCCAAACTTCAGTTCATGACTGATGCACTTACATTCTTGAAAACTCGCCGCTCGCGACCTGCAAAAATTCTAAAAGGACCAGTGCCTGATAAAAAAGCTCTGGAAGCACTTTTAATTGTCGCTGCTAGAACGCCTGATCATGGGAAATTGGAACCATGGCGATTTGTGGTCCTTGAGCGGGCAGCACTCAGACGTTTAAGCATCCTTGTTCGAAGCATAGCAGAAGCCGCTGGACCTGATATTGTGGATACGGTTAAAACCGCCCATCAATTTGAAACAGGGACGTTGGCCGTAGTAGTTATCGAGAGCCCAAAAGTGTGTAAAAAATTTCCAGTCATAGAACAAACTTACTCAGCCGGAGCGGTATGTTTATCATTGCTGAACGCAGCACTTGCCAGTGGTTGGGGAGCAAATTGGCTGTCAGGTTGGGCGTCTCATAATAAGCAATTTCAAAAAGAAGGGCTGGGTATGGAGCTGCATGAAAGCGTAGCCGGAATTATTCATATTGGAACAGGCCCTGCCCAAATGCCCGATCGCCCTCGGCCTAATGTGACAGCTCTCACACAATGGATTAAAGATTAATTTATCAAAATTTCAAAAAAAACACTCTACTATATTGCCAGAAGCGTCCCTGTAGGATTGTTGATTGCAATGCCACTGTTGAGAGACTGATCTCTACTTTACACTTAACAAATTTATCCACCAGTTTGAGAGACTTCAGGCGTTGCCATCCGATTAAACCAATCAAAATCACGCACAGTAAAAATGCCACTCACAATGCTTCCTGCGACGATGACCCATACAAAAGCTGCAAAAACCGTCGTAACTAAAAAGCGTTTCTTCATTTGTGGGTTTTCTGGGCTACCCGCATGGGTGCCTGGAACCACTTTACCTAAATCGCCTTGCGTTTGGAGGCGCAACGGTAGCACGACTAACAGGGTCAGAAACCATATGACGGCGTAGAGAACGATGGCAGATGTAATACCCATTAAAAATTTTCCTTGAGTTCTATTTAGATTGTTCTAGCTCGATTAAACATCCGTTAAAGTCTTTGGGGTGGAGAAATAGCACAGGTTTACCGTGGGCTCCAATTTTTGGCTCACCACTTCCTAAAACTCGAGCTCCTTGTACCTGAAGCTGATCTCGTGCAGCAAGGATATCATCAACTTCATAACACATATGGTGAATGCCCCCTGAAGGATTTTTATCCAGGAAATTTTGGATTGGGGAATCTTCACCCAACGGAAATAAGAGTTCTATTTTCGTATTGGGCAATTCGATAAAAACGACTGTCACACCATGATCAGGCTCGTCTTTTGCTAAGCCAACTTTGGCACCGAGTGTATTTGCGTATTGCGCAGACGCAGCGTCCAAATCGGGCACGGCAATCGCTACATGGTTCAGTCGACCGATCATACTTTTCTCCAAATTTCTTTGCTTTAGGCGCCACCAGACAACCAACGCAAGGGGGTTAAAGCCGCTTTTTGAGCCTCTCTTGCAAAATTATTATAACCTTAAATCCGAATAGGGGCGGGTGCACAACTATGCCGTTGGTATGCGTCGCTCAAGCATAAGTTGAAGTGTAGTTTATTTAGATCACTGAAAAGCAGACAACATCTCCCCATAGTGACCCACAACACTATTCTACTCACAAGGCATCAGTATAAAATATATTTAGTCAGGTTCAATGACCCGCAAAGACAACTCGCGCAGCTGTTCATTCATTGGTTCCGAGGGCGCGGACATCATCAAATCTTCGCCACGTTGGTTCATTGGAAACATAATCACTTCGCGGATGTTTGCTTCATCTGCTAACAGCATAACGATCCGGTCAATACCAGCGGCACACCCCCCGTGAGGCGGAGCACCATATTGGAACGCATTAACCATGCCACCAAACCGCTTTTCAACTTCTTCTTTACCGTAACCCGCAATTTCAAAAGCCTTAAACATAATCTCAGGCCGGTGATTTCGGATCGCACCACTGACCAATTCATAACCATTACAAGCCAAATCATATTGATATCCCAGCACTTTTAAGGGATCTCCGTGAAGTGCTTCCATTCCACCTTGTGGCATGGAAAACGGGTTATGCTCAAAGTCTACTTTGCCTGTTTCAGCATCTTTCTCATAAATTGGGAAATCTACAATCCATGCAAATGCAAAACGGTCTTTATCAGTTAGCCCTAGCTCATCGCCTATTTCGTTGCGCGCACGCCCAGCCACAGCTTCAAATACTTTTGGCTTTCCGCCCAGGAAGAATGCAGCATCGCCAACACCCAAGCCTAATTGCTGCCTAATTGCCTCTGTGCGCTCAGGCCCAATGTTCTTAGCCAAAGGCCCTGCGGCCTCCATGCCTTCGCCTTGATCGCGCCAGAAGATGTACCCCATTCCAGGCAGACCTTCCTTTTGCGCAAATGCGTTCATCCGATCACAAAATTTTCGACTGCCACCAGTTTGCGCTGGAATCGCACGAATTTCTGTACCTTTTTGTTCCAAAAGTTTCGCAAAAATAGCAAAACCAGAACCACTGAAGTGATCAGAAACAACCTGCATTTTAATCGGGTTACGCAAATCTGGTTTATCGCTACCATACCAAAGTGCCGCGTCACGGTAACTAATTTGCTCCCAAGTTTTGTCGACTTTACGGCCGCCGCCAAACTCCTCAAATACACCCACAATAACAGGTTGGATTGTATCAAATATATCCTGCTGTTCAACGAAAGACATCTCAAGGTCCAGCTGGTAAAAATCAGTCGGTGAGCGATCAGCACGAGGGTCTTCATCACGAAAACACGGTGCTATCTGAAAGTATTTATCATAACCAGAAACCATGATCAGCTGTTTAAATTGCTGAGGGGCCTGCGGTAGGGCATAGAACTTACCCGGGTGAAGCCGGGACGGCACTAGAAAATCCCGCGCGCCTTCAGGGCTTGAAGCTGTGATGATTGGGGTTTGAAACTCACGGAAACCTTTGTCCCACATGCGTTTTCGCATCGAAGCAACAACATCAGACCGCATCTTCATATTATTCTGCAACTTTTCACGGCGCAAATCCAGATAACGGTATTTCAAACGTGTCTCTTCAGGATATTCCTGCTCGCCAAATACCATCAAAGGCAATTCTTCTGAGGCGCCCAGAACTTCCATATCACGGATAAAAACCTCAATTTCACCCGTTGGAATTTTAGGATTTATCAGACCTTCATCACGCGCTTTCACTGTGCCATCAATTCGGATACACCATTCGCTGCGCACTTTTTCGATTTCGGCGAAAACTGGACTATCCGGATCACAAAGCACCTGAGTCATTCCGTAGTGGTCGCGCAAATCTATAAACAAGATGCCACCATGATCACGAACTCGGTGAACCCAGCCAGAGAGACGAATTGCTTCTCCAACGTTAGCTTTAGTAAGATCGGCACAAGTGTGGCTACGATAGGCGTGCATGGTCAGGCTCCTTCAAGCAGTCGCGCTGATACAGCCCGGCACGAACATAAAGTCAAGGCAATCTGCCATTTTACAGCTGAAACAGAAATAAAAAATAGTATTGGATACGCAAGAAACACAGATTTTTTTACAGATTACTTTTGACCACATTTATCATGATACAACACAAGCTGACTAGAAAGATGAGCTAAAAAGTGAGCTGATTTTAAGCATCACCAAATTTTGAAAGCTCCAGAGCTTAACTTGGCGCATTAAAGAAGATAAAAACCAGCTAGATATACCTAAATACCCTTGCACCTGACCCCCTGATATCTATAAGGCAGGCCAATTTGCACGCCTACTATGAGGACATAGTGATGCCAAAGAGAACAGACATTAATTCGATCATGATCATTGGAGCCGGACCAATTATCATTGGCCAAGCGTGTGAGTTCGACTACTCCGGAGCACAAGCTTGTAAGGCACTTCGCGAAGAAGGCTACAGAGTTATCTTAGTGAACTCCAATCCAGCAACGATCATGACAGACCCTGATATGGCTGATGCCACATACATCGAGCCAATCACACCAGAAACTGTAGCTAAAATCATTGAGATTGAACGCCCTGATGCACTTTTGCCGACGATGGGGGGACAGACCGGATTGAACACCTCACTAGCACTAGATGAGATGGGCATTCTTAAAAAATTTGGCGTCGAGATGATTGGCGCCAAGCGCCCAGCCATCGAAATGGCTGAAGATCGCAAATTGTTCCGTGAGGCTATGGACCGCTTAGGATTAGAAAATCCACGGGCGGCGATTGCAGAAACAATGGAAGAATGCATGGATGCCCTGGAAGGTATTGGTCTTCCTGCAATTATACGTCCTGCGTTTACTCTGGGTGGTACAGGAGGCGGTGTAGCATATAATCGTGAAGATTATGAGCACTTCTGCAAGACTGGCCTTGATGCCTCACCAGTGAATCAAATTCTCATTGATGAGAGCTTGCTCGGCTGGAAAGAATTCGAAATGGAAGTTGTTCGTGACGAGGCGGATAATGCCATCATCGTATGTGCTATCGAGAACATTGACCCGATGGGCGTTCACACAGGGGATAGCATCACTGTGGCGCCAGCCCTGACCCTCACTGATAAAGAATATCAAATCATGCGAAATGCTAGCATCGCTGTCCTGCGCGAAATTGGTGTTGAAACTGGTGGCTCAAATGTTCAATGGGCGGTTAATCCCAAAGATGGTCGCATGGTTGTCATTGAAATGAACCCAAGGGTGTCTCGCTCATCCGCCTTGGCTTCAAAAGCGACAGGATTTCCAATCGCAAAAATAGCGGCAAAATTAGCCGTTGGCTATACACTCGATGAGTTGGATAACGATATCACCAAAGTTACCCCTGCAAGCTTTGAGCCTTCAATTGACTATATTGTTACAAAGATTCCCCGTTTTGCATTTGAGAAATTCCCTGGCTCGGAAGCCGTGCTTTCAACTGCAATGAAATCCGTGGGTGAGGCTATGGCCATTGGTCGAACATTCCACGAATCTGTACAAAAAGCTTTGGCATCCATGGAAACGGGCCTTACAGGCTTTGACGAAGTCACAATCAACGATATGCCGCCAGACGACCAAATTGTTCTAAAGAACAGTATTTTGGTCGGCGCTAATTCAGAATCCCAACATGTCATCGACAAGGCGCTCACACGAGAATTGGCTATCCAATCTCCCGATCGCATTCGCGTTATTGCTCACGCAATGCGTTTCGGATTTTCGGATGATGAACTGTTTGATATTACAAGTTTTGACCCTTGGTTTCTTGCGCGTATTCGAGAAATTATTGATGCTGAAGGGTTTGTGAGAACTAATGGGCTGCCACAAGATGAGCTAGGTTTGCGTCGCCTCAAAATGATGGGCTTTACCGACGGTCGGCTTGCAATCTTGACAGGTCGAAGCGAAGACGACGTCCGTAAATCACGCTATGCAGTTGGCGTAGTATCTGTTTTCAAGCGGATAGACACTTGCGCCGCTGAGTTTGAAGCACAGACACCATACATGTATTCTACGTATGAAGCCCCAGCTATGGGCACAACAGAGTGCGAAGCACGCCCATCAGATCGTAAAAAGGTTGTCATTCTTGGCGGTGGCCCAAATCGTATTGGGCAGGGTATTGAGTTTGATTACTGCTGCTGTCATGCCTGTTATTCTCTGACGGATCAGGGCTATGAAACCATCATGATCAACTGCAATCCAGAAACAGTTAGCACGGATTATGACACCTCAGATCGTTTATATTTTGAACCTCTTACCTATGAGCATGTGATGGAAATCCTGCGCGTTGAGCAAGAGAATGGTACGTTGCACGGAGTTATTGTTCAATTTGGAGGTCAAACTCCTTTGAAATTGGCAAAAGCACTTGAAGAAGCGGGTATTCCGATTTTAGGCACAAGTCCGGATGCTATCGATTTGGCAGAGGATCGAGAAAGGTTTCAAGATCTAGTAACTAAGCTTGATCTCAAGCAACCAACTAACGGCATTGCACGATCAGATGCTGAAGCTTTTGAGATTGCTTCAAAGATTGGCTTTCCTTTGGTTATTCGCCCCTCGTACGTTTTGGGTGGGCGAGCGATGGAAATCGTGCGTGATCAAACCAATTTGGAACGCTATATATCAGAAGCGGTTGTCGTTTCCGGTGACAGTCCTGTTTTACTTGATAGTTATCTGTCTGGCGCCATAGAAATTGATGTGGATGCACTATGTGACGGTAAAAATGTTCATATCGCTGGCATCATGCAGCACATTGAAGAAGCCGGAGTTCACTCTGGTGATAGTGCTTGCTCATTGCCTCCGTATTCATTGTCAGACGAAGTCATTGATGAGCTCAAAAAACAAACTGAAGCTTTGGCTCTCGCTTTAAATGTTGTGGGTCTTATGAACATCCAATTTGCAATTAAGGATCAGGACATCTACCTTATCGAGGTTAACCCTCGCGCCAGTCGGACAGTTCCGTTTGTCGCAAAAGCCGTCCGCAGCCCAATTGCCAGCATCGCGGCTCGGATTATGGCGGGTGAGCCTTTAAATAATTTTGACCTTATTGATCCGTCCACTATCAAAGGATTCGCTGTAAAAGAGGCTGTTCTTCCATTCGCACGGTTCCCAGGTGTTGATACCCTGCTTGGCCCAGAAATGCGCTCAACCGGCGAGGTGATGGGATTCGACAGTAAGTTCCACCGCGCTTTTTATAAAGCTCAGCTTGGCGCGGGTACAACACTACCCACGTCTGGCACGGTCTTCTTGTCGATTAAGGAAGATGATAAAGGCGTAAAGCTTTTAGAAGCAGCAAAATGCTTGCGAGACATGGGTTTCAATTTAACCGCTACCCGCGGCACAGCCAAATACCTTGCAGAGGCAGGCATAGAAAGTGCTGTGGTAAATAAGGTCTATGAAGGCCGACCCAATATTGTGGACCAAATCAAAGACGGTGGCATCGATCTGATCCTCAATACAACCGAAGGATCTCAGGCTATTGAAGATAGCCGTGGCATGCGCAACTCCGCATTGATGGATAAGGTACCCTATTACACAACCCTCGCTGCCAGTCATGCAGCCGCCTTCGCGATAAAAGCACATTCTGAAGGGGATATCGGAGTCAAAGCATTACAGGGCTAAGGCTTCTGAATGAATTGAAATGAAGTATTTTCAAATACTAAATTTATTGAAAACAGTTGCGCTGAAAGTTCTCTCAGAAATGCCGCATCATTGCGTTAGCAAATCACTTGCATCGCCCCAATGGTGCGGGGCATAAATCGACATGGCTAAACTGTATTTCAACTATTCCACCATGAATGCTGGCAAATCCACATTGCTGCTTCAAGCTGCCCATAACTATCGTGAACGAGGCATGAAAACTTATCTCATGACAGCACAGATGGATACACGTGCAGGGAAAGGCAAGATTGCATCGCGCATTGGAATTGGAGAGGAAGCAGATACGTTTCATCCCAATGAAGACCTTTTCAAAAAGGTAAAGGCACGTCTGGAAGAAGAGCCAGTTGCCTGTATATTTATTGATGAGGCACAATTTTTAACAAGGGATCAGGTATGGGCTTTGGCTCGGGCGGTAGATAACCTTGAAGTACCCATCATGTGTTATGGCCTTCGAGTGGATTTTCTTGGAGAGCTATTTCCAGGATCAGCTGCACTTTTGGCGTTAGCTGATGAAATGCGCGAAGTGCGGACGATTTGTCATTGTGGTAAAAAAGCGACCATGGTGGTTCGCTTAGACAGTACCGGTAAAGCGGTAACTGCTGGGGATCAGGTCCAGATTGGCGGCAATGAAACATACCTGTCTCTGTGTAGGCGACATTATTGCGAGGCAGTCGAGGATCACTCCGCGCCTCCTCTACCAATTTAGCTTACGTAACCCCTAGAGACATAATATGATTCACAAATACAAATATCTGACCCGTTAGCGTTTACCATAGTAAAGGCCAACAACATGCTCTGCTTCGGCAAAGAACAACCAGCGCTGTGTAAATATCCCCAAAATATGCAATACTAAAGCAACAGCGACCACTGGAATTGAAAATGAGATGAACAAGCAAATCAGTGGTGAAACAATCATTAAGGCGAAAGCAATAACGCGCAATTTCTGCGCATGTTTACGTCCAACTTTGTGAACCATCTCTTTGAGCAGGTAGTTATTCCCAGTATGAGGAGACTCAAATGACCGCACAGTTCCTCTAAAACCTAGACCAGTTGCGGTTCCAGTATTAGACCCCCTGCGTTTAAATTGGTTATCACCAAGATACCAAGCAAGAAGCTGCACTACACCTGCCAGCCCAATTAAGATACCCGCTGACCATGTTTGCAATGCCAACAAAGCACCACCACCCAAAGATAGCAGTAAGAACAAGCACGGTGTTGTCCAATGGTTCCAACGTGGAACCGTTTTAAGTTGAGCATAAATCATCGAAGTAGCAAATATCGTTAATACCGAGAGCGCCGCTCCTATGTAGCCTAACGGCTGCCAAATCGAACCCATAAAAATTGAACAAATGGCAAAGACACCCATGACTGCCATTGAAGCAACAGCCAAACATCCTTCACGGCTAAGCCAGCTACTGCGCCATTGCGAGAATGCTTTCAAGAATCTTTGTGGGTTCCCCAAGTGAAAAGTGGAGGCCAATAAACCACCACCCGCTAAGCCAAAAGCTACAGCATAATACCAAAATGCATGCCAGCCTTTTAGTGTAGGCACACCAATTCCCAACCAAGTTAGAAGACCAAATCCAAGGCCAGAGGCCACAGTGAAAACAATTACAGAACCAGCAGGATGCATTAGATTTTCTCCAGTGCTTTATCGAGCCAGCTTAGGAAGCCTTTTTGACTACTTGCAACAGGCTCAAGGTAGGGGGCCAATATATCAAACTCAGGCACAACATCTTTGGGCCGAGGGGGAAGATACTTATTAACCGGCTTTGTACCCTGCTCGGGCATCAAATCCATACCGCCGCGTTCAACTACCAATTTAGATACGTCAGAGTTCTCGTCACCCAAATCACCAAAATGCCGCGCACCTGACGGGCACGTGCGCACGCAAGATGGTACACGATCTTCTTCAGGCAGGTTCTCGTTATAAATACGGTCCACACAGAGAGTACATTTTTTCATGACGCCAGCAGCCTGATCCATCTCACGGGCGCCATAAGGACAAGCCCAAGCACAAAGGCCACAACCTATGCAGGCGTCTTCATTAACCAATACAATACCGTCTTCTTGGCGTTTGTAACTCGCACCGGTCGGACACACCGTTACACAAGGGGCATCATCACAATGCAGGCAAGATTTTGGAAAATGAATTAATTGGGCAGGACCTACTTCGGGCGTAACCTCATAGCTGTGGACCCTATTTAGGAATGTGCCTGAAGGATCAGCACCATAGGCATCTTGATCAGAAAGCGGCGCACCATAATTCTCAGTATTCCAACCTTTGCAAGACACCACGCAGGCGTGACAGCCAACGCAAGTATCAAGATCAATTACCAGACCCAGCTTTTTATCTGTTGTTTGTGGCAGAGTTGTCATTCGGCCTCCTTCGCTTTGGCAAAACATGCAGTCGCAAAAACCGTCAGTTCAGCATTAAATTTTTCGGCTTCCTCCCAAAAAGGGGAATGACCCGAATGTTCGAATGTAAGTCCGGTTGCGTTTGGAAAATTCTCCAAAGCTTGTATACCCATATCTGCCGGCGCCAAGCGTTCATGATTACCCCATACAACCAAACAAGGTTTGGTTGTAGCTTGCGCAACTGCTCGCCGATCTTCTTGGCGCATGCGCGACGCAGCTCTTACTTGTGGAGGGACCAGCATATTGTATCCAACTGCTTTGGTCTTGGCCAGTTCATCCGGCTGCTGGTGAAAGCATACATCGATAAAGGCAACAACCGAGGCTAAGTTTTCAGCCAAGTCATCTCCGTACATCCCCACCGCTTTAGCAGCAGCATCATTACGCACTTTAAATGCCGCTGCCGGCAAATACTTTCCGGTAGTGATAGATGATCCCACTAAGCTAATACCCGCCAATGCAGCGTCACCAAAATGCTCCAAATAATCCATGACAACCCAGCCACCCATCGACCAACCCAGCAACACAGGATTCTTTAACTTCAAAGTTTCAATGATTGAGTGCACATCTTCTGCCCATGGCTTACTGTTATCATAAAGCGCAGAATCCAATGGCTTGTCAGATTGGCCATGTCCGCGCAGGTCTGGTAGAATAATTCGAAAATTTTCAGCAAGAACGGCTTGGCGTTCAAATGACAAATGACATTGAGACCAACCATGGATCAAGATAATCACAGGCGCATCTTCTGCACCGAGATCTTGCACCCTCAGCTGGACACCGCCGTATCCTTTTATCCAATGGCTTCGGCTCATAACACTGCCTCGTATCCCAAGTATTTAATAAAGAATGCAAAGGTCATTTACCGACTTTCCATTCCAGGTTGGTTGGACCCTTACCAACCGGTGATTTGATTGGCGGCAATTCTGGATAACATTCATTAGGCGCCTCACAGGCTTCAATTTTAACCCGTAGATCAAACCATGCAGCTTGCCCTGTTACCGGGTCTGAGTTGGACCAGCGCATGCCGTCTCCTTTTTCTGGCATTAGTTCATGAATCAAGTGGTTCAATAAGAATCCTTTTGTGGCCTCTGGTGCTTTCTCATCTAACGCCCAAGCCCCCTTGCGTTTGCCAATCGCATTCCATGTCCAAACTGTGTTTTCATTTAATGCAGCCATATGTGCCACAGGAACAACAATCGCTCCATGCACCGATGTGACCCGTGCCCAATCACCTTCAGAAAAACCATTTTCTTTCCAAATTTTAGTTGGAACAAACAAAGGGTTTTGACCATGAATTTGACGTAACCACGCATTTTGAGAGCCCCAGCTGTGATACATAGCCATTGGGCGTTGCGTCAGCGCATGCACGTTAAACTCAGAGGTATCAACATTATCATCTTCAAACGGCGCATACCAAATTGGCAACGGATCTAAAGTTTTTCTGATCCTCTCACGCAGATGCTCTGGCGGTTGCCGGTCTCCATAACCCTCTGCAGCCAACTGGAATTTCCGCAGCGGCTCAGAGTAGATATCAAACAAATATGGCTGCGGCGCATCAAAAATACCGATTTTTACGGCCCAATCTTGATAAGCTTGGTTCCATGGCTTGTAGAAGTTTGCACCATCAGGGACGGGAATCTCATAAAATCCGCCATTTTTGATATAAGATTTCATCTGATCAGAATTAGGTTTGCCGCGCCCTTCCTCTTTACCATCTTCACCACGGAACCCTATCAAAGGCCCAACACCCGGGCGGCGTTCATGGTTCACGATGTAATCTGCATAATCCTGGTATTTCGCAGAACCATCTTCATTCACAAAGCCCTTTAGGCCCATTCGGGCACCAAGATCAACAAGAACAGATTGAAAGCCACGCACATCCCGATCCGGTTCGACTACAGGCCAGCGGATACTATCAGCAGCACCGTCAGCTTCACAAATAGGACGGTCTAAAAGAGAGATACAATCGTGACGTTCGAGGTATGTTGTATCAGGCAAAATTAAATCAGCATAGGCAACCATCTCAGAGGAGTACGCATCAGAATATATGATTTTAGGAATAACATAATCACCATTCTCATTTTTATCTGTCAGCATTTTCACAACACCGCCGGTGTTCATCGAGCTGTTCCAGCTCATATTCGCCATATACATAAACAGCACGTCGATCTTGTAGGGATCACCGGCATGCGCATTAGAGATGACCATATGCATTAAACCATGTGCTGACATTGGGTTTTCCCATGTGTAGGCTTTGTCAATCCGTGCAGGGCTCCCATCTTCTTTCAGGCAAAGGTCATCCGGACCCTGTACATAGCCCAAGTGCGGTCCATCAAGCGCGGCACCCGGTGTCACTTTGCAGTGTGGCTTTGGGTGCGCTGACACCGGCTTTGGATACGGCGGTTTAAAGCGAAAGCCACCCGGGACTTCGACTGTACCCAAGATAATTTGCAAAAGGTGCAAACTGCGACAGGTTTGAAACCCGTTCGAGTGGGCTGAAACGCCACGCATGGAATGAAAGCTGACGGGGCGACCCGTCATCTTTTCATGCTTGTTACCGCGGAAATCAATCCAAGGCTGATCCAGTTCAAAGGCTTCATCAAACGCAACACGCGCCAAATCAGCAGCAATAGCGCGAATACGTTCGGCAGGAATACCACATCGCTCAGACACATTTTCGGGTGCATATTCATCTGACATATAACGATCAGCCAGATGCTGAAATACAGTGCGGTGGCCCTCATGGATGGCAGCCAGATCAGGGTTGATACCTTTGGTGTCAAACGCAACCAACTTACCAGTTTTGCGTTCGATTACGAGCAGCTTGCCGTCTGCATCTCGCAACAGAAGACCCTTGTTGGGGCCTTCAGCGCTGTCCACCAAAGCCGGAGCATTCGTGAGTTGTGCCAGATAATTGAGGTCCACTTTACCCGCTTTGAGCAGCAAGTGAACCATCGACAATATGAATAAACCATCGGTGCCAGGTGTAATACCTACCCATTCGTCGGCGATCGCGTTATAGCCAGTACGGATTGGGTTCACGCCAATCACTTTTGCTCCACGCTCTTTCAGCTTGCCCAGCCCCATTTTAATCGGGTTACTATCGTGGTCTTCGGCAACACCGAACAGCATGAATAGTTTTGTACGATCCCAATCAGGTTGACCAAACTCCCAAAATGCACCGCCCATCGTATAGATGCCACCAGCCGCCATATTGACCGAACAGAAACCGCCATGTGCCGCATAATTAGGGGTGCCAAAACCTTGCGCCCAGAAAGATGTGAAGGACTGAGATTGGTCGCGACCCGTAAAGAACGCCAGTTTTTCAGGGTTTTTTTTGTGAACAGGCTCAAGCCAATCCTGCGCCAATTGCAGGGCTTCATCCCAAGATATTTCTTCAAACTCACCAGACCCCCGCTCTCCAACACGTTTAAGAGGCGCGCGCAAACGCGACGGTGCATTTACTTGCATAATACCGGCAGAACCTTTGGCGCAAAGGACGCCTTTGTTCACCGGGTGATCACGGTTGCCTTCGATGTAGGCAACTTTGCCTTTTTTCATATGTACGTTAATTCCACAGCGACACGCACACATGTAGCAGGTGGTCTTCCGGATCTCATCACTTACTTTGGGTGACAAGTTCAACTCTGGCTGCTCAAATCCCATGAAGGACCCCCTATGAATTATTGGGTTAGGTTTTCTTATTAGCTGCTTGTGCAACTGTCACAGCAATCATATCGATGATATCACTAGCAGTACAGCCACGGGATAAGTCATTGGCAGGCTTGGCAAGGCCTTGTAATATCGGTCCAATTGCTTTGGCTTTGCCAAAACGTTGTGCGATCTTGTATCCAATATTCCCCGCATCCAAATTTGGAAATACGAACACATTTGCTTGGCCCGCAACAGGCGAACCAGGGGCTTTGGATGCTGCAATAGACGGGACCATTGCCGCGTCGAATTGCAACTCGCCATCAACGTCCAGTTCTGGGCACAAATCACGCACAATCGCCGTTGCTTCGGCAACTTTGGAAACACTTGGGTGCTTTGCACTACCCTTAGTAGAAAACGACAGCATCGCAACTTTAGGCTCAATGCCCGTAAGGCTGCGCATAGAATTTGCAGAAGCAATAGCGATATCTGCAAGCTCTTCTGCATTGGGATTGATCACCAATCCGCAATCTGCAAACACGTCCACCTGGCTGACAAGATCAGGGCGGTTTTCAAAAATCATGAAGAAAAATGAGGATAAAAGCTGGGTTCCTGGCGCCGTACCAATCACTTTCAAAGCGGCACGAATGATGTCAGGCGTAGCATAAACTGCACCACCGATTGTGCCGTCTGCATCGCCAGATGCAACCATTGCTGCAGCAAAGAAATTTGGTTGAGATAACTCTGTTAAAGCTCTTTCTGGCATCATACCTTTTGACTCACGCTTCTGTGTGTAGTCAGCGACATATCGTGCCATATCCACGCTATGCGTAGGGTCTTCGATTACGATATCCCCCTGTCCACCCGCAGCATTCAAAGCAGCCGCGACTGCGGATCGCTCGCCGACACAGATAATTTTGGCTAAATTGGAAACAGAGGCCGAAACTGCGGCCTCTGCAACGCGGGAGTCTGAGCCCTCACTTAATACTATGGTGCGTTTTACGTCAGACGAGACGGCAAGTATTTCTCTAAATGCCTTCACGTCCGCACCCACTATTCTGCAGCCATATCCGAAGCAATAACCCCAGCAACCTGCACAGGTTTTTTCATTGCATCACGACGGAAAGGCTCACCAAGTTCTTGGTTCAAAATAACTTCGATCAGTGTGGTAACATTGTTTTCCATTTGATCCTTGATCGCGTGATTCAACAGTTCTGTCAGTTGATCCATAGTAGTTGCTTGAACGCCCTTGAGGCCACAAGCTTGCGCAATACCGGCATAAGATACTTTCGTATCCAACTCAGTGCCAACAAAGTTGTCATCAAACCAAAGTGTAGAGTTACGCTTTTCAGCACCCCATTGGTAGTTGCGGAAAACAATTTGCGTAATGGCAGGCCATTCATCGCGACCAATTGCGGTCAATTCATTCACGGAAATACCGAATGCGCCGTCACCAGCAAAGCCCACAACTGGAACAGTTGGTTGACCAATTTTTGCGCCAACAATTGACGGTAAGCCGTAACCACATGGGCCAAACAACCCTGGTGCCAAATATTTGCGACCTTCATCAAAAGAGGGGTAGGCATTACCGATTGCGCAGTTGTTGCCAATGTCTGATGAAATAATCGCGTTTTTTGGCAGCGCACTTTGGATAGCACGCCAAGCCATACGTGGGGACATCCAATCAGGTTTCGCATCACGCGCACGTTGGTTCCAGGTTGTACCTGGATCATCATCTTCGTGATCCATAGACGTCAACTCTTGAGCCCAAGCTGATTTAGTTGTTGCTATTAAGTTTTTGCGGTCCTCACGGCCAGCATCACCCGCCGTATCAGAAAGACCTGCTAAGATTCCCTGCGCCACTTTCTTTGCGTCACCAACAATTCCAACAGCAACCGGTTTGGTCAAACCAATACGATCGGCATTAATATCAACTTGGATGATCTTTGCGTCTTTTGGCCAGTAATCGATGCCGTAACCTGGCAAAGTTGAGAATGGGTTCAAACGTGTACCCAGAGCAACGATAACGTCTGCTTTCGCAATCAACTCCATGCCAGCTTTTGAGCCGTTATACCCCAATGGGCCTGCAAACAATGGGTGCGAACCTGGGAATGCATCATTGTGCTGGTAACCCACGCAAACTGGTGCATCCAAACGCTCCGCCAACGCTGTAACATCATCAAATGCATCAGCCAATACAACGCCTGCTCCATTCAGGATCACTGGAAACTTGGCGTTGGACACTAATTCAGCAGCTCTTGCAACGGCACTTTCACCACCTTGAGGACGTTCAAAGTCAACAATTTTTGGCAATTCAATGTCGACAACCTGGGTCCACATATCGCGCGGGATATTGATCTGCGCAGGAGCAGAGGCGCGGTGCGCTTGCATAATAACTCGGCTGAGCACCTCAGCGACACGTGATGGATCACGAACTTCTTCTTGGTACGCAACCATGTCTTCAAACAATTTCATTTGCTCGACTTCTTGGAATCCGCCCTGGCCGATTGTTTTGTTAGCCGCTTGCGGCGTTACAAGCAATAATGGAGTATGGTTCCAGTAAGCAGTCTTAACTGCTGTCACAAAGTTGGTAATACCCGGCCCATTTTGAGCAATCATCATTGACATTTCGCCCGTGGCACGAGTGTATCCGTCTGCCATCATCCCTGCGGAGCCTTCGTGGGCACAATCCCAAAACATGATACCTGCTTTGGGAAAAATATCAGAAATAGGCATCATGGCAGAACCAATGATCCCAAAAGCATGGCGAATACCATGCATTTGCAGCGTTTTTACGAATGCCTCTTCAGTGGTCATTTTCATCATCTGTCTCCTTACAAGCGTATTAAAATATCTAGAATCCTCAATGACTAACTTAGGAGAATGCTTAGACATTACCAATGGCATTTTTAATGCCAGTTAGGATAGTCTGGTAAGTCCAAAAATACAATTTGATAAAGTTAGTCAATTTTTGGAACCTAATTATGTGAAATCTTTCAAGCTAAAAGTTCTGCAAAGTAGGTCATAAAAAATAACCTGACGCTTTTCGCATCAAAAGGACACCATTATTGCAGTAATTAAACAAGGATTTCGACAACTCAAGCAATTATTATAAAACTCGTTCTATTTGCAACTTCAAGGCTATCTTTTTTCATTCAGGTTTTCGACTGGGTTAAAACTCATCTTTACGGAATCAATTAAACACTGCAAGGGGCAATAAGGTGGAATATTTGAGTTCCAAGCCTGTCGTAGAAAATCCTCATACCTTTCTGATATGGGCCTTTTACATTATCGATGTCACTCGGTAGCCCCTGTAGTTTTGGAACCTTAGGAACGTTTCTTAGCGGCTAGCGCTTGAGATGCCTTCATTTGCGGTTTACGAGGGATCTAACACTTTTTAAATCTGGAGATCCATCATGGCTGACTACAAGTTCGATACGCTTACCCTGCATGCAGGCCAAAGTCCTGATGCTCGGTTTGGCAGCCGTGCCGTCCCAATTCATCAAACAACAAGCTATGTTTTCGACAGTACCGAACACGCGGCTGCCTTATTCAACATGGAAGTCGGTGGACACGTGTACTCTCGGCTGACAAATCCAACCGTAGCCGTACTTGAACAGCGTCTAGCAGCCCTGGATAGAGGCGTTGCAGCCGTAGCAACAGCGTCTGGCATGTCCGCTCTCTTCGTTACAGTTCTGGCGTTGTGTTCCACGGGAGATCACATCGTAAGCTCTTCACAGATGTATGGAGCCAACATCAATCTTTTTGAACACACCCTTAAGCGTTACGGGATAACCACAACTTTTGTTGCGCCAAATGACACATCTGCTATCGCAGCGGCTATCCAAGAAAATACCAAAATGGTTTTTGGCGAAATCATTGGTAATCCAGGCATGGACATCATGGATGTGCCAGCAGTAGCTGAGGTTACCAATAATGCAGGTATTCCTTTAGTAATTGACGCCACATTTAATACACCTTGGATGATCAAACCAATCGAGTTGGGAGCGAACGTTGTGATCCACTCACTGACAAAATGGATGGGTGGACATGGTGTTGCACTCGGTGGAGCAGTGATTGACGGTGGGAACTTCAACTGGGGACAAAACGACAAGTTCCCAACTCTCACAACTCCACATTTCGGCTACCAAGGAGCTATTTTGTGGGAAGAGTTTGGCCCTGCTGCATTGTCAGTTAGGATTCGAACAGAGGGCATGATGAATGTCGGTCCATGTCTTTCCCCACAAAATGCATTCTACATTTTGCAGGGTCTTGAAACTTTAAGCCTGCGGATGGAGAAACATATTTCTAACACCACAGCAATGTTAGAGTTCTTGAACACTCAGGATCAAATTGATTGGGTAAAACACCCAAGTTTGCCAGATCATCCAGACCATGCCACAGCCATGCGCTTGATGCCCAAAGGTCAGGGCTCAATTATAGCCTGTGGCATCAAAGGCGGACGCAATGCAGGTCGAGCATTTATCGAAAATGTCAAATTAGCTAGTCATTTGGCTAATGTAGGTGACGCAAAAACTTTGGTTATTCATCCTGGCTCAACCACGCACTCACATCTTACAGCAGACGCTATGACCGCGGCCGGGCTTACAGATGACCTAATCCGAATTTCAGTTGGTTTGGAAGATATAAAAGACCTCACAGCCGACTTTAAACAAGCCTTGCGCATCGCAGGTAAAGTTGCCGCGGCGGGAGCAAAGTCGTGAAATTAAAAGTCAATTGCGAGGAAACTTTTGCCTCAACTGGTGGACGAGCTTTTGATCCAAGCGGCGATGTTGTCCTATTCATCCATGGTTCAGGCCAATCTCATCTTGGGTTTATGTTGCAGCACCGCTTCTTTGCCAATCGCGGATGGCAATGTGTTACCCCTGACATGCCCGGTCACGGCCTATCTCAAGGTGATCCTTTACAAACAATTGAGGAAATGGCCGATTGGTATATCGCATTTATGAAGGCCGCTGATATTTCTACTGCGACTCTTGTTGGGCATTCAATGGGTGGATTGATCGAACTTGAGCTGGCTTCTCGTTATCCAGACTCGGTTTCAAAAGCCGCCTTTATAAGTACGGCATTATCTATTCCAGTAGCTGATACACTGGTCGATCTGGCGGCGACTAAAGAAAGTGCCGCGATTGCGGCAATGATGGACTGGGGGCACGGCCCAACAGGTCATGTTCATGAACATACCCTACCTGGAACATCGCACATGCTCTACGGTAGCCGGCTTATGGCGGGTAATGCCGTGGGCGCCCTACATTCAGATCTCAAAGCTTGCAACTTGTATATAAATGGCCCGGCTGCCGCAGCTCAAACCAAGTGCCACACTCTGACCATTGTATGTGGGCAAGACCGCATGACGCCCCGTAAAACTGGATTAGCTTTGTACGACGCGTTAGGGGGTATTCTGGTTGAGATTCCACATTCTGGGCATATGTCAATCACAGAACAACACTTTGACGTGAACAAAGCGCTCAGAGCATTTTTGTAAAAAGATCGAAAGTTTTCAAATGTCATTCAAATGCATTGCAGTTATCGGTGCCGGCACGATGGGCTCCGGTATAGCAGGCCAAATCGCCAACGCAGGCCATAAAGTTTTACTGCTAGACCTCAATACTGAGGCAACAGACTACGCACTTCAACGCTTGAAGAAATCTGAACCCGCTCCACTGCACCAACGCTGCAATGTGGATTTGATAAAAACAGGTACTATCGAGGACGATTTTGACAAACTGGCCGAATGTGACTGGATTGTGGAAGCTATCGTCGAACAGCTGGATGTCAAACGCAACCTTTATAGGCGGTTGGATGACGTCATCAGCAAAAACTGTATCGTAACTTCAAATACTTCAACCATCCCAATCAAACTCCTCGTGGCAGAAATGCCCACCGCTTTTCAGGAGCGGTTCGCTATCACACATTATTTCAATCCAGTTCGGTACATGCGCCTTTTAGAACTGGTACGCGGTGAGAAAACCCGATCCGACGTCATGGAAAAACTCTCAGATTTCAATGATGAAGTCCTTGGAAAAGGCGTTGTACCTTGCAAGGATACCCCCGGGTTTCTAGGTAACCGTGTTGGAGTGTTTGCACTTCAAGTCGGCATGGACGAGGCCTTCAAACAGCGTCTTAGTATTGAAGACGCTGACGCCCTAATGGGGCGCCCAATGGGTATTCCCAAAACCGGCGTCTTTGGTCTATATGACATGATCGGTGTTGATTTAATGTCAGATGTTGTAAAAACTTTAGGCGATATCCTTCCGAAAAAGGACGTTTTTCACGCTGTAGGTAAGTCTAATAATCCCGCCAACGATTTAATCAACACCATGATCCAAGGAGGATTTACAGGCTTAAAATCTGGTAAAGGTGGCTTCTACCGCGCAGGCGAGGTCATAGACCTTAACTCAGGAAGTATGAGACCCCGTTCAATAGAATTGCCAGCGATGGCCCAAGCCGCCGCTTTGGCACAACAACAAAGCTGCGAAACACTTCCTCTGATGATAGCAGGCAACGATGCACACACACGCTTTTGTAGAAACTTTTTAGGACGGGTTTTGTCCTATGCAGCAGCATTAATCCCAGAAGTAACGGCCACGCCCCAAGATATAGATGACGCCATGAAAATGGGCTTTAATTGGATCCGTGGGCCGTTCGAAATGATAGACGCGCTTGGTGCTGACATAGTGATTGAACTCGCCCACCAAGCTGGATGTGATATTCCAATGGCTTTGGCCGTATCAGCAGAGATAGGTCCCTTCTACGTCTCAGAAAACGGCGTTCTGAATGTACGCAACTTTAGCGAAAAGCCTATGTTGAAACCGGTAGACTTGCCTTTAGGGACGCAACGGTTCAGCTTGACTCGCAGGACCATGACGCCCATTGCCACCAATCGCGCCGCAAGCCTTTGGGCACTGCCCAACAATTTACGACTGGTCGAATTTCACTCCAAAGCCAATGCACTTACGGCCGACAGTATGGCAATTGTGAAACAAGCCGCTGAAGATCATGGTGCAGGCATCCTTATTCACAATGATGCACAACACTTTAGTGCCGGCGTTGACCTTAACCGTTTCGCTGATTTTATTGCACGCAAAGCTTGGGACGAAATGGATACTTTTTTAAATGACTTCCAGCAAGCCGTGGTCGCTTTGAAATACTGCCCTGTGCCAGTGGTTGGTGCACCTTCCGGCCTTTCACTCGGCGGCGGATTTGAGGTGTTACTACATTGTGATAAATTGATTACGCATGCAAATTCAGTTCTTGGATTAGTCGAAAGTGGTGTGGGGGTCGTGCCAGGTGGTGGTGGTGTGAAAACTACCTACCAACGCTGGCTTTCCGCAACTCAGGATCCTGAAGTTGCAGCCTGGGAAACGTGGATGCAAGTAGGCTACGGTAAAACCGGTCAGAGCCCCGAACAGGCTGCAAAACTGCGCTATTTCATCCCTGATCACGATGAAACTGTGATGAACCGCGATAAGCTAATCACACGGGCCACTGCACTCCTTGCTGACATGGCCCCAGGATATACCCCGCCCACACCACTAAAATTGACCCTGCCCGGAAAAGCTGTATTTGGCAAAATGGAGGTATTCATGGCCGATGGCCTGGCCAAGGGCTGGTTCAAGCCCCACAATAAAACCACTGCGATGGAAATCGCGACAATCGTTGTCAACACAGCCTCAGATGCCCCCCTTGAGGTCACTGAGCAAGATATGTTTGACCGCGAACGCGCAGCCTTTCTGCGCTTGGCAAAAACACCGGACACAAAGCGCTGGATCACTGCCATGCTATCTGGTGCTGAAATCGAATAGGTTTTTAACAAAAATAGGCCCCAGTGGGACTCGTTTTAAAAGCTTTTAAGGTTTGCCCTTCCAAGACACCAACCAACTTTCGAGTTGGCGAATGCAGATATTAATCAAAAAGCCAATCAGAATTATCCCAGCGGTCACAGTATCAGTCAGCTAAAACTTGGCCGCGACCATGATCAAAAGCGCCACTAGGAACAGTGTGATAATCTTGGAGGTTTTACCAATTCCAAACCAGATGATCATCAAGGGAATCAGGGTCAAGGATGGCACAGGTCTCATAAACTCAACAATCGGATCAAACCGGCCATAAGATCAATTCGGAAGCCCACGGGAATAATGCCCAGCAAGGCACCCAAACAGAAAACCGTCGACCCCCCCGCGACAGTGAAGCCCATGTATGCTGTAGGAGTATGAAATTACGATAAACCTCTTTGTTCAGCGTCAAAAAATGGTCTGAGGCCATCTCTGGCGCTTGCAAATACAACCGTGCCATGTGGAACCCACTTACCGGTTCAAAGAAGGGGTGCCTTTGTCGGTGAGCCCCAAGCGACCGTCATTCAACGCAATCTCTTCTCCTGGTGAAACGGCATGCCCATTCAGATGTGTAACGATCACCCCATCCGATTTCTTGAACTCATAATTCGCAAAGTGAAAGATCGGTGTCAAAGCTTACTGTAAACTTGTTGGCCGTGCGCGCACCTCATCTTGCTCTGGAAAACAGAAAACAGCCTGATAGTTAATCTCTGTTAGAACTGCTAGCAGCTGAAGAATTTGAACAAAGTGCTTAGGGATAGTCTTGGTCCTGTATCTTTTAATCAAACCCACCAAAGTCTTTGAATAAATTTGGATCTCCAAAAATACTATCAAATTCTTTTTTCTCGCCTACGTCACCATTTTCTGACGATCGCTGATTAGCTATTTCAGCGTTATTTTGTAATAGCTTTAGCTGATCAGCAAAATTGGACTTCTTTTCTTTTTCTGTGGCAGCAATACAGGTGGATCCATACATCCCTTTCTCTACCATTTTATTAAATCCAAAAATGCATACTACGACGAAAAATAATATAACAAATATAGATTTTGGGATTTTGAGGCCATTTGTTTTCACTTTTTTCAGGCGCGAATCTAGAGTTTGTGCAAACAAGGCTTCAGCTTCAAGTTCCTTTTTCTTTTTGTCCTCTCGCCTTTTGAGGACTTCATATATTATCGTTACTGTTAGGGTTATTAAGATGATTACCAGTGCAAGAGAGCTGATTGCAGGGCTTATTCCAAGGCGAACTTTGGACGCAATAACAGTTGTAAGAGTTTGATCAGATAAAATACTGAAGACCGTAGTGTTGTAATTCTCAAAGGACGCCAGGAATGCTATCACGCAGGACGAAGCAATCGCGGGCATCATATACGGTATTAATATTTTGAAAAAAACTTGGGTCTGGTTTGCTCCAAGATCTAAAGCTGCCTCTTCCTGTGTTTGATCGAACCTCTGTAATCTGGCGACAAAAATTAAAAAACAGTATGTAGAGATGAAACAGGTCTGAGCCAATATAGTTAAGAAAACACCATTTCTTCCTAGTTGTGTGGCAAGGCCGCCACCGCCCATAGTGGCAATCCGGTCCCAAAGGACTACCGTTGAAATTCCAATAATGACGCCTGGAAATAATACTGGCATAATAGATATGGAATAAAATGCTGTACGCAACCGACTGTGAACTTGTGTCAAGACTAGAGCCGCTGACAACCCTATGGGAACTGCAAGAAGAACAACTCCCAGTCCAATTTTTAGTGACGTAATTAAGCCTTCGTGCAGCCTCCAATCCGTAGCTAACCCTGCAAGGTGTTGTCCATCATAGGCAATTTTGCCTTCGTTGAACCATCGAAGACTGAAGCACTCCCAAGGTGTTACGGATGGAAATTCGGCTGAGTTAAAAGCTGTGATGCTCATTATAACAAGAGGGCCAAAAAGGTAGGTAAAAAATATAAAAATATAAATGCCTAATAATATATTTAGAGCTTGTTGAGATTTCATCGTACAATCTCACCAATTTTCACTTTAAAGATTTTCATCATTAGAAGTACAAAAACAACCGATACAGACAGCAAGACAACTGAATAGGCGGCCCCTCTTGGCCAATTGTCGTTCATATTAAACCACTGATAAATTAATTGAGTAAACCAAAATGTATTAGGGCTACTAAGGACTACTGGTGTTGCTAAAGCACCTGCGGTTAGCATGAAAACCATGGTGCACCCAGACGCAATCCCAGCCTTGGCATGTGGGATAACGATCCGAAAGTGAGTTTTTAACATTGATGAACCCAAATCTTCTGCTGCTTCAAGCTGATTTCTGTCCAGAGTGTCCATGGCATTATAAAGAGGAAAAATCATTAAAAGAATATAGGCATAGTTTAGGCCAGTATAGAGAGCGACATCCATAGCTATAAAATTTATGCCGCTGTCTATTAGACCCAATTTGAGAAGGACATTATTTATAAATCCCTCACCAGCAAATAAAATGCGGAGTGCAAAAGAGCGGAGAAGCTCATTAATCCAGAAAGGAATAATTAAAGAAACAATCAATAATCTTGCAGTATTGGGGGAGGCAACTTTCGCAATATAAAAGGCGATGGGATAACAAAAGCAAAGATTAATAAGCGTAATTAGAACAGCGATTAAAAGTGTGTCTCTGAAAACGCCCACATCTACATAATTATAACTTTCTCCACTTGTCTCAGAACCAAAAAGGAAATGTTTGTAATGAGTTAGCGTATATACGTCGTCTGGACCGCCCCTTAATAGTGGCGGTATGTTAGGACGGAATGAAAGGTCAACCATATATAATTGTGGAATAATAATAAGAAAAACTAACCAGAACCCAATAGCAATTATTAAATAGGTTGATATCAGAGGACCGTTTTTATTAAAGAAATACTTCATTCTTGTTCTCTCTAATCAACCGCTAACGGTCCCACGGGAAGGACAACTGCATCTCGTGAGGAAAATTTTAATTCGACTTTTTTTGAATTTGGTAGGTCCGTAGTATCAACGGCATTGGAAACACTACAGCGAACATTTTGTTTCCCATCGATACTCATATAAATATTTTTTAAGTTTCCTTCGAATTCGATTGCTTTGAAGCCCGCGGTAAAAATATTGTCCGCCTGATTATTTTGGTCTTTAAGGAAAATAGATTCAGGCCTTACAAACATTATTACCTTGTCATCCTTTTTAAAGGTATACTTTTTACCCTCACCCAAATCACCAGCCTTCGCCAAAAAATTATTACCATCAGCCGATACATTCACCATATCACCATCAACTGCACTAACGGTTCCATAGAACGAGTTATTCTCACCAACAAATGTTGCTACAAATGGAGTGCGCGGCGATTCGTATACGTTGTGACACGAGCCAATTTGTTCCAACTCGCCTTGGTTCATGACTGCAATTCGGTCTGACATCGTTAATGCTTCACCTTGGTCATGAGTAATATAAATGAAGGTGATACCAACTCTCTTCTGGATCTCTCTCAGTTCTGTTCTCATTTTCTGGCGTAATTTTAAATCTAATGCTGACAACGGTTCGTCTAAAAGCAGAACCTCTGGCTCGATTGCCAGCGCACGTGCAATTGCCACTCGCTGTCGCTGTCCACCAGATAGTTCATGAACTTTTTTATCACCCTGGCCACTTAAAGCGACTAATTCTAAAAGTTCGTCAGCTCGTTTTCTTCTTTGGACCTTCCCAGTTCCCCTGACCTCCAAAGAAAATGCTATATTATCTGCTACAGACATTAGTGGGAACAGAGCAAGGTTTTGAAATATTAGAGATGTTGGCCTGTTGTTTGGTCCAATGCCAGCCATATCCTGGTTTCCGATTAGAATTTTTCCATCAGATGGCTCGGAGAATCCAGATATTGCGCGTAGCAAAGTGGTCTTTCCACAGCCAGAGGGTCCAAGGAAGCTAAAGAACTCTCCTTTTTCTATTTTGACACTAACATTTTTTGCCGCATAAAAGTTTCCAAAAGAAACAGAAACGTTTTGCAGTTCTACATCAGCACTCATAGGTCAATTCCTTAAAAAACAATCTGCCTCGCTATAAACCAAAACTAATGGAAAAAAAAGAGCGCCCTGACAAAATTCAAGGCGCTCCAATTTTTACAAATTGAAATTTTTAGGCAGTTTCAAATTTGTTTGCATATTCAGCACGCGCATCTGCAAACCAGGGCGGCTCAGGAGGCCATGGGTTCAACTTAGACGCGGTATCCCCAGGATATACTGCCTGCGAAATAGCCTTTGTCTCAGCAGTATAATGATCCGAAGCACCAATAACAGCTGAATTATATCCAATCTCGTTGATCGTTAGACCACCAACTTCTGGCGTGAAGCTATAGTTAATAAGTTCGTAAGCTTCGTCTCTGTTTTCTGCTTTAGCCGACATTGTTATTCCGTCAACCCAAGCAAGCGCACCTTCCTTGGTAGTTTGGTATGCAACAGGCTCGCCTGATTTCATCATAGATACAATTGGTCCGTCCCATGTTTGGCCCACGACAACACCATCTGAAGTGAAGCCTTGCTTTTGTGGATCTGCACCCGACCAAAATTTTACTAAGTTGGACTTTTTAGAGATACAATAAGCAGTAATTATCTCCCAGTTTTTTCTCATAGTCTCTTCGTCTTTGTAAGAAGACCAGAAGTCCATTTTACCCTCATGATGCATCCAAATACCACAACCAGTCATCATTGAGTATGTTCGACCCATCATAAACGCACCGTTTATACCTGGATTTGGCTCCCATATATCGCCAAAACTTGGCAACCCGTCAGGGGTCCATTTGTCTGTTCGCCACGAGATTGATTCTGTACCCCAAAGCTGTGGCAGCCAGTGTGATCCCTTATTGCCAAAGTTCCAATCACGCTCTCCAACGGCGACCATGCCGGGATTAACATTTCCAATATTGGTTACTTTGTTCATGTCAAATGGCTGAAGCACGCCAAGGTTTTCCCATTGAAGGGCTCTCATATTTGTTGGACTTGCGAGATCGTAGCCGGCACCGCCGCCAGCTTTCATTTTTGAAATGATCTCTCCGTTATCACCAATTTTTGTGTGATTAACTACAATACCGGTTTTTGCTTTGAAATCAGCAATCACTGAGTCAGGCAAATACTCGCCCCACATCAGGACGTTTACTTCACCACTTGTTGCGGCAAATGCGTTTCTCACAAACATTGGTGCGACTGGTGTAAATGCAGCCAAGGCCGCACCGCTCGCTAAAAGTGTGCGGCGGTTAAATTTCTTAACCGCCTCTGCAGTCTTATGAGTGGGTTTTTTAACGTCGGTCATAGTTCCCTCCTAGTTTCATATAAAGCGATGTCACCACACAATGCTTTGAACAACAACTAAAATAGTTAAACTTACTATTTTTATACTCTTTGCTATCTAACGGTTGGGCTGGAAAGTGTTTATTTTTTAACAACAAAGCAAATAGGCGATTAATAGTCGTTCACAAAGCTCAGTATGATTTTTTATAACTGCATTGTAGAATCAATTACAGCTGTAAGCTTGGCATGTGTTACCGTTGTCAGGGACAATGAAAAAGCTTAGCCAGTACTTCTGTCATAAAATTTAATCTTAGTATATTTTTAAAAATTCATCTATTTTTCAATAGATTGCGACAAAATGCACATTAATTCGAAAATTAGAGATACCCCTAACCATGCAGTGCCACCAGCAGAATCTAGTGGCGGAGAAACTTCGACTAAGTCGGCACCTACCAGGTTTACGCCCGCTAATTCGCGTACAACCTGTTGGGCTTGAAAACTGTTTGGTCCACCAATTTCCGGTGTTCCAGTTCCGGATGCGAAGGTTGGGTCAACAAAGTCAATATCATAGGTACAATACGTTGGTAGAGTTCCAACAATCTCGCGAACTTCGGCCATAACGTCAGGCACACCTCGTTCAAATAACTCCTCAATGCGGATGATTCTGACACCCTGGTCCATGCCCCACTCGATGTCATCTAGATTATATGCGGTACCACGAATTCCGACCTGAACAAAGCGTTTTGGATCTACCAAACCTTCTTCTATTGCTCGGCGAAATGGAGTGCCATGGGTAAATTTATGACCGCCAAAGTAGCTGTCAAATAAATCTGTATGACTGTCAAATTGAATCAGACCCAGCGGTCCGTCAATTGCGAGTGCCCGTAGAATAGGGAGTGTAACCAAATGATCTCCACCTGCTGTCATTGGCACAATATTTTTTTTCTTCATGATTGAAATAAAGTCTGTCACACGATTGAGGCTATCTTGAATATCTACTGGATTTGGTGGCACATCACCCAGGTCGGCACAATTAACGCTGGCAAAGGGTGAAATGTTGGTAACCGGGTTCATTGCCCGGATCATGGTAGAAAGATCACGCATTTGGCGCGGTCCGTGTCGCGCGCCCGGTCTGTTTGTTGTACCCCCATCCCAAGGCACGCCCAATAAACCTATATTTATATCGTCAAAGCGAGGGTGATCTGGGGTCATATGAGGAAGCCGCATGAAAGTCGGCACTCCGGCAAAACGAGCAAGTTCCATTGCGGAAATAGGTTGAAAAAAGGGATCGACATCACGGCTCATAACGGGTCCTAATTTGTTTTCGCCAGCATGGGTATTTTTTCAAACATAAACAGTTAAACATCTCTTACAACCCTAAGCTTAGGAACATAAAAGGTGTTTGTGGTTGCGCTTAAGTTTGTCGGTGCATTTGGCATAGCGATTGGGGTGACTTTTGCTGATTGTGAAATAGCTCCAGGGCCAACGTAGTTAACTGGGCGTAATTCAATTGAGTATTCAACTCCATTGGTTAGGCCGCTGATTACGGCTGGACCGCCGGTAATAGCTGGGTTGAAAGCTAACCAAATCCAGCCCCCGTCAAGGCTATATTGGCAGTTACTAATTTCAGCACCAACAGGATCAGCAGCGGCAGTAAAGTCAACAGCGACTTAGTCATCGCCTCCAAGTGCAGTTATTTGAGGTGTAGCTTCAAATGCCGTTAATGGGTCAGCTTTGATAAAATCAATTGTGGATCAAATTTACACATTTTTGCATGCACTGTATCCACAACCTTAAACAACAAAACGAACCATAAAAAATAACCAGTAAATTTCCAAAAAAAGTGTATTTGAGACAAGCTAAACTGAAAACTTTAAGTCACAATATCAACGCTTTAGTGGCTGGATATGTATTTTCAACTTTTTTGGTTTTAATCTTTAAAAACAAAACCCTTTATGTTTGCTTAAATAATAATGTGGCATCATATTGTTTTAAACTTGAACTATAAGGCAGAGTTACTGCAAATAGCGAAACGACGCAGCAAGCTTTTACGTGATTTGGCCTTATATAGATAATTCAACTGGCCCTATTTTAAAAATTGAAATTCTGCATTCTTATAGTAGAAGCATAGTATTTTACGAATCTGATCAGCCACAGCCAGATGAAGGAGTTTGTTCCATGGACGGCAATCTACCAAATGACTTGAGTGAAGTTGTCGCAAATGACAAAGCACATGTTTGGCATCACCTTATTCCTCACAAACCATTTGAGACAGTGGATCCTAATATTATTGTTGAAGGCAAGGGTATGCGAGTTTGGAACCAGGCTGGCAAAGAGCATATAGATGCTGTATCCGGTGGCGTTTGGACTGTAAATGTTGGCTATGGCCGCGAAAGCATGGCAGATGCGGTACGCGACCAGCTCGTTAAAATGCATTTTTTCGCAGGTGCGGCAGGTTCGATTCCTGCTGCGAATTTTTCAAAACGCTTGATTGACAAAATGCCTGGCATGAGCCGTGTTTACTTCTCCAACTCAGGATCCGAAGCCAATGAAAAAGGCTTCAAAATGATCCGCCAGATTGCCCATAAAAAATATGGTGGTAAGAAAAACAAAATCTTGTTCCGAGAGCGCGACTACCACGGTACAACTATCGCGACGCTCGCCGCGGGTGGTCAACATGAGCGCAATGCTCAATACGGCCCCTTTCCTGAGGGCTTCATCTCAGTTCCACATTGCTTGGAATACCGAGAAGCTGCGCAAGACAATTTGGGCCAAGGCGAAACCTACGGCCTTCGAGCTGCCAATGCGATTGAGGATGTAATACTACGTGAAGGCGCTGACACCGTAGGCGGCTTGATCCTTGAGCCAATCACAGCCGGTGGCGGCGTGATTGTGCCACCAGAGGGCTATTGGCAGCGAGTTCAGGAAATCTGCAAGAAATACGATGTATTGTTGATGATAGACGAAGTCGTCTGTGGCCTTGGCCGCACCGGCACCTGGTTTGGCTATCAGCATTACGATGTCAAACCCGACATCGTAACAATGGCAAAGGGCGTGGCGTCTGGCTATGCAGCTATCTCCTTAACCGTCACTACCGAAGAAGTGTTTAATCTCTTTAAAGATACGACAGACCCAATGGGTTACTTCCGCGATATCTCCACATTTGGTGGCTGCACGGCGGGCCCAGCTGCGGCATTGGAAAATATGCGGATCATCGAAGATGAACACCTTCTGGAAAACTGCATTGCCCGCGGCGAGCAGCTAATGGGCAACCTGAATGCGTTGGCAGAAAGGCACATGTGCATCGGACAAGTCCGAGGCAAGGGCCTGTTTTGTGGCGCAGAGCTGGTCGTAAACCGTGAAACCCGTGAGCCTGCGGAGGAAAGTAAAGTGATGGCCGTAGTGAAAGATTGCATGGCGCAGGGCGTCATAATTGGCGCCACCAACCGTTCGGTTCCAGGCCTCAATAATACTCTGTGCCTCTCACCTGCACTTATATGTACATCAGAGGACATTGATCTGATTACAGAATCGATCGACCAAGCGCTCACCCGCGTCTTTGGCTAGGGCTGCAAACACCCCACAGATAAATAAAGGCAGGGCTTCGGCTCTGCCCTTTCACTTTGAGCGGTTAGTGGTTTTAGGCAAAGTGCCAACCCAACCTTTCACTGCTTAACCTTACCAGACCGGCAGACTAGCGGCTCCCCCTAGACAGCGGGTCTAGATCTGGGCAAGAATAAGTCCAGAACCCACATAGGCTTCAGTCCAAAATGGCAATTTCAGAAGAGACATTTTTTCTACCCCAAGATTCAGAAGGTACGCTCCAAAAGCAGATCCAACAGCTAGTGGCAGAAGCCATCCTAAGCGGGCGGTTTCGGCCCGGTGAAAAGATGCCTTCCAGCCGCAAGCTGGCCAAGCATTTATCGGTCAGCCGGATCACCGTAACTTTAGCCTATACAGAGCTACTGGCTGATGACTACCTGACCAGCTTAGGCCGCAGTGGCTACTACATTAGTAAAAACGCACCACAGCAACCAAAATTTGCTATCACGCCGCGCGAAGATAAAGTGGATTGGAATCGTGCCATTGGCCAGAAGTTTTCTGGTGGAGTATCACTGACCAAACCCCAAGATTGGGGCAAATACAAATACCCATTCATTTATGGACAAGCTGATGAGACGCTTTTTGATCGCTCAAATTGGCGACTCTGCGCATTGCAGGCACTTGGGTCCAAAGACTATGACTCTCTGACTTCAGATTATTTTGACCGTGATGATCCAAAGTTAATTGAATTCATCCTACGTCACACGTTACCCCGACGCGGGATAACGGCCGAACCCAATGAAGTTTTAGTGACTATGGGCGCCCAAAACGCTCTTTGGCTTTCAGCAAATGTTTTACTTAACCAACGCAGAACTGCCGTTCTTGAAAACCCTTGTTACCCGTCCTTGCGTGATATTCTTACACAGTCACGGTGTCAGGTGGCGTCAGTCGAGGTGGATTCCGGTGGACTTCCACCCGATGCTTTACCAGACGATGTGGATGTGGTGTTTACAACTCCGTCCCACCAATGCCCAACTGCAACGACCATGCCAATTGATCGTCGCAAGGAGCTATTAAGAAAAGCGTCAGAGCAAGACTTTTTGATCGTTGAAGATGATTATGAATTTGAGATGTCCTTCCTCAAAGCTCCATCACCAGCACTGAAATCGCTCGATCGGGAGGGTAGGGTAATTTACGTTGGTAGCTTTTCAAAATCCTTATTCCCCGGCCTGCGTTTGGGGTATTTGGTCGGCTCAAAGCACTTTATTCGTGAGGCGCGTGCGCTTCGATCTACCGTTTTACGACATCCACCGGGGCATATTCAACGCACTGCTTCGTATTTTTTATCCCTTGGGCACTACGATGCACTAATACGGAAAATGGGTCATGTTTTCCATGAACGTCGAAAAGCTATGGAGACGGCATTAAGTGCAAACGGACTGACCGTGGCGGGGCAGGGTGCATTCGGTGGAAGCTCTTTTTGGATGCGTGCAAGCGACAGTGTGGATACGGGACAGGTGGCTGAGCGCCTTCGTGACAAAGGCGTTTTGATTGAGCCTGGGATGCCGTTTTTTACAACTGAGGAGGCGTCAAATTCATTTTATCGCTTAGCTTATAGCTCTATCTCAACCCATAAAATAGCTGAGGGCGTAGCCTTAATTGCTCAGGAAATGAAGCTTTAATGCACTTTCTTTTGGAGTTCGCTACACTGACGCATAGCGAGTTGTTCTTGCTTGGCTTGATCTGCCTAGTTGCAGGCATAGTTCGCGGCTTTACCGGGTTCGCCTTATCTGCAGTGATCATGAGTTCAGCTACTTTTCTTATCTCACCAATTCAGTTAATTCCTATTTGCTTTTGCTTGGAAATAGCAGCTTCCACCTTAATGCTCCGTACCGGGTGGCATGATGCAAACAAGGCAGTCGTGTTTAGGTTAGTGGTGGGCTCTACAATTGGCTTACCTTTTGGCCTCGCACTTATCACAAGCGTGCCAATAGAAATCTCCAAACTAATTGCCCTTACACTAATTTTATGTCTTTCAGCCATAACCCTCATACAGGTGCGAATAGCGTTTCTGGTGACCAATGGGGGTCTTTATGGATCTGGGTTTTTTGCTGGATTTGCTTCAGGACTAGCCAGTGTCGGTGGAATGGTGGTAGCTTTGTATGTTCTTGCAAGGCAAGCTCCAGCCCGTGAAATGCGGGCCTCACTGGTAGTATTTCTATTTATTAACTCGGTCCCGTCTCTGATTAGCTTCCACTTTTTTGGAATAATGAACGCCACAAGTGGATCTCGGGGCCTGATTTTAGCAGCACCCACAATACTTGGAGTCATTTTAGGAAAAACCTTATTCCGCCCCAAAATGGAGCAGTTTTATCGCCCATTTTGCCTTAGCTTGCTGATTAGCCTGTCTACAATTGGTTTGGCTAAATTAACTTATGACTTTTGGGTTTAAAAAAATCCATTACCGAATGCGTATTCCGGACGACCGATCAAATAACCTTGCGGCATTAAGATCAATTTTGAGACCAACCGTAAGATTTTCTTTTGAGCGATTTTCACCGCGCTCTTCTACCACAATTTTTTCACCTGTATCGCTGACCAAATAAGCAAAAGACACTCCACCCAGACTTTCCGTGAGATCAATGCAGTGAGTATGCCCACGGGCATCAATTTTTAAATGTTCAGGTCGCATGCCTAGGTCTACCTCAGTACCATCAGCCGGTAGCGTAACATCTAGCTTCACACTTGTTTTCAACGCAGGCACATCAACAGCTCCGTTAGACACTTTACCCTTAAGAAAGTTCATCGCAGGGCTTCCAATGAAACCCCCGACAAATTTATTGTCTGGGTCTCTGTATAAATCCATTGGAGAGCCGACTTGCTCAATCACACCGGCCCTCAAAACTACAATCTTATCTGCAAGTGTCATAGCTTCGACCTGATCATGAGTAACATAAATCATTGTTGCGCCAATTTCCTTATGCAACCGAGCAATCTCAACACGCATTTCAACGCGCAACTCTGCATCTAGGTTAGATAAAGGCTCATCAAACAAGAATACTTCGGGTCCCCGGACAATAGCGCGGCCGATAGATACCCTCTGGCGCTGACCACCAGACAGGGCTGCAGGCTTGCGCTTTAGATACTCGTCCAGCTTCAAAATTCGACTAGCTTCAGCAACCTTTGAGGAAATCTCAGCCTTTGGATACCCATTCATCCGAAGTCCAAAGCCCATGTTTTCTTGGACTGTCATGTGCGGATAAAGCGCATATGTTTGGAATACCATCGCCACCCCTCGGCGGGCAGGGTCCTCTGTTGTTACATCGCGATCCCCAATGGAAATCGAGCCACTGGTAGTTTCCTCAAGCCCGGCAACCATACGAAGCAATGTTGACTTACCACAGCCTGATGGACCAACAAAAACGCAGAATTCGCCATCTTGGATCTCAAGATCTACTCCATGTATGACCTGCACATCTCCATATTTCTTTACAATATTTGAAAGCTCAACACCTGACATTTATTCTACTCCCCGCATGTTCAATTCCATGATGGCACCTGCCAAACTTCAGCTTCAATACCAATATTTTCCGCTACAGCGAGAAGCGCAGGACGATACTCTTCTAGATCGCTTATCGAATACCGACGAGTTGAAGTGGCGATCGAAACTGCCCCCACGATACTACCTTGGCTAGTTCTGATTGGGCAAGCTATCGACACAATACCCTGCTCATGCTCTTCGCGATCATACGCTACACCGCTTTCTCGAATTGTGTTCAACTCCCGCTTCAGTTCCTCAGAGGACGTCAGAGTTGAGGGCGTGTAAGGCACGAAAGATTGATGACTAATAGCACGTTGCTGCTGCTCAAACGACATGAATGCCAAAATTGCTTTTCCGAGCCCCGTACAATATCCTGGAGCAATTTTACCCGCTTGAGCCAAAGTATCGAAGTGATCTGAAATTTTGCACTTATCCACGAAAAGTACGTGGCCATTATCAAGTTGCGCGAGGTGAACTGCTTCACCACATTGCGTCGCGAGGGTTTCAATATGGGGCCGAGCAACTCGAGCAAGCGAGCTGTGGCGCCATGCTGAGTGCGCAAGTCGCACAAGGCGAACACCCATCGCGTAGGTCTGCCGATCAGGATCATATGATAACATTCCTTGGTTCGTGAGAGTTTGCACAAAGCGATACAAGGTGGGCTTGGGAAATGGACTATTCTCTAAAAGCTCCGAGAACCGAACTGGCCTACAAAATTCGGCCACTTGGTCCAATACATGCAGCGCCTTTCCAACAGTTCCATCTGATTTTTGCGCTTCTAACATCTACACTCCAGTCTCGTATTTTTATTGTGCTGTGATTACACAAAGCCACCAAAGAATATGCTAAACAACCCACAACTAGCTGGATGAACTGTTGACAAGTATAACCGATTCGAGATTAGAATATCAATATATAAAACTAAGTTTCATTATTTGAAACTGTTTTTTATTTGAAAACCTTGGGAGGAAACTATGAATTTTATAATGAAAGCGACGGCAGCGTCGCTAGCAACTATTGTTGCGTTATCTGCTCCAGCATCCGCTGAGCTTACTGGCGAATTGAAAATCAACCTGGACACGTCCAATCCGGCGCCACGCGCCACAATGGAAGCGATGATCTCTAGGTTTCAAGCTCTGAACCCAGAATTGAATATTACAACTACTGTGATTGACCGTGAAGCTTATAAAACACAGATCCGTAACTTTCTGTCTGCAGACGCTCCTGACGTTCTGACATGGTATGCTGCCAATCGAATGAAGCCTTATGTTGAGGCTGGCCTATTTGAAGATGTGTCTGACCTATGGGCAGAGCCTGCTATTGCCGGCAGCCTGGCGTCCACTAAAGGCGCCCTGACCCTGGACGGTAAGCAATGGGGTGTTCCGTACTCTTATTACCAAATAGGTGTATATTACCGCCAAGACATATATGAAGAGCTAGGCCTCTCCGAGCCTGCAGACTTTAACGAAATGCTTGCAAACTGTGAAGCTATGATTGCATCAGGTCGTAAATGCTACACTATTGGAACCAAATGGTTATGGACCGCTGCCGCTTGGTTCGATTACATAAATATGCGTACACATGGCTTTGACTTCCAAATGGAAATGGCACGGGGCGAAGTTAAGTGGACTGATCCGCGAGTTTATGAAACATTCGAAAATTGGGGCAAATTGGTCCGCATGGGTGCCTTCATTGATGACCACCAAAACAAAGACTGGCAGCAATCTCTGCCCTTCGTTGTAAACGGCGAAGCTGGCGCGATTCTACTTGGTAACTTTACAGTTTCACCTCTGCGTGAAGCTGGCCTGACAGATGATCAATTGGACTTCCACCAGTTTCCACCAATCACACCTGGTGTTGCTCTGTCCGAAGCTGCACCAACAGATTCATTTCACATAGCAGCGAATGCACAGAATAAAGAAAACGCACGAGCGTTTTTACGTTATCTTGTTTCACCAGCAGAACAAACAATTATAAACAATGGGGCTAATTTGACCCAATTACCGGTGAATTCGGCTGCTGCAGTCGATGATGACAAGTTCCTGAAGCAAGGCTTTGAAATGCTTTCAACCAACAGTCCTGGCGGTGTTTCACAGTTCTTTGATCGTGACTTCCCAGCTGAAATCGCACAAGCAGCCATGGAAGGCATGCAGGAGTTCATGGTATTCCCAGATAACTTAGATGATGTGCTTGAGCGTATCGAAGCAGTACGCGAAGACTCATACTAGGCCATAGCTTAAGGGAGAGCTAAACTACTATCGGATGCGCAGCTAAAGGTGGCGCATCCGGCATCATAATCAATACTGAAAACCGATTCTTCGTTTTTCAGTATTGGTTTTTTTAGCACTTAACTTCTCGCCGAGGCGTCACGATGACCACCAAATCCGCATGGAACATAACGCTGGCCAAACAAGGCTGGTATAAGCGAAATGAAATTGCTCTTACTCCATGGCTATTTTTGATTCCAGGCATTGTGATGTTCACGATGTACGTAGTTTTTCCAATATTTCAGAGTTTTCAGATATCTTTGTTTAAGTGGGACGGACTGGGGAAGCTAGGTACTCATGGCGAATATGTCGGGTTAGCAAATTATGAAAAATTATTAACCCGTGATAGGTCATTCAATATTTCATTATGGAACAATCTCAAGTGGTTAATCTTCTACCTTGTCTCTATCCCAGCCGGTCTTCTTATCGCCCTTTTTCTCAATCAAGCTGTGCGAGGTATTCGGCTTTACAAGTCACTTTTTTTCTTCCCATTCGTAATTTCCCAGATAGTTGTTGGCTTAGTTTTTACCTGGTTTTATGATCCACAATATGGCCTTTTCAATGGCATCATTGGATTCGTAGGCTTTGAGCCAATCAATGTTTTAGGTGACCCTGGCCTAGCGACCTATGGGGTCATTGCCGCGGGAGTTTGGCCACAGACAGCCTTTTGCATGATCCTTTACCTCACAGGACTAAACTCCGTAGACACTGAGCAAGTCGAGGCCGCACGCTTGGATGGCGCCAAAGGCATGAAAATGCTCTGGTATGTAATTTTGCCACAACTACGCCCCGCTACGTTTATTGCCTTTGTAGTAACAGTCATTGGGTCCTTACGGTCCTTTGATTTAATCGCCATCATGACCAATGGTGGCCCCTTTGGGTCATCACGTGTACTCGGCTTTTACATGTTTGAAAAATCACTTTCGGAATATGGTTTTAAGATGGGTTACGGGGCCGCAATTGCAGTTATCTTATTTCTGATCATGATGATTTTCATTGGGTATTTTCTTTGGCGGACCTATCAAGATGAGAAAGCCGCGAACCAATGAAGCTCAGCCTCACATCTTTGGAGCCATAACCAATGTTTCCACGACCTATCGAAAAATCATCGCGCGCTTGGCAGCTTGGTTATCAGGCGATCTTACCCCTCGTGATGTTGCTGTGGCTAGCGCCGTTACTGGCTGTGGCGCTGTTCTCGATAAGACCGGACTCAGATTTTATAATTGGCAATTACTGGGGTTGGCCGTCATCATTTGAGATGATCAAAAATTACGGTATGGTGTTCGGCTCCGCGATGCCCCGCTACATTATGAATTCATTTATGATCACTATCCCCACAGTGATAGGCGCCGTAGCATTGAGCTGTATGACGGGCTTTGCCCTTGGTGTTTACAGATTCCGCGGAAATTTGCTTATCTTTTTCATGTTCATTGCGGGCAATTTTGTACCCTTCCAAATCCTGATGGTACCAGTTCGTGACCTGACGCTGGACCTGGGCCTTTATAACACCAAAACGGGCTTAGTGCTGTTTCATATCGCATTTCAAACTGGATTTTGTACCCTATTTATGCGCAATTTCATCAAGGCACTGCCCTATGAGCTGATCGAAGCGGCCCGAGTTGAAGGCATAGCAGAATGGCGGATATTCTGGTACGTGGTTTTACCCCTGATGAAACCTGCAATTGCCGCCCTTTCAGTCTTAATATTTACCTTCATCTGGAATGACTACTTCTGGGCAATTGTACTCACACAGGGAGAAAATACTCAGCCCGTAACTGCTGGTATCACCAGTTTCAATGCACAGTATCGGGCAATGTATCACCTGATGAGCGCCGGCTCAATCATTGCAGCATTGCCACCAGTCTTGATGTTTTTTTTAATGCAAAAACATTTCATTGCCGGGTTAACCCTTGGTGCGGTAAAATAAGGCTTGAAGCCTAGGATACTGAGATGACGAGATCATGGAGATTAGACGACGGACATCAAACCCTCGTTCTCGCCGCTAGAGGCGATTTTCTTCCCGAGGTCATCTATTGGGGTGGGTCCCTGCCAGTGGATGATATCACCGAAAATTTGATTGAGGCAAATGTACAAGATGTCACCGGTGGGATGCTAGATGCAAACCCCGATATGTCAATTTGTCCCGAAGCACATCACACATTCCCGGGCCAACCTGGAATTCGCCTAAGAAATGCTCAAGGTCAATCCGTACACCCTTGCTTCAAATATGTCACGGCTGAAGAACATTTAAACCAACTATCACTGACCTATTCTGATGCGGTGCTAGGCCTTATTTATAAAGCACATTTTGCAATGAATTTAGACACAGGCCTTATGTCAATTTGGGCAGAACTAAGTTCTGAAATGCCTGTGCATATGCAGTGGCTAGCCGCACCAGTTCTTCCTGCACCGCATCACAGTGATGAAATGTTGGACTTCTCAGGCCGTTGGATTGGTGAATTCCAAATGAACCGAGTTCCGTGGACTGCGGGTTCACACATGCGCGAAAACCGAACGGGTCGCACCGGACACGAACATTTTCCAGGTCTTTTAATTCCAGAAACTGGTGCCACAAATACGAAAGGCCACGTTTTTGGCTTCCACTATGGTTGGTCTGGTGGACACAAAATGATCGCAGAAGAATTACCTGATGGTCGGCGTCAGGTACAATTTGGCCACGCAAGTGATATTCAAGCAGACGTTGCTACTTCTTTTCAGACCGCGAAGCTTTATGCTATATTCTCGGATGTAGGACTTAATGGTTGCGCAAAAGCCTTTCAACGACACTTACGAGATAACTTAGTGGCATTCCCCATCAATGCAGTGCCACGACCGGTACATTACAATTGCTGGGAAGCAATATATTTTAACCATGATATTTCAATCTTAAAAGAAATTGCTAAAAAAGCTGCCGGCTTAGGTGCTGAGCGCTTTGTCTTGGATGATGGCTGGTTTGGTTCGCGCAACGATGACACCAGCTCCCTTGGGGATTGGCAAATCGACCCTCACAAGTACCCAGAAGGGCTTGAGCCTTTAGTATCGCATGTGAACAGCCTGGGCATGCAGTTTGGCCTCTGGTTTGAACCGGAGATGATTAACCCAGATAGCGCACTTTACCACCGTCATTCTGATTGGGTGCTCGGCGCGTCAGATCAGCTTTTGGGTCGACATCAAATGGTCCTTAATCTAGCGCTGCCAGACGTTAGGGATTATCTATATGACTGCATTGCGCAGCTTTTGAATGACTATAATATTGGTTATATAAAATGGGATCATAACCGCGTGCTTCCATTGGCAGATGCGGCTCAAACCCATGGGACCTATGATCTTCTTGACCGACTTCAAGCTACGTTTCCAAATGTGGAAATTGAGTCTTGTTCCTCGGGCGGAGGACGGATTGATTTTGGTATTCTTGAGCGCACTCAACGTGTCTGGCTTTCAGACAGTAACGACGCCTTAGAGCGCAGCCGCATCCAACATAATGCAGCTTTATTTTTGCCATCCGTGGTCACCGGGAGCCATATTGGCCCTCGATCTTGCCATACGTCTGGGCGGATTTTTGATATTCGCTACCGAGCATGGGTCGCCGCTCAACGTCATATGGGTTTTGAAATGGATCCACGCGAACTAACCAACGCTGAAGCTGAAATTTTGATTGAAGTTACGAACTGGTACAAAGATAATCGCAACTGGTTAGCCCAGGCAGATATCTTACGCCTCGACAGCAGTGATCCTGCCGTAATCGCTGAAATGCAATTGTCCCGCGACGGCCATAAATTTGTGATATTTTCCAATCAAGCCGACACATCGGCACAGATTAATAGAAGGCCCTTGAGACTTACCCAATTAGAGCCCTTGGCACGCTATAAACTCATTCTCCGGGATCGCGATCAAGTCAATCATCTTTCCCGCAGCAATCCACTACTTAAAACCAAGCCACTAGAGGTTTCTGGAACTTGGTTGATGCTCCATGGAATAAATCTACCTTGGGCTTTTCCTGGCACAATTTGGGTTGTTGAGGGCGAAAAAATCTAGCTTTACTGGCCGCATATCTTATATGGTCTACAAACGAAATCAGGAGCAAACAATGCCTAACGCAATATACAATGACCTTAAAGATGCGTCGATTTATATCACTGGTGGCGGCTCAGGTATTGGCGCTGCTTTGACAGAAGGCTTCGTCGCTCAGGGCGCACGTGTGGCATTCATTGGTCGCTCTGATGCCACAACATTTTGTGATGAGTTGGAAAAAAAATACGGTAACCGCCCCTTATTTCTCCAAGGTGACATCACCGACACAACTGCTTTGAAAGTAAGTATCGATAAAGCGGCAAAAGTCCATGGGCCCATCACAACGCTGATAAATAACGCGGCAAATGACAAACGGCATAGTGCTGAAGAGGTCACTACCGAGTTTTGGGACTGGATGATTGAGGTCAATCTAAAGGCCTACTTTTTCACCTGCCAGGCAATATTGCCCCACATGCGAAACGCCGGCTTTGGCTCAATTATTAACTTCAGCTCAATAAGTTACATGATGGGAAACGCGGGATACCCTATCTACACAGCTTGTAATTCTGCCATCAACGGATTGTCTCGTAGCTTGGCCCGCGAATTTGGGCCCTATAAAATCCGCGTGAACGCTTTGGCTCCCGGTTGGGTTCTCACACAGAAACAGAAGGACCTTTGGGTGACTGAAGAAGGTCTGACTGCTCATGTCGCACGCCAGTGCTTGAAAGACACTCTCGATCCAGAAGACATTGTAGGAGGTTGCTTATTTCTAGCCTCACAAAGTTCTAAGATGATGACTGGCCAAGCGATGGTTATTGATGGCGGCGTGGTGGTAACGGGATGAGCCTCTCTGTGGAATGGATTGCAGTTGATTGGGGAACATCTTCCCTTCGAGCATGGGCCATAGGCGCAGATGGTCAAGATCTAGACAGTAAGACCTCCGACCAAGGAATGGCCAAATTAGAGCCTTCTGATTTTGAAGCCGCACTTATGTCGTTGATAGAGCCTTGGCTTAGTCATGAAAAAATAGACATAATTGCGTGCGGCATGGTAGGCGCGAGGCAGGGATGGATTGAAGCTCCATACGCCAGTACTCCATGCAGTCCACAGGCCAATATGATTACAGCCCCAACGAAAGACCCCCGGCTGAACGTTCAAATCATATCGGGCGTATCTCAAGCTCAACCTGCCGATGTTATGCGCGGTGAAGAGACCCAAATTGCCGGATTTCAAAAACTAAACCCTAACTGGGATGGCGTAATATGTTTGCCAGGCACACATACTAAATGGGTACAAATGAGTGCCGGTGAAATTGTAAGTTTTCAAACCTTCATGACCGGTGAAATATTTGATCTGATGTGTTCATCATCTGTTTTACGCTACAGTGTCGCCGGTAAAGGTTGGGATCAAGACGCGTTTGGAACCGCGGTTGAGGATGCTATTTCTAGGCCTGAGGCAATGGCAGCAAGACTGTTTTCTCTACGCGCAGAAAGCCTATTGAATGACCTACCCCAGGCGACAGCCAAGGCCCGTTTATCAGGGCTGCTCATCGGGGCAGAGTTAGCCGCCGCGCGCCCCTATTGGTTGGGACAATCGATCGCAATGATTGGACCTAAAGCAATGGGTGATGGATATGCAGCAGCACTAGCCGCCCAACACGTACCAATTATTCGAACTGACACCGTTCATATGACTTTAGCCGGGCTAAATGCGGCCTATTCACAGTGGAAGGATCCAAAATGGCCCGCCCAATAATAGCAATTTTGCGTGGCGTTATGCCAAGTGAAGCAATACCCATCACTCAAGCCATCTTGGATGCGGGTATTACAACAATTGAAGTGCCTTTGAATTCTCCTGAGCCATTCGAAAGCATTGCTTTAATTGCCAAAGCATTTGGCGATCGTGCATTAATTGGGGCGGGTACTGTTCTGACTGTGGATCAGGTACAAAAAGTCTCTAAAGCAGGTGGAAAAATCGTCGTTTCCCCAAATTGTGATCCTGTCGTGATCGCAGCCACCGTGGCTGCTGGCATGCAAAGCTGGCCTGGTATTTTCACGCCGTCCGAGGCTTTCGTGGCGTTACAAGCAGGAGCTACAGGTCTGAAGCTATTTCCTGGTGATATCGCGGGGCCAAAAGGGTTGAAGGCCATGAGAGCGATCCTACCAAAGGGAACAAAAGTCTACGCGGTTGGCGGCGCAGGGCCACATAATTTTAGAGAATGGCAAGCTGCGAGCGCAGACGGTTTTGGCATCGGTTCCGCAATTTATAAATCAGGGGATACCCCTGAGATTATATCTCAAAAAGCCCGCTCAGTCGTGATTGCGTATGACGCGCTATGACCAAAGTTTTTGATTCAAGGCCTTGCATCTTAGGCGAGGGCCCCCTGTGGCATCCAGAACGCAAAGACCTGTTTTGGTTTGATATCATGGCCCGCAAATTGATTTGTCGATCCCACGTATGGGAGTTCCCAGAATATGTCTCAGCAGCAGGTTGGATAAGCCACAATGAATTGCTGATCGCCTCCCAGAGTCGACTTTTCACATTTCATTTAGAAACAAGTGCGCAAAAGGAAGTTTGTCTTTTGGAGGCAGACAACCCAATTACTCGTTCAAATGATGGACGTGCCGACCCTAAAGGCGGATTCTGGATTGGAACAATGGGATTGTCTGCCGAATTTGAAGCCGGGGCAATTTACCGCTATTATCAAGGCAAGTTATGTAAGCTATTTTCTAACATCACAATCCCAAATTCTATTTGCTTTTCACCACATTCGAATACAGCATATTTCACAGATACGGCAACCCGAAAAATCATGGCTGTGGATTTAGAATCAAGACGGCTGGCCAAATACATCACCTCGGATTGTCATTGATTTAACATCGACTGGGGAAAACCCAGATGGTTCAGTAGTGGATGCGCATGGTAATATTTGGAATGCACAATGGGGCGCTTCTCGTGTTGCGTGCTACAGTCCCAATGGTGTTTTCTTACATTGCATAAAACTTCCAGCACGCCATGCCACCTGCCCAGCCTTTGCCGGTGAAACTGGACGGTTATTTTGCACAAGTGCAACAGAAGGCCTTCAGGCGAACGATCAAACTGATGCAGACGGGCAAGTTTTTGAAACCCAAGTAGCCACAATTGGTCAATTAGAACATCAAATTATTTTGTGAGAGTTACGCTATGAAAAGAACGCTTGGAGTTTGCTATTACCCAGAACATTGGTCTGAAGAAATTTGGGCCACAGATGCCAAGCGGATGGTTGAAACAGGTTTGACTTGGGTGCGTATTGGAGAATTTGCATGGTCCCGGATGGAACCCGCGCCTGAGAAGTTCGAGTGGGACTGGTTAGATCGTGCGATCGAGGTGCTTGGATCCGCCGGTTTGAAAATCATTTTGGGAACTCCAACTGCCACGCCACCTCGGTGGATGCTGGACAAATACCCAGATATGTTGGCCTATGATGCGGAAGGTCGCGCGCGCAAGTTTGGCTCTCGGCGCCATTATTGCTTCAGCCATCAGGCTTACCGAGCCGAAGCGCGGAGGATCACAAAACTTATGGCCGAGCGCTACGGTGCATCACCTCACTTAGCAGCTTGGCAGACAGACAATGAATATGACTGTCATGATACCGCTATAAGTTATTCGCACCACGCACTTATAGCGTTTCAAGATTGGTGCGCCCAGCGCTATCAATCTCCAACTGCATTAAACGCAGCGTGGGGAAATGTATTTTGGTCGATGGAGTATGATGATTTCAGTCAGCTTGAATTGCCAAACCAAACAGTAACTGAGGCAAACCCAAGCCATGTCCTGGCCTTTCGACGATTTAGTTCAGATCAAGTTGTATTATTTAACCAGGCCCAATGTGATGAAATTCGTAAATATTCAACTGCACCTATAATTCATAACTTCATGGGTAGAATTACATCGTTTGATCATTATGACGTAGGGGCGGATCTAGATATTTCGTCATGGGACAGCTACCCGATGGGCTTTTTGCTGGACCGTGTCGGCGCAAACGATACCGATAAGGCGCACTATTTACGCCAAGGTGATCCAGATTTTCAGGCCTTCCACCATGATTTATATCGCGCCACATCAGCTGGAAGATGTTGGGTTATGGAGCAGCAGCCAGGACCCGTCAATTGGGCACCTTGGAACCCTGCACCACTGCCTGGCATGCCCCGCCTGTGGGCATGGGAAGCTTTTGCACATGGTGCAGAAACCGTATGTTATTTTCGTTGGCGTCAAGCGCCTTTTGCACAAGAGCAAATGCACGCTGGCCTTTTGCTACCCGACAGCACACCGGCCCCCGCTTTGGCCGAAGCCGCACAAGTGGCCTCAGAATTGGAAAGTATGCCAGACGTTGGATGTGCTCGCGCATCCGTGGCTTTGGTTTTTGATTATGACAGCGCCTATGCTTGGGAAACTCAGCCACAAGGAGCTGATTTCGACTATTTTCAATTAGTCTTTGACTGCTATCGCGCATTAAGGCGTGCCGGTTTGTCAATTGATATTGTATCAAAGGATGTTGACCCAGCAGCTTATAAGCTAACTTTTGCCCCAGGTCTTTTGACGGTTCCAGATAGCCTGGCAGGCGGCGTGGTTATAGCCGGGCCACGTACCGGCTCAAAAACTGAGGAATTTCATATTCCTGCCGGATTAGCGCCGGAGATTAGTGGCCTTCAAACAAAAGTCACCTACGTCGAAAGTTTGCCACCCTTTGCGCCCATGCCAATTGCAGGTGGGGGAGCCTTTGAAAAATGGCGCGAGTCGATCGAAACAAATGATACAATCATTCTACGCTTAATGGACGGCAGTCCCGCTGCGGTGCGGGCCAATGATTTGATCTACCTCGCAGGTTGGCCCAATCCTAATTTATGGCACAGAATTCTCTTAGAGTTGGCGTCTGAAATCAGCCTCACCGTACTGGATCTACCCCGAGGGTTACGAGTTCGAGACACAGACACTCATAGATTTTGGTTCAACTACGGTCCAAGCGTAACTACTTACGGGAGCATGACCTTAACTCCAGCCGGTGTTTATTGGGAAGAATTATGACACAAATCACACCCTTTGGTTATACAAAAAACGGGGACATGGTGGAAGCTATCTCAATAGGCTCCTCAGCACTTTCAGCCAAAATACTGACACTGGGCGGTATTATCAACGACGTCCGCCTAGATAGCGTTAATTGGCCCCTCACTTTGGGTAGTAGTGAAGTGGCAGCTTACGAGGGAAAACTTAACAGTTTCGGTTCATTGATGGGGCCGGTCGTTAATCGGATCAAAGGTTGCTCCGCCAAAATTGATGGCGTTCGGTATGAATTTGAGAAACATCACTCTGGAAATCTAACGCAGCATTCTGGGAATACCGGAATGCAAAAACAGCTATGGACAATTACAAAATATGGTCCCGAATTTGTAACGTTTGAGCTTCATCTAGAAGATGGATTGGGTGGATTTCCTGGTAACAGAAATGTCAAAATTCAGTATAGAGTTTCTGGCTCCTCCTTAACGATGGACATTCAGGCAAGAACTGATTCACCTACCCTATTTAACCCCGCAAACCATTCTTATTGGTCTCTAGATCCAGACCTTGGGTTTAAATCCCAAGTGTTTCAAGTATACGCAGATCGCTACACGGAACCAGATGAAAAGTTAATGCCGACCGGGATTCTTCTTCCAACCAAAGGATCTCCTTATGATTTCCAATCTGGCAAGTTAATAGCAGGTGATGAATCGCAGTTTTTTGACCTGAACCTGTGCCTTTCTGACCGGCGCGAACCCTATTCGTAAAGTTGCAATTTTGACTGGTACACAGGGTGTACGTATGGAAATGGCAACAACAGAATGCGGGCTACAAGTTTACGATTGTGGAACGATCAACGCACCAGGTTTCACAACGCACCATGGGGTACCTTATGCCCCCTATTCAGGTTTAGCACTTGAGGCGCAGAGTTGGCCTGGAGCAACAATACATGCACATTTTCCTGATATAACCCTAAGACCCGAAGACACCTATAACCAGCGTACAAGCTGGACCTTTACAGTATAACCGCTAGGCTGAAGACAAGTTTTTTCGAAAGGCTTTACATGTTAAATATTCAAATAAGCCCTCTAGCCGCAGAAACATTCAAGAGCTTTGGCGATGTGATTGCACTGCGTGATATACCTGACAAAATAATTAATCAGGGGCTTTGCGGCCGGCATCACAATCTTGCACGAATGGACTTTGGCCTAAATGGCATCGCCGGCATAAGTTTGTTTGATGCTAAACAGCGCAGCTTACCTTATAAATTAGACATGATGGAGCGGCATCCTGAGGGTAGCCAGGCCTTTCTGCCAATGTCACAAAATCCATTTTTAGTTATAGTAGCACCGGACAACGACGGAAAGCCAGGAACGCCCATGGCCTTTAAAACCGCCCCTGGGGAAGGTGTGAACTATCATATAAATACCTGGCATGGCGTTTTGACACCTCTGTTCAGGCCTGGGTTGTTTGCAGTAATAGATAGGATAGGATCTTCTCAAAATTTAGAAGAATATTGGTTTAAAACTCCAATTACAATATCAGGAGATGCATCATGAAAGACATTCAAGACATTAAAGCTCTAAACGCCAAACAATTGTGGCATCCCATGGGACATCCAGGTGATCTGCAATCAAATGCCCCCACAATCATTGATCGAGCCGAAGGTGTACGTATTTTTGATATTGATGGCCATGAGACAATTGATGCCGTTGGCGGCCTTTGGTGCGCCAACCTTGGATATTCAAATGATGTCGTAAAACAGGCGATCTCAGATCAGCTGTTCAAGTTACCCTATTATTCTGCATTTGCGGGTACAAGCAACGCACCCGCAATTGAGGCTGCTGAACGAGTTATTGATTTCTTTAAACCTGACGGAATGGAGCGTGCATTCTTCACTTCAGGTGGTTCAGATTCGGTCGAAACGGCGATGAGGATGGCCCGTCAGTACCATAGGCTCCGTGGACAACCACACCGCATCAAATATCTCAGCCTCAAGAAAGGCTACCATGGAACTCATTTTGGCGGTGCATCCGTTAATGGAAATCCTCGGTTTCGGACAACATACGAACCTCTCTTACCAGGCTGCTTTCACCTTCCATCTCCATACACCTATCGTAATCCTTTCAATGAAAGTGACCCAGCCAAGCTCGCACAGATGGTGGCGCAGGCTATGGAAGATGAAATCATATTCCAAGATCCGTCTACTGTTGCGGCCTTCATCATGGAACCCATTCAAGGCGCAGGCGGCGTCATTGTACCAGATGCCTCATTCATGAAGCTCGCACGAAATATATGTGACAAGCATGGCATTTTGATGATTGCCGATGAAGTCATCACAGGGTTTGGTCGTACCGGGGATTGGTCAGGATCACGTCACTGGGGCGTGCAACCTGACATGATGACACTAGCAAAAGGTATTACGTCAGCATATTTTCCAGTGGGTGCTACTTTGGTGAGCGCTAAGGTAGCGGAGGCCTTTGAAAGTGATCAATCAGGTGAAGGCTCAATCTATCACGGCTACACCTATTCAGCACATCCTGTTGGCATGGCCGCCGTCAATGCGTGCCTAAGCGAAACTGTGCGGTTGGACCTAAAAACCAATGCAGCCACACGCGGATCGCAGCTGTTTGACGGCCTCAAAGTTTTACAGGCAGATTTTGATATCATCGGTGATGTACGCGGTGGTCACGGATTGATGTCCGCAGTCGAGCTGGTGTCAGACCGCGTGACCAAATCCCCTATGGAGATATCGTCGGTAAAACGAGCGCATAAAGCAACCTATGAGGCAGGAACTATGGTTCGCGTAGGTGGCAACAACCTATTGATGTCACCCCCTCTGACGCTCACAGAAACTGATGTTCAAAAAATTCTAGCCGATTTGAGAACTGGTCTCGCATCTATTTAAATTTATCTGGGAGGCCTTTATGGAAGGCTTCCCCATCCACCCCCACCTGGGGAGCCCAAGCCAAATACTGATCCTGCTGGCAGATCAATTTCATCATTTCCTTTAAGATCTACCCTTGTGCCATCTGGCAGCTCGGCCCAATTTTCGCCAGTTTTTCCACCTTGCCCACCGTTCACACCAAACGGCTGAACTTCGCGGTGCGAACATAAAGTTGTCACGGTTACATCTGTCAAAAACTCCAAGCGTCGCAACGCACCATTGCCACCCTTGAATACGCCCTGACCACCAGAGCCTTGACGAATTGAAAAATTAAGCAAGCGCACAGGAAACCGTTTCTCCAATATTTCAGGGTCAGTCATTTTAGTGTTAGTCATGTGAGTTTGTACTGCATCACAACCGTCGAAAGTTGGCCCAGCACCTGTACCACCGGCAATGGTTTCATAGTTTTGAAAATCATCATTGCCCCAAACGAAATTATTCATGGTACCCTGGCTCGCAGCCATAATCCCGAGTGCACCAATCAACGCATTGCAAGTCGCCTGGCTAACCTCTGTGTTGCCTGCGATTACCGCTGCGGGAAACTGAGGGTTTAACATAGAATCCTGCGGTACGACGATTTGTAATGGCTTGAGACATCCCTCATTCAAAGGGATGTTTTTACCGACCATCAATCTAAAAACATACAAAACCACAGCCTGACACACCGCAGACGGGGCATTGTAGTTTCCAGGATGTTGCGGGCTTGTTCCCGTGAAATCTATCTTAGCCGACCGGGTAATATTATCCACTTGAACACAAACATTTATGACCTGGCCAGTGTCCATCGGATAGGAATAGTGCCCATCGCTTAGCCCTGCAATAACCTCCCGAACACTTTCCTCAGCATTATCTTGGACGTGCCTCATATAAGAAGTCACAGCCGGTTGCCCATAAGTTTCCACCATCCGAAACAACTCACGACGGCCCGTTTCATTTGCTGCAACCTGCGCCTTCAGATCTGCCATATTTTGAGGAATATTCCGGCATGGGTATACACCAGACGAAAGCGTTGCGATTGCTTCAGCCTCACAAAAGATCCCAGCACTCACCAATTGAACATTATCGATCAACACACCTTCCTGTTCAATATGCGTACTATCAGGCGGAGCAGAGCCAGGCGTCCGGCCTCCAATATCTGCATGATGCCCGCGGGATCCAAGCCAGTAAGCCGCTTCACCGCCAACGAATACGGGGGTAACAACTGTTACGTCAGGTAGGTGCGTCCCCCCGTTATAAGGTGAATTTAGCATGAAGGCATCGCCTTCATTTAAGTTTTCATTTTGCAGCATTACTGTTTTTATACTGTCAGACATCGAGCCTAAATGCACCGGAACATGTGGCGCATTCGCGACAAGATCACCCTGAGCGTCGAAAATAGCACAAGAGAAATCTAACCGTTCCTTGATGTTCACAGACCAACTTGTATTGGCCAAAGTTGCACCCATTTGATCCGCAATAGACATGAAACGGTTCGACATGACTTCAAGTAAAATTGGGTCAGCCCGCGTACTTACAAGATCTCTTTTAGGTTGGGCTACATGTTCTAATATCAAATTTCCCAACTCATCAGCCTGCACCTGCCACCCCAGCTCAATTATATTTGTACCAGTAGCTTCCAGAATGATTGCCGGCCCAGAAATTTTTTGGCCTTCTTGAAGATGTGTTCGATCGTAAACCAGCGCGTCGTGCCAGCCACCCCGGTACAATCTACTTTGACCGATGGCATGCCCATCACCGAATGTAACCTCAATATTTGGAGATTGGCCTATCGCGCCAATGGCCTCCACGCTCAACATTTCAAACTGCAGCTTTCGATCGGGAGAAGCAAATCCAAAGCGCAAAAAATGCGCCTCTTCAAATGCACTTGCCATATCATCAGGCTTTCCAAAAGAAACTTCCAACGCTTGGTGCGATCCCTCATACCGAAGATGAGCCCTTACCTCGAGAGATGGACTATCAATGCCCTGCCCGTTCAACTCATCACGAACGGCTTGCGACAATGCAGTCAAAACCTTATCTACAGAGCTCACATCATATAAATCACAATCTAGCTGGCCTTCACGCAAGGCACGTACATCGGCCAGACCCATCCCATAGGCCGATAAAACCCCCGCAAAAGGGTGCACCATAACGCGCCGCATACCCAAAGATTGCGCAACTAGGCAAGCGTGCTGTCCACCGGCGCCACCAAAGCTTTGTAAGGTATAATTGGTAATATCATGGCCACGTTCAACACTGATTTTTTTGATCGCATTAGCCATGTTTTGGACAGCAATCTCTAAGAACCCTTCAGCCAGTCTTTCTGACCGAGAATTAGTCGAAATGTGAGCCGCTAGTTCGTTAATTCTCGTATAAGCGGCTGCTTGGTCCAAAGGCAGATCTCCCTTGGGCCCAAACACAGATGGGAAGTGGTCTGGTGCAAGAGATCCCAAAATTACATTGCAATCTGTTAGTGTCAAAGGGCCACCTCGACGATAGCTAGCAGGGCCTGGATCAGCCCCTGCGCTTTCTGGGCCAACCTGAAACCTTCCATCCCTGAAGGTACAAATTGAACCACCACCGGCCGCAACTGTGTGTATGTCCATCATTGGGGCTCGCATGCGGACACCAGCGACTTCTGTTTCGAAACTTCGTTCAAATTTTCCAGAAAAATGGCTGACATCCGTAGATGTTCCACCCATATCAAATCCAATTATCTGTTCAAATCCAGCTTCCTGACCGGTGTGCACCATTCCAACGATTCCACCTGCGGGACCAGAAAGGATCGCGTCTTTACCTTGAAATTTTTTAGCGTCCGTCAGGCCACCATTTGACTGCATAAACATTAAAGATTTACAATTATCACCAACCTTCAAAGCATCTGCAACTTGTGTGACATAACGCTTTAAAATTGGAGACAAATACGCATCAACAACCGTCGTATCCCCGCGGCTAACCAATTTGGCTAGCCCTGAAACTTGATGCGATGTTGAAATTTGTTCAAAATCTAGATCACGAGCGAGCTTCGCCAATGCCAGCTCATGTGCGGGGTTGAGATAGGCATGTAATAGCGCGATTGCTACGGATTGTACTCCGTCTGCGCGAGCTTTCTCCATTTGCATACGGGCACTCACCAAATCCAGTGGGATTATGATGTTGCCCTCAGCTGTCAAACGTTCATGGACTTCAGCAACATGCTTATAGAGTAATTCTGGACGCTTTATCTCCATTTCAAACAATTTTGGGCGTGTTTGATATCCAATTTTCAAAAGGTCACCGTAGCCCTTGGTGATCAACAGCAAGACGGGCGCACCTTTGCGCTCAAGCAATGCATTTGTTGCAACAGTCGTGCCCATCTTCACAGCGTCAATATCAGCATCTGAGAGTGAGACTTCCCCAAGAATGGTCTGAATGCCAGCCACTGCAGCGTCTTTATATCGTTCAGGGTTTTCCGACAAAAGCTTGTGGGTATAAAGCGTACCTTTGGGGTTTTTTGCGATAATATCCGTGAAGGTTCCGCCACGATCCACCCAAAACTCCCACCCCATGCTAAACTCCTATTTTGCTGGTGCAAACAGGCCGAAAAAAAACTAGGAGGTCAAGTGCTACAAAATAAAGTTTATTCCCTTCGATTATCCAAGTGCAACGTACTTTAGAAAGATAAAATTAATGTCATCATCTTTTTAGATTTTTTGCGATAATGTTTGCTAGAACCTTGGAGATTTTGCATCTCAATTGGTAAATTTATTAATTAAAAATTTTTAGTGATCACATATTAAATTAAATAAAAGCCCATTATTTTATAACTTAAACAGAGTTATTATCTTTTTAGCTGATAACTTAGGCTTAAAAATATAAATTAATTTTGTATTTTAAAAATGTGATCACAGAATTACTTAGTGCAGTTATTGTTCCTTTTACCTGCAGAGCAAATAAAAAACCTAAGACAACTGAGACTTTGTATGGAGATTAAAAAGCCTCCAAGTAGCTCATAGCTCTTGGCACCGCCAACTTGGAGCGCATCGCCCCAAAATACGCCTTTTATATTAATTTGTATTGGCAGTTGATCTTGCATTTTTTACTGTGTGAACAGTGTGCCTATCACAGTGAGTGTCTATTTAAGTACATTAGGATCTGATTTTGCGAATATTTCGGCCATAGGGTGCTGGGTTTTCAACTGATCCGCCCTCGAATACTGCAGAACCTGCCACCAAGACATCCGCTCCAGCTGCAACTAATCCCGGTGCTGTCTCCGGCGTTACACCGCCATCTATTTCTATATGAATTGGCCGATCCCCAATCATAGCAAGAAGTTCTGCAACCTTGCTCTCCAATGGAATAAAAGACTGACCGCCAAAGCCTGGGTTTACCGTCATCACACAAACCAAATCCGCAACATCCAAAAGATGCGCGACTGCACTGGCTGGCGTTCCCGGATTAAGTGCAACTCCTGCCTTAGCCCCATTCGCGCGAATTGCTTGTAGTGTCCGGTGAATATGCGGACCCGCCTCAACATGAGCGGTGATCACATCTGAACCCGCCTCAGCGAATGCCTCAATAAACTGATCAACAGGGGATATCATTAAATGAACATCCATCACTGTTTGGATGTGAGGTCGAATAGCTGCACATGTGCTTGGACCGAATGTAACATTGGGAACAAAATGCCCGTCCATCACATCAACATGGATCCAGTCTGCGCCTTGCGACTCCACCGCGCAAATTTCGGCACCAAAATTTGCGAAATCAGCCGCTAAAATTGAAGGTGCAATTTTTACTGTTCGGTCAAAAGACATTTTATTCCCTTTCCATCACTTTAGTCGCAATTATCGTGACCAGAACGCAATGTCACGAACTAGTATGCTTGAATTGTGTGGGAATCCCATGCAAACAAATACGATGGAAAAGCTTTTAACAGAAATTACGAATTTACCGCAAACCTCAGAGCCACGGAACGCGGGAATCAAGCTCGATCTTGATTGGGCTTTGTCAGCGCAAGCAAACACCTCTGCGATTGAACGCCGTTGCGCCAGTTTACCGGCGCGTAGATCAGTCAAAAAATCACACCAAGCAGCTTGGTTGGCCCGGGCTTTAACCTGCATCGACCTCACCACGCTGTCTGGCGATGACACAGCTGGGCGCGTGCGTCGATTGTGTGCGAAAGCGATGCAACCAGCTCGCCAAGATATTTTGGACCGTATCGGTCTACCTGACATAACTACCGGTGCGGTCTGCGTTTATCATGATATGGTCACAACTGCTGTCTCTACGCTAAAAGGCAGTGGCATTCCTGTAGCTGCCGTGAGCACAGGATTTCCAGCCGGCTTGTCTCCTCTTCATCTACGTATCCAGGAAATTCAAGAAAGTGTAAAAGCTGGGGCTTCTGAGATTGATATTGTTATTTCCCGTCGTCATGTCCTAACACAAAATTGGCATGCTTTATATGACGAGATGGTCGCTTTTCGTCTGGAGTGCGGTGATGCGCATGTAAAAGCAATTCTTGCGACCGGTGAACTAGGAAGCCTGCGCAACGTAGCCCGCGCTAGCATGATTTGTATGATGGCAGGTGCCGATTTCATAAAGACATCCACCGGCAAGGAAAGCGTTAATGCGACGCTGCCCGTAACACTGGTCATGCTGCGTGCAATTAGGGAGTACTATAATCGTACAGGATATCGCGTTGGTTACAAACCGGCAGGCGGCATTTCGAAAGCCAAAGACGCTATTACCTATCTTGTACTTGTTAAGGAGGAATTAGGCGACCGGTGGCTTCGGCCAGATCTCTTCCGTTTCGGCGCATCTTCTCTTTTGGGCGATATTGAACGCCAATTAGAGCATCACCTTACCGGCGCCTATTCAGCCAACCACCGCCACCCGATCGGATAATCCAATGAGTATTGAAACTATTTTTGAAACGATGGACTACGGCACTGCTCCAGAAGATAGCAGTGAAGCCTTGAATTGGATCACAGGCCAAGGTGGTGCTGTTGGTTCGTTTATCGCTGGTGGTTGGTCTAAAAAGCGCAGTGATATGTTGGTCAATAATCCGGCGACCGGAGAAAAACTTGCGGATATGACTATCGCTACGCCAGGTGAGGTCAAAGCGGCTGTTCGTGCAGCACGGAAAGCTCAACCAGATTGGGCCGCTCTTGGGGGGCCTGCACGCGCGCGCGTTTTGTACGCAATTGCGCGTCTAATGCAAAAAAATGCCCGACTCCTTGCAGTGATGGAAACTCTAGACAATGGCAAGCCCATTAGGGAAAGCCGCGACATTGATATTCCACTAGCGATTAGACATTTTTACCATCACGCAGGGCACGCTCAATTAATGCCGTCAGCTCTCAAAGACCGTATACCTTTGGGTGTCTGCGGGCAGATCATCCCTTGGAACTTCCCCCTTTTGATGTTGGCTTGGAAGATTGCTCCTGCCCTCGCAATGGGAAACACAGTTGTATTAAAACCCGCAGAATTTACACCTATGACTGCCATGGTCTTCGCTGATATCTGTGTAAAAGCGGGGGTGCCTGCAGGCGTTGTTAACATTGTTACCGGCGACGGCACCACGGGCGAGGCTTTAGTTGCAGCTGACGTCGATAAGATTGCATTTACAGGCTCCACTGACGTGGGCCGAATAATTCAAAACGCAACAGCAACCTCCGCAAAGTCTCTAACGCTCGAGTTAGGAGGAAAATCGCCTTATATAGTATTTGATGACGCAGATATCGACAGCGCCATTGAAGGTTTGGTTGATGCAATATGGTTTAACCAGGGGCAAGTGTGTTGTGCGGGTTCACGCCTTCTGGTCCACGAGGCAATCGCTAATGATTTCCACACACGCCTCAAAGCTCGAATGGACAAACTGCGCATTGGTAACCCACTCGACAAATCCATCGATGTTGGTGCAATTGTTGATCCAATTCAGCTCGCTCAGATTAAAAAAATGGTGAGTGAGAATACAGCTGGTGAAACGTATCATGCACAGACCCCAGTACCAGAGGGATGTTTTTATCCTCCAACTTTAATCACCGGTTTGTATGCGGCCGATACCTTGATGCAGGAAGAAATATTTGGGCCAGTTCTGGTCTCCACAACATTTCGCACGCCTTCTGAGGCAATCGAGATTGCCAACAACACACGCTACGGTTTGGCAGCAACCCTCTGGACCGAGAACATAAATCTTGCACTGGATATTGCGCCCAAATTGGCTGCTGGTGTTGTCTGGGTTAATGCAACGAACTTGTTTGACGCAGCAGCTGGTTTTGGAGGCGTACGTGAAAGCGGGTTTGGGCGTGAAGGCGGCTGGGAAGGCCTGCAGGCTTATACCAAGCCAAGCCAAACGCGCACGATCCTACCGGATATCGTTCCATTTCCAGGTTCAGGAGCCAGCCAAGACGCTGTAGACCGAACTGCAAAGATGTATGTGGGTGGTAAACAAGTGCGGCCAGATGGTGGTTATAGCCAAGAAATTTTTGATCCCACAGGGCAGTTTTTGGGCCACGCACCGGTTGCCAACCGCAAGGATGTTCGCAATGCGGTGCAAGCACAATCAGGCTGTAAATGGGGAAACACAACGGGTCACCTCAGAGCCCAAATCCTATATTATATAGCTGAAAACCTATCAGTGCGTGCATCTGAGTTTGCAAATAGGATCGACCAATTAATGGGTGGAGACTCTGGCGCGCAAGAGGTCGAAGACGCCATTGATATCCTATTTTCCTACGCAGCTTGGGCTGACAAATTGGAAGGCCGCGCAAAGTCAGTACCTATACGTGGGGTCGCCTTGGCCATGCGCGAACCCATCGGCCGGATTGCCGCCCTTTGCCCAGACGAGACGCCATTGTTGGGAATGGTAGCTCCAATGGCAGCCGCCCTAAGCGCAGGCAATACGATAACGCTATGCGTCAGCCAAACATTTCCACTTGTTGCAACAGATTTCTATCACATCTTAGAAACCTCAGATGTCCCAGCAGGAGCAGTCAACATCTTAACAGGCCCACAAAAAGACCTCGCTCCACATTTGGGTGCACATATGGATATTGAAAGTGTTTGGTGCCTGTCTTCCGCTAAAATAACTTTTATGGTTAAGGAGAAAGCCTCCAGTAACGTAAAACGTTGCTGGCAAGGTGCTCTGTTAGATGACCATCAAAGCTGGTTGGATGCCGCTACAGAAATTAAAACTATCTGGATTCCATATGGCGAATAGGCACTTGTGTTCCATTCTCTAGGGCCATGATGCACCAATCGCATCCAAGCCTTCCGTGGGATTGCACGCTCCGGGAGTCCAGACCATCTTCTGTAGGTCTATCCGTTTGGAACGATTTCACTTACGCTTGAACCATCCCACTATTTTTGTTTTTGTTTCATCAGCTGCCGCATCAATATTGTCAAGCATCGGTTCAACTTTTTGGTTCCATATCCGTCTTATACGTACATAAATTGCCCACAGAAATGTGGCTAAAAAACTGATGAATACGATATTGAACCAAGGGATCAATCGCACGTCTGGCCCAGCCGCTTCCTTTACGCTGACAGCATTTGGATAAATTGATAAGAAAGGACTGCGCCAGCCATAGTGACGAATAATATACCATTGAGGTTCCTTACGGTTCGAAATGGCATCTTCCGCCTCTGCCTGCAGATTGGAGCTGTCCAGTTTAAAATATGGAGGCCAGCCAAGCCCAGTGTCCTCATTGCGATACACACTGACGTTCCCGTTTGGACGCACTGTATTGATCAACCGTAAATCTCTGTTCACCGCTTCAGTGCCACCACTATCTGCTTTGGTGTAAAAAATCCGCGTCCAGCCCGAAAAGTCCTTGCGCAATATCTCAGTCCCCGTGACTCGTACAATATCGTGCTGCGGTAACGTATAATGAAGAAACCCCATAGAAAACAGAATGAGGCCAATCGTAAAAAATAATTTTAATTTTGCCAGCATAATAACTGTTCCTCAATTTACTTATTTTCAAAAACTTACAGGACAGAAAATCTCACAACTTAGGCTTCCACTTTTGCGGTTGTACGATCAAGGCCAAAACCAATATCGGACCCCAAATTAAAAACGCAGAAAATCCTCTCTGAAGAGCCAATAGAAACATCCCAGAAGACAACTCTTGGGTATCGATCAAGTTCCAGGTCCCCCACATGTAGGCTGCGCAAAGAACAATCATACTGCCCACGGACAAACATCCATTAACTATCAGACCCAAAAAATTATGTGGTAGGATCTTTCCTAACAAAGTTGGGACACCAAAAGATATCAAGCACAACAGGATGGTAGGTACGAGAATGTCTGGTAGCATACTGATCTCACCCATGGATCATGATCTTCTAGCATATAGTGCACGCACAACATTTGTGATCATCAAGGTTGGTAACCAAATCACTCCAGTGCCTAATGTCCAAAGCCCACCCGAGGTTATCGTACTCTGCCATGGACCGGGCATTAGCGACGTAATCCACAAGCAATGCCATAGAAAAATTGAGGCCACGGCCCAAGCCAATGCTATGACCGTTTCATTACAAAATTCAGCTACAGATTGTGGATTACGCGCTCCGGCGCGCATACCCAAAAAAGTTGCAACGAAGAACGGCACAGGAAAACCAAGTAATTCAAGCATGTGAGATTACCTCCTGTTTAAATAAAACGCACTAAAACGGGGCGTATCTTGTTATCTGTAGAATAATTAACCGCAGAGCTCACCTAAAGGCCATGCGTTTTATGCGTCATATTTAAATATGCCTGTTGGGAGGATGCAATTCTCCTTCTAAAAAGATCTTTAGATACTAACTAGCAGTATCGGCAAGGAGAGTCTGCATCATCAAGCTGTCTGGATCTTCCAGTCCCTCAATCACATCAAAATGATGCCTATCATCCTCAACCGTAAGGGGTATCTTCCAATTCTCCGACATCTGCTTTGCTTGTCCTAAAAACGCCGGACGCTCTTTTGCGCCCACCCAAACATGCACAGAACATTGTGTTGGGCCCGAATGCAAACTGGGGCTCTGCGCTTGCGCAATTGCATCATCCATTTGCAACTGATCATTCATTTCTGTTTGCAGCAAAGGCCGCAGATCTCCAACAGGTGAAATGGGCATAATCCGCTTGATTCTGCCTTGAATGTCATCCGTGAGGCCTATGTCTGCTTGCCCCATACGCGCCACTAAATGTCCGCCAGCAGAATGGCCTGCCAAAACAATTGGGCCAGCTACATGCGCGGCAGCCTTGGTGATCGCGGTTGCAACAGAATGCGTAATTTCTAGTATGCTCGCGCTTGGTGCGAGAGGATAGCTAGGGATTGCGACTGCCCATCCTTTAAGGGTCGCACCCTGTGCTAAATGTGAGAAATCCCTCCGACCAAACCGCATCCAATAGCCTCCATGAACAAAGACCATTAGACCATCAGGACGCCCAGCTGGAAAGAAAAGGTCATAAGCTTGACCAGGCTGCTCACCGTAATGCTGGTTCAACTGCGCCCGCCCAAAGGAATGCTCGACCTCTCGATATTCCCGCGCAGATTGTTCCCAATCTTGCAAAAACTGCTCCGCATTCGGGATATAGGCTGCATTAGCATAATCATCATCAAAGCTCATACTGCTTCTCCTCTGGACAAATAGGCGCTCGAATGATTTCACATCTCCGACTAAAGGAGACTAAAATGCTTGATAAAACCACCAATCTGAAATCTATCCTATCAGATCCTAGCCTGCTACAAACGCAGGCATTCATCAACAACGAATGGGTTGATGCCGAAAATGGTACAACATTTGAAGTCATAAATCCTGCGCGCAAGGATGTGATTGCCTCCGTAGCAGATTTATCACGCTCCGATCTTGCAGGCGCTATAAAAGGCGCTGAAGCTGCACAAAAGAAATGGGCTGCATTATCTGCCAAGGAGCGGTCAAATATACTGCGAAAATGGTTCAACTTGATGATGGAAAATCAAGCTGACTTAGCCAAAATCTTAACTGCCGAAATGGGCAAACCCTTGGCTGAATCAATGGGCGAAATTGCATATGGCGCTTCATTTGTTGAATTCTTCGCTGAAGAGGCCAAGAGGAACTATGGCGAAACAATACCAGGCCATCAGACCGACAAGCGTATTACTGTTATCAAACAACCAATTGGCGTAGCCGCATCAATAACGCCATGGAACTTTCCCAACGCGATGATCACCCGCAAAGCGGCACCTGCTTTGGCCGCTGGCTGTTCTTTCGTTGCTCGCCCATCAGAGTTGACACCTTTCTCGGCTTTGGCTTTAGGTGTTCTGGCAATTCGCGCTGGTATGCCTGCAGGTGTACTACAGGTTGTAACGTCTAATGACGCCTCAGCCTCTGGCAAAGAATTTTGTGAGAACCCAATGGTCCGCAAAGTTACCTTCACAGGTTCAACTCGGGTTGGTCGGATCTTGCTCAAACAAGCAGCTGAGCAAGTTAAAAAATGCTCCATGGAACTGGGCGGTAACGCACCATTCATCGTGTTTAATGATGCCGACCTTGACGAAGCAATAATCGGTGCTATGGCCTGTAAATTCCGCAACAACGGCCAAACCTGCGTGTGCGCTAATCGTATTTATGTTCAATCTGGAATCTACGATGAGTTCACCGCTAAATTAAAAGTGGCGGTGGAGGCTATGAAAGTTGGCGATGGTTTCGACGGTGCTGATCTTGGCCCATTGATATCGCATGCAGCTTTAGAGAAAGTTGAGGATCATATCTCTGACGCACTTTCAAGGGGTGCACAAATCGTGACAGGTGGAAAGCCACATGATTTGGGCGGGACATTCTTTGAACCAACAATTCTCACCGGCGTCACCCAAGATATGAAGGTCAGCAAAGAAGAAACATTTGGTCCGATGGCGCCCTTGTTTAAATTTGATGATGTGGATGATGTAATTAGCATGGCCAATGACACTATTTTTGGGCTCGCCGCTTATTTCTATGCCAAGGATCTCAGCCGCGTTTACAAGGTTGCTGAGGCATTGGAATATGGAATTATCGGCGTGAACACTGGCATTATTTCGACCGAGGTCGCACCCTTCGGTGGTATCAAACAATCTGGACTGGGCCGTGAAGGCAGCCATCATGGAATGGATGAGTATATGGAGATGAAGTATATCTGTATGGCAGTTTAGGCGCCAACTGTTTGGCAAAAATGCCAACTTTATAGAGGCAAAAGATATACTTCTTCCATACCTTTGTCGTTTGAAACTAGCAGTAAAATGAGTGTTACCTCGTTGAGAACTTCGCTTCAGACCCGGCCAAAACTTGGACGTTTTTATCTACCGGAGCACCAAGCGATATGGGTTCACCTGACATCTCCGACTTTGCCGAAATAACTGATACAATCATTGGAGCGCCGAGATCTCGTCGAAAAACTGGCGCTCCAGATGAACCAAAATCCATCTTACAGCTAAAAACTTGAGCATTCTGCTTCTCTCCCAAAACCTCGCACCGATCATGAAATCCCTGCTTTTCGCTTCGGTCGTGGGCGTATGAGACAATTGTAACCTTTGTTCTTCGTGCTGGCATCGGCGCAATGCTCACAGGTGTAATACTTGGGTGGTTGATTGGGGTTACCAGTTCTAGAATAGCCAAGTCATTTGCGACCCTCCCCAGACCGACCTGCCCACTATACTCATAGTTCGGGTAAGCCTTGATGGATCCAATTTTACGGTATGCCTCCGCCTGACCATCCGTCCAACCCGCTCGAAACTCAAACCGGTCAGAACTTACAGGCATTCCTGTTTGAGCATCATAAACACAATGAGCAGCTGTTAAAACATGGCGGGGACTGATCAATGTCGCAGTGCAAAAACCGCCATCCGCCACATTAAGGCGCCCAACAGCTGCCCAAATCTTTGCGCGCTCCAATTTACTAACCAATGACCCTGCACTTTGCGAGCAGGCCCCTTGCACCAAAAGACACCATGCAAAAAAAATACCAACGAAAACTCGCATCCTCAGACCTTATATTTGCAAAACTCTGCTAGCCCTCTATGCACAGTAAATCTAACTTAACGCAATATTGGAACCTTTCCTGCGCCAGAAGATTCTGACATCGCAGCAGGCTTTGGGCCACCTGTCGCCCAATCTAAAAGCTCAACCGTGTGCACGATTGGGATATCAGTTGCGCTGCCAATTTGCATCATGCAACCAAGGTTTCCAGCTGAAATGACATCTGGCTTCTTAGCCTTCAATGTTTCCACTTTGCGCGCCTTAAGTTGCCCTGAAATTTCAGGTTGCATCAAGTTATATGTCCCAGCTGACCCACAACACAAATGGCTATCTTCAGGTTCTGAGACTTTAAATCCTGCACGGCGCAGTAGGTCTTTGGGGTAGGTTTTAATTTGTTGTCCATGCTGTAACGAACATGCAGCATGATATGTTACCCGCACATCACTTTTTGGGAACTCTGGCATATCAAGTTCTATCAATACCTCACTGACATCGCGGGCCAGCTGCGCCACTCGAGTTGCTTGCTGCTCTAAAGCGTGACCAGCAAACATATGGGCATAATCTTTAACTGTAGTACCGCAACCAGATGTGTTGATAACGATTGCGTCCAACTCTTTTGCCGCATCTTCTTCGGCAAACGCTTTAATGTTCACAGTCGCCGTCCTGAGACTTTCATCAGTTTTGCCCATATGATGCGTTAGAGCTCCACAGCAGCCTTGGGTCAGTATAACGACCTCTGCCCCCAGTCGCGTTAACAGGCGGATAGTGGCATCGTTGATATCAGTATTCAGTGCGCGCTGCGCACAGCCTGTCATCAATGCAACTCGCATTTTCGCCGGCACCTGGGCTGGGAAAACCTGAGCGTCGTCATTAAGGCTTTTCGCAGGAATTTGCCGTGGAGCCATGTCAAGCATCGCTCTTAGGCGAGGATCTGGAAATATCGCCCGCAAGGGGCGCATTATTTTAGCCCCGAGCAAAGCCATGCGAAAACGGTTTGGATATGGCAGAATGCGGGCCAAGACCCAGCGCAATGCACGATCTGAAAAACTGCGTTTGTAATTTTGCTCAATATAGTCCCGGGCATGGTCAATAAGATGCATGTAATTCACCCCTGATGGGCAGGTGGTCAGGCACGCCAAACAAGAAAGACATCGGTCGATGTGCTGAACAGTTTTTACATCTGGAACTCGCTCGTTCTCAAGCATATCTTTTATCAAATAGATCCGCCCTCGGGGACTATCCAATTCATCACCCAAGACTTGGTAGGTGGGGCACGTCGCTGTACAAAAGCCACAGTGTATACAGCTGCGTAAGATATCATTGGCTCGCTTAAATTTTGGGTCTTCAAGCTGCGCCTCAGTAAAATGAGTTTGCATTAGTACATCCGTCCCGGGTTTAGAATTCCACGTGGGTCAAACTTGTGTCGTAGATCTACCATCAGTTTATTTAGGGTTGGCGTTTGTGGCTGAAAACTGGGAACTAACATGTCAGTCAGAGAGGCGGATTTCATCAATGTTGCGTGCCCACCAAGCGCTGTAAGTTGCTCTTGGATAATTGCGTGGAGCGTTGCCGTATTCTCAGCACGTTGCTTATTTTCATCATCAAGCCCAAGCCAAATCAAGCCCCCACCCCAGTCCATTTGATACTGAAGCTTTATGTCGGAGGCTTCCAATACCTTCAACAGCTTTAACGAATTCGTTGGGCGTAAAGACACACGCCAGACGGTATCCATACTTTTCCAAGCAGTGAGGTTTCGCATCTCATGCCAAGGACTTTCAATCTCAGTAATATCACCGAAGTGTACCAGCCTCTGGGTCAATTGCGAAACGCGGTAGCGAACTGACGCAACAAAACCCTCAATCCGTATCATAACGTCTTTGCCACCATTTACATTCAGGACGGTGCCTACTCCACTTACATCATAAGGGGTCCTCAGAACTGCAGACATACATTCGACTGCCTTCTCCCAACCTTGGGTTGCGATCCTAAGCGTTGATTCTGTTTCTGCTTTTGGCAGAACTTTAAGAGAAACCTCTGTCAAAACACCAAGTGTCCCCCAAGATCCCACCAGTAATTTCACTAAGTCATATCCGGTGACATTTTTCATAACCCGACCACCATTTTTCAAAAGCTGTCCAGCTCCATCGACAAAAGAAACACCCAAAGTGAAATCGCGCGCAGCGCCAACTTGAATGCGGCGCGGGCCCGAGACGTTAGCAGCTATAATACCGCCCAGGGTAGGTATTCCCTGCGTACCAAGAAGGTCACGGTGGTCCATCGGCTCAAATGCTAAGCATTGATTTTCTAGATCCAGAGCTGCTTCTATCTCCGCAACTGAAGTCCCGCTCTTGGCCACTAAGGTCATAGCGCCAGGTTCATAGGTCACAATGCCAGACATGAGGTCAGTACTAAGGCCACATCGTGCGGAGCTTTGCCCAATAGGCCGCGTCCCGCCACCTAAGACACTCAGGGGTTGTGGTGCCGCCGCAATAATATCGCATAGTTCTGCTACATTCTGGGGGTGATGAATCTCCACTATGCAGCTGTTCGAGATTGGGACACAGCCAACGGAAAAACCTTCGCCGGATTTAGCAGCCAACTTGGGTCAAAGACATCTTTAATAGCCATTTGGATTTCCAAGTCGCCAGCTGAGTATTGGTTTTCCATCAAATCTCTTTTCTCAATGCCAACACCGTGTTCACCCGTGAGACAACCGCCGACCTCAACGCAAAGGCGCAATACGTCCGCGCCCATCGCTTCACACAAAGCAAGGTCACCGTCTTTGTTGGCATCATACATAATCAACGGATGCATATTCCCGTCACCTGCATGAAAAACATTTCCTACGCGCAAACCATATTGCTGGGATAATTCTTCTATCCGGCGTAAAACCTCGGACAAGGCAGAGACTGGAATTGTTCCATCAAGGCACATATAGTCAGCCACCTGCCCGACCGCACCAAAAGCCGATTTTCTTCCAAGCCAAATGGCTTCACTTTCAGCAGCCGATTGGCTTTGGCGAATTTCAACCGGATTATGCTTTTGTGCAATTACATTAATCCGGTCCATTTGATCCTGTATTTCAGTTTCAGAACCTTCAACCTCAACAATCAAGAGCGCCTCACACTCAGGGTATCCCGCCTTCGCAAAGTTCTCACATATCTCAATAATAGGGCGATCCATGAACTCAATGGCCACCGGCAGAACACCCGCCTTGAATAATATCCGCAACACAAGCACCGGCGACCTGATTTGCAATCAAAAGCAATCAGAACCGGCCGGGCAGCCTTCAGGTTTTCGGAAGAATACGAAGCGTAGCTTCGGTGACCACACCCAACTGCCCCTCAGAGCCACAAATCAGACTCCAAGCAAGTCCATACGCACGGAGCGTCTCGAAAAGACCCGCACCAATCTCCGTACGATGGTCTCCGTCCATCAGAACCAACTTCACACCCAGCAAGTTATTGGTCGTCACTCCGTACTTCAAGGCAGTGGGCACCCCCGGAATTCATGGCAATATGTTGCCCGCAATTGCACAGGCCAGTATGACTCGAAGGGTCAGGGGGCATAGAAAAAAACCTCGCTCCTCAACCGCGCCACGTACACGCTCAGATTAGTTCGTCCTGTTTGGACCTTGATCAGGCGATTGTCATAATCTGTTTCTAGTACCTTATTTATTTTTGCGATGCCAATATCACACAGTCGGCAGTTGGCAATGCTCCACCGGCCAAAGAGGTTCCTGCGCCACGGGGGACCACCGGTATATTTTCTCTGACAAATTTTCAAAACATCCGAAACTTCTTGAGTGCTAGTTGGTAGTACCACAATCATCGGGGCACATTTATAAGCCGTCAGCGCGTCACATTCATATACGCGTGTCTCAGACGGATCATCTATAACCGCATCACGCGCCATCACTTTTAGCAAAGCTGCAACAACAACTGATTTTTTAGCCAATATATCTAGGTTCGGCTGTGGCATTTCCATGGCAAACCCTCCAATTGGTAATTTTTTATAACCAATTGGAGAGGATCACAAGACTATTTCCCTCATTATAAGCGACCAATAGTATTTTGACATAATATTTTTGCATTTTCGATTTGAGACAAATGTGTCATCAACTTTGG
>CAJJBP010000012.1 GCA_905182425.1 uncultured Planktomarina sp. | reverse complement strand
AGCATTGTTTAAATCGTTCCTTGGAGCACCACCGATGCCGTCCATTTCCCGTTGAATAAGAAATCTTTTCATTTACCTTCTCCATATTTCTGATCTTTTGAGGATGTAATAAAGTCCACTAATTTTCGTTTTATTGCTTTGTGTCCTACCACTTGAAATCGTAAATGCTGTGTGTTGCATCAATTTGATATGTGGTCTGAAAACTTGGTTTCGGATTAGTGTTGCTATATTTACCAGTGCCACTGGTCAGGGTTCCTGTTCCCATGCCTGTGCTGGTATCGATGGCAGCAAGCCAAACTGAGGCATCTCCATCAGGGTCAACGGATTCACAAACGCCATTAATCGATGAAGGTGCTTGCTGTCCTGCTTCCATCAGTATGGTGTAATGACAAGTTGCCATGGTTGCGGTGGGCCAGCCCTCAGGTGCCTTTTGGTAATGCCAAATATCTTCTGAAATCATATGGGTAATTGAACCCGATTTTCCTTCTATAGTTGTGGAGGAAACCGTACTGGCAAAGCCCTGACCATGTCCGTTGTGACCATCAGCAAAAGCTGTAGCTGGAAATAGTGAAACGGCTGCTGCCATAATGATGTTTTTCATGGTGTCTATCCTTATTTTAGACTGTTCGTTCAGATCTTTCTCCGACTAATAAAATAAAAATACACATTAAAAAAAATACCATCACACACCTTAAACCGCTCTTGAATTTCAAATGGTTTAGGGGAATATTTAATCAACTTTGGCACTTGATGATTATTTGAAAGGCAAAAAATGAACCAAACTATTAGGTTAGACAGACACACTTGGACAAAAAGCCATTGCTCGATCACTGGGGCAGAAATCTATTGTCCGTTTGCAACTTGCGCCGAGGTGATAGCTGACCGTTGGTCTATACTCATTCTGCGAGATATTGCCATCTGCAATCAAAGGACTTTTCGATCAATTTTAGAAAATAATAATGAAAAAATATCTAGTGGTGTGTTAGCTGGCCGTTTGAAACGGTTGACTGACATTGGATTATTATACTTCAAGGATGATCCTGCGCATTCACAACGAAAGATCTATTGTTTAAGCCCTGCTGCAATAGATCTTGTACCTATTTTATTAGACATGTCTACTTGGGCGCTGATGCATACTTCGGGTTCTAAGGAGCCAATCGTACTTCCATCGAATATAGAACGTCCCCAATCTCAATTTTCAAAAGGGTTGACCGATCGCTTGCGATCTTTGCACTTAGATCCTACCGGTGCCAATGCCTTAGCAGCATCGCTCATTGCCCTCATTGATTTCATCATTACAGATGCGCGTTTAGAAATAGGGTGCCTTTTCCATAAGATGCGCGCCGGCAAGAACAGATGCTGCAGGCGTAGAGGAATTGAGGGCGATTGTTGAACCGCGTGGATACGTGATCCGCGAAGTTCAAACGCCGCCAGATGTGCTGCATTTCAAGACTGACTGTTCTTTGCTTGATGGAAACACGATTCTGTCTACCAAGCGACTGGATGCCTCTGGGTGTTTTGAAGGGTACCGTGTGTTACACACCGCAGATGGTGAAGAACCTGCGGCAAATGCCATTAGGTTTAACCAATTTGTCATCATGGCTGCCAACTTCCCCAAAACGGCTCAAATGCTGCGGGAAAACGGGTATGAAGTCCGTGAGATCAACAATACGGAATGTGCCAAAATTGATGGTGGGATGTCCTGCCTAAGCTTGCGGTTTTAAGTCCTTGAGGGGTAAATGCATTCTGAAAGAATTTGGAAAATCCTGGTATCTGGGCTTTGTCAGAGAAAACTATTTGAGGTCGTACGAGCGACTTTGTAACCTCGTCTAATGACAAAACACTCCCCATTTTGATACTTTAAACCTGGCCCGAGGACCGGGAACCAAGAGCCAAGTGCCAAGAGCCTAGGCACTATCGGACCATAGAGCACGCACCCACGTCCTGCCTATGGTGTTGCCTGGACACAGTTGGGGTTGGATGGATTTGCTTAGACCGCGGGCCAACGGCAGGGGTTACTGTACCCAATCGTTACGGTTCAGCTGCAATCGGCGCCAGTGGCTCCCCCAATCCTAGGGCCCCGCGTCTCGGACCACGGCCCTTTAGTGTTGGGAGCGTAGATTCATTCGGGGATAATTTTGTTCGGCGACCATCTCTACTCACGCACCAATTTCAAGCTGAACCGTGCCGCTGCTCTCGCTGAGTGGCGTCAATTATTGAGCGCATAGATTTAGGCTGCGCCAGCAATCTGATGCGAGTTCTCATTAGTTTGACAGCACCGTTTTAAAAGATGTCCGAGGGTTTTCCTGTCTGCAATCGCGCTCGCGGCCACTGTCCTATTTTGGTTATAAGTCCTGAGCCTTGTCAAAACATTGCATTTGAGCGCATGGAAAAGGCCGATGCCTGATGACGCAGTGCATCATCAGCCTTCATCGATCCGGGGCAGGAACCAGGCAAGAAGTCCCGCAAGGGGCAGAAAGGAACAGATCAGGTATACTGTCTCAACTCCGTAGTTTTCCGCAAGCACGCCGAGAAAACCAGCTGCCACGCCTCCAAGCCCGAAGTTCAATCCGTAGAATAGCCCACCAATTAATCCGATCCGATTGGGCAAAAGATCCATCGCATAGAGCAAGATTGATGCAAACGCGCTCGCCATGATCAGGTTGATCATGATCGTAAGCACGCCGGTCCAAAACAGGTCGGCGTAGGGCAGGATCAACGTCAGCGGCAACGGACCCAGTATCGAAATCCAGATGATCCGGTAGCGTCCGATCCGATCGCCAATGATGCCACCAATCAAAACGCCTACCGCCGCCGCAAATAGAAAGACAAACAGCATCATCTGTGACGCGGGGATGGAAAGGTCGAAGCGTTCGATCAGGTAGAAAGTGTAGAAGGAACGGAAGCTTTCGCCATAGAAATTCTTGGTAAACATTAGAAAGGTTAGGACGACCAGACCGATGCCAATGGTCATTGGCGTGTGTATTGGCGTTTGGATTTCATTTTCACGTTGTGCCCGCATGGCCATGAATTGAGCACTGATCTCACGCTGTTTGCTCCCAATCCATATCAAAAGCATCATCGCCAAAAGGGCTAGAACCGCGAACCACGCAAGGCTAGACAGTCCCCATGGCACAATTATGAACGCAGCAAACACCGGCCCGAGCGCACCGCCTGTCTGTCCACCAACCTGAAAGATGCCCTGTGCAAGTCCCTGACGTTTCCCTGCTGCATACCTTGCCATCCGCGTCGCCTCTGGATGAAAAATTGAGGATCCGATGCCGATCAACGCGACAGAGACGAGGATCATTTCATAGGTCTGGGCAAAAGCGAGGTTAACCAAGCCAGAAAGAGTAAACATCATTCCTACTACGGGCGAATAGGGTGCAGCATGCTTGTCGGTTACCATACCAATTACTGGCTGCAGCAAGGCACCGGCGATCTGGAAAGTAAGAGTGATCATGCCGATTTGAACAAAATCCAGCGAGTATGTTGTCTTCAAGACTGGATAGGACGCTGGGATTAGTGATTGCATCAGGTCGTTCAACAGGTGTGTCGAACTCAAAATCACCAACACAGAGAGATAGGTCTTGGAGCGGGTTGCCGTAGTCAAATTATTTGTCCTTCATATGCTCGGGATCCGCCACTACTAGAGCCATTTGCACATAAGATGTTTAGAGCCGCAAGTATTCCGCCAAAGAACGCAGTCACCGCCCCTAGGATCGGTGGCTGAACGGTTCTATCAGACCAAACCAGTTGAAGTGGGCAGGGCGGTGTTGTCAGACAAACTTGACGGTTTTGCGGTTGATCCCTATTTTTGGTAAATGACAACATGTTCTCCCTTCAAATACTTCAAGACTTCACCTGAAATCATCCGATTGGCAGTGATGTATTACATACGTTATCCATTGAGTTTTCGTCAGGTGGAAGACATCTTGCATGAACGCGGCGTCGATATCTGTCACGAAACAGTTCGGTTTTGGGTTGAACGTTTTGGGTCAAAGTTCGCGCGAGAAATCCGTAAGAATAGGGCAGGGCACCACTCGAACTGGCAGTGGCACCTGGATGAAGTCTTTGTGAAAATAAATGGAGAACGCTTTTACTTGTGGCGCGCCGTTGATCACGAAGGCGAAGTTCTTGAATGCTATGTTACAAAGCGACGCAACAAGGCTGCAGCGAAGAAGTTCCTGATAAAAACAATGCGAAAGCACGGATCACCCAAGATCATCACGACAGACAAGCTGGCATCCTATGGCGCGGCTTTTCGTGAGATTGGAATTGCTGACAAGCAATTATGCGGCGGCCGGGCCAACAATCGGTGTGAAAATTCGCACCTGCCATTTCGACGACGAGAAAGGGCGATGCAGAAGTTTAAAAGTTGTGCAATGCTCCAGAAATTTACCAGTTATCACGCCCAGATATACAACCACTTCAATCATGAAAGACATCTTCAAAACAGACAGACTTATAAGCAAAAACGCAGTGCCGCTCTCATTGAGTGGTTTCAAATCTGCGCTTCATAGATTTGTGTGATCGTGGTACTTTGAGACCTGTTAGACTTTGTCTGACAACACCATAAAAACTGGTTATGCCGAGGTCCCATCTTAAGAAATGCATTGTCTGAGCGTAGATCCCACAATGCGCCGTCTAGGCGCATCGTGGGACGCCTCTTTTCAAAGAGCCCCGATTTCCTTGAAATAACGGGCCGCACCGGGATGCATCGGGATGCCGTAATCTGTTGCGCCCAGCTTTGGCGTCATCCCGGTGAAACTGGTGTTGCTCTCCTGGATCATCTGGATGTTTTCCCAAAACGCCTTGGTAAACTGATAGATCATTTCCTCATCGGCATTTTCATCTGTATAGACCACCTGAGCCAGACCAAACGTCTTCACAACGTTATCCTGCCCCTTATAGGTGTCTGCGGGAATTTCGTAGGGAACAAGCAGGCCAAAATATCCTTCGTTCATCTTGTCGATAACCGTCTGCGAGATATCTAGATACCTGATCGGCGTCACGGCCGACAGACGTTGGGCATTGCCCAAACCCAGTTGATAAACATGCGCTCCCCCTTCAAAGATGCCGTTTTGGATTTGGTCAAAAACCTGTCCTGTCGGAATCTTGCCTACCTCAAATTCATCCAGTTCAATGCCGGCAGCTTCCAGCATCTTCAGGTTGAGGCCATGAGTGAAGCTGGACGGGACATTGATGTTGAACGGCTTGCCCCGGATATCGTCGAGACTGTTGATGCCGCTGCTGTCACGAACAAAGATGTTGTGGGGCACTGCGCCAAACACAAACACCGAACGCAGGCGCTTGAAATCGTCCTTCATCGGGGAGGACGCATAATCGTCGCGCTGATTATAGGCAAAGTTGAGTCCGATCAGCGTGTTCAGGGCGATGTCCACCTTGTCAGTCAGAACAAGGCCCAGGTTGTCCTTGTACCCGCCAGTTGTCTGGACCGAGAATTTGAAACCGTCCTGCGCCTTGTTCGCAGTATCGGCCATCAACGCGCCGTTGATATAGGGGCCAGAGCCGGAGCCACTGGCGCCAATCGACATGTTATCCTGCGCGTGTGCCGCCCCTGCCAGTGTGAGTAGACAGGCAGTGACTACGCCTTTAAATAGATTATCAATCATTCTTGTTCTCCTATTCTGAGAGGTTGGGTGAAAGTTTGGTGTCAGACTTGCGCATCCACCTGAATGCAGCAATGCCAGCGACGACGGCCAATCCGACGCTATCTGTCAGGCCCCCGCTTTTGATCAGTGACAGCGCTGCAGCGATAAGGGCGAGGCGCTCAATCCAGGATATCCAGTCTACGCACCAGCCCTGAATTCCGGCCGCCATTGCAAAAACGCCAACGCTGGCTGTCAATGCTGCCATAACGATGAAAATCGCGTCACCTTGCATCAGCAAAGCACCCGAATAAAGGAACATGAACGCGACAATGAACCCCGGCAGCGAATGAACAAATGCCGCGACCGAGGTGCTCCACCAATTGGCGCGGGCGATGCCTGCCGCAACGACCGCAACCAAGGCTACCGGTGGTGTAGAGCCGGATTTGATCGCAAAATAGAACAGGAACAGATGCGTTCCCAAAACCGGCGCACCCGCTGTGATGATTGCAGGCGCGGCAAACATTGCCAACATCAGGTAGGCTATTGGTGTCGGCATCCCCATGCCCAGCAATGTCGCCGCGACCACCGCCAAAAGCGCCGTCACAATAAGCGAGCCATCGCTGATGTTCAGGATGATCTCTGTCAGCCGCGGACCCAGCCCGGTCGCAACAATTGCGGCCTGCAACAGGCCAATGGATATGATCAGCGCGGTTATCGCTGCCGCTTGGCGCACTCCATCGTCCAGACTGTCCAGCAAGGTGCGCAATGACACCCGCGTGACCTTGCGCGATGCGCCGATCAGGATCGCAATGATCAAGGCGCTGAAGCTGGCGAAAGCCGCAGTATAGGCTTGAAAAACCAGAAGATAAAACAGCACAACCGGTGCAATCAGCAGGTGCCAACCCTCGGCAAGCACCTGTCCGATCGGTTCCATCTCACTTTCTGGCAGGCCTCGAAGATCGTTTTTGAGGGCCTCGATGTGAATGACCCAATAGAGGGAGAAGTAATAAAGAAACGCGGGGATCACCGCCGCCAAAGCAATGGTTCCGTAAGAAATGCCCGTGATCTGCGCCATGATGAAGGCAGACGCCCCCATAATGGGCGGAACAAGCTGCGCACCTTCGGAGGTGTTCGTCTCCACTGCCGCCGCGATATGACGGCGAAATCCGGTCCGGATCATGAGCGGGATGGTAAAGGCACCCGTCGCGACCACATTGCCAACCGAACTGCCGACCATCGTGCCCAGCCCGGCACTAGCTGCCATTGCACCTTTTGCCGCGCCCCCCGTTTGCCGCCCAAACCCACAATTGGCAAGCTTGATGATGAAATCTCCGGTCTTCGTGGCCTGAAGCACGGCCCCAAACATCATAAACATGAACAGGTAGTTAGCCGCGACTTTCAGCCCGGTGCCAAACAATCCTTCGCTGGTGTAAGACACGACATAGGCGAACCGCCGGATATCCATTCCGGCGTGGGAAAAGACGCCCGGCAAACTATTGCCAAACAACATGTACGCGGCACTGAGGACACCCAGAAGCGCCAACATGATGGAGTGGCGACGGGCCCCTTCGAGGGCCACAAGGACCATGATCAGCCCAACAACAACGTCCGTTTTCGTGAGGTAACTGGACCCCCACAGATTCAGCAGGCGTTCATAATCGAACACGACATATGCCATACTGGCCGCAGCGGCAGCAGCGGCGACCATGTCCCAACCTAGTTGAATGTACCTGCGCAAAGGGTCCGTACTGCGCGACCGCCCGAGAAATGCGATGCACAGCATCGCGGCTGCAAAAATCGCCAGATGCACAACAGTTGTTTTGTAAGGCCCGTAGATGGTGGCGTAGGCCATGTAGGCAAACAGCGCCAAGCCAAGAATGCGAATAGCGAAGCCGCTGAACGCCGGGTTCGGGGAAGGGGGGCGGTTCAGCGCCCATGGCCGGATACCACATCAGCCATTTTTCAGAGCTTTCAAAGGAGACTTGGCAGTGGCCTTGGCGACCTTGGCTTTGGCCGCAGCAGAAAGCTGTGCCACAAGCGCATCGCGAGCCGATTCCAGATGCGCCAATGACGCGGCGCGCGCTTCGATGCGGTTTCGGTCTTGCAGCGCCTCAGTCAAGAGCCGCATTTCCACAAGAGAGTCCTGCCGCCGACGCGGATCAATCATCAGCTGGGTGCGCAGATACAAAATGCGATCAATAACATTCTCCAATGCGCGGCGGATTTCGGCATTGCGGCAGCCGGAAAACAGAATGGTAAAGAACAAGTCTTTCGCGGCGCGAATTTTCTTGAGATCACTGGCGGTTATCCCGGCTTCAATAGCCCTGAATGCCGCGCCGATCTCTGTCACTTCCTGATCGCTGGCCCGTTCCGTGAACAACTCCGCGGCAAGTGTTTCAACGGATGCGCGCAGCTCGAATATCTCAAAAATGCTGCGCGCAGATAACTGTGCGACACGTAAATCCGCGAAACGATTGTCTGACGATTAGTCCTCTTGCCTCCGATGTGCGACATCGCTTCGCGTAGAATAGACCGGCTGGCACCGGTCATCTCGCTTAACTCCCGTTCAATGAGCTTTTCACCTGCTTGATATCGACCGGCCAAGATCGCCTCGCGGATCCATGCTTGCGTCGACTCGCGCAGCGATGTTTCGGGCAAAGGCCTTGTATGAGGATGACCTTGGCCGTCGTTAAGTTGATCGGAGCCCTTGGTGGGTAGGTTAATGATTGCACGCAACGTAAGCCCCCTAGCTGTACATAGCCGAGATAATGTGGAGGGCAAAACCGTTACTTTCTATCGCTTCGGTTCAGTGCTCCGTTGGCTATTTCAAGTTTACGTTACGCGCAGAATGTTAATCTTGCAATCTTTTGTAGGACAAAAATTATGCAACGTCATTTAGTGGTGTTCAAAAAAGTCGCATTTTGCAGTCTTTTTGGGTCCATCTGGTCTATGTTATGCAAATTTTGAATTTTTAGGATATAATCTGTATACAAAAAGAAGATTTGATATCACAATCGAAGCAAAAAAGGGCTTTGTGGAGAAATTTTGTCGACAAAAAGTGGTTTTGGTTGTTTCACAGCGCTGGATCATGGGGTGGAAATCAAGCCAAGGTGCTAAATGCCCATCTGGATTGTACATCGCAACCAACCTGGAATGTGGTGATCCAAACACAGTCGATTTGGTGATGCATGAAAAAACAAAGGAACGCGAAAATGCCAGTTGAAGTCCGTCGGACCCTAATGTGGCAACAGACAACTTATCTGGAAGGGTGGAAAAAGGTCTCTGAGCCGACATTGCTTGTGGCGGCCCTGGTGATCATCAAGAACCCGTGGTTTGGACGCGGTTATGTTGAAAACATGCGCCCTGAAATTCAGGAACACGGCCCGGTCATTGGCAAGCTTTTAACTAAAATGTTGCTAGATATATGTGGCGACAAGCTTGAGGGATGCGGAAAAGCGAGCATTGTCGGCATGGGGGGCGAAGTCGAACATGCGCAAGCCATGACGCACACGCTGCACTTTGGAAATCAATTTCGCGAAGCGATTAATGCCAAATCATACCTTGTGTTCTCCAACACCCGTGGTGCCGCAAATTGTGCGATAACCATACCCCTGATGGATAAGGACGATGGCGGGCGGCGCTCGCATTATCAGACCATCCAGACCAGTATCTCCGACTCCCCCGCCGAGGATGAAATTATCGTCGCTCTTGGTGCCTCGGTCGGCGGGCATCCTAATCACCGCATTGGCGATCGCTATGAAGATCTGCGGGAAATGGGCCGTGACGTTGATAACCCGGCGGGCGTGTGATGCCTGTCAGCGCAGCGGGAACATCCTATACGCTCAGCGGACCAGAGGGCACGCCGGTCGTGGCGCTGATCCATGGGCTTGGGCTGACCTGCGACAGCACATTCAGACAAATCGCCCCGGTGCTGGCGCGCCGGTTCCGTGTGCTGAGTTATGATCTGTGCGGGCATGGGCAAACGCGGCTGCCTAATCGCTCGCCGAGCCTGACGGTTCTGTCAGAGCAGTTGATCGCATTGATGGATGAATTGGCCATCGCGCAAGCGGCGCTGGTTGGTTTTTCGTTGGGTGGGATGATTAACCGTCGCATGGCAATAGATCATCCGGAGCGAGTGTCGGCTTTGGCCATCTTAAATTCTCCACACGAGCGCGGTGCAGAGCAGCAAAAGCTGATCGAAGAACGCGCCCATGATACTGACGCTGGTGGCCCGGCGGCAAATCTCGACGTGACATTGGCCCGCTGGTTCACTTCAGGCTATCGCAGCGATCACCCAGATAAAGTAGCCCAAATCCGCGATATTGTGCTGGCCAATGACCCTGAAAACTATGCGGCCCATCGCCTTGTGCTAGCGCATGGGGTGGTTGAACTGATCCAGCCAGATCTGCCGATCAATCTTCCCACGCTGGTGATGACCTGTGAGAACGATAGCGGGTCAACACCAGCTATGACACGGGCGATTGCCGCCGAAATCAATGGGGCAGAAGTGCATATCGTTGCGTCGCTTCAACACCTTGGGTTGATAGAAGACCCTGACACATTTTCCACCCCGATAGCGGATTTTTTGGGTCGCACTGTTGGCTAAATATCAAAGGATAGAACATGACAAAACTCACAGGCGGTCAGGCCGCAGTCGAAGCGCTTAAGGCGGAAAGGACCGAATTCGTGTTTGGCCTGATTGGGTCCGCTACAATGGAGATGTTTGATGCTCTTTATCACGAAAAAAAAATCAACTTTATCGGTATCCATGACGAGCGGACCGGCACCCATATGGCCGATGGCTATGCCCGTGCGTCGGGTAATGCAGGTGTTGTACTGGCCGGACAAAATGGCCCCGGCACAACCAATCTGGTGACCGGATTGGCACAAGCGAAAGCCGCCTACACCCCCATCGTTTCAATCGCGGGGGCGCTGGCGACGGGGCATGTGTACCGCGACGCTTTTCAGGAAGTGGATCAGCAGGCGCTGTTCACGCCGATCACCAAAAAGACATGGACCGCCACAAGTGCGGACAGAGTTCCCGAAATGGTCCGTGAGGCCTTTCGCGTCGCCCATGCGCCGCGCAAAGGTCCGGTCCAGTTGAACTTGCCGCGCGATGTATTGTCGGGTCAAGCTGACTATGAACCGATGCAGCATCCGCAAAACTACCGCCCGGTTGGCGCGACGGCAGCACCCGAAGCGGCAATCGCGCAGGCAGCACAACTGCTGGCAGGGGCGGCGCGTCCGGTCATTATTGCAGGCGGTGGGATTAAAAACACCGGAACGGGTGACAAGGCAATGGCGCTGGCCGAAGTGTTCAACGCCCCTGTGGTCAGTTCTCCGGGGCACGGGGATGCGGTGCCCTTTGGCCATCCGCTCAACGCGGGACAAATGGGGCCACGCGGCAATGTGGTGGCCTCGCGGCTGGTGAAAGAGGCGGATGTGATCCTCGCCCTTGGCACGCGGATCGGATTTAACGCAACTTTCTACAGTTATGACAACATCAACCGGGATGCCAAAATCATCCATGTCGAACAGGAACCCACCGCCATCGGGCGCTATTTTCCAGTTGAGATGGGGATCTGGGGCGACGCGCCGACTGTTACTGATCAGTTGCGCTTGGCCGGAGAGAAACTTGCCCGCCGCGCAGAAGCTGATGCATGGACCCAAACCTACAAGGCCGAGCGTGCGGCCTATTTGGCCAAACGCGATGCGGATGCGGATACAGATAAATTACCAATCCAACCGTCGGGCTTGTTCAAGACCCTGCGCGATGTGCTGCCGCAAAATGCGGCGATCACAATGGATGCGGGCACATTGTGCCTTCAGGCCACGGATGCGCTGAACTATTGGGAACCCAAAAGCCTGTTCACGCCGCTTGATTTTGGACTGGTTGGCTTTTCATTTGCTGCTGGGTTGGGGGTAAAGTTGGCCATGCCAGAGCGCCCCGTAGTCAGCCTGATGGGGGATGGCGGTTTTGGCATGACCGTTTCGGAATTATCTACGGCTGTTGACTGCGGGATCAATTCGGTGACAGTGGTGATGAACAACGGCTGTTGGGGGGCCGAGAAAGCCTACCAACGTGACTTTTTTGGAGGTCGATACATTGGCGCGGATATCTCAAGCCCGCCTTTTGACAAACTGGCTGATCTCTACGGAGCCAAAGGTTATCGCGCGCAAACCTTGCCGGAAATGGCCGAGGCGATTGAAGCAGCACTTGCATGTGGCAAACCAGCGGTGATAGATGTACAGGTCGATCCAGCCGCGCTTTATTCATTCCGGCGCGATAGTTTCAAACATCGCGGCGGGTAATGGAAACCAATTCCAGCAACAGCTCATTTCGCAGTGAAATCATGAAAGTGTCATCATGACAGAAAAAAAATCTTACCCGGCTATCGAAGCGCAGCGCGCTACCGGCGATTGGAACCCTTTTTGGGATTCACTTCTTGAGCTGGATCCAGACTATCTTGAAACCTTTCTGGCATTCCGTGCAGTACCGCAAAACGGGCCATTGCCGCAAAAGTACAAAGAGTTAATATTTATCGCTATCAATGTCGCCACAACCCATCTTTGGCCATCGGGCGCGCGTCGACACATGCAAAATGCCCTTGAAGCTGGTGCCACCAAAGAAGAAATTCTGGAGGTAATTCAACTGACTTCGATCATGGGAATTCATTCGATGACGATGGGCCTCCCAATCTTGATGGAGGAGGTTGAGAAGTTCGAGAAGAAACTTTCTGAAAAGTAAAAAATACGATGGAACTAAGTGATCTAACAGTGTTGGAAAACGGTGTTGTCAGACAAACTTGACGGTTTCGCGGTTGATCCCTATTTTTGGCACTGTCAGAGTAAACTTGTTTGAAGCGGGTAGGGCTGATTTGTAACCATGCCGAATGACAAAGCACTCCAGCATTTAGCTACCTTAAACCCGGCCCGGGGTTCCTGGACCATCCTGCCTAGGCCCGTAGACGAGGAACCAAGAGCCAGGGCACTATCGGGCCATAGAGCACGCACCCACGTCCAGCTTATCAGCGTTGCTGCAGAGCCCAATCGGCGTTGGATGGTTTTGCCCGGGCCGCGGTCCGTGGACCAAGTCACGCATGCCTAGCCAAGCCATCCAAAATGGGGTATAATAATACCTCATAACTGGTGGAGATTTCAGCATGACAAACACCAACCTCGAAAAAGGTATTCCATGGCGGTTTGGCCCCGATTGGCCCGGCCAACGGTGCGGCGCCAAGACCCGGCGAGGCACTTCTTGCCAGGCGCCCGCAAAGCAGCCTGTAGGGCGCTGTCGGGTCCATGGAGGCGCGAGCACCGGACCGAGGACCAAGGACGGCCTTGCGCGACTCACAGAGGCTCGAACCAAGCACGGCAAGTTCACCAAAGAGAAGCGCGCAGAAGCACGGCGCTTTGCAGAGGAGGGGCGGCAGATGCGCGGCGAACTGAAGGAGCTGGAGGCTTGGTTCGTGGACCACGGTCATCTGGACAAGAAATGGCGTCAAAGATTGGGAGCTCGGTGATAGTAGACCATTGGCATTGGACCGATTGCCGTGGGGGTTACTGCGGCCTTTCTTGGGGGCAAGCAGGGATGCCGCTTAGGGGTACCCCCAAACAAGGGCCGCGGTCCTGGGACCATGGGCCTTTAATACTGGTGCCGCAAATTCATTGGGGCGCAATTTCATTTAGTGATCGTAGTGACTCGATTTTCCGCAAACATTCATAATCTGAACTGTCTAGTGTGATGCTAAATTGAAAAGTCTACGAATTTCCAGTCATTCGAGTCACTAGATTAGACCTTTGAATTTTCTTCCCGTCTGAATGTCGAACCTCCTCCCAACTCGGGTCATTGGTGATGAATTCCCTTATTTTTGAGTTAAATTTGGCAACCCAGGGATATATTTGATACCAACTTCATCCATGTCTTTTCTGAAGTAAATGTAAACTTCATTGAAAAGCTTTGCTACGCGTATTGGTACGGCTCTTTTTAAACCACCGTCTTCTAACCAGCTTCTCACAGTGTCCGCTTCTTTCATCCACTGCGTGGTTGCCTCTTGGCAAGAGGCTGGCATCGAGTAGTGACCGTTTTTAAACACTATTGCCGCTTCGCGGATGGCCTCTGAAATCAAAATGGCTCCCTGCTCTCTCATTAACTTTGTTTCAAAGTCTGAGATCCGCTCTTCAACAGGTATTGTTCGACTGAACGGTATTACCAGCAGTCGGCGCTCGATCCCCGCATCTATGCCGCCTTTAAAACTTGGAAGTACATTAGTCGACAAAATATGCATAGCTCTGGGTTTGAACTCCACTGGCTCTTTGTAGATGATCTTTGCGGTAACAGGGTCTCCCGTAATTACAGCTTTGAATTTGTCCGATGAGATAGCTGCAGCGTTTGATAACTCATCAGACAGATTTGCTGACGCCCCGATTAACTTGGCCAGATACTGTTCTTTATCCATGTCACCTGGCGATATGCTGCAAATGACATCATGCGGAAGTATACGCCTCAGCACCTCTTGAATGGTGGATTTACCATTCGCTGCAGATTGCCCATAAAGGATGAATGCTTTCGGTTCTTTTAACCGCGTCCCAACCCCACAGATAGAAGCGCCATACATCTGTAAGATTAAAGAGCCATACTCTTCGGACTCTGCACCAAAACACCCAGTGAATAATGTGTTTAAAAGACCAGAGTAAGCTGCGGTCAACTTTGGTTTATAGCTATATTGAATGCAGAACCTCTGCCTTAGGTCAGCGTGATGTTGAACCAGTTCAACGGTACCGTCTACTGAAATTTTAACAAAACCATTCAGCATGTTAACGCCCTTGGCAGCATTTTCGAAAAATCTGTTGCTGTTGAGCATTACTGCAAGTTCATTAATAACGCCGTCGATAAATGCCTTGCTCAGTTTTAGCTTCGCTTTTTTAACTTTTGCTCCATCAAATTGATGAATGGTTCGCCGAATTTCGATGGGGATGATCTCTTGCCAGGCGATTTTATTATAACCCCAAAAGCTGCCCTCATCAAAAATAATATTCTCAAATTGTTCTTTGAGTAGAGGTATAGTTTCTTTGGCCACTTCTATTTGGCTTCCCGTTTGGAAACCTGAACCTGAAAAGCTTGGCATGTACCCACGTTTTTTTGCGCGTGCTTCCAATGCACCAAAACCTGTCCTGACGGGTTTGAGCGAATTCCATGTTTTAATAACATCGTCTCTACCTACATAATTTCCGGGCTTTTGAGCAGAGAATTTTCCCTCAGAAAAATCGAGAAATAGCGAAAGATAGTTTTCATCTAATGCTTTCAAAGCGTGCGCAGTCGCTATCCATTCTTCTCGGTCCGCTGGATCGAGATATGTAAGTATTTCTGCTACTGTTTTTGCGTCAGGTGGCTGGTAATCTGCGCAGTCTGCAACTTTATTTTTGGTTTTTTCACTATCCGATTTAGGAAAATAGCTGAACAAATCTTCTGCTGAATACTTTGAGCCAAATTCTACAACCTGTTCTAATCGGGTCATGAAGGGAGGAGACTTGACGCCGTCCTTGATCTTTTGATGAAAAAAACCGGGGAGTCGCATAACCCTAGGGAGATCGATAACACTTTTATCGCCGTCAAAGGCTTTGATGAGAGCCTTCTGAGCCGGTGTGAAATCGTCTTTATTTAGGATGATCCGCCAGTAAGCATGCCATCTTCCTTCAGAAGACTCTACGATAATATGAGGTTCGCAATTATGCTCTAATACCGGTTCAATAGGCGCTCCATCTAAGTCGACATAGATTGCCCTCACAGCAACAACATTTTCGGCTTTGCGGCCTTTGAGGTCTGTTTGATTTATTGTGACGAAGATGCCAGCTCCCTTTTCTTGCAAACCGCTTAGCTGATCAAAATATTCTCGCAGGGTGCCATTAAATTGCCTGGTTAAACTTTTGTCCTTGCGGTCTTGGTCATCATCAAATGTTTGGAATGTAAATTTCCCATTTGGGTCGAGTGCATTCAAGAAACGCTGAGCTAAGTCAAAATCTGGGTTCAATGGGGAGGACCGCATTATTTCATCTCCTCATTTTGACTGGCTCCACTTTTTATCCACGCATCGATTGTGCTCTCAAGCCACCCTGCGGCTCTGCCGCCGGGGACCAGTTTATGTGGTGCAGGGAATTTTCCTTCTGCAATCAGACCGTAAATTGTTGATGGCTGGAACCCTATTTTAGAGGGAAGATCTTTCATCCTGACAATGCGCTTTTGCGTAGTTTCTACGTCCATCTTGACCGTCTCCTATCATAGCTAAGTGGCTTTGATTGGAGCATTAGCCTTTGACAAAAGGTGTGTCGAAGGACTTAAATCGCGATTTTAATCCGTTTTTACTTTGAAAGTCCTACCTTGATCCTTTCGAACGCCGTTCCATTGACGGAGCAGGCTTTCCTCTGAGGGTAGGCTTGGCCAATCCTTGGCGGCTTTCCTGACAGCATCTTTTAGTGACAACCCCAACCCGCTTTCGGTGGGTCTTCGTCTTCTGGTGCCATCGCAGTCTTCAACCAGCCAAAAAATAGCTGTTTATTGAACTCAGTGTTTCTGGCGTAATGGCTTTTGCGCTCACCTTTCTTGGCCTTTACGCCTAATGCAGTCTCTGCATCTTCTCCATTGGCAATGGTCTGCAATGCAGTCACTAAGAATGCTTGGTCTTCGTCGCTTAGGGGGGCGTCGCTAGATATTTGGGTGGCTATTTTTCTTAACCGCGCCTGTCCTTTTCTAACGCTCATCTTCTTCCTCCTTAGACTGAGAATGCTGATCGGTATAATCGTTCCAAGCTGCCATAAGCTCTCTGCGCCTCTCCAACTGATCTCCACGCCTGTATGCCGCTTCAGCTAAATTTCTGATAGTATGAGCTAAAGCTAGCTCAACAGTCTCATTTGAGAACTGGTGGGCCTCCTCTGCGGCCCAGTCTCGAAACGTACTTCGGAAGCCATGCGGTGTGTATGGCCCCACATCCATCTTTCTCAATAGGGCAAGCATGGCCCCATCACTTAGCCCGGTCCCAGCCTTCCAGCCGGGAAATACAAACTCGTCAGGGTTTCGATTAGACTTCATGCTGTTTAGGATTTGCAACGCTCGATCGCAGAGCGGCACTCGATGCTCCTTACCAGCTTTCATGCGACCAGCAGATATGATCCATACTTTGGCTGTGAAATCAATCTCCTGCCATCTTGCACCCCGGACCTCGCCTGTTCGCGCTGCGGTCAATATCATAAACTCCATTGCTAAAGCTGAGCTTCCCTTGCGGCCTCTCAGCTTTGTTATGAACGTAGCGATCTGCTTGTATGGCACCGCTGCGTGATGCTTGACCCGTTTTACTTTGGCAGTCTTGGCGAGGATTTTATCAAGATGACCGCGTAGGCGGGCAGGGTTCTCTCCTTCAACATACTTTCGCGCGCGTGCCCAATCCCAGACGGTTTCGATACGCTGTCTAACGCGACTGGCGGTCTCAGCCTTGGATATCCATATCGGTTCAATAGCCTTTAGGACGAGATCAGTATCTAAATCGGAAACGGATAGGGTGCCAAAGACTGGGTATGCGTATGTTGCTAGCGAGTTGCCCCATTGCTGGGCATGTTTGGCATTTTTCCACTCAGGCTTTTTACTGGCAATGCAGTGCTCTGCGGCTTCTTGGAACGTTATTGAACGTGCCTGTTCCAATTGCCTAGCTCTTTTGATCCGTCCGCGTTCTTCTATTGGGTCCAATCCACTAAGGACTTGCCGATGACATTCCACGGCAATATCGCGTGCGGCTGCTAATGGGACAAGATTAAGCGATCCTAGACCCATCTCGCGCTGCTTGGCTGTGACGGGGGATTTATAGCGGAACAACCAAGACTTCGTACCGCTTCCAGCTACTTGTAGATACAGGCCGCGATCACAGCGGTGGTAACCTACTTCATTGACCGTCTCTACACTTCGTGCTGATTTCAAAAAAGCCATGACGATCTATCCCTACCCACAACGCTACCCACAACAAAGTAGCAGATTACAACAGGTCTGAATAGGTCTAGTAATATATTAAGTGTACAAAATATGCTGTTATAGCCAATTAAATAAGACTTTATCGTATTTATACAGATAATGGTACGGGGGATCCTCGGTCCGCCATAAACTGCCTTACTAGTAGTAGCGTATTCTAAATAAGCACCAGTTATTACTCAGTTCTTTTAGCCTAGCGCTTGTAATGCCGCTTTTAGGTACTGGCCAAATTTCTGACCAAATCTATCCCATGTACCTTCGTCCGTGGTGGTTATTTCTACTTTTCTCGCCGTGCCCCTGCTGATTTATGCCAGCATTATCATTATCACCGGATAGTCCAAGGGCTTGGTATACCGTCCCTGCAGATGGCGAATACTGCTACCGCTAAACTAGACACCTACTGGAGCCAGATTCGATTGGCTAAGTCTGAAGTGATTGGCTTGTTGCTCGTGGACTAACTGGCTCAAGCGTCACCCGTAACTTTTCCCATCCAAAGGCCATCGTAAACTTTGCCTGTTCAGAGTATGCCTTGGATGTTCGTAATCTCTTTGTGGGCGTCTATCATGACCGAAGCGCAGGAGTATTGGTTCGTAAGCCAATACCGATAGCGGCTATTATGAAAGTGCAGTCAGAGTTCCGTGCAATTGCATACCGCTAGAGGTCCGGGACTGATAGACGTTTGTAAGTTAGTCCAAGGCTTTCTTGAATGCATTAGTGGGCTGCGGTTTACAGCCAATGGCTTGGCAGTAATGGCGAAATAAAAATATTAAATCCAAACAAATATTACGCAGGTGTTGGAGTATCAATAACCAAAAGATTTTTGTCTTTGAGCGCAGTCCAAAACTCCACTGGAATTTTTGTTTCTTGCCAAGCTATGATCTCTAAAAGCTCCGCGTCAGAGCGCGGCCCGGGAATGACCGAAGTTATAATGTTGTGAGCTTGTGGAAATTGTAGCGCCGCCGCTCCTAAAGGAATATTGAATTCATCTGCGATACTTGCCAACTTTTTTGTTTTTTCAATCAGATTTTGGGTGCTTTGGAGTAATTCCATGTGTCGCCTCCGACCAAGAGACCAGAATTAAAAGGGCCACCACAAATTATGCTCGTACCTGCTTTTTCGCAGGCCGGGAATAAGCATTCTAATGGGCTTTGCTCTAGCAACGTATACCTACCAGCAAGCAGAAATACGTCCCATTGACCAATATCCAATGCATCCTGGCAAACTTGAGTTTCATTTACACCCAAACCTATCGCTTTTACTGCACCCTGCTCCCTTAGCTCTGACATTGCCTTATAGCCGCTTTTTGCCAAATCATTAAAGTGACTTGCGTTTTCTGCACCATGCTGAAATGCACCGATGTCATGCGCCAATAAAATATCAATTCTATCTAAGCCAAGACGTTGCAAACTGTCCTCATAAGAACGCATGATTCCATCATAAGAATAGTCATAAATTACATGAAATGGCAGTGGATCAATCATACCAAAATCAAGTGGATTTTGAACCGCACCTGGCTTTAAAATTCGACCAACTTTTGAAGAAAGTACATATTGTTTGTGTCGTAGATGATCACCAACTAGGCGCTCAGATCGGCCAAATCCATACCAAGCCGCGGTGTCAAAATATGACATTCCTGAATGCAAGGCAGTATTTATAATTTTTGTGCCATCTTCATAACTTAAATCGACAAAATTCCCACCCAAAGGAGCACAACCAAGACCAAGGATATCTATTTTAAGTTCCGTATTCCCAACAAACCTTTGTTTGATATTCATCTGAAAATATACTCCAAAATTCTATTTTTACTCTAATGGACAAGATCGGCTCTCTTTTGAAAAGCCTTTTGTTGAACACCAAAACCTTTTCCGCTGCCGAAATGGACGGGCTATTAAGAATTAGCATAAGCTGTGAGATGAGAAGTTCAATGAGCGTTTATTTACCAGTATCAAAAAAAAGCTTCTGGCTTTGTTTACAAACCGCTTGTCAATATTACTATCGGATCAAGCTTCCAGTTCAAGCAAAAGGCGACGTCGGATTTAGGCGCGTGCTATTGAGACTATTATGCAAATCTCAGTAACATTCTCAGCTACGATTATACAGTCTATATGATTTAAAAATGTGGGTATAAAGTAGAGGATCAATGATGTGCTATTAATCCGAGAAAAAGAAGCTACAATATAGACCGCAATACGCCAAATAGGGTTAAAACCTCGGGACTTAAAATACTTTAGATTGAGGCCGCTATGTAAGAACCGCATAGTTGAATACATCGACTTCCTGCAAGCGGATGTATTCAGACCCTTGTTGGTAGAAGAAGACTGCTATGTAACGTAGGAGAGCTCAGGCAGGGTCTCGAAATGAAGACAGAATTTCTTGAGCAGTATAGATTTCCCCACGGTGAGTTTTGGCATGATCGCAAAGGACCAATGGGTCCGGCCTTTGCGGCCTAAGACTTTTGGCCTGATTGGGTTCCTATGGTGGGTTAGAAAAAATACTGAGATGCAATTTGCTTCAACAGTAGAGAACAAAGCGATAAAATTTAAGACCGCACTTTTACCAACCTTTTGGTAGTAGACGTCAGGTTTTTAAAAGGTGAGTTGAACTTTTACGGCCTTTGATCGGTCGCTGGCAATCTCAAAAGCATCAACAGCTTTCTCAAGCGGGTAGCTGTGAGAAATGATTGGAGCGACATTAATTTTGTTCGTATCGATCATTTTCACAGCGTCGCCAAATTCTCTATCGAAACGATGCGCCCCAATCATAGAGATTTCTTTTCCCACCATTTTGTTGATGGGGATAGATAAATTTCCAGTTACCCCCACTTGTACAATCGTTCCCTGAGGGCGAACGGTGTCAATGCATGTATCTAATGCCCTTTGCGCCGCCGAGCATTCAAACGCAACATCAAAATAGCCTTTATCTTTTTCGAAAACCGACAAACTTTCTGAAGAACTAGAGATATTAATTGTAATATTAGCACCCATATTTTTTGCAACTTCGAGAGGTAGATCTTCTAGGTCAGTTACAACAATTTCACCCGCACCTGCTTCGTGCGCCAAGGCTGTACAAAGTGCGCCAATCGGGCCCGCGCCAGTAATCAAAATACGTTTTCCTCTTAGCTTTGGAGCGCGGCTGCGCGCATGAAGACATACCGCAAGAGGCTCTGCGCAGGCCGCATGTGCTAGAGGCGTCGTAGAGCGAACCGGGAAGCATTGTCCAGACTTCACAACCATAGTTTCGCGAAAAGCGCCTTGCTCATGGGGAAAGCGCAGCGCTGATCCAAAAAAGCGCATATTCAGGCAATGCTGGAAAATATTTTTTTGACAATATGCACAATCACCGCAAGGACGGCTGGGGTTCAACGCGACTCTATCTCCAAGTTTAAGGTTTTCAACCTGTGAACCAAGTGTAATTACGGTTCCCGATACTTCATGCCCTAAAATAATCGGCTCTTTAACTTTGATGGGTCCAAAGCCGCCGTCATTGTAATAATGTAGATCAGAGCCACAGATACCCCCTGCCCCCATCTGAATTACTACCTCACCATCACCAGGTGAATTGAGATCTATTGTTTGTATGCAGATATCGCGTCGATCTACGAGGCGGCATATTCTAGTTCGCATTTTAAATACCTAATCATTTGCTTATTCTACCTGTCGTGAAAATAAACAGCTTATGTCGATACAGCTATGTTTTACCATAACCGTCAAAAGACATTGACATACTACCATGGCAGATGCATCTTACAAAGGCAAAAAGTTTTTCATAGATTGTGGAGGAAGATATGAAGTCATTGTTTTCAATCGTCGCATCAGCGGCAGTGGTGTTGTCTGGTGGTGCATTCGCTGGCAGCAGCGATACAAAAGTTGCCTTGGTTCCAGGTGGCCCTCATCCCTACTTTGCGGCTTGGGAGAAAGCCGGGCAAGACGCGGTAAAGGATTTTGGGCTTGGAAAAGCAGATTATAAAGTTCCCGCGGAATGGGATTTAAGCCAACAGAATGAGCTGATAGAAAGCCTTGTTGGCAAAGGCTATAATGCAGTTCTTGTATTTCCTGGAGATGCCGTCGGAACAAATAAAATCTTGGGTGAGCTAGATGATGCGGGTATTCCCACTGCGGCGCTCGCGGGCTGCGTAGAGCAACCCACTAAAGCCAAAATGTGCTTTGGCACAGATACCGGTCACTCAGCTTATTTGGGTACAAAGCAGTTGATTGATGCAATGGGTGGAAAAGGCAAAATTGCGCATTTCACGGGTTTTCTAGTTGATCCAAATACTACACTGAGGATTAAAGCCGTAGAAAAAGCGGTTGAAGAATCTGGCGGCGATGTCGAGATAATCCAAGTTATTGCTGATATTGACGCATATGAACCAGCCGATGAAAAGATCAACGCGTTTATGGCTGCGCAAGGGGCTGAAGTTGACGGGATCGTTACGACGGCTTGGGTTCCTGCAGTTGTTGCGGCACAAGCCTTAACAAATATGGGCGATAAGCGTATCAAAATGGTGGGTATTGACCATGATGAAGTGGTTTTGGAGGCAATCAAAGCTGGTTTTGTGCATGGCACAATGCTGCAAAACCCTTATGGTCAGGGATATATTGGTTCCTATGCAATGGATAAAATAAGAGGCGGCTGCACGTTTAAAGCAAACGCACCATGGAAATCAACTGCCCAAACTGATCAGTTTATCGATTCAGGAACTGTATTCGTGGATGTCACTGACGTTGACAATTACGTTGATGCTATGAGAGGGATTTCCTTAGAAATTCTTAAAACGTTTGAAGGCGATTTTCTGGATTGCTAAAATATCCGAAGGGGAGGGTTACCTCTCCCCTTCACATTACTGCTCAATTGAACGGCTGTGACACAATAAATGAATAAAAAAATCCCAAATTTTATATTTACAAATCAGTTTGGTTTACTGTGCCTTGTATTAATTTTTATCGTAATATTTTCCACCGTTACCGACGGCTTTACATCGAGATTTAATATTTTTGCCTTATCACGGGTAATCGCAATCGATATAATGATCGGTCTTGCAATGATGGTGGTGATCTTAACAGGAGGCTTAAACCTAGCGCTTGGGGCAATCGGAGTATGTGCCGCCATGTTTGGTGGTTGGTGCATGGAGGTTTTGGAAATACCCATAATACCTTCGATACTTCTTATGCTCGGTATGGGTTCGTTTTTAGGATGGATAAACGGTTTTATAACGGTTAAAACCGGCGTCCATAGTTTTATCGTCACCTTGGCCACGATGAGTATTTACTTCGGATTTATGACCATGCTGACGGAAGCTGAAGCATTTCGAAGACTTCCTGAGTTATTTACCGATTTTGGTTCAGCCAAACTGTTTAATAAATATATATCGCCGCTTCTGTTGGTGAGCGTCGCAACCTGTTTTGTCCTCTTTTATGTTTTTCGGTTTACCGATATTGGCCGTAAATTAATTGCGGCCGGAGCAAACCCCGAGGCAGCAGAGCTGTCTGGAATATCCGTGAATAGGATGTTCATTTATTGTCATGTTTTGTCAGGTTTTTTGGGCGCTTTGGCCGCGATTTTGCTTACAACGCGTATCGGAGCTGCGATACCCTCTATGGCCGGACAATTGGGTATGGATTGGTTGCTGCCGGCATTTCTTGCACCTGTTATCGGAGGTACTCTTTTATCCGGCGGTAAACTATCAGTTTTTGGAACCATGCTTGGTGCTGTTTTGGTTACGCTTCTAACAAATGGTCTTTACCTTCTGGACGTTGGTGAATTTTGGATTCGATTTTTCCTTGGTATTATTCTTTTAATGGCTGTCTTGCTCGACAGGACCAGAGAATATTTTACGCTCAGAAAAGTGATAGTATCGTGAATACTAGCATGGCTACATTATTTAAAAAAGATTGGTTCGGTTTATTGATTGTTGTGGTTGTCAGTGGACTTGCCATTGCAGCTGTCAAGCCGGCTTTTCTATCATCATTCAACTTATATGTTTTGATGGTGAGCACAAGTTATATGCTCATAATTGCTTTGGCACAGATGATAATTATTGCGATTGGCCAGATGAACCTGTCAGTTGGTGCCATTGGAGGATTAGTGGCAATTTCTTTTAGCGGCCTGATGGAAGTACATCAAATTTCCGTTCCAGTTGCTGTTTTAATTAGCCTAGTGATTGGTATGACGTGTGGATTTTTAAATGGATATATAACGGCTAAATCTGGTATTTCAGCTTTCATTATAACTTTAGCGACACTGTATATATTTAAGGGTATAAACTTAGGAATTACCGAGGCTGAACCATTTTACAATATTCCAGAAACCGTCAAAAACTTTGGAAATGCCAAACTAGGTAATACTCCTATTCCATTCTTAATCGTTATCCCAATAATTATAACATTTTTAATGTGGGTTTTTATGAACAGAACGGAGACTGGCCGCCACATGCTTGCCTATGGAAACAGCGTTCAATCAGCCGAATTAATAGGGATATCTTCATCAAAAGTTGTCATTACGGCGCATGTTATTTCAGGGTTTTTGGCGGCGACAGCGGGAATATTAGTCGTTTGCAGGTTGCAGCTTGGAACGCCAAATATTGGGGATTCATGGCTGTTACCATCTTTCGCGGCTCCAGTGATTGGCGGGGCGATTTTGGCGGGTGGCAAAGTGGATGTTATTGCTACCGCTCTTGGTGTTTTGATCGTTGTGATAATATCACAAGCATTAGTGATCTTTAAAATCGACCCATTCTTTGTTCAGATTTTTCTGGGGGTTATGATATTACTCGCCGTTTTGGTAAACCGCTATCGAGAGTACAAGCAGGAAGCTCTCAGAAAGATTTTCAACAGTGAATGAGTTCTGCCTTGAAATAAGATCGGCCAATAAATCTTTCCCGGGAGTCAAGGCGCTGGATCAGGCGAGTTTCCGGCTGAGAAAAGGGTCAATTCATGCTCTTCTTGGAGAGAATGGCGCCGGTAAGTCTACCCTCATTAAAATAATTACAGGCGTTCACAAGCAGGATAGTGGGAAGTTATTTATAAACGGGAAAGAAGAAACACTTAACAACCCAAATGATGCGACAAAATTTGGCATATCTGTTGTTCACCAAGAAAGAAACCTGATCAGACGCTTCTCGGTAGGTGAGAACCTGATGTTGAATAACTTGCCCAAAACACCACTAGGTCTAATTGATTACGATGAGATTACAATTAAGTCAAAAAAATGGCTTGAAATGATGGATCTTGATATCGACCCAAAGACTGTCGTCTCTGAACTCACCGTTGCCAAAATGCAGCTTTGTGAGATAGCCAAAGCCCTATCGCTTAAGGCGAAAATTCTTTTATTGGATGAGCCAACCTCTTCGCTTTCTCCTCAGGAATCAGAAAATCTATTCACATTACTGAAGAAAATTGTTCGCGACGAGGGCGTAAGTATTGTTTTTGTGAGCCATAAATTGGAGGAAGTATTTAATATTTGTGATGATGTCACAGTTTTACGTGACGGAGAGAATGCATGTACTTCAGAAGATATAAAAAATCTGGATAGGCAAAAACTTGTCAGATTAATGATTGGACGTGACGAACAGATCGTGAAATCGGCCCGAAAAATTAAAAATGCCAAAGACACAATACTAGCTCTAAGGAATGTTAAAACAGAATTAGGACATAGGAATATAGATTTAGAGCTGAACCGATCAGAAATAATAGGCCTTTACGGTTTAGTTGGGGCAGGCAGAACAGAATTGATGAAATGTCTTATTGGACAAGACAAGATCACTGATGGGGATGTTATAGTTAACGGTAAAAAGGTAACTATAAACTCGCCTAAAACTGCTTTGGAGAAATTCAAAATTGGTTACATAAGTGAGGATAGAAAAAAAGAAGGCTTGATACTTATCCATAATGTTTTGGACAACACCAGCATTACCGTCTGGTCACAAATTAGAAAAGCCTTTGGGTTCGTTTCCGATGGAATGATTGCCAATAAAGTCGATTCCTATATCCGCCAACTTGAAGTAAAGACACCATCAAACTATCAGTTAATTTCAAATTTATCTGGAGGTAATCAGCAGAAAATCAGTGTGGCCAAGTGGCTGGCGGCTGGAACTGATATTTTAATTATTGACGAGCCAACTGTGGGAATCGATATTAAAACTAAAGCATACCTTCATGAATTAATCATAAAGCTGGCGGATAATGGCACTTCAATAATTTTGATATCAAGTGACATGCCAGAAATGATAAGTCTTGCGGATAAAATTTTAGTGATGAAAGACTTTCAGATGAGTGGCATTGTAGAAAACGATCATGATTACGACGCGGTAAGCAGCAAGATTATGGAATTTATCCATACGTAAAGGGCAATAAACGGGGGCTGACTTGCGTGTGCTGGTCAAATGTAGTTTTGCAGCGTTACGTACAATCATCACACAACTGCGACATAGTTCGCATTTAATCGTTCGAATTAACATTTTTTAAAAAAGAAATTTCAACACCCAATTTTGGGCATTGTGTTAAACTGAATAAAATTTTGCGCAGGTTTCACCCAATATCAAAGATTGCTCTTCGGTTGACAGTTTTGAAACCCAATCGTCAACAATACTAATAGTGGTATTATAATCTGCGGCGACAGTGCACACAGGCCAATCAGATCCAACCATTAAACGATCTGCACCAAAGGCTTCATAAACAAAATCAAGATAAGGAATAAAGTCTGACGCATTCCAATTTATCCAATCGGCTTCAGTCACCAAGCCTGAAAGTTTGCACATTACATTGGGATATGTGGAAATTTCATTTATACCATGTTTCCATGCTTCCATATCGCTTCCATCCATTGCCGGTTTCGCAATATGGTCCACAACAAAGGGCTGATTTGGCAGGTTTTGGACAAGTCTAATCGCTGATGGCAAGTGTATTGTGCGCAGCAATAAATCATAGGTGAAGTTATATTTACCTAACAATGAGACTCCGTTTAAGTGAGCCGTACTATCTGCAAAATCCATATCAGTTCTGTCATGGATAAGCATACGAAAACCTTTAAGTTTTGGAGTGCCATAGTAGTTTTCTAGCACTGCCTCAACATCATCCGCGCATAAATCTATCCAGCCAACGACACCTTTGATTGAAACATGCGTTTGCGCCAACTGCAAAAGGAAATCAGTTTCTGATACAACCTCTCTTGCTTGCACTGCTATGGAACCATCGCGTCCCGTTTCAGACAAAAGAGGAGCCAAATCATCGGGCGAAAAATTTCGCTTCAACGCCTTTAATTCATTTGTCATCCAAGTGAAGTCAGAAGCGTTTTCTGAAAAGTTCCAAAAATGTTGGTGGGCGTCAATTTTCATGGGGCACCATAATTTATTCAGAGTTAGTTTTTTTAGAAATTAAGATCCTGAATACCCTAATTTTTGGAAAAAATCCGAGTATCTACTATAGTAAATTTACGTCTTGCATGGTTTATTAGCTTATGGTTAAGATCTGTTTGAAATATGGTACCATGGTAGCTGTTAAAGTAAACAAAAAACGTTAGGATCCATTTTTGGCTTCGTCTAACCTCAAACCAAGAAACCAAGATATAGCCATCGATAAAAATTTATCAGTTGCAATGCAGGTGCACAATTATCTACGGCAACAAATATTAAAACTAAATCTCAAACCGGGAAAAGCTTTAAGTGAGAAAGAGTTGTCGCTTCAACTGGGAGTTAGCCGCACGCCGGTCCGGGAAGCGTTTATCCGGCTGTCAGAAGAAGGTCTTGTAGATATATTTCCACAACGGGGAACGATTGTTGCGCCGATCAGAATGGACGAAATTAAAGAAGCTCAATTTCTGCGTGAAATTTTGGAAACGGCAATTGTACGGCGCGCCGCAGACAGTATTGGAACAAAGTCATTAAGGCTTTTAGAAGCGAATTTAACCAATCAAGAAAAATCTTTGAAACATACAGATTTCACTGAGTTTATGGAATTGGATGAAGAATTTCATCACTTGCTCTGCCAAGGGGTAGCACTTCCACGTGCATGGCGCGTTATCCAGGCGGTAAAGGGTCAACTCGACCGAATGCGCTTCATTGGCCTGCCGCAGCCTGGGCATGCAGCTTTGATGTTTCATCAACATTCCATCATTTTGGAAGCAGTAAAAAATGGCTATCCAGATATTGCGGCAAAAGAAATGGCGAGGCACTTGACTGAAATATGGGCGTCTATTGAACGTATGCCATTGAATGAAAGTAGTTTTGGTGAATGAAATAGCGGCTGATTTCCGGTGAGGATGCCGAAGCTATGTGTTATTTTTAGCAGTGATGACGCATTCTTCACCCAAACATTAGTCTGTGTGGAAAACCTCTTCCATAATCGACCATTGCTCATTAGAGCTACTGCTTTCCATTCGTATTTGAAGTGGGTCTGTTATTTTCCACCATTCCTGCGTTCTTGGATCAGCAGCTATTTTTGCGGAATCCGCTTCAAAATCAACTCCATAATATTCCCAATACCCAAAGAGCAAATTCTCAGGCTCGCGTAAAAATATCGTATAATTTTTTATGTTTGCCTTTGCTATAGTTTCCAAAACATCTGGCCACACAATCGCATGCAATTTTTTATACTCTTGGATTTTATCAGCCTTTAGCCGAATAACCATACCCATGCGTTTCACCATAAACCTCCTTTATGCCTCAGTTATATTGTAACTGCTGCCGTTTTCTACGTTAGAAGAAATAGCGTCCCAATCCCATTTAATGCCTAAGTCTGGCGAATGAGACGGTCGCGCGATACCATTTTCTATATCGATGCTTGCTTCTGTAATCAGATTGAGCTGTGGGATATAGTCAAGCCATTTTGCATTGGCAATAGTGCAAACAAGTGGCAGATGAAGTTCCATCAAAAAGTGGGGGCAAACAGTAACATTGAATGCTCCGGCCAAATGGGCAACTTTCAACCATGGGGAAATACCTCCAATACGCACAACATCCACTTGAATGATTGAGCAGGCACCCGCGACCAAATAATCCTTAAACTGAATAAGACTGTAAATATTCTCTCCAATTGCGATCGGAACACTTGTCCCATTGGCAAGCCGGAAATGCTGAAGCACGTCATCCGCGGGAAGTGGTTCTTCGGACCATGCAATATCATAGTCCTCCAACATGCGTGCCCGCCGAATTGCTTCCGAAATGGAAAAGCTTTGATTTCCATCAGTCATAATTTCAAAGTCATCGCCCACCGCTTCGCCCACCGCTTCGCCCACCGCTTCGCACCGCGCGCAACCTTTTATTATCTTCAAATAAACTGGGGCGACCAATTGACAGCATAGCTCGTTGAAACCCTTTTTCTTTAGCATAAATTGCGTCTTAAACCAGTGCTGAGGGCTCTAGATGAAGCCACCCACCCTCGGTCGTGTAAAGTGGAATTTGATCGCGAGTTCCGCCCGTTGCTATATGAAGTGGTAGCCCTGCTTTTAAACATTTTAGATCCCAAAGCGCTGTATCAACGGCAGCCAAAGCCAAAGAAGTAATGGCAACCACAGACGTGGCATATGTTAAAAAGAGTAATTTCCTCCAGATCGCATCAATTCGATTTGCTTCTTTGCCTATCAGAGCATGGGCTAACGTCTTTTATAGCAATGCGATAACCGATGGGCCGCCTGTACCAATAGTATAAGTGTAGCCCGTACCAATTACGCCATCACTATCATGAATTCTTACTATTGGAGTTTCCTGAGCATCAAACGACTGAATTGCATCCACTCGTTTTACTTTAGGCGACAGGTTAACCATCATAATTTCAACGCGTGTTATCCTTGCCATTCTTATTATCCCACAAAAAACGTTTGTATCTAGCCCTAGTGTGAAAGCCTAACTGCTTTCGAGCATACTGAGAAGATCGGTAATGATCGCTAGAGTGTTTTAGCCCCCTAAACTTGAGCCATTGTATAATTGTTATGGGAGGACATATAGATGGCTCGGAAGCGATATTCTGATGAGCAAGTATTAAAGTTATTGTGTGAGGTTGATTTTCACGTGCACGATGGTTTGGATGTTGTAAGTGCGTGTCGCAAAGCTTAGATTTCACACAAGAGTTATTATTCTTGGCGTAAGAAGTTTGATTTTGCTTTATCGGGCATGTTACCGATTGAAAATAGCTATGCTAGGATGCCTGAAACAACTGGGCTCGGGATGGAGTTGGATTGGGACCTTATTGTAAATTGTACAATGGCGGAGGTGTAAAAATGACAGACGACCGACTGATTATCCTCGCGCCCCAAGACAGTGTTGTTGTCGTGCGGTGTGGGATCTCCAAGGGCGAAACATTGATCATTGGGGATGATGAAATCATTTTGGGTGTCGCTGTAAGCATGGGGCACAAATTGGCGTTGAGATCGGTTGGAAAGGGCGATGCTATCTTGAAATACGGGGCACCGATTGGTTCTGCAACGTCTGATATTTTGGTTGGCGAACATGTTCACCTGCACAATATGAAGAGTGACTACACGCCGACGTATGCGCTCGAGGGTGCCCAAACCGAGTTTGAGAAATGACGATGAAAGGGTATCTTCGACAGGACGGTCGAAAGGGCATCCGCAATCTTGTGGCAGTGGCATATCTCGTGGAGTGCGCCCATCATGTAGCGCGTGAAATAGCGCTTCCACAGCGCGAACATGCACATGTTATTGGTTTTCCTGGGTGTTTCCCAAATGAATACGCCCAGTCAATGATGGAACGGCTCTGTACTCATCCAAACGTTGGCGCGGTGATGATAGTGTCCTTGGGTTGTGAAAGTTTCAATCGCTTCCAATTGGAACAATTTGTTCGTGACAGTGGCCGTCAGGTTGAAACGCTGGTGATCCAAAAGACAGGCGGCACAAGAAGTGCGATTGCCCGTGGGCAGGCTTTCGTTGAACGTGCTGTGGAGGCACTGTCCAAAGCAAAAACCGTTCCAATGGCGGTCTCAGATCTTGTCATCGGTACTGTTTGTGGCGGTTCTGACGGGACAAGTGGAATTTCGGGAAATCCTGCAGCGGGTCGAGCCTTTGATCGATTGGTATCAGAGGGGGCCGCGTGTATTTTTGAAGAAACCGGCGAACTTATTGGCTGTGAAGATATTATGGCTGCGCGTGCAGCGACGCCAGAACTGGCAGAGGAGCTGCGGGCATCAGTTGAGAAAGCCGCACAATATTATGCGACACTGGGGTTTGGAAGCTTTGCAGCTGGCAACGCAGATGGCGGACTGTCTACGATAGAGGAAAAATCGATGGGCGCCTACGCAAAATCAGGGACTTCGCCGATATTGGGGCTTATTAAGCCCGGGGATATCCCACCGACGGGGGGGCTTTATCTTATGGATGTCGTTCCGGACGGTCCGGTAAGATTTGGTTTTCCCAATATTTCAGATAATGCCGAAATTGTAGAGATGATGGCATCTGGTGCGCATATGACATTGTTTGTGACTGGGCGCGGCTCTGTCGTGGGTTCGGCATTGGCACCAGTGATCAAGATTGCGGCAAATCCTGAAATGTACGGTCGATTACACGAAGATATGGACGTGAACGCAGGCCGAATTATGGAAGGCACTGCAACGCTCGACGAAATAGGAACAGAGATATACGAACAGGTTGTTGCTGTCGCTGGTGGCACACAAACGAAATCTGAAGATCTTGGTCACCGTGAATTCATTCTGACTTACAAAAGCTTTGAACCAATTGGTCCGGCTTGTTTACCGGTTTGACGAAGGAATATCGATGGGGGTTAGGCCAACTCTTAAAGGAGCACGAATATGAAATTATTGCGATTTGGGTTCAACGGTGAAGAGAAACCGGGGATCGTGGACGCGGACGGCAGGGTTCGCGATCTGAGCGGAATTGTCCCCGATATTTCAGGAGCAGTTTTGTCAGATGAAGGTATGCAGGCGATCCGTGATGCTGACATTACAACATTGCCAATTGTCTCTGCTGACACGCGGCTTGGACCATGCGTGGTGGGCACCGGTAAATTTATTTGTATCGGTTTGAACTACGCAGATCACGCTGCCGAAAGTGGAATGGATGTCCCGACAGAGCCTGTGATTTTCATGAAAGCTACAAGCGCAATTTGTGGCCCTAATGATCCCATTATCATCCCTCGTGGATCAGAGAAAACTGATTGGGAAGTAGAGCTAGCGGTCATTATTGGAAAGCGAGCGAAATATGTAACTGAAGCTGATGCAATGGATTATGTTGCAGGCTACGCCGTGACAAATGATGTGTCTGAACGCGCTTTCCAGCTAGAACGCCTTGGCCAATGGACCAAAGGGAAAAGTTGCGACAATTACGGTCAAATCGGGCCGTGGCTTGTGACCCGTGATGAAATCAAAGACCCACAAAACATGACGATGTGGCTGACCGTCAACGGCAAGACCATGCAAAACGGATCGACTAAAACGATGGTTTACGGTGTAGCCCATATCGTAAGTTATTTGAGCCAATTTATGAGCTTACAACCTGGTGACGTCATTTCCACTGGTACGCCTCCCGGCGTCGGCATGGGGAAAAACCCCCAACAATATCTACGCCCAGGTGACGTGGTCGAGCTTGGAATCACAGGCCTCGGGCAACAGCGGCAAGACGTTATCGCTGACCCTGAATGAAAGGAAGCAAGATGACACGTTTGATCGACACACATCAACATCTTATATACCCAGATGCTGCAGGCTACAGCGGGACCGACGGCATTGCACCGTTGGCCAACAGATCCTTCACGCTTGCCCAAACACAACGATTACCCGATTGGCTGAGCGTCACGGCTGAAATTTTTGGGCAACTGATGCAGGACGAATTAGCCGTGATCGGCGCCAATACTGCAAAGAACATCTTTTTGGATAGATAAAATCCAGCGACTTCTGGACTAATCCATCTAGCATATATCGATCTAAAAACCTCACAACAACCTGAGATTTGAAAATGGTAATTACAATTACGAACATGACAGTCCGAGATATCCGTTTCCCAACATCACGAACCAATGCGGGTTCGGATGCCAAAACGCCTGACCCAGATTATTCGGCGGCCTATCTGGTTCTTCATACCGATCATCCCAGTGGTCTAGAGGGTCACGGCCTTACATTTACACTTGGACGGGGAAATGACCTTTGCGTCGAAGGCATAAAATGTTTGCGGCACCTGATAATTGGTAGGACTCTGGAAGATATCACCGAAAACATGGGGGCGTTTACCCGGCAAATTGGTGGGGATAGCCAGCTGCAATGGGTGGGTCCTGAAAAAGGGGTAATTCATATGGCTGCCGGTGCGGTTACCAACGCCGTTTGGGATGCTTGGGCCAAGGTCGAAAATAAGCCGCTTTGGAAACTTGTCGCTGATATGACCCCCATGGAAGTGGTACGCTGTGTGAATTTTCAACACATAACCGACGCGATCACGCCGGACCAGGCCCTGGAAATTCTAAAAAACCTTGAAGCTACAAAATTCGACAGGATCGCAAAGTTAGAAGATCGAGGTTACCCAGCCTATACAACTTCTGTGGGTTGGATGGGCTATGATGATGATAAACTTCGCCGTCTTTGTCGCGAAGCCTTGGCACAAGGCTATACCCATATGAAGGTCAAAGTCGGTGGTGATCCCGATGGTGATCTGCGTCGTTGTCGTCTAATACGCCAAGAAATTGGGCCAGATTTAAAAATGATGCTGGATGCAAATCAGGTTTGGGACGTAAACGAAGCAATTACCAATATGGCAAAATTGGCCGAAGTCGACCCGTGGTGGATTGAGGAGCCAACAAATCCAGATGACATTTTAGGGCACGCCAAAATTGCGCGTGCCGTGGCACCGATTGGTGTTGCGACTGGCGAAGCCTGTCAGAATAGGGTGATGTTCAAGCAGTTCATGCAGGCCAACGCAATCGAGTTTTGTCAGGTGGATAGTTGCCGTATGGCGGGTGTCGGAGATGTGCTTGCGGTGTTGCTGATGGCCGCAAAGTTCAATGTCAAAGTATGCCCCCACGCGGGTGGTGTAGGTCTGTGCGAATATGTGCAGCATTTGGCCATGATCGATTACATCTGCATCTCGGGAACAATGACGGACCGTGTGGTAGAATACGTTGATCACTTACATGAGCATTTTCAACAACCCGTCGTCATGAAAAACGGTCGTTACATGCCGCCGCAAGCCCCAGGATATAGCATCGAGATGAAGCCACAATCGTTGGACGATCATCAGTTTCCTGACGGTCGGGTTTGGACTTAGTCCTGCCAAGGGGACTATTAAACAAATGGATGCTGAAATTTTTGAACTCCAGCCTAGTGTGTTGGAGCTAACGCCTGACGCATGTGCATTGGTGGCGGCGCTCTCTGATGCTGTTGAACAAGTGAATTATAAAAAGACGAATTGTTTTAAAGTATTCTTTGGCTCATTCATTAATAGTTCATTTCTTTTGGCCGCTAAATTGGACTAAGACTAGCACCTACTTAAGATTTCACCGTAGGTCTTAGGATCAATGTTTCCGCCCGAAATCACGGCTACAATATTCTTGCCAGAAAACTGCGGCTTCATAGCAGCAGCTAAAGCTACAGCTCCAGCACCCTCAGAAACCAAGTGGGCTTTTGAGGACAACAACCTGAGTGCCTCCTCTGCTTCCAAATGAGATACTACTATAACGTCATCAACCAACTCATCAAGTAGTGGCCACATCTCAGGTAAAACACTAGTTGAGCCAATGCCATCGATCCAGCTTTCCCCTCGTGCAACCTGTACCGGCTTTCCACTACTTTTGGCAGATTTTAATGGAGTTGAACTTTCTATTTCACATGCAATTATTTGTGGGTTTTTCCCAAGTGCTTTCATTGCTAAAGCTATTCCAGAAATCATGCCACCACCACCAAACGGTACAACAATAACATCCACTTCTGGCCATTGAGAGAAAATTTCGAGCCCAATTCCACCATTACCACTTATTACTTCCAGTTCAGCAACTGGATGAATAAAAAAACCATCTAAACCCGTTGATCTTGTGGTCATCACGCTCCACCAGTCCGAAAATGGAACTGTGGTGACTTGCGCTCCAAGATCTAAAAGCGCTTCAACTTTCACTTTGGCGGCAGTATCTGGGACTATAACATGAACAGGTAAACCTCTGTTCTGGGCAGCTTTAGCGACCCCTTGGCCAAAGTTCCCAGCACTGGCGGTTACAACACCGTTCCGCAGATCGCTTCTATTAGCTGATGCAATCGCATTTGCACCAGCCCTTATCTTAAAAGAACCAAGTTCTTGTAAGCACTCTGCCTTGAGCATTAATGTTCGGTCAGAATACTGAAACGGCAATAATGGAGTTTTAATAATGTCACTTGAGATTCGACTGGCAGATTTTTTAAAATCGCTGAGCGTTAGTTGAAAAGCAGCCTTTGAAATTCTTTCCATGAAACTTCCTTCAAGGTCTGTGGATTGGCCTAAGTAGTCTGGGCGCGTTTGCTGACAGATACAGCGATGCGTGGGGTAATGACTTTTAAAGTGTATTTATCTCACGAACTGCTGTTTTAAGGCATGCTCTACTAATGTAATATATATTGTAAAGTCTTTTCCCTTATACTGGGCATAGCTCATATACCAAGTGAATCAAAATGCCATGGTTGCGTAGGCTTAGGCTTAGAGCTCGATAGGTTTGCTGCTTTTATACAATTGATTATACGAGTATCACACATGAGCGACCCCCTCGATTTACGCTTGCGCAAGGTTGGCGACCGTGTGGCGAACTTCGGCACCACCTTTGCCCTCTTTCTTAGCTGGCTGCATCAGCAGCACTTCGCAAGTACCATTGAGAGCAACTGGACAGTGCTCTACACCATGCGGAACGATAATGAATTCGCCTTCGTGGATGATCTCGTCACGGTCGCGAAACTTCATCATCAACTTGCCCTTGTGTACCATAAAAAACTCATCCTCCATTTCGTGATGGTACCAGATAAACTCACCTTCAAACTTTGCTAATTTGATTATCATGTTGTTGACCTGACCAGCAATTTTAGGGCTCCAGGTTTCCGTGAATTTGGAGAAAGATGCATTTAAGTTTTTGGGTCTGTGCGATGAGAGATGCTTGTTTACGTCTGCAACGTCGCGCTGAATTGAACGTAGTTGGGTTTCAAGTTCTGGGCTGTCTGCAGGGTAGTCTCCATCCAGCGCCGCCGTACCGATGGTAAAGCCTGCGGCACCAGAGCGGTGAACAATCTCGATACGTTCCCGGCTGCCAATTGAGCCTGCCATGATTACAGGTTTGTCCACCGCCGCACAAACTGCTGCCATGAGACCTGTTACGTTTTCATTTGAACGATATGCCAGCAAATCGAGCCCGTGAACACCTTCGCGGGCTGAAAGTGCCTGAGCTATCTCTACAATTTCATCAATTGAACCGAACAGCGTACTGGGATGCCCTTCTATACGACCCGGAAACGGGTAGTATTGAATGCTTGTGCCCATAAGAATTGGTAGAACTTCGTCGACGTTAGTACCGCCCAAGAGGATATCTACACCGATATCCACGGCTGCTTTTGCTGAAGCAACCTCACTTTCCTTATCAAGTGAAACAACCTCAAGGTAGCTTGTTGCTCCGCCAGCTTTAATCGCTGCGTTGAGGTCATTAAGTTGCTCAAATGGTAGGCCCACATCCTTAAATCCAATGTGATGCACACCTGCAGCAAGAGCCGTAACTAAGTGCTGCTCAGCATCTTTGACGGTTTTGTCATTGCGGGTGAGCATAAAAATGAAACGAAGTCCCATCAATATTTCCCTTTTTGTTTTGCTGCCACCAAACGGTCAGCATATTTTATGGCAGTAACTAGGCTGGAGGCATCAGCTTTCCCTGTCCCAGCGATATTAAAAGCGGTTCCATGGTCTGGGCTGGTTCGCACAAAAGGTAACCCCAAGGTAATGTTAACCCCTTTTTCAAGTCCCATGAATTTCACAGGGATCAAACCCTGATCATGGTATTGTGCGACGACAATATCGAAGTGACCTTTGCGAGCCTGCATGAAAACTGTATCACCTGGCCATGGACCTGACGCTTTGATGCCTTCAGCCTGTGCGGCCTTTATCGCTGGTGCGATAATTTCAATTTCTTCCTGACCAAACAAGCCGCCTTCGCCAGCATGAGGGTTAAGACCCGCTACAGCGACGCGAGGGGACTCAAACCCAAGTGCGATAGCTCCTTGGTGCGCTAGTCGAATAGCGTCCATTTGAGCTTCATAGTCAGCACCCTTAATTGCATCTCTAAGCGAGCAGTGGATCGTCACAAGGACAGTTCGGATTTCATCATTGCCGAGAAGCATGGCAACTTTTTCTGCGCCACTAAAGTCCGCAAGCATTTCCGTGTGGCCAGAATAGTTTATACCCGCAACTGAGAGAGCTTCCTTATGTATGGGTGCGGTTACAATGGCTAGAACTTTTCCAGCCAAAGCGCATTCAATACTTTTCTTGATGGCATCAAAAGCGGCCTGTCCGCTGTCGGCATTTACTTCTCCAATAGGTGGCAGAGTATCTAAGTCACTGGTACGGAGCACCTCAATCGTGCCATCAGCAAAGCGAGCATCACTAATGCTTTTTAGTGCACGAATTTTCTTTTGGGATCCCACCATATGTGCTGCGCGTTCCATCACGTTTGGGCAACCGAACACGACACTTCTATTTGCAACACTATTTTCGGTGAGGGCTATGATCGCAATTTCTGGCCCTATCCCGGAGGGATCACCCATTGTTATTGCTATCGGTGTTGCGTCTTTTGTCATTTGGATGTCTCAATTTGATTTGGATGGAAACAAAGGTGATAAACCGCAAGCCGCAGCTTATTTTTGTCACCAAAACCGCCTACCTTCATAACTTAAATCTCTGCGCCTGCATCCATGCAACATAGCGTAGGGATGGCCAGTATCCAATACAGAAGTAAACGGAGATAGTTTCTTTGTTGTAAAATATATTGCCACAACAGAAGATGGGTTTCAGTCTCGTCTTTTTAGAGCTTTAGGGTCGCTCGAGATGTTCTGGTTTGGTAATGTAGAATTGACCTTTTTTGCCCTGGCTGGTGAGCTTTTTGGGGGCAATGGAATAGATTATTTAAGAGTAAGTTGTATTGAGATAGTAACATTTGTATGATTTTCACATCATGGCTAAATTAAATCCATACCGCCCTTTCATACCTAACTCAGAAATGGTTGTGCGCCTCCCGACTGTGACTGGCAATACTATAAACGGGTTGGGAGAGACTGAGCAGCGCCGGCCAAAACTTGTATTTTGGGCGCCTAATCCAGATGATATTGCTTTTGGTGAAGTGCAAAAATGGTTTTATATGTGTCAGCCAGACAGCCCGGAGATGGCAACTGAGCGGGCTAAGCGGCAGGTTGTTCTCGACGCGGCTTTGCCGGACTTGAACCCATTAGCTTTAGAGCAATCCCCAAGTGCTTGGACGTCTTCACTTGATCAGTTTGTTGACGCTGGAGACTGTGAGATGGTTGGAGCTACAGAGATGAAGCAAGAATGGGTCTTTGAAGGTCAAGAGACTACATTCAAGACCGTAATAATGGTGGGAGTGCATCATGATTACGAAGAATTAAAACATGCTCCAGAGTTTCGTGCTGGGATTGAGGTGGTGCGTCAGTATGGGCGGGCAGCAGCTGCTGCCAAAAAAATTACTGCCTGGCTTATGGATCAAGGCTGGGATGCTGAAGCAGTCACAGGACCAATGGCGGGGAAGTTAGTCATGATACCTCCGGCTTTAGAGTGTGGTTTCGGCGAATTAGGAAAACATGGTTCATTGATTAACCCAGAATTTGGATCCTCTTTTAGATTATCAGCAGTTCTAACAAACGCTCCATTCGCCAGTACTAAAAAGCGGGATTTTGGAATTGATGAATTTTGCTCTAAATGCCGAATTTGTGAGGATGCGTGTCCACCCATTGCTATAGAGCCAGATAAGAAAACCGTCCGGGGTGATGAGCGCTGGTATGTTGATTTTGACAAATGTATTCCATATTTTGCCGAAAACTCTGGCTGTGCAATTTGTATTGTGGAGTGCCCTTGGTCACGACCTGGTGTCGGCATTGATTTAGCCCAGAAGTTAGCAAGACGATCTGCACGCAATGAAAGGAAATGACCCACGGCACAGGCTTTAAGCTCAAATTCATGGGCTATGGCCCACAAAACCTCAAGGTTTTGCTTTAAGGTCAAAACCGGATCTGCGGCCTCAATCCAAAAAAACGTAATGCTTGTCCTGGGACAGGGTTTTTCGTTCCGCTTCAGTCAGTAGCACGATTGTATGATTCACGCTGAGGCCATTGCTCTGGGCCTTGTCCCAAATGCGTTTGCACGATTTTGGTGACCATGGAAGCGCTGCCTCTGCGAGCCAGCTTCGAAGTGGTTGAGGTAACACATCGTATGCCATCATAGGATCTGCAGCCCGGCGTCGTTTTTTAAGTGTCGTCGATCCAAGATTGCCCATCATGTTTCTTTCTTGAAATCAACGATTGGATACAGAGCTAAAAGAGGCCACGTTTCGTTTGACCGTTCAATAAGGGGCGATAGGTGCCGGGCATTGACATTGAGGTTTGGTACCATTGAAGGCGTTTCCTTAACCAGTTTTGGCAGGTTGATGGTTGCGTAGCATATCCAGGCTGTAGGCTAGTTCTTCACGTGTCATATCGCGGGCAATGACAACGATGCGCGATTCACAGGTTTTGCCCTGCCAGTCATGCAGAGGCACCGGTGGATCAAAAAGATGTTGCACACCGTGAAACACGAATGGCATCTCAATGCCAATCAGATGTACGATACCTTTCACGCGTAGGATGTCGGGCCCACGCAGCCTGATGAGTGTGTCTAGCCAATGATCAAACGCATCAGGAGAAATGGGGTCGTGCAGGACAATGGATGCTGATCCAATTCGTGAATCATGTTTGGGCTGGGGGGCTGTATTAGCAGCGGATGGGGCGAGGCCTGAGAGGTTGTCAAATGGATCACTGGGACCAAATGAAGAACTGGGTACGGGTGGCATCAGCCATGCTATGGCCTGATCTGCTGTCTCTTGAGGGCGCATGCCACTTAAATCCCAGAGGGCAGCGGTTGGCACTACACCACGATCCGCCCGCAAAATATCTGCTGTTGGGTTAAGTGAGCGCAGCCGTGTATTGAATATCCCTGATCTGCTCTCGGACACCAGATCGGTCTTACTCAGGACAAGCAAATCGGCCATAGCGACTTGCGAAACAGCTTCGAATTGACAATCGAGTGTGCTGGGACCTGTTGCTGCATCCACCACCGTGACAACCCCATCTATGCGGAAATTCTGTGCCAAATAAGGATCAACCAAGAACGTATGTAGAATAGGGGCAGGGTCTGCGAGGCCCGTTGTCTCGATCACAACACGTTCAAAGGTCAAGCGACCTTCTTGTCTGCCGGCAGCTAAATCTTGCAGGGTGTGTGACAGGTCACCACGGATGGAACAGCACAGGCAGCCAGACTTCATCAAGACAACTTCTTCGTCCACGGTCTCGATCAGATCATGGTCAAGACCCGCCTCGCCAAATTCATTTACAATGACAGCGATCCTTGGTCCGTTTGGCTGGGCTATTATTGCATTCAGAAGTGTTGTTTTTCCCGCACCAAGAAAACCTGTCAGCAGGGTAACTGGTAAGCGGGTAACATTTGTGGCTGTGGTATTGCTCATTTTACTCTGATTTTTATTTTGTAATGTTATGACATATCAATATATACGTAGTCAAGATTTCTTAAGCCAAGTAGGGTAACAACATACCGATGCTGATGGTGACGATCAGGATCCCGCCAGTCAAATGCAGCGTTGCCGAGATGACCTGCAAGCCTTGATAATCCCGCGCACTGAGACCAGCCAACTGCCGAGCGACGACGCTGGAGGTGGCAATTATAAGGTTAAAAGCAGCAGTCCCAAGGCCCATCGTGATCACGGCAAGGCATCCAACTGCAAAAGCATCAAACCGAGCAGCGATCACCAGTACAAATAGAGCGCCAGTACAGGGTCTCAGCGCAATACTGACGATCAAAGCGACAGCGTCGTGTGTAGATGTAAGTGTCGCCACGTCATTGACACTTGGGCCATGCGTGTGGCCAAAGCAGGCGTCTGTGATCTGCTTGGCCTGTGACATTGAATACCAACTGCGTACGCCACGAAATATTAAAACAGCCCCGATCGCGGCAATTGCTGCATAACTTGCGGGGGCGAGCCAAGTCTCTGTGATGTTGGCCAAATCAGCGGACCCTATTTGCAGAAGAAAGTAGAGAGCACCGACCAAAAAGATGGCCGTCGCGGCCTGTGCCAAACTGGATAGAACCGTCAGTATGCTCAACTGTTTTAGGGTGGCGTCACTGGCTAGGGCGGCCCCTCCGATAAGCACTTTTCCATGTCCCGGTCCAAGGGCGTGGAAGAACCCATATGCAGCCGTCGCACTACACAATGTCCAAATGGCACCTGGATCGTTGGCTTGAATACCTCTGAGCGCACCAGCCATCATATTCTGAAACATACGTTGTTCAACAGCGGCCCATCGTCGGATTTCAAACCAGGGCATAATTTCCCAGGCAGCGATACCGATAACCAAAACACACAGAACAATTGCCCCTATCCTTAGCCACATGTCAGCTGTACCTCATCAGAGAAGAGACGTCCGATATTTTCTAGCGCAGGTATATCTTCACGCCCCAGTGCTGCCAGCTTTTCTTGCAAGGTGCTTTCTGCCGCGCTTGGCTCAAACGATAAAATCTGCACCTGACAATCCTCAGGCAGATTGGCGTGGGCTATCGGGGGCACAATGGAGTAGGCGTAGTAATAAAACGGATCATACAGACGCAGGAATACCGGCGCATTGTCAATCCTTACAGGTTGCAACAATGGCAGGTCAAATGAGACTTCTACCTGGTTGCCGTTAAGCCTAACAGCAGCGGCTTCGGGGCGTCCCAATGGATAGTCCTGACCTGCAAACTCAAGGTAGACATCACCTTTATATGTGTGGCTCCATTTGGTTTCACCATCTATGATTGCGGCGCGGTCAGCATCATTAAGCTGACCGTCTCCATCCGGATCCAAATTCAGGGATTCAAACAGAATAAGCGTTGTAAATTCATCGTATGTCCATGAAATGTGCAGTGCTTCTAAAAGCCCGTCAGTTCCAAAAATAAAGCCGGTGCGCGCATCAACGAAGACATGTGGATGTGCCTTGGCAGGTTCACCAAGGCACATCATAACAATTATAAAACCCCAAAATTTATGGGACATAGGGTGTACTTGTGCTCCATTTTTTATCCATGTCTTTACAGGGTGGCGGTACTTAAAAGCAGCCTGCAAGAGCGGTTGACAGGTTTCGGATCAGTTGAGGGTAAAATGCTGGACCTGGCTCCAGATCAGAACCAAGCGGATCAAGAATACCCGTCTGCGCATCGGTTCCATCGAGAACTGTCGCAACAAGACCCGGATTAAACTGAGGTTCAGCCAGAACGCAATCAATGCCTTGCTCAGCGATCCGAGCTTGGATTTTCGCTATCCGCGCTGGGCTTGGATCAGACGCATCGCCGATGGAGATTGCGCCTGATGCTGGGAAATCAAAATCCATTTCGAAATACTGATACGCATCATGGAATACGATGAATTGACCACCACGAACAGGATCAAGAGTCGCTGTGACCTCACCAATCAAGGTTTCGATCTCTGTGCGGCCTGCTGCGGCATTCGCAAAATAAGCACCTGCGTTGTCAGGGTCAACGGCGGAAAGCCGACCTGCGATCACGTTCAGCCAGTTCATTGCATTTTTTGGTGACAACCATGCGTGTGGGTCATGCGCGCCGTGATCATGGCCTTCATGCTCATTCTCAGCTTCGTCATGATCGTCGTCATCACCATGATCGTCATGATCGTCGTCATCACCATGATCGTCATGATCGTCGTCATCACCATGATCGTCATGATCGTCGTCATCACCATGATCGTCATGATCGTCGTCATCACCATGATCGTCATGATCGTCGTCATCACCATGATCGTCATGATCGTCGTCATCACCATGATCATCGTGGTCATGGTGGCCATGATCATCACCGTGGTCATGGGCTTCAAACAACGCACCTTCCCTGAACTCTAGTTCGATCGTGCCATCTGCTTCCATCAATTTAGTTGCAACGGCATCCGATGCCAGTGTTTCAATCGTATCTGTCAGCCAAGGCGTTAAATCGGGTCCAATCCAAAACACAAGATTGGCGGCCTGTAACGCCGAGGCCTCAGATGGGCGCAGACTATATTCGTGTGGGCTTGCACCGGGCTGAATAATCAAATCAGGTTCGCTGATACCATCCATAACCCGCGCTACTAAGGAATGGACGGGGGCGATATCCACAGCGACTCCGCGGCGTGTCCGCGTAGGCAGCACCCCCCATTAAAGTGGCAGTTAACGATAGGGCGAAAAGCTTTCTGGACATTGAAGTCTCCATGTGATTGTATAACATTACAACTCACATAGACGAAATGTAATAACATGACAAGTGAATCAAAAAAATTAAATGTGGAAAACGGCTCTTTAGGATTTGCGCAGCACGATCATGGTACATGTATGAGCGATGCGCTGACCGCAGCCGACGCCCGTTGTGCGGCGGACGGCCTTCGTTTTACGCCTGTGCGGCGCAAGGTGCTGGAGATCTTACTACAAGATCATCGCGCGCTTGGCGCATATACGATCTTGGATAGGTTACGCGAAGATGGATTTGGGTCGCAACCTCCGGTAGCGTATCGCGCGTTAGATTTTCTTGTTGCAAATGGTTTGGCCCATAAGATCGAACGATTGAATGCCTTCATTGCCTGTGCCCACACCAATCATTCCCACACACCAGCATTTATGATCTGCCGTTTGTGCGATGTGGTGGCCGAAGCACTATCTTCCACAGCGCGGAGTGCGTTGTGCGACGCGGCTCGCGTCACCGGTTTTAGGATAGAGCGAACTGTCGTTGAGGCCGAAGGTATCTGCCCGTCTTGTTTAGATAAGGTCGACGCATGAGCCTTGTTCAGGTTGAGGACATCAGCGTTCGCTATGGTGCGAGGACGGCACTGTCGCGTGTGTCTTTGAGTATCGAACCCAGTGAGATTGTAACAATTGTTGGCCCGAACGGATCAGGCAAAACCAGCCTGCTCAGGGCAATTATCGGTGCGATCAAGCCGTTCCAAGGCCGTGTTGTGCAGGCGAGTAGCCTTAAAATCGGATATGTCCCACAAAAGCTCCACATTGATGAAACCTTACCCATCACAGTTTCAAGGTTCTTAAAATTGACAGGCGGCATCATAGCTGCAGATATCAATTATGCGTTGACACAGGCAGGTGTGCCCGAATTGGAAAAAGCGCAACTCTCACAGCTTTCAGGCGGTCAATTCCAACGAGTTTTACTTGCCCGTGCACTGATAGCAAAACCTGATTTGCTGCTTTTAGATGAAGCCACACAGGGGCTTGATCAACGCGGTTCTGCGTCTTTTTATCAACGGATCGAAACTGTGCGGCAGGACACAGGCTGTGCAGTTCTTATGATCAGTCACGAATTGCATGTCGTGATGAGCGCATCTGACCGCGTTATCTGCCTTAATGGTCATGTATGCTGCGAAGGGACACCGGCGGTGGTTGCATCTGCGCCAGAATATAGGGAGCTGTTCGGCACAGGAACTGGCGGTGCTCTAGCACTTTACCGGCATGAACATGATCATAGTCATCAACACGGTGATCATGCGCATGACCACAATGAGATTGCTAACTAATGCTGGATGATTTTATGATACGTGCTGGGTTGGCAGGGATTGGCGTAGCAGTGGCCGCTGCCCCTCTTGGATGTTTCGTAGTCTGGCGACGCATGGCTTACTTTGGAGATGCGACCGCGCACGCAGCTATCCTTGGGGTCGCTTTGTCACTCGCATTCTCAATGTCAATCTTTATTGGTACAATGGTAGTCGCTTTGCTGATGGCGTTAACAGTTAGTGTGTTATCTGGAAGGGGCTATGCAATGGACACATTGCTTGGTGTTTTGGCTCATTCTGCGCTGGCATTTGGACTTGTCGCCGTTTCATTCATTTCAGGTGTGCGGATTGATCTAATGGCTTACCTTTTTGGCGACATTCTTGCAGTCTCTCGCGTAGATCTTGTGGTGATTTGGGGCGGAGCCGCACTTGTCGTTGCGTTAATCAGTTGGCGCTGGTCAGCCTTGTTAACCTCAACCATGAACGAGGATTTGGCCCATGCAAGCGGGATCGACCCCAAACGCGAACAATTGGTTCTAACTTTGGCACTTGCCATTACGGTTGCCTTTGCGATCAAGGTGGTTGGCGTTTTACTTATCGCGGCAATGCTTATCATACCAGCTGCAGCCGCGCGGCCCCTATCGAAAACCCCTGAGGGTATGGCATTTGTGGCTGGCATAATTGGAGCGCTTTCAGCTGTAATTGGTCTGCGTGCAGCATATGTATTTGACACGCCGGCGGGACCTTCAATTGTCTGTGTCGCAGCGTTCACTTTTCTGGCAACGAGCGTGTTTAAGGGTTTTCGTTCTTCCGTATAAAGTGGTGATGCTAACCCCAATACCGTAAAAAGCCTGTCGTAAGTGGAAAGATATTTCTTTTAAAAATAATTGAACAGGGATGAATTAGTCCAAACGTTCAATAGATTTTGAAAATTTTCCAAGAAAGTTGTTCCAGAAAATTACTCGTAAAGGGCCTCGATTTGGGCCGCATAGATGTCTTGCACTTTTGAGCGTCGCACCTTCATGGTCGCGGTGACTTCGCCATCGTCGTGGTCCAGCTCTTTTGGGAGTAAATGAACCTTCTTAATCTGTTCAACACGTGCAAGATTGGTGTTCTGCTGGGCAACTTCTCTTTCGATCAGCGCGATTACATCAGGATGCTCGGCCAAGGAACGGAATGTTGTATATGCAATGCCCCCAAGTTCAGCCCAAAGGCGCACTGTATCCATGTCAATTTGTACAAGTGCCGATACATATGCACGGCGATCTGCAATCACAATGCATTCTTTGATATAGGGTGAGCCCTTAATAATATTTTCGATTAAGGACGGCGACAAGTTCTTACCTGCAGCATTGATCATAATATCTTTCTTGCGATCAATCAGGCTAATGGATCCATCTTTAAAGGCCTCAGCTACATCACCTGTGTGCAACCAGCCATCCTGAATGGTTTCAGCGGTAGCGTCGGGACGATTGTAATATCCTTTGAAGACAATACCACCTTTGACCAGCAGTTCACCATCTTCGGCAATCTTGAAGTCGACTCCATCAACAAAGTGACCTACGCGGCCTGTGGAGCAACCCCAATCAGGTTGTATCGTTGCTGCCCCTGTTGTTTCTGACATGCCCCAGGCCTCACGAATGTTAATGCCGATACCGCGCATGAATGCGAGCAGATCCTCGGAAATTGGAGCGGCCGCAGAGATTGCAAATCTCACACGCCCAAGTCCCAGGTAGGATCTGATATGGCGATAGACCGCCAAGTCCCAGAAGGCGTTTGAGATCCTGTTAGCCAAAGACCATTTATCTCGTCGGATCGCGCCGCGTCGTTCGGCTTGCTTTAGCGCATACAGTGTTAAAGAAGATTTGATTTTACCAGAGGTGATAGCCTGAACCATTAGATCGGAGCGCATCTTTTCCCAAATCCGCGGCACACCAAAAAAGATTTGTGGGGCGACTTCGCGTAGATCAATTATGATAGTACGTAAGCTTTCGCCAAAGTTCATAACCATTTTACCTGCTAGGGCGTTGGTTACTGTAACGTTCTGTTCCGCAATGTGGCAAAGGGGTAAATAACTGAGAACATTAGTGCCTGGCGGGTAAGTACCAAATATTTCTTTGGTCAAGGTAACGGCCACAGATAGATTTTGGTGACTGATTTCAGCAGCTTTCGGCGGGCCTGTTGATCCAGATGTAAAGACCATCATGGCTGTGCGTTCAGGGGTAATTGCGGCTTTGCGTGCCTCGACGGTTTTGTCTGTTCCTTCTTTGATTGCGGTTCGACCCATCTCAAGAACCGCATCAAACGACTTCAGGTTTAGCTCAGTTTCGTCAATTACCCCTTTGGGATTAAAAATGATCAATTGGCGCAATTTGGGTAGTTTCCCGCGCAAATCAATAATTTTGTCCAGTTGCTCCTGGTCCTCTATAAACAGCATCGTTGTATCAGAGGATCCCGCTAGGTGTCCGATTTCTGAAGCTGGCGATGTGGGGTACATCCCCGTTACAACACCGCCAGCTGCATTGATCCCAAATTGTGCCAAGACCCATTCACGTCGGTTCTCTGATAGGATGCCGATGTGTTCACCGTCCTCCATACCTAATTCGATCAAACCCGCTGCAATTGCATGCATGATTTCTTCAAAGTCAGACCAAGTGATTTCTTGCCAAATACCAAAATCCTTTTGGCGCATGGCGACTAAGGTTGGGTCACTGGTGGCGTGAGCCGAAACTATAGAAACGTTGGAGCGGAAATTAGTCATAGCAAACCCTTAACTCAACCAGCGCTTGCGGCGTTTGTAATGTTTAACATCACGAAAAGATTGGCGGCCTTCCGAGCCATCTTCAGGGATACCAAGATAGAAACTTTGGATGTCTTTATCATTTTTAAGGGCTTCGACATCTCCCTCGAGAACTATTTGCCCGTTTTCCATAATATAGCCGAAATCAGCCACGGAGAAGGCAACACCTGCGTTCTGTTCAACAACTAGGATCGATGTCCCATCCTCCGTGTTTAAGCGTTTAATTGTATCGAAAATTTCTTTGACAAACTTTGGAGCCAATCCAAGTGATGGCTCATCCATTAGAATTAATTTGGGACGCGCGATCATGGCGCGGCCAAATGCCAGCATTTGCTGCTCGCCACCTGATAGGTAACCTGCGATTTGTTTTCGCCGCTCCTGTAGTCTTGGAAAAAACGCGTAGACCTTGTCGAAATCAACCTTAATTCCTCGTCCATCTAAGGCATAAGACGCAGCAATTAAGTTATCCTCTACAGTCATTTCTGAAAAAATACGCCGCCCTTCTCGAACATGGAAAAGCCCGTTTTTTACCAAAACGTCTGGGGCAATATTCTTTATATTCTGACCATCAAAATGAATATGACCTTCACCGACTTCACCGTTTTCTAGCTTCAACAAATTAGAGGCCGCTTTAAGAGTAGTCGTTTTGCCCGCACCATTAGTTCCGAGTAATGTCACAATCTTTCCTTGAGGCACCTCAAGCGAGAGCCCTCGCAAGGCCTGTACAGTATGATAATAGCTCACCTCGATATTCTCAATCGTTAGCATCTGTGCCTACCTGTCATCTTCTTAAGTCTAAAATATCTTGGTTTTGTCAGAAACGGCTGTCAGGACGGTTGGATGGCCCGAAAGCCATCCAATTCTCGTTTAAGTGCTCAACCAATCAGATGATGGTGTAAATAGCTTAGTCTCAGGTGAGTATTCATAGACTCGGCCTGTTCCTATTTTATTGTTGGTCATGGACACAGGTCCACCAAAGAAACCGCCACTGTCCCAATCAGAAATCCCTGATAGGTTTTCTGCCACATTGTCTGCTGTCAGTTCATTTCCAGCCTCGGCTGTGGCGCGCAGAGCCTTCATGGCCAGTTCTAAACCACACATTGCCTGAAGAGCCCAAGTCGACATGTAGTTTTCGAGTGGTGTACCAGCGAACATGGCTTTAGATAGTGCTGCGTACTGTTGATAGCGCGGTGCGTCGTCGCGATCGTAGAAGTAACGGTACGGCATGACGCCCTGATAGCCTGCAAGGAAGGGCCCTGCTTCTGCAGTGATGCGATCCGCGATCAACTTTTCCATACCCCAGAACGTTCCGTGAAATTGGACGGGCAAACCGAATTGGCGCGCACCGCCGATCAGTTGCGGCCAAACGCCAGTTACATAGCCATGCAAGATGCAGTGCTCTGCACCGGATTGTGCTAGTTTTGTAACATGCGTTGGAATGTCAGCACCTTGTGGTTTGGTGGTTTCCTCTAGTACGATTTCTAGACCTAGTTCAGCAGCTTTCGCTCGACCATGCTCTAGTGGGTCACGACCAAATTCTGTGTTTGAATAGATGATCGCAATTTTGGAGCCGCCAGCCAGTTTGATGTTTTGCATCAAAATATCAAACTGGTCTTGATAGGTTGGACCAGACAAATATTGGTAGGGGTGTGTTGCTGGATCAGCTAATTCAGATGCAAAAGAAGTTGAGCCCATAAGACGTGCGTTGTCTCCTTTCAGCTCGGGGGCTATTAGCTTCATCGCACCGGTAGAGTCAGAAAAATATGCAACTAATGAATTTCCCTCAGTTGCCAGTACACGCTGGTAGTTAGCCAATGTATTCTGTGGAACATAACCGGAGTCCTCTGTGACAAAACGGATTGGAATACCCGCGATACCGCCTTCGTCATTAAATAGCTTTTGTGCCAGTGAGAAGGCCGGTGCAACTAGCTGCCCTGCAGTTGCAAATGGCCCTGTCAGGGGCAAAGAAGCGCCTAATACATATTCTTTAGCCTGCGCTTTTAAGATCATCGGTGTGCCTATTGCGGCTGTAGCTGCTGCACCTGTGGCAAGGAATTCACGTCTATTAAATGTCATTATTATCATCTCCCAATGTGGTGGCCTTTTGATTTTTATCCACGCGCAAACGGCCAACGGTTTATAGCGCGAAGCATACGGTCAGTAATTTGATTGATGCCAAGTGGCTCTTTTAGTAAGAAGAAAACGAGTAGAAGACCGAAAACGATTTCTTGGACTGGCGCTGTATATCGTGCCCAATCAAGTGATCCGCCTGTAGCTGAACTCATACTAATCTTGATTAACTCAGGTACAAGCATGATGATTATAACACCAAAAAATGGGCCCAATGTGCGCCCCATACCGCCGACGATCAAGGCTGCGACTAATTCCAATGAAAGGTTCAAGCCGAACTGATCGGGCAAAATCCGTGCGTAGAAATATGCGCCAAGAGCACCCGATAGCCCGCAATAGCCTGCAGAAATTGCAAAGCTCATTAGCTTATAGCGAAGTAATGAAATGCCAAGAATTTCTGCTGAATAATCACGGTCTCTAATTGCAATGAAGGCACGGCCAACGCGGGTTCGAAATAGGTTCTGTGCTGCAAGCATTGTGCAAATGGCTAGCACTGTGATCAATACATACATCTCGCGTTTGGTATCAAGCTCCCACCCCAAAATGTTCGGTACAGGTGTATCGATACCAACAATACCCCCTGTCCAGGGTGAAAATAGGTCCTGTTCTATCAGGAATTTAACAATAAAGCTTGCCGCAAGAGTGGCCACAGCGAGGTACAGACCCTTAACGCGTAGGGATGGCAATCCAACGATGATGCCTATGATTGCTGAAACAGAGATAGCCAATGGCACAACGACAAAGGGCAAAATACCAGTGGGCAGGCCGTCGAAGAGATTGCTGAAGATAACCGTTGAATATGCCCCAATTGCAATAAATGCGCCGTGCCCCAAAGAAATTAGGCCCGTGTAGCCTGTTAAAACGTTCACGCCGATCACCGCTATCAGGAGGATACCCATTTTGCAGGCCATTAGGACCGCATAGTCATCTGCAAATACAGGAAATAGTGTCAGAAAAAACATACTGCCATAAACAAAAAATTGTTTGTTGCGATTATTCAGAATCCGCTCGTCAGCGCTGTAGTCTGCTTTGAGGTTACCGTTGATCATATTCGTTCAACTTCTTTTTGACCCATAAGGCCGTGGGGACGAAAAATAATGACAACTAATACGGCAACGTAGGGGACAATCGCCGCCCATTCGCCGCCCATCTTCCATTGTGTCATGGCTTCTAAAACACCAACCGACATGGCGGCTATGAAGCATCCAACATAGCTATCAAGTCCACCCATCAAAACTATGGCTAAAACTGAGAAACCAAATAGTCCAAGTGAGGGCGAAATACCGTTACGTGTTGCCAATATCGCACCAGCGACTGCGCCCGTAGTACTGGCCAGAACCCATGCGTTGGAAAAAACTTTAGGGACAGAAATACCCATGGAATACGCTGTTGATTGATCTTCAGCGGTTGCGCGGATTGCAATGCCAGCTTTGGTAAATTTCACCATTGTAACAATACCACCGAAGATAAGCAGAGCAATCAACATGTTAACAATATCTGCTCCAAAGAGGAAAATCATAGTGCCAAACAGTTCAAAACGGATAGGTGTGTTTGGTGCAATATGGGGAACAAAAGCTGCGTCTGCAGTCCAGATCAGTGATGCTGAGCCAGACAAGATTGAAATCAACCCAACTGTCACCATTATCATTGCAAAAACTGATTGGCCCATGAGCGGGCGCATCAAAGTACGTTCTACCACACGACCAAGAATCGCATTGCACGACACTGCGCCGACAAGTCCCAGTAGGATACGCGGTATATTTGCCATCCAATCCAAGACCGCACCAAGGGGTGAGAACATGCCTAAACCTTTGCGCATTTCAAGCATCCAAGAAGGCTTCCATGAGGCAAGCCACTCAGGCGCCCATTCTTGCCCTGGAATAATGACGGCAAATGTAAAATAAAAGTAAGCACCAAACATGATCAGATACCCATGCGCAAAGTTAACAACTTTAGTCGCTTTATACACGGACACGATACCGACGGCGATCAGTGCGTAGATGGCGCCGCTCATCAGGCCGTTAATTGCAAACTGAGTAAACTGTCCCATGATGCCCCCTACGCTGCTACGCCTAAGTAGGCTTCGATCACTGCAGGGTTTTTGGCAACCTCAGTAGGTGTCCCAGAGGCAATTTGCTGGCCAAAGTTTAAAACAACGATATGAGAACAAATATCCATTACCATGTGCATGTCATGTTCCACTAATAAAATTGTTGTTCCATATTGTTCTTGTACGTCCAGAATAAAGCGCGCCATATCAGCAGTCTCTTCGCGGTTCATTCCAGCAACTGGTTCATCTAAAAGTAAAACGCTGGGGCGCATCGCAAGAGCGCGTGCCAGTTCGACACGTTTTTGTAACCCGTAAGAGAGCATGGTGATTGGGTATTTGCGGATGTGATCGATTTCAAGGAAGTCGATCACGCGCTCTTCAATGTCGCGGCGTAGCTCTAGTTCTTCTTTGCGTGCGCTTCCAAAATATTTTAATGCTGAAAAGAGACCTGTGTTCAAACGAGTATGGCCACCGAGCTTGATGTTATCGAGTACCGTCATTCCACGAAACAATGCGATGTTCTGAAATGTACGTGCCATTCCAAGTGATGCGCGTTTATCAGGAGAAATGCCTGTAATGTCGGCATTGTTAAAATGAATTCTGCCTTTGTGGGGCGTATAAAAGCCTGAAATCGCGTTGAAAAGTGAGGTCTTACCTGCGCCGTTTGGACCAATCACACCTGTGATTTCGCCCTTTTTTGCCTCAAAGTTGACCCCTCGCAGCGCTTTAATTCCGCCGAAGGATAAATGTAAATCGGATACGCTCAGCATGGCTGACCGGTTCCTTTCGATTGTCTGTTATGGCGCCGCTTTAAGCGGTCTGTCCAGAGCGTTGCGCCCCCCAGTTATTGAATTAGCATAACGGAACCTACGCGGTCTGGTAAAGCACTATGATTTAGGTGAACGCTGACGGAGGAGGAGCTTTGAAGCCAAAGGCCTTTATTGTGAGGCTCCACTGAAATTCATAGAAAAAAATCAAACCAGTAGGGTCAGTCTAAAGTTACTGAAACGGATAAACAGCAACTTTAAAATGTGCGATGGACGTTGTTTAAGACGCAGGAACTCTTTCCAATCAGAGCCAATTTTTGAATAGAATTATGCCCAGGCCTTCAATTTGATTTTTTTTATTAATTTGGGAACCCAACACTTAATTCAGAGATTTCTGATAATTTGGTTTATTTAAAGTTATGGACTAAATTTCTGCTGGGATGCCAAAAACGATCAAAACGGAGTAACTTTTCCTATCGCACCCGTTTACCTGAGGAGGTGCTTCACCAGGCTTCAAGGGGAACGCAGAAAGATCAACATATTTTGGGGAACAAGTTTCCGAGACCCCTGTTGGCGTGTAGCGCGCTGATCTACAGGGGCCATGGGTGACATTTGAAATAGTTTTTCCATCTGACAAAGACCAGGCTTGCTTGCCCTTTGAGTCTGGGCTTTCGACAGTCAGTAACGAAACATGTTCTTCGCCATTGGTTACGTAATACTGTCCTGCTGGTATTGGAAATTCTGGCGCTTTCATGATCAGGCCGTTCTCGTCAAGCCACCAATCATCAATATCAAATCTCCAACCAGCAGGTGCAATATTCCCAGCCTTTTGTAAAGCTTGGTAAAACCGTAACCAAACACCAATTGGCCCTGGATCAACCTTCCAAATACCCCAAGTCTCTGCACCGGAACCTGAAGTTGCACCTTCGGAAGCAAGTGCGGCAATATATTGCGTTTGAATTCGGCGAACTTTTGTTTGGGCAAAAAGTGGGCTTCCTATTGTAGAGACCAAAGCACCAAATGCAGTGGCGAGCCATTGGCGGCGAGTAAAGCTGGTTGAGAGAGTCATAGCATTCTCCGATAATCTACATAAGTTGCAGCTAGTGCTGCAGAAATTTTTGGCAAATTAAAAGCAAATAGGGTGTGGAGTATCAATTTTTAATAAAGGCTAATTTGGCTGTTAAACTGGCTTTGCCTCCATAAGCAACGGATGTTTAAATGCTGTTTAAAATCTGTTGCGTACATTTATTAGTCCAGCAGATAAAAGTACTGGACACGTCTCGGATGGTTTATTTCGTTCTGCTTGATGATCAAGTAGTCCTTGAACAAGTGGAAAAGTTATATGGGCTCAATTGCAGTGATTTTTGTAGATAACTTGAACTAAGTTAAAATCTTCTTATTTGCATCAGTAGCAACAGGAGAGCGGCATGAGTGATTTCACACACAGTTTTGAAGCAGATACAGGGAAAATTCTAAATATTGTGATTAACTCACTTTATTCAGATCGAGATATCTTTTTGAGAGAACTTTTATCGAATGCTTCAGATGCAATTCATAAAAGAAGGTTTATTGGGCAAACCACACCAGAAATTCTGAATGCGTCAGATGATGAGATACAAATTATTGCTGACCCAAAGAAAAAAATAATTGAAATAATTGATACTGGAATCGGACTGAGTGAAACTGAACTCTCAGAAACATTTGGCACTATAGCGCGCTCTGGGACTTCCGCATTTATGGATGACCTTCAGACGGCTGAGAATTCAAAAGACGCCGCTAAAACCTTGATTGGTAAATTTGGTGTTGGCTTTTACTCTGCGTTCATGGTCGCTGACCGTGTTGTTGTTACGACCAGAAAGGCAGGTGCGGACATAAGTCACATTTGGGAGAGTGATGGGCAAAGTGGGTACTCAATTTCATTGAATGATGCAAACGTTGAAGAAGGTACTTCAGTAAAGCTTTATTTAAGGAAAGATGCTAAAGAGTATTCAGATTCAAACACGCTTCGCACCTTGGTTAAAAAATATTCAGACCACATCCTTGTTCCCATTAAACTTAAATCCATTGATGGTGAAAATGAGCAAGCAAATAGTGCGCAAGCGCTTTGGACACGCGCGCCATCTGAAATCAAAACTGAAGATTACACTGGTTTTTACAAATCAAACTTTGGTGCATTTGAAGATCCTTTTATTACGATCCATAATAAAACCGAGGGATCCATCGATTTCACAAACCTGTTATTTATCCCGAAGAGCGCCCCATTTGACCTTTTTGAGCCAGAGCGCAAAACAAAAATAAACCTGTATATAAATCGAGTTTTCATAAGCAATGATGTGGATGGTATTATTCCCGTTTGGCTGCGATTTGTTCAGGGTATTCTAGATACAACGAGCTTGGACCTGAATGTCAGTCGAGAACTGGTTCAAAGTAGTCCAGTAGTCAAAAAGATTTCAAAATATCTGACGAAACGAATTTTGTCAGAGTTAAAGAAAAAACAGAAAAAAGATAGTGCTGCATATGAAGAGTTTTGGTCTCAGTTTGGCAAGGTCCTTAAAGAGGGTTTGTACGAAGACACAGAAAACCGAGAAAAAATTGCAGATGTTATTCGTGTTTATTCCTTTAGACACGATAAGCTTATATCACTTCAGGATTATTTAGATGGCTTCATAGACAGTCAAGAAACCATATTTTATTTAACTGCAGACACCCTTAAGCAAGCTAAGTCTAGCCCACACCTTGAAGGCTTTAAAGCAAAGGGTATCGATGTACTTTTAATGACTGATCCAATTGATGCTTTTTGGATGACACAGATGGCATTATTCAAGGAGAAGTCCTTTGTTTCAATATCAAGAGACAAATATGATCTTTCTGGGCTGGGAGCTGAGGACGTTAAGGAAGCTGATGATCAACCGGTTGATGAAGTTTCTCTACTAATAAAGGAATGCCTCTCTGATGTTGTAGAAGATGTGATCCAATCAAAGAGCTTAGTCGATAGTCCTGTTCGCCTAGTTGCAGGTGAGGGAGGGATGGATTTCAACCTTGAGCGCATTTTAAAGGCTCAAAACCCTGAGTTTGAGGGAGGCAAAAAGGTTATGGAGGTAAATTTAGACCATGAATTAATCAAAAAACTGCCTACTTTGTCTAATGAACTTCAAAAAGTAGTGTGCAGGATCCTTTTTGAACAAGCTCGGATACTGGACGGTGAAATGCCTGCAGATGTCCATCAGTTCACTCAAGACCTTATGCATATAAGCCTAAATTTGTGATCAGTTAGTTGTTTTGTAGGCTTTAATACGTTTTTGTAAGCATTTATTTAACGTGTGAAATTCCATGGTCGGACTTTAGAGTCCGACCAATTTTTCCTTAGCTGCTTTTTAACGATTTAGAATTTAGTCAGGGCAGACGGGTATTGTCGTCCTAGTCGCGTTGGAAATAGCGTTTACTTTAAAGGTTTATTGCAAAACAAGCATTCTAGAACATTTTAATGTCGTTGATTGGTGTGCTTCGTTGACGAGTGCTAAGAAACGGTCATCAGTGACCATTTTATCGACTGAGCTTCCCCAATGTACCATTGATTCAAAACGATACACCACCCGAAGCATCTCATGATCGTCTTTCAGCATTGGGACACCTATACCTACTTCAACGTCTATCTCATCCATAAGTTTTTGAAGTTTTGGCGCAAGCTCCAGAGCTTTTCCGACAGCGTTTCGAGGCGCAAAATAATCGCGGTGAACCACTACTGGTTTAACGCCTTTAGGAGCACCAAACACCATTCGACCAATCCAAGGACCTACTACATCGCCTGCCGGATCATCTTCGCGCATTTGCATGATTTTTTGATAGGCTGCGTCTGCGCCATAAGATTGAAATGACTTCGCCCCCTCTTCAAGACTGCTGTACCAGTTCTGTAAATCATATCGGCCGGCACCCTCTCCCGCTACAACTTTGTATAATGCGGATTTAGCGCCATGCTTGCTCATTATGCCAGATAGTGATTTCATCCGTTCTTTAAGTACACCCTCTTTGCCAGCATGAGGAGTAACTTCTCTTATGGAAACATATGACATTTTTTTATCCTTTTTCAGTTTAGAGGATTATAATGTACGCGATTTCAAATAAACTCTAGTTCAGAATTAAGATTGGATCTTGGCGTAACGCGTATTGTTAAAAACCTAGGCAGTTCTGTGATCTAATTTGAAAGACCAGTTTGTTCTTGTTTTAAAGTTGGGGGAACAAACCCTGTTCGAAATTATTTAAAGCCATGCAGTTAATGATTGCTAAATAGTAACTAATTTTCATTTATGTATTGTTTTTTACATGCAGTTAAGTTTGGTTGCAGTTTAACTTTATTCAGGAAACCCATAACGGAAAACAAAAAAAATGTCATTTAAAGTATCAATAATTATTGCAGCATCTGAAGTCGACTTTGAAGCAGCGCGCGATCTCTGTCGTGATTGGGTAAAGTGGCAAGTAAAAGTTTTTCCTGAAAAAAAAGATATAATATTAAACGTCTTTGAGCCCGTAGAATATGCAAATACGCTCAAGAATTTATCGATGATACATGCTCGGCCAAAGGGGGCAATTCTATTAGCTACCTTAAATAAAAAATATGTTGGCTGTGTAATGTATCATGAATTAATACCTAAAACTGCTGAAATAAAGCGACTATTTGTCAGGGAAAGTGCCCGTGGGCATGGAGTTGGTCGCTTACTTTTGACTGAAATGTTTGAGTTTATGAAAAATGACGGATATGAGCGGACGCAATTTAATTCAGCGCGCTTTCTGACACACGCTCGGCATCTTTATGAAAAAGTTGGTTTTCAGGAAATTCCGTTACCTAAAGGAACGCCAAAAGAAATGGCTGAGACCGTTTATTTTATGGAAAGAGATGTGAATGCCAAAGAAATCCAAGCTGGTGGCTTGACCGATCGTAAGGTTTGGGGTGGCATGTTCGGTCAGGGTAATTGATAGCCCCAATAAACACATCAACCCAGCAAGCGTTTGTAAATAGTGGGCCCTAAATGCCTAATGGTAGTAAGCCCGGGCCAACATTAATTGCGTATGATCTATATCGAATATCATTGAGAGTTGCGTAGTCGATGGGTACGATTTACCCAACGTTACCTTAAGCTACATTTGAAAGTTGCCTTTATGTCAGGCACTAGCAATTAACCATCCCTCTAAGGTGTAGAATATGACAATTCTTGGCGATCTTCTATCCACCCTTTTTGAGCGGCGTTTAACTCCTTATGCGTATTCAGAAAAAGCTGATGGCCCAATTGAGGAATTATGTCACGAATTGCTGAGCCAAAAAGGTAATATTTTAGGCCTTACGATTGCTGGTAAAATTCTGGCTAGTTATGATCAAATGAGTGACCCCAAGAAGATTGCTTTTTTCAATTTTTTAGTAACCGAAATGGATATTAATATTGATGAAATTCAAGCAAGACTTTCCGCCTATGATGTAGATCGGTCTAGGGATAACTTAACTAAATACCTCAGCTCCTCAGAAACAAAACGCAGAGAATTATTTCGGAGATTAAACCAAGACGCAAGTGCTACTGGGCGCCTTGTGGCAATGCGTGAAGATTTAATGCGTTTGGCTAAATCAAAGCCAGAACTTCAAACTGTGGACTTAGATTTTCAGCAACTCTTTCGATCGTGGTTCAATAACGGGTTTTTAGTCCTTCGCCCAATTAGCTGGGCAAGCCCTGCTGACATCCTAGAAAAAATTATTGCGTATGAAGCTGTGCATGCAATTGATACTTGGGAAGAACTCCGTCGAAGGTTGGAGCCGAGTGACCGACGATGTTTTGCATATTTTCATCCATCTATGCCTGATGAACCCCTCATTTTTGTGGAAGTAGCATTGATGGAAGTTATCCCTAATTCGATTCAATCAGTTTTGGCTGAAACGAGAGATATTATTCCTTTTGAAAGCGCTAAAACGGCAGTGTTTTACTCGATATCTAATTGTCAAAAGGGACTAGCTGGCATTTCATTTGGTAATGCACTAATCAAGAATGTTGCGGCCGAACTTGCCCGTGAAATTCCAAATATAAAAACGTTCGTTACACTTTCGCCGATGCCAAAATTTGCATCATGGGCTTCAGAAGAGGGTCATAACGGTGATCAAATATCAGAAGAAAATCTGCGTAAACTTGCTGCGAAATATCTGATAAATGCAAAACGGCCAGATGGGATGCCTGTTGACCCTGTAGCGCGGTTTCATCTAAATAATGGCGCTTTGGTGCATGCCGTGCACACAAGTGCAGATACCTCACCACAGGGGCAAAAGCAGTCTTTTGGGGTTATGGTGAATTATGCATATGAGTTAAAAAACGCTTCAAAAAACCATGAGAATTTTGCAGCTAATGCCAATATAGCTGCAGCCAAAACGGTTAAAGCATTAGCGAAATCTAAATTGGCTCTAAATGAAAAATAAACCTATAGATAAATTGCGTTAAGTAGGGGACCATGGTGAAGGATTCTATAAGTTTTGTTTCACGCTCGTTGACCGTAAAGTATCTAAACTTAAGGTTGTTATTAACTTGATTTTTAAAATGCTGACATTGGATAATGAGATGTAGTCTCTAATAGGTTTATCTATATTGAAAATAATGTTCAGCATTTTTTCAAAATCGATTAGGTTAATAAATAATAACGTCTGAATGACTAAAATTATTATAAATTTCATGGTGGCTGAAATGGAATTCCCAAAATTCAATCTTCAAAAATTTGAAAAATCAGAAGGCACACATCGAAAAGAACTTGCTGCTGAATTAGATAGTATTTGCAGGGAGACTGGCTTTCTTCTGCTGGAAAACCATGGGGTCTCAAACGCAATTATTGATGCGCAATGGCGACGGGTCTCTGACTTCTTTTCGTTACCAAAAGAAAAAAAACAAGAAGTTGCCGTGCCTTACCCCGGCTATCCCTATGGATGGATTGGCCCAAATAAAGAAGCACTCGCGGCCTCAAAGGGTAAAAAAACTCCACCTGATCTTAAGGAAAGTTTTAACGGTGGCCCGTTTAGTGTTCCGATTGGTATTGGCGACAAGCGTGCATATGATTTCTGTTATCAACCCACTATTTGGCCAGAAGTGAATGGCTTCCAAGATGCATGGCGAATATATTATTTGGAAATGGAGAGACTCGCAAAACGTGTGATGACTGCGTTTGCGGAAGCGTTAGGATTAGAATCCTCTTTTTTTAACGCGTTTATTGAAAGTCCTATTTCTGCTCTGAGAGCTCTAAATTACCCGGCTACGCTAGACGTAACCGAAGAAGGTCAACAGCGTGCAGGAGCGCACACAGACTATGGGTCGCTTACAATATTGCTTCCGCAACCAGGCACCGCTGGATTGCAAATTTACCAAAAGGGAGCTTGGATCGATGTACCTGCAGAAAAGGACTGTTTTGTTGTCAATATAGGAGATTTAATGGAACTTTGGACGTCTGGTCGTTGGGTTTCAACTTTGCACCGTGTCGTTGCAAAGCCTAATCAAGCAGAGCGTAAAAGTTTGGCTTTTTTTCATCAACCCAATTGGGATGCTGAAATCACGCCTATTGGAACAAATGGTCAAAAATCAATAATTTCAGGTCCATATCTTATGAATAAATTCAAAAGTACAAATGTTTAAACTGACGATGGTTTGATAAAAAGGAATTAGAGCCTTAATCGGTATGCTCGCAACCTTTGCTTGTATTTTCATGCTCTAAGTGAACATTGCTGGTATTTTTGCGCCCATGGAGAAACTTCCTCAAGTTCTGCGCAGAGGGCTATTAACGTTGCATCCTCTCCAAAGGCGGATGCAAAGTGCACCCCAACTGGAAGTCCATTTGTAGTCCAATGCATTGGAACTGTGGCAGCAGGTTGCCCACTAGCATTAAAAGTCGCACAGAAAGGTGAATATTCAAAAACGCCACCTGGCCCAATACGATAATTTTCATAGTCTTCACGATCGTGGTTAAAACGGCCCACTTTTGCTGGTGGTTCTGATAAAGTTGCTGAGAGTAGGATATCACAATTATCAAATACTCTTTCCATTTCGCGTCCGTAAGCATGAATCGTATTAATCGCATTTAAGTAGTCTGCGCCTGAAATTGATTGTGCATATTTGACGGCACCACGGGCAACGCCTTGAATGTTTACATGTGCCAGATCCTGTCCTTTTGAATTTGCTGCTTTCTGAATCCAAGATGCCGTGCCGCATGCGACAATCTTTGTCCAAGCTCGCATCATTCCATCATGATCGGCCTTTGGACAATCTAACGTGATATGATGCCCAATATCTTCCAAAATTTGTGCAGTTTTATCCACTGCTTTTTTGCATTCGGGATCAATAGGCGCTCCAGTAAAGGTTGTGTCACAGACTGCAACCCGTAATCGATGAGGTGGCCGTGTGATAGCCTTAGAAAAGCTGACCTGCATAGGGGGAGAAGCGTAGGGTGCGCCTTTGTCTGGTCCTGTACAGGCATCCATCATTCTCGCATTGTCGCGAACAGACTTAGATAGAAAGCCATCGATGGCCATACCGCCCCAACCTTCGCCCGAAGCTGGACCATCTGGGAAACGTGCGCGCGTAGCCTTGAAGCCAAAAAGTCCACAACTTGAGGCTGGTATCCGCACAGAACCGCCCCCATCTGATCCGTGTGCCATCGGCACGATACCTGCTGCAACCGCAGCACCAGATCCTCCGGAAGATCCTCCTGCGGTACGAGAAGTATCCCACGGATTCCGTGTAGGTCCATCATAGACAGCAGATTCTGTTACAGGGCCTATTCCACCTTCTGGGGACGTTGTCCGCCCAAAAGTCACCATTCCAGTTCTGCGTATACGCCGATAAATCTCACTATCGAAGCTATAGGTTGTGTCGCGTAAAAGATTGGAACCACTATGTGTTGGGAAATCAATGGCTTCTGCACCTAAATCTTTGATCAAAAAAGGAACACCCTTAAAGGGACCGTTAGGAAGACCAGCTTTTATAGCCTTGCGCGCAGTATATTCTTGAACAAGCACAACGGCGTTTATCTCTGGATTAAGCTTGGCGACGCGAGCTAATGCATCTTCCAATAATTCAGTGGGAGAAGCCATACCGGTGGCCACTTGTTCAGCTAAAAATGTAGCATCCATCCGTTACGAACCCTCTTTAAAAGTTGCGTTTAATATTCTTGTTTTTTTATAATCTTAAAAAGATTGCTGATTTCTAATTTTTAAGCAACCCTCCAACTGAGTTAGTTCACGGCGGTTTTAAAGTGGAAAACTAAATTAAATCTATAGGATTTTTTTTGTACGTTGCACGCTCCCGCCAAACAATAAGTAACCCACCAGCTGCAATTAATATGGCGCCTGGAAATAATGTCGCCCATGGTGCTTCATCAAAAAACAGCCACCCAAATATAAATGCCAGAGGAATGCCAAAATAGCTGAAAGGAGCCAAATTGCTTTGTTCAGTCATCCGATAACTGACCACCAAAAAGAGGACGGCCGTGCCACCAAACGTCCCCATTAAAATTATCCATGCTAAGTCAAAAACTGAGACGATGGGAGCAAACCCACCCCAAAAATACGCTATTAAAGTAGCTCCTATAGTTCCAGTGATAGATGAATATAAGTTTATTAATGGACTGGGAACGTCATCATCGAAGAGGCGAGCGGTAACCCCAACCAATGCATAAAAGGCTGCTGCCACCAAAGGTAAAAGTGCATAAACTGTGAACCCTGCACCACCGGGTTGTACAACCATGATAACGCCGACAAAGCCGATCAAAACAGCGCTCCAACGTACCCAGCCGACCCGCTCACCCAGAATTGGTATTGCGAGCGCTGTCGTAAATAAAGCACTAGCATACGTAATTGTAGAAGCTGACGCAAAATCCATGAGGCCCAAAGACATATAAAATGAGAGCTGCGCAAAAGTCACGATTGCACCTCGCAAAAAAGCCAGCCTCCATTGGCGGAGCCTTAGGCGTTTTCCTGTATTCCGCCAGGCTTGGGATGAGCCTAAAGCTATAACTGCCGGTATAAGGCCAAACATATTCCTATACGAAGTTAGTTGAGCTGCGGAATAATTGTCTGCAAGGTATTTTATTATTAGTCCCATAGCATCAAAAAAAACTAGTGCAACGAGACTTAAGATAATGGCCAGGCCGGTTCGATCTTTTGTACGCATTAGTTTATAAGGGTGAGGTGCATTTTTACTCTCTTTTTCAATTGATGTGCCTGGTCAGTAGTCTGACACTAGTAAGTGAATCGGTGTTTCGTCCTCATCGATTTTCGAGAACCGGCCAATGGGCATTTCAAAGAGGTTGTCTGTTTTGTCGTTGTTCACGGTCGAAACCTCGCCAATCAGGCAATCACGACCCTCAGTCCAGAAAGCATGCCAAATTCCTGGCATTAAAGTCACGCTTTCACCGGGTTTTAACACCAACTTGCCGCCAGCAGGCAGAGTGCGGGTAAGGCCGTCGGTGGGTACAAACACATCAGACGTTCGGTCGATCTCACCATTGTGATCTGGTGCAAAGAGTTTAATCACTAAGTCCCCACCTCCTCGGTTTATGATGTCTTCAGCTTTCAGGTAGTGGCGATGCATCGGCGATAGCTGATCTTTTTGCGAGATCATAATTTTTTCTGCATAGAGCATCCCTTTGCCCGCGACCAGATCATTGATGGACCCGTTGCGGACTGTGAACAGAAATAGTCCCATCTCGTTAAATCGACCAGTACCATAGTCGGTGATGTCCCAACCCAACCCGCGAGCGCGGATGTCGATTGCATCTTCGGCTCGCATCCGCTCTGGCGACCAATAGGCGAAGGGTGGCATAATATATCCGTGGCTGCGAATGAAAGTCTCGGATTAGACGAGGATCTCATTGACCTGAGAACGATGCATCGGGTCACTCCTTTTGACTGAGGACTTCGGTACGTTTTGAATCCAATGTAATTAAACGTACCCCATCCTGGGAGGTTGTGTGGATTTGCTGGTTAGAGAGAATAATGCCATCGGAAGCGAAGTGTTTACTAATAAAATTCATCCAGGGTTCTTTTAAAAGGCTTTGAAAGTAAGGGTTGTAACAGTGCGTTCGATGAATTCGATATCAAGCAGATTATCATTAATGAACATACCGACATCTTCATCACTTGGAATATATAGCTTTAATAGCAAATCAAATTCGCCACTGATTGAGTACATCTCAGAGTGAATTTCGCGCAATACTATTGCATTGGCAACTTTATATGTGGTTCCGGGTTTGCATCGAATCTGAATAAAAACACAGGTCATCATTTTTCATTTCCTAAGTGGCTTCAATTAGAAAGATTATTGTATTGTTTTCGGGGCTATGCAAGTCGGGTCTGACCGGCCCTTGTCTTGATTTGCATTGCAAGTTGTTTCATTCGGCGCAGCGAAAGCGCTGCTTTTGGCGAGATAGTATTTGGATTATCCCAAAGGTTGTTTGTTTCTTTTGTATGGGCAGTTAAATCATATAGTTAGCCCCATTTACCTCCAGCAGATACAGGTAGACGTTATCAGTTTGTACGCAATATTTAAATTCTAAATCCATCTTCATAGTAATAAAACGTTGATTTTTATCATTTGGATAATATTCTGATAGAATAATGTTTGAATGCTTAATTACGTGTTCAGTGTCTTGACATGTTAGCCAGTACAAGGAGATTTGAAATGTCTACCCAACAAAAAACGATGATGTTTACTGTGATTGCGGGACTTGTTTACGGCCTGTGGTTTTTCTTAGCTCCTGGTAGTTATATGTCTATGATGATGTTCCCAGAAGACTTAGTAACTCCAGCTTTAACCTCTCAGTTGCAGCAAACTGGCATGGCTCTGTTGGTAATTTCATATTGGATAAACGCTACTAGCGGCTATGTCACAAAAGAGAACACATCCTCATTCATGACACATCATGCGGTAGGATGGGGAATTTTTGGCATCGGCGGGTTATATATTTTGGCTTCTGGTTCCGCAATGACGACGGACAATCCGTTTCTATATCAAAATATAGTATTTCTAGGTATAGCAGGAGTATTTTTAGCTATGCGCAATCCAAAAACTGACTGACATTAACCGGTCTGTCTTAAGCTTTTAAATAGGTGAGTGTGGGACACAAAGGCTTTCCTAAAATTAATTTGGGAAAGCCTAATCCTTTTAAATTAAAAAATTTTGCAGAATTAGTTTATGGCTAGTTATACCTTTAAAGAAAATTAACTTAAAACGTCGTAAACTGCATAAGGTGATGGTCTTGATCACCCCACTCATGATCAATCATTACGAGTCTTTTGGCAAAGTGTCCCAGCTCATACTCCCAGGTCATACCAATCCCACCATGCATTTGAATAGCCTCTTCGGCTACAAAGCAGCCGATCCTACCAATTGAATATTTTGCAGCTGCAATCGAGCGATTTCGTTCGTCTGTTGAGGCCTCCAGCGCATTTGCTGCATTAGTTACAGCAGATTTAGCTTGCTCTATTTCAAGCAACATTTGCGCGGTACGATGTTGCAAGGCTTGAAATTTACCAATCACGGTTCCAAATTGTTGGCGTGTCCTAAGATAGTTAATAGTCATATTTTTAATACTATCCATAATACCGAGCGCTTCAGCGCAAACGGCTAGGGTATTGCGCGCAATTGCTGACGCAAGAAGATCATAAGACTGCCCTTCACCACCCAATAGGATGGCTGGTGTATTGTTGAATTCAATATCTGAAGCAGATCCACCGTCAACGGTTAGGAAGCTGTGTAGATTGAGACCATCAGCGCCCGTCTCTATCAAGAATAGGCTGATACCTTCTGAGGATGAGGTGGTTGAACTTACAATTATTGCGTCGGTGCCTAAGGCGTATTTCACCATTGTTTTTTTGCCACTTATGGTCCAAATCCCATTTATTTTTTGGGCCATTTGAGATGGTAATTCCCAATCATAATCAGCACCATTTTCGATCAACGCCAGTGCGACCCTGAGCTCCCCACTTATTAATTTTTCAATCAATGCGTCTTGACCAGTGGCGGCTAGTATATACCCGCTTGCCAAGGCACTATCGACCAAAGGCTCATTCACAAGGCCTTTGCCCAAGGCTTCGAAAACAGTTGAAATATCGTAGCCTGTGCCACCAAACCCTCCAACACCTTCGGGAAATAAAGCTCCTACAATCCCTAATTCCGCGAGAGTCTTATAAGTATTTTCACTGTACCCAAGTTCTGAATTTCCAGCAGAAATTCTATCTTTGAGATTATAGTCATTTTCAATAAACTTGCCGATCATATCTGATAGCATCAGGTGCTCTTGGGTAGGTTGGAAATCCATAATCCTAAAGTTCCAATATCATTTTTGTGATGATATTTTTTTGAATTTCATTTGATCCGCCATAAATCGAAACTTTACGTTTGTTGAAATACGCAGTTGATTGGTTAGCCATATTTTTTGGGGCAACCTGAGGGCCGTTATAACCTTTTTCAAACACCTCAGGCGTGTGTGCTTGTGCGTGACGACCCAGTGCACGGCGTGTCAAATCATCAAAATCTTGCTCTAACTCGGAGCCGATTATTTTCAGCATTGAGCTTTCGGGTCCAGGACCTGCGCCATGCGCAAAACCATCCAGAACACGAAGATTTGTTGTTTCTAGGTTACGTAATTCTATTTCCAACCGGGCCAATCGAGCTGCAAAAAGGGGATCTTCAGCAAGAGGTTTACTCCCTCTCTTTTGACTGAGCGCAAGGCGTTTAAGGCGTGTTAACTTTTGGTTGGAAATTCCAACATTGGCGATTCCGTTGCGTTCATGAGCGAGTAAATATTTGGCATAGGTCCACCCCATGTTTTCCTCACCGACTAGGTTTGATGCAGGAACACGAACATCTGTAAAGAACACCTCATTCACTTCTTTACCGCCGTCGAAGGTTTGGATGGGCCGCATTTCAATACCAGGTGTTGCGAGATCTACGAGTATAAACGAAATTCCTGCTTGTGGTTTGCCAGTAGCATTGGTTCGCACCAAACAAAAAATCATATTAGCGTGTTGGCCAAGGGTCGTCCAAGTTTTTTGGCCGTTTATAATGTAATCCTTGCCATCGCGCACAGCGCTTGTTTTCAAGCTGGCAAGATCAGAGCCGGAACCTGGCTCAGAATATCCTTGGCACCACCAATCGTGTCCGTCACACATGCGAGGTAGCCAATAATCTTTTTGTTCTTTAGAACCGAACTCCATCAACACGGGCGCAAGCATTTTGAGACCAAAAGGCAAGATGCGTGGTGCGCCGGCCATGGCAGATTCTTCCTCAAAAATGAATTGTTGTACAGAATTCCAACCAGTACCGCCGTACTCTTTGGGCCATGAATACGTCAACCAGCCTTGCTGATGAAGGACTGCGTGCCAGGATTCTATTTCTACTTTCGAAAGCTCAAAGTCAGCCTTCATTTTTGTGGCGATGTCCTGAGATAAATTTTCATTCAGAAAGTTTTTAACCTCTTTACGAAACGCCTGATCTGCAACTGTAAAGTTTAAATTCATCTGCCTACCCTTTGTTGAGGTCTTCGAATTCTTTTCCTTGAGCCACCATATCTACTAACAGCTGCGAGGGTTTCCAAAAAACTGGATCTTCCTTTTCATATTTTTGTATATTAGTGAGCATTTTTTGGACACCATACATGTCAGCGTACTTCATAGGCCCACCTCGATAACGCGGGAAACCATATCCATAAACAAAAGTTACATCTATATCTGATGGTTTTAAAGCAACGCCTTCCCGTAGTACTTCGCAGCCTTCATTTACCATTGCAGCTAGATAACGCTCCATGATTTCAGTCGCCGAAAATGATTTTGGTGTGATCCCCTTTTTCGAACGTATATCTGCAATAATACTTAATACCTCTGGGTCATGGGATCCGCGCCTAGCGCCGTCTTTATAGATATAAAACCCTCGACCGGTTTTTTGCCCAAACCAGCCATTTTCACAGATGCGATCTGCTATTGTTACATAGCGTGTATCAGGGTCACGTGTCGGGGCCGCAGCTTTGCGATTGTCCCAGCCTATGTCCAGTCCCGCGAGATCATACATAGCATGGATTCCCATTGGGTAGCCAAAATCCAAAAGTGCGTTGTCAATTTCATAAGGCGTAGCACCATCTTCCATCATGTGAGCTGCACAAACGCCGTATTTCCCAAGAATGCGATTGCCAATAAAGCCTGTTGCATTGCCGGCTCTAACTGGCACTTTTCTCAAACGTTTTGCCAAAGAAAAACCAGTTGCCACCACGTCATCAGCCGCTTGCTCTGGAACGACTATTTCCAGCAATTTCATAATATTTGCTGGACTGAAGAAATGTAGGCCGATCACTTGATCTGGCCGTTTTGTCGCTGAGGATATACTATCAATGTTGAGATAGCTGGTGTTTGATGCCAGTACGGCGCCAGGCTTGATGACTTTGTCGAGCTTCTCAAACACTGCGCGCTTTACGTCCAAACGTTCGAAAACTGCTTCGATTACCATATCCACGTTTGATAAGTCATTATAATTAGTGGAGCCAGTGTACAGTGTCATTAATGTATTCTTTTCATTCGTAGTCATTCGCCCTTTTGCAACAAGCCGATCATATACTTTTTCAACGTTGCCACGGCCGCGTGCGATGCTTTCGGTATCCCTTTCGATCATTGTGACAGGTAAGCCTCCGTTCAATGCAGCCACAGTAATGCCAGCACCCATTGTCCCGCCTCCAACAACACCCAATGTTTCAAGTATGCGAGGCTCAGCCCTGCTGGCCTCTGGGACTTTGGCGCTGCTGCGTTCGGCAAAGAATGCGTGTATCATGCCTTTGGATTGGTCTGAAGCCATGCAGTCCATAAAACATTGCCGCTCAAGCTGTCGGCCCTCATGAAAGGGCTTTTCGAGAATTGCTTCTACACACGCGATGATTTTTAATGGTGCAATTTGCCCCTTCATTCTCGTAGTAATCATTTTATGTGCTGCGGCTAGATCTGCACGGTAAGCTGCATGATCCTTAAGCTGACTTGTTTCATCACAAGTCTTCCGAACAGTACGTACTTCATTCGCAAAGGTGATCGCAGCTCGACGTAAATCACCTTTTGTGATGCGGTCGATGAGGCCGGCATCTTTAGCTGCTTTAGCACTGATGGGTGTGCCTTTTAGCATAACGTCGAGCGCGAAAGCGGCACCACACAAGCGCGGTAATCTTTGTGTTCCACCTGCTCCTGGCAGCAAACCAAGATGTACTTCAGGCAAACCTACCCGGGCATTTGCGTCGGCAATACGGTAATGACTGCCCAAAGCTATTTCAAAACCACCTCCCAAAGCGGTCCCATGCAAAGCCGCAACTACTGGCTTTGAGCAACTCTCAATGTGGTCAATGACTTCTGGTAGATGGGGCTCTTTCATCACAGTTCCAAATTCTGTGATATCAGCACCAGCAGGGAACGTACGACCAGAACCGATGATTACTATTGCGGTTACAGCATCATCTGCTTCTGCCACCTTTAAACAGTCCAAAATCCCTTTACGTACTGCATACCCCAAAGCATTAACTGGAGGATTATTAATTTCAATAACAGCAATATTTTGTTCATTTGTGCGCGTAACTTGATCGAACATTTGGTCTTCCTTTTGGTGGTATGCTTCAGCATTTCTTAGAGTTCGAAGTCAGTTTAATAAAACATAATAAGTCGAGTGAGTTAAGCGCAAACAGCTTTTAGTGCCATTAGTGCAAGTTGATCAGCGATGTCTTTTTCATTTTCGTCAGTGCGAGGTTCATACCAATAAATGGGAGCATGCAGCATCATGAGAAAACTACGGAGGGCGACTGAGATATTTTGTTTCCTAAAAACGCCTGATGCGATTCCAGCCTCAAGAACGGTGCGAAACATCATCTCATATTCTGTCTGTAGGACAGAAATCTCGTTGAGAATTTCACGTTCATGAGCTGTTGTTGAGCCGGTTTCTGAGCCCCGCATCTCCTCTACAACTACCCTGTGATATGACAACTCAGACATCATTGCCTCAACATGTGCAAACGCCATTTTGTAGAATTTCAAAGATGGTTCAGAGGAACTTTTAAACAGTGGGCGCACGCGATCCAATGTCAGTTCTACTGAGTATTTTCTGATTGCGCAGACCAATTCTCCCTTTGAACGAAAGTGGTGGTATATTTTACCTTTGGTTGCGCCTAAAGCGCGCGCTACGTCATCAATTGACGTTTGATCAACCCCGTTTGAAGCAAATGCAAGCGCTGCTGCATCCAGAATTATTGACTTTTTGGGTTTGTTTGAGGTTGCCATTTCAGTCCCCGCGCGTTGCGGTTTTGGCAGCTTCTGCAAGGTCTTTCACAGCAGATTTCATAATATCTAATCCTGCTGGATTTGAGGCATTTCCAGATTGCGTTCGGTATAAGACACCCTGCAAAATTGCGGCTAACCTAAAGAAGGAAAACGCCACATAAAAAGACCAGTTTTCTGGAAGTGAAATACCTCGCAATTCACAGTATTCGGATACATAATCTGCTTCGTTAGGAATTCCAATAGCAGCGCGATCAATGTCCCCTAACCCTTTTGTCAGAGCGGTTTGTGGAAGTCTGAGGCCCATACATTGAAATGCTAGGTCAGCAAAAGGATGCCCAAGGGTGGAAAGTTCCCAGTCTAATACCGCGATCATCTCGACCGTCTCTTTTCCAAACATAACATTATCAAGCCTATAGTCACCGTGAACGATTGAGAGCTGCCCATCATCTGCGACAAGGTTCGCCTTTAGCCAGTCGATCGTCCAATCCATATCTGAATTAAGTTGGGTTTCAGAGGCGCGGTATTGAGTACTCCATCTGTTAACTTGCCGCTCAAAGTAATTGCCAGGTTTTCCAAAGGTATCTAAATTAACTTTTGATGGATTTACATCATGAAGTTTGGCAAGTGTTTTGACCATCGAGCTATATATTTCACTACGAAAACCATTTGACCTTCCAGGCAAGGCAGGATCCCAAAAGACAGTTCCAGGCAGGAAATCCATGACGAAAAACTGTGCGCCCAATGGGCTTTCACTTTCTGATAAGTGCAGCATATTTGGAACTGGAACCTGCGTTTTTGCTAACGCCGACATAACCCTGAATTCACGATCGACGGCATGGGCGGATTTCAGTAGTGTTCCAGGTGGCTTTGCTCGTAGAACAAATGCAACGTCTGCGTTGTCAATGACTTTGTACGTTGGATTAGATTGGCCATCTGAGAATTTTGTCATCTTTTTAAGACCGGCAAAGCCTGGAACGTATTTTTCGAGGTAACGCGATAATATTAAGGGGTCGAATGAGTGAAGTGTTTTGGCCATCTGAATGTCCTATTCAAGCGCAGGGAAGACAGCTGTATTGATCCAATCTGCTACGAGTGCAGGACGATCTTTGCCTTCAATCTCAATGGTCATATGAAACACAAACCTCAGTTGGGTCTCTGACCTTTGAGTTACATCTTTAAGTGTGAAAAGCCCTCTAATGTTACTGCCGCTCAGAACTGGATTTAAAAACCGTATTGTATCAAAACCTGAATTTAAATTCATGATTGCGTAGGGCAGGGGAGCCATAGCTTCAACGATGAAGTGGCTGGCAAACGACAAAGTTAAAAAGCCATGCGCCACAGTTCCGCCAAATGGTGTTTCAACTGCTGCTCTTTTTGGATTGATGTGAATGAACTGCATATCTTTGGTGAGTATAGCGAATCTATCTATGGTCTTTTGGTCAATATGAACCCACGGGCTCAGACCGACCTGCGTTCCCACCAAATGTAATTGAGAGCTTAGCGTTTTTTCCAGAGCTGACATAGTTTCGTTTCCGTTGACAACATACTGTGTAGTATGTTTCATGAAGTGGACTGCTGTAAAGCGCAAAATATAAAGAAGATGTCAAAGGATATTACATGGAAATGAATCTTGGACTTTCAGAGCGGGTCACAAATTTACGTGATCGGGTGGCGCAAATCGTGCGTGACGACATTATGCGAGTAGAGCATGAATATCACGCTGAGATTTCCAAAGGGGATCGCTGGACCTTTACTGATCGTCAGGTCGAAATCATGGAGGGTCTAAAAGCAAAAGTTCGTGCTGAGGGTCTGTGGAACTTCTGGTTAACCGGCAGTGAAAAAGGTTTTGGTTTAAGTACCGTGGAATATGCATATATGGCGGAGGAACTTGGAAAATCTCCTTTGGCTGCGGAGGTATTCAATTGTTCAGCCCCAGATACCGGAAACATGGAAGTTTTTGAACGCTATGGTACGGATAAAATGAAAGAGCGCTGGTTGGTGCCGATGCTTGAAGGAAAAATCAGGTCAGCTTATGTAATGACAGAGCCTGATGTTGCATCCTCCGATCCTACAAACCTTAGTCTATCTTGTGTACGGGATGGTGATGATTATGTTTTAAATGGTGAGAAATGGTGGGCAAGTGGCGCAGGGGACCCGCGCTGTGCCGTCTATATCGTCATGGTAAAAACTGGGGGCGACGATGCACCAAAGCATAAACGCCACTCGATGATTGTGGTAGATGCCGCCACACCGGGGATAGAAAAATTGCGGCCGATGGAAATCTATGGCCATGACGACGCACCACATGGGCACTTTCATATTCGCTTTACCGACGTACGTGTCCCTGTTGAAAACCTGCTTTTAGGTGAAGAGCGTGGTTTTGAAATTGCCCAAGGGCGGCTTGGCCCTGGGCGAATTCATCATTGTATGCGCGCTATTGGACAGGCGGAAGCGGCACTGGAAATGATGTGTACTCGGAGTTTGAGCCGTACAGCTTTTGGCAAGCCAATCGCGATGTTAGGGGCGAATTTTGATATAATTGCTGATGCGCGTATGGAAATTGAGATGGCGCGATTGTTGTGTCTGAAAGCAGCATGGATGATGGACCAGGGGGATCCTCGAGCAGCCGCACCTTGGATTTCAAAGATTAAAGTTGTTGCGCCCTTGACGGCCTTAAAGGTTGTAGATGAAGCTGTCCAGATGCATGGAGCCGGTGGTATTAGCCAAGACACTCCTCTTGCAGCTTATTGGATGAACTTGCGGACCCTACGTTTAGCTGATGGTCCAGATGCGGTACACCGCAGGCAAGTGGCGCGTGCTGAATTGCGTAAACATACGCAAGAAAAGATATAAATATGAAAGCTCTGACCTTGTTGCATGAGGGATTCGCGCATGTCAGTACGGGACCGACTATAAAAGCGGGGTCAGATTGGCTGAAGTATGCTGATGTTCCCAAACCTGTGATTGACGCCAGTCAAGTTTTGATCCGGGTCTTAACCGCTGCAGTTAACCCGTCTGACCTTCATTTTATAAAAGGTGAGTACGGACAAGTACGACGACTGGGAGCTGTTGCTGGTTTTGAGGGATGTGGCGTTGTTGAGCAGGGCCCAAAGGCCTTGATTGGTCAGCGAGTTGCGTTTTTTGTATCCCCGGACGGATCTGGTGCGTGGGCAGAATATGCAGTTACTCAAGCTACAGCGTGCGTGCCTCTGCATGATGGTATTTCGCGAACGGATGGAGCAAACCAAATGGTGAACCCCCTGACTGCTGTTGCTATGATGCAAATGGTTGATGGGCCGGTGATTATCACAGCTGCCAACTCTCAATTAGGTAAACTGATGTTAGGACTGGCACGTGATGCTGGTATCCCAGCAATTGCGGTTGTGCGCGGTGCTACTGCTGCAAATGCAATTAAAGATTATGGGGCAACGTCCATCCTGATGACAGGAAACTCAGACTTTGTTGAAAAAGCAAGCTCTGAAACTTTATTACTCAAACCTCGCATTATGCTGGATGCTGTTGGTGACCAATTCAGTGAAAAGTTATTTACCTATATGCCAAGTCGCGCGAGATGGGTTAGTTATGGTAAGCTTTCGACACAATCTCCGTGTCTAACTCACATGGGACAATTCATATTTATGGATAAGCGCATTGAAGGATTTTGGTTGTCGAAATGGATTTCAAATGCATCCAAATCTGAATTGACAAGTGCAATTCAAAAAATACAGACTCGCTTTGTTTCTGGCTTGTGGAAAACTGATGTAGCGCAGATAGTTTCGCTTAGTAAGGCTGTAAACGAGTTAGCTTCGGCTACCAAAATCAAAGACGGTAAGGTCGTATTGGATATCTCTGGAGGTTAAGTTTTGAAGCCTTTTGCATTTAATAGCACACCGAGCATTCGGATGGGGCCTGGTTTGGCCAAAGATTTGGCAAGTATAATTCAACCTCTGTTTGGAGATAGAATTCTGTTTGTCACTGACCCTGGTATGGTTGCGACTGGGCTGGTTGAGACCGCAGTGGAAAATCTACGCAGCGCCGGGCTTTTGGTTGATGTTTTCGATGCAGTCAAGGCCGACCCGCCTGAAGACATTATTTTGCTAGCTGCTGATATGGCGCGTGGTGTGAGTGGGGTTTTAGGCTTTGGGGGTGGCTCATCTTTGGATGTGGCCAAGCTTGCGGCTCTTCTTGCGGCATCCGGCCAACCACTTGCCGATGCTTACGGCGTTGGCAATGCTATTGGCCCACGCCTTCCTCTAGTACTTGTTCCTACAACGTCTGGAACTGGGTCTGAAGTGACACCTATTTCCATTGTGACCACGGGCACCTCGGAAAAAATGGGTGTCGTAAGCCCTTTACTTTTGCCTGATATAGCCATCTTGGATCCCGAGCTGACGCGGGGATTACCGCCACACGTGACGGCTGCCACTGGAATCGACGCGATGGTGCATGCGATTGAAGCCTACTCAAGCACAAACGCCAATAATAATCCAATCAGCCGGACTTTGGCTATTGAGGCTCTGCGATTAATGAGCGGTGTCCTGAGGCAGGCTGTTCATGTACCAGATGATATTGATGCTCGAAGTGATATGCTTTTGGGCTCGATGCTTGCGGGACAAGCCTTTGCAAATTCTCCAGTAGCTGCGGTGCATGCGTTAGCCTATCCGATAGGTGGTCACTACAAAGTACCGCATGGCCTCTCTAACTCGTTAGTTCTGCCACATGTTTTAAGGTTTAATATTAAAGTAGCTTCTCGAGCTTATGCACAACTCTTGCGACATGCTTTTCCAAATATTTCTGCAGAGAGTGATGCAGACGCCGCAATCAAATTCGTGGAAGCGATGGCCAAGCTCAGTAGGGATTGTGGTTTACCTCAAACGCTGCGCGAGGTTGGAATAGAGCACGATGCATTGCCAATGTTGGCGCGTGACGCAATGAAGCAAACACGCCTGCTGGTAAATAATCCACGAAAAGTGAACGAGGCAGCAGCGCTCCAAATTTATGAGGCGGCATGGTAAAGCTATCCCCAAGCGCTCGCGAAGACTACGTTGTATTTTCGAACATACCAACGCGTTGGTTTGATAATGATGTTTATGGCCATATGAATAATACTGTTCATTATCAATTATTTGATACGGCTGTGAATGGTTACCTGATTGAAAAAAATGTCTTGGATTTCAGACATGGCTCAAACATGTTTTTGGTTGTTGAGACGGGGTGTCGCTATTTCAGTGAGCTTGCGTTTCCGGATATTATCCATGCTGGCATAAAGGTTAGCAAACTCGGTACGTCTTCGGTTACGTATCATATTGGCCTGTTCAAAGGAGACAATCTGCATGCAGCAGCCGAGGGGCACTTTGTGCACGTCAATGTCGATAAAAAATCAAGGCGCCCAACAAATATTGGCTCGGGTTTAAGGAACTGCTTAACTGGCTTGATGACAAAAAAAGCGGAGAGTTTTTAAGCTCCCCGCTGTGATAGTTCTAAAAGCTATACGCTAAGCTAATGACCCCGGTAGTTGCTGTACTGCCTCGATACGCAGCATCGACGCCTGGTCCTGTTGTGCTCCAGTCGACATCAACATTACCGTAGGTGGTCTGTTGTACACCGACGGTAATAGCTGCTGTGTCCGATACCGCATACTTCGCACCAACACTAATTGCTGTTGAGCCATTTGTCATTGTGAACAGACTTGTAATGGGGTCTGAGCTTCCTGCCTCGGTTGAATAAGATGCCAAAACCGAAAGGCTATCTGTGAGTTTGCGGCCAACACCTATCGTATATTTAGTTGTTGTATCAAAAGATTCATCGATGTCAGCAGCGTTAAACGCATCGTTGCCAAGATCAATAGTTATTGGAGCGCCAGCCCACTTTGCTTGATAAACTGACCCAAATAGGAGTGTACCTTCTGCGATCCCGGTTTGGAAATTCAAAGTCAGTGTTTCGGGTCGGCTAATTGCGGTTTCTGAATTGCTTAAATTTACACCAGCCAGGGGCCCCGCTCCGGTGAAATCTGTGGCCGTACCAAAAGAACTTTTTGCTTGATATAGTAATTCGGCGCGAAGCGCGATTTCTGGAATTAAATATGCTACTCCGGCAACAATGCCTGTGGCTGAGCTCGCCGCCATGTCATATGCCCCGGCCACGCTAACAATGCCCGACGCCCTTAAATTGTTCATGTTTGCTCCACCTAAAATTGCAAGGTTTTCGCCGACGTTATATTTTGCTAAAATCGTGGTCGTAGAAATTTTTGCGTCGGCACTCGGAACGGGGGCTGCACCTGTGTTAAGTAGAATTACACCTGACGTATAATTACTAATACCAATATCGAAATCGTTAAAATTAGTTTTAAATCCAGCACTCATAAATGTTGTGTCTTTCAACGTTTTAATAGTGCCAGGAATTCCGGCGCCAACTGGTCCAGTATATTCTCTGGCAACATTGGCATCCAAAGTAGCATAGGATATACTCGCAGAACTTCCTTCCTCATACATGAACGAAGTGCTTAACGTCTGTGCGTCAAAGCCTCCTGCCGTAGCAATAGATGCACTAGATGATAGGCATACAACCGCGAGTGTGTTGATTTTCATGATACTCTCCCAAATATACTAAAAATAGTTTTTATATTATGGATATTTATCAAAGAATTTTCTGCTAAATACAACATGTTTAATCACTGATGTTAAAATTATGGACAACTACTTAGGATAATTGATCCCTCTTAAGCGACCGTAGTTAGAACTAATAAGCAGTCTATAAACTTATAAAAACGAAAATAGCCCACTCCTAAGAATGGGCTACTTCGGGAAAAACTTCTTATTTTGGTTAATTTTTAGGCTATATCGAACCGATCTGTATCCATAACTTTAGCCCAGGCTGCTACGAAGCGACGGACAAAAGTGGCCTCTGCATCTGATGTTGCGAAAGCCTCCGCCAAAGCTCGCAATTGTGAATTTGATCCAAACGCTAAATCAACTCGGCTGGCTGTCCACTTCACAGCCCCTGTCGTTCGGTCACGTCCCTCGAATCTGGTCTCATCCTCAGAAATGTCGGACCAAGTGGTGCCCATGTCTAATAGGTTTATGAAAAAATCATTGCTCAGACTGCCTGGGCGATCTGTGAAAACGCCTTGAGTTGAGCCGCCTGTATTCGCTCCAAGAACCCGAAGTCCACCAATTAAAACAGTCATTTCTGGTGCGGTCAGTGTCAGTAATTGAGCGCGATCTACCAACAGCTCTTCTGCGGAAATTGTAAAGGTGTTTTGTTGGTAGTTGCGGAACCCGTCTGCTCTGGGTTCCAGCACATCAAAGGACTCGGCATCTGTTTGCTCTTGGCTTGCATCACCACGACCCGGGGTGAAGGGAACAGTCACATCGTGTCCACCAGCCTTCGCAGCCGTTTCAATGGCTGCTGCACCACCAAGTACGATAAGGTCTGCAATAGAGACTTCCTTTCCAAAGGAAGCTTGAATGCCGTCCAGCACGCCAAGAACTTTTTTCAGCTGTGCTGGGTTGTTCACTTCCCAATCTTTTTGAGGGGCTAGACGAATGCGAGCGCCATTGGCCCCGCCACGCTTGTCTGATCCACGGAATGTTGAAGCGGAGGCCCATGCCGTTGAAACCAATTCAGATACTGAAAGATCTGTACTCATGATTTGAGCTTTTAGATCCAAGATATCTGATGAACTCAGGTTTGTGTTGCCTGTGGGAATTGGATCTTGCCAGATTAAATCCTCTGCAGGAACTTCTGAACCCATATATAGGTTTCTAGGACCCATATCACGGTGTGTTAGTTTGAACCAAGCGCGTGCAAATGCGTCGGCAAACGCATCCGGGTTTGCACGGAAGTGGCGTGAGATTTTCTCATATTCAGGGTCCATGCGCAGCGCCATATCTGCAGTTGTCATCATTAACGGCACTTTTGCTCCCGATCCATCCACCTGTGGAGCATGATCTGCATCCGAAAGGTTTGTGGCATGCCAGATGTTTGCGCCGGCTGGACTTTTGGTAAGTTCCCAGTCGTAGCCTAACAGCACGTCAAAATAGCCATTATCCCATTTGATTGGATTAGAGGTCCACGGACCTTCAACACCACTTGTTGTTGTATGAACGCCAATACCGCTTTCAAAATCGTTTTTCCAGCCAAAACCTTGTTCAACGATGCTGGCGCCTTCCGGCTCTGCACCAACAAGGGTTGGATCGCCGGCACCGTGAGCTTTCCCAAAAGTATGCCCGCCTGCAACAAGCGCTACCGTCTCCTCGTCATTCATTGCCATCCGACCAAAGGTGTCTCGGATATCAAACCCAGAACCGATGGGGTCTGGGTTGCCGTTAGGACCTTCTGGGTTGACGTAAATCAAACCCATTTGTACTGCAGCTAACGGATTTTCAAGATCACGCTCATTGCTGTAGCGATTGTCATCGAGCCAAGTATCTTCGGTGCCCCAGTAGATATCTTCTTCTGGCTCCCAAACATCGACGCGGCCACCGCCAAATCCAAAAGTTTTAAAGCCCATAGATTCTAACGCAACGTTGCCTGTTAAAATCATAAGGTCTGCCCAAGACAAGGCTTTGCCGTACTTTTGTTTGATCGGCCACAAAAGGCGACGTGCTTTGTCCAAGTTGCCGTTGTCTGGCCAGCTATTTAGAGGTGCAAAGCGTTGTTGGCCAGATCCACCGCCCCCGCGGCCGTCTGCTGTACGATATGTGCCTGCACTGTGCCAGGCCATACGAATAAAGAATGGACCATAATGGCCATAATCTGCAGGCCACCAGTCTTGACTGTCTGTCATCAACGCGGTGAGGTCAGCTTTGACTGTTTCTAAGTCTAATTTTGAAAACTCAGCAGCATAATCAAAATCTGAGTCCATTGGATCTGACAAATTAGAATGTTGGGCCAAAATCTTTAAGTTTAGCTGGTTTGGCCACCAATCTGTATTAGAGCGACCGCGCGATGCTGCATTTGTTGCAGTTCCGTGCATGATGGGACATTTGCCTCCACTCGATATGCTATTACCATCCATAAATATGCTCCTCAGCTTTTTTAACTTTAGGTTTAGTTTATTCGTAATTCGGCTGCTCGCAGAGAGCAACAAATAACGAATGTTACGTTACAATATTTTTGGAAAACGCGGGCTTGGTTTACGTTATTTGAAAGACAGTAGCCCAGCTCGTTGTCCACATTTAGTGATTTACTTAATGCATAAACTTGTGTGTTCAAGACATTCCATGAGACGTTGTGATAGCTATTCCGAGTAGCACTAAGACCAGCGACGAGCGTGTGATCATTGGTATTGCTTTTATTATCTTCGGATTTGGTGGTGAATTTTTCTTTGCCACAGCAGGCAGATAGCAGTTGATGAAAACAATTGCGGCCAACAAAATTGTTGCACCAAAAAGTTTAATGTTGAATGCCCACCCAACATTAAAGCCACCGTAAAGCTTCGCTGTCAGTGCAATGCCTGTGATCCAAAGGATTAAAATAGCAACAAGACCCAGACGGGCCAACCTTAACATTGTATTTTTAACAATTTCGGTTGGTGGCGTGCCCGCTTTTTGATGTGCTGAGGTCAGCATACCGTTTGCAACGCCCAAGCCTCCTGCCAAAAATATAGCGATAAAATGGAAGAACTTTAAGAAAACAATATATGTCATTGCGAGCACCTTTAAAAATCAGATAACTTTATTTTAGAGCTACACGCATCTTGCTTCTTGTACAGAATTTTGAGTAATACTTCTTAGCTAATTTCAAGTTTGGGCAATGATTTAATCATATCATCCACACTTTTCATCTGTGCAAGAAACGGCTCAACCAAGTCCAAAGGTAAAGCACTGGGCCCATCGCATTTTGCTTCGTTGGGGTTTGGATGCGCTTCTAAAAACAGTCCTGCAATTCCAATGGCCAGCCCTGCACGTCCAAGCTCGGCCAGTTGACCGCGGCGTCCGCCTGAAACTTTTGAAGAGGGGTCGCGCATTTGAAGAGAGTGGGTCACATCGAAAATAATAGGCGCGTCATTGCTACAGGATTTCATTGTTCGAATTCCGAGCATATCTACAACTAAATTATCATAGCCAAAGCACGTGCCGCGTTCACAGAGTAAAATATTTTCGTTTCCACATTCGTTAATTTTTTCAACCAGGTTTTGAATCTGCTGCGGGCTCAAAAATTGAGGTTTTTTAACATTTATTACTGCATTTGTTGCGGCGATAGCTGCAATAAGGTCAGTTTGCCGAGCCAAAAATGCTGGGACTTGAAGTATGTCGCAGACTTCTGAGACTGGCGCCGCTTGGGAAATTTCATGCACATCAGTGAGAACAGGTAAATCAAACGTAGTTTTAATTTCTTGGAGAATTTTCAGACCCTCATCAAGGCCGGGCCCTCTGAAAGAATGTATCGATGAACGGTTAGCTTTATCAAAGGAAGCTTTAAAGATATAAGGAATACTTAGCTCGCGAGTTGCACGTACAAAAGTCTCAGCGACACGCATCGCAAGATCTCTACTTTCTATAACGTTCATTCCGCCAATAATGGTCATGGGCTGGGTATTGCCAAGTGAGAGGTTTGAGACTTTGACATTAGCCATTTGATTATACCTCTAAAAAATTGATTTTTATAATATATTTAACTCAAAGGAACTTTTTGCGCGCCGTACCTTTGAACTTGGCAGTTCTAGTCTTTTCCTATAAATTATCGGTTAAGTCTAGTAAAGGTAGGTTTGTGTATGCCCCAAAAATTCGCAGTAGAACCTGCCGCCACGGTCCTAAACGTCATTCGATGTTTCACATCGGGCTTTGGGCAAATGGAGACAGCGCTTGTCAGTCCAGAAATGCAAAAAATTGTGTCCCAAGCATGCGGACTAATTTTTGAAATGAAGGGTCGCTTGATCCTCACTGGCGTTGGTAAAAGTGGGCATATGGCCCGCAAACTTGCAGCAACATTTGCTTCTACGGGCACTCCAGCCTATTTCATGCACGCCGCTGAGGCCAGTCATGGTGACCTTGGAATGATACAAAGTAGTGATGTTTTGCTATTGTTGTCTTGGTCTGGCGAGACCCGTGAATTGTCTGATATTATTTCCTATGGGCTTCGATTTGACGTACCTATGATTGCGATTACTGGTGGGGCAGAAAGTACTTTGGCTCGAAAAGCGCAATATTCGTTGGTCTTACCGCAAGCGAAAGAGGCCTGCCCCCATAACCTTGCACCAACGACTTCCACTTTACTGCAGGTCGCCATGGGTGATGCGCTGGCAATTACTTTGCTGCGTATGCGTGGTTTTTCAGAAGAGAGCTTTCGTGATTTTCACCCTGGTGGAAAGCTTGGCGCAGTTTTGCAGCCAATTTCTGATATTATGCACGAAAGTAAACAATTACCTCTTTTGCAACAAACAGTACCAATTTTTGATGTCATAGCTGAAATATCAAATAGGGGTTTTGGAATTGTTGGATTGCAGGATGAGAGTGGAAATTTGACTGGTGTCATTACGGATGGTGATGTTCGGCGTTATCTTGAGAAAAATGCAAATGGTTCAATGAAATCAGTGATGTGGTCTGCTACCGCAACAGAGATAATGTCTGCTGTTTCTATCACTTTTGAGACAAATCAGCTTAGTGCTCACGCGCTACATGTTCTGCAGGACCGCAAGGTATCCGCTGCATTTGTGGTTGAAAATGAAAAGCCTATTGGTCTGGTCACAATGTTGCAGTTGCTTGAACTTGGGGTCGCTTAAGGCCAGCCATTTTCCCTTAAGACAATTTCAATACGTTCAATATCTACTGGATTGTTGAGTTCCCAAAACACTCGGCCTTTGCCCGCAACCTCAACGCATCTGACTTTGACGCCTTGCTCCAAAAAGCGGAGCTGCTCGAGACCTTCAAGCTTTTCCAGTCGCCCTTCTGGCCACTCTGTGTATTGAGCGAGTGTCTTGGGGCGATAGGAATAGGCGCCTACGTGATGAAATACGGGTGTTTCATCACCGCCTTGATAAATCTCATTGCGGTAAGGAATGACTTCCTTCGAAAAGTAAAGCGCATCATTATTATTGTCGAAAACGGAAGTTGTGCCGCCCACACGCCCGATTTTGCGATCCTCAAGAAATAGATTTAAAGTATTGCCGTCACAGCGTAGCACGGGTGTTGCCATTTGCACGCTTTGGTCGCGCCGCATCTCATCGATCATGTCTGAAATGAACCAATGTGGCGTAAGGGGAGCGTCTCCTTGTAGGTTTATAACAATATCTGGGGTAGTTGAGAGGGATAACAAAGCCTCAGCGACTCGCTCAGTTCCATTTCTGCAGGAGGAGGAGGTCATCAATACCTGCCCACCAAAGCGCTCAACTTCTTGTGCGATGCGCTGGTCGTCCGTCGCGACGTAAATATTATCTATGTTTGGCACCTGACATGCAGTATCCCAGCTGCGTTGGATTAGGGATTTTGATACCCCAGTCGCGCCGCTTAGAGCAGCGAGTGGCTTGCCCTCGTAGCGGGTTGAGGCATAGCGGGCAGGAATAATAATTACTGTTGTATCTGTCATGACTGCTTAATGACTTATTTATATTCAAGGTCCAAGCGTTGTTTTGTTACCACGGCAGTGGAGGCAAGAATATGCTTCAAATGCATTGAATTTATTTGTTCTGTAGTTACTAAGGAAAATTATTTTTCACATTAGTCTTTTCATTTTTGAAGTGTTATTCCAACTTCAGTGAAGTTCTAGGAAGTTTTATGCTAAAAGTTTTAACTATTATTTTTGTTGCGGTAGGTTTGAATGCTTTTGCATCAGAGATATCAATAAAACTGCCATCGGCATTAACTGAGGACGATTTTCGACCCGTTAACGTAGATGAAGCAGCGCTTGGCCAGTTGCTGTTTTATGATCCAATTCTATCGGGTAACAAAGAGGTTGCATGCGCAACCTGCCATCATCCAAAATTGGGAACTGGAGATGGCCTTTCTCTTTCTCTTGGTGATGGTGGTAAAGGCTTGGGTGTTAAGCGTGTTGTTGATCAAAATAATTTACCAGAACAGAGGGTCCCGCGTAATGCGCAACCCCTGTTTAATCTTGGGGCCAAACAAATAAAAACGCTTTTTCATGATGGGCGCATTGAGGTTGATACGTCTCGACCCTCGGGTTTGAGGACGCCTTTAGAAGATGAAATGGTGAGTGGCTTTGCATCGATAATTTCTGCTCAAACTATGTTTCCTGTACTGTCAGCGGATGAAATGGCGGGACATTATTCAGAGAATGAAATTTCTGAAGCGGTCCGCCGTGGAGTACTGACGGGTGAGAATGGTGCTTGGGCTCTGATTGCTAAGCGAGTGGCTTCCATAGACGAATATTCAAATCATTTTTATCGTATTTATAAACATATAAATGATCCCAATGACATAAAATTTACGGATATTTCAAATGCTATTGCTGCATTTATGGAATTTGAGTGGCGATCAGATACTGCTCCATTCGATGAATTTTTAAGGGGAAAAACTACGTTTTCAGGTTTACCAGAAAACGGAATGGAACTATTTTATGGTGAAGCCAAATGTGTTCGATGCCACAGTGGCGCCCTTTTCACGGATCAGGAGTTTCATGCTATGGGCCAGCCACAGCTTGGCCCCGGTAAGGCGGCACGGTTTCAAAACAATTCACGAGATGAAGGTCGTTTCCGCATTACGGGCGTTGATACTGATAAATATGCTTTTCGTACTCCATCATTACGCAATGTGGTACTTACAGGGCCATGGGGACACGCGGGTGCATACAGCAATTTATTTGATTTTGTTAGTGGGCACTTAGACCCTCTTTCAGCCATCAAAAACTACAATCGCTCTAGTGCTGTTTTGACTGATTTTGACACTTTAGATTGGGCCATTATGGATGATCCGTTAGAGATTTCTGCAATACAAAAATCTATAAAAATGGAGGCCGTAAGTTTATCGCGCAATGATGTAAATGCGCTTGTTGCCTTTCTTGAAACTTTGACAGACACGACTGCACAACGTGGTAGGCTTGGTATACCTAAATCAGTGCCTAGTGGCCTTAAAGTACCAAATCCCTAACGCTGTATTGTAATAATTTGGTCAGCTTTAGCTGAGTGATGGGTGACTAAACCATTGGGCCATTCGACTGCAATATTAACCTGTGTTGAAGTTCCCAATCCGAAGTGAAGTGGCACAGCTTGACCACCAGCATGCCCACCTCCAATTACCAATTGCTGGCTGTCGTTTCCAACCTTGACCAAAGAACCGACTGCGTTAACGTTTCCACCGTCTTGCAGTAACGTTATGCCAATCCAGTGGCCTTGTGTTTCAGTTATGTTTCGGTAAATTTCCATTGGCGCTCGTCTATTTAAAACAAGAATATCCAGCAGCCCATCAAGATCAAAGTCAGCAAGGGCTGCACCTCTACCTCTTTCTAAACTGGCGACACCCGCAGTTTGGCCAGTCTCCAAGAATGTGCCGTCAGATTGTTGCATCAATAAATTGTTTGGGTCGCGAATTGCATTCGAAGGCATCTGATCCACGTTGCCCTTGGAAATGAAAAGATCTGCATGACCATCATTGTCGACGTCCCCAAATTGAGCATGCCAACCTGTTGAAGGTCGCCCATCATCCCCAAAATATGGACGATGAGCATATGTCCCGGTGGAGAATGGTGCATTGCTGTAGGTGCCATCTGCGCCGGCAATCCTCAAAAGCTGATCGCCCATTGATGTCAAGACGACTTCATCGCGCCCATCACCAGTGATGTCACGGCTAGCAATCCCCATGCCCCAAATGGAGAATTTTTTCCAACCGTCAGCGTCGTTTAAAAAACGATTTTCTGAAATATCCCACATCTGTTCGTGGCCATTTCGCACATAATATTGCCGGTCGTTAGAAATTCGCAACCGTTTTGTTCCGCTAGCATCGCGGGCTGCAAGCATAGAGAGTGAACAAAACCCAGGCTCTAATACGACCGTTCTGTAAGTTCCAGTTTCAGGTGTGATTAATTGATGGCTATCGCATGCGAAGAATGGGCCGTCTGGATCATTCAAATCCACATAGTTCCCGATAGCCATATATGGCAGTCTTTCGTCCTGCCACCAGGCGCTAAACGCGGTAGACCATTGATCTTTGTTAGGAATTCCAAACTCTTTGGTGGCATCTGTGAAATTGCAATCTTCACTACCTTTTAAAACAATATTTTTGCCAAGGCGAAGAACAAAAAGATCCATATGACCATCGCCATTTATGTCTATTGGATATGCACCAGTGGATCCCAGTATATTGGGAAGGTCATATTCTTGAAACTTAAAGTCCCCCTGGTTTAACAAAAGCATTGCCGGTTCGTCACCGCCTGAAGCAAAGATATCGGGCAAAGAATCTCCGTTGCAGTCCATTATGGCAACGCCCCCACCAACAAAATGGTTCCAATCACCAGCATAAGTGTGGTGTGGTAAATTATTTGAAAGATCTTGAAATAAAGGTGTGGCCTTGACTGGTGAAGCGAATATTATCGCTGATAAAAGAATTTTTTTCAAAGCTTTTGCCGCCCTTCGGCTATTACTGTTCTCGTCAATAAAGTGTGAGCTAATGCGGTTGCTCCTCGGGCCCATACTAATTGGTCCCAGGGTTGTATCTCAATCTGAGTTTCGTAACGGCTGTGGTGAAGGGCCAATGTCCGCATCTCATTAAGCATTTTTTCAGAATATAAATGATCGTAACGAAGTGCCTGGCCAGACAAAATAATCAATTTTGGATCAAAAAGGTGAATTACGTTAGAAAGTGCGATCGCTAAGTAACGTCCAGCACGATCAAAAATTGTGAGTGTGACGGAGTCACCACTAGCCGCTTTTGTGTAAAGTTTTTTTAGAGCATCGGATAAAATTTGAGGCTCGTCAGGAGAGATACCAAGGATTGTGGATGCTTCACGAGCTAAGGCATAGTCGGCCAGATATGCTTCAAGGCAACCGCGCTGGCCGCACCTGCATAAAGCGCCATCTATTTGGACTTTGGTATGACCAAGCTCTAAGCCCATTCCATGGTCACCACGGAAGAGTTGGTTATTACTAACAAACCCCATTCCAACGCCATTTTCTACTGTTATGACGGCGAAGTTATTCAGTGCGCGGCCTGCACCGAACCAAAGCTCGGCAAGAGTTAGCACGTTGGCATCATTATCAAAACAAACTGGTATCCCAAAATGGGAAGCGAAGAAACTACCCAATGGGATCTCAGTATCGATTAAAAGTGGAGACCATACAACAACACCAGTTTCATGATCTACCTTTCCGGAGATACCTATTCCTATGGCTGAAATAGAATTTTGTGAGACTTTGCTGATATCACATAGTTGCTTAATCAGTAATTCTGTATCGGATAACAGTTGGTTTTTTGTCTTTCGTTCAGCTTTGGCTTTCAAATCCGTACTCGCAAGTACTTTGCCGCTAAAGTTAGTTAAAACCGCAGTGTGATTTTCGTCAGATAACTTTACGCCCACGACGTGAAGAGCGTTCGACACTAGCTCGAGTGCAACAGGCGGTCGTCCGCGGCTCGTTTCGCGGGTTACACCTTCAACTTCTTTTATATACCCATCGGCGATCAAGTCGGCTGTTAATGCAGTAATTGATCCAGGACTAACATCAAGTGTTCGGGCAATTGACGAACGTGGGATTCGGCCACTTGCTCTGATTAGTTCAAAAATTTGCTGCCTTAAAGAGGATAACTCGCGTTCGGCAGGGCGTAATACTGGGCCGTATCCTCCAGAATCAAATGTAGTGATTGGATTGATTCTATTGTTGAATACTTCCTTTAACATTAGTTCACCCTTTGAATTATATAGCCTTATTTTTCAGGAAATAGTTGAATTTTTCCATATATTTCAGCTTTAAATCCCACCCTTACCAATTTATGTAACTTTTAATATAGAGACATTTAAAATATAGTTTGACAAGTGAATTAAATACACCAGTATGAGTTGGTGGCTTTAAATAGCGACAGCTCGCATGAGCTTTAAAATCCTTGGGAGGAATGAAATGAATAAATTAGTTTTGGCGGCAGCTGTAGCGGTTGCGGGCTTTGCCGGCTCTTCAGTATTTGCAGAAGGTATGTCAATTGGTGTTTCTTGGGCTAGTTTCCAAGAAGAGCGTTGGAAAATTGATGAAGCAGCAATGGTCGCGGCTATTGAGGCTGCAGGAAATACCTACGTTTCTGCAGATGCAGAGTCTTCATCAGCTAAGCAGCTCACTGATATTGAGGCATTAATAACTCAGGGTGTTGACGCACTGATCATTAATGCTTGGGACAAAGACGCAATTTTTCCAGCAATTGAAGCTGCTGCAAATGAAGGTATTCCAGTTGTTGGCTATGACCGCCTAATTGAAGATGCACGTACCTTCTATTTAACTTTTGATAACGTCGGCGTTGGCCGCATCATCGCTAAGTCTGTGAAGGCTGTGCAGCCAACAGGTAACTATGCTATCATCAAAGGCGATCCCGGCGATCCGAACGCAATGTTCTTGCTTCAAGGTATGATGGAAGTCATCGGTGATGATGTTGCCGCTGGAACAATTAAAATTGTTGGTGAATCATTCTCTGATGGCTGGAAGCCTGAAAATGCCCAGAAAAACATGGAGCAGATACTTACAGCAAACGACAATAACGTTGACGCTGTATTATCAGAAAACGACGGCATGGCGGGTGGCGTAGTTGCGGCACTTTCAGCACAGGGCCTCGTAATCCCAGTTGGTGGTCAAGATGGCGACTTAGCTGCGATTAACCGCGTTGCTCGTGGTTCTCAGACAGTTTCAGTTTGGAAAGATGCTCGTAATCTTGGTAAAGCGGCAGGCGAAATTGCGTCAGCTTTAGCGAGTGGTACAGCTATGTCTGACATTGAGGGTGCTTCAATGTTTGATGGAGGCGAAAAAGGAATTGCAATTAATGCTATTCTAATGGAACCAACACCATTAACACGTGATAATCTTAGTGTTGCAATCGACGGTGGTCACATTACCAAAGCTCAAGCTTGCGAAGGCGCAATTGCCGGCGTAGACGGCTGCTAAATTAAAAAACACGCTAGGCGTTGGTCTCCTGTAGGCCAGCGCCTTTTTTTTGGGTAATAATGCACTCTTGAAACTATCAAGCGTCAAACACCTTATGTTAAAAGTTTTATTCAAAAATTTCCTATAACCGTGCTGGATTTATCAAAATGAGCGAGACGCCTTCATCTAATGCCGCGACTGAAAGTAGCAAAAATGCTATCTCAAAATTTTTAAAAGCTACTGAAATTGATACACGCCTCCTTGGCATGCTTGGAGCCCTAGCGCTGATTTGGTTTGGGTTTCATTTTTATGGAGTTATTTTTAATAACTTCGGTGCATTCTTGACGCCGCGAAACTTGTGGAATCTTTCAGTACAAACGTCATCAATTGGTATTATGGCGACCGGAATGGTTTTGGTTATCGTTACTCGTAATATTGATTTATCAGTAGGTTCGATGATCGGCGTTATTGCTATGGCAATGGGTCTTTTACAGGTTGAGATTCTGCCTCAAATATTCGGTATTGGACACTGGGCAATTTGGATCGTTGCGGTAGCCGCGGGATTGATTTTTGGCACACTAATTGGGGCTCTCCATGGGTGGTTGATTGCATATCGTGAGATACCTGCTTTTATCGTCACGTTAGGCGGCCTGATGGTATGGCGAGGCATGGCGTTTTTGTCTGCGGGTGGGCGTACAATTTCTCCAGTGGATAGCACTTTCGCATTGCTCGGTGGTGGGCCCTATGGCGCAGTTGGCGCATCTCTCAGTTGGGTTATTGGGGGAGTAGCTTGCATTGGGGTGGCCTGGATAATCTATTCTGGACGGCAGTCACGAATTAAACATAACTTCCATCTCCGCCCAAAATGGGCTGACTTGATGCTGGGTGTTGTTGGTTGTGCAACGATAACTGGGTCAGTACTTTTAGTTAATTCTTACCCTTGGCCGAAGGGTATTGTTCGCCAGTACGGTGCAAAGATTGGGCAAGACCTTGAAGGTACGTTTATCAGCCACGGATTCGCAATACCGGTTTTAATTCTTGTTGCAGTTGGCATTGCGATGACTATTTTGATGACCCGCACGCGTTTTGGACGTTATGTCTTTGCTATTGGGGGCAACCCGGAAGCGGCTTCATTAGCTGGCATTGACACCAAGTGGGTTACGATGAAGGTCTTCGCGCTGATGGGTACGCTTACGGCTATAGCGTCTGTTATCGCTTCCGCTCGCTTGAATTCCGCTACGAATGCTTTGGGCACCTTGGATGAACTATACGTTATTGCCGCCGCAGTAATTGGTGGCACATCCTTGTCCGGTGGTGTCGGTAAAATTTACGGAGCTATTCTTGGAGCCCTAGTGATGCAAAGCCTGCAATCAGGTATGGTTTTGATCGGATTTGACAGTGCTATTCAGCGTATTGTTGTTGGGATGGTATTGGTCATGGCTGTATATCTCGATATTCTTTACAATAAACGCGTTAAGTGAGGACAATAATATGGCTAATACCGGGACCCCTTTGGTAGAGTTAAAAGATATTTCAATCTCATTTGGAGGTATCAAAGCTGTGGATCGGGTAAGCGTCGATCTTTACCCTGGAGAGGTTGTGGGGCTTCTCGGGCATAATGGTGCTGGCAAGTCAACTTTAATTAAATGTCTGTCTGGAGCATACAAAGCGGAATCTGGAAAAGTATTCATTAATGGTAATAATGTGGTCATTAATAATCCAAGAGATGCTCGAGATCAGAATATTGAAACTATTTATCAGACGCTTGCTTTAGCAGATAACTTGGATGCTGCGTCTAACCTTTTTCTTGGCCGGGAACTGATCAGCAAGGCGGGCTTTCTTGATGAAAGCAAAATGGAAGCGGAAACCCGCAGTATTATGGCGCGTTTAAACCCCAATTTTCAAAAATTTGATGTACCCGTTTCAGCACTTTCAGGTGGGCAGAGACAGTCAGTAGCTATTGCGAGAGCAGTCTATTTTGACGCCAAGATTCTAATTATGGATGAGCCGACCGCAGCGCTTGGGCCGCAGGAAACAGAAATGGTTGCGGAATTAATCCAAGAACTAAAGAATCAAGGGCTTGGGATTTTTCTAATCGAGCATGATATCCATAATGTCATGAAGCTTTGCGACCGAGCGAGTGTTATGAAAAATGGGGTGCTTGTAGGAACAGAAAGAGTTTCAGATGTGACTGAGGACGATATTCTTTCAATGATCATCTTGGGCAAAAACCCAAAAGTGGCTGCTTAAATTTTGTTTATTGGCCTTGATCTTGGGACTTCTGGTCTGAAGGGCATTGTTATTGACGAAACGCAAAAACTCCTCGCTGAAACAACAGCTCCTTTGAATGTTAATAGGCCACAGGACGGGTGGTCGGAGCAATGCCCCCAAGATTGGCTCGATGCCGCTGATACCGTAATGCAATCACTTGCTAAGCAACTTGATCTAAGCCACGTACTTGCGATTGGACTTTCTGGACAGATGCATGGCGCAACTTTGCTGGACCGTGAAGATCAAGTTTTGCGGCCATGTATATTGTGGAACGATACACGGTCTTCGCAAGAAGCTAAAGAATTTG
>CAJJBP010000011.1 GCA_905182425.1 uncultured Planktomarina sp. | reverse complement strand
CACATGATTTGGCCGTTGTCGCCGAAATAGCTGATAAGATTGTGGTAATGCAGAGTGGGCATATCGTTGAGGCGGCAGCAACTTATGATCTTCTACATAATATGCGCCACCCGTACACAAAATCTTTATTTAATGCTTCGAAACATCAGGTTATCTTGCCAGAGTACATACCATCACCACCTCTTTTGTCTGTTGAATCTGTGACACGCAAATATAATTTACCGAGGGTTAAAGTCTTTGGATTACGCTCAACTTTTCAGGCTTTGAATGGAGTTAGTTTCACTATATCTCATGGAGAACGGGTTGGATTGGTAGGTGAAAGTGGTTGTGGAAAATCAACTTTGACCCGCGCTATATTGGGTCTTGAAGAAGTTCAGGGCGGCCAGATACTGCTTGATGGGCAGCCGGTCTTCACAAAAAAATCTGTTAATTTGCCAGTTCGCCGTAAGATGCAGGTGGTGTTTCAAGACCCCTACGGCTCGTTCAACCCTCGACACCGTGTAGATAGATTGATTGCCGAACCGCTTCATGTTTTGAACAATCAAATTATGGGGAAAGATAGAGAACGAGCCGTCGCTAAGGCGTTGGAAGATGTAGGAATGAGGCCAGAGGATTCAACCAAATTCATTCACGAGTTCTCGGGCGGTCAACGTCAACGTATAGCAATTGCTCGCGCTTTGATTATCGAGCCTGAACTGATCGTTTTTGACGAAGCTGTATCTGCACTTGATGTTTCCATACGCGCTCAAGTTTTAGATTTGATTGCCGGTTTATGCCAAAAACGACAATTGGCTTATCTTTTTATAAGTCATGATCTTTCAGTTGTACGCACGATTACTGATCGAGTGATCGTTATGCAGTCCGGTAAGATTGTCGAGCAAGGTGACACTGACCAAGTATTTTCTAATCCTCAACATTCTTACACGCAAAGGTTAATTGCCGCTGCGCCTAAACTTCCGGAGATTGCATAACATGTTGAAGTCATTTAATATTCCAAGGGCCCATAACTTACTTGGTGGGAAGTGGGTCGCGGCTGATGCTGAAATTGATGTGATCGACCCATCTACAAATAGGGTTATTTTTAGTATCGCACGGGGGCGTGCCGCTGATATTGATGCTGCGGTTAAGGCCGCACAAATGTCTTTAGATGGAGACTGGGGCGCAATGACTGCACTTGAGAGGGGGCGTATTCTTACGAAAGTGGGTGTTGCAGTTCTCAGACATACAGAAGATCTTGCGAAAATTGAGGCAATGGATGTTGGAAAACCTTTGTCCCAGGCGCGCTCAGATGCAGTGGCGTTAGCACGATACATGGAGTTTTATGGCGGCGCAGCAGATAAAATCACAGGCGAAACAATTCCTTATTTGGATGGATACACGGTTTATACATTGCGGGAACCACACGGTGTGACGGGCCATATTGTTCCATGGAATTATCCAATGCAAATTGTTGGCCGATCCGTGGGGGCAGCTTTGGCCATGGGAAACGCATGTATTTTAAAGCCTGCGGAGGAGGCTTGCCTTACAGCCTTGGCTTTTGCTGCTATTGCACAAGAAGCAGGGCTGCCAGCCGGTGCATTAAATGTAGTGACAGGGTTAGGCGCGGAGGCAGGGGCTGCGCTTTCTTCTCACCCAGACATCAAACATATTTCTTTTACGGGCTCGGTTAGAACGGGCCAGATGATTCAAGCAGCAGCAGCCAAAAACGTTATTCCTGTGACACTTGAACTTGGAGGTAAGTCACCTCAATTAGTTTTTGAGGATGCTGATTTGGATAGGGCATTACCTTTTTTAGTGAATGCTGGAATTCAAAATGCGGGTCAAACATGTTCTGCTTCTAGTCGGATCCTCGTTCAGAAAGGTGTTTATCATAAAGTTTGCGCGCAAATGTCAGAGGCTTATTCCAAACTCAATGTTGGCGCAGCTATTGATGATTTATCCGTTGGCCCTTTAATTTCTGCGCGGCAAAAACAGATAGTGACTGATTTTATTCATAGAGGTTCTAATCTTAAAATTGCGGCCCAAGGCAACATTGTGTCTGAGCAAGACGGTTTTTATGTACGGCCAACTCTATTCAAAGATGTTCCTTGGTCCCATCCTTTAGCGCGTGATGAGATTTTTGGGCCCGTACAGGTAATAATTCCATTTGAGACGGAGGCTGAAGCGGTTAAGATTGCCAATAGTACTGATTATGGGTTGGTGGCTTCAATCTGGACAAAAGATGGCGGGCGACAAATGCGGTTAGCAAAAAAGTTAAAATCTGGCCAAGTATTTATTAATAATTATGGCGCTGGTGGTGGGGTTGAATTACCCTTTGGTGGTGTGGGCAAGTCGGGGCATGGGCGTGAAAAAGGTTTTGAAGCGCTTTATGGGTTTTCATCACTAAAAACAGTAGCAGCATGGCATGGATAATTTTATGAGACTTAAAGGAAAAACTGCAATTGTGACAGGTGGAGCATCTGGGTTTGGTGCGGGTATTGCCAAAAAGTTTGCGGCTGAGGGTGCGAAAGTTATGGTTGCTGACCTAAATTTTAGTGCGGCAGAAGAAATTGCAACTGAAATTGGAGGTATCGCTCAACTTTGCAACGTGTCCGATCCGAGCAGTATTTCGGAGATGCGAGAGGCAGTTTTACGCGCATATGGGCATTTAGATATTTTAGTGAACAACGCTGGTACGACGCACTTACCTCTTGAGTTAGAAGACGTGACGATGGCTGATTTTGAGAAGGTGTATAATGTCAATATTAAATCAGTTTATCTGACAGCAAAAGCGTTCGTTCCGCATTTTAAATCACGTAAATCTGGCGTGATCTTGAATGTTGCTTCAACTGGAGGCGTTTCGCCAAGACCACGTTTGACCTGGTATAATGCATCAAAAGGTTGGTTAATTACTGCTACGAAAGGTATGGCGGTTGAACTCGCGTCTTCTGGCATTCGGGTAAATGCAATCAATCCAGTTGCAGGTGAGACCCCACTTTTGAAATCATTTATGGGTGAAGATACCCCGGAAATTCGGGCTAAGTTTCTTTCGACCATCCCTATTGGAAGGTTTTCAACGCCTGAAGATATGGGCAATGCTGCCTGTTTTCTGTGTTCGGATGAAGCTACCATGATAACTGGTGTTGCAATGGAGGTGGACGGTGGACGGTGCATCTAAACCGGGTCTAAGGAATTTAATTACTGATGTTCCTGGTCTCAAAGTCGGAAACTCTCATGATAATTTTATTAAGACTGGCAGTACTGTCTTGGTTGGAGATGCCCCATTCACAGCTAGTGTGCATGTAATGGGAGGAGCGCCCGGGACAAGAGAGACTGATTTATTGGCACCCGACAAAACTATTGATCAAATAGATGCTCTTGTTTTGTCGGGTGGATCTGCCTTTGGCCTTGATGCATGTTCGGGTGTTATGGATGGTTTGAGACGGATGGGGCGTGGTTTTCCTGTAGGTCTAATGCGGATCCCAATCGTTCCGGGGGCTATTATTTTTGATCTAATTAATGGCGGAAATAAGGCGTGGGATAAAAACCCGTACCATGAACTTGGGCGTAAAGCGCTTAGTAACGCGTCGCATAACTTTTCTATTGGGACGGTGGGTGCCGGTACCGGGGCTTTAGCTGCGATGCAAAAAGGAGGGTTAGGATCTGCGTCTGTGGTTTTGGCGAATGGTTATACAATAGGTGCTTTAGTTGTGGCTAATCCAATTGGCAGTGTTACTTGTGAAAATGGCAAACATTTTTGGGCTGCACCTTTTGAAGTGAACGGAGAGTTTGGCGGTAGGGGTGTTAACACTGACCCTACCAAACTCGAACAGGCGCATAGTCCAAAAGAAAATGCAATGAAGGTTTTTGGAACTGAAATTTCTAATACAACCATAGCCATCATCGCCACTGATGCACCTTTGAGCAAACCTCAATGCCATCGTTTGGCAGTTACAGCTCACGATGGAATGGCACGCGCAATTGTACCATCTCACACTCCATTGGATGGTGATCTAATTTTTGGTGTTTCGACCAGCAAAGGTATTGTTGACCATGAGATATTCCGTGATTTAGGCGCGGCTGCAGCTGTCTGCCTAAGTCGTGCAATTGCTCGGGGAGTTTATGAAGCCACAGCTCAAGAAAATGATATTTTACCAACCTATAAATCTTCTCAAGCCAATATTTAGCGGTTTACAGTCCTATTAAACTTAAGCTTTGTTTTATGGGCACATTCCCACGACTCCTCATATCCGTGCTGCTTAAACGACCCAGCTAATGGGGTCTGCGGAATATTTTGCAAGTCGTTAATTTGAGACTGTTGGAGGAATTTACTAGGTTTATACATTGCCAGATATGGAGAAAATACTGGTTTTGAGCACTGGAAACAGGGTAGCTTTTTAGATAACCAAGACCGCGTTCAAACTTCAACAAATATAGGGAATCTAAGTTTATGAACAAATATATTTATATTGCAGGTCCATTATTTAATGCTCATGAAAGAAGCTACCTCGAACTAATAGCTATCGAACTAGAGCATAATGGCTATAAATGTTTTCTTCCGCATAGAGACCAGTCAGGAATAGATGAAACTGAACTAAACGGTTCTGAAATGAGTCCAGAAACAAAAGACAAGATATTTAGCAATGATTTAAATGCATTAAAAAATGCTGACTTAACTGTTGCTTTGATAACTGGCCAAGATATCGACTCTGGAACATCAGCTGAAATCGGATTCACCTTTGCAAATGGAAAACCTATTATTGCAATTAACGCGTCGGAGAGGCGGTACAGAAATTTATTTGTGGATGGAATGATTAGTAAAACGGTGAATAATATTCATGAAATTATTCCTGCAATCGTTTCGATAAGCGTAAAGCCTGATGCTATTAGTGACTAGTCTTAGTCTATTAAGCTAAAACTTTCAGCCATATTTCAATAAATTTTGACTTTGTAATTAAAGATAATCAATTCTTTCTAATAAACTTTCTTGCGCATGCCAGGCCCAGTATGTCTGTAAAATTGTAGCTGTAATCGGTCCAATTGCGTCATTTCCAAAAATATTATTATTGATTTTTGTTACTGGCGTCAGGCCACCTGCAGTAGTGGCTGTAAATACTTCATCTGCATTTAAAAGTTCGTCTTGAGTTATATTAGTACTCTTGCAGGGTATGTTCAGCTCTATACAAATTTCCATTACTGTTTTTCGCGAAATCCCCTCAAGTATGCCTGAACGAGGGGTAACCACCACACCATTAATAACCGCGAATATATTAAATCCTGGTCCCTCGGTTATGAATCCTTGATTGTCCAATAATACTGTCGTGTCGTATCCGTCATCTAAAGCGTGAAATAAAGCGGCGGTCATGTCACCCCAATGATAATTTTTAATCGTTGGATCGACTGCATTTTTTGAGATACGCCTAGCATGCTTTGCCACAGAAATATGGACGCCGCGTTTGGCCACTGCTTCGGGAATTACCCAGATGAAAGGTACTGCCCAAGCATAAAAATGGTTTGCACAAGCTCTTGGATCGCGTGTGCCCGGCACTATCGGGGTTCCACGAGATGCTACCATTGAAACGTAGGCTGATTGCAGGCCCGACGTAGCTACCAATTTTACCAGCGCTGCTCGAATTTCGACACGATTCATTTCCACGTCGAGGCGCAACTTCTCCATCGAAACCATGAAGCGATCTAAGTAATCATCTAGCCGAAAAAATGCACCGTCCCAGACATGTACCACATCATATGTAATATCTGAACGAGTTAAGCCCCAGTCTAAAACTGATATTTTAGCCTCAGATACCGGGACAATCTCGCCCTTCATCCACGCTGCTCCCGCTGAATAATCCATTCAATCCCACTTTGTTTACAAAATAGCCTCGCTTAACCCGTCAAACTCAACTATATTATTAAAGGAATTGCAAATTAGCGGCAGGACAGTTTTTCTTTAAAATTTTATAGAGAGCTTGTGGCTACTACTATCGAGATGCGGATGAAAAGATCTGGGGTTGACCTTTTGCCAACAGCTGCTTTTGATGCCTAGAAACTGGAGCCGCTGCGATGATTAAAGACCGAATATATGTCTACGATACCACCCTACGTGATGGCCAACAGACGCAGGGAGTACAATTTTCGCTCGCTGAGAAAAAACAGATTGCTACGACCTTGGATAACCTTGGTGTGGATTATATCGAAGGGGGCTGGCCAGGGGCCAACCCAATAGATAGTGAGTTTTTTGATAGTAATCCAGTTTTGCGGTCGACCTTCACAGCCTTTGGTATGACTAAACGGTCGGGGCGATCGGCTGAGAATGATGACGCGCTTAATGCGGTTGTCAATGCCGCAACTCCAGCAGTCTGTTTGGTTGGAAAATCACATGATTTCCACGTTAAAACTGCACTGGGTATTTCTCTTGCCGAGAATACTGAAAATATTGCCCGTTCAATTGAGTATTTAGTAGCAAGGGGCAGGGAGGCGTTGTTTGATGCTGAACATTTTTTTGATGGCTATAAAGCTAATCCGGCCTACGCACTCCAAACAGTTCACGCTGCCTATGAAGCCGGTGCGCGATGGATCGTTCTTTGTGATACTAATGGAGGGGTATTGCCAGCCGAGGTCGGAGAGATTGTTCACCAAGTAATTGCGTCCGGTATTGCGGGTACCCGACTTGGCATTCACACGCATAATGATACAGAAAATGCTGTTGCTAACACTTTGGCCGCTGTGGATGCTGGGGTGCGACAAATTCAAGGCACACTCAACGGACTGGGTGAAAGGTGCGGTAATGCTAACCTGACCTCTTTGCTTCCTATCTTGTGTTTAAAAGATCCGTATAAATCGCAATATTCTTTGGGTATAACTTCTGAGGTGTTGAGTGATCTAAAACGTGCCTCTCGCGCACTAGATGATATTTTGAACCGGGTTCCTGCGGCGCAGGCTCCCTTTGTCGGGACTAGTGCCTTCGTTCACAAAGCGGGTCTGCATGCTAGCGCAATTTTAAAGGATCCTACAACTTACGAACACATTGACCCTGCTTCAGTAGGCAACCAACGTGTAATTCCGATGTCCAACCAAGCTGGCCAGTCTAACCTTCGTCGACGGTTGGGTGAGGCTAATATTAAAGTCAAAAAAGCTGACCCAGCTTTGGGCCGCATTTTAGATTTGGTAAAAACTCGGGAAGCAGAGGGATATTCTTATGATACGGCGCAAGCCAGTTTTGAGTTGCTAGCAAGACGTGAGCTAGGGCTGTTTCCAGTATTTTTTGAAGTAAAGCGCTATAAAGTTTCTATTGAGCGGCGAAAAAATAAGTATAACCGTATTGTATCGCTATCTGAAGCTGTGGTTGTGGTACGGATCAATGGCGAGAAGAAAATGTCTGTCAGTGAATCCATGGACGAATTTGGCAATGATCGGGGTCCGGTTAATGCGCTTTCGAAGGCTTTGGCTAAAGATCTGGGTCCGTATCAGGGGATTATCGATGATATGAATCTGATCGATTATAAAGTACGGATCACACAAGGGGGCACTGAAGCTGTTACACGAGTAGTTATTGACTGCGAAGACAGTAAGGGCAATTGTTGGTCAACAGTTGGGGTCTCGGCAAATATTGTTGACGCGAGCTTTGAGGCACTGCTTGACGCTATAAACTGGAAATTAATTCGTGACACAGAAACGATCGCTTGATTTCTGAATTGTAGGTTCTTACTTTCGGTAGGTCTTACAGAGCCCGAGGGACTTCTAAAGCTGAATTTATGTAAGGTGGCGTAAATGGTTTTTTGCTAATCTAAGTTTCTGATAAATATATTTTAATATTACCAGATATTTTTAGAACGGCGGGCACGTCAATTTTTGAAAATTTGATTTATGCAACCGGTTGCAAAACATTTTGATGGGCGTACAATGGATACAGAATCATGATTGATTTGCGAAGTCTGTCTAATTTAAAGCTGGTTTTTGGATCACTAATTTGATGGGTCAGTGGTGAATACTCCGATAAATTTAGTTATCTGTCGTGGGTTGTTTCATCCATTAAAAGTGTCCATTGGGCACTTTTTGTAAAGAATACCACAATGCCTCACTTGAGGCCCCGGTATAATTTTGATGTGCGCCGGGCACATTTCTGGGAGGAAAAAATGAAAAATATTATTTTGACTACAGGCCTAGTTGCTTTGATGGGTACAACTGCTGCTGCGCAAGAAATTGGAGCCACGTTCTCCAGATTTGATGATAACTGGCTAACAGTATTGCGTACTGGCATGGTTGAGTATGCGGACACGATCGATGGTTTGTCGTATCAACAAGAAGATGCGTCAGACGATCTTGCAAAGCAAATCGACCAAGTTCGTAACTTTGTAGCATCCGGCGTAGACGCTATAATTGTAAACATTGTTGACACGTCTGCTGGTGCCGCAGTTTCTGCAGCTGCCGGTGATACGCCGCTTGTTTACGTAAACCGTGAACCTGACAATGTGGACGTTTTGCCTGCGACGCAGGCCTTCGTTGCGTCAAACGAGATTGAGTCTGGTACTCTGTCGGCATTTGAGATTTGTAAAAACCTGCGTGCTGACGGTAAAGCTGGTGGCGCAACTGGTTACTTGATGAACGGTCAGCTGTCGAACCAAGCTGCCGTGCAGCGGTCAAAAGACGTCCATGATGTAATTGGCATGGACATGTGTAACTTTATGACCATTATCGATGAGCAGACAGCGAACTGGTCACGTGATGAGGCACAAGACCTCATGACCAACTGGATGTCCTCAGGTGAGCCCTTCGATTTTGTTCTTGCAAACAATGATGAAATGGCAATCGGTGCTATTCAGGCGATGAAAGCCGCTGGTATGGATATGGCAAGCGTACAGGTTGGCGGTGTTGACGCGTCTCAGGACGCATTGCTGACAATGGCAGCTGGCGACTACGACGTCACAGTGTTCCAAGACTCTGTTGGCCAAGGTACTGGTTCGATTGATACGGCACTTCGCCTTATCGCTGGTGAAAAAGTCGACAAAAAAGTCTATATCCCATTCGTTTTGGTTACTCCGGGTAATATGGGCGACTTCCTTGATAAAAACTAAGTTTACTTAAGAAAGTAGAACTCTCGGGACGGCATTACAGTTGCCGTCTCGAACTTTTATAAAATGCTCAACGGGGAGCCCTATCTATGTCAGATACCAGCCAAGGTACCGGCGGAGTAACCTTCGACCAGACTAAACGCTCTTGGCCTAGTGAAATGAACGTTTTGCTGGCATTGGTAATCATTATCGTAGTTTTTGAAGTTTTAGGGCAAATTTTGCCTTATATGAATGACCAAAGTTTTTTGTTTGATACGCGTGATCGCTTCGACACGATCTTCAATGAAGCCCGTATAAAAATCATTATTCTGCAAGTTGCTATTATTGGAATTATTGCTCTTGGGGTGTCACAGGTTATTATTACCGCAGGCATCGACCTAAGTTCTGGGCCGCTGGTCGCAGCGACTGCAATGATTGCAATGAGTTTTGGTCAGACAGAACTGGTAAACGGCTATGCAAATCCAAAAGCTCTTTTTGGGACCTGGGCTATGGATCTTCCAGTCGTTATCCCGATTGTCATTGGCCTATCCTTCGGCGCTGCTATCGGCGCGATAAATGGCATCTTTATTGCTCATTTCCGGATACCACCATTCATTGCGACGCTGGGTATGTTCTTAATCTGCCGGGGTATTGCGCTTTGGTGGTCCGCGGGCAATCCGATTTCATTTCCGACGGCGCAATACAAAGCCATCGGCGATGGAATGATGCCGGTTGTCTGGTTTCTGTCTTTGGCGGTGATTTTTCATCTGATTATGCGCTATACTGTTTACGGCAAGCATACTTATGCCATCGGTTCGAACGAAGAAGCCGCACGCATGTCTGGCATCAACGTCAAACGCCATAAGATCATGGTGTATATGATTGCTGCCATGCTGGCCGCTTTTGCTGGGGTTGTTCTAAGTGCGAAGGCGTCAACAGCACAGGCCGGCATGGGGGAGTTTTATGAACTCTTCGCAATTGCTATGGCAGTGATTGGGGGCATTAGTCTGACAGGTGGCCGAGGTTCCATCATTGGAACAGTCCTTGGAGCGATGGTACTTGGAGTAATTCGTTCCGGGTTTACCTACATCAAATTAGATGGATCTTACCAGCTCATGGCTATGGGAGGAATTATCATTTCGGCGGTCATTTTAGACCAATACCGTCAACGCAATAGAGCTTAGGCTAGGAGTATAAATCATGAGCGAAGAATTCGTTCTACAGACTGTAGGCCTGACCAAGCACTATGGTGGAGTCCACGCGCTTGAAGGTGTAAATTTCGATATGAGAAAAGGCGAACACGTCGCAATTATGGGTGACAATGGTGCGGGAAAATCTACTTTTGTCAGACAAATCACTGGTGTTGAACAGCGCACACGCGGAAAAATAGCTTTCTATGGTGACGAAGTGAATTTTTCTGGTCCGCTTGACGCGCGTGAAGCAGGAATAGAAACGGTTTTTCAAACACTTGCCCTTGCTGATGACTTAGACGTTCCTGATAATTTATTTTTAGGTCGTGAAAAAACTAAATGGGATTTTCTTGGTCCATTCAGGTTACTTGACTATCGAGCAATGCGCGAAGCTACGATGGCGGGGCTAGAAAAAACAGGTGTTAAAATTCCAAACATTCGTAACACAATTGCCAATATGTCTGGTGGTCAACGACAATGCGTTGCGATTGCACGTACTGCGACATTCGCATCAAAATTAACAATTATGGATGAACCTACTGCCGCGTTAGGCGTTCAAGAAACAGCTCAGGTAGAAAACATTATTCGCACTCTAAAAGAGGCAGGTGAACCACTAATCCTTGTTAGTCATAATATGCGACAGGTTATGGATCTTGTTGATAGAATTATTGTATTTAGAAGAGGCCGGATGGTAGCGGACTTGGATGTCAATGCAACCAGTGGGGAAGATGTCGTATCCTACATTACAGGAGCGAAGACTGGCACCGAATTTGAAGGTGCAGCGTGAAGCGGCTTTTTGATCTAGAAAACCCCTTTTTTGCACCCTTATGGATCCGCATAGCTGTAGTGCTTGTAACAACAGTCTGGGGCGTGCTTGAAATGTTGGCAGGAGAAATCCTTTGGGGGGCAGTATTTCTTGGGATGAGTGCCCTTTGTGCTTGGCGATTTGCGACCATAAACTATAATTTTAAGTCTGACGACTAGGGTATTCGGATCGGTATGGCAGTCACATTAAAGGATGTCGCTGAACTTGCGAACGTTTCACGATCTGCGGTCTCGCGAACTTTTACCAAGGGAGCCTCGGTATCAAAAAAAACACGTATTAAAGTAATGACAGCGGCTGACAAGTTGGGATATAGTCCCAACGTCTTGGCTTCATCTTTGACCACTGGGCGTACTAAGATGATTGGTCTGGTCTCTAACAACTTTCATAACCCTGTTTTTCTTGAAGTCTTCGATATGTTCACTCGTGGGTTGCACGAACGTGACTTGCGCCCCTTGTTAGTAAATCTCACGAATGAAACGGACCCAGAGGCGTCAATCAGAATGTTGCAACAATATTCCGTTGACGGTGTGATTGTTGCATCCTCTACATTGCCGCCGGAATTCGCTGAAAGTTTCCGTGAGGCTGGTATTCCAGTAGTCCACTCTTTTGGACGTCATTGCGAAAAACCTATTGTTGACATTTTAGGTATTGATAACGTCGCAGCCGGCCGCATGGCCGCGCATACGCTAATTGAACGTGGCTATACAGAAATTGGCTTTTTGGGAGGGCCGCCAGGTGCAACCTCAACACTGGATCGTGAGAATGGCTTTTTGGTGGAGTGCTCGGGGCATCTAGGTGTGAGCTGCACTACCAGTTTTGCTGACGCCTATTCGTTTGAAGCAGGACAAGCGGAAATGAAAAGATTACTTAAATCGAACATAATGCAGGCTTATTTCTGTGGTGACGATGTACTGTCGCTTGGCGCTATGTCAGCATTGCAATCAGCAGGGTTAAAAGTGCCTGATGATGTAGGCGTTATCGGTTTAAATAATATGAAAATGGCAAATTGGGATAATATTAATCTAACAACAATACATAATCCATTTTCAGAAATAATTTCTGCCTCCATTGAGCGGGTTACTGCCTTGGTAGAAAATCCTCACATGACTGCCAAGTCCATTCGGTTCGACTGTTCGGTTGTAGAAAGAGGGAGTTTAAAAGTTAGCAGAACTTAAGTCGCAAACTTCAAATCATTTATTGATACATTGGCGGTCGGGCATCAAGCCATGCTCCGTTTTGTTTGCCACTGTTCGCAACAGCGACAACGGCAGCCATGGAGCGTAAACCGTCTTCTGCGCGTGGATACAAATTCGCTGCGGGATCGCAATCCCTACCATCATTTTGGGCTCTTATTGCCTCAGCTAAATCTTTATAGATGTTAGCAAATGCAAGTGGCATTCCTTCTGCATGACCAATTGTGACGCGCGTTGTACGATCAGCTTCCGGTGAAAGGTTCTCTTCTCCGCGTTCTATGATCTGTAAACGACCACCTAGTGGCATATAGTAAAGTTGGTTGGGGTGTTCTTGGGACCAACGTAACCCACCAGTTTCACCAAACACTTGAATTCCCAATCCATGTTGGCGGCCAATCGCGATAGAAGATGTCCAAAGGCGACCAACCGTACCATTATCCATACGGAAGTTCACCATTGCATCATCTTCAAGTATGCGCATGTCTACACAAGATACAATATCTGCAGATAGCTTTGTAACTTCTTGGCCTGTTACGAATGATGCCATGTGCATTGCATGAATACCACAATCTGCGAACTGAGCAGACACTCCTGCCTGTGCAGGGTCGTAGCGCCATCTAACCCGTGGATTGTTGGCATCGGTGGCGTCCGCGTGGTGCCCATGAGCGAATTCGGCGTTGACCAAACGGACCTTACCAATGTCACCACGTGCTATCATTGCCTTCATATGTCGTACAAGTGAATAGCCAGAATAGCCGTAATTAACTGCACAAATTTTGCCTGTACTTTTTGCAACGCGAACTATTTCTTCACCTTCATCGACCGTCATTGTCATGGGCTTTTCGCAGAGCACATGGAAGCCTGCCTTTAGGAAGGCTTTTGTTATCTCAAAATGAGTAGAGTTTGGAGTGGCAATGGTTACTAGATCAATACGATCTTCGCGGGTAGATTCGCCTAAAAGCATATCCTGCCAGGATCCATAGGCGCGATCTCCAAGGCCAAGGCGTTGGCCATATTCAACGCCTTCTGCCGCTCGGTGATCCAATGCGCCAGCTGTGAATTCGAATAATCCGTCTAGACTAGAGCCTAGGCGATGCGCTGGACCAATTTGGCTGCCTTCGCCACCGCCGATCATGCCCCATTTAAGTTTTGCCATTTTATGCGCCCCCAAAGCCGATAGATTGTAGATAAGTGCGATTCAGTTTTGCGTCTTTAATAGGAGACGTTTCACCCTCTGGATCGCAATCTTGCTCAACCGTGCACCAGCCCGCGAAGTTATTATCAATTAATATTTGACGCACTTTCGGAAAATCTACATCGCCCTCGCCTAAGTTACAGAAAATACCCTGACCACAGGCTGTATAGAAATCGGTACGGTTGGCTACAACGTTTGCCTTCACTTTAGGGTTGATGTCCTTAAAGTGCATGTAGCTGATGCGAGATATGTGCTTATTCATGAACGCTACTGGATCATAGCCCGCATAGGAATGGTGGCCTGTATCAAAGCAAATTTTTAGGATGGTTTCATCGACTTCGTTTAATAATCGCTCAAGTTCCGGTTCGAAATCCATAAAGCCAGCTGCATGCGCGTGAATGCCAACATTAAGATCGTATTCTTCAACCCCCATTTTGGCAACAGTCGATATCCTGTTGCGATAAGCTGTCCATTCCGCCTTGTCCATTTGTTCTGCTTCATCTGCGCGACCTGCCGTTGGGGACCGACGCGACGAAATGCTATCAATTAAAACTAAATGCTCTGAACCGTGTGCCTTTAGAGCCTTGCAGGTACGTACAGCGCCATCCATTACATCGTCCCAAGCATCTGGATCATGGAATGGGCGAAACACAACACCACCTATTAGTTCTTGATTAAATTCTTCAAGCGCTTCGGATAGTATTGTGGTATCTTCTGGCATGAAACCGACAGGACCAAGTTCAATACCTGTAAAGCCCGCTTCTGCGTTTTCTTGTAGCACTTTGCGCCACTTTGGATTGCGCGGATCGTCCGCAAATTCGACACCCCAGGAGCAAGGCGCATTTCCAATTTTAATCATACTCTTTGGTCCTTTAGTAATCGCTGACATTGACCCATATGCGTTTATTACTTGAGTCTATAGCGGCTTTGACGATGCGGTTCACTTCCATACCTTCGGAGAAAGTTGGCCATATGTTTGTCTTAGTTTCAATAGCTGTAAGGAAGTCCTTCGCCTCAATAACGATTTGGTCTTGATAACCCGTTCCATGACCTGGGCCCTGACAAAAAGGTAAGTAATCAGGGTGGTATGGCCCTGTTAGTATCCTGCGAAAGCCTTGATCAGCGCTGTCGCCCTCACGCAGATATAAGTGCAGTGTATTTTGATCTTCTCCATCAAACCTAATCATGCCCTTAGAGCCATGTATTTCATATGCATAGCCCATTTTACGACCTGTCGCGATACGGCTAGCGTGGATATGCCCACTAACACCGTTTTCGAACTCGATCATGATCTGAGCTTGGTCGTCATTAGTAACGGCCACGCCGCCACGTATTGCATGAACGGTTTTGACAACTGCACTTAGGGATTTAACGGGGCCCATCATGGCGTGAGCGCAGTTGATGATATGAGGTGAAAGGTCGCCCATGCAGCCGTTAGCTACGCCAGTGGTGCGCCATGTTGCAGGTGCATCAGGATCTGCAAGAAAATCTTCGGTCATTTCGGCTCTAAAGTACGTGATTTCGCCAATGCGACCGTCTTCTAAAAGCTTGCGTGCATATTGCGACGCGGGGGTGCGGATGTAATTGAAACCTACCATGTGGATTGCGCCAGCCGCTTCGGCGGCGGCAAGCATTGCCCGACTATCTTCTAAGCTCTCACCTAACGGTTTTTCACAGAAGACAGGTTTGCCAAGCGCAAATGCAGCCTCGGCAATGGCGCGGTGTGTAGATTGCGGAGAGGCAATGATTATAGCGTCTATATTGGGATCGCTGACTAGCTCCGCCCAATCTGCTGTACAACGGTTAAATCCAAATTTAGTTTTGTAATGTTCTGCAGATTTAACCGACGTTGCGCAAACCATTTCAAGCACAGGGCGCAGTGTGGTTTCGAATATCGTTCCAACGCTGGAATAGGCAGCTGCATGGGCCTTGCCCATATAGCCACCACCCACGATTCCAATCCTAATCTGCGTCATCGTGGTAACCCTTTCTAAAAACTCATTGCAACCGGTTGCAAATTTGGTATCTTTAAACATGGTCGCTGGTCAATACCCATATTGATAGGCTAGTGATTCACAAAAAGTGAGGACTGCATAATGGGGCTATCTGATAAAACAATCACATTGACCACAGCGCAAGCAATTATTCGCTATTTAGCATCGCAATATATTGAGATTGACGGTAAAAAGATCCGTGTTTGTGGTGGTGGCTTTGGTATTTTTGGACATGGAAATGTTACCTGTCTTGGCGAGGCACTGCATGATTATAAAGATGTCCTGCCACTTTATCGTGGTCAAAACGAGCAGGGTATGGGTTTCGCTGCTGCAGCTTATGCTAAAGCTCATCTACGGAATCGCTTCATGTTCTGTACTGCAAGCGCAGGACCTGGCACCGCAAACTTACTGACGAGTGCCGCTTTGGCACATGCCAATAGACTGCCAATGTTAATGCTATGTGGGGATACGTTTCTGACGCGTTTGCCTGACCCTGTTTTACAACAGCTCGAACATTTTGGAGATCCAACCTTTGGTCTAAACGACGCATTCAAGGCAGTCTCTCGTTATTGGGACCGTATTACACATCCCGCGCAGGTGCTTAATTCGTTGCCTGCTGCTTTAAACACGATGCTTGACCCCGTGGATTGTGGTCCGGCCTTCTTGGGATTGCCGCAAGATGTACAAGGCTGGACTTATGACTACCCAGTAGCTTTCTTTGACGAGCGCGTGCACCGGATCCGCCGCCAAGCGGCAGATGTCTCCGAGATTGCAGAGGCGGCAGAGATTCTCAAATCAGCTAAACGCCCAATGATTATCGCGGGCGGTGGTGTGCAGTATTCTGGCGCAGTTGCAGAACTGACGGCATTTGCTGAAGTCCATGCAATTCCTGTTGTTGAAACAATTGCTGGGCGCGCAAACTTTTTAAATGATCATGTGCTGAACATTGGGCCGCTTGGTGTGACCGGATCAAATTCTGCAAACACAATTGCTGAACAAGCAGATGTTATTCTTGCTGTTGGGACACGCTTGCAAGACTTTACAACGGGTTCGTGGACGGCATTTGCAAAGGAAGCTCACATTATTGGAGTAAATGTTGGTCGCCATGATGCGGCCAAGCACATGTCGCGCACTATTGTGGGAGATGCGAAATTGGCGTTGCTCGCCTTGGGGCGGGCGGTTTATGGGTACTCTGCTCCAAAAGTATGGACAGAGTTTGCAAAAAATGAGCGTTTTAAATGGAGCGGTTTTGTCACTGAAAACACGCGCTTGGACAATGGTCCGTCTTCTTACGCGCAAGCGATTGGCATTGTGAATGAACTTTGTGATCCAAGAGATCGTGTGGTTGCAGCAGCAGGTGGTCTGCCTGCTGAGGTTACTGCGAACTGGAAAACCCGTGATATAGGAACAGTTGATGTTGAGTTCGGATTTTCTTGTATGGGGTATGAGATTGCGGGTGGCTGGGGAGCACGTATCGCCCAATCAGAAATAGATCCTGATAATGACACCATCGTTTTTACCGGTGATGGATCTTACCTATTGATGAACTCAGACATATATTCATCAGTCCTTACGGACAAAAAATTGATCATTCTAGTGTTGGATAACGGTGGTTTTGCTGTCATAAATAAACTACAAAAAAACACAGGAAATGAAAGCTTTAACAACTTAATTGCAGACACGCCCACTGCGATACGCCAAATGCGCGTAGATTTTGAAGCACACGCGCGCTCTCTTGGCGCTGTGGCAGAAACAGTTGAAATGTCGGGTCTTGCAGCTGCATTTAAACGTGCCAAAGCTTCTGATAGTACCTACGTTATCTGTGCTCAAGTTGACCCTTTCGAAGGATGGACGCAAGAAGGACATACATGGTGGGAGGTTGGTACGCCTCATATAACTGAAAATCCAAAAGTTCGAGCAGCTCACGCTGATCAAGAATCTACTCGTTCTCGTCAGCGAAAGGGTGTCTGATCATGAAATTGCTTGAGGGCATAAAGGCGAACAATTTCGTAGTTTTTGGACGTGTTGGCATGGACCTGTATCCAGAACCGCATGGTACTAAGACCGAAGATGCCAAGATATTACAGGCGGGAATGGGTGGCTCTTCTGCTAACATCGCGGCAGGTATTTGCAAACTAGGTGGTAGTTCGGCCTTAGTGACCCGCGTGTCTGACGACAGCGTTGGGCGATATTGTGTTAATCAACTCAAGGCTTATGGTGTAAACGCTAACCACGTCAAACCCATTTCTGGTGAATATCGTAACTCACTTGCCGTTTATGAGAGCAGGATTGAAGACCATCAATCAGTAATTTATCGCAACGGTGCTGCCGATTTCCAAATGGATATTGCAGATGTTGAAGCCGTGAATTATTCAAGCTTCGGTGCACTTATAACAGCTGGTACAGTGTTTGCTGCGGAGCCATCACGTACGGCGACATTTCATGCATTTGCCTTGGCCAAAAAGGTGGGTGTTCCTATTATTTTTGATGTGGATTATCGCCCTTATTCGTGGCCTTCACCAAAGGTAGCCTCTGATGTGCTTAGCCGCGCTGCGGCAGATTGTGATATGATTGTTGCCAATGATGAAGAGTTTGGGTTTATGGCCGGATCTATCGATAAAGGCCTTTCTAAGGCTCGCGAGTTGTCTGAGACTACTGCATCCATCGTTGTTTATAAAATGGGTCCACTAGGTGCGATCACGTTTGTAAATGGAGAAGAGATCCGCACAGGTATTTATCCTGTTAATGCACTAAAACCGACTGGGGCTGGAGATAGCTTTATGGCTGGTTTGATGACCTCGCTAGCGGAGGGGCACAACCTTAAGACTTCTCTTTTACGCGGCTCTGCTTGCGCCTCTGTCACTGTCTCCAAACCAGGCTGCGCACCCGCTATGCCTGACACAAACATACTAGAAACATTCTTGGCAGAGCACCCCGGTCCAACATCTTACTAAAGGAAAATACTTATGCATATCGCGCCATTTGATAACCAAAACAAACCGATAGTCGATGTGGATGATCCCACCGTTCCACTTAACTTTTTCAACATAGTAAAGTTAAAAAAGGGTGAAGCCTTTGAATATGGGGTTAGTGGATATGAAACCTGCATTGTACCTGCAACTGGATCGCTTGATGTGAATATTGAAGGCTTCAGGGCTAATGAACTTGGTGGACGTGTGGAGGATGTCTGGGGTGGTGAGCCAGAAGGTGTTTACGTTCCTACTGCAGCCAAGGCTGAGTTTGTATGCATGTCTGATACGGCGGAGGTTTTCATTGCAGGTGCACGTTACGATAAGGTTCTTGATGCATTTTCGATCCGTTCTGATGAGCTTGATCTTGTTCAATATGGATCTGACGACACCAAAACTCATCGCAAAATCAAACATATATTGGGTACCAAGTACCACGGCAAAGTTGGTCGTTTACTAGTTTCAGAGTTATTTACAGTAGGCGAGGGTGGCTGGTCTGGTTTCCCGTCGCACAAGCACGACACAGACCGTATGCCACAAGAGACACGTCATGATGAGACTTACAATTTCCGCTTTAAACCAAACCATGGGTCTGGGGTGCAGATGTTGCAACGGGAAGATGGTAGGGCGGGAGATGCTTATCATATAGTTAATGGATCAACTATTTGTATTGATAACGGTTATCACCCGTGTGCGGTATTGCCTGGCTATCAGATGTATTATTTTACTATTCTGGGCGGTTTATCTCAACGCTCTCTTGTGCAGTATTTTCAGCCTTCCCATGCCTATCAAATTGAGACAATACCTGGCATTAAAGATATGATAGCAAAATTTAAATGACACTCGCTTCTTTGGCCGATGTGCTGCAGCCTGCCTTGAAAGGTGGCTATGCTGTTGGGGGCCTAGTAACTTTAGGTTGGGAGGACATGCGCGCATTTGTGAGGGCGGCTGAGGAGGAAAACTGTGCTGTCATCTTACAAGCTGGACCCGGCTGTCGTTCACATACGCCTTTGCCAATTCTTGGGAAAATGTTTCGCTATTTGGCCGAGCAGGCTAGTGTGCCGGTAGTGGCACATTTAGACCATGGCTATACATATGACGAGTGTTCAGAGGCATTAGATAGTGGATTTACATCCATTATGTTTGATGGGTCACGAACAAACTTGCGCACAAATATTGCAGCTACTTTGAAGATCGCTGAAATGGCTCATAAAGCCGGTATTTCTTGCGAAGGTGAAATTGGATTTGTTGGCTATTCAAATGGTGAACAATCCTCGGGTACGAACCCAAAGGAAGCTGCTATCTTTGCGGCAGAAACGGGTGTGGACGCAATGGCCATTTCCGTTGGAAATGTACATTTGCAAGAGAAAAAAGAGGGTGGTTTGGACGAAGACCGTATTGCTGCCATTCAAAAACTTACGGCCGTCCCTCTCGTGATCCACGGTGGCTCCGGTGTGCCAGTAAAACAGCGTTCAAACCTCGCTAAAAATACTAATATTTGTAAATATAACATTGGAACGGAATTGCGTATGGCGTTCGGAGACGCGTTGCGTGAGGCGGTGAGCTCGGACTTGGGTCGTTTTGACCGGGTGGCTATTTTGAAAGAAACCCACGATCCAATGGTGGTGGCTGCTCGCCGTGTACTGACGGCTTTGAAAGGATGAAAATGCTCAATATTGGACTTTTAGGCGCCGGTCGAATTGGCCAAGTTCATGGCGCAACATTAGCTCAAATAGTAAATGCACGTACGGTGGCGGTTTCGGACTTTATACCTGCTGCTGCGGAGGCATTGGCGTCAAAGTTGGATGCCAAGGTTATGAGTACTGAAGAAATTATAGCAGATGGCAGCATTGATGCTGTGGTTATTGGTACGCCTACTACAACACACTATGACCTGATACATCAGGCCGCCGCAGCGGGAAAAGCAATTTTTTGTGAGAAACCTGTGGATCTGTCGGTTAATCGCATTGTAGAATGCCTGTCGGCCGTCGCAATCGCGGGTGTACCGTTTATGACTGCTTTTAATCGAAGGTTTGATCCTAGTTTCTCTCACCTTAAAAAACAGATTGAGAACCAAGTAATTGGATCAGTAGAAATTGTGACCATTCTATCTCGTGATCCAGCGCCGCCGCCATTAAACTATATCAAGAGTTCTGGTGGAATTTTCCGTGATATGATGATTCATGACTTTGATATGTCCCGGTTTCTTCTTGGGGAAGAACCCGTTGAGTTGAGTGCTTACGGTTCGTGTTTGGTCGACCCTGAAATTGGTAAGTCGGGTGATTTTGACACCGCGGTTGTGTCGCTTAGAACAGCCAGTGGAAAGCTCTGTCAGATCAGTAATTCGCGACGTGCAACGTATGGTTACGATCAACGCATCGAAGTACATGGGGAGCATGGTATGTTGCGTGCACAAAACATATTGGAAAATTCTGTCGAAATTGCTTCTAGTTCTGGTTTTAGCACAGCGGCTGCCCAACCTTTCTTTTTGGAGCGTTACGCAGCTGCCTATAGGGCAGAGATGGAGCACTTCGTTGACTGCTTAACGAGCGGCAAAAATATAAGCCCGACTGGTGAGGATGGTCTGAAGGCGCAGCTGCTGGCTGATGCTGCTGATGCGTCAGCCCGAGACGGGCAGCCTAGGATCCTAAGTAGCTAAAGTTTTTGTTTTTGGTATTTTGGTAAGTATTTTATACTCTTAAAGATCAGTTATTTAGGTTTTTTTATGAAGCGCTACGATAAATAGGTTTAAGTGTATGACCTTAGATTATTAGAATTTTTGAATTGCCTAATTAATTGAATCTAAGAGGAAAACATTCCACTTCTGCCCCGCTTAGTTATTAGAACTTATAATTAAGACCAACCAATGTTGACGTGGAACTGCTTTGACCAATAATTGGACTATCAACTATATTTGTAGGTAGAAAATTCATTCCAATATTAGCAAATAAACTTGTATTCTCTGCTAATGTAAAAAAAGTACTTAAAGATACATACGGCAAAGTTGCACTACCTGGCGCATATAAATCCCGGCCTCCACTCATCCCTGCGTCGCGAACTTCACTGGGGTTCACTCCATAATAATAGTTGGCCCGGTTGGCATCGAACCATTTAGCACCTGCCGTTATAATGAATGGCTGGCCAGAAATTGGGATAAATTGGCTAAAGGACAAATCTGCAGCGTTTCCATTAAATTCGTTGCTTACTTCGCCTGAGATCCCAAGCTTCGCAGTTAGTCCTCTTGAAACAATATACGATATATTTAGATTACTGTCATAAAACATCTCTCTTTTCATACCTGATAGATCCAGCGAGGAGCTGCTTTTATATGGGCTAAACCTGGGTGCTATAGACGCTCGTATCGCAAACTTTCCATCATCAAATAATTTATAAGACAAACCATTTTGCACGCTTATCTCAATTTTTTCGGATTTATAATTTATGAAAGGCATTACAGCTGCCTTAGAGGCTACATTTGAGTATATTGAACTTCCACCGACCACCGCTAACCCAACGGTAAAATTAGATTTTTCATCAGCTAGGCTAGCCCCAACTGAAAGAGTAAGTAGCGATATTGCTAGATAGGTTATGGCCGAAATTTGCATTCTCTTTTTCCATCAAGTTATTTCCAATTTTAACTGTATCGTTTGGTACACCTTTTTCAAGGGATGTTTTGGCAGGAGTAAATAACGAAAGCTGAAGCTTACACCAAAACACTTAATTTTTTTTTGGAGCTATATAATTTTTGCTTTTCTAGGGTGGATGTTTTTCGTTGCCTGGGTCTGCGCATATGCTTGTTTTAGGCTCCATTTAAGATTCCACCAATTATAGCAATGGACAAATGGTCCTCTGGTAGAGGTTTCTGCCCGCTTAACTAGTAGTTGCTTCGGTGATCATTGGGGGGGATAGTGTTGTAATTGAAAATCCAATTAAGCTCTAAATGTACAATTGCGGATTTAGTATGAAACAAAAACCTATCATCGTAATTGGAGCTGGCATGTGTGGAGTTTCAACTGCTATTTGGCTTCAGAGGTTTGGTCACAGAGTAATTTTGATTGATAAGGGCCAACCCGGTATGGGGGCATCTTTTGGTAATGCTGGATTGTTGGCTCAATGGGCCGTCGACCCGGTGACTTCACCCAAGCTTTGGTGGAAGGCGCCAAAATATTTGACTCAACGGAATAGTCCATTTTTCATGAAGTGGGGACACCTCCCCTCTATGTTGCCTTGGTTAGTAAAATATATGTCTCATGCAAACGACAACGACACGCGCCAGATTGTCCGGGGTGTAATTCCGATTGTCAGTGACGCTGTTGAGCAACATAAGTCTCTTGTCCGAGGTACAACGCTAGAGAAATGGATTGTGGATAGTAAGTTCAGCTTTGTGTATCCGTCCGAAGCTGCGTTCAAACAGGACGGGTACAGCTGGAAAATGAAGGCGCTTGCAGGTCTTATACCTAAGGTTATTTTGGGCGCTGCAGGTGCAAGAGGAAGAGCCAATACTGGGACCTGCGATGGGGTGTCTTGCCGTATTGGAAGGGCAGGGCCATGTGACTAATCCTGGACAATACATCGCTGAATTAGCGGCGTATTTTGTCAGCGAAGGTGGCCAGTTTATTCAAGCAAATGTGTTAGATATACAAAAGATAAATGGCGTTGTTTCGCACATTGATACAGATTTGGGGCGATTTGATTGCAGAAAAGCCGTTATAACAGCCGGTATTTGGTCAAAGGATTTGATGAAAATGATAGATTTGAACGTCCCTATGGAAGCAGAGCGTGGGTATCATGTGATATTCGAGAATCCCTCAGAGTTACCCCGTAATCCAATGTTAATGACGGAGGGAAAATTTGGAGTAAATCCAATGGAAATGGGCTTAAGATGCGCTGGAACCGTTGAATTTGGTGATCACCGCTCTGGGCCAAGTGTTGACCCAATCGCGTATATTAGGAAGCACAGCCAGCGGGCCTTCCCCAGCCTTCAATATTCTGGAACCCAGGAATGGATGGGGTCTCGTCCGTCAACCCCTGATAGTCTTCCTTTAATTGGTGAGCTTGGACAAAGTGGTATCTTTACTGGCTTTGGTCATCAACACGTTGGGTTAACCGCGGGACCAAAGACTGGACGTCTAATTGCTCAATTGATTAGTGATAACTCACCAAATATTGATATGTCTCCTTACTCCCCAGGTCGTTATGCAGTGGGAACAACAAAACCTGGATCTTAAAGTAAAGTATAGGTTTCCCAATTTTTTAAGTGTCTGATTTCTAGTATTTTTAATAACGTTAGATCTGGGCAAGTCCACCCACTGAGAGTTTTTAAAGAAATTAGGCGCAACATTTCGCAAGAGAAACCTTTGGCGCTTTGGGCTGCTTTCAACTTAATTTTTTTAAACTACTATTTAAGAGCGCGTGCGAGGAAGTTTTGCGTTTCGACTTGCTTGGGTGCTTCAAAAATTTGATCTGGTGGACCTTCTTCTATAATTTTCCCATTCTTAAGAAAACACACTTTATCTGCCGCCTGTCTGGCAAATTGCATTTCATGCGTGGCTAAAACCATAGTCATGCCTTGGCTCTTTAATTGCAGTAAGACATCCAAAACCTCACCTACTAATTGCGGATCTAGTGCGGATGTAATTTCATCGAACAACATCACCTCAGGTTTCATAGCCAGCGCGCGTACAATTGCAACCCTCTGTTGCTGCCCTCCGGACAGCTGATCGGGGTAGTTATGCATCCTGTCAGCCAGCTCAAAGCGTTCGAATAGGTTTTCAATTTCTGGTTGAAGTTGCGACTTCGATAGCTTTCGAACGCGTCGTGGAGCCAACATTGCGTTTTCTAAGGCGGTCATGTGGGGGAATAAATTAAAATTTTGGAATACCATTCCAATTCTAGCCCTGACATCCTGAGGATTTCGGCCTGGAATAGAAATATCTTCGCCATCTATAAAAATCTCGCCATCCTCTATTGGCTCCAATAAGTTGATACAGCGTAAAAGCGTAGATTTTCCGGCCCCAGATGCTCCAATCAAGCATACCATTTGGCCTTGGTCTACAACGAGGTTTACCCCGCTACAAACCGTGTTCTCGCCAAAGCGTTTCACTACGTTGTTTAGCTTTAGCTTTGGCATTATCGCCTCTCTCGCATCTGGCGCGCCATGAGGTAATCTGCATAGCGTGTTGCTGGTATTGTTACAATTAAGAATATTATAGCGGCGCCAACGTAAGGTGTGAAATTTGCAAATAAAGACTTAAATACCCCAGCCTGACGGAATATTTCTACTGGCCCAATAAAGCTCAGTAGTGAGACGTCTTTTTGAAGTGCTATGAGCATGTTCATTTGTGAGGGTACGACATTACGTATAGCTTGCGGCAACACAACGTCTCGCAAAACTTGCAGCTCTGTTAAGCCGAGTGATAGCGCTGCAGATCGCTGGCTTGGGTGTACACTATCGATACCTGAGCGAAAAATTTCAGCGACATAAGCTGAATACGTTAAGACCAAAGCAAGAGATCCCCAAATAAATGGTGAGTTCCAAGGTCTTGGTAAACCGAGGCCAGGTATCCCAAATCCAATCAAATAAACAGTTAAGATCACGGGCACGCCACGAAACACATCTGTAAACGTTGCACCAAAAATACGTAGTGGAAACAATGCCGGTGATTTAGCATTGCGCGCTAGGGCAATAAAAAGCCCTAAAATTGCGATTGCAGGTGCGGACCATACAAAAATCATAACGTTTACTAAAAAAGCATCTAACAACTTTGGAAAGGTTTTGGTTAAGACTGCGGCATTAAAGAAGCTCTTTTGAACTTTTTCCCAGCCTGGTGCCATAGGAACAAAAATCATTAATGCCGCAAGGACCAAGACCGTGCTGGTCGCTGCGATAAGCATCGATCTGCGCCGTTGGTGCTGTTCATACTTTTCGCGGCGGGTCTGGCCCGCCGCTTTAGTATTGTTCATACTATTTGATCAAAGGAACACCGGTAGTGTTCTGTAACCATTTCGCCTCGATAGATGCTAAGACGCCGTTTTCAGTGATTGTTGTCAACGCTTCGTCTACACAAGCTTTCAAAGAGTTTCCCTCTTCCATCAACATACCAAATTGGTCTGCATTATCGCTTTCGGCTGATGGGAACTGCCCAATGACCTTTGAGCCTTCGATCATTACAGCACTGAGAAACAGAGCTGTTGGCAGATCAAACATTGCGGCGTCAATTTGATTTGCGCTGATGGCAGCGTTAACGTCTGCATTATCTCCATAGAGCAACGGATCATTAGTCGGTTTAACTGTATTTGCAATTTTTTGAACTGCCGTCGTTGATCCTACAGCGCCCCATTTTAATCCTTTTAAGGCCTCTAGAGTGGCTGCAGTGTCCGTCGCACCTGCGCCAACCAAAACTGCCATAGGAGCGGTGTAGTAGGGAACTGAGAAGTCGACAACCTGATCACGCTCTGCGGTTATGGAATATTGCTGCATATTAACGTCAAAATTCTTGACGCCAGGCTGAATTGCTTCGTCAAAGGAAGATCGCACCCAGACGACATCTGCGGCGACGAAGCCCATTTCGTTTGCCACAGCGTAGGCGACTGCAGCTTCAAAGCCCTGACCACTTTCTGGGGCATCATCCATTACCCAAGGATAATATGCGGGATTACCGGTAGCAATCGTGAACTTTCCTTCTGTTAGTGTTTTATCAGCAGCGCAATGCCCACCTGCTAACGCGGTCGTTGCCATAAATGCGAACGATGCTGCCGCGATTGATATCAATTTTACCATGTCTACAGTCCTTCCTAGTAGGTTGTTTTAAAGATGCTAGCAGGTCCAAATGAGGTGTCCACCCCAAGTGAAAGTATATCTTATGATTTTGAGTATTCACGCAGCTTGTTGGTAGTTCTGGGTTGGAAAATTAAGAGTATATTACTTGGATTGTTGTGTTTAACCTGCGATGAGGTTGTTATAGAAAGCGATTAAAATGAAACTTTGGGAAGAAACAGCACAATCGATCGCTTCAAAAGTTCAAGTGCGCGCCATCACAGCTACTGAAGCCGTGCAGAGTTCTCTGGATCGATTAGCAGATGTGAACTCATCTTTGAATGCGGTTGTAGATCGGTTCGATCAAGAGGCCTTGGAGGCAGCGCACAAGATCGATTTAAAGCTTGAGGCTGGCGAAGAAGTTGGCGTTTTGTCAGGCGTGCCTATCACTGTTAAAGTGAACGTAGACCAAATAGGCCGTGCGACAACTAATGGGGTCCGTTTACAAAAAGACTTAATTGCAAAAACAGATAATCCTGTTGTTAAAAACTTGAGAAATGCTGGAGCGGTAATCATTGGGCGAACAAATACTCCTGCCTTTTCACTGCGCTGGTTTACGCGTAACTCACTTCATGGACACACTAAAAATCCTGTAAATGAACAGATCACCCCTGGAGGTTCTTCTGGAGGAGCTGCGGCGTCTGTTGCCGCGGGTATTGGGGCGATAGGGCATGGAACAGATATTGCAGGCTCCATTCGCTACCCAGCATATGCCTGCGGTGTGCATGGTCTTAGGCCTACATTGGGCAGGGTTCCGGCCTATAACGCGTCTGCTCAAGATCGTTTTATTGGCGCACAATTGACGGCGGTGTCTGGACCTATAGCGCGTTCGATTGGAGATTTGAGGATAGCTTTGAAGGCTATGTCTCCCGTGGATGCGCGTGATCCTTGGTCTATCAACATGCCGCTGGAGGGTGTTTCAGTTCCGAGGAAGGTAGCGGTTTGTGCATCGCCAGATGGTCTTAATCCCGACCCGCAGATTACTGAAGAAATTTTGAGGGCTGCTGACAAACTGGAAGCAGCCGGCTGGGCTGTCGCAAATGTTGACCTACCTCCACTGAGGACAGCTATGGACAACCAACTGATGCTTTGGATGGCAGAAATGCACCAAGGAGCGAGTGCACTTGTGGCGCTTGAGAAAGATCCTGATGCCTCTTTAGTTTATGATCGGATTTCTGCAAGATGTCCTCAATACTCAGTCGATAACTTGATGAAGGTTTTGCAAACTCGAGCGCTACTGACGCGTCAGTGGCGCGTATTTTTAGAAACTTATCCTCTGGTATTATGTCCAGTATCCGGGCAATTGCCATTCGATGATTTGAAGGATTTGGAATCTCAATTAGACTTTGATGCGATAATCGAAGCGCAAATGTTACAAATAGGCCTGCCGTTTATGGGATTGCCCTGCCTCAGTGTAGCTACGGGTTACAGTTCTGATCGGCCAGTTGGCGTGCAGTTGGTTGCTGGTCCATTTCGAGAGGATATATTATTGGCTGCTGGTGATATAATCGGACAAACTATTCCAGTAGTTACCCCTAAATTTTAAATATCATCCAGCCATTCTCGTAATTTTGATTTCAGCACTTTTCCATAATTATTTTTTGGCAGTATTTCCCAGAAATAGTACTTCTTTGGTCGTTTGAAGCGAGCTATCTGTTCCAGACAAAGATTGTCTAATTGAGCTTCTGAAACTATGCAACCAAGCGATACTGAAACAAATGCGACGACATCCTCACCCCATTCTTGGCTTTTACGTCCAATAACCGCTACCTCATTTACATCGATGTGCTGTAGTAAGACTTCCTCCACTTCGCGTGGGTATATATTGGCACCGCCAGAGATGATCACATCTTTGGCCCGATCATGTAGAGTTAAATATCCATCTTCATCTAATGTGCCAATATCGCCTGTATGTAGCCAGCCGCCTTCCAGGCTATCAGAGCTTGCTGAGTCATTCCGCCAGTAGCCCTTCATAACAGCTGGACCAGAAACTAAAATCTCACCATTTATTTGTTCTGTTGATGTCTTCGCAATTTTTACATGCATTCCAGATTGCGCGCGGCCGACGGACGCCAATCGTTCACGCCACCTTGGGTGCGTGCGATCCGCTACTTCCTCACGTGATAAGGCTGAAATTGCCATTGGACACTCGCCTTGTCCATAAATTTGTACAAACCGCGGCCCCATCAAGTTGACAGCATTAATGATGTCTACCGTGTACATAGGACCGCCGCCGTAGATGACTGTTTTAAGTCCTGATCCGCGTACTCCCAAAGAACGGGCTTGGTCCACCAGCCTTCTTACCATTGTTGGAGCTAAAAATGTGGAAACATTTTTAATTTTCTCTGACAGTATCAGGAGCTCTGACGCATCGAAACCGCCTGAAAGGGGTACGACATGGCGCGCTCCATGTAAAACATACATAAAATTATATAATCCGGCACCATGTGACATGGGGGCAGCATAAAGTATTGCATCATCGTGAGTTACAACATCAACATCTTGAAAGTAGCTTGCAATCATTGATCCCAAATTGCCTGCACTCAGCATGACGCCCTTAGGCTTGCCCGTAGTTCCTGACGTATAGAAAAGCCATATTGTATCTCTATCTTTGGTCGGATGAACTCTTGGCAGAGGTAAATGTTTTGTTAGCGCCTCAAAAGCTTGCGTTTGCAATCCAATAATATCTACTTTTGGGCAATGAGCGGTTAAATTATTAATATTAGAAGCGGTTGTAAAAATTAATTTTGTGCAAGATTCCTTAATAATCCATGCCGCCTCCTTCGGGTGTAACTTACTGTTTATGGGGACAACCACTGCTCCGATCCACCAAATAGCATAAAGTGCCTCTAAGTATTGCGTTGTATTTTTTGAAAAAATTGCAACGCTATCACCAGACCTAATATTATAAGTACTTTTTAAAGCTCGTGCGATTGCTGCGGCTCGAAGCGCAAATTCGTTGTAATTGGCTATAACAGTCCGGCCGTTCAAAAGTGCGGGTGCTTTTGGCCACTTCTGGGCGCTATTTTGTAACCATCTGGCGGGGTTCATTAAATTTTTCCATCATGCAACATAATGCAAGCTATCGCACAGATAAAATAACTCCACGTTAAATTTTAATGCATTCGAAAATTTTTTGTCTAGGTGAGGGCCTTTGATCGCGCGCTATAAAGCGCAAATATTGTGACTGATCCAAGAACTAAAGTCCCTCCAGAAATTTCAGATAAGGTCATTGCTTCACCCAAAAAAAGCCAAGGCCAAATGGGTCCCAAAACACTTTCAATAAGCATCAAAATACTTACTTCGGCCGCTGGAATGTAGCCTGCGCCCCAAGTTACGAGCGCAATTCCGATGCCAATACCAAATGCACCCATAACTAAGATAATAAGAAGGTCTGTTTGCAAAACCTTTAGACCCGTTCCAAAGGTGTAAGCTGCCATAAATCCAAAGAAGAGGCATAAAACACCTCCAATAAAGGTTCCACCAAGTACATCCGTTTTTGCACTCCGCCGGGCCATGACCAACATTAAAGCAAACCAAAACCCCGAGAGAAGGGCCATAAAGTTTCCCAAATTATTTCCAAGAGTATACCCTGAGTAAACCATGATATAAATTCCCAAAAACGCAAATATCATTGCAATCCAAGTGATAGAACTTGGCCGCTCCCCAATCCAAAGCCACCCAATGGCTGCAGACATAAATGGAGTTGCTGATAAGATAAGAAGGGTTGAAGCTACTGTGGTATGGAGCATTGAAAAAACGTAAAAAGTAAATGCTAGTGACAAGAATATACCCATAATTACATCATTTTTATCGATACTTTTTATAAATTTCAGAGCGGATGTCTGCCGCCGCAGGCAGCAGACAATCCCTACCATTAAACTTAGGCTAAGGGATCTGTAAAACATGATTTGAAAACCATCTGCCTCATTTATAAGCCGCATGTAAAGGCCTACAAAACTCATAAATGTCCCGCCGAGAAGAACTAAAATGACAGCATTTTTTTTTGGCATTTGAGTTTTTTTCCGATAATTTGTAATCTGTATACTTTTGATTGCTTATTACAGAAGGTTTTTTCAAATAGAAGTTATATTTGTGTATTGCAGCAGCCTTTATTCAAGTTAACGTGAAACAAATTGAAGGGTCAGAACAATATGAACGAGACAGAACTTACAGCTCTGCGTCATGAATTTCATCGCTTCCCGGAGCTTGGCTTTGCTGAGCATTCTACCAAAGATCGAATTGCAAGCTTGCTAACAAGTTTTGGGCTCGAGGTGCATATTGGGGTTGGAGTTGTTGGTGTTCTAAAGCGCGGAACTGGAAATCGTTCTATAGGTTTGCGGGCAGACATTGATGCCTTGCCCATAAGTGAGACCAGTACGCACGCATATGTTTCAAAAGCTGATGGTGTTATGCATGCCTGTGGCCATGATGGTCATATGACGATGTTGCTCGGGGCGGCTGAGAATTTGGCACGAGGTGACAGTTTTGACGGCACTGTCATTTTCATTTTCCAACCCAATGAGGAACATGGATTGGGCGCACAGGCGATGATTAAGGAAGGTTTACTTACGCGGTTTCCAATAGAAGAAGTTTATGCAATTCACAATCTCCCTGGCGATCTAATGGGGCGTATTTCCACGCGTACTGGTCAAATTTGTAGTAGTGAAAGCCTGTTTGAAATTACAGTTAAGGGTCAGGGTGGACACGCTGCTATGCCACATGTCGGCCGGGACGCTATCTTAATTGGGTCGGAAATTGTCCAGGCCTTACAGACTATTGTTGCACGCAAACTAGCACCAGGCTCTGGTGCTGTTGTTTCTGTGACGGAATTTTTGACGGATGGGCAACGCAATATTTTGCCGAGTAACGTGGTCTTAAAAGGAGATGTAAGAGCGCGTGCTCTTAAAGAGCGAAAAGCAATATCTGCATTTATTACTCAAATTTGTGAGGGCATTGGTGGTGCACATGGCGCCAAGATTTCAGTAGCGTTTAACACTGAGTTTATCGAAACTATTAATGAGGCTGAACCGGTCATAGCGGCTGTAAAAGCAGCTAAATCAATAGGCATTGAGGCGACTTCTGATCGAGAGCCTATGAGTTTTTCAGAGGATTTCGCCCATTTTTCTGCAGTGGTGCCTGGTTGTTTTATGTTGCTTGGGAACGGGACAGATGGTCCAAATGGACGACCCCTCCATTCCGCAGATTACGATTTTAATGATCAATTGTTGCCAATAGGAGCAGCGTTCTGGACTCAGCTGGTAACTGAAAGGCTTCCTAAAGCTGTAAGTTTGTAAAAACATTATCTTTGATTTGCGTGAGCGCGCATAATTAGTATCTTTGGAAAGCAACGCGCTTTAGCTGGAAAATGACGCAGATGCTCCATCATTTAGAAGGCGAATACAAGCTTGCGGATCAAATGCGAATAGTAAGTCCTGCTCACCTTGCGCAATCCGAAACAGCACATCGTAAACTTGCAGAAAATTATGTAGAGCTACCATTTTAGCCCGGCTTGAATTAGAGATGAATTCAGGGTTGATTGGTCCTCAACGCAACTCTTGCGTACCGTTAATCCAGAAAGTTATTCCAAGGAGAGATTAAATGCGTGTTTATTTATCTGGTGAAATACACACAGATTGGCGAGATCAAATTATTGGGATGTTAAAAGACTTGGATCTGATATTCGATGCACCTGTAACTGATCACGGAGTGAGCGATGATTGTGGCGTGGTAATCTTGGGTACTGAACCTAACAAGTTCTGGCATGACCACAAAGGGGCAAAATTAAACGCAATTAGGACCCGCACGGCAATAGAGAAAGCGGATATTGTTGTAGTTCGGTTTGGCGATAAATATAAGCAATGGAATGCGGCTTTTGATGCGGGTTATGCCTCTGCTCTGGGGAAAGCAATTATTGTATTGCACGGCTCTGAACATCAACATGCGCTCAAAGAAGTTGATGCTGCAGCTCTTTTAGTTGCAGATAACCCTCAGCAGGTGGCTGAAGCGCTTCGCTACGTTTTGAATGGACAATTACCTGCGTAAGCCACCAGTGTTTGATTCTGGGATTTGATACTGTCCAAATTATAACTTTTTATTGCGTGCGGCTTTTTCTTCGCGAGTTAACTTATTGTTCCATGCGTTGTTACTAAGGCCAAGTTCGCTCGGCAACGGCTTAGTTTTCCCGACATTAACTTCTCCGCCCTTGTTCAAAAACTCTTGAATAAGAGCACTGTCAGTATTCTTTTTTGGAATATGTTTCATAACTATCTCGTTACCTAAAAAATGCATAGAGGTCACGCAAAGATTTTAAAATTTTAGAATTTTTAACGCAGTTATAAAAGTCTTGGTATTTAATATTAAGTTCAATAACATCGGAAATCTTTTTATCAAAACCATGTTTTAATATGATTGTGGTACCAGCCGTCACTAATATGTTTTTTTGTAATTACTGTAATAAAATGGATCTCGCACCAAATTAATATAACTGAAAAATTTATATTAATATAGAAAATGCCCACCAAAACTCATTATAATAAGACTTTCACAATGCGCTCCAGGAAGCTATTTTTATTACTTAAATCTTTTTAGGTAGAGTAAATAAAGTTGAAATTACGACCTTAAACGCCAAAGCTACGTAATGTTGTGCCATAAACAAAGCGGGAACTGTCAGCACAATAATGACCGTACCAAATAAGACACCATATCCAATTGAAACAGCAAGTGGGATTAAGAATTGGGCTTGTAAGGATGTCTCCATTATTAGTGGGTAAACCCCCAGAAATGTTGTAAGAGATGTTAAAAGAATGGGCCGAAAGCGTTGCTTTGTGCCTAAAATCACGGCTTCACGTACCACCATATTATTGTCTATGTGCTCATTATATACGTCCACCATCACCAAAGAGTTATTAATAACTACGCCTGCTAAGCCAATGATGCCGAAAATCGATAAAATAGTCAGAGGAATTCCCATGATATAGTGGCCTGATACGGCGCCTATGAGCCCAAGCGGGATTGCTGACATTACAACGATTGGCTGAATATAGGAGCGAAATACTAAGGCCAATAATGCAAAAATGATAAACAACGCTATGCCAAGTGCCTGACTAAGTGCTGCCTGAGCATCAGCTTGCTCACGCTGCTCGCCGCCAGATGTCAAAATTAAATTATTGTATTTTGCTTTCAGCTTCGGGATTAAATCAGTCTCGATTAAAACTTTTACTTCGGAGCTTGTGGAGATAGCAGTGTCCAAATCTGCTGTCAAAGTAGTGACCTGTCGGCCATCTCTGCGCAAAATTTGTGCTGGAGCTTGACCCTCTTCTATTTTGGCTACGGTGCTAAGTGGAATTTGATCTCCGCTTGGTGTCGTTATCCAGGTCGACAAGAGGTCTGATAAGCTGTCACGCTCATTGGCTGGATATCGCACTATAACGGATACATTGTCTGCACCACGTTGTACGCTTGTAGCTTCTAACCCAAAGAACCCAGCACGTGTCTGATTTGCAAGATCAGAAAGCGTAACTCCGTAAAGGCGTGCCTCTTCTCTTAAAGCTAACCGGAATTCTAGTCGGCCTGCGGAATTGTCATCCTGTAGCGAAAACAAACCCGGAATTTTCCGTAAGTTTTCGCGTAGGTCGGCAACAACGGGGGATATATCATCGCCGTCTGGCAGGGACATCTCAATAGCCACTGCAGCACCTGCACCTATTAGCTCGGCTGATACTGAAAGAGTTTTCACGGACGCAACCGGTCCGATTGCATTGCGCCAGACGGCCTCAAATTCTGATGATGCCCAAGAACGTTGAGTAGGATCTGTAATTTGTACAACTACGTTTGCTATAGTTGCCCCATTTGCTGCCGTTCCACCACCTGGACCCCCAGCTGCTACTCCACGGCCAACCACAACATTAATACCAACTATTACGGAAGGTGCCGATTTGGGTAGACCATTCTGAATTAATGACCCGGCTTTTAAAGCCGCAAGACGTACGTCTTCTGCGACTTTCTGGGTCATATCGAATGTTGTACCATCGTCCATTTCGATACTGGCTGTAACAAAATCTCCGTCTATTGACGGGAAGAAGTTAAATTTTACATAGCCAAAAGCTAGAAGGCCAACGGTCATCATCATCAATGCGATAGCAAAAGCAATTGGAATTAGAATTGCAAAACCGTTCGTAGTAAATCTTAAAACGGCGTCCAAAGGCACACGTACAAACCATTGTAAGCCTGTGTCAACAACAGAACGTACAAGATTAAGTGCTTTGAAAACTAAATTAGGGCGATAGCTGGGTGATAAATCAAGTTTCGAAAGATTTCGAGGTAAAATGATTAAGGCTTGCACAAGTGATAGGCTTAAAACAACCATAACAACAATTGGGATATCTGTTAGAAATTTACCTAAGACGCCTGGCAGTTGCGTCAGGGGCCAAAACGCCACTATTGTAGTAAGCGCAGAAAAAACTACCGGTATTGCAATCCTTTGAGTGCCTTTCACAGCTGCCTGCATCGCAGGCATCCCTTTTTCACTATTGGTGTAGATATTTTCACTAACCACAATGGCATTATCAACTACAATCCCGATTGCCAAAATAAAGCCAAACAAGGAAATCATGTTTATCGACATGCCTATGCTAGACATAATAATAAAGGTTGCGGTGAAAGATATACCAATCCCAAATGCGGACCAAAACGCGAGGCGAATATCCAGAAATAATGCGAGACACAAAACAACTAGAACCAGACCTATAGCTGCATTGTTTACCAAAAGGTCTATACGATCTTGCAAGTTTGTCGCCTCGTTTTGCCAAACGGTTACATCAATCCCGTCTTCAAGGGTTGGCCGAAATTTTAAATCAAGATGATCAATAGCCTCTTCTACAATCGTTAAAACTTGCTCGTCTCCCACTCGGAATACATTAATAGAAACTGATGGGTCACCATTAAAATTGGTTGATAAATCAGTATCTTGAAATCCATCAACTACTTTTGCTATATCACGTAAATATACGCGGCCACCATCGGGACTTGTTCGGATTATAATGTTTTCAAAATCACTTTGTGTGTAGTTGCGACCGGTTGTTCGAATAGGAATTGCAACAGTGTTTGTTTTGATCGACCCTCCAGGAAGTTCAAGTGAACTTTGACTTATGATTTGCGCTACCTCGGAAATTGTTATGCCGTATGCGCGCAACATGTCCCGCGACAACTCAATCGACACTTCGTAATCGCGGGTGTTTACTATTTCCACAAATGAAATTGCAGGCAAAGAAGTCAGTTCCTCTTTTAGCCTGTGTGCTTCTTCTTTTAAGACGGCTTCTGATGCATCTCCATGAAGGGCAATCTCTAGGACGCGTGAATTGTTACTGGCTTGTTCCACAGATGGTTCATCGGCGTCGTCTGGGAAAACTCGAATGCGATCTATTTCTGTTTTGATTTCATCTAACTTCTTCGCTATGTTTTCTCCTCGCAAAAAAGATACTACAACTCCACCGCGCCCCTCGCTAATTGTAGCAGTCACACTGTCTATTCCATCAACTCCAGATAGTTGATCCTCTATCGGCCTCACAATACTGTCCTGAATCTCTAGAGGAGATGCACCAGGATAGCTTACAGAAACACTTACAGCGTCAAGAGAGAACTCTGGAAATGTCTTCTGGGGCATTTGGGTTACTGACAATATTCCAACCGCTATAACAAAAACTGTTATCAGGTTCGCTGCGACAGGATGTTCGGCCATCCATTTAATAATGCTATTCATTGACTATCAATCCAACTCTTTTTGAGTAGCTGAAGCTGTAACTCTATCTTTCACATCCACTAGGCGCATTCCGTCTTGAGGTGTAGATAATGCAGTTAAAATTAAGCGCGCATCTTTATCTAAATCAACTATTGAAACATAAGAAGTTTCTCCGTCCACATGGACCAATTGTGCGGAAATGAGCTGCAAGAATCCGCCATCTGCGTTTTCTTCTTTATTGAACAACCACAGGTTATTGCCTCCTCGAAGGGCCGTAGACGGAATGGGGTAGGTATTTTTGGGCTCCATTCCTTTGATTACTACCTTTGAGAATGAATTGATTAAAGCTGGCGGTGCACCAGAGGCCAATACAGTACTGTTTGTCCCTTCTACATCTATTATCTGATCAAGTTCTACCGTTAAAGTTAAGGTCCGCGTTCGCGCGTCCAAATCCGGCGCAACGCGTGAAACATGTGCATCCCACTTAAAAGTTTGCCCTGCGAAAATCACCTCAACAATGGCGGCTGGGAAAGTACCTTTGAAAAGACCTGGAATAAGAGCCGCATCAGCATCTCGAACGGGGACATCGATTTCCATTCTGTCTTGAGTAAAAATCTCAGCAATTTTTTGTCCTCCATTCACAACCGTACCAACTTCAACAGTTTTGTTTAAAACGGTACCGTCAAACGGTGCGGTCACCGTCGTGCGACGCAAGGCCGCTTCTGCTGACTTTTGAACTGCAAGTAAGCTGTTGAGACTTGCCAAAAGCTCTGCTTTTTGACTCCGAACTTGATCTAAAGCCGCCTGACTGGTCGTACCGCTCGAGCGTAACGACTCTGTGCGTTCCAATAAAATTGTATTTAAGTCCAGCCGTGCCTGAGTACCTTCAATGTTTGCGACAGTTTGAGTGAGGGTTGCCAGCTCGGTACTAGCATCGAGGCGGACAAGAACGTCTCCTTCTTTGAAAAGCCCCTGTTCTGTAATTGCTGGATGCAGACTAATAATTTGTCCACTTACTTGGCTTGCTAAGTTTGCAATACGAAAGGGTTTAATAAATCCTTCACCGCGAATAGGCAGGGGGCCTTCAAAAGGAATTAAAGGTGATGTTTCTACTAAAGTTACAGGGCGTTCAATCTCAACAGATTCAACTATTTCTCTGTTTTCGCCCAGATATCGAAAGCCGCTTATGCCGCCAAAAATTACTCCGCCGGCAACTGCTACCCAAAAAAGTTCACGCAGTCCTATTCCAATAAACTTAAGAGATTTTTTCACTTTTGCACCACCGTATAAATTAAAATATTTGCGTCTTTCACTGCTCTAAAGCTATTACGACTGATGTAAACTAGATTTTGTTTCATTGTGGGCGATACGATTTTGTTCTTAGGTTGGATCACATTTGACGGATAATAATACTTTTAACTTTTGTCGTACTTTAAGTATCGAATTATGAAAAAATGCTTAAACTTAACCAGATATCTTGTGGACCATAAAATTTTCTACGTGCTGGGGTAAAAGGCTCTAAAGTAGCGGAAATTCAGCGTCATAGAGCCAATCAAGTCGACCCTGTACGATTGTTGGAATCGTTTTCCCAGCAATCCAAATCGGTCCATACCAAGTTAATTGTGACAAGGCAGTAGCTTTGTGAAATAAACGCAAATTCCTTTTTGAAATACGTTGAACCTTACTCGTTCGGGCAATACGCTTTCTAAAATACTTCCCTAACTGATCAGAAATTTTGTTTTTCGGGCAAGATTTTAAAACGGAGGCAAGTACACAGGCGTCTTCAATTGATTGCACCGCTCCCTGTGCCATGGAGGGCAGCATTGCATGGGCGGCGTCTCCAAGCAATGCTATATGCCCAACGTGCCATTTAGCTAATGGATTGCGCTCAAAAAGACCCCAGCGATTCAGTTCCACAGCGTTCTCGATCAAATTTGTTATCCGAGGGTCCCAACCTTTAAAATCGAGTAACGCGTCTTCTTTACAGCCTTTGATGAGCCAGCCCTCTTCCTGCCAAGTTGGCTGCTCAACAATTCCAACAAAATTGACCATCTGACCGGCACGAATGCGTGTAGTAACAGCATGTTTTTTTTTACCTGTCCAAATGCAGCCAGTTGGAGGTGGGACGAGGTCTCCTAGTTTGTCTATGTCAATTGTAGTTCGCCATGCCATGTTTCCTGTAAATTGTGGCCTGTCCTGTCCTAATATTTTCTGCCGTACAACTGAACGAATACCGTCAGCACCTATAACCAAATTAGCTTGCTGTTCTGGGTGCGATGTGAACGTTACAACGCCGCCCAAAGGACTGTGCATGACTGAGATTACCTCTGCATTTGTAGTTATTGAAGACGGCGCTAAATGCATAAGTCTACTGCGTAATCCGTTCACAAGGTCGGCACGGTGGATTTGTACATAGCGCGCGTTCCATCGAGCCTGTGCGTATCCGCCCATAGGAAGATTGATTAGTTGTCGACCGCTTAAACCGTTTCTGATTTCGATCGCATCTGGCTCAAAAAGGGTTTCCTCTAAAAGAGGTAAGACGCCGATCTCATCTAAAATTTTAATACCGTTTGGGCTTATTTGAATACCGGCTCCGGTTTCTGATATTTTGGTTGCTTTTTCGTAAACATGAACATCCCAACCCGTCAGGCGCAAACAGATAGCGGCTGTTAAACCTCCAACTCCACCGCCAACTATTATTGCTTTTAGGTTCAAATTGCGATCTCCTGCACGAATATCGTTAATATTAAAAATCTTTGTTACATGCGCAGTGGAAGTTGAAAAGCCAACAAGCATACTTATTACTGGCTCTTGTATGCAAGTGCGTTGATCCAACCGTACCTAATAGTATTTTTTACTTAAATGCTTGTGCGCGACGCCTAGAGTTTCAATTATTTGAAATTCCTTAGGTAAACGCTAATTATGGATGGACAGTTAGGGAGTCAGATATGAAGTTTGTTCGACAAATGTGTGGATTAGTTTTTGCGCTCTTTATGACCTCATTTTCATTACAGGCGGCAGACCGAACAAAAGCTATTGCCTTTATGGAGGTGACTGGATTTGATGTTTCTTTGAGATCCATGCGGGTGTCTGCGGCGGACGCGCCCGCTATGTTAGGTTTGGACGCAGAGGATTTCGGCCTCAGTTGGTCGCGGCTCGCAGACGAGATTTTTGAGCCGACGCAAATTGAACAAGACGCTCTTGCTATATTAGAACGCGCGCTTCGGGATGATGTGCTGATGCATGTTTCAGCATTTTACGCATCTAATCTGGGTCAACGCTTAGTTGATGCTGAGAATGAAAGCCATTTTACAGGTGATTTAAAGAAGAGAGAGTTAGGCCATAAGTTAGCAGTGTCTCTGGAAAATCGTGGCTCGCCTCAGCCTCAATATTTTCGCGATATGGCAAATGACATTGGATCAATTGAAAGTAGTATTCGTTCGTATAGAGAAGTGCAGGTACGATTTTTAATGGCAGCGATGTCTGCCGGGTTAATGCAGCGACAGCTTGATGAAGCTGACTTGAGGGAAATATTAAGCTTGCAAGATACCGAAATTAAATCAGCTATGATGGAAAATATAATTGTTTCCAACGCTTACACATACCGCAAGTTCTCTGATTTGGAAGTGGAGCAATATCGTGACGCATTGGGTACTAAAGAAATGCGAGAAGTTTACGCGCTGATGAACGCAATTCATTTCACGCTTATGGCCGAAAGATATGAGCAAATGGCGTTAAAAATGGCGGATTTGCACCCTAGTCAATCTCTTTAATTCCGCTTGACTCTACCCGGTTCGAGAGAGATAACCCGCCAAATCGGTTTTTGAGCCGTTTTGCTAGTGAAATATAGTCTCAGACAGAGGCGCGCAGTCTCAGGTGGCATATGCCGAAACACTCTACGGGGGACCAAAGGGCGCGATTAAATAAAGGAAACGCAAATGTTTGCGGTAATGAAAACCGGCGGCAAGCAATATCGAGTTCAATCTGGTGATGTTCTTCGCGTAGAAAGAATAGCCGCTGATTCTGGCGATATGATTCAATTTAACGACGTTTTGATGGTTGGCAATACAGTAGGGGCCCCCATGATAGTGGATGCCGCTGTTCAAGCTGAAGTAATTGACCAGATTAAAGGTCCAAAAACTATAAACTTTGTAAAACGTCGTCGGAAGCACTCGTCTAAGCGAACTAAAGGTCACCGGCAAAAACTGACTTTGGTACGCATTAAAGACATCCTTGAAAAAGGTGCCGAAAAATCTGGCGTTAAAGCTGCAATTGGTACTGGTTCAGTTTCTGAGGCTGCGATCGCCGCGCTTGAGGCGGCTGCGTTCAATAAAAAGTCGGTAGCGGTAAAGGCAGCACCTGCTAAAGTAGCAGCGAAGGCAGCACCTGCTAAAGCAGCAGCGAAGGCAGTACCTGCTAAAGCAGCAGCGAAGGCAGTACCTGCTAAGGCAGCAGCAGCTAAGGCAGCACCTGCTAAGGCAGCAGCAAAGGCAGCACCTGCTAAGGCAGCAGCGAAGGCAGCACCTGCTAAGGCAGCACCTGCTAAGGCAGCAGCGAAGGCAGCACCTGCTAAGGCAGCAGCGAAGGCAGCACCTGCTAAGGCAGCAGCGAAGGCAGCACCTGCTAAGGCAGCAGCAAAGACGGCTAAAGCTAATAAACCAGTGGCCAAAAATTCAGTCGCTAAAAAACCAGCAGCTAAGAAGGATTAATCACATATGGCACATAAAAAAGCAGGTGGTTCATCCCGGAACGGACGGGACTCAGCGGGTCGCCGTTTAGGTGTAAAATTGTACGGTGGCCAGGAAGTTAACCCAGGTAACATCATTGTTCGCCAACGCGGGACTAAGTTTTGGCCGGGTGAAGGAGTGGGTATGGGCAAAGATCATACTATCTTCGCTGTTGTCGAAGGTAATGTTAAATTTCATAAGGGCCTTAAACGACGTCAATTTATCTCAGTCATTCCCATGGCAGATGCTGCTGAATAAAATGGGCCTTTTGGTTTGAATTATCTAGGGATCAGTTTAGAAGCTGGTCCCTTTCCAATTGCTGTTTATTAATTTTAGAGCAAATATTATTCATGGACAAAATACGATCCCAACCAACATTTTTACGCGTGCTCCCACGCTCTTTGAGCGCTTATGGTGCTGGAAGTATTCCAGAGAAATCGAATGCAAATTGAATTTGTTGCTTTAATTGTATTCTCAATTTCTCAGGTAGGCACTCCAGGTCCTGCTAACATGGCTCTTTTAGCCACCGGGGCGAGTTTTGGATTGCGTGGGGCACTTCCGTTTGTTGCGGGTGTCGTTGTCGGAAAGCAGATAATAATTTGGCCGCTTGGTTTTGGTTTGATGCAAATTGCAGAGAGCTGGCCTTACGTTTTCCTGATAATGAAGTTTATTTCGGCTGCTTACATTATTTACCTTGCCTGGAAAGTTGCACATATGCGCCTCGCTCCAGGACGTGGAAATGGGCCTGCGCCTGGTTTTTTGGCAGGGCTGCTAGTCCATCCTCTTAATCCTAAGGCCTGGGGCATGATCACTGCTGCTTTCACAAATTTTACTGAACCTGGCACACATGCAATGACTGCAACAATTAACGTCGCACTCGTTTTGTTGTTATGCCAGACGTTTCTGCATCCCCTTTGGGCTGGCGCTGGTCAGTTGATCTCAGCCACGATACAAGGCACGCGTGCTGAACGCATTGTATTTATCATTTTAGCACTTTTAACTGTTACTAGTGTGTTTTATGCACTTTTTGGGGGCGTTCATTAGGTAAGCCCAAAACCCTGGCAGACTTTAAAATATTTTGGTGCTAGGCGGTCTCACCGCGAAACTTAAAAATTGCGGTTGGTATGAGTGGCTGTAAAAAACTGGGTCGATATCAAAGCAATATTAGCTACTGGTCAGTGCCTACTTTTTTGTAATAGGATCTGCGCGTTAAATAGCAGAGTCTTTGCCGCTTTTGAAAATCATGTGAATAAAACTTTTTTTAAGGTTTTAGCCAGCTTGGTCATTATGAAGCATATTGGGTTATTCTTTTAAAATTATTCCAACAGTGATCTTATGCATCACATGAGCTGAGATTAAAGTTTATTAATTAGGTGGAACACTTGAGCCTATGCTTCTAACACTCTATCCGCTGTACCAAGAAGAGTTAAAGGCGTTAAAATGAAATTCTTAGACTTAGCTAAAGTGTATATCCGTTCTGGTAGCGGCGGCGGTGGGGCTGTTTCCTTTAGACGCGAGAAATACGTAGAGTTTGGGGGGCCGGACGGAGGTGATGGTGGGCGTGGCGGTGATGTTATAATCGAGGCTGTTCAGGGGCTTAACACGTTAATAGACTTCAGATATCAACAACACTTCTTCGCTCAGAATGGTAAACATGGTATGGGCCAGCAAAGGACGGGCAGAGGAGGCGATGATATTACTCTTAGGGTTCCTGTTGGCACTCAAATTATGGATGAAGACGGTGAAACTGTTTTAGTTGATATGATTGCAGTAGGTCAAAAAACTGTGATTGCAAAAGGCGGCAATGGGGGTTTCGGGAACTTGTACTTTAAAAGCTCTACTAATCAGGCTCCTCGGCGCGCTAACTCTGGCTTGGCGGGTGTGGAACGTACACTTTGGCTAAACCTCAAATTGATTGCTGAGGTTGGGCTTGTGGGGTTACCAAATGCTGGAAAATCTACATTCTTAGGTGAGACTACCAATGCCAAACCAAAGATTGCTGATTATGAGTTTACAACGCTTTATCCGAGCCTGGGTGTTGCGCAAATTGATGATGAGCAATTTGTGATTGCGGATATTCCAGGTTTGATTGAGGGGGCGCATGAAGGGCAGGGGTATGGGAGATCGTTTTTTGGGCCACATTGAAAGATGTTCTGTGCTTTTGCACATCATTGACGGTACGTCTGAAAGTATCGGCCAAAACTTCAACACCGTTATAAATGAGTTGGAGGCCTATGGGGGTAATTTAATTGATAAACCTCGGGTGACAGTTCTCAATAAAATTGATGAATTAAACGAAGACGATTTAGAATTTGCGTTGAGTGCACTACGAGGTGCAACTGGTGGTATGCCGGTTCTAGCCATGTCTGGCGGCACTGGCGAAGGAACCTCAAAAGTTTTGCGCTCTTTGATGGAAGAGGTTCATGTTGTTCGAGCGGAGGCTCCGGCGGGTGCACCATGGCGACCATAAGTCAGGCAAAGCGTATTGTCGTAAAGATTGGATCCGCTCTCCTTGTTGATGTTAAAACAGGGTTGTTGCGACAAGAGTGGCTAGCGTCTTTGGCGAAAGATGTTGCTGAATTTCGCGCAAGGGGTACCGACATTGTTATTGTATCATCAGGCTCCATCGCATTGGGGCGTGCTGTCTTACGATTAGGTGGCACAGATTTGACGCTTGAGCAAAGCCAGGCGGCGGCTGCGGTTGGGCAAATCCAACTGGCCCGAGCCTATGAACAACATTTAGCTCCTTATGGTGTGACTACAGGGCAGGTGCTCCTCACCTTAGAAGATAGCGCTGATAGGAGGCGTTATTTGAATTCCCGTGCAACGCTGGCGCAGTTGTTGAACTTTGGAGTTGTACCTATTGTGAACGAAAATGACACGGTTGCGACAGACGAAATACGCTATGGTGACAACGACCGCCTCGCGGCGCAAATAGCAGTGACAGCTGGGGCGGATTATTTGGTACTTCTGTCAGATGTTGACGGATTCTATTCTGGAAATCCAAAAATTGATCCGAGTGCAACTAGATTTGAAGTTATAAAAGAAGTGACAACCGAAATTGAAGCGATGGCAAGTGATGCAACGTCTGGAATGTCAAAAGGTGGCATGATCACGAAGTTAATGGCCGCTAAAATGGCGATGGGGGCTGGTTGCGCGATGGCTATAACACTAGGTTCACTGAATAACCCTCTGAAAAAATTAGAGAATGGATCTGCCGTTACTTGGTTTTTACCCTCGGAAGACCCTAAAACTGCTCGGAAACGATGGATATCTTCATTAAAGCCGCAAGGTACTGTTACCGTTGATGAGGGTGCGACACAGGCTCTGTTATCTGGTAAAAGCTTGCTTCCAGCTGGAGTTCTTTCGATTGATGGAATTTTTGCAAGGGGCGAGTTGGTGCGTATTCTAAGCGAGGATGGGACAACCTTTGGGTGTGGTTTAATTGCTTTTGACAGTTTTGAGGCAATTCGCATTCTTGGTTGCCATACAAAAGATATTGAAGAAATTTTGGGTTATGCAAGTCGTGGATCGTTGATCCATAGAGACGACATGGTTCTGTAACAACGATAGGATAGAACAGTGGATGTAAAAGCAACGCTTGAAGAAATTGGTATCGCCGCCAAAGCGGCAGCATTCGAATTAGGTTTTACCAGTGCAGAACGTAAGCACGCAGCTCTAATTAGTGCTGCAGAATTGGTATGGAAATCGCGTGTTGAAATCTTGGATGCAAACGCCAAAGATATGAGCTTTGGTAAGCAGAAAGGTCTCAACCCTGCGATGTTAGATCGTCTTTTTTTAGATGAGGATCGCGTTCAGGGTATCGTAAATGGTTTGCTTGCAGTCGCAGAACAACCTGATCCAATCGGTCAAGTCATGGAGCAATGGGATCGGCCAACAGGTCTTAATATTAGGCGTGTGCGGACACCTTTGGGCGTAATTGGGGTGATATATGAAAGTCGTCCAAATGTTACAGCAGATGCGAGTGCCTTGTCCCTTAAGGCTGGAAACGCTGTGATTTTACGTGGTGGATCTGAGTGCTTTCCATTCCTCAAAGGCGATACATTCGGCAATTGTGCAAGGTTTGGTTTTTGAAGGACTGCCGGAATCTGCAATTCAGTTGGTTCCAACGCGTGATAGGTCTGCCGTAATTGAAATGTTAAAAATGACAGACTACATCGATGTTATTGTGCCTCGCGGCGGCAAAGGTCTTGTAGGCTTGGTACAAAAAGAAGCGCGAGTGCCTGTTTTTGCGCATCTGGAAGGAATTGTTCATATTTATATAGATGCATCAGCCGACCCACAAAAAACCATAGATGTGGTGTTAAATGCAAAGACCCGGCGGCCAGGTATCTGCGGTGCAGTCGAGTGCTTGTTGATGCATAAAGATGTAGCGCAGGGTTGGGGGCATGAAGTTATTAGCGCTTTAATTGCCCAGGGCGTAACTGTAGATGCGGATATCTCTTTGCAATCGATTGAGGGTACTAAACCGGCATTGGATCAGCATTGGGGGCACGAATTCCTCGATATGGAAATCGCTGCAAAGTCCGTAAATGATGTTGATGCTGCGATTGCTCATATACGTTTGCATGGATCAAATCACACTGATTGTATAATTGCTGAGGACGTTGCTGTTGTTGATCGATTTTTTGAGAGACTAGACAGCGCAATATTAATGCATAATGCGTCTACGCAATTTGCTGATGGTGGTGAGTTTGGTATGGGTGCAGAGATCGGTATCGCGACTGGAAAATTGCATGCGCGGGGACCGGTTGGAGCGCTGCAGCTTACCAGTTTTAAATATCTGGTACGAGGTCATGGAACAGTTCGTACTTAAATCTTAATGAAAAACCCAGTAGAATTGTAATATAAGATAGGTTTGATTCTGATGGTGATTAATTAGACAAATAATACTTGTTAAATGATTATATCAGAATAGAGCTTCTTAAAAAATACATTACAAGGTTTAACAAGCAACAAGTAACAACACACAATAGCTACTTCATCAGGTGGGCTTGCTCTTTCAGCGCTCGAATGAAGCTTACTTAATTTTTTAAAAGCATCGATTAAAATGAACTAGCTAAACATTTCTTTAACGGTGACTTGGGCTGTCATCTAAAATTTATCTATCATATGATTTACTGGAAGTGAGGTTACATGAAAAGTGTTAATGAATTTTTAGAGCCAGGCCAGAGGGTTATGCACCCCAATCAACCTGATTGGGGTGTAGGACAAGTGCAATCAAATATCGATAACCGAGTTACAATTAATTTTCCAGAGGTTGGTAAAGTAGTTATTGATGGATCTCGAATAATTCTTAAAATGATTTATGAACAACGATAATTTGTTCTGCTTATTACTTTCTATATTTTAGAAACCAAACAGTTTTGAGTTAAAATGAGAAGTTTCCACCCCAAATTTTTAGTCAGGCTCGTTCGATCAAAAGCGGATTTGTACGCAGTTCAGCGGCTGCGATATGATATTTTTGTGGGTGAACTGGGAGCGGCTAATTCAAATTGTGGCAATGAACCTTACCTGGAAACGGATTTATTTGATCAGCACTGCATTCATTTGATGCTATTAGATTGTGCTCTCGGCGATACCGTTGATAAACAAATTGTGGGAACTTACCGAGTTTTGACGGAAGCAGGTGCCTCTCGAGTGGGTGGCTTTTATAGTAGTTCTGAATTTAACCTAAGCTCGTTGCTTAAGAGCAATCGACGATTAATTGAGTTAGGCCGCTCATGTTTGCGACCCGCATATCGCGGTGGTAATGCTATGTATCATTTGTGGCAAGCGTTAGCAGATGTCATTTTGGAAGAAGGTGCAGAGGTTTTATTTGGTGTTGCTAGTTTTTCAGGAACTGATGTTACTGAACTAGCTCAGCCTCTTTCGTATCTAAGTATGGCGCACATGGCACCTGAACCACTCCGACCGAGATCTTTAACATTAGAGATGGCACCTGCTTGGCAATTGCGTGAAAGCGAAATTGATCGTTTGACTGCAATTAAGGCAACACCTTCGTTGATAAAGGCCTATTTAAGACTTGGTGGTGGAATTGGGGACGGAATTTATATTGATAAAAATTTTAATACAACCGATGTGTGTTTGGTTTTAGACACACAAAAAATGAATCCGCGCCAAAAGGCTATTTACCTAAGAAAGTAACAGAGATGACATCACCTTTATGGATCTCGGAGCAGGAGCCGGATGCTCCTAATATTTCACTTTCTGGGTGGATTCGAGTTTTAACCCGCGGCGTGTTGCTAGGCACCTGCATTTTTTTTGGCTTATCCTTACTCCTAATTTTTCGTATATTTGAACGACCAATATTTGGCACAGGGCGCCCTTTAACACCTAAAATAACTCAATCTGTTTCTAAGGTAGCATTTTTAATCCTTGGTATGCGACTTGAGATTGTAGGGACACCCATGCGTGGTCCGGGAGCGGCCGTGGCTAATCACACCAGCTGGCTTGATATTTTTGCTCTGAATGCGTTTGATGATATATTTTTTGTTGCTAAGTCTGAAGTTGCAAAATGGCCTGTTATAGGTTGGCTTGCGCGAGCGACTGGAACGCTTTTTATCGACCGAGACCGGACCCAAGCAGCTAAACAAACAAAGATTTTTCAAGATCGTTTACGAAATGGTCATCGATTGCTGTTTTTTCCTGAGGGCACCTCATCTGATGGAATGCGGGTTCTTCCATTTAAGTCCACTTTATTTCAATCATTTTTTATTCCAGAATTGCGGGATAAAATTTCTATTCAAGCTATAACGTTGGTTTTTTTTGCGCCTGAGGGGATGGATCCGAGGTTCTATGGTTGGTGGGGTGATAGTAACCTCGTACAACATCTCGTGAAAGCATTGGCGCTTTCAAAGCAGGGCAAGGTGCAAGTTATTTATCATACACCTGTGCCAGTTTTCAAATTTTCGGACCGCAAATCGATGGCGCAGCATATGCAAGCCCAAGTTGCGAGTGCATTGCCTAATTCAATACGAACTTAATGGTCTCATAAACCTAGCTTACTCGCGCGTTTGCAAGCTTTTTAAGATGTGCTAAGGGGTCTTTAGTATTCCAAATCTCTGGGCCAATCGCGAAGAAATCAACTTTATTTGATAGATCGGTTATTAATTTTTCAGTAAGGCCCCCTTCAATTATAACTGGGACCTCAATCATTTCACTCCACCACTGAAGTAAGTCTGGATTAACTTGGGAACCATTACCTAATGCTCCGGTGTGGATTGGACCGAAGCTTACATAATCTGCTCCAGCCTCGCCTGCACTCAGGCCTTCATGACGTGAAGTGTTACAAAATGCGCCCAAAATTGTATCTTTGCCCATGTCTTTTCGCAGATTTCGGATGTTACGGCCACCGTCTAATAAATGTACGCCATCAAGACCCAACCGATCTACAAGTAGTGCATGACGTTCAATTACCAATGCCACGTCACGGGCATGCGCGACTTGCCGCAATGCATCAGCAGACTTTCGCAATAAGGTTTTCGTCCAAAGTTGTAAGGCTGAGCCGGAGACAAGCGATTTCGACTGAATCTAATATGTTTGCCAGTTGATCTGGAAAGCTGTCGATATCAAATACTTCAGGAGTGACCAAGTAAATTTGTGGTAAGTCTTCTGCGCTCATCGCTATGGTGTCCATTTTGGAAAGAGTACAAGGTTTCCATAAACTGAAAAATTCATTTTTACCACCGCTTGTCGTGTGGTGATACCGCGGTTAAGAGGAGCGATGACACAAACAGCTCTATCACAACCCGCCATTATCTTAATTCGCCCACAGATGGGTGAAAACATTGGTGCAGCCGCTCGCGCAATGTGGAACTTTGGACTTGATCATATGCGTATAGTGAATCCGCGTGATGGTTGGCCGAACCAAAAAGCAAATGCGATGGCCAGTGGCGCCGGTCGTCTGCTGGATGAAGCGCAGTTGTATCAAAACACATCGGATGCACTCTCCGACACCACTTTTGTAATGGCAACGACCGCGCGTGCTCGCGGTTTAACGAAGCCTGTCTTCAGTCCAGAGTTTGCAATGGCCGAAGCTTTAAGGCGTATTGGTGAAGGCCAAAAGGTTGCTGTAATGTTTGGCGCCGAACGCTCTGGCTTGGAAAACGACGATATATCACGTGCAAATGCAATCATTTCGGTTCCCGTTAACCCTACATTTGCCTCCCTCAACCTTGCTCAGTGCGTTTTATTAATAAGTTATGAATGGCAGCGCCAAGTGACAGATATTACAGCTGAAACTGTAGACATGGCCAAAACGACATGGGCTAATGGGCTCGAAGTTGAGAAGTTGGCTGAGCAATTTGAGCAAAGACTTGAAACAGCCGGGTTTTTTTTCCCGCAAACCAAAGCGGCTGGTATGAAAGTAAATTTGCGAAACCTTTGGTCGCGGATGCCTTTGACAAAGGCTGATGTGCAAATTCTGCATGGTGTGATGCGCCAAATGGTCCGCTGGAAAGAGCGCGGTTGATAGCAAGCAACCATCGCCCTAGATTGACGTCGAAGAAAAGGGCAAAAATAAATGGCTAAAAAACGTAATGTCTTTGAAGACACAGGCAGCGACATAAAAGTCAACGCAGCTGAAAAAGGGGCAATAGAACAAGGAGAGGCCTCAGGCCGTGGTGCTGTTGCTGTATGGCTTTGGATGTTGATTATTCTCATTGTTGCTATGATCACTGTTGGTGGTTTGACCCGTCTCACGGACAGTGGCCTTTCTATCACTGAATGGGATCCAGTAATGGGAGCAATCCCGCCTCTAACCACGTCGGCCTGGACTGCAGCATTTGATGCCTACAAAACTACTGCCGAATTTACTCTTCAGAATATGGCAATGAATATTTCTGAATTTAAAATAATTTTTTGGTGGGAATGGGGGCACCGGCAATTGGGCCGGGTTATTGGTTTAGTCTGGTTTGGAGGATTTACATTTTTATTGGTCTCAGGGAAATTACCAAAAAACCTTAGGTTTTCTGTTCTATTAATTGGTCCGTTTATTGGTTTCCAAGGATTGATTGGCTGGTTGATGGTTAATTCTGGATTAGACGGTGTTCGAGTAGATGTAGCATCTTATTGGTTAATGATGCACTTAGGAGCTGCTTTTGCATTGCTTGGGTACATTTACTGGATTGCTCAGATCTCTGGCCGTAGAGAAGTTGATTTGTTGCAATCGCGTCGTGTACGCGAACACAAGCTTTTTGGAATGTCGACAGGCTTAATGCATTTTGTAGGCCTTCAAGTGCTCCTTGGGGCCTTGGTGGCCGGGATTGACGCAGGTCGTAATTATACTGATTGGCCCTTGATGGCAGGGGGGTTTTTGCCACCTGACCTGTTCAGTTTAACACCTTGGTGGCGAAACTTTTTTGAGGATGACGGTCTAGTTCAATTCATTCATCGTATGAGCGCGTATTTACTATTTTGCTATGCAATTATTGTTGTGAGGAGAGCTAGATTTTCGGCACATCAAGTGACGAGGTCAGCTTTCACGACGGTAATGATTTTACTTTTGTTTCAGGTCGTTTTAGGCATTATAACAGTGCTAAATTCTTCGCCTTGGTCGTTGGCAATTTTCCATCAATTTACTGCAATTCTTCTTTGGTTGGCGGTTGTCCGTGGGCGTTTTCTTGCAGGCTACCCAATTGTAACTTTGGTAAGGAGTTCGAAATGAGCGATCTTGAGAACCTTCTGAATTTTGACCATCAAACACAGGCACTTAACCAAATATCGGGTCGTCTGGGCTGGGATCAGGAAACAATGATGCCATCCGGATCTGCGGAACAACGTGGTCAAGAGATGGCTGCAATCGAAGGTGTGTTGCATGCTCGACGCTCGAACTCCAAGATTGGAGAATGGTTGAGTAATCTAGATATATCAGCTGATCTCGCAGTAACGGCACAGGTCCGTGAAATAAGGCGTTCATATGAGCGAGCCTTGAAGGTACCTGCAGACCTTGCCGAGGCGATTGCACAAAAAACTTCTGTTGCGCAAGGGAAATGGGCTAGTGCACGTGCGGCTGATGATTTTGCAGCGTTTGCGCCTGTCCTTGAAGAGGTGTTAAAATTGAAGCGCGAAGAGGGCTTGGCTTTGGCGTCGGGTGCTGACGTTTACGATGCGATGCTCCAGGATTATGAGCCAGGAATTTCCAGTGCTGACCTGGATAATATGTTTGGTGCCATGCGTCCGGGTTTGATTGATCTGAGAGCCAAAATTTTGGAAAAAGAGCCGGTAAATAGCCTAAAGGGTACGTTTGATGATGCAACTCAGATGCGCCTTGCAAGGCTTTTAGCACAAACCTTCGGGTATGATTTGTCAAAGGGCCGCATTGATAAAGCTGTGCATCCCTTTTCATCAGGATCGGGCCGGGATGTTCGGATAACTACGCGAACTGATCTAGATGATCCGTTCAACTGTATTTATTCTACAATTCATGAAGTTGGTCACGGGGCTTACGAGCAAAATGTAAACCCAGAATTTACTTTAACATCCATCGGACAGGGCGCGTCCATGGGGGTCCATGAAAGTCAATCTCGCATTTATGAAAACCAAATGGGGCGCGGGCAGGCATTTACTGCGTGGCTTTTCGACCAAATGACAGCTCACTTTGGAGATATGGGTATCTCTAATTCATATGAGTTTTACAAATCGGTAAATCGTGTCAATCGAGGTTTTATTCGAACAGAAGCTGATGAAGTCCAGTATAACCTACACATCTTGCTGCGCTTTGATCTGGAGCGAGCAATGATTTCTGGGGATCTGCAGGTGAAAGACCTTGAGGCTGCGTGGAACGATAGGTTCCTTGCTGATTTTGGGTACGGGGTAGAGCGCGCATCCCAGGGCTGTTTACAGGACGTCCATTGGTCAGTGGGCCTATTTGGGTACTTTCCGACTTATTCTCTCGGTAACGTCTATGCAGGATGTTTAAATCAAACTCTCAGATTGGACGTGCCGGATTTAGATGAACACTTAAGAGTAGGGCAAACAGTGCCTGCAACCCGCTGGTTAAAAGAAAATTTACAGCAATACGGTTTGTTGAAAACACCTAGTGAAACTATTACTGACGCCTGCCGTTTTGAACCTTCTGAAGCACCTTTGTTGAATTATTTAAATACAAAATTTACTAAGATTTATAATCTTTAAGTTTTTAAGTTAATTGTAGAAGGGCGGTGACCACTTTTAGGTGTAACTTTCCACGTAAAAGAGCAGTTTTTATTTTTATTAATTCAAATTTTACGACTAATTATAATTATATCTTCGAAATTTATGATCTCTAAGCAGATGTAGAATTAAACCTGCTTAATAGCTTTAAATTACATAAGACCTCAGCTTTTTTGATAAAGGCGCAATGACTACTTCTACTGAGAAAGCAGTTTAGGTCGTGGGAGCCTTTTACAAAATCTTTTATTTTGGTGCTTGGTAATTAAAAATAAAATTTTAGGATAGCTGAGCGCCGCAAAGTTTAATTTGCGACGCTTTACGAGTATTATTAAAATTTAGCATCAAGCTATTCTTCCTGTGATGCCGCTGTGATGCTGGCCTGGATGTCTGTATCTGTACCTTCGTCCTCATCTCCTTGGTCTGGAATATATGCAACGCTAACAACTTTTTCGTCGCCGTTAGTATTGAATACACGAACACCACCCGCACTGCGTGACCTAAAAGAAATGCCTTCGATTGGGCAACGTATAGACTGTCCTGTGCTAGTCACCAGCATGATTTGATCTTTGATTTCCACCGGGAAGCTAGCAATGACTGGCCCACCACGCATCGATTTATCCATAGCTGTTACACCCATTCCGCCGCGCCCGCGAACAGGGTAGTCATGACTTGAGGATAGCTTTCCAGATCCACCCTTTGTAATGGTGAGAATTAGATTTTCAACGGACGCCATCTCATCATAACGTTCTTGGCTAAAGTTTGGATCTGCTACCACTTCATCTTCACTAGAGTCCTCATCTAAAATTCCCGCCATAGCACGACGCATTTTAAGATATGCTGCCCTTTCTTCGGGAGTGGCTCGGAAGTGTCGAATGACAGACATTGAAACAACCTTGTCGTTGCCACTCAGTCTGATTCCGCGAACACCAGTCGAGGCACGGGAATTCATGATCCGTAAATCTGTTGAGGAGAAACGAATGGCTCTGCCACTATCTGTTATCAACATAACATCATCTTCTTCGCTGCAGATACGTGCATTTACCAGCTCTACGTCGTCTGGCAATTTCATTGCAATTTTTCCGTTTGACCGGACATTTGTGAAATCTGATAGGCGGTTACGCCGCACATCACCCTGCGTTGTTGCAAATACGATTTGCAAATCACCCCAATCGGCCTCTTCTCGGTCTACGGGCATAATCGCTGCTACGGATACTCCTTGTGGGATTGGTAGTATATTAACAATTGCTTTGCCTTTGGCAGTGCGCCCCCCCATTGGCAGTCGCCATGTCTTCATCTTATAAGCCATACCGTCTGTGCTGAAGAAAAGAAGCTGCGTATGGGTATTTGCCACAAATAGTGTTGTGACCACATCTTCATCTTTGGTTGACATACCTTGTAGGCCTTTGCCGCCCCGCTTTTGCGCACGAAAGTCGACTAAGGCGGTGCGTTTGATATATCCGGCAGCGGTAATGGTTACGACCATCTCTTCCCGTTCGATAAGGTCTTCGTCCATCATGTCGCCGGACCATTCGATAATCTCTGTTCGGCGCGGAACTGCAAAATTTGTCTTAACTTCATTCAGTTCATCGGCAATAATACCCATAATTCGCTCGCGCGAGGACAGTATCGCGAGGTATTCTTTGATTTTCACAGCCAAAATCTCTAACTCATCTGTAACTTCTTTAACTCCAATTTGAGTTAGCCGCTGCAATCTTAGTTCTAAAATTGCGCGGGCTTGAGTTTCAGAGAGATTATAGGTGCCGTCCTCATTCACAGAATGCGTAGGATCATCAATTAGACGAATATAGGCTGCGATTTCTCCAGCGGGCCAGCGGCGCTCCATTAATTGTCGGCGTGCTTCTGAAGCATCAGCAGACTGACGAATTGTAGCTACAATTTCATCCACATTGGAGACAGCTACAGCAAGCCCACAAAGAACATGACTACGCTCACGCGCTTTGCGCAGCTCGAATGCTGTTCTGCGCGCAACGACTTCCTCGCGGAAGTCAATGAAACAGGTTAGGAATCGGCGTAGAGTTAGCTGTTCGGGGCGGCCACCATTTAATGCCAACATGTTGCATCCAAAAGAGGTCTGCATTGGTGTGAAGCGGAACAATTGATTCAAAACGACTTCAGCGGTTGCATCCCGCTTCAGTTCTACAACAACTCTCACACCATTACGGTCAGATTCGTCTTGAACATGCGCGACGCCTTCAATGCGTTTGTCGCGTACCTCGGCTGCAATTTTTTCAATCATAGCAGCTTTATTTACCTGATACGGTATCTCTTCAATAATGATAGCCCAGCGGTCTTTGCGTAATTCTTCAAAACGTGTTTTTGCACGATTTATAACACTACCACGTCCTTCAAGGTATGCTTTGCGTGCTCCTGTGCGACCCAACATGACACCGCCGGTCGGAAAATCAGGGCCTGGAACGTATTCTATTAGTTGCTCTGAGGTTAAATCTGGATCTTCAATCAAAGCAAGTGTAGCATCAACGATTTCGCCCAGGTTGTGAGGCGGAATATTTGTTGCCATCCCAACGGCAATACCGCCTGCGCCGTTGACAAGCATATTTGGGTAACGTGCTGGAAGCACGGTCGGCTCAGTGTCTTTGCCGTCATAGTTGAGTTGAAAGTCAACTGTGTCTTTATCAATATCCGACAATAAAGCTTGCGCCGCTTTTTCCATCCGAACTTCAGTATAACGATACGCGGCTGCCTTATCGCCGTCCATAGAGCCAAAATTACCCTGCCCATCAAGAAGAACAAGCGACATCGAAAAATCTTGAGCCATTCGCACGAGTGCATCATAGATCGCGCCATCACCGTGAGGGTGGTATTTACCCATAGCTTCCGCCACTGGGCGTGAAGACTTACGATAAGGTTTGTCATGCGTATTATTTGTTTCGTGCATTGCATAAAGAATGCGGCGATGCACAGGCTTAAGACCATCGCGCAAATCGGGGATAGCTCGGCTTACTATAACGCTCATCGCATAGTCGAGATAAGATGTTTTCATCTCTTTTGTGATACTGATTGATGGCCCATCGTATGCGGACACGGATGGGGCCTTGATGTCGCCGTTTTCGGGTGTGTTTTTTTCGTCAGTCATTCAAGCCGCCTGTCTGGGATTAGCCCACATATAGTTGTTGACCTTGATACTGCCCAAATATGTATGATGCAATTGATTTAGGACGGTTCAGGGCAATGAAAGGACTTTGGATGCCAAGTTTATTAATTTTGGATTGATTTTGATGTGTATATTTATCAATTTAGACGTTTTTAAATGTTTATGGAGACATGACACTATGAATTTGTAGCTGTAGAATTAAGCCGCGTGGTAATGTTTGATATTTAGCTTTAGCGTCGCAGGGATAATAGCCATACTGTGCCTAGTATAGCAGAGAAAATGGCGTTCAAAGTTGGCATTGATAGTCCCATAATTGCCCAGGAAATTTCATCACACATTACAAGTTTATCGATTACATCAGTAGCTAATAAATCTTGACCAGAAAGTCCATTTAAGACGCTTCCATTGCCAGTGCAGGAAGATGGCCCGTTCCACCATTTCTGCTCAACGCCAGAGTGAAACCCACCGATGATTGCTGTCCCAAACGCACTTAATGCGCCGAGTATAACAACTAAACGGTGCGGCAACACTACAAGAGATAAGCCTGCTAAAATTGCAACCATATGCGGGTATCGTTGCCAGAGGCACATCTGACATGGAGCATAACCTAACGCCTGAAAAACATATGCACCTGCCAAAAGTATCACCGATCCAATAGCGGCAGCTTGTGCTGTTCTCACTGCTTTTGAAGAGAGCATTTCTAAATCCTATCCTACACGAAACTGATGGCAAAAATGCCGCCCAGTAGCAAAACTATGATCAGTGTGAACAACAGCCCTAGTCTCTGTTCAATGAATTCCCGGATTGGGGCTCCAAAGAAATATAATAATGTTGCAACCGCGAAAAACCGTATTGACCTAGCCACAATTGCACTAATGACAAATATGCTAAAGGAAAAACCGGACCAGCCGGACATTATCGTGATAACTTTGAATGGGAATGGTGTAACGCCGGCAACTATGACTGCCCACAGGCCGTAATTGTTAAATGTCTCGTTGAACTTAGCCACACTATCGATTTTGCCCAATGCAGATAGAATGGGTTGGCCGACGGCCTCAAACGCAAATGCCCCAATAAAATAGCCAAAAATACCGCCTGCCACGGATGCTGTAACCGCAATGAATGCTATTGAAAAAGCACGAGATGGCATTGCGAGGATAAGTGGGATCAGCAAAATATCTGGTGGAATCGGAAAGAATGAGCTTTCGATAAAGGCAATAAAAGCAAAAGCCCAAAGTGCGCGTGGATGTTCAGCCATTGCCAGCGTCCAATTATACATGCGTCGGGTCATTTTGGCCTCAAAACAATAGTTTCTATATAACTGCCATATGTTTGCAATGAAGAATAGAAGGTAATCTTCAATTTTAAGACTGTACTTTTGGTGTCACTGTAAAAAAGTGCCTTTTGGTTGTTTATTGCCGTTGACAGCCGCCGCTCTGTGCAGCAGTTAACGAACGTGCCCAAGTGGCGGAATGGTAGACGCAGGGGATTCAAAATCCCCCGTCCTAACGGATGTGCCGGTTCGAGTCCGGCCTTGGGTACCACAATATCCGCAAATATCTCAAATACCCTCGAAAAAATAGAGAGTAAACGATACGCTAAAATAGCTGTCCGTACCAGTTTATCTAAATATCTGTACCATTTTCTGTACCAATTATCTGTGCCATTTCAGAAGACTTGATGGTGGGTGGTTTCTTAAGATTACCAATTCCTCGATTCTGTAATCAGCATGTTCACTACTTTGGATAGGCTGAGGTCCAACTCATCCTTAAGATGATAGATGTATTCTCTGTTGGCTGGTGTAAATTCTATGCGTGTCCTGTTGCGCGGATCGCCACTTATTTGATTAGCCTCGGGTGTTGGCTCTTTAAGCCCTTTGAGCGACGGGCTATGCCCTAATGCTCAACACGAGCGAGAGACCATTCACATCACTTGCTGTTTTAAAGTTACTCAATGTCGAGTACTTCTGGCGTGGCAAATACAACTGAAAGGAAGACCAACATGGCTAGATCAATACCACCAATCAAGGATTTAGTGAGGGTGAAGCTAACACCCAAGACGATCAAACTCTGCAAAATTCAGGGGGACGCAGCCAAGCTGATCAAACTACCGCGTATGAAAACTCAAAGTTGGATGCAACAGATATCTTTAAATAGCGGCTGGTCAAACGACTTAACAGCGTAACTAAAACTCCTAAAGACGATTACAGTAACTACGAATAATACTCTATTTCCTCGTGCGTAAGACAAAATTACTAAGGTGAGCTAATAACCACAAATCATTAATAAAAAACAAATATCTATAAAAATGGAGATCACTTATGATCACTATTGTAATAATATTTGCTCTCAAGCTTCTCGTTGGAACAAGACTAGGTTTCATATTCGGTAGCACCGCTTTAGTACTTAAAGGCGAGTGTGTGAGACTAATTCAATGAGAAAAATGCAAATTCATAAGTTCAGTAAGTGAACCAATAGACCCTGATCTATTGAGACTTAGAAAGCTCGTTTTCAATAGCTTTAATGAGCTGTGCTGCCATCGGTTTAGTGGTTGAACCCCACGTACCCACAACCTTACCGTCACCGCCAATCAGAATCTTGTTAAAGTTCCACTTAGGAACGAAGCCACTGAGGGCTTTTACATCCTTGAAGAACGGGTGTGCTTCTGACCCTCTAACTGACATCGTTTTGCTCATTGGCATACTAATACCGTAGTTAATTTCGCAAAAGCTCTTAACCTCGGCATCACTATCTAGCTCTTGATTAAAGTCATCGGATGGTACTGCGATCATACCAAAACCCTGTACACGATACTCATCATACAACTTTTGTAGCCCTGCATATTGTTTGGTGAACCCGCAGCGAGACGCTGTGTTAACTACAAGATAGGGCTTTCCTTGCCATAGCTCAGTGTCAATTGTACCACCATCTATGGACGCAAACGTATGAGAAGCTATTTCTCTGGCCCCAACTACTGCGGGTAATAACGAGGAAGCAAGCAGTGCAAAACTCATAGTAGCAACCTTTATTGAAGATGATATTAAGTTATTCATATTTATATTACGCATCAAAGCGCCAAATGGATTTGTTTAATAAAAACCATCGGGCCACGAGACACCGACCCCACCAGTAGAAATTAAACCCCACAGTGGAAAATGACCTCTGTGGAAATACGAGATGTGGGCTATTCATCCAAACGGAATACTTTTTTAGCTTTAGAGACGGAGTTGTAGGCAATCAATTCTCCACTAGAAATTGAAGCTCCAGTGACAGCACTTATCACCACCTGATGCGTGACCATCAAAGTAACCCCATCTCTTACTTTTTTGAGCTTTAAGTCCAGTTCGCGTAATATGATCGCTCTATCCGCATAACCCTGAAAAAACGAGTTCAGGCCCGAAAAAGTTTTCCAATCACCAATATTAAGCAACTCGGTAGTTTCTTTACAACGACACCACTCACTAGACAGCACTTCGTTAAATCGGACCCCACTTTTATAAATAGAAACACCAATAGCATGAGCTTGCTTTTTTCCATTTTTGTTTAGATTTCTTTGGAAGCTGCAATCCGACAAAGAAAAATTACCAGGGTCGCCAAAGCCAGGTGCCATAGCATGACGCATAAACACAACATTCGCAGCAACTTCGTTTATAGCATCTTTAAGAGCATTTTTTTTCTCAGCCCAAGCATGAGTAGATAGGGTCATCAAGAACACTGCGATGAATGTAATGTGTTTCATTAGCTAATTGAAACAAAAAATTGATATGAAGGAAAGCGATAGTGTTTAGCCTTCTCCAATGGAAATTGAGGCTCCCCACCAGTAGAAATAATTCCCCACGGAGGGCCAAGAGCTAAACCCCTGATAACGCTTTGTAAGATAATAGGTCGCACCACTTCCACTATCTCCTCGCAGGAACGATAACCACAGTATTTTTTTTGTCTTCTCCAAGTAGATTTAATTTGGTGGAATATAAATTGTTATGTATGAATAAGCTTCAAGCTTAAAACTTTAGCCTTGAAGTATACAGGTGCGCGACCTAGCCTTGTATCAATTAATGGCAGTTGGAGAAGATAAAAATGCGTGTCGCATGCTTAGGTGGGGGACCTGCAGGTCTATATTTTGGAATTTCGATGAAGCTACGTGATCCTGATAGTGAGGTTATTGTTTTCGAGCGTAACCGAGCAGACGATACGTTTGGTTGGGGCGTCGTACTATCTGATGAGACATTAGATAATCTTGCAAGAAACGATCCTGTTAGCGCTTCCAAAATAAGAGACTACTTTGCGTATTGGGATGATGTCGCAACCATTCATAATGGACACAAGGAGTTGTCCACCGGCCATGGATTTTGTGGTATTGGACGTAAGCGAATGCTACTCATCCTACAGGCTCGTGCGAAAGAGCTGGGCGTTGTCTTGCGTTTTGAGACCGAAGTAGGTCAAGCATCTGACTATATGGATGACTTCGATGTTGTGGTTGCGGCGGATGGACTAAACTCAAGAACCCGAATGGAGTTTTCTGATACTTTTCAGCCAGAAGTTGACACACGGCTGTGTCAATTCGTGTGGCTAGGTACACATCAAAAATTTGATGATGCCTTTACATTTATTTTTGAGGATACAGACAAGGGTTGGATCTGGGTGCATGCGTATCAGTTTGATGATGATACCGCGACATTTATTGTAGAATGCCAACAGGAGACATTCGACGCATACGGTTTTGGTAAGATCTCACAAGAAGAAAGTATCGCAATTTGTGAGGATATTTTTAAGGACTATCTCGGTGGCCATTCTCTAATGACCAATGCTACCCACATCCGTGGATCTGCTTGGTTACAGTTTCCGCGCGTACTGTGTAAAAAATGGATTCATAAAAATGTTGTCCTGATGGGAGATGCTGCGGCGACGGCGCACTTTTCAATCGGATCTGGAACTAAAATGGCATTAGAAAGTGCTATTTCATTGGCGGATCTTCTTATAGAAAAGGATACCCGAGAAGAGGCATTTGAGGTCTACGAAGACGTACGGCGCCTTGAGGTTTTACGTCTGCAATCTGCCGCCCGGAATTCACTTGAGTGGTTTGAGGATGTTGAGCGGTACCTACATCTGCATCCAATCCAGCTTAATTATTCACTGCTTACGCGGTCCCAGAGAATTAGCCATGAAAACCTACGTCTACGTGATCCAGCGTGGTTAAAATCAGCAGAAAAGTGGTTTCAAGTAGAAGCTGGTGGAGCTGAAAGCCCTGTCCGTACACCAATGTTTGCGCCGTTTAAGTTGAGAGATCTTACATTAAGTAACCGTATTGTGGTGTCGCCAATGGCGCAATATAAAGCGAACGATGGTGCGCCAAATGACTGGCACTTTGTTCACTATGCAGAACGGGCAAAGGGCGGCGCCGGACTCGTTTATACAGAAATGACGTGTGTCTCGGCTGATGGGCGGATCACGCCGGGATGCCCTGGCCTTTATGCCCCAGAACATGAAGCTCAATGGAAACGGTTAACGTCTTTCATCCATGCCGAGACCGAAGCAAAGATTTGCTGCCAAATCGGACATTCTGGCCGGAAAGGATCAACACAGCTTGGCTGGGAAGTCATGGACGCTCCTTTGATAGATGGCAATTGGCCTACGGTTTCAGCATCTTCGATTGCGTGGTCAAATAAAAATGTAGCTCCACAGGAAATTGATAGTTTACAAATGGATGAAGTGTGTGAGCAGTTTGTCATGGCTACAAGAATGGCAGAGCGTGCAAGCTTTGATATGATCGAACTGCATGCTGCACATGGCTACTTGATTTCGTCTTTTATTTCACCACTCTCTAACGTGCGGACAGATGAATATGGTGGATGCCTTGAAAATAGAATGCGATATCCACTGAAGGTCTTTAAGGCGATGCGTGCTGTTTGGCCTGATCATAAACCAATGTCGGTGCGGATTTCTGCCAGCGACTGGGCAGGTGATGAAGGCGTAACACCGGAGGAATCTGTATTAATAGCACAAGCCTTCGCCGATGCAGGGGTAGATATTATTGATGTCTCTGCCGGACAGACATCAACCCAAGCCAAGCCTATCTACGGCCGTATGTTTCAGACGCCATTTTCGGACCGTATACGCAATGAAGCGGGCCTGGCCACAATGGCAGTTGGAAATATATATGAAGCGGATCATGCCAATTCTATTTTGATTGCTGGTCGTGCTGATTTGGTCTGTCTTGCGCGGCCACATTTAGCTGATCCTTATTGGACCCTACATGCGGGCACCGTCATTGGTGATCGTCATGCAAAATGGCCTTTACCGTACGAACCAGGCCGTGATCAAGCATGGCGCTTAGCAGACCGCGACGCAGAATTAGAGAGGTCATGAGTATGAATACTCACGTGATAATCTCCGGCGGTGGTACTGGGGTTGGTGCAGCAACAGCACATGCATTCGCAAATGCAGGTGCCAAAGTCACAATCTTGGGGCGGACGAAAGGCACTTTGCAGGCCCAGGGTTTGAGTTATCAGATTTGTGATGTAACGGATGCTGCAGGGGTAAAAATAGCCTTTGACGCCGCGCGTAAAGAACATGGTCCAATTACAACTGTAGTGGCCAACGCCGGTGCAGCAGACTCTGTTCCCTTTGCAAAAATGACGACAGAGAGCCTTTCAAATATGTTGGATGTTAACATAGTAGGCGTATTTAATTGTTGGCAAGCAGCATTGCCGGACATGAAGGTGGGAGGTCGCGGCCAAATGATCGTGATTGCGTCGACTGCAGGGCTAAAGGGTTATCCATATGTGGCGGGATATTGCGCTGCCAAACACGGTGTTATCGGCTTGACCCGTGCTTTATCTTTGGAGTTAGCACCGCTTGGGATCACGGTTAATGCTATTTGCCCTGGTTTCACTGAGACGGCTATGCTTGAGCGTTCAATCAAAAATATTGTTAAGCTGACGGGAATGAGTACTGAAGACGCAGTAAGATCACTTAAGCGTGGCAACCCGCAAAAACGATTTATACAAGTTGATGAGATTGCAGGCACTGCGCTTTGGTTATGTTCCGACTCGGCTCGCTCAGTGAATGGGCACACTCTAAACCTGAATGGAGGTGAGTTATGATTTCTGTTCAAAAAAGGGCCCCTGAGCTCATGTCAAAAACTCGCTTACGTCTATGGTTGAAGCTTCTTAAAACTAGTAGCCGTATCGAGACAGAGTTGCGGCGCCGTATGCGAATTCAATATGGCACAACACTTCCGCGCTTTGACGTTATGGCAGCATTATCCCGCCACACCAGTGGATTAAAAATGAGCACGCTTTCTAACCTATTGCGCGTGTCCAACGGAAACGTCACTGGGATAGTTGACCGCTTGACGGAAGAGGGCCATGCTCTTCGGGTCTCAATGCCGGGCGACAGGCGAGCGCAGATTGCAGTATTAACGCCAGCGGGACGCGCTTCTTTTGCTAAATTAGCGGCCACGCATGAGGCCTGGTTGGATCAGCTACTGCAAGGGTTGGATGCAGATGATGCGGCAACCCTTCACGCTTTACTTGGCAAAACAGAAGGAGAGATTGATGCGGAGTGATGTTAAACATTTTCAATGCAGGATTTCTGACGGGATTGCCTTTATCAATCTGAAACGGCCTGATCGAAAAAACCCACTGACCTTCGACAGCTATGCCGAGCTGCGTGATTGGTTTCGAGATCTAGTTTATGCAGAGGATGTTCACGCGGTGGTTTTTGGTTCCAATGGTGGGAACTTCAGCTCGGGAGGTGATGTTCATGAAATTATTGGCCCTTTGACAAAAATGCCTATGAAAGAACTTTTGCAATTCACCCGCATGACTGGTGATCTGGTTAAGGCAATGATACACTGTGGCAAACCAATAATTGCAGCAATCGATGGGATTTGTGTGGGTGCGGGCGCAATAATAGCGATGGCCTCTGATCTGCGCATCGCCACGCCTTCAGCGAAGGTGGCTTTTTTGTTCAATCGCGTTGGTTTGGCTGGCTGTGATATGGGCGCTTGTGCCATTCTTCCCCGGATTATTGGCCAGGGTCGCGCAGCAGAACTTTTATATCTTGGGCGATCAATGAGTGCTGAAGAAGGCGAGCGCTGGGGATTTTTTAACAGTTTAGTTGCGCAGGAAGTTCTTGAGGCTACGGCGACTGATCTGGCCAAACGTATTGTGGCAGGCCCAACTTTTGCCAATTCGATAACTAAAACGATGTTGGCGCAAGAATGGTCTATGACAATTGACCAAGCAATCGAGGCTGAGGCTCAAGCTCAAGCAATTTGCATGCAAGGCAATGATTTTATTAAAGCATTTGATGCATTTGTAGCAAAAGAAAAGCCAGTATTTGGAGGTAATTGATGGCGGATCGTTCATTTCTATCGTGGCCGTTTTTTGAAGATCGCCACCGCTTACTTGCTACGTCTCTTGACACATGGGCTGGGCAGCATTTAGCAAATATTGATCACAGTGATACTGATTTGGCATGCCGTGGTTTAGTGACAGCATTGGGTCGTGATGGTTGGCTGGAATATGCCACGGTTGATCCTGATGGCTCGGCAACACTAGATGTTCGATCATTATGCTTGATCCGCGAAATACTTGCTCGTCATGATGGACTGGCTGACTTTTCTTTTGCGATGCAGGGACTTGGGACTGGTGCAATTTCTCTGTTTGGGACAGATTTTCAGAAAATAGAATGGTTACCGAAAGTCCGTGCTGGGAAGTTAATTTCAGCCTTTGCGCTTACTGAGCCACAATCAGGATCTGACGTTGCAAATTCGACTATGACGGCTACCCTTGCCGGGGAAAGCTTTGTTTTGAACGGTGAAAAAACATGGATCAGTAATGGTGGTATTGCGGATGTTTATACCGTCTTCGCTCGCACAGGTGAAGCGGAGGGGGCACGTGGGCTGTCTGCCTTCATCGTTCCCGCTGATACACCTGGCCTTGATGTAGTAGAGCGATTGAAAACTATTGCTCCGCATCCGCTTGCAACTCTTAGTTTCAGTAATTGTCGTGTGCCCGTGTCGGCGTTGCTGGGAGAAAGTGGTTCTGGGTTCAAGATCGCTATGTCAGTTTTGGACGTTTTTCGCTCGACAGTAGCTGCTGCCGCTCTTGGATTTGCAAGGCGGGCGCTTGATGAGGCAATCAAACGCGTTACGGAACGGCAGGTGCAAGGTGCACCGTTGTTTGATCTGCAAATGGTGCAAGGCCATATTGCTGATATGGCTGTCGATATAGATGCGAGTGCCTTGCTTATCTACCGCGCGGCTTGGGCTAAAGACAGCGGTGCCGCTCGTATTACTCGTGAAGCCGCGATGGCCAAGCTGTTTTCGACTGATCAGGCGCAAAAAGTTATCGACCGTGCGGTTCAACTTCATGGTGGGGATGGGGTTAGATCTGGCGAAACTGTTGAAAAATTATACCGAGAAATTCGTGCGTTGCGGATCTATGAGGGTGCGTCTGACGTCCAGCGAGTTATCATAGCACGACAAACAATAGGGCAGTAAATTATGTTAAGTTATAGCTCTCATACGGATACATTCGCTCGCGATAGCTTACCTCCTCTGGAGAGTTGGCCTGAATTTTTACTAGATGGGTTTGACTACCCTGATTTTCTAAACGTGGGAACAGAGCTAACGGATGCAATGGTTGAAAAAGGATTTGGTGATAATACAGCCTTAATTGGAAACGGTCGCCGCCGTACGTATAAAGAACTGACGGATTGGACAAACCGCATCGCACACACTTTAGTGGATGACATGGGTGTTCAGCCTGGTAATCGCTTGCTAATCCGTTCTGCGAATAATCCGGCAATGGTTGCCTGTTGGTTGGCGGCCACCAAGGTCGGGGCTGTTGTTGTGAATTCCATGCCAATGCTGCGTGCAGGTGAGTTAATTAAATACGTTGATAAGGCTCAGATTGAATTTGCCCTCTGTGATACGCGTTTAATGGAAGAGATGGATATCTGTGCTGAGGGAAATCTCACGCTGAAACGGGTCATGGGGTTTGATGGTACATCAAATCATGAAGCAGAGCTGGACAGATTAGCACTTGAAAAGCCTGTTAAATTTAAGGCTTTTGCGACTAAGAATGATGACGTTGCCCTTCTTGGGTTTACTTCTGGCTCCACAGGAGACCCCAAAGCGACGATGCACTTTCATCGTGATCTTTTAATTATTGCAGATGGTTATGCGAAAGAAGTTTTAGATGTTTCACCGGAGGATATTTTTGTAGGTTCACCTCCTTTGGCATTTACCTTTGGTTTGGGGGGGCTCGCTATCTTCCCTCTGCGGTTTGGTGCAGCTGCAACACTGCTTGAGGTGGCAACTCCATCTTCCATGATAGAGATCATTGAAAAATACCGTGCAACAGTATGCTTTACCGCACCGACAGCTTACCGAGTAATGCTGCGTGCTATGGACGAGGGTGCTGATTTGTCATCGCTTCGGGCAGCGGTCTCAGCAGGTGAAACGTTGCCCGCACCCGTTTATGAGGAATGGATCGCTAAAACGGGTAAACCGATGCTTGACGGGATAGGAGCCACAGAGATGTTGCATATCTTTATCTCAAACAGGTTCGATGACCACAGGCCGGCGTGCACGGGTAAGCCTATCACTGGGTATCTTGCCAAAATCATTGGGCCAGATGGGATTGAGGTCCCGCGGGGAACCGCTGGGCGACTGGCACTAAAGGGGCCCACAGGTTGTCGTTATTTGGGCGGACAGCGACAAAAGGAATACGTGCAGAACGGCTGGAACATCTCTGGTGATACCTTTGTTCAAGATGATTCTGGCTATTTTCACTTTTCAGCGCGTAATGATGACATGATTATTTCATCAGGCTATAATATCGCAGGACCTGAGGTTGAGGCAGCTTTGCTGGCCCATGACAGTGTGGCGGAATGTGCTGTAATAGGGGTATCAGACCAAGAACGCGGAATGATTGTAGAAGCGCATGTTGTTGTATCTGACGGCATTGATAAAACACTAAAGCAAGCTGAGCTACTACAGGATCATGTGAAATCCATGATTGCGCCGTTTAAATATCCGCGAAGCATTGTTTTTGTGTCTGACTTGCCGAAGACTGAGACTGGAAAAATTAAGCGTTTCATGTTAAAATCTGGGGGCGTTTAGTGAAGTTTAAGATGAAACAAAAAGTGCTTTTCAAGCACTGTGATCCCGCAGGGATTGTTTTTTATCCTCGTTATTTTGAGATGATAAATGACTGCGTTGAGATGTTCTTTTATGAAATTGGTGTCCCTTTCGAAACGCTTCACCCAACTTCGGGAGTGCCGACTGCACAGATATCAACGACTTTTCATGCACCTAGCATACATGGGGACAACCTAATCATTAATTTGGGGGTTATTAAAATAGGTGGTGCAAGCCTTAGGTTGTCCATCAATGCGGATTGTCGTGCTGAACAAAGATTCAGCTCAGATGTTACAATCGTTTATGTAAACAAGAATGGTCGTCCTCAAAATTGGTCTGATTCCATCCGTAATGCTTTAACTCTTTACCTTCGGAGTGACAAATGGCCAACACAGTAATCCAGCCCAAAGGATGGGCCAAAGCCAAAGGATATGCAAACGGGATGCTTTCATCTGATGGAACGCTTTACGTTGGCGGGCAAATTGGTTGGACGGTAGATCACATCTTTGAGAGCCATGATTTTATTGGCCAGATGGAACAAGCATTGCGCAATATTGTTGAGGTTGTTGAGGCTGCCAATGGCCGCATTGAAGATATCACACGTCTGACGTGGTTTGTACTTAACAAAAAAGAATACGCAGAGCGCCAACGCGAAGTTGGCGAAGTCTATCGTCGAGTCCTTGGCCGTCACTTTCCTGCGATGTCCATGCTGGTTGTGGCGGGTCTTGTTGAAGATGACGCGCTGCTGGAGATTGAGGCGACAGCCTATATTGGACAGACGAATTAGTTTACCAATACCATTTATTGAATGAAAACAGGTGTGGAACAGTAGCCACTTGAGTTTATGCAAATTACTTAAAGATTACCTGTGAGCATTTGTGCTGCTTCCGTCTGGTCTCTGCTTCTTTTGCTTTCAACAACCAATCAGCTCCGTCTGGATCGTTACGATACATTGCGACAGCAATTTCTTCTAAGGCCCTGTAAGACTTGCACTTCGTAGTATCGTCTCTTTCAATTTGTTTTATTTCTAAATATTTGGGTATAATTATGAACGCCAAGCCTGCAAAAATTGAAAATGATAATATCATTGAAATTATAATTACCAGGAGTTTTTTCTGTTTTTTCTGAAATATAGTCAAAGTCTTTTGCCCTTTAAATCTGATTAAGGTTCATAATAATAGAAACATTGCCATTTTTATTTTAGAAATTTTTAAGTAATTTAAAACGCAATTAAACTGACTAACTCCAAAATTTATGTGGATTTTGAAAATTTTGATAAAGTTAATAACGCATTTGCATACAATAAACTATTTTTCATCCAAAAATACCTAAAAAGAGATTATAAAGCCCTTTGAGACTATTGGGGAGCGAGGCTCTCTTGTTGCTTTAAAAACTCTAAATACTCTTCAGGAGTATCAATGTCGTGCACTCCTGACACTGGATCACATGAAACTGAAATCATATCTTTTTGGAATGCTGATATGATGTTCTTTGCGCCTTCGTCACCCTTTATAGAAGCAAACGCCTGGAAGCTTCGACGGTGAAATACCGTTGGGTGTGCAGGTTGGCCAGAGGCGGTAATTGGTCGCCATATTGTGGCCGATGGGTTGGCCCTGACAGCCTTGAATACATCTATGAAATCGCGCGCTCGAAGATGTGGCAGATCTGCCAACACGACACAAAGATGGGTGATTTCTTGCGGGATGGTTGCGACTGCTGCGCGCAATGTCCCGGAAAGCCCTTCGACGCTTTCCACAAATGAACAACATAAAATGTCTAATCCGTCCAGGGCATCCCACCTAGGATGGGGGTGCGGGGGCAGGGCGGCGACTGTCGGATAATTTAATTCCGCAATTTCAAGTCCTATATGCCGCAACATGGGGTGTTCATTAACTGGTAACATGAGTTTGTCGCGGGGCATCATGCGTCGGGATTGCCCTGCGGCACAAATTAAAATCAGGGGCTTTATTTGACTTTCAGTATTCATATGACCAACCTAGATCCACTAGATCAGAGGCTCAATGATGCGGCGTGCGATGCATCTTTGACCTAAAATTTCAATCTCAACCTCTAAATCGACCATTGCCCTGTCTCTTGGTACAAGGGCGAAGGCAATGGATTTTTCAGCATGATGTGAATAACCGCCAGACGTACAGAAACCTTGAACTTCGCCATCTATAAACACGGGCTCATAGGCTACAACATCTGCGTCAGATGCTTCAACTTCAAGGGCTACTAGCTGGCGGTCTGGGGGCGTTGCGCGCTCTGCTTCGGCTGCGGCACGCCCAATGAAGTCGGTATTTTTTTTAAAACTGATAAATCGATCAAGGCCAGTTTCTGCCGCGGTATAGTCTGGTGAAAATTCTGTCATCCAAGAGCCAAAGAACCTATCCAAACGTAAGGACATCATAGCCCGCATCCCGAACGGTGTTATGCCGTCTGGCCGTCCTGCCGTCCATAGAGTGTCCCATAACGAACGTTGAGCCATCGGATCGCAATAGAGTTCGAAGCCGTGGTCCCCGGTATAGCTAACCTGCTGAAGTAAACATTCAGTATCGCCGACATTTATTACCATAACATCTAGAAATTTAATTTTTGATACATCTGTTGCCGTACAACGTTGCAGAACTTCGGCGGCTTTTGGGCCGGCGATCTGAAAACCGTTTCGCCTGTCTGATATGTTTTCCAGTTGAACCCCTTTGTCCATGTTTTGTAAAAACCAACGGTGGTGGAATTCTTGGCTGCCATAGCTTGCAGTCAATTGAAATTTGCCTTCCTCGACGCAAGAAACAGTGAAGTCTCCAACTAATTTACCTTTTGGAGACAACATTGGCGTAAGTGATAATCTTCCAGGTCGAGGTATCCGACCTGCCATGATCCGGTCAAGCCAACTGCGAGCGTTAGGGCCTGTCACCCAGAACTTTGAGAAATTATGAACTTCATTAATCCCAACACCTGACCTGACAGCTTTGACCTCTCGTTTGGTGGCTTCCCAAGCGTCAGATCTGCGGAATGAGGGCGTCTCAAAGCGGGGCTCACCCTCTTTTGCAAAATAGTTTGGCACTTCGAGACCAAATTGAGCCCCCCAAACCGCACCCATCGCTGAAAATTTATCATACATTGGTGTTCTTCGAACGCCACGGGCAGCAGGCAATTCTTCGTTTGGATAACTTACTGAGAACCGCCGCTGATAGTTCTCTATCACTTTTGGAACTGTGTATCCCGGGGTGATCCATTTGCCAAAACGTGCGCAATCCATTGCGAATACATCACGTTCAGGTTCGCCCTCAACCATCCATTGTGCCAATGTGAGACCAACGCCGCCACCCTGACTGAACCCAGCCATAACAGCACAAGCTGACCAGTAATTCCGTATACCGGGAACAGGTCCAACCAGTGGATTTCCATCCGGTGCAAATGTGAATGGACCATGGATAACTGATTTTACTCCAGCACGTTCAAGTGCTGGAAAACGCTTGTAGGCAAAGGCGATACTTTCTTCAATTTTGTCAAAATCATCTGGCAACAACTCATGCCCGAAATCCCAAGGAGTTCCGTTTACCGACCATGGCCGACATGGTTGTTCATAGAACCCGATGCACAAGCCGCGGCCCTCTTGCCGCAAATAGCTTTCACCCGCTGGATCCATTACATGCGGATGTTCACCACCTGCGTCAATTATGGATGCAATCTCTGGAACTTCTTCAGTTATAATATATTGGTGCTCCATTGGCAAAAGTGGGAAGTAAACTCCGGCCATAGCTCCAACTTCACGCGCCCAAAGACCCGCAGCATTCACAATATGTTCGGCATGAATGCTGCTTTTGTTAGTTATAATATCCCAAGTTCCATCTAGACGTTGATTTGTTTGGAGGACCTTACAATGTGTCTCGATCGTGGCCCCCCCCATGCGCGCTGCCTTGGCGTAGGCATGGGTTGTGCCAGAGGGATCGAGATGGCCGTCCAAGGGATCATAAAGCGCACCAATTACTCCATCTAAATTAGTCACGGGGGCAATTTTTGCAATTTCTTCTGGACCTACGATTTCTGTTTTAAGGCCCATATAACGGTGTTTAGCACGTTCGGCGACAAGCATGTCAAATCGATCTTTATTATCCGCTAAAGTTATGCCGCCAACATGGTGCAGTCCACACGACAGGCCAGTGATTTCTTCCAGTTCTTTATATAAGTTTATTGTATATCCTTGAAGGGCTGCCATATTTGTGTCGCCATTCAAGGTATGAAAACCACCCGCGGCATGCCATGTGGACCCGGATGTCAATTCTGAGCGTTCAATTAACATAACGTCTGACCAACCTAATTTGGTCAGGTGATACAATACTGAGCATCCGACGACGCCACCGCCGATGACTGCAACCCGAGTGGTGGTTTGCATTTTGCTTCTCCTTTTGTTTTAAAGCATTATCATTCTTGATTTTTGATTTGCCTAGTGGATTGCGACATCTAATTGTAAAAAAAAGGCGAAATTTTATTTTAACTAGTATTTTTTAAAGTCTTCAATAAGCATGACTTAAATATGACATTAAATGTCGTTTTGCGGCAACGTTTGCTATTAAAGTTGGTAAACCCCTTAGTCTAGAAAACTATTTAGAAAGACGAATATTATGCGAACCCATGCCCAAGCTGTTGTAATCGGCGGTGGAGTAATTGGCTGCTCTATCCTTTATCATTTGACTAAATTGGGATGGACGGATGTCGTTATGCTTGAACGTAATGAGTTAACTTCCGGTTCCACCTGGCATGCGGCTGCGAATATCCATGGGCTGCATGACAGCACAAACATCAGCCGTATCCAACATTATACGATGAATTTGTACAAAGAGTTGGAAGATGAAACGGGGCAGGGCTGTGGAGTTTTTCAACCTGGTAGTCTTTACTTAGCGCAAACTGAAAACCGCGAGCACCAATTAAGACTACAGGCTGCAAAAGCGAAGTTTTATGGAATGAATTTCCATGAAGTTAGTCGAGATGAAGCTGAGCGTCTTCATCCTCTTGTTAATTATGATGGAGTTCGCTGCATTATGTTTGAGCCGGATGGAGGCAATGTTGATCCATCAGGTGTGACCAATGCTTATGCTGCTGGTGCGCGGGCGCGCGGCGCTGAAATCCACCGTTTTACACCTGTAACTGGAACCGAGCAGCAATTGGACGGTAGCTGGATCGTTCGCACTTCTAACGGTGATATCCATACGCAATGGGTAGTAAATGCGGCGGGACTTTGGGGACGCGAAGTGGCCGCTTTGGCGGGTATTGAGCTACCGTTACAGCCAACAGAACATCAGTATTTTGTGACTGAAGCAATTTCAAAAATTGCTGATATGGGCCGCCGCTTGCCCTCCGTTGCTGACCGTGATGGAGAGTATTATTTACGTCAAGAAGGCCAAGGCCTCTTGGTTGGAGCTTATGAAAAAGACCTAAGGTTCTGGGCTGAAGAGGGGACTCCGCTTGATTTTGCACATGAACTTTTTGCGGATGACCTTGATCGTATTGAAGAAAACATGATGCGTGCTATCGAACGGGTGCCTGCGATTGGGACTGCTGGGATCAAACGGGTGATTAACGGACCAATGATTTGGTCACCTGACAGCAATGTGCTTTATGGTCCACATCCAGATCTAAAAAATTACTTCTGCTGCAACGGGATCATTCCTGGGTTTAGCCAATCTGGTGGCATGGGCCTCATGTCTGCCCAATGGATCATTGAAGGTGAAAGTCATTATGACATGTTCGCTTGGGATGTGGCGCGATTTGGAAAATGGGCGGATAAAGCTTTTACCAAAGCCCGTGTTGGTGATCAATATGCTAAACGCTTTGCCATCCATTTTCCAAATGAAGAACGTGAAGCGGGCAGGCCGGTCCGTGTACGTCCAATCCATGAATTGCAAAAAACTCTAGGTGGAGTGTTTGGATTAAATTACGGTTGGGAGCACGCTCAATGGTTTGCAGATACGCCCGGCATTAAAGACACAAATGGGTTTACGCGACAAAACTGGTTTGAACCTGTTGGCCGAGAATGTAGGATGCTCCGTGAAAAGGCCGGCATCATTGATATTTCAAACTTTGCGAAATACCGTGTACGTGGCACGGCTGCTGCAGACTGGCTGAACGCAATTTTCGCAAATAATATGCCTAAAACGGTGGGGCGGTCTTGTCTCACACCCTTAATTGGCGTCAGGGGCGGAATTGCGGGTGATTTCACCGTAACCCGGTTGGGTGATGCTGAATTCATGATTATTGGCTCTGGCATGGCCGAACGGTACCACCAGAGGTTCTGGGACATGGTTCCAATGCCAGACGGTGTTACTTTTGATAGTGTGACCGATGCGATGTGTGGCTTTAACGTTGCGGGCCCAATGTCCCGTAATTTGCTGCAGCGTTTGACGAACACTTCTCTTGCAACAGCGCATTTTCCCTTTATGCGTTCAAAACAGATTGAATTGGCCGGCATCGACTGTTTGGCCTTGCGGGTCTCTTTTACAGGGGATCTTGGATGGGAGCTACATTGTAAAACCGAAGATCAGTTGCGCCTTTATAATGCGCTGTTAGAAGCCGGTAAGACTTACGGAGCAGGACCCGTTGGTGGACGGGCATTGATGAGCCTGCGGGTTGAGAAAGGCTATGGATCATGGTCGCGTGAGTACAGTCCTGAATATTGGCCCCAAGAGGTTGGCCTTGAGGCTTTAATCAAACTAGATAAGGACTTTCTTCACAAAGATGCATATCTGGCTGTCAAAGATAAAGCCCCGCGAGAGGTCCTATCTATTATTGAAATTTTGGATACAACCAAGGCAGATGCAACGGGCGGTGAGCCGATTTTTGATCTGAACGGCAAGGGTGTTGGCCGCGTCACATCTGGGTCCTATGGGTACGGCGTTAAAAAGTCCTTGGCGCTATGTTATCTCAAGAACGTCTCCCCAGGGGATGAGGTTAAGGTTATGGTAATTGGACTTCCGCACAAAGGTATTGTGCTGAAGGAGCCACCATTTGATCCAAGCGGTGCTCTGTTGCGTGAATAACTTGACCATTTTTATTCTTAAAAGCTCAGTTGCGACATAAATTAATGACCTAAATCTATTGTTTTAATTTTTGTGATGTCGCAACCTGAGCTTGTTAAAAGGTTTATCTCTGGTTTGAATTAAACAGAGGGAGATTGCTATGCAACCATTTGAAGGTATCCGAGTTTTAGATTTGACCCATGTTTTAGCGGGACCATTCTGTACCTATCAATTGTCTGTTCTGGGTGCAGATGTGATCAAAATAGAACCTTTAGGCCGGTATGACATGATGCGTGAAGAGGGTTCAATCGAAGATCTAAATCTTGAAGGTATTGGTACTCAATTTAAGCCTCAGAATGCAGGAAAACGCGCCATAGCAATTGATTTAAATAAAAAATCTGGCTGAAAAGTTATAGTTGCGATGATCAAGCGGGAGGATGTTTAGTACAAAATTATGCTGGCCCTTTACTTGATCGATTTGGGTTGGGTTCTAACCGCGTGACTAAACTCGACCCACAACTTATTTATTGTTTCTCGAATATAATTGTTACCTCTCCCAAAGGAATACCCCATTTGGACATATATGCCTTATTCAACATACGGTTAGGAGACAAAAGCCACATATAGTCGTTAAATGTGACGCGCATTTTCCCATCAGGTAAGGGCAAATCAATAGTATAGTTCCAGTAGAATGTGTCTCCAGACTCTTCGCCCTCAGCTTTACCTAGAACACCATCAGCAAAACCGGTCCACTTTTGGTCCCCTACTTTGGTTAAATTCCAAATACGCTGTTCAGAGGTTCCGTCAGAATATGAAAAATTCTCCGTTAATGTAAGTTGATCTTGGTTCAAAGCCCCATGGATATCCACATTAAAGCGGCGGCTAACATTCCCCAGAACGTCTTGAAACTGTCCATAGGCTATAACCTTTCCATTGAAAAACTCTTCTAAATTCAATTGTTGCTCAGACAGCTTTGGATCTCTTAAAGATGGAGACAAGCTGCATCCTGCCAAACATAAAATTATGATAAAAAATGTATAAATCTTCATACTGATTCCTCTTACTTTCATAATTTGCAACTTTTAATTTCAGCTAATCAATACCAAAACAATACCTTTTGGTATTATCCTTTATAGCTTCATGTTGGCTTGCAGTCGTTAAGTAGATGGTTAAACTACACTTATTGGTGCCACGCAAATCACAAAGAGGACTGTGGACTTATTATAGCTCGCAAAAGTTAAGTTCAGGTTAAATTGTGATCTACGAACTACCGGTTATTTCACATGCTTGCATACTATAAATTTTTATGAAAAATCAATTGTAACTTGCGCTTTTATATCTGCAATCTTTGCTTGAGCTGCTGCGGCAGGGTAAGACTTTACATCACATATTGTTAATCACTAGTGCGTATCATTTGCACGTTACTTGCACCCACAAGTATAATTAATGGAGTAAACTTTTTGTTTGCAGTCGAGGTCATTTTATTGGTTCTTTCTCAAGCAGTCCAATGCAAAACGCCCATAAATGTCATGTTATTCTTCTATAATAACGCTTCAGTGGCTCAGTAAGTTATTTTGGTGCGGGTTAAAGTGTCAACAATTTGTTTTCTTGTTAAGAATTTTGGGTAGCTTCCACTTTTTTAGACCTTAACCGTGGTCTCAGTGTTGCTGGCAGTGTTGCTGTATCGATAAAATATATCAGTTCTTAACTTCGTGAAAAATGATTGGCTCTGTTACTAATTAATCTGCAAATTTAAACAAAATGTAAGCGTGTAATTAGTTTTTTGATGGGTACGTATGCGCTATGCGCATACCGGCATTTCTAAATTATCTGATGTAGGACAGTCAGTACGGCGATAAGGGATTATTGTTATATTGAAGGAAATAAAATGTTTAGACAATTACTTAAAGCCATTGTTGTTGCCCGTCAGGCATCTGTAAGTGCATCTGCGATGCGTTATATATCTGATAGCCAATTTAAAGAATTAGGGTACGAGCGTAGTAACTATATTGAAAATATTAAGTTGCAACTTACAGCTGAATTGGATGCCCAAAACATCTCAAAAGAAAATGAAGTGCCCATCAACTTTAATCTAGTGGGCTTTGTGTAGACTTCGTATCGAATGCTAGCAACAATTGAAGCGAGCGACGCTTAAACATTTCAGTGTCGCTCGTATAGTTGTCAATGAGATGACTACTCCTGTACCGGCATCTGGTAGCACCCAGATTTTTTTTGCGACTTCGATTTTTGTCGACATCCACTTCAGGTAGCATTAAGAATTCATCCCATCCCCCTGAAAGTAAGACATACTAACTATCTTACTATTAACCTTTTCAAGCATAACAGAAAGTGCTTTTTTTCAAGCTGTGAAGCTGCTTGCCATCATACCACGGTGGGCATCTTCGCTGTAAGCGCCTAAAAAGTATACTTTCATAATTGTTGCTCCCATTTGTGAAAAAGTTATTGTTTACAGCGTCCAGTACTAGTTCAGTTTAACTACTTTGCGTTTATGGTATGTCGATAGGCAAGTTATAGTTAGGGTTTCCAAAACAATAGGATAAAATGTGCTTATTAAATTGCGCTCTTTTGTTATTCGCATATTGTCCTCTATCGACGACACTAAAGATTTGTTAGTATTTAGTATGTATAGATACTATTTTAAGACCGGGTACTTCGCGTGAGTGTTCCCTCAGGTCGTATTAAACGTTTGATTGAACTTGCTTTAAGCTCGGAAATCCAGGCCTTTGCCTTTGTGCCGGGTCCAAACTTTGTATATCTGACTGGTGTGGAGCTGCACTTGATGGAACGGCCAACAGTTTTTGTTATTCGCACTGATGGTGCGCAATTTGCAATTATGCCATCATTGGAAAAGCAAAAATGGTCACAAGCCATGCCTACCACAAAAACGTTTTATTGGACCGACGCTGATGGCCCTAGAGCGGCTTTCTCTTGGCTTGCGGACAAGTGTGGCCCCATCACTATTGGTGTGGAAGGCCTCCGTATGCGGATGATGGAATTTTATTTACTTAATGAGTTCTGGGAAAATGACAAAGTAATTGATGCTGATACTGTCCTTTCAGGGTTGCGCATTTTAAAGGATGAAACTGAATTGCATGCTTTGCGCCAGGCTATAAAAATTAGTGAAACTTCTTTAAAAGAGGTTTTGGATGCAACCCACCCCGGTCATACAGAATTGCAAGTTAAAGCGCGGTTGCAGCAGGCAATGTTATCAAATGGGGCTGAGGGTTTCTCTTTTGATCCGATAGTATTGACAGGGGCTGGGGCTGCGAACCCACACGGCACGTCATCTGGCCAGAAAATCATCCCCGGAGCATGCCTTTTAATTGATTTTGGCGCTTCTTATGGAGGTATGCATGCAGACATTACGCGTACTTTTTTCTGCCAACATCTTTCCGATGAAAATCATAAGATTTATGATGTCGTTCGGCAAGCTAATGAAGCAGCTATAAATAAAGTCAGGGTTGGCATATCTGTGGGTCTGGTTGATGATGTTGCAACTTGCATACTCGAAAACTCACCCTACGCTGATTTTATCTTGCACAAAACTGGTCATGGCTTAGGAATTGATATTCATGAAGCGCCGCAAGTTTTGCGAAGTAATAAAACGTTGATGGCGCAAGGAATGGTATTCACTATCGAGCCAGGGCTATACATAACTGGTGAACTTGGAGTGCGCATTGAAGATAACGTGCACGTTGGGCAGGATGGGGCAGATTGCCTTACTTCTTTCGATAAAAAAGTCCAGGTTTTTGGTTGAACCTCTTAAAATAATTGAGTTGTTTGCGTTATAAAAAGTTATGAGAGGCTGTGTTATGAAAATGTATAAATTATAACGGGGGTTTAGAAAAAAGTGGCTTTATAGGCATTTATATGTGTTTACATACTACGCATCGGTAGCATTGAGGAGATTATTATGAGGTATTTTTTAATCTTTGCAGTGATATTCTTAATTTTAGGCTTAATCTTGGCAATCTACCTTCCAGCATACCTTGAGAAAAAGCAAAAGCTGAGGGACGGCAGTTTAGGCTGCTTCGAGTACCAAGAAATGCTGCAAATGTCTAAGGAAAGCTTCCAATTAAATTCTACTGGCTCCAAGTGGAAGCGGGAGGGCATGGCCGCAGCGGGTTTGTTAAAAAAACATGGCTGCACACCGCAAGAGTAAAACGTCTTGTAAGGCATTGATTTTGTAGGAGTGGCCCCAAAGGATGTTTAAAGTAGTAAATTTGAAAAGATTAACCAAAATGATGCTGTGGTTTTCTGGGACAACAACTGTCTGTCTTTAGATTTGGCTTGAACGAATGTGTGAAAATGAATTGAAAAGTAAAATTTGGATTATTTTTATAGCAATGCTAATTTCAGTAATGAGTATTAATAGTCAAGCAAACGAACCTATCTATACGACTAAACGCGTTCCAGCTGAATGGGAGCCTCAAGAGGCGATTTGGATGCAATGGCCTGGTTTTTGGGAAAAAGATTATGAAATAACTTTTGCAAATATAGCTGATATTGTTTCTCGCTACGAAAAACTTCATATTCTTTACCATTCAGATCAAATTTATTCAGATGCACAAAAAGCAATAAGAAATATAGAGGCAGATCCACAAAATAAAAACATTCATTGGCATGAAGTTCCCAATGATAATGCCTGGATGAGAGACAATGGTCCTATTTATGTTATAAATGATAAAGAATTAAGGATTCAAAATTGGAATTTTAATGCTTGGGGTGGTGCTTTTGGGTATAATATACCTTTTAATTTGGATAATTCGGTCCCAGACAAAGTTGGCGAAATACTTAATATGCCTGTCGATCAAATAGATATTGTACATGAACGAGGTAACTTAGAGTTTAACGGGTCCGACACAGTTATATTAAATTGGAGCACCCTTGGTGATCCCAGTAGAAATTTGAACTACAATAAAAAGCAGGCAGAAAGTGATCTGAAGGAGTACTTTGGTGTAACAAATGTAATTTTTATTGAGGGCATTCCAGATGGAGACCTTACTAAAGGACACATTGACGGTATTGCCCGGTTTATTGGGCAAAGGACCGTAGTGGTCGTTCAATGTACAACTCAATCATTATGTCGACCCGATAGTAAAGATGCAGAGCTTTATGATGGTGCCGCAAAAATAATAGGGGAAGCAGGATTTAATGTAATAAGAGAACCTATTGAGGGTTTTGTAAGACATAATGGTAAAATGTTTGATACTAATTATATGAACTGGCTAGTTGGAAACGGATTTGTAATCGTACCTAGTTTTGGCAATCTGGACACAGATTTTTCAGCAAAATCACGTATAGAAAGCTATTTTCCTAACCGCGATGTTTATCTAATTCAGATGTTAGGCTCTTGGGCAGCTGGAGGTGGAGTACACTGTCATACAAATGATCAACCGGCCTTCTCAATATCCAAATAACACTCTGTAATTTTATACAAACCAAAACCATATGAGAAAACCACATAAAAATAGTTGGCGATGTTGTCTAGACAGGTTCAAGTGCACGGCGGTGAAAAATTCGATGTTATGAAAACTCGTTCAGGGGATTATTTTTTAAATTTGGGTTAAGCTGCATTTATTTTGCATGGTTTTTGTTGCTCTTGCCGCTAATTTGGATTCGACGGCTTTTAAAAAGAAAATCGTAGTAAGGTTATTTACGATTTACAATAAACGACGCACTTCCGTTCGGAAGCATAATTGTTAACCTAACAATTTCATACTCTACTAGGCGGCCAGCTATCTTAGGCCAGCCTTTTTTTGGGCTAAAGGAAGCAGAACTAATCGAAGTTTAAATATTGCTAATCACACCACTTAAAAATACACATAAAGCACGGTGTATTTTCCAAATATGCAGCACATAATTGAGTTAACTATTAATTTTAAGTAACTGATTATCAATCAAATAGATCCGTTGATAGGGATCGCTTATGTAATATGTATTGTTTAATAACAATACATAAGGGCAGGGCTTTTGTGAATTTGTATACCGAATATGTGCCTATTTTGTGTACCTATATTTAGTAAAGGTAGGCGAAAACTGTTACTGATGTGCCACCTCATTTCCAGTCTACTCGATACGTAGCCTCGTTCCGTCTCACAAATGTTAGGGTGAACGTGCCGTTATAGGTGGCCATCATTGGGTCTCCTATCGTGATGATATTGTCTATTATTAAGGCTTCTTTGAGGATGGCAGAGTGTTTGTTATAGTTTTGATTAGTGGAGAGCCCCGAATATTTGATAACCGCATAAAAACCTTCTTTAACGGTAATCAATTATACATTGTCCGTTCCTGGAGTTGAGGCGGATTGCTTGGAGAAACTTTTAGGCAAGAAGAAAACCATCGATGATTTACTATCGCTATTTGACTGTAAGACAGGAACAGTCATTGTAATCTTTGATGAACTTTCATTAGAGCCTGAGATATAGTCGAATAGCTATCTAAACGCACCAATTTGGCCCGTGGACTGCGTAGTTTGCACAGCGAGCCGGTCCTCATACTGTCTTATTTGATAAGCATCTGTAGTTTTGATATGTCTATAGTTGGGTTCTTCATATGCCATTGCGTAGCTCGTTAGGAGTACGGCAATAGTAATTGTTGCACTAATAAGTTTTTAAAAAAATTTGATTTGTACCATGTTCACACTTCGGGTCCGGTCTCATCATAATTCGCGATACTAGAGTTTCGATATTATAATGTCGCTTGCTAACTTTTCCAAAAGTAGCTTTATTTATCAAGCCGTACGTAATCCATTCAAACTAAGTAGTTTCCAATCAAGCTTAGTAACCTTGCTTGCTCGAGATAACAGGTCTGGAAGTAGTCAGGCATCACGAGACTTGCTGGTGTACTTCGATGATGTTTCCCTCAGGATCATGGAAGAACACTTGATGCCATTCTTTTGCAAATGCAGTACCGTAGTCCGAATATGGAATACCTTTTGTGTCTAATATTTCCATTAAGGCTGCTATGTCGTCAGTCCTAAATGCGGTATGCCCTCGCTCTACAGGGTTAATAGCTTGACCATGTTTGAAGCCGACATCTAGGTTTTTCTCAGCCAAGTGCATCTGCATCTGCCCATCCGTTGCAAACCTAATCTTACCGCTGTAGCCGGTGTCTTCGGTTTCCTTAGGTCTTGGAAAAGCACTGATTGGAATATCAGAGAGACCAAGAGTGTCCGTATAGAAGTGGTGCAGACGATCAACGTCCTCAGTAACGAAGTTTATATGGTGGAATTCTAGTTTCATTTTAGCCTGCCAGATCCTAATCCAGCTTCGCCTCTTCTAAATATCCCCTTGCTGGTAAACTCCATCACAACAACACCTTTGTGATTGCTTACTGAGACCTTGTTAGTCACTACGCCTATGTTTGGACGGCTCTTTGAAGGAACCGTATCCAAAACCTCCATCTGCTACAGACAGCACATCTCCGGGGTAGACTGGACGAAGCCACCTAAGACTATCAATTCCCGGTGAACCAAGAGACCTACCATGTAAATCCATATTATCGACCATCATTGACATCGTCATGGCACAGGTATGCCAACCACTAGCGCATAGCCCACCAAACAAAGAGTCTTTGGCGGCCTCATGGTCTAGATGAAAGAACTGAGCATCGTACTTAGTCGCAAACTCTATAATTTCCTCTTCAGTGACTTCATATGCCCCAAAGTTCTGTTTCTGCCCAACTTCAAAGGACTCAAATGGGATGTACTTTAGCTCGCTTGCAGCATCTGCCATTCTGGGTTTCCTAATCTGTATTTGTTCTAGTAATGAAATAGGGGTAAAAGTCCTTAGCGGCCTCATAGCATTGTAATAAGCTCAAACCGTTAAAAACCGCAAGCGTAAGACACCCCAAGGCATGGTCTTCGTGAGTATCCAAGTTGCAGTGGCTGCGGAGCGCCTAGGTTGACCGCTGCAGTATGTGCAGGGTTTTTTAACCATAAGAGATATTTCTATATCTATTTATTGGGTTAGCATGTACTGCATGTACTGCATATACTGCATTTACTGCAAGCAATTTTGAACCCGCTTTTCCTCTGAGATTTGTTCGAAATATTTGCCATAAATATTAGCATTTTCCATAAACATTCATATGCACTTAAATTAAATGATTTTGTGTGGAGAGCGAGCATTAGCCCAAAACAGAACATCAGTTTCTTTTGCTGCATTAGTACACAACCTGTCTGGGTCTGCTTCAATGCTAACACGCCCAAAGCCTAATATCCTTGCTTTCTCGGGAAAATACCTCTGACCCAACATTTGTTCGTTATAATACTGTAAAAATTAACCCCAAGGTTTCTTTAAGTGGCTCTTACGGCCGGCCTTTGGGATAGATGACTTGTGGGGGGATTGGGTCGGTTTCACTTTGCCAGCCATAGCTTCTAAAGCTGTAACTCGGTTTGCTGTGCTTGGGTGCGTTGAGAATAGCTTGTCATGCGCATGCGCATGGAGAGGGTTAATGATAAACATATGTGCTGTGGAGGGATTTCTTTCGGCCTTGTGATTATCAATTTTAGAAGCAAAGCCCTGAATGGATTTGAGAGCGGACGATAGCCATAATGGGTTACCACAAATCTCTGCACCAACTCTATCAGCTATGTATTCTCGACTACGGCTTATGGCCATTTGTATAAGTGAGGCGGCAAGTGGTGCTAATATCATCATCGCTATTAAACCAATGAAGCCCATATTATTGTTTCTCCGCCTACCAAAGAACATTGCAAAGTTTGCAAGCATAGAGATGGCACCGGCAAAGGTAGCTGCAACAACCATTATAGTGGTGTCTCTATTTTTAATATGAGCTAACTCGTGCGCCATTACTGCTGCAATTTCATTCTGGCCCAGTCTCTTCAAAAGCCCTGTAGTCGCAGCAACCGCAGCATTTTCAGGATTACGGCCCGTTGCAAAAGCATTGGGTTGGTCACTTTGTATCTCATAGACTTTTGGCATCGGTAGTTGCGCATTTAGCGATAAATTGGCTACCATCTTGTAAAGGGGATGACTTTGAGGAACCTCTTTAGCTCCATACATCCTAAGAACCATCTTGTCCGAATTATACCAAGTGAACAAATTCATTACTATGGCTAAGAGTATAGCTATTAGAAGACCTTCAAAGCCAGCCAACATTGTACCTGCGAAACCGAACAGGGCAGTCATTGCAGCCATAAGCAGAGCAGTCTTAATCATAAAAGAGCCTTCGTTTCAGTAACCTGATAGCCAGATATGAGTTTGTCCCGTGTATTCAATGACCGAGCTTGATTTTTAGTGATTCTGCTAATGATATGACTGACGATGAAATTGCCGCTGATGCAATCAGTTTTAACGTTAAAGTAACTGATGAAAACACCGGCAGAACTATGATTTTTTGGTCCGATGCAGCAACTAAGCATGCAGCTATCAATGGTTTGAGAGCCTTAGTGATGGAGATAATGGATACCAAAGCTCTGGCAACGACGGCAGGCGAGGTTATGTTGGATTTTAGCAAAAATCCATAGTCTCTAGATATCATATTGCTAGGCGCTTATTAAACGGCGCCTAACAAGTTGGGATTTACTGGTGCATAAGCTTTTTGAGCTTCGGTGGCATCTAATTCAGCAGAAATTCTAGCCTGAATACCTTCTACAAAATTATCACGGCTGAAACCAATATCGTTGAGCTGGCTATTTGTGAGGTATTGCATTGATTGTCTGCAAGCAGATGCCTGACGGGCAATTACCAGTGATCTTAATAGTTGTTTAAGCATTTTTATCTCCTTGCTTTTACAACTATTGAAATAGTCTGTTAAAACCTTGGATTCATCATACAATACCGAATTGCCGACATGCGTTCAGCGCAACACTAGCCTTAGAGAGGTAGGGGCCATAGAAATTGTTCCGACAAAACAGGGTATGTAAAAGTGCAGCGTGGCAAAAATGAGCTGCAGAAAGCGTTTGAGGCAAGGATTGGCTTTTTATAACTGCAAAGATGACGTTGAGCTTTTGTAGAGTAGGGTTTTATAAATCAGCGTTGATTTTTGATTTCAAATTGAATGAGTCGAAACATTTTTTCATCAAAACTATTTTTGTCAGCAAAGTGACAAATCCGGTGACAAGCCCTGCCAGCTATTTTTGCCAATATCGCTAAGGCTTTGATAAAAATGGCTCCGGCGGTAGGGATCGAACCTACGACCAATTGATTAACGTAAATTATATATAAAACAATGAGCTAGAAGTTACACTTTGCGCTCAAAATGGTATTATTATGTTTTTGACTGTTAAATAGAAAAACAAAACCACACGTTAACTACCTGCTAGCATCAACATTAACAATTTAGAATCCGTCGATGAGCTGATGCTGTCCCTGCCAAGGGGCAATTATAGCTAAGGACTTGAGAATGACTTTATCGGAGCAATCTAAGGTAATAAAAGCCATTAAAGTTTAAGAGACAAATATAAAGCCTGATGAACTTCCATTTTTTATTTTAATTTATGATTAATTCCATGTTTAAATTGTTATTTTAAAACCAAATCTTTTAGAACTAATATCTATTGCTTTACTTTTATAATTTTCAGGAAAATGTACATCAAACTTCAGCTGTGTATCACTTGAGTAAAGTGCAGTACAATTGTGGAACCAGGCAATATTTTTTTCAATAGTTTGATTTATTAGTTTTATACAGCTTCTTTCTTGGTGCTTTTCGGTCCAGATGTACCCAGATTCTTCTCTTTCGCTTAATTCAAAATTCTTGGCTTTTGAAACAATTGCTGCATTTTCAGCGTGCAGACATGATAGGTATTTCCCGTTTTTTAAATCGAAACCAGCATGGATAAGCTGTTGAATGAAATAGGTGGAATAAAAGCAGTTCAAATGACCATTGATAAGCGATTCCGCTGGATGTTTGGGTGCAGAAATCAATAAAAGACCGTCATCACTCATCACATCAAAAATTTTATCTAGAAAATTCCCAACGTTTCTTTGATGGTCAATTACATGAGAACAAGAAACAATATCAAATTTTTGATCAAAATTATGTGAAATAAATCCTACTTTGTATTCTGCTCTGTCAGAATATTTATCTAATTGAAATACTTTTAATCCGACGGACCTCAGATATTTCTGTTTGTATACCGGCACCGCTACCAATATCTAATGCTGTCTTGTATTGAGACCCGATTTGATCTGGAACTAGATAAAATAAACTCTATCAAGGAAAAAAATCCCCAATCAATATCAAATGGTTTTTGTGCCAAAATGCTAAACTCCAAAATATAAAAGCTGAAGCAATATTCAAGCCAAGTGTCTTCTCCGCCTGTTTATAAAAATATTTTAAGATCAATATCAATAAAAGATGGATTAAAACAAAAATGGGTGATGTAAAAAGGCCAGCACCTGCTTCAGAGATTGGTATCATCCGCATTACGCCAAAGTATAGCAGCGTTGACGCGACCATCGAAACTGTTCGCACCAGGATCGGCTCCCATGCGCAAGGTACAAGAGAAAGACCAAAAATTCGGCCAATAATTACCATCATCAAAATAGAGAACAAAGATCTACTAAAATGGAATTGACCAACCCTAACGCCACTACTTGAGGCCAAGCCATACAATCCATAGCATGGCGGCAAGAAGAAAACGTATTGTTGGCAAGGTAAAACAGTTACATGTTACCTGTCACAATCTGGAAAATTCCACTAACGTAGTAACTTTTATAAATTAGCAGATCAAATTTTATATAGCTACGATTCCTATTACCAAAAAAAAACCAAACAAAAACCAAACAAAGAATCACCTAAAAGGGCCTATTTTAAAATGAAACTACGTTTCATAAGTCATTGATTTTGTTAATATGGCTCCGGCGGTAGGGATCGAACCTACGACCAATTGATTAACAGTCAACTGCTCTACCGCTGAGCTACGCCGGACCACTAGGCGCCGATATAGTGCTATGTTTTTGTGAGGTCTAGTGCTAAAAAATTTAATTTTTTTCACAGGACCAAAGAATATTTTGTAGATAGCTCGACCTGGCCTGCAGGCATGATAATTTTTCTTTCCGTTAAATCAATTAAATGTGCTATTACATTGCGGGTTGCAGCGGGTACTAACGCTTGGTCAACATCGGTATAAATACGTTCAGCGATATCAGCGGCACTACCAGTTTTTTTTCGTAAGCTATTTATTATTTGATTTTCTCTTTTTTTTCGATGTGTCAGAAGCCATCGTACGCGGTCATGGCCATCAAAAATGGGGTCACCATGGCCAGGTAAGTAAAAGACCTCTGGGCGCCCCAGCAATTTTTGACATGACTGCCTAAATGCCTTTAGATCTCCATCGGGGGGGGAGACCATTGAACTTGCCCATCCCATAATGTGATCTCCAGAAAACAGAGTTTCTCCGGTTCCAAATGCTAAATGATTTCCAAAATGTCCCGGTGTCCAGACAGCAGTAATGGTTTCGCCTTCATGCAAAATTATACCGCCATCTTTTAGACAGACATCTGGTTGAAACTCAAGATCGACGCCCTCACCGCCCCCAACACTACCATTTTGAGCCAATTGGACCATAGTTGCGCTGCGTCCAGAAAAGCTATCCCCAAACGCAAAAATAGGGGCGCTCGTCTTTTCACTCAACAGGCGTGCCAAAGGAGAGTGATCTAAATGAGAGTGAGTGATAAGAATTTTGGTAATGAACGAAGTTGTCCCCACGGCCCGAAAAATAGCTTCTAAATGCGCCATATTAAGCGGTCCAGGATCAATTATGGCAATTTCCTTTTGTCCCAAAAGGTAAGTGTTTGTACCATTGAGTGTCATTGGTGATGGATTTGGTGCCCTTAGGCAGCGAATATTTTTGTTTATAGTTTCGGCCATTCCTTCCGGACCTCCAAGTTGATATAATACCACAATGACAAGTTCTTTTTTAAAAAATTTCGTCCCACGCACACTTTATGGTCGCGCGGCCGCTATTTTGCTTTTGCCGATGTTGACGGTTCAACTGGCAGTAGCAGTTATATTTGTGCAACGTCATTTTGAAGATGTCACGCGGCAAATGACTCAAAATATTTTGCTGGAGATTGCTATTATATTAAACGAGATTGAAGAAGGCACAATGGGAAGTTTTTCCTCAGACACTGCTAACGGCTTAAATATTGACGTGGATGTTTGGCATGGTCGTTCAAGCAATAATGCTCGTTTATTTTATGATATTTCAGGACGGACAATAGTACCATTATTATATGAAAAATTAGATAATATAAATGATATTGACCTATCTGATTTACGTTATGTAAAGGTTGCAATAGACAGTAATGTCGGGCCAATCGAAATAAAGTTTAGGCGAAGTAGGGTTTCGGCATCCAATCCACATCAGCTTCTTGTTTTGATGGTTTTCACTGGAATTTTTATGACCATTATTGCGTTTTTCTTTTTACGAAACCAATTGCGCCCAATTAAGCGTTTGGCTGCGGCATCAGCGGCCTTTGGGCGTGGTGTCAGTCTACCTTTTCATCCTGGTGGCGCTATTGAAGTGCGGGCAGCGGGGCAGGCATTCCTTGCAATGCGGGATCGTATTGAACAGCAAATTGAACAAAGAACGCTTATGCTAAGTGGTGTCAGTCACGATTTGAGAACGCCAATCACACGGATTCAGTTGGGTTTAGAGCTTTTAGATGGCCGCGAGGTAGATGATTTAAAAAAAGATGTTGATTCGATGCGACTTATGGTGGACTCGTTCCTGAGTTATGCGGGAGCAATGGTTGCTGATCCTGTCGAAGATGTTGACCTTATCAAGTTGCTCACCCCACTCGCCGCAAGATTTGAGCTGTTACTCCCCTTACAATTGGTAGGCACCCCTCGTTTGGTTAATCTACGAGAGATGCCTATCGAACGCTCAGTGCAAAACTTATTATCAAATGCCACTCGGTATGCTAAAAAAATTAACTTGAGTATAATTTTTAAGGATGTTGATGTTTCAATTTTAGTTGAAGATGATGGCCCTGGAATACCTGAGGAAAGTTGGGAGCAAGCAATGCGTCCGTTTGTTAGATTGGAGACGGCTCGCACCCAAGACCAAAGTGGATCTGTTGGTTTGGGATTGGCTATAGCAGCCGACGTAGCCCGCACTCATGGGGGCTCGTTGCGCTTGGGCCAAAGTAAGGATCTTGGCGGACTTTCTGCTAACATGTTTCTACCACTTTAATGTTGGAAAGTGCTATAGATTTGTTACTTTTTAAAATTTTAAGTATCGTTTTCAGTTCACCGATAACTTCGCTTGATGCCATATACAAAGCAACATCCTGAGGCTCATTAAATCCATTTTCAGCAATATTCTCATGCCTTTGGTTAATAAGCACATGCTGCTACCCAGACGGGGTTTCTCTACTTGAGAGACCTGTATGCTCGTAAACCTATTCACAATAGTACTTTTACATTGCCCCTAAGAAGCGCTAGCGTAGACCAATCTTGGATTTCTTCAAATATCTCCCTTGTTTTTCATGTGAATCACAAATGTCACAGTTTAAAATCTAATTCTGATGACATACTTTCCATAATGAGCAATGACTATATATGAGCTAAGATACTAACTTAGAAAATAAAATAATAAGGGTAGCCCCACTATGTCATTTGTTAGCAAGCTCAAAAGAAAATCCTTCCCTTTCTGTCTTTCAGAGAAAAGCATCCGAGTTCGCAGAAACGGAATTACATAAAAGTAAATCCTTATTTTTTTCCGGAGAATTGAGAAGCATCCAAGGTCAAAAATTTGGTAAATCCAATAGTAAATTTTTCCTTGGATTTAGCCACAGATAAGGAATCAACCAAAAACTTTACTGCACATATCTGAGGGTTACCTGCTTGGTTTAACGGGCTAGCGCCATAAAGTGTGGCGTTGGAAAGGCTGTGGTTTCAGAATCTCGGAATAGCCTCAGAGATAGTGTTCATTTCACCCGCAGAAAACGTGAATTTCTTCATGCCCTTAAAAGTACTGTACTTGTTAACTAGCGAATTACTTTGCCAGACCGATTGGTCACTGGAAAGGTAGATAGCACTCCGAATTAATTATAAATAGCCTTAGTTTTGATACCAAAAACTTTCGAAAACTGAACCCGACTCAGCCCAAAATTCCTTTTTCTCGTTGGCTGGTAGGCCCGAGAGGACTTGAACCTCTGACCAATCCGTTATGAGCGGACTGCTCTAACCAGCTGAGCTACGGGCCCCCTGCGATCTCACTAACAGAGATTGCGCAGGCGTCAAGCAGGCTTCATGGACACTTTTAGCAGACCCTGATATCGGAGCAAAAAAATCACGGATATGGTGCACATATGACCCAAGGTTCAACTTACGCTCAAGCCGGTGTGGATATTGATGCTGGTAATGAGTTGGTGGAGCGCATAAAGCCCGCAACTAAGTTGACTAGGCGCAGTGGATCGATGTCTGATCTTGGTGGTTTTGGTGCAATGTTTGATCCCAAAGCAGCGGGATTTCAGGATCCAATCTTAGTTGGCGCGACGGACGGAGTTGGAACCAAGCTGAGGCTAGCGATCGATACTGGTAATGTCTCTAATGTAGGCATTGACCTAGTAGCAATGTGTGTAAATGATTTAATTTGCCAAGGAGCGGAGCCTTTATTTTTCCTAGATTACTTTGCGACAGGTAAGTTGCATGTTGATCAAGCCACGCAAGTGATAGAAGGTATTTCTAGAGGTTGCAGCTTATCTGGTTGCGCTTTGATTGGTGGCGAAACTGCTGAAATGCCAGGTATGTACGCAAAGAACGATTTTGATCTTGCTGGGTTTGCAGTTGGCGCGTTGGAGCGTGGTACACATTTGCCAAAAAATGTCTCTCAGGGGGATGTTTTGATTGGTTTAGCCTCAAGCGGTGTTCACTCAAATGGCTTTTCACTAGTTCGCAGGATCGTTAAAAATCAGGGTTTGTTTTGGGATAGCGATGCGCCGTTCGCAGACATTAGTCTCGGTGATTCATTGCTCACCCCAACTGCATTATATGTGAAGCAATGTTTGGCCGCTATAAAGCTAGGAGGCGTACATGCTTTGGCTCATATCACGGGTGGTGGATTAACAGAAAATTTACCACGTGCTTTACCTGCTGGGATGGGTGCTGAAATTGATTTGACAAAAATCCCAGCTTTGCCGGTAATGGGTTGGCTTAAACGAGCTGGTTATATCTCTGAGACTGAAATGTTGAAAACATTCAATTGTGGTATTGGAATGGTTTTGTCTGTCGATAGCGAACGGGCCGAGGCTATCGAGAGGGAATTGAGACAATATGAAATGCAACCAACACGATTGGGACGTGTGATTACCGGTGAAGGTGTGCAATATGTAGGTAAATTGCAATTCTAAACGTAGCGATATTGATATCTGGCGGAGGCAGCAACATGCAGCGCCTAGTTGAAGACATGGCAACGTCGCATGTTGGTCGAGTGGCGCTTGTACTTTCAAATACGGTAACAGCTTCTGGTCTTAACAAGGCAAAGGCGATGGGCGTTAAGACGAAGTTGATTGATCACGATTCGTATGAAGCAGATCTCCAGACTTTTGATGACACTCTGCACGAATATCTTTTGGCTCATTCCATTGATATCATCTGCCTGGCCGGTTTTATGCGCGTGTTGGGTGAAAAATTTGTACGGGAATGGGAGGGACGTATATTAAACATTCACCCATCACTTTTGCCAAAGTTTAAGGGGCTAAATACACATCAACGTGCAATTGATGCAGGAGAGAGTTTAGCAGGCTGTAGTGTCCATGAGGTACGGGCTAAATTAGACGCAGGGCCGATCCTTAATCAAGCCTCCTTATCAATTTTACCAGAGGACACCGCTGTATCTTTAGCAGCTCGCGTTTTAGAACTCGAGCATCAGCTTTATCCAGCAACTTTGAGGTCATTCTTAACGCAAAAAACATCACGAAATTAATCAGGAGATAATGCCTTGTATCTTTTTGTACACAATCTCAATAATGATGATTTCATCACTATAAATAAGCCGGAAAAGCAATGATAACAATAACGACCGCAGCTGAATTAGACGTTTTTTGCACAAGAGCTCAAGAGCATCCCTTCGTGACAATCGATACGGAGTTTATGCGGGAACGTACTTACTATTCAAAACTTTGCCTTATTCAAATAGCTTTGCCTACCGATAATCCGGAAGATGCTGTATTGGTTGACCCTTTGAGCCAGGATATTGCACTGGATGGCTTATACCGCCTTTTTAAAGATACTTCAGTTGTGAAAGTGTTTCATGCAGCACGCCAAGACTTAGAAATTTTCTGGCATGACGCAAAAACTTTTCCAACTCCGCTATTTGACACTCAGGTTGCTGCAATGGTTTGTGGTTTTGGTGAACAAGTCGGTTATGAGACACTGGTGCGTAAGATAGTCAAAGAACAAGTTGATAAATCGTCACGTTTTACTGACTGGTCTCGGCGGCCTTTATCCGATGCTCAGAAAAACTATGCCATCGCGGACGTAACTCATCTACGCGGTGTTTACCTGCAGCTTAAAGCTGAGTTGGAGCGGGCAGGCCGCGAAAGTTGGGTTGTTGAAGAAACAAAATTATTATTGGACCCAATGATCTACGATGTCATCCCCTCAGAGGCTTGGCGCAGAGTCAAGACGCGTACTAATTCTGGAATTTTTTTAGCGTATGTTCGTGAACTTGCTGCATTTCGTGAACGCTATGCGAAGTCAAAAAACATCCCTCGTAATCGTGTCTATAAAGACGATGCTCTGGTCGAGTTGGCTTCAACCAAACCGATAAGCCATGATGACTTGAACAAGTCACGACTTCTTCTCCGAGAGGCACGGAAAGGCGCAATCGCTGACGGTATTATCCAGGCCTCCAAAGACTGTAGCGTCAATGTCGCCAGAGAATTTTCCAAAGCCAGTAGCCATAAACGAGAAATTACAAGTGAACCCAGCTTTAGCGGATTTACTTCGAGTTTTGTTGAAAGCCAAATCTGAACGCTCGGATGTTGCACAAAAGATGATTGCAAATGTAGCTGAACTTGATGCCTTGGCAGCTGGACAAAGAGACCTATCTTGCTTGAGTGGGTGGCGGTTGGATGTGTTCGGCTCTGACGCTCTTCGCTTATGTGAAGGTAAGGTTGGGCTTGCTGTTAAAGGTAACAAAGTAAAGCTAATCGACCTATAAAATACTATTTGCGTCGATAGCTTTGGTAACGTTTACCTAATTTGAGACTAAATATTGAACTAAATGGAAATGATATGGCACAGAGCGATTTTGAAGAACTTGTTGAAACTTTTGAATTTCTCGATGACTGGGAGGACCGCTATAGGCATGTGATTGACTTGGGTAAAGCACTGCCAAATATGCCAGACGCTTTGAAAGTTGCTGCTACTAAGGTTGATGGATGTGCATCTCAGGTATGGCTGCACATTACAATTGAGGATGGAGTTTTGAGGTTTATAGGAGCGAGTGATGCTATTATCGTTCGTGGTTTAATCGCAGTTCTGATCACTTTATACTCGGGGCTTGAGCTTGCTGAAATCACTAAAATTAATGCTGTGGATGAACTTGGTCGTCTTGGACTAAATGAACATTTGTCGTCACAAAGGTCGAACGGTTTACGCGCAATGGTTAATCGCATTTCTGACGCTGCAACTGTTTAGGTAAATGATGCTACTTTGGTTAATGCAAATTCGAGGTCGCCATATCCAGTATACCGATATTCATATTGCAGCCCCATTTGGTCTGCATAAGCCTTGGCCTTCTGTTCAAGAGATTTATCTTTGGTTTGAGCTTGATAAACTAATGTCGTATAATTGCGAAAATAAATATCGCGCAGTTGCTCGTGCCGGTCTAAACCCATTGGCTTCCAAAAAAAAGCTTCGAACTGGCGTACCAAGAAGTCTGTTAAATAAAAACACGTTATTTCCTCGCGCGCTGCAAAGGCTTTATTACCTTCAAAAAAACTATAACAATGTGGGCCTTCAATCATAGAAATACCAAGTTGCTCACATAGTTTTTGTAACTGACCGCCTGTCCCACAATCGGCATAAACTACAAATATTTTGGAATATTCGGGTTTGTATTTCTGGACTGCTTTTTTTACAGCGGGTATGATTTTCTTTGGATCGTTGTGAAGTATAGCAGGAAGGCATTGCAAATCAATATGGCTCCAGTGATTAATCTCTATTAGATGAATTATTTCGCGCGCTAAAGCCCCGCAGGCTATTAAGAGGATGCGCCCCTCGTTTATATGCTCAAAACCAACTTCAGCCAAAATAGTGTCTGTAATTTCAGACTCTAACATTACCCTACTCTCCTATTGTTTGGCATTATGAAAAAGAGATCTCATCAATCACTGGTAGGTCTATAAAATCTAAAAAAATATCTACTATTCTTAGGCGTTAATTCCCATTTGATTGTGCTTGCGGGCCATGAATTTTTTGGCTGTCTCAACTGCAACAGCTGCATCGCGACAGTAAGCATCTGCGCCGATAGCTTTGCCAAACTCTTCGTTCAAAGGAGCACCGCCAACCAAAACAGTATAATTTTCGCGCATACCTTTTTCTATCAATGTATCAATTACCACTTTCATGTAAGGCATTGTAGTTGTCAAAAGAGCGGACATTCCTAGGATATCCGGTTCTTCGTTTTTAATTGCCTCGAGGTAGGCATCAACTGAGTTGTTGATGCCTATATCAACAATCTCAAACCCTGCGCCTTCCATCATCATTCCAACAAGGTTCTTCCCTATATCGTGTATGTCGCCTTTCACGGTGCCAATAACCATCTTGCCAACACGAGGTGCACCAGTTGCGATTAGGAGAGGTTTCAATATAGCCATGCCACCCTTCATAGCGTTAGCGGAAAGCAAAACTTCAGGCACGAATAAGATACCGTCGCGGAAATCGTTCCCTACGATTGTCATTCCGCCCACCAAGGCTTGGGTGAGGACGCTGTAAGGTGTCCAATCTCGTGCTAGAAGTATCTCAACACCGTCCTCTATTTCCTCTTTCAGGCCGTCATAAAGGTCATCAAACATTTGAGCGACTAGATCTTCATCGTTAAGTTCTGAGAGAACGATATCGTCTTCTTGATCAGACATGAGTTAGGACCTTTTTTTAGAATTCCATAATACCGTATTGAGCTTGGTTCGGGCATAGGTCTTAACTGATTGCGACACCAAGTTAGTCAACTCCGACTTTTACTGAAGAGCCAAGTGAGGTTTCTTTTTTTAATGCCTCGTGATTACGATATTAAGTGTAAAGATTGAAACCCAGCTTATAAAATCTTACGGCTCAGGCTTCGACGTTTTCTTGTTGACGCATTTCCGTCGGTTCCATCGCTTTCTGAAGAAAAAGCTCCTAAAATTGACTGAATTGTTTTTAGTGAGGGCGGGTTTTGAGGCTTGTTCGTTTCCAATCCAATTCGCACAGCGCGTAAGTGGTCACGGGTTGTGTCGCAACCGCCGCCTATGATTGTGGCTCCGCAATCGCGTGCTAGAGATGCGTATTGCGCCATGATCTCTGGCGTTCCGTCATAACTAATGACGCCTTCATGGTACTTTAGAATTCCAGCGTTGCCTTTAGCTATTATTGGCATGGTGGTTTTTGTCTTAGAAAAGCTTAAAATAGTTCAAAGCATGTCCGATGCCCCAACACTAGAATTAGTATCAATAACAAAGATTAATTTGGAATTTTCTTAATAAGCTTGACAAGCTCTGGCGCGGTCAGACCCATCATCGTTTGCTTAGCTCTATCGAAGCTCTTCGTACCACATTATTGCATATTCGTAAGATAAACACCGTCGGCTGCTGCTAGGAATGGGTCTGCTGAAGATATTGTTTCAATCCAGGTCAAATCGGTACCACCCGCTTTAAGACCCTTGGCTTGCTCATGAAATATCTCGACTGCGACAGAGTTGGAAAGGTTTCCATCGGTTCCATAAGTTCGCCAGTTGGTCCAATGCATCCCGCCACAATTACTGTGTTGTTGTATCCGTCAGCAATTTCCCTTCCAGTTTCAGCAGAAACACGTGTTAGTTCAGTTGTGTATTTTTCTGCCCCGTGCAGTTTAAGTGCTGATCTATTGGCTACAAATGAGTTTGAAAGAAAAAATTTGGGAGCATGGGTGTGCTTTTTCATCGGACAAAGCAACTTTATTGCTGGTGGGTCTGAGCTTGATCAGCGAGTATCAATGGCATAAGAGGCGGTGACAGCATTGGAGAAACATGTGGCACGCCGTAAATTAGTTTATGAAGGCAAAGCAAAAATCCTTTACGAGGGTCCCGAACCTGGAACATTGGTTCAATACTTTAAAGATGATGCAACAGCGTTCAATGCAGAAAAAAAAGATGTGATTGACGGCAAGGGTGCTCTGAACAATATCCTATCCGAGTTCTTTATGAAAGGTCTCAATACGTTGGGAGTTCCAACCCATTTCATCAAGCGATTAAATATGCGCGAGCAATTAATACGTGAAGTTGAAATTGTACCATTGGAAGTTATCGTGCGTAATTACGCTGCTGGAACTTTGGCCAAGCGATTGGGACTTGAGGAAGGCACAGCTTTGCCGCGGCCAATCGTAGAGTTTTGTTTAAAAGATGATGCTTTAGGAGACCCGTTGGTTGCAGAAGAGCATATCCTTGCATTTAATTGGGCCAGTCAACAGGATTTAGACGATATGTTCGTTTTAGCGCACCGCGTAAATGATTTTTTATCGGGCGTTATGTATGGTGTAGGTATTCGTGTTGCAGATTTCAAAATTGAAATTGGCCGAGTGTATGATGGCGATTTTTCTCATTTGGTCATTGCTGATGAAATTAGCCCAGACAGTTGCCGTCTGTGGGATCTTAAAACGGGTGAGAAACTAGATAAAGACGTTTTTCGACGTAATTTAGGCAGCCTAACAGATGCATATGCAGAAGTTGCTCGACGTCTGGGGGTATTACCAAAAATTGCTGTGCCTATTTCCAAACCAACATTGATCAACTGATCTGAAGGGTAAAGTTTATGAAAGCTATTATTTCGGTAATGCTTAAGAATGGTGTGCTCGATCCGCAAGGCGAGGCCGTTAAATCTGCTCTTGGCAGTTTGGGTTTTGATGGGGTTAATGGTGCTCGCCAAGGTAAGTTGATCGAATTAAACTTGGCTGATGGCACAGACCCAGCTGATGTTACTGAGATGTGTAAAAAACTTTTGGTAAATGAAGTTATTGAAAGCTATACGGTGGATATTCACTGATGCGTGCGGCGGTAATTGTTTTTCCTGGTTCAAATTGTGATCGAGACATGGTGATTGCTCTGCGTGAAAGTGGAGCGGATGTAAAAACTGTTTGGCACAAAGATGCTGAACTTCCACAAAATTTAGACTTAGTTGCAATCCCTGGAGGTTTTTCTTTTGGGGATTATTTGCGTTGTGGCGCAATAGCCGCAAAATCTCCGATTTGTCAGGCTGTTGTTGCACATGCAAAGCGTGGCGGTTTTGTATTGGGGGTCTGCAACGGTTTTCAAGTACTGACAGAAACGGGTTTGGTGCCCGGCGCATTGATGCGTAATGCAGGACTTAAATTTATATGCAAAAATATTATTTTAAATATTTCTACAACCGATAGTGCGTTTACTTCCGAGTACGCGAGTGGTGCTGATATTCAGCTACCAATTGCACACCATGAAGGTAATTATTACGCAACAGATGATGTGATATTGCGTCTAAATTCCGAGGACCGTGTAGCCTTTCGATATAGAGATAACCCAAACGGTTCGGTAGATGATATTGCCGGAGTTTTATCAGCTAACCGCCGTATTCTTGGGATTATGCCACATCCGGAGCGAATGGTTGATGGGCAGATTGGTGAAATAGGTGGGCAAGCGCTTTTCCGCGCGTTGATAGGCCAAACCCTTACTGATTAATCAACATCGCTTGAATGGCGCCAGCCAGCACCGTAAATCTATCGTATGTCGTCCGTAACCGAAAATCTTGAAATTGCGCCGCAACGTGTTGCTAAACTTTCATGGAGGGTAAGATTTGCTCTTTTAGCTATACTTATTATTGCTGTTGCGACAGTATTTTTTACAAACCAATTGCTTACTGAGCGTTTTACGCAGTCGACTAAGCAACGGGCGCAGCTGCGTTTAGCACTTTACTCTGGAAACTTGGTCAGTGAGCTACAAAGGAACTCAATTGTGCCGCGTCTTTTGGGTAGTGATGCTGAGTTAATTGGTGCGTTAAGTTCAAAAGACTATCAAAGGACAAGCCAACGGCTGCTATCTTTAGTTGACGAGATTGGGGCTGCTGCAATATTACTTCTTGACGCTAATGGTCGGGTTGTGGCGGCTACTGATCGCAACAGACTTGGAGAAAATCAAAGAAACTCCTCTCAGTTTGTAGATGCAGCTCGTGCTGCGGGGACAGTTTTTACAACAGCCCAGCAAGATACAGGTGTTTACGATTTTGCTTATTCTCGGCGCGTTGTAGCAAATAATAAATCGCTTGGGGTCATTGTTGTAGAAGTCGATTTGCGAAAATTTCAATCTGCTTGGGCCGGTATTTCTGATGCTGTAATTGTATCAGCGCCAACTGGAAGTATTTTATTAGCAACCGAAAAAACTTGGCTGGGCGTTCCAGAGGAAGACGCACTTTCCCGACGTTCGGCCCCAAGTTCTATTAAGCGCGCCATTCAGGCGACACAGGATTGGACAGTCCTTCCTGCTGAGGCGTATTTAAGGGGCAAGGCGGTGATGCGCCAGGAGATTAGGGTTCCTTTTAGGGGATGGAAAATGGTTTTATTTACGACTTATGGAGGTATTCGCCAAAGGGTAAACGCTGTTTTAGCACTTAGAAATTATGGGGTTTTCGATATTTCTAGCGCTGTCTTTTTATCAACTCTCACGGCAAACGTTGACGCGTGCTTTGTTTTTTCAAAAGGAATCTGATGATTTGCGTAAGTTAAATATTCGGCTCCAACGCGAAGTTTCAGAACGTCAAAAGGTTGAAAAAAACCTGCAAGTGGCCGAGCAAACTTTAGCACAGTCCTCTAAACTAGCCGCTTTGGGCGAGATGTCTGCAGCAATAAGCCATGAGTTGAACCAGCCTCTTGCAGCAATGCGGACTTATTTGGCTGGAGCAAAGCTGCTACTTCAACGCAAGCGCCCGGATGAGGCACTGACCTCATTCCAGCGCATTGATGATTTGATTGGCCGTATGGGTGCGATTACTCGCCAACTTAAATCATATGCTCGAAAGGGTGGAGAAGATTTGATTGCTGTTGACGTGAGAAGTGCTATTGACGGAGCTCTTGAAATCATGGAGCCACAGCTGAAAGCACGCCAGATTTCTATCTCAAAAACGCTCCCAATCGAACCAGTCTTCATCTTAGGCGATCAGTTGCGGCTGGAGCAAGTGATGGTCAACCTTGTACGAAATGCCCTAGACGCAACTTCAACCGTAGTACTTCCAGAAATAGAAATTCTATTGCTAGCAGATGAAACTGCAATTTTGACTGTTCGGGATAATGGAGAAGGAATCTCTGATTTGAATGAATTATTTGAGCCGTTCTTTACTACCAAGAAGCCAGGGGATGGAGTAGGTTTAGGGTTGGCAATTTCCACTGGAATCATAACAGATCTGGGTGGCAGGCTTGTAGCTCGAAATGGTTCGGTAGCCGGAGCGGTGTTCCAAGTAACCCTTCCAATAATTAAAAATTCATGAACGAGGTCTAGTTATGGCACAGATAATGAAAATAGCTATCGTCGACGATGAGCAAGATATGCGCCAATCGATCAGTCAATGGTTAGCTCTTTCTGGATTTGAAACGGAAGCATTTGCAACAGCTGGGGACGCATTGAAAGTTATTAGCACGGACTATCCCGGCATTATAATTACAGATATTAAAATGCCAGGAATGGACGGTATGCAATTTTTAAAAAAGGTAAAGGGGATCGACAGTAGTCTCCCTGTTATCATGATTACAGGGCACGGAGATGTCCCAATGGCTGTTGAAGCAATGCAGCTTGGAGCCTTTGACTTTCTTGAGAAGCCATTCAATCCGGACACATTGACTGAGCTAGCCAAGAAGGCAACGCGAACAAGGCGACTTATTTTGGATAATCGGCAACTACGTCGTGAGCTTTCATCTGGAAATTCCATTATGGAAAAATTAATCGGAGCAAATGTTGTGATGGAGCGCCTTCGTGAGGATATTCTCGACCTTGGGCAGGCAGATGGTCATGTGTTGATCGAAGGTGAGACTGGGACTGGTAAAACATTGGTTGCGCATGCCCTGCATGCAGTTTCTGCACGCGCCCGTAAAAAGTTTGTATTGTTCTCTTGCACAGCTAATGAAGATGAAACCATCCTGCGACGCTTATTTGGCCCTGCGGGTGAGGAAGATCAAATTCCGTTGATGGAGGCAGCTCGGGGAGGGACTTTAGTTCTTGAAGATATTGAGGCTTTGAGCCCAAATGTTCAATCGCGCCTTTTGAAATCTATAAATGGTCGGGGAGATCCGTCAGAGACCAGAATTGTTGCGATTTGTAATTTGCAAGAGCAGGGGAAAACCTGTGAAGATATGTTGCGCTCTGACCTTTATTACCGCATTGCATCCCTTAGAATTGAGTTGCCGCCTTTGCGCGCGCGCGGTGAAGACATTTTAACGTTATTTACGCGCTACGCTGAACAATTTTCTGAAGAATACGGCTGTGATGCCCCATCTGTATCTGCTCAGGAAGCCGCACAGTTGCTACAAGCGCCTTGGCCAGGAAACGTACGTCAGTTGATCAACGTCGCAGAAAGGGCTGTTTTACAAAACAGACGTGGCGCGGGCACAATTTCTTCCTTGTTGATGGCTGAGACAGATGACGACCGGCCGGCAATGACCACGGAAGGTAAGCCTCTGAAAGAATACGTAGAAGCTTTTGAACGTATGTTAATTGATAACACTATGCGTCGCCACCGAGGGTCAATTGCCAGTGTTATGGATGAGCTTTGCTTACCACGTCGTACTTTAAATGAAAAAATGGCAAAATATGGGTTAGTGCGTGCAGATTATTTAGGGTAGAATGAGAGCCTTCGTTTTCAATTTCATGGTGCATCTCGGTATCATGTTTGTCTAAGATTTTATTTTACCCATTGTATTTAGCTTAGGTTAGCCTTTATTGTAATTTATCCGCCTGATTGAAATAAATCAGAGGCATATAGTTTTTTTCGCATTCGGTTGCCGCTTCAATGTAAGCGGCCCAACGCGACGGAAAAATGGTCTGAAAAGGCCAATGAGATGACTCATGTTCATTTTAAAATGGAATATGAGCAATTAATTGACAGGAAGTATTCTGTTGGAGAAAGCAACGCGATGACACTGGTTAACGCCTATACATTGGATGAAGGCAGGCCGATGAGCCGCCCCCAAGTAGTGTGCACCGCCCTAAATAGACATCTTTTCAGTCATGAATTATTTTCTTTCAAACTGCTGAACGATGCATGTGGATATAATGGCAAAAAAGATGCTTATAGACGCCACACACGCGGAAGAAACGCGTGTGGTGGTGGTAGACGGGAATAAAGTTGAAGAATTCGACTTTGAATCGCAAAAAAAACGGCAGCTAGCCGGCAATATATACTTAGCAAAAATAACGCGTGTTGAGCCCTCATTGCAGGCTGCTTTTGTTGACTACGGTGGAAATCGGCATGGATTTTTGGCGTTTTCAGAAGTGCATCCTGATTATTATCAAATCCCAGTGGCGGATCGTGAAGCCCTAATGGCTGAAGAAAAGGCCTATACAGAATCGATGGCTGCTGAAGCTGAGCGTGAAGTTAAGAAGCCAAAACGTAATCATAGGCGTCGCAGCAAGACTGCTGATCAAAAGAGCGATGATCCTGTGAAAACACGGGAGGTAGAATCAGCTGATGGCATGGAGACTATTGATATTGAAGGCTCTGAGGTCGTTGATGTTGTAATTGACGTGATATCAGATGATCTAGTAGTTGCCGACGAAGCTCTGCGTGAAACAGATGTTTTGGTGCCAATAGATATAGATGCAAATTCAAACGATGATGGCGAAGATCAGTATGAATTAATGCATGAAAATGGTATTGAATCTGTAGCGCAAGAAGACGATAGCGATGATATGCGCCCTCTGCGTAAACCACGCCCGCGACGTTATAAAATTCAGGAAGTGATTAAAGTTCGCCAGATCTTGTTAATTCAAGTAGTTAAGGAAGAACGTGGGAATAAAGGTGCGGCCCTTACGACCTATTTATCTTTGGCTGGGCGCTATTGCGTACTGATGCCCAACACGGCGCGCGGTGGTGGTATAAGCCGAAAAATCACAAACATTGCTGATCGAAAGAAGCTTAAAGAAATTGCTACATCAATAGAAGTTCCTGATGGAGCTGGTCTGATTGTTAGGACTGCGGGCGCCAAACGTACCAAATCTGAGATTAAACGCGATTATGAATATCTGCAACGGATGTGGGAGCAAATTCGTGCCCTCACCTTGAAATCGTCCGCACCTGCAGCGATTTATGAAGAAGGTGATTTGATAAAACGATCGATCCGCGATTTGTACAACCGCGACATTGACGAAATTCTAGTTGAGGGTGCTGTCGGATACCGCAACGCCAAAGACACAATGAAAATGATAATGCCCTCGCATGCAAAGAACGTGAAACATTACGTTGACGGAATGCCTTTGTTTGCTCGATTTCAGGTGGAAGCATTCATGGATGGGATGTTTAATCCAACCGTGCAACTTAAATCTGGTGGCTACTTAGTTATTGGTATCACTGAAGCTTTAGTAGCGATTGATGTTAACTCGGGACGCGCCACGAAAGAGGGAAGCATTGAGCAAACAGCATTGAACACGAATCTTGAGGCTGCTGAAGAAGTTGCGCGGCAAGTTCGTTTGCGTGACTTAGCCGGCCTTATCGTGATTGACTTCATTGATATGGAAGAGCGTCGCAACAATTCCGCTGTCGAAAAACGCATGAAAGAAAAACTAAAAACTGATCGAGCACGTATTCAAGTGGGTCGGATTAGTGGTTTTGGGTTGATGGAAATGAGTCGCCAACGCCTTCGTCCTGGGATGCTAGAAGCTAGCACTCAACCTTGTGTTCATTGTCATGGAACAGGGCTAATTCGTTCTGAAGATAGTTTGGGCTTGACTATTTTGCGTGAATTAGAAGAGGAAGGAGTCCGCCGTCGTTCCAAAGAAGTCTTGATCAAAGCGCCAATAAGCATTGCTAATTTTTTAATAAACCAAAAACGCGAGCATATTGGACAAATTGAACAACGCCATGGAATGGCCATAAGGATTGAAGCTGATGCGTTTCTAATTAGCCCTGATTTTGTCTTAGAAAAATTTAAGACAGCTACACGTGCTGTGCCTGAAGCCAAGGCTACTGTTGGTTCAATCGACATTACTTTGATGGAAGAAATTGACGAAGAAGATCTGGAAGTTGAAAACGAAGAAGTTAGGGAAACGGTAGAAGAAGCACCGAAGAAAAAACGTCGTCGTCGTAGGCGCCGTCGGGGTGGCAATTCGACCGAAGAGAATGGTGATACTGAAGCAAACGATGAAACTCAGGTAACTGTTGATGCAGAATCTGAAGCCGTTGAGCCTAAATCTGAGGTTGTTACTGCGGATTCGCTTGTAGAAGAAGAAACACCGAAGCGTCGTCGCCGCAGCCGTGGAAGTGTTAAATTTAAAGCAGAACAAGGCTACGAGCCAAGCTGAAACTACATTGGTGGAGCCTGAAGTTGTAGTGCACGCGCCTGTTGGTGCCACTTCTGAGACTATTGAAGCCGAAGTTACAGAGGAAAAACAGCCGGAAAAGCCCAAACGCGTTCGTAAGCCAAGAAAAACTAAAGCTGAAAAAGAAGCTGAAGAAGCCGCTGATGCAAACGAAGAAATAGTTGAAGTAGTTGGTGTAGAAGCCGCTCCTGTCGAAAAACTAGTCAGGAAAAGAAAGCCTAAAATAGCACAAAAAAAGACTTTGGGTGCAGTCAAAGTGGAATCTGATCTTAAAGTCACTGTAGCGCAAGAGCCAACTATAGATCGGGTTGTTGAAGTAGAACCAAAAGTGGTCACTGAAATCAAAGCTCCAAAACCGGTAGATACACCTAAGAAACGTGGATGGTGGTCACGCGGCTAAGGTGAAGTTGATCAATCAAAAAAGGGCTTTCTAACAAGATAGCCCTTTTTTATATTAAAAAATTATACATTTAAAATATTGGTTTTCCTAAAAACGTCTATTTCTGTTTCTGGATTAAAAAAAACAGAGTGCCGGTTTCTTCACTCTGCTCTAAGAGCTTGTGCCCCGATTCCTCGCAATAATGTGGAATATCAATAACAGCTGCTGGATCGTCCACCTGCATTTTTAGAATTTCGCCAGCTGCCATCGCAGTAATTTTTTTGCGTGCTTTAAGTACGGGCAGAGGGCATAAAAACCCTCGAGCATCTAATTCTTCGTTCCAATCCATACGATAGATCTAAAAGGTGTCATTCAATTTGTCTATATATATGCGAGATACAAAGGGGTGACCCTTAGCCAAAGATGCCATAAGAGTGACTGGAAGCAAGGAAAATAGTTTTATGTTTGGTATTGATCTATTTGATGCAAGTCTGTTGCCTGCTATGCTGGTGGCACTTTTAGGTGGGTTAATTAGCTTTGCCAGCCCGTGCGTGTTGCCGATCGTACCGCCTTATCTGGCCTATATGGGCGGCGTAAGTGTAGATGATATGAATACCACTCTGCATGTACGGAGCAGGGTAGTTCTAGCTGCACTTTTCTTTGTTCTTGGTCTTTCTACAGTGTTTATTTTATTAGGCTTCACTGCCTCTTATTTTGGGCAATTGTTCTTAACTAATCAGGACTGGTTTGTGGTTGGAGCTGGTCTTGTTGTAATGGTTTTCGGTGCACATTTCTTAGGGATTTTACGTATCGGTATTTTGGACCGTGAAGCACGAATTAAGGGTGGCGATCGTGGGGGATCCGCCTTTGGCGCCTACGTTTTGGGTCTTGCGTTTGCCTTTGGATGGACCCCTTGCTTAGGGCCAATAATAGGGACGATTTTATCACTTGCTGCGGATACGGCCAATACGGGAAAAGGTATGGTATTGTTAGCGACTTATGCAGCAGGATTGGGAATTCCGTTTGTTTTAGTGGCTGTTTTCTTTCCGTCGATGCAGGGATTGATGCGTTGGATGAGGCGGCATATGAAAGTGATAGAAAAATCTATGGGTATATTGCTTTTGATAGTTGGATTAATGATGGTAACGGGCCAATTTACTCGGCTAAGTTGGTGGATTTTAGAGTATTTTCCATCGCTCGCTTTGATAGGATAAATTTTCATTTGCTTTACATAATCGGTTAATATTGAATTTTATTTATAAGTATTTAGCGTGCGTTTCTAGCGAGCTATATTTGTAGATTAAAATAGATGCGGGATAAAAACTTTGACACTGGTATCACATCTTATTTTGCGTTTTAAAGTCGATCTCTGGCTTCAAGTTAGCAGCATCATCAGTGATCAAACTGGTTATCAAGCGTGCCGCATCCTTGCGTGCAGAAATACGCATTTTGGAACCATGTTCTGATAAAAACCTCTGGACACGTTCAGGATCCTTGCGTGATAATTCACGTAGCCACCAAGAGACAGATTTTTGGATGAGCCAAGTTTGATCCTTAGCATATGCCGCAGCCCACCTTAAAATCATTTCGCGAACAGCGACTTCTTCTGGTTTTGGGACACGTTGTTTGGTCCAAGGTAAGGTAATCACCATTGCTGCTCGACGTGTCCACATATGAGGGCTTTGTGTCCACTCTGTTATTTCTTCAACCCTTTTGGGTATTTGATTTAATCGGCGATGGCCTGCCAAACACACAAGATCTGCGATGGCCAATGAATCAAAGTCTGGAACCCATGATTTTAGTAAATCCCATGCAGGTGTATCATCTGGTCTAATACGGGCCTGCGTCAGTAACTTTGCAGCACAGACGCGACCTTCATGTGCATTAGTGTTCCAAAGGTCTGCCGCCAATTTTAAGCGCTCATCTAGATTTAATTCCTGACGCCAAATCCGAGCTTGATCATCGATAGCAGGATTTGAAATTCCCCAATAGGCCCGGTCTACTTTATGATACAAACGCATTTTTGCCGCCCGGTCAGGTACTTCATGGACTTGAAGTGACGCAATGGCATCTTCTATAAGCATTTATTCCACCGTTACTGACTTTGCTAAGTTTCTAGGCTGATCAACATCAGTGCCTTTAGCAACGGCTGTATGATATGCCAATAGTTGGGCGGGGATCGCGTATATGATAGGCGTTATCAATTCCGGTGCGTCTGGCATTGTAAGTGTGGCCCACACACCATCCGCGGCTAAGTCTAGGCCTGATTTGCTGGATAATAGTAAAACTTTTCCGGCGCGCGCCATCACCTCTTGCATGTTTGATATTGATTTTTCAAACAAGCTGTCGTGTGGAGCCATTACGACGATTGGAACTTTCTTGTCTACTAAAGCAATAGGTCCATGTTTCAACTCTCCTGATGCGTAGCCCTCAGCATGGATGTAGCTTATTTCTTTAAGCTTTAATGCACCTTCCATGGCCAGTGGGTACATCGATCCACGACCAAGAAACAATATATCTTGTGCTGTTGCCAGTTTCCCCGCCAGTTTTTTAACTGGGTTTTCGATGCTTAATGCTTGGTTGATTAGAATAGGGATTCGTTTGATATCGGCCAAATGTGATCTAAATTCATCGTCCGTAATAGTTCCCCGTACCCGACCTACTTTCAAAGCGAGCATTGCTAAAACGGTGAGTTGAGCGGTAAAAGCCTTGGTTGAGGCGACACCAATTTCTATGCCTGCATGAATAGGAAGCACCAAATCACTTTCTCGTGCTATTGAGCTTTCTTCAACATTTACTACTGAGATGATAGCCGCGTTTTGACTTGTCATGTACCGTAGTGCTGCCAAAGTATCAGCAGTTTCACCGGATTGGCTAACAAAAAGTGCACTGGTTCCGGGGGAAACAGGCGGCTCACGGTACCTAAACTCAGATGCAATATCGACCTCAACTGGGACACGCGCAATTTTCTCAAACCAGTATTTTGCGGTCAAAGCCGCATAAAAAGCAGTGCCGCAAGCAACCATAGTGATCCGGTCAATTTGCGCCAAGTCCAAATCACTTTGAGGGACCCTGATGTCTAGGCCGTCGGAAGTTATATAATTAGAAAGGGTGCGCTCCAAAGTTGACGGTTGTTCGGCAATTTCTTTTGCCATGAAATGTTTATATCCGGCCTTATCTACATGGGTCGTATCAATTACGATTGCCCGTATGGATCTTTTTGCAAGCTGGCCGTTCTTGTCCCAAATTTTAATACTGTCGCGGGTCAAAACTGCAAAGTCGTCTTCTTCAAGATAAGTTATTTTGTTGGTCAATGGCGCCAATGCGATAGCGTCAGAACCAATATACACTTCACCGCTTCCATGTCCGATTGCTAACGGTGAACCTTTTCGGGCGGCTATCAAAAGGTCGTCTTCGCCATGGAATAAAAATGCTAATGCAAATGAACCTTCAAGGCGTCCGACTGTTAGCTCAGAAGCCTCACGCGGGGAGTGTCCGCGCGACATGTAGTGTTGAGTTAATAGGGCTACGGTTTCGGTATCAGTATCTGTTTTATACCCAATACCATGCGCTTCAAGTTCGGTGCGTAACTCTTTAAAGTTTTCTATAATTCCGTTATGAACTACTACTAAATTACCTGATTGAGAAGGTGTGCATTCAAAGTGGTAGGTGCGCCGTGAGTGGCCCAACGGGTGTGGCCGATACCAGATTTTCCAGCTAATGGATTATGGACTAAAAGATCAGATAAGTTAACAAGTTTTCCTAAAGCACGCCGACGCTCAAGTGTTCCATTATTAACGGTGGCAATTCCGGCGCTGTCATACCCGCGATATTCGAGACGCTTCAAGGCTTCAACCAAAATAGGGGCAACTTCGTTTTGTCCTAAAACCCCAACAATACCACACATTTTAATTACCCTTTTTAGAAACTTTAATTGCCTTGAATTTTTTCATTAATTTAAATGCCAACCCAGGTTTGTTAACCTGCTTGCTCCTCCCCAAAGCCAATGCCCCACTTGGGACATCATTAACAATCACAGAGCCACTTGCAGTTAAGGCTCCATCCCCGATCTTTACAGGCGCTACCAGCATTGTGTTTGAACCGATAAACACGTCCTGCCCGATTTTGGTCTGGTGTTTCATTGCGCCATCATAATTGCACGTAACGGTTCCTGCTCCGATATTCGTACGCGCCCCGATATTAGCGTCTCCGATGTAGGAAAGATGATTAACTTTAACATTTTCATGCAAAGTGCTCGCTTTGACCTCAACAAAATTTCCAATTTTAACGTTTTCAGCAAGCTCTGCTCCTGGACGCAGACGGGCATAAGGGCCTATAATGCAACCATCAGAGATATGTGCGCCTTCCAGGTGAGAGAAAGACCGAATACGAGCACCATTTTCAACAGTGACACCGGGTCCAAAAACTACGTTTTGTTCAATTACAGTGTCTCGCCCAATGATAGTGTCAAAGGAAAAATGGACTGTTTCTGGGGCTGGCATTGTAACGCCAATCTTAAGTGCTTCCGCTCGACGTATCGTTTGAAAAGTGTGTTCGGCTTGTGCCAGTTCAACGCGGCTATTAACGCCCAATGTTTCCGACTCATCGCACTGAACTATAGTACATGTTGCGTTTTGTGCTGTCGCTAAGGCTACGATATCCGTTAAGTAGTATTCTCCAACGGCGTTTTTATTGTCCAACTGCAACAAAAGCTCAAATAGCAATGGGGCAGAGATGCCCATCACGCCACTGTTGCACAGTTTAATGCTGCGTTCTTCGTCTGAGGCATCTTTGAATTCGACAATCCTATCAAGTTTATCACCTTGTGTAATCAGCCTACCATATTTTCCGGGATCTGTAGCTTGAAAGCCTAAAACTGAAACTGCTGAAGTTACCAAACTGTCGTTCAACCGCTTCAAAGTTTTGGCGGAGATCAGAGGTGTGTCGCCATAAAGAACAATTACGCTTCCTTTAAACCCTGCTAAAGTGGCGCGAGTTTGCTCTACCGCATGTCCGGTTCCTAACTGCTCTGTTTGTAGGATGAGTTCACAGTTTTCGTCGTATGCTTTTGAGGCAACCTCAATCTCTTGCGCGCCATGTCCTGCAACAATTATTGTACGCGAAGGTTGCAGAGATTGCCCGGCTTTAAGGGTATGTGCCAGTAAAGAGGCGCCCGCTACTTCATGAAGAACTTTTGGAATATCAGATTGCATCCGTGTACCTTTACCGGCCGCGAGGATCACAAGAGCAACAGTCATTTTGAGTATAGTCCTTCAAGTTAGTGTTTAAACCTTTTACGACTTACCACATATTCGACAAGTCCGTCGGTGGTAACAGCAAAAGCTACAAACGTAACAAATGAGGCGAAAATATGCTTAAACCCTGCGTGGTCTTCGATTTGGATGGTACTTTGGCCGATACTAGTGGTGATTTGCTAAATGCGGCCAACGCATGTTTTAGGGGCTTGGGTCTAGGTGATTTATTAAGCGCCCCTAAAGATAGTGGCACCGCTTTAAAAGGTGGTAAGGCAATGCTCAAGCTTGGTTTTAAGCGCGCAGGATGGTCCGACATGACTGAAGTAAACAGGCAATATCCTTTTCTATTGCGCGCTTATGCAAAAGATATTGCCTCACATACAGTTTTTTATGAAGGAGCGTTGGATGCGGTGTCGCAATTGCGAGCGACTGGGTTTGCCGTAGCTATATGTACTAATAAACCTGAAACTTTAGCCGTCCAGCTTTTGACCGAGCTCGGGATTCTTGACTATTTCGATGTCATAATTGGTGCAGACACTTTGACCGTGCGCAAGCCGGATCCGGCGCCCTTTTGGGCAGCAGTCGATCGCTCTGGCGGAGATCGCAACCGGTGTTGTCTTATCGGAGATACGCAGACTGACCGTTTAACTGCAGAAAATGCAAATATTCCCTGTATTCTTGTATCTTTTGGACCCGGCGGCGGTGATATGGCCGCACTTTCGCCTGCCGCTCTGCTGACTGCGTTTGCAGATTTGCCTGCATTGGCGGCTCATTTGCTAGGTTGAGCCAATAGATTAAATAATGTTTTTCACGCATGTTTGATCCAAGTTCATTACAGCTTGATAGAAGGCATTCGCACGGTCATTACCCAAAACGGGTATAGAATAAGTATGAAATTTATTCTTCAATTAAGTTTGTTAGGAGGTTTATTTGCATCCTTCTGAGGTTCAAACCAATCTGATTTTAGAATTTGATCGGTGGGCAGTTTGAGATCGGCACGTGCAAGGTGACGTGCTGAAAAATATTGATTTGCAACTTCATCCTCCAACATCGTTAACGCGTAAGATAGCCTCTGGACTTCCGGGTCATTTAGGGCGTCGTTCGCAACATGCTCTGGCAATACGGTTCCATGAACTAAAACAACTGCGCATGGAAAACGGGTTGAATACTGAGCTTGCTCCCTTTTAGTAGCAGTTTTTTGACCCAAGCGCACTGCCTCATGAAACGATGTTATACGGATCTCTGAAATGAGCTCACTCGAAATTTTATGCTGTTGTGTCACATCAAGGACTGCTCCAATTGTGCTCTGCGTCCAGTGAACCCATGCCTCAAAGTGATCGCATTTTAAAACGTATTATAGATATGCGACGCCCATTAACATTTTTGTTTAAAGATTGCGCTTTGGTGGCAATAATAATCAGTCAGGAAGTTGCTCGTGGGTATTAAATAGGCCAGGTTGGAGGAGCCTGCGGCAAAAATAAATGGCAAAGGCTAGACAAGCCAAGTGAGGTTTGTATAAACTGAACGAGCGTTCAATAAGTGGAGTTGTCATGTTTACTGGATCGATGCGTTATGACCTTGGTGATGATATTCACGCTCTTCAAGAGCAGGTGCACAGATTTGCACAAGAAAAAATTAAACCTCTCGCAGCTGAAGTCGACAGATCTAACGAATTTCCGGCACATCTTTGGAAGTCTATGGGGGACATGGGCTTTCTGGGCGTGACTGTGGATGAAGAATACGGCGGTGTTGGGCTGGGGTATTTGGCTCACACAATTGTAATCGAGGAAATAGCGCGAGCCTCTGCGAGTGTTAGTCTGTCATATGGGGCACATTCAAATCTATGCGTTAACCAAATTCGTTTAAATGGCACAACAGAGCAAAAGCAGAAATACCTCCCTAAATTGGTCTCTGGTGATCACGTCGGCGCATTGGCTATGAGCGAAGCAGGTTCAGGCTCTGATGTAATATCAATGAGCCTCAGAGCGGTAAAGCGTAATGGTTATTATCGTTTGAATGGTAATAAGTTCTGGATTACAAATGGTCCCGACGCTGATGTTCTTGTAGTATATGCTAAGACGGATCCAGGAGCCGGGTCCCGTGGTTTGACTGCGTTTTTGGTCGAACGTGCAATGGTAGGTTTTTCGACAAGCTCACATTTCGACAAGCTAGGCATGCGTGGATCTAACACTGCAGAGTTGATATTTAAAAATGTAGAGGTTCCGTTTGAAAACGTCCTAGGGGAAGAAGGGTGTGGTACCAGTGTTTTGATGTCTGGGCTTGATTACGAACGCGTTGTTCTTGCTGGTATAGGTCTTGGAATTATGGCGGCCTGTATGGACGAGGTCATGCCGTATGTGGCCGAGCGAAAGCAGTTTGGCCAACCCATTGGTAACTTCCAACTTATGCAGGGAAAAATTGCTGATATGTATACAGCCATGAATTCTGCACGCGCGTATGTTTATGAAGTTGCAAAGGCCTGTGATCGGAATGAAGTAACACGACAAGATGCAGCGGCCTGTTGTCTATATGCGAGTGAAGAGGCTATGAAGCAGGCACATCAAGCGGTTCAAGCTCTTGGTGGAGCAGGATTTTTGAACAATTCTCCAGTTGCGAGAATGTTTAGGGACGCTAAACTAATGGAGATTGGTGCAGGAACGAGTGAAATCCGAAGGATGCTCGTCGGTCGGGAATTAATGGGGCTAATGATATGAATAAATTTATAGTAGCAGCTGCTCTCGTTATTCTTGGGACTGCTGGACAAGCTGATTCAGTTTTACCTAAAGCGCATGTTTTAGCGTTAGCTTGTCTTGAGAATTTAGGAACGACAAGCACTTGGAACCAATGTTTAGGGCAATTATTCGCTCCATGTCTGGGAGATGATGTTGGAACGGAAAGTCATGTCAGATGTTTGCAAGGGCAACGAGAAAATTGGAGCGTGAGCATGACGCTTTTGCAAGAAGAAGTGACTAACGCAATAACACTTAAAGCAGCTACTGAGATGTCTGAAATTCTGGGTGGATGGGTGAATTATGTGTCGCAAAAATGTGAAGCGGTGAGCGTCAACGCATCTATAAGTGCAGATTCTGCGCGACTAGGGTGCCAAATAACTGAATTTGCAGGATTAACTGGTGAGTATGCAGCTTGCTTAGAAGGCCGCTCTACCGCTGAATACTGTGTATTGAAAGATTAACCTTATGTCGGATGCAGCGTTGCAGGGTCGTAAAAAAGCGCATTTAGATGCGTTAGAGCGGGTGCTACAAGCTGCGCAGGATGCAGCTTTTGGGGGCGGTGTAAAATCTCGGGATCGGCACGTCTCTCGCGGAAAAATGTTACCACGAGATCGGGTCTCGAACCTTTTGGATCCCGGCAGCTCATTTCTTGAAATAGGCGCAATGGCTGCGCATAGAATGTACGATGGCGCAGCGCCTTGCGCGGGTTTGATTGCAGGCATTGGTCAAGTACATGGCCGTGATGTTATGGTAATCTGTAATGATGCCACTGTGAAAGGTGGCACTTATTACCCAATGACAGTGAAAAAGCATCTACGTGCTCAGGAAATTGCTGAAGAATGTCATCTTCCAGTAATTTCGTTAGTAGATAGTGGTGGGGCCAACTTACCCAATCAAGATGAAGTTTTTCCAGATAGAGATCATTTTGGGCGAATTTTTTACAACCAAGCTAAAATGTCTGCTAAAGGAATTGCCCAGATCGCCGTAGTGATGGGGTCCTGCACTGCTGGTGGAGCCTATGTTCCTGCAATGGCTGATGTGTCTATAATTGTTAAAGATCAGGGTACAATTTTTCTGGCCGGGCCTCCTCTAGTGAAAGCTGCAACCGGAGAGGTTGTGACTGCCGAAGATTTAGGTGGTGGTGATGTTCATACGCGGCTTTCGGGAGTTGCTGATTATTTGGCGGAAGATGACACGCATGCCTTGGCCTTGGCGCGAGAGGCTGTGAGACATTTGCATCCACCTTTGGAACAATCATCAATTAATTTCGACCCACCGACTGCTGAAGCTGATTGCTTGTTTGAGGTTGTGCCTGTAGATTTGACCACACCTTATGACATTAGAGAACTGATAAACCACTTGGTTGATGGTAGCCGTTTTGATGAGTTTAAAGCCCGTTTTGGCGACACTCTGGTCACCGGATTTGCTCATATTGAAGGTATTGCAGTTGGGATTATTGCAAATAATGGCGTATTGTTTTCTGAAGCCGCCCAGAAGGGTGCACATTTTGTGGAACTATGTAGTCAGCGTAAAACACCTTTAATTTTTTTACAGAACATTACTGGGTTTATGGTCGGCCAAAAATATGAGAACGAGGGTATAGCGCGCCATGGCGCTAAAATGGTGACCGCCGTCGCCTGTACCTCTGTTCCCAAAATAACAATGATTGTGGGTGGTAGCTACGGTGCGGGTAATTATGGTATGTCGGGCAGGGCGTTTCAGCCACGTTTTCTGTGGACTTGGCCAACCTCTCGGACTGCAGTCATGGGCGGTGCGCAGGCCGCCGGTGTCCTAGCGACTGTTAAGCGTGATGCCATTGAACGGGCGGGTGGAAGTTGGACTGAGGAGGAAGAGTCTACATTCAAACAACCGACTTTGGATATGTTTGAGGAACAATCTGACCCCCTATACGCAAGTGCGCGGCTTTGGGATGATGGTGTGATTGATCCACGCGATAGTCGCAAGATACTGGCTTTGTCTTTGCGTGCGGCGTTAAATGCCCCGATTGGCGAAACGAAATTTGGCGTCTTTAGGATGTAAACCATGGATGAAAAACCACACATAGTTTTAACGCAACCCGACAGCTTTGGCCGTCATTGGGTCTATGTCAGCGATCTGGAGGTTCGAGGGATTCCTAAAGGACGCTTTAGGGGTGTCATCTTTCTGATTTGCGTATGGTTTGTCGCTATTGGTGCCCTAGAAATAGTACTTGGCAGCAGCAGCTCTTTGCCGCGTATGATCTATGGCCTGGCCTTATTCGTGACTGGATCCGGCCTGGTGCTGCGAAATCGGCTAGCATACCTGGCGTCCTTATTTGTTCCTTTGATTTTCCTGATCCGATTTTTTTCGTTAGCTTCGAGCTATGGCACTGCTTCAGTAAGTTATGGGCAGTTTTACGACCTTTTCAATGCTATGGTGACTATTTTGGTTTGTTTTTACCTATTTGAAGGAGACCGTCCGAATTTTATATTTCGGCGCCGATACCGAAGCTATAAATCCGAAAATGCAAAAACATGATTAAAAAATTACTTATAGCTAACCGAGGAGAGATTGCCTGTCGCATAGCGCGAACTGCCTCAAGGATGGGGATCGACACGCTCGCTGTAGCTTCAACGTCGGATGCTGAAGCCTGTCATGTTTTGGCCTGTGATGATGTGTTTTACCTGGATGGTAATACTCCGTCTGAAAGCTATTTGAGGGGGGTGGACATCATCCAAGCTGCGCTTTTACGTGGTGCAGATGCAGTACATCCTGGCTACGGGTTTTTGTCTGAGGACCCAGATTTTGCACAGGCGGTCGAAGATGCTGGTCTCATTTGGGTTGGGCCCTCATCAACGGCAATTCGTGCTATGGGTCTTAAAGACGCTGCAAAAGTGTTGATGGAAAAGGCACAGGTCCCTGTGGTGCCAGGGTATCATGAGGAGGCACAATCGCCAGATATACTACGTGCAGCCGCATCAGAGATAGGATATCCGGTTCTGATCAAAGCTGTTGCAGGCGGTGGCGGTAAGGGTATGCGTCTGGTCACAAATGATGGTGAATTTTCAGAGCATCTAGCGTCAGCTCAGTCAGAAGCTCGTGCTTCTTTCGGCAACGATCGTGTTTTGATTGAAAAGTTTGTTTCAAATCCAAGGCATATCGAAATTCAGGTTTTTGGAGACGGAACGTCTGCGGTTTACCTCTACGAGCGTGACTGCTCTTTACAGCGCAGGTATCAAAAAGTGGTAGAAGAGGCACCAGCACCCGCCATGCCCCAAGATATGCGTGAAGCGATGGGGCAAGCAGCCGTTAGGGCTGCTGAAGCAATTGGTTATGCTAGCGCTGGAACGGTTGAATTTATTGTTGATGGCAGCTGCCCTCTAAGATTTGATAATTTTTACTTCATGGAGATGAATACCCGTTTGCAGGTTGAACATCCTGTTACAGAAGAAATACTAGGTATTGATTTGGTTGAGTGGCAATTAAGGGTAGCCGCAGGCCATGTATTACCTAAATTGCAAGATGAAATTTCAGCACAAGGACACTCGATTGAGGTAAGGCTTTATGCCGAGGATCCGCAGGTGGATTTTTTGCCCTCAACAGGCTGTCTATCACGATTGGAATTTGGTCCCGGATTGCGGGTTGAGACCGGTGTGAGGGTCGGTGACAATATCAGCCCGTTTTATGATCCTATGATTGCCAAACTGATTTCAAGTGGGATAGATCGTGGGCAAGCGCGAGCCAAATTACTTCGTGGTTTGCGCCAGACTTTTATCGCTGGAGTAAAAACTAATAGGGATTTTTTAATTGCATTGCTTGAGCATCAAGACTTCGCTTCAGGAAGTTTTGATACAGGTTTAATTGCGCGAGATCTGGCGCAGTTAACGCATCTTGATGCTCCAAGTTCCAGGGACTGGGCAGTAGCGGCAATTTTAGCCCTGGGTTTACCGCGTGAAGATATAGATACAGCATACCAGGGTTTTTCAAACTTTTCGCCTTTACAACACAGTGTTCTAATACGCTGGCAAGATACAGAAAATCTAGTGCAAGTAAGTATCAGTGGCCATTGTGCCTCGGTAAAGGTTCAAAGCGAGATTCTTGAACTTAAGGCAAACAAGCAAAGTTGGTTTTTAGAGGGTAGTGACGGTGTTACTGGCTTTAAAGATGGTCAACATATATATGTTTATGGAAAATCAACCTATATATTTGAGGCTCCTAACCCTTTAGACAGAAGCTCAACTGTTAAAAGTGATGGTGCTATTCTGGCGCCTATGCCGGGACTTGTTAAAAATGTATTCGTCGAACTAGGGCAGCAAGTCGCGCAGGGCGATGCTATCCTAGTTCTTGAAGCAATGAAAATGCAACATACGTTGCGCGCAGTTGAGGGTGGTTCAGTCAGAGAGCTTTCTATTGAAGCTGATGATCAGGTGAAAGCCGGGCAAGTGCTTGCTTTGATTAAATCAGATGAAATCAGTATTTGAATGGCTGATGTAGTTGAAATTTTTGAGGTTGGTCCACGTGATGGATTGCAAAATGAACCTGTTTTTATAAACGCCTTGCAAAAAATTGCATTGGTTGATGGTCTTGCCAAGGCTGGATTGCCTCGAATTGAATGTGCCAGTTTTGTAAGCCCAAAATGGGTGCCTCAAATGGCTGATGGATCTGCTGTGGTCTCGGGCAGCTCTCGCAGAGCGTCAGAACTCTACGCACTGGTACCAAATGAGCGTGGCCTGCAACATGCATTAATTTCACCTGTTCAGGGGATATGCTTGTTTCTCGCTGCCACCGAGGGGTTTAATCGCGCAAACACCAATATTTCCCGTACTGGTGCTATCGAGCGTGTGAAGCTTTTGATAGATAACTTTAAAAATAATACTGATGGTTCGATTGCGCTGCGGGGGTACATATCATGTGTTATTGATTGCCCATATGATGGTAAGGTTGCACCGTCAGGTGTAGCCGAAATAGCTGAAACGTTATTTCAGGCGGGTTGTGACGAAATTTCACTTGGTGATACTATTGGTAACGGGCACCCCGATCAGGTGGATGCTATGCTGACCGCTGTTAAAAAACGTGTGCCATCTCGCATTCTGGCGGGGCATTATCACGATACTGCCGCACGAGCTCTTGATAACATTGATGTTTCCTTAGAGCATGGTCTACGCACCTTTGACGCGTCGATAGCGGGCTTAGGAGGTTGTCCCTATGCCCCGGGTGCAAAGGGCAATGTAGGTACTGAAAAGGTCTTTGACCACTTGCTGTCCCGTGGTTTTTCCATTCTTGGTGATCCGGACAGAGCAGCGCTTGCCCGGGTTGGAGACATGGCGCGTAGTATTGTTGGGAGGCCCCTTAATGCCATTTGAGACGATTGAATGTGATGTGACTGACGAGATGGTCTGCACTGTTTGGCTGAACCGACCAGAGAAACATAACGCGATGTCTGAGCAGATGATTGCAGACTTAAATTCTGTGGCACGGGAAATTCGACATTCCAATATCAGAGTTGTTATCCTTGCGGCACATGGGCGCAGTTTCTGTGCAGGTGGGGATTTGCAGTGGATGCAAGACCAAATAAACGCCACAGCTGAAAAGCGTGCCGCAGGCGCGCGCGCATTGGCGATGATGTTGTTTGAATGGAACACGCTCCCGCAGCCAGTTATTGGTAGAATTCACGGTAATGCCTTTGGAGGGGGCGTTGGTCTCGCGTCCATTTGCGATGTTGCCATTGGCGTCCACGGGGTGTTCATGGGATTGACTGAAACAAAGTTAGGATTAATCCCTGCGACCATAAGTCCTTATGTTATTGCGCGCATGGGTGAAGCGCATGCGCGACGTGTTTTTATGTGTTCACGAAGATTCGATGCGGCAGAGGCCCTAAAGCTCTGTTTGCTAGCAGATGTGGTCGACGAAAAAATCTTGGATGAAACAGTTTTTTCACATGTTCTGCCTTATTTATCGTGCGCTCCGGGTGCCGTTGCTGCGGCTAAGGCCTTGATACGCGACTTAGGGCCCAAGGTTGACCCAGAAACAATAGAAATGACTATTCAGGCTTTGGTAGGCCAATGGGAAACCGATGAGGCAGCGCATGGTATTGGAGCATTTTTTGGCAAAACACTTCCACCTTGGGCCTCTGCCTAGGCGAGCTTCGCTGAAATAGTTCTTCTAACCCGCAATAATGACCATTCGGGGCGTTGACCCGAGTTGTGGCTAAGCGTACACCAAGCTTCAACAAGCTCCGTATGGGGCGCCCATTAGGAGTAGACGTGGAAGAGATTGCACGAGATTATTTGCCAATTTTGATGCTACTGGCAGTGGCAATCGGATTGGGTGTTGTTTTGCTTTTGGCCGCGGCATTTGTGGCCGTTCAAAACCCAGATCCTGAAAAAGTATCAGCTTACGAATGTGGGTTTAATGCTTTCGATGATGCTCGAATGAAGTTTGATGTTAGATTTTATCTAGTAGCTATTTTGTTTATTATATTTGATCTTGAAATAGCATTCCTTTTCCCGTGGGCCGTTGCCTTTAAAGACATTAGCATGTTGGCATTTTGGTCTATGATGGTATTTCTTGCTGTTTTGACCATTGGCTTTACCTATGAGTGGAAGAAGGGGGCCTTGGAATGGGACTGATGGCAGGCGCAAATACCGCTGGTGTGGACCGGGAAGTTTCCAGTCGGAAGCTGAACGATGAGCTTCAAGACAAGGGCTTTTTGGTGACATCCACAGAAGATATCATTAATTGGGCGCGTACTGGTAGTTTACATTGGATGACATTCGGTTTGGCATGCTGTGCGGTTGAGATGATGCATGCATCAACGCCTCGTTATGATTTGGAACGTTTTGGAACTGCTCCTCGTGCCAGTCCTCGTCAATCTGATTTGATGATTGTTGCAGGTACTCTGACCAATAAAATGGCACCTGCATTTGCGTAAAGTTTATGATCAGATGCCGGAACCACGTTATGTCATATCTATGGGTTCATGTGCTAATGGCGGCGGTTATTACCATTACAGTTACTCAGTTGTTCGAGGATGTGACCGTATTGTCCCTGTAGATGTGTACGTGCCGGGCTGCCCTCCTACCGCTGAAGCCTTGCTTTACGGTATTTTACAGCTGCAGCGCAAAATCCGCAGAACCGGGACGATTGTTCGATAAATGTTATGTGTTGGGAGCTTAGTTTGAACTTAGGTAAAGTTAGTATTGCCGCGCGAATGCGAGATGCCGTGGTTTTTGCATATTTTGAAGGTATCAAATGATGCAATCGTTGCAAGATCTTGGCGCACTTGTATCTTCACAACGGCCTGATTGTGTTTTGGAGTATGCCGTAAAGTTTGATGAGCTGAATATAGATGTTTCTCCTTCAAATATTGTTGGGTTCGTTGATTTTTTGAAATCTGATCGCAACTGTCGTTTTTCAACATTGGTTGATATTACGGCGGTGGATTATCCCTGGCCGAGAAAAACGCTTTGACGTCGTTTACCATTTATTGAGCATGTATCAAAACCAAAGATTGCGACTACGGATGTCTGTTTCTGAAGAAGACATGGTGGCATCAATTGTAAATGTTCATCCCTCGGCTAATTGGTTCGAACGAGAGGTCTTTGATATGTTTGGCATTTTATTTTCAGGACACCCAGATTTGCGTCGGTTGCTTACGGATTACGGTTTTCGCGGTCATCCGCTACGAAAAGATTTCCCAACAACAGGATATACAGAGCTGCGTTATGACGAAGCTGAAAAGCGCGTTGTTTATGAGCCCGTATCGTTGGTCCAAGAATACCGACAGTTCGACTTTATGTCTCCGTGGGAAGGTGCAAATTATATTATCCCAGCTGATCACAAAACAGATGAGGCTCAGGGTTAACTGATGATACAACCTGTTGTCTCAATCCATGTTTTAGAACTTCAAATTCCAGATGTTTTCTGCGTAAAAAATGAAATTAGAGAACCAAGATTAACTGGCCTAAACGTTGACCAACAAGGGGGTGCATAATGGACGGCTCCAAAATTGATGACGTTTTAACCGGCGAACAAAAAATTCGTAATTTCAATATTAACTTTGGACCCCAGCATCCTGCTGCTCATGGCGTACTGCGCCTTGTGCTTGAGTTAGATGGTGAGATAGTTGAGCGGTGTGATCCACACATAGGACTGCTGCACCGCGGAACAGAAAAGTTAATGGAGAGCAGAACTTACCTGCAGAATTTACCTTATTTTGATCGCTTGGATTATGTAGCTCCAATGAACCAAGAACATGCTTGGTGCTTGGCTATTGAAAAACTTACAGGTACGGATGTCCCAAGACGTGCAAGCCTAATTCGTGTGCTTTATTCAGAGATTGGCCGTGTTTTAAGCCACCTTCTTAACGTGACAACTCAGGCTATGGACGTGGGTGCGATGACGCCACTTACCTGGGGCTTCGAGGAGCGTGAAAAACTGATGATCTTCTATGAACGTGCTTGTGGTGCACGTTTGCATGCTGCCTATTTTAGGCCGGGTGGTGTGCATCAAGACCTTCCGGATCAACTGGTCGATGATATCGAAGAATGGGCGCACACATTCCCGGCGGTTTTGAATGACATTGATACCATTCTTACCGAGAACCGTATTTTTAAACAACGCAATGCGGATATCGGTCTGGTGACTGAGGACGACATTCAAAAGTTTGGTTTCAGCGGTGTTATGGTACGTGGTTCAGGCTTGGCTTGGGATCTGCGGCGCTCCCAACCTTACGAATGTTATGATGAGTTTGAGTTTCAAGTCCCTGTTGGTAAAAATGGTGATTGCTATGACAGATATCTCTGCCGCATGGAAGAAATGCGTCAATCTGTTTCGATAATTAAGCAATGTATTGGCAAATTAAGAGAGGCCACTGGCGATGTGATGGCTCGGGGTAAAATGACTCCTCCAAAACGCGGTGAAATGAAGCAAAGCATGGAGGCACTCATTCACCACTTTAAACTCTACACTGAGGGCTTTCACGTTCCTGCTGGCGAAGTCTATGCAGCAGTCGAAGCCCCAAAAGGTGAATTTGGTGTATATCTTGTTTCAGATGGTAGTAACCAGCCTTACCGAGCAAAAATACGTGCTCCAGGTTTTTTACATTTGCAGGCGATGGATCACCTTTGTAAAGGTCACCAGCTTGCAGATGTGGCTGCAATAATTGGCACAATGGATGTCGTGTTCGGAGAGATTGATCGATGACAAACCAAACTTTCCGTTTAAAAAACCTTTTTGCGTCTTTGAACGCCAACTTATAGGGGCCTAAAATGCTTCGTCGTCTTCATGCAGACCAACCAGATACTTTTGCCTTTGCGCCTGCCAATCAGGCTTGGGCAGAGGCGCAGGTAACAAAATTTCCAGAAGGTCGTCAGGCCAGCGCAGTCATTCCAATTTTATGGCGTGCGCAAGAGCAGGAAGGCTGGCTGTCTCGACCTGCTATTGAAGCTGTTGCTGATATGCTGGATATGGCTTTTATCCGCGTTCTTGAAGTTGCGACATTCTACTTTATGTTTCAGTTACAGCCTGTGGGGAGCGTAGCGCATTTTCAAATTTGTGGCACCACTACTTGTATGATCTGTGGTGCCGAAGACTTGATGGCCGTGTGTCATGAAAAAATCTCAGCGAAACCGCATGAAATTTCAGGGGATGGTAAATTTAGCTGGGAAGAAGTTGAATGCCTTGGCGCCTGTGCAAATGCGCCAATGGTTCAGATAGGCAAAGATTACTACGAAGACCTGACTAGCGAAAAATTTGCGGTTTTGATTGATGATTTGGCTGCTGGAAAAGTTCCAACCCCTGGTCCGCAAAATGGTCGCTATGCTGCAGAGCCAATGGGCGGCGTCACTACGTTGCAAGAATATGATGCGTGTAGAGCACCCCACAACGCTTCTGTTGCGCTGGCTGTTGATCTAATGGACACAGTTAAAAGAATTAATGGAACTGAAGTACCTTTGCGAACAGCTTGGCTCGGTGAGACCAAGAAAAACGTGGCGAAGACATAAACAGCATATGGCAACGATAGCGATGACTACAGAGCATAATAATATTCAAGCAAAGAAGGGCCGCATTGCTGGCCTTTTTATTGCGGGTTCTATGCTGCTTTGGATTGCGATGCAGTGGGCAGCTAAGGAATTTGGTTTTCCGACCAGACTAATGCTGCTGTTAGATTTGGCCGTAATGGCCGTAATGTTTTGGTCACTGGTCGTGACCTTTCAAATTTGGCGGTCGCGCCGCCATGCAGATAAAGGCTAGGTTACATGCTCAAGGATCAAGATCGTATTTTCACCAATTTATACGGGATGCATGAGCGCACCCTCAAAGGCGCGAAGTCGCGTGGGCATTGGGATGGGACCGGCGCTATCATCAAGAAGGGACGTGAATGGATCATCGATGAGATGAAAAAATCCGGTCTGCGTGGCCGTGGTGGCGCAGGCTTCCCAACCGGTTTGAAATGGTCTTTTATGCCAAAGGAAAGCGATGGCCGCCCATCTATTTAGTTGTGAATGCTGATGAATCTGAGCCTGGAACATGTAAAGACCGTGAAATAATGCGTCATGATCCTCATACATTAATAGAAGGCTGTTTGATTGCGTCTTTCGCAATGAATTCAAACGCATGCTACATCTATATTCGTGGCGAGTACATTCGCGAGCGTGAAGCATTGCAGGCAGCGATTGATGAAGCCTATGATGGGGGTTGATTGGTAAAAATGCATCTAAATCTGGTTGGGATTTTGATGTTTATCTTCATCACGGTGCGGGTGCATATATTTGCGGTGAAGAGACTGCTTTGCTCGAAAGTCTTGAAGGCAAAAAAGGTATGCCACGCATGAAGCCACCGTTCCCGGCGGGTGCTGGGCTTTATGGATGCCCAACCACGGTGAATAATGTTGAATCAATAGCTGTTGTACCTACTATTTTGCGGCGTGGTGGAGATTGGTTCTCTAGCTTTGGACGTCCAAATAATACCGGTACCAAACTTTTTGCGATTTCTGGTCACGTAAATCAACCCCTGTGTCGTAGAAGAAGAGATGTCTATTCCATTAGGACGTCCTATTAGATAAGCATTGTGGTGGTATTCGTGGTGGCTGGGACAACTTAAAAGCGGTTATTCCTGGCGGGTCCTCAGTTCCAATGTTGCCTGGCTCTGTAATGCGTAAAAACGCTATAATGGATTTTGACTGGCTCCGTGAGCAACGCTCGGGTTTGGGCACAGCAGCGGTGATCGTAATGGATCAGTCGACAGATGTTGTAAAAGCAATTTGGCGATTAGCCAAATTCTATAAACATGAAAGCTGTGGCCAATGTACACCCTGTCGTGAAGGCACGGGTTGGATGATGCGGGTAATGGATCGTCTAGTCAAAGGTGATGCGGACCCGGAAGAAATTGATATGTTGTTGGATGTTTCTAAACAAGTCGAAGGTCACACAATCTGTGCGCTTGGGGATGCGGCCGCTTGGCCGATCCAAGGTTTGATCCGCCACTTCCGTGGCGATATTGAAGCGCGTATCGAACATAAGCGTAAGCCTCGCAGCCGGTTTGCTGCGGAATAATTTGATGTTCTGCTTTAATATACTCTGTAAGCCATGATCGAAAAATTGCTGAAAGTGAATTAAATATGTCTGACATGCGTAAAATCATAATTGACGATCGAGAGATCCAAATAGATGGTGCGATGACGCTGATCCAAGCCTGTGAACAGGCTGGAGTAGAAGTGCCGCGGTTTTGTTACCATGAGCGTTTAACGATAGCTGGTAACTGCCGGATGTGCTTGGTCGAAGTTGTTGGTGGTCCTCCAAAGCCCGCGGCCTCTTGCGCGATGCAGGTACGAGATTTGCGGCCTGGTCCTGAAGGTCAGTTGCCGGTTGTGAAAACCAATTCGCCTATGGTTAAGAAAGCCCGAGAGGGTGTTATGGAGTTCTTATTAATCAATCATCCCTTGGATTGTCCAATTTGTGACCAAGGTGGTGAGTGTGATTTGCAAGATCAAGCTATGGTTTATGGTGTTGATTTTAGTCGTTTTCGTGAGCCAAAGCGTGCGTCAGATGATCTTGATCTTGGCCCATTGGTTGAGACACATATGACGCGCTGTATTTCCTGTACCCGTTGTGTTCGCTTCACTCAGAGGTTGCTGGTATAACACAGATGGGTCAAACAGGCCGTGGTGAGGATGCTGAAATTACAAGCTACCTTGGGCAAACTCTGGATAGCAACTTGCAAGGTAATATCATTGATCTTTGTCCCGTTGGGGCGTTGGTTTCTAAACCATACGCTTTTACCGCTCGTCCGTGGGAACTGAGTAAAACTGAATCTATTGATGTAATGGATGCATTAGGCTCTAACATCCGTGTTGATACAAAAGGCCGTGAAGTGATGCGGTTTATCCCGCGAAATCATGACGGTGTAAACGAAGAATGGCTTGCAGATAAATCGCGTTTTGTGTGGGATGGTTTGCGACGTCAACGTTTAGATCAACCCTATATTCGCGAAGCAGGCAAATTGCGCCCTGCAACTTGGTCTGAAGCATTAAAAAAGGCAGCATCTGCAATTAAGGGTAAAAAAATTGTTGGTATAGTAGGTGATTTAGCTTCAGTTGAGGCTGCATTTGCACTGAAGCAATTGGTTGAGGGGCTGGGCGGTTCGGTTGAATGTCGAACAGATGGCGCCAAATTGCCAAGTGGCAATCGCGGTGCATATGTTGGAAACGCTAGCATTGATGATATAGATGCAGCTAAAATTATCCAACTCGTAGGTACAAATCCAAAAGTAGAAGCGCCGGTTTTGAACGCTCGTATTCGTAAAGCTTGGACTATGGGTGCAAATATTGGTTTGATTGGTAAAAAAGTTGATCTTACTTATGAATACACACACATGGGTGCGGGGCGTTCTGATCTCGAAAAAGCTCTTAAAACCAAATTGGATGGTGCTTTAACTGTTCCGTCATTGGTTATAGTCGGCCAAGCTGCTTTGCAGGCAGAAGATGGTGCAGCCGTGCTTGCCGCCGTAATCAAACTTTGCGCTAAAACTGAAAGTAAGTTGATGGTTTTACACTCGGCAGCCGCACGGGTTGGCGCCATGGATGTTGACTGTACCACTGAAGGCGGGATGGATGCTGCTGTTGATGGTAAAGATGTTGTTTATAATATGGGCGTTGATGAAATTGAAGTTGCTCCTGGCCCATTTGTTATTTACCAAGGTAGCCATGGTGATCGCGGTGCACATAGAGCCGATATAATTTTTCCGGGGGCTGCTTACACTGAAGAGAATGGGTTATTTGTTAATACTGAGGGTCGCCCACAATTGGCACAGCGAGCGAGTTTTGCACCAGGCGAGGCTAAGGAAAACTGGGCCATTTTACGTGCGTTATCTGCTGAACTTGACTTAAAGCTTGCATTTGATTCTCTGTCACAGTTGCGTCAAGTGTTAGTTGAGGCGGTTCCACATTTGGCATTGATCGACCAAGTTCCTGAAAACACACTTTCCAAATTTCCTGTGACAAAGATGGCAAAGGGTCCATTTGGCGTGGCTATTTCGGATTATTATTTAAACAATCCAATAGCTCGCGCAAGCGAACTTATGGCTGAGTTGTCAGCGAGCGCAAAAGTGCGCGCTATAGCGCCATTGGCCGCGGAATAAGCCGGATGCTGGTACAAACGATAATAGCTGCCAGGCTTAAGACCTCACAATTAGGTGGCTCCTTGGTTGTAAACTGTTTGGGTGTTGAACCACGTTTCTGTTTACGTAAAAAAATAATGCGTAACTGCGACACAAATTTGTCAGAGGCCAGTAGAAACTCCGCGGTATATGGGTTTTACAGCGGTTTGCCGGTGCCGATTGCGGGACAGATTAATTTTGAAGTGGAAGTCACCGTGGCGGACTGCAAGGAACTAGGGATACCGAGTGTATGAACGAATTCTTTTCAACAAATCTTGGGGTAGCTGTTATCCTTCTGGCCCAGACCCTTGCGGTTGTGGGTTTTGTTATGATCAGCTTGCTGTTTCTGGTTTACGGTGATCGCAAAATCTGGGCAGCGGTTCAGATGCGCCGCGGTCCGAACGTTGTGGGATTATTTGGTCTACTACAAACTGTTGCTGATGCTCTGAAATATGTTCTGAAAGAGATAATAATTCCAGCAGGAGCGGATAGGCCTGTTTTTATTCTGGCGCCTTTGGTATCCTTTGTTCTCGCCATGCTTGCCTGGGCAGTTATTCCATTCAACAGTACATGGGTTTTAGCAGACATCAACGTAGCGATTTTATTTGTATTTGCGGTGTCATCGCTTGAAGTTTATGGAGTAATCATGGGCGGATGGGCCTCTAACTCCAAATATCCATTCTTGGGTGCGCTGCGCTCAGCCGCTCAAATGATCTCCTATGAGGTGTCTCTTGGTTTGATCATTATTGGTGTTATCATCTCCACTGGATCAATGAATTTTGGGTCAATTGTTGCGGCGCAAAATGGTGACATGGGTCTATTCAACTGGTACTTTATCCCACATTTTCCAATGGTATTTTTATTCTTTATCAGTGCACTGGCGGAAACAAACCGCCCACCATTTGACTTGCCTGAAGCTGAATCGGAGTTGGTTGCAGGCTACCAAGTTGAATATTCGTCGACACCCTTTCTTTTGTTCATGGCCGGTGAATATATTGCGATTTTCCTAATGTGCGCACTGATCACCTTGTTGTTCTTCGGTGGTTGGACGTCCCCCTTTCCATTCATAGCTGATAGTGCTCTTTGGATGGTTGGAAAAATGGCTTTCTTTTTCTTCCTCATCGCGATGGTGAAGGCTCTGGTGCCGCGTTACCGTTACGACCAATTGATGCGTTTGGGTTGGAAAGTCTTCTTGCCATTTTCACTTCTTTGGGTGGTTTTTGTGGCCTTTGCAGCGAAATTTGGGTGGTTCTGGGGGCTGTATGCTCGTTGGGCTGTTGGGGGGTAATGCTATGACCGATATTGATTATAAACGCGCCGTGAAATATTTCTTTTTGCAGGATTTTTGGGTGGCCTTTAAATTGGGTATGAAATATTTTTTCAGGCCGAAAGCAACGCTGAACTATCCTCATGAGAAGGGACCTTTGAGCCCACGCTTTCGAGGTGAACATGCGTTGCGCCGTTATCCCAATGGCGAAGAGCGTTGCATTGCCTGTAAGTTGTGCGAGGCGATCTGCCCCGCACAAGCTATTACTATCGATGCCGAACCACGGGATGACGGTAGCCGTCGTACTACGCGTTACGACATTGATATGACTAAATGCATCTATTGCGGGTTCTGCCAAGAAGCTTGCCCTGTGGATGCTATTGTTGAAGGTCCTAATTTTGAGTTTTCCACGGAAACCCGTGAAGAGCTTTTTTACGACAAATCTAAACTGCTCGAAAACGGTGATCGTTGGGAGTCTGAGATTGCACGTAATCTCGAGCTCGACGCTCCGTATCGTTAAGCGGCTCAGGGGAAGGAAATACCATGGGTATCGCGGCGCTCGCGTTCTACACATTCTCAATTTCAACATTGCTTGGGGGACTGTTTACCGTTGTTTCACGTAACCCAGTGCATTCTGTTCTGTGGTTGATCCTATCATTTCTTTCAGCGGCGGGGCTGTTTGTGCTCTTAGGCGCCGAGTTTGTAGCGATGCTTCTGATCATCGTTTATGTAGGGGCGGTAGCTGTACTCTTTCTTTTCGTAGTGATGATGCTTGATGTTGATTTCGCCGAATTAAAAGCTGAGATGGCGCGTTATTTGCCGCTTGGGCTCCTGATAGGTGTGATTGTTCTAATACAACTCATGTTTGCTTTTGGTGTTTGGGATTACTCGGAAGGCTATGAAACACGCATCGCTGCACAAATTGGAACTGGTACAAACACCGCTGAGTTAGGCGCTATCATCTATGACGATTACATTTTGATTTTTCAATTGTCAGGTTTGATTTTGTTGGTCGCCATGATAGGAGCGATTGTTTTAACACTTCGACATCGTACTGGCGTTAAACGCCAAGACGTCGTTGCACAGATGATGCGCGATCCAGCTAAAGCAATGGAATTAAAAGACGTTAAACCGGGGCAGGGACTATGATTGGACTAGAACATTATCTCACAGTTGCTGCGGCACTTTTTGTTATTGGCATCTTTGGTCTTTTTCTGAACCGGAAAAACGTCATTATTTTGTTGATGAGCATTGAGTTGATTCTCTTGAGCGTTAATATCAACTTTGTAGCCTTTTCGGCGTTCCTAAATGATTACGTTGGCCAAATTTTTACCCTCTTTGTTTTGACGGTTGCTGCTGCTGAAGCTGCGATTGGTTTGGCTATTTTGGTTTGTTTCTTCCGTAATCAAGGCTCGATTGACGTTGAAGACGTCAACGTAATGAAAGGGTAAGGCGTTATGGAAATGACCCTACTGTTTCGCTCCTCTTGTGGGCGCCCTTATCGCAGGCTTTGGCCACCGCATTATTGGTGACAAAGCCGCTCAGGTTTTGGCTACTAGCTTATTGTTTCTTGCCGCGTTTTTATCCTGGATTGTGTTCATTAGTTTCGACGGACACACCGAAAGCATTCAGATAATGCGTTGGATTGAAAGTGGAACACTCACTACAGATTGGGCCATCCGCGTGGATCGCCTCACAACAATTATGTTGATTGTAATTACTACAGTATCCGCTTTGGTGCATCTTTATTCTATGGGTTATATGGCGCATGATGATCACTTCAGAGACGGCGAAAGCTATCGGCCACGGTTCTTTGCATATTTGTCGTTTTTTACGTTCGCTATGCTTATGTTGGTAACATCAGACAATCTTTTGCAGCTTTTCTTCGGCTGGGAAGGCGTTGGCGTTGCTTCTTACCTTTTGATTGGTTTCTATATTCGCAAGCAAAGCGCAGGTGCGGCCGCTATCAAAGCTTTCGTCGTAAACCGTGTTGGAGATTTTGGTCTTCTGTTAGGGATATTTGCACTCTACTTCGTTTCAGGAAGCATCAAGTTTGAAAATATCTTTTTAATTGGGCCTGAACTGGCTGCGACGGATTTACACTTCTTGTGGCGTGATTGGAACGCGGCAAACCTTATTGCATTTCTTTTGTTTGTTGGTGCTATGGGTAAATCTGCCCAGCTTATACTTCACACTTGGCTACCTGATGCGATGGAAGGGCCGACACCTGTGTCTGCTTTAATACATGCTGCAACTATGGTTACTGCTGGTGTTTTCTTGATCTGCCGTATGTCACCAATCATGGAGTTTGCACCTGAAACCATGAAATTTGTTGTCTTCATTGGTGCATCAACGGCGTTTTTTGCAGCAACAGTTGGCCTTGTGCAAAACGATATCAAGCGTGTGATAGCATATTCGACTTGTTCACAATTAGGATACATGTTCGTAGCTGCGGGCCTTGGTGTCTACTCCGTTGCTATGTTCCACCTTCTGACACACGCATTCTTTAAAGCTATGTTATTCTTGGGTGCGGGTTCCGTCATCCATGGGATGCATCATGAGCAAGACATGCGTAACTATGGTGGCTTGCGTACAAAATTGCCGTATACGTTTTTGGCTATGCTGATTGGTACATTAGCAATCACAGGTGTTGGTATTCCTCTAACACATTTCGGTTTTGCGGGTTTCCTCTCAAAGGATGCAGTTATTGAAAGCGCCTATGCAGGCTCTGTCGGCGGATATGCTTTTTGGATGCTGGTCGTAGCAGCTTTGTTCACCAGTTTTTATAGTTGGCGTTTGATGTTTATGACATTCTTTGGCAATAGTCGGGCAAGTCAAAGTACTCATGATCACGCGCACGAAAGTCCAATAGTCATGTTGGTACCGTTGGCCGTATTAGCTGTTGGCGCGATTTTCTCAGGGATGTATTTTTACAAACCATTCTTTGGCGACCACCATAAAGTAGAAGTCTTTTTCGGGATTGTAGAGGATACACACGTAGAGACGAAAGGTCAGGTGGATATTTGGCTCCCTCTGATTTCCCCTGCTAATGCTGAAGAAGCGCACAGTGAAGACGCGCCTACGAGCGATAACTATTCAGATCCAGAGCGCCATAAGGGCGCAGAAGGTTATGGCGATGAAAGTCATAATATGGATAGGCGTGGGGGTGATAGCAAATTGGGTAAAGGCGCTATCTATATTTCGCCTGACAACCGTGTTTTAGACGATGCACACCATGTAAATTGGTTGGTTAAGGTATCTCCATTCATTGCGATGGTTATCGGGTTTGTGACGGCTTGGCTTTTCTACATGACCAAGTTTAACTTGCCGCGCCGTGTCGCTGAGAGCAATCCGATCTTATATAAATTTCTTCTCAATAAATGGTACTTTGATGAGGTTTATGAGGTGCTATTTGTGCGTCCTGCGCAATGGCTTGGTCGGATGCTTTGGAAGGTTGTTGATGGAAAAATTATTGATGGTGGCATTAACGGTTTGGCGATGGGTCTAATACCGTTCTTCACAAAATGGGCAGGAAGGATGCAATCAGGTTACATTTTTAACTATGCGTTTGGTATGGTCATTGGGGTAGCAGTATTGGTCACTTGGGTGTCTATTGCGGGAGGTAGATAATGAGCAACCTTCTTAGCCTGATCACTTTTATACCACTCGTTGCAGCCATTATTCTGGCTTTGGTAGCTAGGTCGGATAGCGAATCTGCTTTGAGAAATGTTAAAATCCTCACAATGTCGGCAACGGTTTTTACATTTGTTGTGTCCTTATTTGTATTATTCGGTTTTGATCCGAGTAACACTGGTTTTCAATTCGTTGAAGAACGAAACTGGTTAGTTGGTCTTCAATATAAGATGGGCGTTGATGGTATCAGTATTCTTTTTGTGATGCTCACAACCTTCATGATGCCGCTAGTGATTGCAGCTTCCTGGAATGTTACGTATCGCCTAAAAGAGTACATGATAGCTTTCTTAGTGCTTGAGACACTAATGATTGGCGTGTTCTGTGCATTGGACTTAGTATTGTTCTACATGTTCTTTGAGGCAGGATTGATTCCGATGTTCTTAATCATCGGTGTCTGGGGTGGAAAAAAGCGTATTTACGCATCCTTTAAATTTTTCCTTTATACGTTCCTGGGTTCGGTTTTGATGCTGGTTGCGATGGTAGCGATGTTCGCGGACGCCGGCACGACTGATTTGGTCCTCTTGCTTGATCATAATTTTGGATCTGAAACTCTTTCAGTGGCTGGGTTCCAAATTATTGGCGGTGCACAGACTTTAATGTGGCTCGCCTTCTTTGCCTCCTTTGCGGTAAAAATGCCAATGTGGCCGGTTCATACTTGGTTGCCCGACGCGCACGTTCAAGCGCCTACAGCGGGTTCTGTTGTTTTGGCTGCGATCTTGTTGAAAATGGGTGGATATGGTTTTTTACGCTTTTCACTGCCTATGTTTCCGATTGCCTCGGATTTTCTTACACCGCTGGTCTTCTGGATGTCCGCCATTGCGATTGTTTACACGTCTCTGGTGGCTTTAGCGCAAAAAGATATGAAAAAGCTGATTGCCTATTCATCCGTCGCTCATATGGGCTATGTGACGCTTGGTATTTTTGCAGCTAACCAGCAGGGGATAGATGGTGCAATTTTTCAGATGTTAAGCCATGGCTTCATCTCTGGTGCTTTGTTTCTTTGTGTTGGAGTTATTTATGATCGAATGCATACACGAGATATCGATGCCTACGGAGGAGTGATTAATAATATGCCAAGCTACGCACTTGTCTTCTTGTTCTTTACCATGGCGAATGTAGGTCTTCCGGGCACCTCTGGGTTTGTTGGTGAATTCTTGACATTAGTTGGTATCTTCAAAGTGAACACTTGGGTTGCACTCTTTGCAGCTAGTGGAGTTATTTTGTCTGCTGCTTATGCCTTATGGCTGTATCGCCGAGTTGTGCTAGGAGATCTCATAAAGGAGAGCTTAAAGTCTATCACAGATATGACCTCTCGTGAGAAGATGGTATTTGCTCCACTTATTGCAATGACACTGCTTTTAGGTGTTTATCCTGCGTTAATTCTCGACATCATTGGGCCGTCTGTGGCTGCTTTGGTAGAAACCTATCATAGTAATGTGGCTGATCATTGGATCATTCATTCCGCTACATCAACTGCTTCTTACTAAGGGAATTCGGAACATGAATGCCTCTGATTTTTCGGTCGTTCTGCCAGAAGTCTTGTTATCGCTTTATGCGATGCTTGCGCTGGTTGTGTTCGTATACACTGGTAAAGATAAACATGCAGTCTTCTCAATTTGGCTAACCTCTGGTGTGTTGATACTGCTCGCGGCAATCATTGGTTTTGGCCAATCGGCTGAATCGACAGCCTTTAATGACATGTTTACTGATGATAGTTTTTCACGCTTCGCCAAAGTCTTCATTTTAATCTCTGCAGCCATAGTATTAGTGATGGGGCAGGATTATGCTTCAAAAAGAGACATGCTAAAATTTGAATACCCACTGCTCATTGCCCTCGCCGTTGTTGGCATGATGGTTATGGTCTCTGCTGGTAGCTTATTGACACTTTACATGGGGCTAGAACTGCAATCGCTGGCGCTTTATGTTGTCGCATCATTTCGTCGTGATAGTGCTAAATCAACAGAAGCTGGTTTAAAGTATTTTGTATTGGGAGCCTTGTCTTCCGGCCTGCTCCTATATGGATCATCTCTGATCTATGGCTTTGCTGGTACAACGCAGTTTGGCGGTATCTTGGAGGCAACCCAGGTTGAACATTTGTCTGTGGGCTTGTTGCTTGGTCTTGTTTTTGTTCTGGCTGGGTTGGCGTTCAAAGTATCTGCCGCTCCGTTCCACATGTGGACGCCTGATGTTTATGAGGGGGCTCCAACACCTGTTACGGCATTTTTAGCAACGGCACCAAAAATTGCTGCTATGGGTCTATTCGCTCGCGTTGTACATGATGCTTTTGGTGGGGTGGTCGGTGACTGGCAGCAAATTGTTGCTGTACTTTCCCTTATTTCAATGTTCCTCGGGGCCATCGCTGCAATTGGACAGCGCGATATTAAACGCCTTATGGCATACTCCTCTATTGCACACATGGGCTTTGCGCTCATGGGACTAGCATCCGGAACTACCTTTGGCGTTCAGGCGATGCTTATTTATATGGTAATATATGTCATGATGAACATTGGCGCCTTTGCTTTTATACTAAGCATGGAGCGTGATGGTCGTTTGGTAAGCAATATTGCTGATTTGCAGATGTATTCAATGTATGAACCGCTTAAAGCTTTGTGTGTGACAGCATTGATGTTTTCAATGGCGGGCGTTCCACCTATGGTCGGCTTTTTTGGTAAGTTTTATGTCTTGCGAGCCGCTTATGATGCCGGTCTTGCTTGGCTTGCGATTGCAGGCGTAATTGCTTCGGTTATTGGTGCGTTCTATTATATTCGGATCGTATACTTCATGTACTTTGGTGATGAGACAGAACCTATGGACAGTCACAGCCCACGTAGATTGACTGTCATTTTAGTTGTTTCCGCGGCCTTAATGTTACTTGGTACCTTCTTTAGCCTTTTTGGTCTTGAAAAACTTGCACTGACTGCCGCGATTTCTCTTGCAGGTTAAATTGCAATCTGGCGCGTTCGCCACAATTACTGAACGGGCCGGTTCGACAATGGACCTTGCCCGCTGCTACGATGGCGCCCAAGGTTTTCCATATTGGATAATGGCGCTATTGCAGACTGATGCGCGTGGTCGGCAGGGTAAATCTTGGCTGAGCGCTCACGGCTCTTTTTCCGCAACTCTCATCCTGCAACCAAATTGCACTCCGGCTAAAGCGGCACAGCACTCGTTTGTCGCGGCGATTACTCTGTTTCGTACGCTTGCAGAATTTGTTGATTCTTCGAAACTTTCCCAAAAATGGCCAAATGATGTTTTGATTAATGGTGGTAAAGTCGCAGGTATTTTACTGGAAAGCTCGGCCACTGGCGTTAATGTAGATCGCCTGAGTGTTGGTATAGGTGTTAATCTTGGGTTGGCACCTAAGGGTGTTTTGGGCGCTCGGTTCCGACCGGTTGGTTTGTCTGACTTTGTAAGAACGCCACCAACTCCGGAAGAGTTTCTGGAGGCTTTGGCAGCACATTTCGTTGTTGTAGAGGAAAAGCTCGTGACGAAAGGCTTTTCAGAAATTCGAGAGGAATGGAACGGGCAGGCCGCTCGGTTGGGAAAGATTATCACAGCACGTACAAATCAAGCTGAAATAAGAGGGATTTTCGATGGCATAGATGAAGATGGCAGCCTGCTACTGTTGACGCCAAGTGGGAAGATTGTCATACCCGCTGCAGACATCTATTTTTAAGGCTTATGAAATGCTTCTTGCAATAGATTGCGGAAATACCAACACAGTTTTTTCGATCTGGGATGGAATAAAATTCATCTCTAATTGGCGTATTGCGACTTCACATAAGCGGACGGCGGATCAGTATTATGTGTGGTTAACTACATTAATGGAGCTTGATGGTATTAAAAATGAGATTGACGAAATGGTGATTTCATCGACGGTGCCACGTGTTGTATTTAACCTTCGAGTTTTGTCTGATAAATATTTTGGTACCAGACCCTTAGTTGTAGGGCGAGCAGATTGCCGGCTACCAATCTCGGTTCGCGTTGATAATGGAACAGCAGTAGGACCAGACAGATTAGTAAATACTGTTTCAGGTTTTGATCTTTTCGGTGGAGATTTAATTATTGTTGACTTTGGAACCGCTACGACTTTTGACGTCGTAGATGCAGATGGTGCGTATATCGGCGGTTCAATTGCACCAGGTGTGAATCTCAGTCTCGAAGCGCTGCACCAAGCGGCTGCAGCTTTGCCGCATGTTGATATTACTATACCACAATTCGCCATAGGAACTAACACAGTCGCATGCATGCAATCTGGTATTTTTTGGGGCTATGTGGGCTTGGTGCGTGAAATATGTAATCGCATCAAAGCTGAACATCTGCGACCCATGAAAATTATATCAACTGGTGGCCTCGCGCCACTATTCCAACAGTCAGTTAAACTCTTCGATGCTTTTGAAGATGAGCTTACAATGCACGGCTTGACCGTGATTCATAAATTTAACAAGGAAACTTGATGAGCCAAAATCGTTTAATCTATCTCCCTCTCGGCGGCGCCGGTGAGGTTGGGATGAACTGTTATGTCTACGGCTATGGCCCGCGTGATAAAGAACGTTTGATAGTTGTTGATCTTGGGATCACATTCCCAGATATGGATACGTCACCTGGGGTAGACATAATTTTACCAGACGTAGCATGGCTGGAGGCGCGTAAAGACCGAATTGATGGTGTGTTTATTACGCATGCTCATGAGGATCATGTAGGCGCCGTTGGCCATACATTTTCTCAATTGAACTCACCAATCTATGCGCGCGCATTTACAGCTAATATTGCGCGTAGAAAGCTATCCGAACATGGAGTGGCGGCCAATGCTGTGACTGTGATGGCGGCTTGGCCAGACACTGTTAAATTAGGGCCTTTTAAAGTAGGGTTCCTGCCTATTAGTCATTCAATCCCAGAAAGCTCAGGGCTTGTCATTGATACGCCAGATGGCCGTATTGTTCACACAGGTGATTTCAAACTCGATAAAACTCCTTTGATAGGTGAAGGCTGGGACCCTGTTCTTTGGGGCGAAATTTCTAAGCCCGGTGTAAAAGCCTTGGTTTGTGACAGTACCAATGTTTTCTCAAAGACGGCGGGTCGTTCTGAAGCAACTCTTGGAGATAATATAACCAGCCTTGTGGCAAATGCAAAACAAATGGTTATTGCGACTACTTTTGCTAGTAATCTAGCACGAGTAAAAACACTCGCAGATGCTGGACATCGTGCCGGCCGTTCAGTGTGTTTGATGGGTCGGGCTATGGGACGTATGGTAGATGCTGCAAAAGAGAGTGGTGTACTTTATGACTTTCCTTCGACAATCAGTCCAGAAGAAGCTTTGGATGTTCCACGTGGGAATTTGATGCTGTTGGTTACCGGTAGTCAAGGGGAGCGACGTGCCGCTTCTGCCCAATTGGCCAACGGCAAGTATCGTGGCCATGTACTTAAAGACGGTGATCTATTTTTATTTTCATCAAAAGTTATTCCAGGCAACGAGCGTGGCGTGATTAAGATTGTGAACCAATTGTCGGAAATTGGAGTTGATGTTGTGGATGATGAAGGTGGCGCATACCACGTTTCAGGTCACGCAAACCGTCCTGATCTCGAAACGATGCACGCTGCTATCCAGCCACAAATCCTAGTACCAATGCATGGTGAGCATCGCCATCTGAGGGAACATGCCAAGCTTGGAATTGCCAAAGGTATTTCCAGCGTTGTCGCAGTAAATGGAATGGTTATTAACCTATCTGGAAACGCTCCAAAGGTTGATGAGTATGTTGAGACGGGCCGTACTTACCTGGATGGGTCTATTAAAATTAGTGCTTTAGACGGCGTTGTGCGAGATCGAATTCGTATGGCGTTAAATGGGCATGTAATGGTAAGTTTAATTTTGGACGATGATGGCCCGTTGGGTGAACCGTGGTGCGAAATAAGAGGTTTGCCAGAAATGGGTGTAAGCCGTACTGGTTTGATCGAAGTTATTGAAGAAGATCTTAACCAATTTGTAATGCGAGCAAGCCGAAAGACTATGCGTGACGATAAAAAACTGGAGGACGAGTTACGCCGTATCGTCCGTCACTCTGCGCAAGCTGAAATTGGCCGTAAACCGGAAGTTACAGTCGTTTTAAGCAGAATGGCGTGATCGGGGGTTAGTAGGTATAAGGTATTTCGACGCAATCATTAAACCCTACTAGACACTAAAAGAACTTCTTTTCAGTGATATAGTGAATATGTAGAATTTTTGGCCTTATTAAAGAAAAGTTATTTGGCTAACTTAGTTTCAGCTTGTTCTTCATTCGCCACCTCGACCTGAGCAACTTCAAATGCTTCTTCAGATTTTACAGGTAGATTTAAGTTGGGATCTTGTTTAATAGAAGTTTTTACTTCTGTCATCTCTATAACTTCGTGTATCATTTTTTCTTTGGGTTCCGAGGTTGATTTGCCCTCTGCTAACAATCTCTCATTGAAACTCATTGCAATAAAGCTGGGAAACTCTTCTGTAATATCAATTAACTTTTGCCCACTGCTGTTATTGCGTCCGCGGCCACTACTGCGACGTTCAGATTGTTTTTGATCTGTTTGTTGTCGCCCTGAGATTTGGCGATATTCCGATGACTTACTATCAGTTTTTTCTGACCCCAACTCTAATGGTGTTGCTACCGCCACTTTATTTAGGTCTTGAGAAGGAGGTTTTGTCGGTTGAAGTGCTGCTGCTTCGAGATTTTTGTGGTGCCGTTTTTTCAGATAAGCTAGCCTCTGGTGTTCCCTTAGTTGCAGTATTAGAAAGAGGATTTTCTTTTCGTGGAACATTTGTTTTTACCAGACGCTCTATATCGGCAAAGTTTTTCTCATCGCGTGGAACGCAAATCATCATTGCAGTTCCAAGTTTACCGGCACGACCTGTACGGCCAATACGATGCACATAATCTTCTGCGTGACTTGGCACGTCATAATTAAACACATGGCTTACATTAGGAACGTCCAATCCACGGGCTGCAACATCAGATGCTACCAAAAACCTCAGACTTCCCGATCTAAAACTGTCTAGTGTTTCGGTACGCTTTGATTGTTCTAGATCGCCGTGAATGGGGGCTGCATCTAGTCCATATTTCTTCATTGATTTAGCAACAATATCCACATCCATTTTTCGGTTACAGAAAATGATAGCGTTAGAGCACTTTTCCCCTTCGTTCTCAATTAAGCCCCGTAAAAGGCGTCGTTTTTCTGTTCCTTCGCGGTCTTTTCTACTCGCTTTGAACATTACGACTGATTGTGTTATTGTATCAGAGGTTGTTGCTGCGCGAGCGACTTCCACCTTTGCTGGTGCCGATAGGAACGTATTTGTGATCCGCTCTATTTCTGGGGCCATGGTAGCGCTAAAAAATAGAGTTTGGCGCGTAAATGGTGTTAAGCTGAAAATTCGTTCAATGTCTGGGATAAACCCCATATCTAACATTCGGTCTGCTTCGTCGACCACCATAATCTGAACGCCAGTGAGTAAAAGCTTTCCGCGTTCGAAATGATCTAGAAGACGGCCTGGAGTTGCAATTAGCACATCTACACCGCGGTCAATCAATTTATCTTGCTCTTTAAAACTTACGCCACCGATTAAGAGAGCTTTGGTAAGTTTTGTGTACTTGGTATAAGTGTCAAAGTTCTCTGCAACTTGTGCAGCCAGCTCCCGTGTAGGGCATAGAACAAGACTACGAGGCATCCTTGCACGCGCTCGTCCTCTGCCGAGAAGTGTTATCATCGGTAAAGTAAAACTTGCGGTTTTACCCGTACCTGTTTGGGCAATTCCTAAAACATCTTTCCCTTCGAGCGCCGGTGGTATCGCACCTGCCTGTATTGGAGTAGGGGATTCATAACCAGCGTCGGTCACGGCTTTCAAGACTTTAGCGTCAAGATTGAGGTCAGTAAATTTTATCATGTACGTCCATTATGTGTGCCGCGCGGCAATTTTAGGACGCCTGTCTGTTGCGCCCATCGCTGTGTCAGCCATATACCAACCGGACCCGTATAGGTGCTATTCTCGTACAGGTCAATTCGACTTTGAATACCATAAATATGGGCTTTTATTTAATTTTTTACAGTTAAGGTGATCATAAGGTTTCAGAAACATTTATCTTAAAATCTGAATTTACTATTGAATTAGGTCAAACAGCCATTTCTTTGGTAGCTGTTAGAGATAAGTCTGGATAGTCACGAGTAACCCGATCAATATCCCACTGTAGACGTGTTAAAAATATTATATCGCCGTCATGGTCTTTAGCCATATGCTGTTTGTTTGCATCGACGAAAGTATCCACTTTGGTTTGATCCCCTCCAACCCAGCGAGCGGAGGTGAAGTGACTTTGTTCCATTCGAACTGGCAAACCATATTCAAGCTCAATCCGGCTGGCAAGGACTTCAAACTGAAGCGCGCCCACAACACCCACAACATAGCCTGAACCAATCATGGGCTTGAACACTTTTGCTGCGCCTTCCTCTGCGAATTGCATCAGTGCTTTCTCAAGGTGTTTTGATTTTAAAGGGTCGCCGGCGCGAACATTTTGGAGTAATTCAGGTGCAAAACTTGGAATACCTGAAACTCTGAGTAGTTCACCTTCGGTTAGCGTATCTCCAATCCTCAACTGCCCATGGTTCGGAATACCTATGATATCTCCTGCAAATGCCTCCTCAGCCAATTCCCGATCAGCGGCGAGAAACATGACTGGATTTGAAACTGACATAGTTTTTTTTGTTCTTACGTGCATCAGCTTCATACCGCGCTTAAAGTGTCCTGACGCCAGACGCAGGAAGGCGACTCGATCCCGGTGCTTGGGATCCATGTTCGCTTGAACTTTAAAAACAAAGCCTGTGACTTTTGTCTCTTCTGGAGAAATTTGCCGTGGTAATGCTCGTTGGGGCTGCGGTTGCGGGCCAAAGTCTGCTATGCCCTGCATCAGATCTTGGATGCCGAATGAGTTAATAGCGGAACCAAACCAAATGGGTGTCATGGTTCCTTCAAGCAAAGCTTGTTGATCAAATTTTGGAAGTAGTTCACGTGCCATCTCGATTTCTTCCAAGAAAACTTCAAGCAAATCTGTTGGCACATGCTTTGCTAGGAGTGGGTCCATCTAAACCATTTATTGAAACTGATTCAGCTAACTTGTTGCGATCTGCGCGGTCCATAAGCTCTAACCGATCGCGGAGTATATCATAAGTACCAATAAAATCTCGGCCTCGCCCAATCGGCCAGGATGCAGGGGTAACATCGATAGCAAGATTTTCTTGAATCTCGTCTATGATATCGAAAGTGTCACGGCTCTCACGATCCATCTTATTACAAAAAGTTAAGATAGGGAGGTCACGCATGCGACATACTTCAAATAGCTTTTGTGTCTGACTTTCGACACCTTTCGCACCATCTATAACCATAACAGCCGCATCTACAGCTGTCAGTGTACGGTATGTATCTTCTGAAAAGTCAGCGTGCCCTGGGGTGTCTACGAGATTAAACCGGTAGGCCTGAAAATCGAAAGACATCGCGGAGGCTGAAACTGAAATTCCGCGATCCTGTTCCATTTTCATAAAATCTGATCTTGTCCGTCTGGCTTCGCCTTTCACCCGTACTTGGCCCGCCATCTGAATGGCACCACCATATAAAAGAAATTTTTCAGTGAGAGTAGTTTTGCCAGCGTCAGGATGACTGATGATAGCAAATGTGCGTCGCCGAGCAATTTCTGGTGGAAGGTTTGTCTGTTTCTCGAACATATAAGGCGTATAGGTAAGCTTATTGCAGTTGGCAAGATTTCAAGAAAGACAAAATTCATATGACACTTATGTCTTTTAGTTTACTTAAAATATTACAAAATCGCTTTAAGGTGGGGGCGCTCAAAGAAATAATTACTAACCAAACTGCTATGTGCAACTGCCTGAATGTAAAGTAAGGTGTTTTTAAATACTTTTAATTACATCAAATTTTTTAAATAGAACTATTTTCTAAAATTTTTCTGATAACCCCAATAAATATATTGATATAATTGATCATAATTAAATTAATTACCTTAATAAGTTATACTATTTTTTAAATCTGATTTCTTAAATTTACAAACTTTAAGTGTGTGAGCCTCAATAACAAACAAGTAGGTATTTATTAATGTATGAGAGGTATCTTTTTGAATTTTTTAATACTGCTATATCGGCTAGATTATTATTGCTGTTATTTAAGTTATTTAGACCCTTGTTTGTTTAAATTAGAAATTAAATGACCATTGGTGTTACGGTTGATTTTAGAAAGCAGCAATATCATGATGCTTATTGTTTAAGTAATACAAAAATGTTGGGAGGTCCAAAATGGACATGGGAATTGCCGGAAAAACGGCGTTAGTTTGTGCTTCATCTAAAGGGCTGGGACGCGGTTGTGCTGAGGCTCTGGCCGCTGAAGGTGTTCATCTGGTCATGAATGCGCGAAATTCCAAGGATCTTGAAGTAGTAGCCAAGGAGCTTAGATTAACTTACGAAATCGATATCACGACTGTGGCGTCTGATGTTACAACTCCAGAAGGTCAATCCAAGATTTTGGAATCTGCGCGCTCCGTTGATATTTTGGTTACCAATGCCGGCGGTCCGCCACCTGGATTATGGTCAGACTGGGATAGGGATGATTTTATTGCTGCAATAGACGCTAATATGTTGGCTCCAATTGCAATGATGAAAGCATGTTTGCCGGGAATGATTGAACGGAGGTGGGGCCGAGTGGTCAATATCACCAGCCAATCGGTAAAAGCTCCAATTGCTATTTTGGGCTTATCGAATGCGGCGCGCACTGGATTAACGGGTTACGTTGCTGGCACGGCGCGACAAGTTGCAGAAATGGGTGTAACGATCAACAATCTATTGCCAGGAGTCCACGATACTGACCGAATGGAAGCACTGGATTCGGATGTTGGCTTAAATCAGGACATAACGGTCGAGCAAGCAAGAAAACAACGTGAAGCCACAATCCCTGTAGGTCGGTATGGTACGCGAGAAGAGTTCGGTGCGGCATGTGCATTCCTATGCTCTCAACACGCTGGATTTATTGTGGGACAAAACATTTTATTAGACGGTGGTGCAACAAACGCAACTATCTAAAGCTGCACAATAAAAAACGTTCTGTATTATTAACACAGCGATTTGTAGGCAGCTCGGCTGTTGCTAATTAACATTTGCCAAATTACATAAGTCTGAGTGTTTTTGTAAGTATAGGTTTAAGCTATTGTCAGAACCGAGACTAGAAATTAAAAATTTATCTCGCAGATTTGCGGAAACTACAGCTGTGGATGATGTTTCAATTGAGTTGCAGCCTGGCCAAGTTACGTGCCTTTTAGGGCCGTCAGGGTGCGGAAAGTCAACCACATTGCGCATGATTGCTGGTGTTGAAGAACAACAAAGTGGTGAAATTCTGGTAGATGGTGCTTTAATATGTAATTCTAAGCACATTGTACCGCCGGAGCTTCGCAATATTGGAATGATGTTTCAAGATTTTGCATTGTTTCCCCATCTCTCTGTTTTGGAAAACGTAGCATTTGGGCTTTCGGGCACAAAAGCTGATAAACGAAATCGAGCGGAACTCTTATTAGACCGAGTTGATTTGAATGGTTATGGATCGAAAATGCCACATCAACTTTCAGGCGGTGAGCAGCAACGGGTTGCTTTGGCACGTGCTGTGGCTCCAAAGCCGAAAATCATGTTATTGGATGAGCCTTTTTCTGGTTTAGATGATCGGCTTCGGGATGGTATTCGCGATGAAACATTAAAAGTTCTGCGTGAGGATGGCGCAGCAGTATTGATGGTTACACATGATCCATCAGAGGCTATGAAAATGGCTGATGAAATTGCTCTCATGCGAGGCGGACGAATTATCCAATCTGGAGCTCCGTACACAATTTACAATTCCCCAATAGACAGAGAAGCTGCTGCGTTTTTTAGTGATATAAATTTGATACAAACGGTTGTGAAGGGAGCATTGGCCAACACTCCATTTGGCGAATTTTTTGCGCCAGGTCATCCGGATGGTACAGAACTTGACATTGTTATCCGTCCACAGCACATTCGGATTGATTTTGACCGATCTGGTCACGGTCCGATTCCTACCGATGCGATGGGGCAAGCGGCACATGGGGTTGTTTGCCGTGCGCGGTTTTTAGGGCAAAATTCCTTGGTAGATTTTGAGCTTGATGAAGGAGCAATTTTGACTGCTTCTGTCCCATCAGTTTTTTTGCCTAAACTGGGAACTCCGTTTTGGCTTTTGGCGCCGCGTAAAAACTGTTATGTCTTTCCAAAACTCATTTAGATAGTGATTTGTAAATTTTTGAGACAAAGCTTTGGCCGCATTGGAAGATTCATAGCATGTATCTCAATTAGGGCTATCAATACGAGATAAATGGCCTTTAGTTCGATGTTTGTTTGTCTAAATCACCCTCAATTTTTAGGCTTCTGTTATTTTATTTCTATGCCTCTTTCGCCTTTAATGGGTATGCCGGATGAGGCTTGGGGACTAATATATTAATAAAAAACACCCAAAAATTAAACAATTTTTAGAGCATGGACGCTGTATAGATTCCGATATCTGAGAATTTGATTAATTGTAAATAACCGGTCTTTTATGACATACTGACCTAATAATGGCAGTTGACGCGCTTAAACTCGAAATTTCTGACATTTTTGCTTTCTGTGGCCAGTCTTCTGATTTACACATATCTGAAATCTAAAAGAAGGATACTCTTTAATATGACACTAGCTTTCCTCACAAACATCCCACCAATGGGATATCTCATCATAGCACTAGTTGTTCTGGTTCTTTTTGGTCGTGGCAAAATTTCAGCTATGATGGGTGAAATGGGCAAAGGTATCACTGCATTCAAAAAAGGCGTGAATGACAGTACAAATGAAATTGAAGATGCTGCTTCTGAAGCCGCAAAAGATGTCACTCCAGAAGCCGAGAAAGACAAATCCTAATTCTATTTATTCCCTAAATTTAAGGAGAGTTTTTGATGTTTGGATTAGGCTGGGCTGAAATTATGGTCGTTGGAATTGTTGCGCTCATAGTGATTGGTCCTAAAGAACTTCCAATTGTGTTTCGAAAAGTTGGTCAATTTGTTGGGAAAGCAAAAGGCATGGCTCGAGACTTTTCGAGTGCCATGCATGATGCAGCGGAGGAATCTGGTATGGAGGATGCGATGGAATCAATGAACTCCATCACAGACACCGCACAGATGGTTAGCGATCCAACACCTAAATGGAAAGATTTTGTGCCAGGCTCTGAAACCACTAAACTGGTCAAGAAACGGGCCAATCAGAAAAAAAAGATGCACGAGGCTGCGGCCAAAAAATCGCAAGAACGCCTGGGTTCAGTAAAAGCTGAAAATGCTAACGAAGTGTTGAATTCCTCATCAGTAGCCCATGACAAGCCAGCTGTCAAAAAAACAGCTCCTCAAAAGCTAGCTTCCAAAAAGGCCACTGTGAAAAAAAAATTAGCAAAAGAGGCTTCAAAACCGTTAACAAAAAAAGTAACGGGTAAACGGTTAGATAAGAAAGTCTTGGAAAGTACTAAGACTAAGAAATCTGGTAAAATTAAATGAGTACTGACAATGATACATTAGACGATACAGCGGCGCCTCTCATGGAGCATCTGACTGAGCTGAGAAAGTGTCTAATCCGCGCGGCAATAGCTTTCATAGTAGGTCTGTTTGCATGTTTTTTTGTAGCTGAATACATCCTGAACTTTCTCGCTGAACCAATTGCCGATATTTTAAGAAACCGTGGTGAAGTTGCACAATTAATTTTCACTGCACCACAAGAAAAGTTCTTTGTGTTAATTAGAATTTCGGTAATTTTCGGTTTGGCCGTTTCATCGCCTGTAATAGGTTATCAACTCTGGAGGTTTGTTGCTCCCGGACTTTATAAGGCGGAGAAAAACGCGTTTTTACCCTTTATTGTAGCTTCGCCAGTTTTGTTTATGTTGGGTGCCGCTTTTGCTCATTTTATCGTTAGCCCGCTCGCTTTGAATTTCTTTATTGGTTATGCAGACATTATGCCGACTGTGACAGCATTGATCACTGGTACTGAGTTTGACCCGGCCGATAATGCTCTCAAGACGCGTTTCTTAGGATCCGTTCGCGAGACGTTAGATGTTGTCTTGAAGTTCATAATGGCTTTTGGAATATGCTTTCAACTCCCGGTTTTATTGACCTTGATGGGGAAGGCCGGACTTGTTTCTGCGGAAGGCCTGCGTAATGTGCGTAAATTTGCAATTGTTGGTATTTTAATACTGGCTGGTATAGTGACCCCTCCAGATGTTGTGACACAAGTTATTTTGTTTGTAGTTGTTTACGGTCTTTATGAGATCTCGATTTGGTTGGTTGTATACGTGGAACGTAAACGTAATGCATATCTTAGAGAACAAGGCGTATCCGATGATGACCTCTTCTCGGATGATGGCCAACCAGGAAATAAGTCTTAATGACAAATCCAATTGAACAGATTGCTAATGCACTCGAGCGGATGTCACCTGCACCGCTTAAGACGCCAGATTTCTCCACTGCAGATGCGTATCTCTGGCACACGAAACCAGATCATCTAGAGGCTATTCCCAATGTCTCGCGTGTTGATCTTGATCTTCTTGTCGGGATTGAGAGTTGTCGCGATACCCTTTTGCAAAATACACTCCAGTTTGCTCAAGGAATGCCTGCAAACAATGCGCTTCTTTGGGGAGCAAGAGGGATGGGTAAATCATCCTTAGTCAAAGCGGTGCATGCGGAAACGGTACGAAAAGGTTTAGGTTTAAAAATAGTAGAGCTGCAGCGTGAAGATCTTCCCTCTGTCACACGACTTTTGACACTACTTCGTGGTTCTAAGGATAGGTTTCTATTGTTTTGTGATGACTTATCGTTTTCCCACGATGATCAGCATTATAAGTCCATAAAAGCTGTATTAGATGGTGGTATTGCGGGGCGACCAGAAAATGTAATATTCTATGCCACGTCTAATCGTCGGCACTTGATGCCTCGAGATATGATCGAGAATGAAGCGTCCAATGCTATAAATCCGGGTGAAGCTGTGGAGGAAAAAGTCAGTTTGTCTGACCGTTTTGGTCTATGGCTAGGTTTCTACCCTTGCGACCAAAACGAGTATTTGCAAATGATTGATGGCTATCTCGCAGCTTATGGAATCGTTGCAAATTCTGATGTTGTAAAAGCAGAGGCAATTGAATGGCAAGCCACACGCGGATCTCGCTCAGGCCGCGTAGCTTGGCAATTTTTTATGGATTTTGCGGGAAGAAATGGCGTGCAGCTTTAGCATTCTATCCAGAAACTGATACTAAATATATTCGTCTGGATCAACTGATTTTAGACCCTCACGTACTTCAAAATGCAAGAAAGATGGGTCGCCTTCGAGTACCGTTGCAACTTGTTGACCCCGTTTAATTTTGTCACCATTTTTTACGGTTAGATTATCAATGTTAGTATAAACAGTAAGAATACCGTCTGCATGTTTGATGACTAAAATTGCTATTCCGCTAGTATTTATTGTGACGGCTGCGACAGTGCCATCATCCGCAGCAAATACTGGACTGCCTGGAGCGGCCTCTATGTCTATACCGTCATTGCTACCCTTTTTATAACCACGAATAATGTTACCAACCAATGGGCTTGCAAATTTAGCGGTGCTTTGGGAAACTTCTGTGGTCTGGCCAATATCGATAGCTGGAGCTGCCACTACTGGTTTAGCCGCTACTGGAGCAATAATTGAAGGTGCCGTACGTAGTTGAGGTCTTGTACTGGTTGGAGGAGTAGGTGTTATGCTACCTTCACCAGGTGCAGCCACAGTGGGTACATTAATATTTAACGGTATCAAAAGATATTGGCCTTGCCTAACTGAATTTTCAGAACCTAACGCGTTCCATTCGGTTAAATCTCTAACGTCCACGTTATACAAACGGGCAATGGTCAATGCAGTCTCACCTGGTTTTACTTTATGCTGTTCAGGTTCCCATCCTTCGTCCAGTCCAATAGGTTGGGGAGCATCAGTAAGTTCAGTTACAGACACCACCGTTGCAGTCATCTGGTCTACGTTGTCTAATTTATTAGGTAATGCCACTATTTCGCCGTTCAAAAGCTCCGCATCAAGCGATATGCCGTTGAATTGAGCCAATGCCTCGGAGTTTGCTCCAATTCGATTGGCCACATCTATAATTCGGTCTCCCCGTTGGGCCACAGCAACTTGATAATTGGGGAAAGTTATAATACCACGTGCGTCTGCGCTTGGACGCGCTCTGATAGCGCTTCTGGCTGCTTTCGATGTATCTATAAGGCTACCAAGGTTGTCTCGGAAATCAACATCTGGGACCATTGAACATGATATCAGACCCACAAAGGATATGAATACTATAATATTTGTATAAATACTTTTCATTCGCTTCTTTCCGCGCTGTTATCCCGCAAAAAGGATAATTTTAAACGTTTTATTTTCCCAGACCCTCTAATAGTGGCACAAATCTTACTGGACGTAATTCATTATAATCGAATCCACTTTCAGTTTTAAGCACCTTTACAAGAGTTTGAACTGTATCTGATTGACCAACTGGTAGCACCATGATGCCGCCAATTCGGAGTTGTGCCAGCAAAGGGCCGGGCGGATCCTCACTTGCAGCAGTCAAAATAATCCTATCAAATGGCGCGAGTTGTTCTAATCCCCAGCTTCCATCAGCTGTGAATGCAGTAATATTTGCTATATTTTCAGCTTCAAATATTGCTCGTGCTGCTCGTACCAATTTTCTATGACGGTCTACAGTATAAACGCGTCTTGCTAGATGGCTAAGTATGGCTGCTTGGTAGCCAGAACCTGTTCCGATTTCTAGAACTTTATCTCGGGGCTGAACATCGAGTGCCGCCGTCATAAGTGCAACGATGGAAGGCTGGGATATAGTCTGTCCGCAAGCGATAGGTAGAGGGGTGTCTTCATAAGCGCGGTCTGAAAATGTACCGCGAATGTACTGCCCTCGGTCAACCTTTTCCATTGCATTTAAAACACGCGTATCTGTCATTCCCTGTGAGCGTAGATTAAACAAAAACTGCATTTTGCACTCGTCTGGGGAAATCATTTTATTTAAGCTTTTTGGCTAAAGTAGCCAACTGATCATGTGCGGTAAGGTCAGCACGCATGGGAGTGATTGAGACATACCCTGATAAGTTTACAGCAGCGTCTGTCCCATCTTTCGTTGGTGTTTGTTGGGGCCTTCCATGCATAAATAAAAATTTTCGGCCATTTGGAGCTTTTGTGGCTGAAGCACTAAACGCACCATCCCCTCGATAGCCCTGTGATACTGCGCGCACCCCCAAGACATCTGCTGCAGGAACAGGAGGGAAGTTCAAGTTATAAAAAAGCGCATAATCGTGCGCGCGTTTAAATCCTGCTTCCAAGCACGCTTGTACTGCCGCTGCCCCAAAGGTGGCGCTTGATTCAAAGCTATTCTCTAAATCAATGTTTCTAGGTCCGTAAAATTGTGATAGGGCTATTGAGGGTATACCGGCCAAAGCCCCTTCTATTGCCGCACCTATTGTTCCCGAATAAAGCGTATTTTCTGCTGCATTATTGCCCTTATTTACACCAGATAAAACCAGATCAGGTTTTTTAGGCAGAAGGTCATTCAGACCTGCCAAAACGCAATCCGCAGGTGATCCTTCCACCGCATACTTTTTTGGACCATATTGATGCACCAAGACAGGTTTGGTGTAAGAGATACAGTGGCCGACACCTGATTGTTCAGATTGTGGTGCAACAATCCAAACTTCACCATGTGGGCCTGCAAGTTCTATTGCAATATTGTGCAGTACCAGAAGTCCTGGCGCCATAATTCCGTCATCGTTTGTAATAAGTATCTGCATAATCATTCGATAGAAGGTTGAACGCACTCGGGCAAGTCTCGAATAGTATTTAAAGGAAGGTTACCATTGTCATCGTGACATTTTTGGTGAGGTGAGGGCTAGGTTTTGTGGATTTGAGAAATAAGTCGCTCTGCTTCGATATCGCAACTTGATAGTAAGGTACGATCTTCGCCTGGGTAAAAACGAGCGCGCGTGCTTGTTGGCATTGGGGCGGGTTTAAGTATTTGAATATTGGGGCCAGTGTTCTCAGTTTCAGCCTGCCAGCTTTTTACCAAAGCGATCTGAGCCGCTTTTGTAGATCCGTAACTTCCTAAAAACTTTTGCCCAGCTGTACTGTCGTCAAAAAATAATGCAGTTCCTTGTTGACCCAAAAGGGGTGATATCATTGAAATTAAAATGCTAGTTGCGTTGACGTTTAGTTCAACTGACTTGGCCCAGTCCTTCCTATCGATGAAATTAGCTGGCGCTAATGGCGCGGCATGTACCGCGCAATGTGCCCATATAAGCAGGCCTCCCCAGCGATCATGGATTGAGCGGCATAAATAAGCCACTGCATCTGGATCCGTAAGGTCAAGTGGCACTAATGTAGATTTCCCGCCAATAGCCTGGATTCGATCATCTAATTCTTCCAGCCCACCGGTCGTTTTAGCTACTGCAACAATATGATGATGTTTTGCAAAATTAAGTGCCATTGAAGCACCCAATCCGCGTGACGCGCCTGTTATAAGTATTGGATAAGTCATGTACCGCCTCTTGCTATCAAAAACTCTGAGGGTCAAGGCCTTGCCAAAAGCAGTTTTCAATGATGAACTTTAAAATATGTTTTACGAAATTGACCTTAAAAAATTTTGGCATGACCCATACCCTGACTTAAAACAGATCCAAGTAATTGCCCCTGTTGTATTTGTTCCCCAACTAAACGCGGCTCTCATGACGCGACGGTTTGACGTTTTCGAGCAAGAGAAACGGATAGAGATTTTTTCCTCACGGCAGCCTGATGGCCTTATGACCCGGTTGATGGGAGAAAATATGATGCGCAAAGATGGTGAGTACCATCGGAAAGAGCGGCGAGAGATTTTCCCAAGCCTCAGTCCTCGGACAGTGAAGAACGTCTGGTTTCAGAAATTTGAGGCCGCAACTCGTACTATAATTAAAAACCTTCGAGGTAGAAAAAATATTGATCTTGTTGTTGATTTTGCCATGCCTGTTTCTGGTTCTGCGTTGATCGCAATGACTGGCCTGCGTGAAATGAAACCTGCAGAAATGGATCAAGTAAGCCAGGCCATGATAAATGGATGTGCTAATTATGTAGGCGATGCTACTATTGAGCAGACTTGTAATGTGGCGACAGCTGATATTGACTATCATATTGATCGGGTCTTGAATGATATGATAAAAATTCCAGATCAGTCTGTGTTGTCGGTACTTTATCACGCAGGACAATCACTTGAAAGCATTCGAGCTAATATTAAATTGGTTATTTCTGGTGGGCAAAACGAGCCTCGGGATGCGATTGCAGGAACAGTAGCTGCTGTTTTGCAAAATCCGGAAGCAAGAGCTCACGTTGAGAGGACCTCTGATTGGGGGAAGGCATTTTTAGAATACGCACGCTGGATGTCACCCATCGGAATGAGCCCGCGCCAGGTGACCGAAGACCAGAGTATACTTGGCTATAATTTCAGGAAAGATGACCGTGTGTTTTTCATGTTTGGGGCTGCTAACCGAGACCCGCGTGTTTTTGTAAACCCCGATGAATACGATCTGACACGGGAGATTGGGCAATCTATACATTTTGGTGCAGGGCCCCATTTTTGTGCTGGTGCGGCTGCAAGCAGCGTATTGATTACAAAAGTTGCTTTACCACTATTATTTGAGGCATTTCCCAATATGGAATTGAGAAATCCTGTAGCTTGGGGTGGCTGGGCATTTAGAGGCCCACTGGAAGTAAACCTTAGTCTTGGATAGTGAACACATTGACTAATCAGCCGTCCTCATCTGAAAGCCCTTGTTTATCTGATCGGACGGTAAAACTGGATAATCGCCACTAAAACATGCGTCACAATATTGAGGTTGTTTATTGTCGCGGTTCGTACCACTGACCGCACGGTATAAACCATCTAGGGTAATGAACTTCAAACTATCTACACAGAGATGATGTTGCATTTCTTCTTCGCTCATAGTTGCCGCCAGCAACTTTTCCCGCTGCGGTGTATCAACACCATAAAAGCAGGGCCAGGCCGTTGGAGGGCTGGCAATCCTGAAATGAACTTCAGCAGCACCTGCATCCAAGATCATTTCTTTAATTTTACGGCTTGTTGTGCCTCGCACAACGCTATCGTCCACCAATATTACCCGTTTTCCACGGATTAATGCTCGGTTAACATTCAGTTTTAAACGTACGCCCATATTCCGAATTTGCTCACTAGGTTCAATGAATGTGCGCCCCATATATTGATTACGAATAATTCCCATTCCATATGGAATTCCGGATTGTAGGCTATATCCAATTGCTGCAGGTGTGCCGCTATCAGGGACTGGGCAAACCAAATCGGCTGAAACTGGAGCTTCCTTTGCCAACTCACGGCCGATTGCTTCGCGGGTCTCGTATACACTACGTCCCCCTAGGATACTGTCCGGACGACTAAAATATACGTGTTCGAAGATACAAAACCGAGGGTGGGCAGGGCGGAAAGGATAGCTGCTCTCCAAACCATCATGGGTTATTACTACCATTTCGCCAGGATGTATTTCACGAACAAAATCCGCGCCTATTATATCAAGGGCGCAAGTCTCAGAGCTTAAAGCCCAACCGTCGCTGACTTTGCCTAATACTAACGGTCGCACTCCCAACGGATCACGGACACCAATAAGTTTTGAGTCTGTCATAGCAACAATAGAGAAAGCACCTTCCACGCGGCGCAACGCGTCCTCCATTCGCTGCGGGATATTGCGCTGCAAGGATCGGGCCATCAAGTGGATGATACATTCACTGTCAGACGACGACTGAAAAATTGAACCACGCTCAATAAGCTCTTTTCGTAATTCATCCGCATTTGTAATGTTACCGTTATGCGCAATTGCAGCACCACCCATCGAAAATTCACCAAAAAAAGGCTGCACATCCCGAATGGCTGTATTGCCTTTTGATCCAGAAGTTGAATATCTAACGTGCCCTATTGCTAGATCTCCGGGCAATTGCTCCATTACTTTTGCGCTTGTGAAATTATCTCTTACATATCCAAAGCGGCGCACAGAATTAAAACCTTGTTTTGCATCATGGGCAACAATGCCACCGGCCTCTTGTCCGCGATGTTGTAGGGCATGCAGGCCCAAGGCGGTAAAGTTAGCGGCATCTCGCGTACCTAAAACTCCAAATACACCACATTCTTCTTTAAGCTTATCATCATCAAATGGCTCAGTGTGTAGTTGGTCTGTGGAATGGGTCACGCTTAAGCTCCGTTCAACATCAGGTTTGTTAACGCCTTATGCTATCCAGCTTGCCATGTCACTTTAACAATTAGTTATTTATCGCATTTTTTAAAATCTTTGATTTATGAAATTTTTAGTAGCTTTGGTCTTACGTTGGAAAATACACAAAATTGATCTTAGTCTATTTTGCACATTCACCAATCAGCTGGTCATATTGCAGTCTGACCCAACCCAAAGCTGCCTCTGGATTTTGATTTTTTACATCCTCTACATAGTTTTCAAAGACTGCCGCAGAACGCGATTGCTCAAGAACAAGTATATCCTGGTTAGGCATTATCGTGAAATATATGGAAAAACCCTATGGCCACTAAAACAATGCCCCTTAAGACACCAAATAAAAACCCAATAGTTTGATCTAATCCACCCAAAAAGGAACGTTGCACGATTGATGAAAATAAAGGCGTAAAAAGAGATAAAACCATCAATGAAATTGCAAATACTACTGCGAAGCTGGCTATAATTAATAGTTCGCAGCTGTCTTCTAACATATCGCCCAGGTAGGGAACTTGTCGGACAAGCGGTTGTGCTGCATCAGCAAATATAAAAGCTAGAACTGTCGCTGCTACCCAGCCAACAATGGCCATAACCTCTCGCACTAAGCCTCTAGAGTAAGATAATAAAGCAGATAGAACGATTAAAATCGCAACCCCACCATCAATTATCGTGAAACCTTCCAAGGCTCGCCTCCCTACTCGGTTATCAGATCAATTAGATCCAAAATATTCTTCGATAAACCCTAATAAATCTACCACGGTGCGGGTTTCAATACCAGGGATTGTCTCGACCTTCTTTGAGCTTGGAGCTAATGCTTGACTAAAGCCAAGTTTTTGTGCTTCTTTTAATCTGCTTTCTGCTAGAGATACGGGCCGTAGAGCGCCAGAAAGAGATATTTCTCCAAATATTACAGCGTCTTGTGGTAAGGTTGTGTTCTCACGGGCTGAAATGAGTGCGGCAGCTACTGCGAGGTCGGCTGCTGGTTCAGTCACGCGTAGTCCTCCAGCCACATTAAGATAGACATCAAGCCCGGCGAACGGCACTCCACAACGCGATTCTAAGACGGCCAAAATCATTGCAAGACGTTGGCCATCCCATCCTACTACACTACGTCGAGGTTGGCCTCCTGTAGCTGGTGCAACCAACGCCTGAAACTCGCAAAGCATAGGTCTTGAACCCTCAATGCCGGAAAATACAGCAGATCCTACCGTTGGATTATTTCGTTCGGATAAAAACAATGCTGATGGATTTTTAACCTCAACAAGGCCGCCGCCCGTCATTTCGAAAACACCAATTTCATCTGCTGGACCAAAACGGTTTTTAACCGCACGAAGTAATCTAAACTGGTGATTGCGCTCACCTTCAAAATACAAGACCGTATCAACCATATGCTCAATAATCCGTGGCCCCGCTATTTGACCGTCTTTGGTCACGTGCCCAACCATGATTACTGCTACTCCGCGTTTTTTAGCATAGGTTGTTAATTCATGCGCCGTTGACCTAACTTGGCTAACCGAGCCCGGTGCAGACTCAATATGATCTGCCCACATTGTCTGAATCGAATCTATAATAACTAGATCAGGCTTTTCTAAGTCCAAAGTAGTTAATATATCTCTAAGATTTGTCTCTGCAGCTAGCATTACTGGGCTTTCTTGCAATCCAAGACGTTGTGCACGCATGCGAACCTGAGCTGTTGCTTCCTCACCCGATACATAGATCACTTTTAGATCCATTACGAGCAAAGCGAGCAGCAGCTTGCAACAACAGAGTTGATTTTCCAATTCCTGGGTCACCACCTACCAGCACAGCGCTGGCTTGAACCAAACCTCCCCCCAAAACACGGTCAAGTTCCGCAACCCCAGCTTTTGTGCGGGAAGGGGCGGTCTCTTCTGTTGCTAGATCAACAAGCCTAATAGCATTACCACGTTTTCTACCAAGGGTTTTGCCTGGCCCGGCTGATAATGGGGCTTGGCCCTTAAGTGTGTTCCATGCGCGGCATCCATCACATTGTCCGGCCCATTTATTATGAGTTTCGCCGCAACTGCTGCATGTGTAAGAGATTTTTGCCATCGCGCGGGACCTTATCTATTCTAAGTCTGAAGCATATACGGAGCACTTTTAAAAAGCAGCCTGAATTATGGTAAATTATTCCAAAAAATTATTGTTTTTCCAAATTAAGCAGCTATCAAACTAGCTTGTGCGTCAACGTAACGTTTCAATGGGGCCGTTAGCACGTCCATTTATAAATTGGTTAACAAAAGGATCACCGCACTTTCTAAAGTTTTTCTTTGGCCCGGACCATTGAATAATACCGTCATGTAACATCGCAACCGTGTCTGCAATCGCATCGACTGAGCTCATGTCATGCGTAATTGTCATTGCTGTTACGCCCGTTTCAACCACAATTTCTCGAATTAACTCATTGATAATTCCAGCCATAATCGGGTCTAACCCAGTCGTGGGCTCATCAAAAAAAATAATCTCCGGATTAGCAGCAATTGCGCGGGCTAAGCCCACACGTTTTTGCATTCCACCAGAAAGCTCAGCAGGTAATTGATCAGCAATATCAGGAGATAAGCCAACGCGGCGTAACTTCTCAATTGCAATCTCACGAGCGTGTTTATTGGTCTGTTTCAACACTCCACTTTGCAAACGAAAGGCAACATTCTGCCATACTGGCATTGAATCGAATAAGGCGCCTCCCTGAAATAACATGCCAAAGCGCTTTAGAAAGTTGCTTGGGTTCTTTCTTTCTGATATCCTGTCCATCAACAAAAATACGTCCACTATCAGGTGCCACAAGGCCGATAACTGTCTTTAGCAGAACAGATTTACCGGTGCCGGAACCTCCAATAATTACCATGCTACTGCCGCGTTCGACTGTTAAATTTACCCCCTGTAGCACCAGCTTGCTCCCGAAAGACTTCGATATGTTTTCAAATTTGATCATGCTGAGAAAAATAGTACAGTTAAAATGAAGTTTGCTGCTAGAATAAGGACTGCTGCGGCTTGGACTGATGATTTTGTAGCCGTGCCAACTCCTTGAGCGCCGCGGCCAGAATTAAGGCCGAAATAGCAGCCCATAAGGGTTGCGATGAACCCAAAAGTGGCACCCTTGGCAAGAGAAGATATTATATCTGGTGGAGTTAGAAAGCTAATAGTATTGAGAATGTAATTTGCTGGGTTGAAGCCTAATGTTTGTGTTGCCACAAAAAATCCTCCAAATATTCCAATGCTATTGGCCACTGAAACTAAAACTGGTCCCGCCAAGATGCCAGCAATAACACGCGGAAGGGCTAAGTACTTAAATGGTTCAGTCGAAAGGGTTACTAGTGCGTCTATTTGTTCAGTGACTTTCATTGTCGCGAGTTCTGCTGTGATTGAACTGGTGACTCGCGCGGCAATCATCAAACCTACTAAAACTGGTCCCAATTCGCGTACTATGCCAATGGCGACGATCTGTGGAACAACCTCCGGTGCGTTAAACCTTGAACCGCCAGAATAGATTTGCAAAGCAAGGGCTCCGCCAGTAAAGAAAGCTGTAAGTCCAACGACAGGGAGTGATAGATATCCAATGTTTAATAGGGCTTGGAAGAATTCTCGTGGGTAAAATGGAGGTCTGGTCAGATGCGAAAGGGTACGTGTGGCAAACATTATAATCTCACCCAATGCACTCAACAAATCTACCATAAAGCTGCCGAATTTAGCTAATGCTTGATACAGTACTGCAATCATTGATGCACATAACGGCGCGTGTACCTTGAGCCAATCTATCGGCATAATTTCATAACCAATAGTGTTTGCGGATTCTGCCAATTGATCGATAGTTTGGTAATTGGACAAGATATCTAAGGCCTCTGGATTTTCTTCTAAGTGGGTAATATCAACACCGATCAAGTCCATAGAAACGCGTCCAGCTATCGGGCAGGCAATGTTATCATACCAAACCCGTCCAGTTTTTGAGATAGAGCGCAGTAAACCATCTGCATAGCCCGCTGCAATTGTGGCGATGCGCGCTGGAGCTGGTGCAGTCCAACTTCCGCCGTACCCCACTGTTTCACCTGCAGTGAGGTCATGAATTTGAATTACTGGTAATGACAATCGCATAACGGGATTTGCATCCACAAAAGGAGCACCACCGTATAGGCCAATGCCCGGACGTGTGAGGTCAAAATGGTATTCAGGACCTAACAAAATGCCACCAGTAGCGGCTAGAGAACGTCTCAAACCAAACCCGTCTGTCATATCTTTGAAGACTTCCAATTGCCTTCGATTCATTAGGTTCTCAGGTTCGTCTGCACAGGCGAGGTGGCTCATTACTAGCCAAGGTTTTAGGCTTACTACCGTATCACGTACGGCATCCCATTCTACAGCTTTCATTCCTAATCGGTTCATTCCGGTGTCAAGTTGGATGCCAAATGGATGGCCGGGCAGGGTCTCCAAGTGGCGGGTCAATTGATCAAATGAGTTCAACATTGGAATCAAATGCAAGTCGTGAATCATTTCTGTGTCACCACTCATGTGGCCTGAAAAAACACAAATTGTAGCGTTGTCGCCAATTGATTGCCGGACCCCGGCGGCCTCTTCGGCAGCGGCAACAAAGAAGACCCTTGCGCCAACTTCATACAAACTACGTGCTATGCGCCCAGCATTGAGGCCATACCCATCGGCTTTGACGACCGCTGCAGTTTCGACCTGATCAGCGGAAATTGTATCAAGTATTCGCCAATTATTAGCAATACCTTTTAAGTTAATTGTTAAATTCCCAGTGCCCATTAAGCAATTAGTCCTGATGATTTAGTTTCATTCAAATTAAATTCGATATTTTAGTACATTTAAACCCAAGGTCTTAAAGTTTCGTAATGTATCACTTAATTAGGATGGATCAGCAATCATTGATTATTTAAAACCGTCGCCTTCTGCTTGTTGCCAAGGTTTTACAAGGTTGCCAAAGCGTGTGAATTGCCCCTCAAAGCTTAAATCAACGGTACCGATTGGGCCATGCCGTTGTTTACCAATAACGACCTCTGCCTTCGAATGCAGGCGTTCCATCTCATCTTGCCAAATAGTCATTTTTTCCAGCTCATGATCTCCAGGTTTCTCACGTTCCTTATAATATTCCTCGCGAAAAACGAACATCACGACATCAGCATCTTGCTCAATGGAACCAGATTCACGTAAGTCGGAAAGCTGAGGTCGTTTGTCTTCTCGGTTTTCCACTTGTCGCGATAGCTGCGAGAGTGCAACCACAGGAATGTCGAGCTCCTTCGCAATAGCTTTTAAGCCCATTGTGATTTCTGAAATCTCATTTACTCGGTTTTCGGACCTGCCAGTGCCACGAACCAACTGTAGGTAGTCAATGAATAACGCGTCAAGACCATGGGTGCGCTTGAGGCGTCGCGCGCGGGCTGCCAATTGACTTATAGGTAGGGCCGGAGTGTCATCGATAAATAGGGGGGCTGATTCTAGTTGTTTTGCAGCGTCGACAATTCGACGAAATTCATTTTCGGTGAAATCACCGCGACGAATTTGGTTGGAGGGAATTTCAGCTACCTCGGACAGAATACGGGTGGCTAATTGTTCTGCTGACATTTCGAGGCTAAAAAAGCCAACAACACCACCGTCAACAGCTCCTTCTTCACCTGATGTTGTGATCCCTTTTTTGTAGGAGCGGGCAATATTAAAGGCCACGTTTGTAGCCAGAGAGGTTTTACCCATTGAAGGCCGTCCGGCAAGAATGAGTAAATCTGATTTATGTAAGCCGCCTAATTTTTTATCCAAATCTATGAGGCCGGTGGATACTCCCGCTAAACCGCCTTCACGCTGATAAGCAGCGTTTGCTACCTTAACCGCATCTGTCACAGCTGTTAAAAATGATTGAAAGCCCTGTTCAGTTTGACCCTGCTCTGCGAGCAAATAAAGTTTCTGTTCCGCTTCAATAATTTGCTCCTTTGGCTCGCTGTCAACGTCAACACGAGCGGCCTTGGCGGCAATGTCATTGCCTACAAGAATTAGTTCGCGTCGAATTGCAAGATCATAGATCATATTAGCATAGTCGCGAACGGCGAATGACGAAATAGCTGCACCTGCGAGGCGGACCAAATAAGCTCCCCCACCAAGCTCAGCAAGTCCAGGGTCATCATCCAGGAACGCCTTAAGCGTCACTGGACTGGCAAGATTATTTTTTGAAATACGGGCACTTGCTGTTTCAAAAATTAAGGCATGCACTGGATCATAAAAGTGTTCGGGTTTTACTATCGATGCTATGCGATCAAACAGATCATTATTAGTTAGAATTGCGCCCAGGAGCTGTTGTTCTGCTTCGATGGAATGAGGGACTTCAAATGATACCTCTGTTGGCATACCTGCGGCGTGCATCGTTGATATCTCATTCATGTTGGTCCCCCGATTGATTTTGTTTAAGTTAAATCTGAGGGTTTGACTACCTGGTGCAATTTTGTGGATTGTGTGTGGATAAGTTAGGGTTTTTTTAGGTTTGAAGTTTATGGCGGCCTTGCTGACGCAATATCTAGTGCCTGAAATGGATCAAACCAAAGACGATCCTCCTGACGTATAGATATCACTATGATTTATCCACAATACATCCATAGCCATATCCCCAAAAAAATTGAATTATTTCATTCGTTCAGTTTGCCAAGCATCAGGCGCATCTAAAAATTTCTTCACTTCGCTCAGTGTGGCTTCGTCAAAAACACCTTGTTCACGTGCTTCTGCCAGGACATCCCACCATGTGCATAGATAATGCAATTTGACGCCGTGATCATCGAGCGTTTTTTTCGTTTGGGGAAAAATACCATAATAGAAAATCACTGCTGTGTGCGCACACTGAGCTCCGGTTTCACGAATTGCGTCAACAAATGAAATTTTAGAGCCTCCATCTGTAGTTAAGTCTTCAACTAACAATACGCGCTGATCTTCGGTCATAACACCTTCAATACGCGCATTACGCCCATAACCTTTGGCCTTTTTACGAACATAGGTCATCGGAAGAGCCATACGTTCAGCCACCAAGGCGCCAAACGGTATGCCAGCAGTCTCGCCACCTGCTACATTATCAAAGGCTTCAAAGCCCACATCGCGCATCACAGTGACAGTCAGGAAATCCATTAATGTGGATCGGATCCGGGGGTAGGAGATCAACTTGCGGCAATCTATATACGTTGGCGAGGGTTTCCCTGATGCCAAAATGAACGGATCATTTGCATTGAAGTGAACAGCTTCGATTTCCAGAAGCATTCGAGCGGTAAGCCGCGCTATTTCGCATTGCTCAGGGAAACTTGATGGAATCATGTGAAAAGCCTTTTTTTGTTTTTTGACGCGTTAATTGGATACCTGCCAATGAAGATCAATGCCTGGATCAAAAACAGTGACGGGTCCAAGATGCGTTTTGATAAACTCAGGAAAAGTAATAGGTGCTCCTTTTGTTAGATGGATTTTATCTACATTTGGAGCAAGCCCATAGAATTTGGGCCCAGATAGTGAGGTAAAATTCTCAAGTTGGTCCAAGGCACCAGCTGCTTCAAATATTTCAGCGAGGCAAGAAACGGTATTAGTTGCAGAAAAAATCCCAGCGCAGCCGCAAGCATTTTCTTTTAGAGCATCGGTATGTGGGGCGCTGTCTGTTCCAAGAAAATAGCACTCACTTCCGCTCGTGGCAGCCTTCAAAAGAGCAAGTCGATGCGTTTCGCGTTTAGCAACAGGTAGGCAATAGTAATGAGGCCGTAAACCGCCGGAAAGAATATGATTTCGATTGATTATTAGGTGGTGTGTTGTGATAGTTGCCGCAAGTTTGCCCGGGGCAGATTTTGCATACTCCGCACCTTCCTCAGTAGTTATATGTTCCATAACAACTTTTAGATCCGGTACGCGGCAGCGCATTGGATCGAGAATACGGTCAATAAATACGGCTTCACGGTCAAAGATGTCTACGTCGAGGTCTGTTACTTCACCATGCACACACATAGGCATCCCAATTTCAGCCATGTGTTCCAAGATTGGTTGCAACTTGTGAAAGTCTTTTACGCCGCCGTCAGAGTTTGTTGTAGCGCCTGCAGGATAAAGTTTAGCCGCTATTACTAGGCCTGAGGCATGCGCTCTCGACAAGTCGTTTTTATCAGTTTTTTCATTGAGATATAACGTCATTAAAGGCTTAAAGTTTGATCCATCAGGTAAGGCTGCCATAATGCGTTTCTTATAGGATAATGCTTGCGTGGATGTCACAATGGGCGGAAGCAAGTTTGGCATAATAATGGCTCGACCAAAGTCACGGGCGCTTTCCGGTGCGATTGCATTCAACATTGCACCATCTCTAAGGTGTAAATGCCAATCATCAGGTCGAGTCATTGTAAAGGTTTGGTTCATAATTTTTTTTGTAACGGGCCCGATGCAGCGCGGCTAGTGTAAATTAAAGCCCAGACGTACTAAAAATTATTATAATAATCCAAAAATCATGATCCATTTGTGTTGCTTGCTCACTTTTGGCTGAGATACAAATGTGTTCATTCATATTTTGTGCCCATACGTACTTGAATACCGTTAGACTAGTCCTCATGTTGCCCATATTCTGAAGTGGATCTTTGCCAATAGGAGTTTGGTTTTATGTTTATCTTTGTTCTTTCTCTAGTGGCTGGGTTTTTAGCTCCATATGTCGAACCCAGCGTTCGTAATTTGGTTGTAGGACGTTTAGAGGCATTGGCTTTAAAGGATGAAGAGTATTTGATTGTCGCATTAGCCGTCTTGCTTTTGGCAGTTGTCATACTTTCTTTCATGTCTGGGTTACGAGCACCTGCATTCTCCGTTATTTTAGGTGGAGTCATTGGTCTTTTTGGCGTCAGGGTTTTCAAGGCTTTGAAGAAGATGGCTGACGTGCATTTTGAGAAAGACAGAGAAGATTAAAAGCTGTGCTTTTGGATGCAATTAAGAAAAGGTTGCTATGCATTTTATGCATAGCGGGAATTCGTAAATGTTAGTTGTATTAAACAAGCCAAAAGAACACACGCTTTAGAGGCACATCCAAATGGCTGTTATGAGTGAGGTGTTGTTAAAATACCGTTTTATTGACTGTTGTGAGCGCGTCGCAAATGCTTTTATTAATTTTATTGTTTCAATCTCAACTTTCAAAACCCGTGTCCTGAAGGTAGAACCTCTATCAGGAATGACAGATGCATAACTTGTAGCCAGTGGCTTAAAGCGTGAAGAAACCGTCCGTCGCGTCTTCTTGGACGCTTATTAAGTATAGGTATTTAAATATTATTTATAAAATGTCTTTACTAAATCCGGTAAGAGTTTTTCAAAATATTGACCTTTTCTATTAAATACCGTCATTATTTCGCGAGGCTACCGTCTATTTTGATACAGGCGCGCGACTAGGCCTTTTACAGCATCAACAGATTTAGTAAACATAGCTTGTTCGTTGACATTCATTTGAATGTCGATAACCCGCTCAACACCTCCCGCACCGATTACTGTTGGAACCCCAACATACATTCCCGTCAACCCAAGAGCGCCGTCCACATAAGCTGCGCAGGGCAAAACGCGTTTTTGGTCTTTCAGGAAGGCTTCTGCCATCTCAATTGCTGATGTTGCGGGTGCGTAATATGCAGAGCCAGTTTTTAACAGGTCAACAATTTCGGCGCCACCGTCACGTGTGCGTTGGATGATTGCATCCAGCTTCTCTTGTGTTGTCCATCCCATGCTCACGAGATCCGGCAATGGAATGCCGCCAACGGTAGAATAACGTGCCAACGGAACCATCGTATCGCCGTGGCCACCCAAAACAAATGCTGTTACATCGCGCATTGATACATTGAATTCCAGGCTTAAAAAGTGTCTAAACCGTGCGCTGTCGAGCACGCCTGCCATACCGCAAACCATCTTGTGTGGTAGGCCTGAAAATTCGCGCAGAGCCCAAACCATTGCATCAAGTGGATTTGTGATACAAATAACGAAAGCGTTGGGCGCGTGCATCTGGATGCCTTCGACCAACAGATTTCATTACTTTTAAATTTATGCCTAAAAGATCGTCACGGCTCATACCTGGCTTGCGCGGAACTCCAGCAGTAACGATGCAAACGTCAGCGTCAGCGATGTCTGCATATGACTGTGTTCCTGAGAGTGCTGCGTCAAAACCTTCGGATGGACCTGATTGTGCTAAGTCCTAAAGCTTTGCCTTCCGGCAGGCCTTCTGAGATGTCGAACATCACTATATCGCCGAGTTCTTTTAGAGCAGCCAAATGGGCCAAAGTGCCGCCGATCATGCCTGAGCCGATGAGAGCTATTTTGGGACGTTTCATCGAATATTTCCTTTAGTAATACTTTTTTTGAATGGATACACCTGAAATGTCGGCATGCCAAGTGAGGTTATTAAAGTTGCTAAAACATTTGAAAAAGAATTTGTAATTATTAGCTTGTGACCCAAACTTAACTTACTATATCTAATGTAAAAAAGGCAATTTTATATATGGAATACGATTTTTCCTTTTTTATAATAGCTGCTGCTGCAATGGTTTTCTCTGGTATATCAAAGGCTGGGTTCGGTTCCGGTGCGAGTTTTGCAGGCGCGTCTTTGTTGTCTATATTAATGGATCCAGCTGTCGCCTTGGGGATAACGTTGCCTCTTTTTATGCTGGCTGATGTGGTAGCACTACCCCCATTTTGGAATAAGTGGTCATGGCCTACAGCAAAGCCGATTGTCTTAGGAAGTCTACCTGGAGTTGGTTTGGGTGTATTTTTGTACCGTAGCGCGGATGCGGATTTATTGCGGGTTTTACTGGGTTTAATCTCGCTTGCTTTTGTATCCTATCAGGTTCTGCAAATCGTGGGATTTTTCTCATCCACACCGCGGAAGCTGTCTACGAGAATTGGAGGGTTGGTAGGTGCTATTGCAGGCTTCACAAGCTTTATCAGCCATGCGGGGGGACCACCTGTAGCTGTCTATCTCTTGGCACAAGAGATGGACAAGACGACATATCACTCCAGCACGGTATTAATTTTCACAATTATTAATATTTTTAAATTTGTTCCTTATGCGTTTCTAGGAATGTTTACTCTTGAGACTTTGTGGATTGATGCAATTTTAGCGCCCTTTATATTGGTTGGAGCGTTTGTTGGGGTAAGAGCTCATTTTTTGGTACCAGAGAAATTATTTTTTATTCTAACCTATGCCATGCTATTGATTATAGGTATAAAGTTACTGTGGGATGGCTTGAGCGGATAAATTTTTGTTTTATTAGAGTTATAACCATTAGTGTATTCCGTCTTATAAAACTCTTGTATTTCAGATGCCAAGCATGGCAGTTGAAGTTAACTTTAATTGCGAGGAACTCATGATTTTCCGCCCTTACAGGTCCGTTCTATATATTCCTGGCGGGCGAGCGCGCGCTCTTCAAAAAGCGCGAGAGATATCTGTTGATGCAATAATATTTGATTTGGAAGATGCGGTTGCCGTTACGGAAAAAAGTTCGGCACGCGCAACGCTCTTAGAGCATCTTCGTGACGGTGGTTACGGAGCGCGTGCTCAAATCGTACGGATAAACGATATTGCTACTGAATGGGGAATAGACGATCTTGCCGCCTTTGCGCAGATCAAACCTGAGGCATTGTTGCTACCCAAAGTGAATAGTGCGGCTGACATCTTGGCTTTAAGCGATTTGATGGACGCTTATGATGGTTACAAAGAAACAATGATTTGGGCAATGATAGAAACTCCACGTGGCATTATCAATGCGGCGGAAATTGCAGATTCGGCACGCATGGGTGGCTTGATTGTTGGAACTAATGATTTGGGAAAGGAACTAAACTCCCGCTTTGATCCTCTTAGAACTCCACTCCTCATGGCGCTGAACACGTGTGTCTTGGCAGCTAAAGCGGCCGGAATTGTGGCTATTGACGGGGTCTATAATGCTTTCAAGGATGATGAGGGTTTGCGGCGAGAAGCCAGTCAAGGTCGTGATATGGGGTTTGATGGCAAAACATTGATTCATCCCGCGCAGGTTGCTCTTGCAAATTCTATATTCGGACCATCACCCGATGAGGTTGATTTGGCAAAAAGGCAGATTTCAGCATTTGCAGAAGCTACCAAACAAGGCTTGGGTGTTGCAGTCGTGGATGGTAATATTGTTGAGAATTTGCACGTTGAAACGGCGTATGCCACACTGGCGAAAATGGAAGCTATTTCGGTATTGGACGGTACGTCATGATGTTGCGGGTTATTGGTTTTGTTCGCACTTGGCCGAGACATAATCCAATTATGGGAATCTTTTTTTTAAAAATTTACCGTTTTCTGACATGTGATGACGCCTCCGAGGTTTGTGACAAGGTAACCAAAGCTTTGTCAAATGGCTGGGAGTTAGCTGGTTGCCCATCCTATTCACATGATGCGACTGTTGGGGTTATGCACTATGGACCGGTTATAATAAAAGATGTTCGGGACACATACCAACCAATCATGAACCTTGGAGAGCATTAATGAAAACAAATCCTGGTTTGTTTTTTGAAGATTATAGCGTTGGTCAAGTGGTGAACCACGCTGTACCTCGGACAATTGGTACCGGAGAGAGGGCATTATACCATGCGCTTTATCCGTCGAGACATGCACTTTTTTCCTCAGATGTTTTTGCACAAAGTTGCGGGCTACCTTCAAGCCCAATTGACGATCTTGCGGCATTCCATGTCATATTTGGAAAGTCCGTTCCGGATATTTCACTCAATGCCATTGCAAATCTGGGCTATGCTGAGGCGCAGTGGATTTTACCTGTTTACCCTGGAGATACATTAAATTCGCGGTCAACTATTATTGGTTTGAAGCAAAACTCAAATGGAAAGACGGGAATTGTATGGGTGCGTACTGAAGGCTTCAATCAATCGAAGAAGAAGGTTATCGAATTTGTTCGATGGGTAATGGTAAGAAAAAGAGACTTTGTAACTCCAGCGCCTAAAGCTGTAATTCCAAAATTAAAGAATGTTGTTTCAAGTAAAGATTTAGTACTTCCAAATGGGTTTAATTTTAATTCCTATAATTTTGATTTATCAGGAAGTTCTTATATTTTTGAAGATTATACTATTGGCGAAATTATTGATCATGTCGATGGCGTAACTGTTTCTGAAGCAGAGCATATGATGGCCACAAGAATGTGGCAGAATACTGCAAAAGTGCACTTTAACACGCAGGCGCGACCAGATGGCGTGCGTTTAATTTATGGTGGTCATGTAATGTCCATGGCAAGGGCTTTATCGTTTAATGGTCTTGGTAATGCACAAATGATTGTAGCGATCAATTCAGGGGCACATGTAAACCCATGTTTTGCTGGTGACACCATTTACGCGTGGAGCGAAGTAGTGGATTGTGCTGACACGTCCGAACCTAGTGTGGGTGCACTTAGATTACGGCTTGTGGCTACAAAGGGCGAAGCTGGAGTTCTGAAAACAGAGGACGGTCGTTATCACGATGACGTACTTCTCGATTTGGATTATTGGGTGTTTATCCCAAAATAAGATACTTAATTAGATCTGATTGGTTAAGCTAACCAGCCTGTGATCACAAAACATTTTTAATTACATTGTGACAAATAAACGTGGACAAAGTAGAGTTTTGGGAGTTGGCATTTAGTCAGCTGACGTGGCATGGTTGGCACTAAGATTAAGTCGCCGTTAGAAAGGTTAACAATATGGCTGATGTGAATCGCGGTAAACGTCCATTATCTCCTCATTTAACCATTTATCGTCCCCAACTGACGTCAATTTCTTCGATTTTTATCAGGATTACCGGTAACGCACTTCTAATTTCTACCTTACTGGTCGTTTGGTGGCTTCTTGCCGCTGCAACAGGTCCATTACCTTTTGCATTTGCCAGTTCTGTAATTACAAGCTGGTTCGGCGATATCGTAATGACACTTTCTCTCTGGGCTCTTTGGTACCACTCGCTTGGCGGTTTACGCCATTTGATCTGGGATACGGGGCGTGGTTTTGATATTGGCGTGGCTGAGAAGATGGGCTGGACAATGATATTTGGGTCACTTTTTCTCACTGCTGCAACAATTTGGTTTATGTAAGGAGGCTTTAAATGTCGTTTCTAACTGATCGCAAGCGTGCCGCAGGCATGGGGGCTGCTAAAACAGGCACTGGCAATTTTTGGGGTATGACTATCTCCTCTGTGGCATTGTTAGCACTTGTGCCCTTATTTATTTTTATGATTGGTCCGTTGTTTAGCCAGGATTATGCCACAGTTTCACTATCACTGGCCAAACCGTTTCCCGCACTTGTTTGTTTACTCACCCTTACTGTTGGAATGTTGCACTTTAAAAGTGGTGTCATCGTTCTAATTGACGATTATGTGCACGGTTTGGCTCGGAAAATTTGGATTGTCATAATGACCTGCGTCTCCTACGTCATTATAGCCATCACCGTTTTCGCCATCGCACGCATCGCGCTTTAATCGATTAAGGGAGACCTGAAAATGGCTGCTTATGAATATGAAACCCACGAATATGACGTGGTTGTTGTTGGTGCCGGTGGCGCAGGTTTGCGCGCGACACTGGGCATGGCAGAACAAGGTTTGCGCACGGCTTGCGTAACCAAAGTTTTCCCTACACGTTCTCACACTGTTGCGGCCCAAGGCGGCATCGCGGCATCCCTATCTAACATGGGTCCTGACAACTGGCAGTGGCACATGTATGACACCGTCAAAGGTTCTGACTGGCTTGGGTGATACGGATGCGATGGAATACCTTGCCCGCGAAGCCCCCAAGGCGGTTTACGAGCTTGAGCATTACGGTGTGCCATTCTCGCGCACCGAAGAAGGTAAAATCTATCAGCGGCCCTTCGGTGGCCACACAACTGAGTTTGGCGAAGGCCCCCCAGTACAAGCGGACCTGTGCTGCTGCAGACCGAACCGGCCACGCGATTTTGCATACGCTTTATGGACAGTCTCTGAAAAATAATGCGGAATTCTACATCGAATATTTCGCCATCGATCTGGTGATGTCCGAAGATGGCGTCTGTCAGGGTGTTGTGCTGGAAACTGGATGACGGCACGATGCACCTGTTTAGCGGAAAAATGTGGTTCTTGGCAACTGGTGGCTATGGCCGGGCTTATTTAGCTGCCAACCTCAGCTCATACATGCACTGGCGATGGTGGCGGTATGGTGGCGCGCGCTGGCTTGCCGCTTCAAGATATGGAATTCGTTCAATTCCACCCGACCGGTATCTATGGCGCCGGTTGCTTGATCACCGAGGGGGCCCGCGGCGAGGGCGGGTATCTTGACCAACTCTGAAGGTGAGCGTTTTATGGAGCGTTATGCTCCCAACTATAAAGATCTTGCACCGAGAGATTATGTATCTCGCTGTATGACGATGGAAATTCGCGAAGGTCGTGGCGTTGGGGCCAGATGGCGATCACATTCACCTGAACCTTAGCCATCTGCCAGCCAGAAGCTTTGGCTGACGCCTGCCGGGCATTTCCGAATCTGCACGGGTCTTTGCAGGCGTTGACGTGACCAAAGAGCCAATTCCGGTTTTGCCGACCGTGCACTATAATATGGGCGGCATTCCGACCAATTATTGGGGGGAAGTTTTGGACCCGACTGCGGCAAACCCAGACGCGGATGTCACCCGGCCTGATGGCGGTGGGCGAGGCAGGGTGTGCATCTGTACACGGCGCCAATCGTCTTGGCTCAAACTCGTTGATTGATTGGTGGTGTTTGGTCGCGCGGCGGCGATCCGCGCTGGCTAAGGTTGTGATCCAGAAAGCGCAGTGCGCCAATCTACAATCTGCTTCGATGACAGGCTTTCTGAGCGGTTTGATGGATCCGCTCACGCCAAGGGATGTACCAACAGCCGAGCTGCGCCTTGAAATGCAACAAACCATGCAAAAAGACGCATGCGGCGTGTTCCGCGCAAGCGACACATTGGCTGAGGGTAAGGCGAAGATGGACTGAAGTTGCGGCCAAATGGTCCGACATCAGCGTCACTGACCGCTCATTGGTTTGGAACAGCGACCTGATGGAAACGCTCGAGTTAAAATTTGATGCCCAATGCTTTGGCGACGATTGTGGCTGCGGCGCGTAAGGAAAGTCGTGGTGCGCATGCGCATGAGGATTTCCCTGATCGTGATGACGTAAAGTGGCGTGTTCACACGATTGCGCGCGTTGATGGTAATAAAGTAAAGCTTAGTCATCGTCCCGTCATTACAACTCCTTTGAGCAGTGAGGATGCAGGTGGAATTTCGATGGATCAAATTGCTCCAAAAAAAAGGACGTTCTAATGAGCGTACTGCGTGTCTTTTTGAAATTCGTTATTGTTTTTTTCGTATCGAGCGCGTCCTCAGCAGATTTGTCGAGCCAACAGCAGTCAGCCGTTGAAGTGTTGAAGCCTTTAGCTCAACAACAGGTGCCAGGGGCACAGGGGCTTGTATTGGCTGAGTGTATTATTTTGGCTTCAAATATCAATGAAGTCATTATCATAGCCGACGGTGATCCAGGCGAGCTAGATACTGCAATCGTTCACTTGGTAAATGAGATTATCCAGCGGCCAGACGTTCTCATTTGCCTTAATAGAGAATTGGCCGGTTGATATTAACATAGAAACAGTCATTTATTTTTTATTAATTAAAATAACAGGCTGAAAAATGCCCCTGAGTGGTTTACGTGGAGAAATAATATGGTTCAACTAACTCTTCCCAAGAATTCTCGCATCACGCGGGGCAAGGTCTGGCCAAAACCTGAAGGTGCAAGAAATTTGCGAACTTTCAAGGTTTATCGCTTGGAACCCAGACGAGCGGCAATAACCCCGCAAGTCTCGACACTTACTTTGAACTGAGATCTGGACAAGTGTGCGGTCCGATGGTCCTAGATGCGTCTGCTCAAAATCAAGAACTGAAATAGATCACGACCCTGACGTTCCGACGCTCGTGCCGTGAAGGCAGTGTGCGGGTCCTGTGCTATGAACATTGGTGGAGTTAATACACTTGCCTGCATCTACGGCATGGATGAAGTTAAAGGTGATGTTAAGATTTATCCATTGCCGCACATGCCCGTGGTCAAAGATTTGATCCCTGATTTGACGCATTTTTATGCGCAACATGCATCAATAATGCCGTGGCTGGAGACGAAGACTGACAAACGTCCCGCGAAGGAATGGCTGACAATCTATTGCAGCTCGGCAGAACGCGCCCGCCTGGATGGTCATGTGGGAATGTGTAATGTGTCGCAGCTTGTCCAGACGTCCTGTCCCGCAGTTACTGGTGGAATGGCGACCGCTATCTCGGCCCAGCAGCATTGCTGCAGGCCTACCGCTGGATCGCCGATAGCCGTGACGAGGCGACCGAGCTGAGCGCCTGGATGATCTTGACGATCCATTTAAGCTATACCGGTGTCATACTATTATGAACTGTACAAAAACTTGCCCTAAAGGTTTGAACCCTGCAAAATCCATTGCCGCCATAAAATCTATGATGGTCGAGCGCGCAGTTTAGGTATCAATAAACTTTTTTAATGGTTCAAACACAATAAGAGCCACCCCTGATATTATTATAATTCCGCCAAGCAACGTTTGGGTGGAGGTCGCTTCGCCCAAAAAAAACCAGCCACCTAGCATTGAGAATAGTGGTAGCGTTAGGAGGTAAGGGGCGGCTTCGCTTACTGGAGCGCGCCGGATCAACGTGTACCACATATAATAACCTAAGGCGGTCATAATCAAACCAAGGTAGGCAACAGCACTCCAAACGACCCAACCGGCGGACTGTATTGCAGAGATTTGGCCAGATTCAAATATTGCTGACATTACGAAAAGTTGAGGACAGGCAAAAATGGCCACCCATGAGGCCACTGTTAGTCCTGAAATATTTTTTAGATTTCGGACCATGGCTTGTCCGGTGGCCCAAGTAAGGCCCCCGCCAATAACCAGCCCAACCGACCAGAGGGCATTAGCGATGCGTGGCTCACCAGCAATATGATATACCCCGTAGAATGCAATTCCCATTCCTGTCCAGCGTC
>CAJJBP010000010.1 GCA_905182425.1 uncultured Planktomarina sp. | reverse complement strand
TGTGCTGCTGTTGGTCAAGAAAATGAAAGAGGGTCAATTGACAAACCTAGAGACATCAATGGCTCGATAATAAATTGCAGGGAAGAGCATCCTGGAATTAAACGCGAAGGCGATGCTGCTTACCTCACAAATGACCAGCCATTTTCACGTTACATTGGCTCAGGCTTATAATTTTTATGATGGAAAAGAAATTTCATTTGAGGAATTTACTTATGAAGAACATTTGAAGGCATTAAAAGAGCACAAGGCATTCCAATGGAATGCTTACAACTCATAGTGTCGTTCTCCCGTCTTAAAATCCAGGTGGACTTCCAAAAGTAATGACAGTCGCTTGAATCGTCAAAGATGAGAAATTTTGCTTCGAGTAGGAGTACGAAGAATGAAAATGTGGACAAGTGTAGGCTGGTGGGAAACAGCTGAAACTAAAGATGTTAAAAAAGCCCTCGACGCTGGAGCAGATGTTATGGCACGTTTTTGGCGTGGAGAGTGCTGATTCAAAACGGCAAAACGCTGACCTTCGCTACGGTATTCAAGCGTATCGGAATGGGTTACTTCCGGCATTTGCAGTCTTTTCTAACCAAGTTAGTCAGCCTGTGCTGACCCCGTTATAGGGCTGACGGAATGCTTGTGCTTACCGGTACGCTTTCGACTGATCCTACAAAATCAACGTTTGCATTCTTCAAAGATGTAGTAGGTTATGACTTAGCCGCGTTCTTCCGACGTAACTCGGCCAGAATGGCCGTTGAAGTTCAAGAAATTGTTGGGGGCGCTGTTAACGAAGTAGTTGTCCGGTCAATAATAACTTCAGCTGATTGTTCAGTTCTAACTCACCCAGAGTGTGACGATAATGGTAACTATGTGTCCCATAATCTGTCTTATCCAGGATGTTGATGCTGCATTAGCCGGGCAACCGTGCTAAACGAGGGACCGGTTTGGTAAGCTAAACCCATCACGAAGGTTCGGTTTGGGCCGAAAGCAGACCTGCCAACCCGTCCAGCTTTGGGAGCAAGCCACAAGCCACAAAGTCACCCTGATATGGCGCACAAATCAGGACCGCTTTCGGGACCGCTTTTATATTTTGGAACTAAAATAAGTATCTGTAATTAAACAAAATATAGAAAGTTCGACGTCCTCTTCTGGGCACCACAAATAACATTTAAGTATCTGTATTTGTTATATAAAAATTGGTTTGGTGCCTGTAAAACCTAGCCGCAGGACCACTTTCTGGACCACTTTGCCAATCTATGATGAGATGGGGAATGTTTTGTAATCCAAATACGCTGCAAAGTCGCCCTGCCCGCTTCAAGTAAGTTTACTCTGACAAAGCCCTTACTTCACCTGCTCCCACCATTTTGATCTAGGCAATGGCTCGTTTGGCTCGAACATTTGTCCTATGCGCGGGGTTGCCAAACGAATGCTTTTATCTTGCGCCGCCGTGATTGCCCTTTGGATCGGTTCACGCCAATCATGATAAGCTAAGTTGAAGGTCGCCCAATGCACTGGCACCATGACTTTGCCTCCTAGATCCAGATGTGTCTGCATCGACTCTTCGGGCGTCATGTGTACATCCTGCCAGAATTCGCCTGGTCCGTAGGCACCTATCTTGATCAACGTCGCATCAAACGGACCATAAGCGGCGCCTATCTTGGCAAAATCACTAGAATAGCCAGAATCACCACTAAAGAAGACACGGTGTTCAGGGCTAATTACAGACCAAGATACCCACAGAGTTTTTTTGAAATCAAATAAACCGCGATTTGAATAATGGCGCGCCGGGGTGGGGACAATTGTTAATCCAGAAAATGTGCTTTCTTGCCACCAATCCACTTCGCTAATCTGATTATCTGATACGCCCCATGACTGAAGTGTTGATTTCAGTCCAACTGGAACAAAAATTTGGGTGCCTGTAGCAGCCAGTCGTTGGATAGTTACTCTATCAAAATGGTCATAGTGATTGTGTGAAATGAACACCGCATCAATGCCCTTGATATGGTCAAGGCGAATAGGTGAGCGGTGAAAACGTTTAGGCCCAAAAGAGGAGAATGGAGAAGCCCGTTCGCTCAGCACGGGGTCAAACATGATCCGCTTGCCACCAATTTCCACCATGCTAGTCGCGTGACCCAGCCAGGCAATCCGCAGTCCTGGCTTAGGGGCATTTTCGAACATGTCAGCGCTGATATCATCTACGGGCAATATGCTAATTGGAACACGTTCTTCATCGCCTAACATTGATTGACGAAGACTATCAATGACATCACCAGCGCCACCCTCTGGTACGGTGTTGATGAAAGTCTTCCCATCAAACTGCTTTGATTGTTTGATACGGTCCCACTGATTTGTGGTAAAGGGTGTGCTAAGCTTCCAGCCAACAACCGCTACAACGATAGCTAGCAGCCCAAGACTACAGACTATCCACAAACTGAACTTTTTCCAAATTTTCATTCTTTTTGCAGTCATTTTTGTCTCACAAAACTGATACCGGCATCTGTGAAATTAAACCTCTTTTGGTTATTTTTTATCAACTATAGCCAATGACATATTCGTACAGGATAGTCTAAAATTTCATGGATTTGCCTATATGTAATTAGGCTGTTGCTAAATGGAGCTACAGTTCTCCATCTTCATTCAACAATGCACGTAAATTTTTACTACCACCAACCAGCTTTTGGTCAACAAATACCATTGGAAATGTCGGCCAACCAGTTCATATCTTCACCCTTCCGATTGCATATCCGCAATCATTTTCAATGCCCAGCGGCGCGACATGAGTGGAAAAACCCAATTTACAAAGAAGGAATATGATTTTTGATTTACAGTAACTAATGTTCCCTTCATCATCGCGTCATAGCCATGTTTTGCGCAGGATTCCGCAGTCGCAAAGCTGCCGCTTGCTTTGCCCATTTGGGTGTGTTCAAGGTTAGCCGTTTCCAAGAATTCTGTAGCAACTCCACCGGGGCAAAGTGCCGTCGAAGTGACGCCGCGTCCTCGAAGCTCTTGGTCGATGGCTTGCGAAAATGAAGTGACGAAAGCCTTGGATGCGAAATAGACCGCTTGCATGGGACCCGGCATGAATCCGGCAGTTGAACTGACGTGCAGCATCTTGCCTCCACCAGATTTGACCATGTCATTGCCGATCATATGCGTCAGTGACACGACGGCTTTAATGTTGAGATCAATCATTGCCTGTTCTTTGCTCAGCTGGCGCTCAATATGAACGCCGTGTCCACCAAATCCAGCGTTGTTGATCAGAACCTTGACGATTTCACCTGTTTCTTGCACCGCTTTGTGTAGCGCCTCTGCCCCACCGCTCGCCCCAAGGTCCAATGCAACAACATGGACAGTGACGCCATGCTTGGTTTCGAGCTCTGACTTGAGTCTTTGCAATTCGGCTTCGCGTCTTGCGGTGATAATTAGGTCTCCACCTTTAGACGCGTGATACCTTGCGAATTCGACCCCTATTCCAGATGAAGCGCCAGTGACGAGTGCCGTGTTTGTCATGTAATATTCGCTTTCGTAGTGCATACTGTACGTCAACAACTGATGTCAATGACCGTTGACTTACTACTACTAAGGCCAGCAAAACCACTTGTCAACACTTGTTGACAGTTAAAGTTTTCAAATCTAAATTGGGAACATGAAAAAGGGACAAGACACACGAGACCTTCTGCAAACACATGCGCGCAGGTTATTTTGGTCCAAAGGCTATTCGAATGTATCGGTGCGTGAGGTCGCAAAAGCGGCTGGCGTGGACGTTGCATTGATTGCGCGGTATTTTGGATCAAAGTTAGGGTTGTTCGAGGCGACGCTTGATACACTCAAGAAAATTGATCCGGATGATTTTTCGTCAGTAGATAGTCTTGTTAACGTCTTCGTAGAAATGTTCGCGAATGCGCCAAAAGAAGGGACCGAGGCCTCACCAATTTCAATGATCTTGCTCAATGCTAACGATAGTGATGTCGGGGCAATTGTCGCCAGAATTCAGTATGAATACTGGCAGAGTGGCTTGGAGAAAATTATTGGCAGCAAGTCGCAGGCCGCGTTGTTCTTTGCTGCGATGATGGGATTTAGTGTCGGCCAAAAAATCCTACATTTGGACGGAATTGCAGAATTGGGCAGCGACGAGTACCGAGCGCAATTTCGGCATATGCTTACGACAGCGATAGCTTCGCCTGACTTCTAGTTTGCTTCTGATACTTGCCGAAGTTTCGTCAGAGTAGCCCTCAATTTGGTGTGTTGGGTCAACGGCTATGTCCTCCAAAGCGGTCTTTCAGGTGTAGATTACCTTTGGTAGCTTTGTCCGCAAAGCCGACCTCAGGCATTGGCTCCACGAAAGTCCGGTTTTGGACCAAGCCACAAATCTCAACTCTGATCCGACATATAAATCAGGACCGCTTTCGGGACCGCTTTTCAATTTCAAATCAAAAATAAGTATCTGTAATTAAATATAAATACTAGAAAGTTCGACGTCCTCTTCTGGGCACCACAAATCATAGTTAAGTATTTGTAATTATTATATAAAAATTGGTTTGGTGCCTGCAGAACCTACCCGTAGGACCACTTTCTTGACCACTTTGTTATTTTGTGGTGAAATGGAGAGTTTTTTGTCATCCAAAGACGCTACTAATTAGCCCTGCCCGCTTCAAGCAAGTTTAATCTGACAGAGCCTTTATTACCGTTTAATCAGTGAACGAATATGGGTTGAGACATTCCTTGCGTCGACGACAGCCTCTCTGACTAGCCAATCAAAGTGACTTGAGAGAGATTTTACACGTTCAACCTCACGAAATGCTAGATAACATTGCCCAACATAAACTACAGCCAAGTTTGGGCCAAAAATAGTGACTGGAGAGCTAAATACTCTATGCGCGTCAAATAGGAATATGCGTAGTCTTGGAAACATCTCGTCGCATTGATCGGCGATGAAACCGAGCTGCTCATATCGCACGCTTTCTTCAACACCCTTATAATATGCCGTTCCAGCTGCACATGACTCGATTTCGTGTACTGGAACAGCTATTTCATAGTCTGAAACTCCCGATGAAAGCCATTGCAGTTGATCCTGCATCGCGCTGAATGCCTCAGGCAACCGACGTTCTCTTACAGATGCGTACTCCCAATCCAGCATTCGTTTGGTTTTCAAAATATCCGGTAATGTGGCTGGGACATGACGAACTTTGTACCCAGCGGCCTCATGATGCCATTCAAGAAGTTGTTCATCAGCCGAAGTGCGTTCGGCTGGACTCAATGAGAGTGCGGCGGCGACAATATCGCCCGGAGTCTCAGGTCGATTTGTCAGCCCAAGCAACCAGTCGGTGCTGACACCCAAAGCATTTGCGGCATCCGCAGCTAACTGAGCGTTTGGGAGGCGCGGGTGGTCGTTCTTGAGAAGCTGGCCGATAGTAGAACGATCCACATTGGCTGCCCTAGACAACCCACTTTTTGTCATACCTTTCATAGACATCACTTCCATGAGGCGCTCTCGAAACAGGCTAGCTCGTCTTCGTTTGTCCATCTTTTTTCACTTTATAGATTTAAATCTGCATAAAAGAATTTAAGCAGCAAATATACCCAATGTCCACATGCCTGTATCCGCGATAGTTTGATGGAAACATAATACTCCACGTCGAGGTCAATTGATGGACAGCAAAATTAGGCTCTTAACGAAAGCTGTAACTTGGCAAGTAGCTGGGTTCTTCACAATGATGCTGATCAGTTTTCTTTACACTGGCTCTGTTGCAGCAAGTGGGGCGATAGCCATCGCAGGATCGATCGCTGGCTTCGTCTCATATTTTGCACATGAGCTAGTTTGGTCAAAAATTGCTTGGGGGGTGCAGTCAGACAAATAAGAACTCGCATCAAATTGCTGGCACAGTCTAAATCTATGCGCTCAATAATTGACGCCACTCAGCAAGGCAGCGGCACGGTTCAGCTTATAATTGGTGTGTGAAGCACTTGGTTCTCCTCCAGATCTAAGAGGACCGCTTTTGGGACCGCTTTTCAATTTAAAATCAAAATTAAGTATCTGTAATTAAATGGAAATATACAAAGTTCGACGTCCTCTTCTGGGCACCACAAATCAACATTTAAGTATCTGTAATTATTATATAAAAATTGGTTTGGTGCCTGCAGAAACCTAGCCGCAGGACCACTTTG